>JAEXRL010000006.1 GCA_023440825.1 Pseudomonadota bacterium | reverse complement strand
GCCCCCAAGGACAAACCAGCCGTTAAGAACCCCACTGCCACACCTGGCAAAATGGCATGAGCCATCGCATCACCCATCAAGCTAAGGCGTCGCAACACCAAAAACACGCCTAAAGGCCCTGCTGCAGCGGCTAGGGCGAAAGAGCCCGCCAATGCTCGCAACATAAAGCTATAGTCCTGGAAAGGACCAAACAACCAAGCCCAAAGCTCACTCATAGATAATCCCCGGCACACAAATGACGAGCCATGTGCAAGTTTTCTGTAGTGAGCACATCAGCCGTAGGCCCCCAGGCAACAATTTGACCGGCCAGCAACAAGGTTTGTGGAAAAAACTCGCGCACCAAATCCAGGTCGTGCAAGACGGTTAATACCGTATGCCCTTGAGCATGCCAGTCGCAAATCAAACCCATCAAATCCTCTGTGGTGGCCCTGTCTACGGCCGCAAAAGGCTCATCCAGTAACAGTACATCCGCATGCTGCAAAATTAAGCGAGCAAATAAAGCACGCTGCAACTGTCCGCCCGACAAAGTGCCAATGGAACGCTGCGCAAAATCACTCAGTCCAACTTGCTCCAATGCGTGATGAATCGCCTCGTGCTCACGGGCTGAAAAGCCGCCTAATGCTCCCACGCGACGCCAAGCTCCCATCGCGACCATGTCATACACGGAAATAGGGAAGCTTTTATCTATATCGCCCATTTGAGGCAGTAGCGCCATACGACTTTCAAGCGATTGTGCTAACTGCAAGGTGCCCCGCAAGGGATTAATCTGGCCGGTAATACCTTTAAGCAAGGTCGATTTTCCTGCCCCGTTAGGCCCCACCACAGCCGTCAGTGACCCTTGTATAAACTCACCACTAATATTGCGTAAGGCAATTTTGTCGCGCCAGCCTAAAAACACTTGGTCCAAGCTAATTAATGCCGTACTCATAAGCGAATCCAGCCCAGCGCGCACGCTGTCAGTACCCAGAGCAGTGCTGAAATAAGCAGGGCACAAATTAGTCGCATGCTAGCCGAACGTAACAGCCAAGTGCCGCGGTATGAACGGGAACGTGGCGGGGGAAATTGAGGACAGGACATGAATAAGCGATAATAGATATAAGTACAGCGTACTGCGCTGCTTTTTTATATGTTATAACATAACAAACTTTGCCGCTACGGCTAATTGTCCTATGCCTGTTCATATTCTTACTCCTCAAGCTCTCGAGCAGCAATTAGCGACTGCAGAACAACTGTGCATGGAGCGCGGCAAACGCCTGACTGCCATACGTAAGCAAGTGCTGGAAATACTCCTACAGGCGCAACGTAGTCTCAAAGCCTATGAGCTACTGGACATGATACGTAGCACCTTGCCTGGTGCCACGCCACCTACGGTTTACCGAGCCTTGGACTTCCTGACCGAAGAAGGGCTGATCCATCGTCTGGACGCAGTCAATGCCTGGACCGCCTGCGTCGATGCTGGGGGCCACCCTCACGATGTACTGGTCGTCTGTACCGAGTGCGGTACCGTGGCAGAACTGAGCGCACCTGCCCTAAGTCATACTTTAGCCGACTACGTAGCAGACGCCGGATTTTCCATGGGTACCCACGAAATTGAGCTGCGGGCCATCTGCAACCCCTGCCAAGACCATGAAAACCCTACTAAAAGCACTAAAAAATAGCGTTTTTCAAATAATCAGTATATATTTTGCGATCTGCTAACTAATAGTTGCCAGCTTGCATCAAAAGCCATTTGCCCTATCCGCCGGGCTGTGATGTAATCGCTGCTTGTTTTTGCACGCGGTGGGCAGTCGCTTTATCTCAAAGTACTGCCAACTCCCCGCGTCTTTGCGAGGCGAATTATGAATGCCGACTTAACTGCCACATCCATGGTACCCGTCACTATCCTGACCGGCTTCCTAGGAGCAGGTAAGACCACCCTACTCAAACGTATCCTGACCGAATATCACGGTAAGCGTATTGCCGTCATAGAAAACGAGTTTGGACCCGAGAGCATCGACAACGACCTACTAGTTCAAGATTTGGACGAAGAGATCGTTGAGCTTAATAATGGCTGTGTCTGCTGCACCGTACGTGGCGACCTGATGCGTACGTTAAATAGCCTGCGCACAAGACGCCAGAATGGGGAGCTCAACTTCGAGCGCGTCATTATCGAAACCACAGGTATGGCTAACCCAGGCCCGGTGTGCCAAACCTTCTTCATGGACGACGACATCGCCGATTACTATCGGCTAGATGCTGTGGTGACCATCGTCGACGCCAAGCACGGCATGACAACCCTGGATAAGCAAGAAGAAGCTCAAAAACAAGTAGGATTCGCTGATCGCTTGCTGGTATCCAAAAAAGACTTAGTAAGCGATGCGGACTATCAAGCTTTGCGCCAGCGCCTGATCAAGATTAACCCGCGTGCCCCCATTACGCCGGTTAACTTTGGCGAGACAGA
Organism: Pseudomonadota bacterium; assembly: GCA_023440825.1. Lineage (GTDB taxonomy): Bacteria > Pseudomonadota > Gammaproteobacteria > Burkholderiales > Burkholderiaceae_B > Alcaligenes. The sequence goes on along the minus strand of JAEXRL010000006.1, from coordinate 101,136 downwards.
CTTACAGTCCATACTCGAAGTAAGTGGCTTTAATCTGAATGCTATTTTGGATCTGGATCCTGACTTTCTGGACAAAGATCACCCCGATGCGGCGCCAGAACATAGTCACGACCACCATCACGAGCATGAAGGCGATTGCAGCCCTGCCTGCGGCCATACGCACGAACACCAGCACACAGCGCATAACGATGAAATCGGCGCTTTTGTATTTCGATCTAACCGTCCTTTCGACCCTGAAAGACTGGAAGATTTTCTATCCGGTATAGTGCAAGTATTCGGTCCAGACCTAATGCGCTATAAAGGTATCCTATATCTCAAAGGCATCAATCGTCGTATGCTCTTTCAGGGCGTACATATGCTGATGAGCGCTGAGCCAGGCAAAGCATGGCTGGCAAACGAAAAAAAGGGCAACAAAATGGTCTTTATAGGCCGTTCACTGCCTAAAGAGATTTTCACGCAGGGACTAGAAAACTGCCTAGTGTGATAATCATATGCAATAAGTCAAATGCGGAGCGACAGCGCGTGACGAGAGTTACGGGCTCCAAGACGTCAACAAGAGGGAACCATCATGACAACACAGTCGAATGGCAGTACAACTCAGCTGCCGACCGAGCAGGAAATTTTGGCGATGTCCGAGTCAGACTACATGAACTCCGTACAACTGGAGTTCTTCAAAGAACGATTGCGCACACTAGAGCAGGAAATTTTGGCCAATGCCGGAGCCACTACTGAGAATTTGCGTGAAACGCAGTTTGTGCCAGACCCTGCCGACAGAGCAACCATCGAAGAAGAACATGCCCTGGAACTGCGTACGCGTGACCGAGAACGTAAATTGCTGAAAAAAGTGCAGCAATCGATCGCTTTAATCGAGTCCGGCGAATACGGGTGGTGTGAAGAAACGGGCGAGCCCATAGGTATTCCGCGCCTGCTCGCCAGACCCACGGCCAACCTATCCCTTGAGGCGCAAGAACGCCGCGAGAAGCGTCAAAAAATGTTTGGTGATTAAAACCAACATAGACGTAGAGCCCACCGCCTGATCTATTTCAGGCGGTTTTTTTTTGCTGCGTGAGTCCGCCCCCCCTTGAAAGATTCCACCTCACCCCCACCTGTTAGTTCTAAAGGAAGGACATATATGGAACAATTTCACGCCACCACTATCATTTGCGTACGCCGCGGCAACGAAGTCGCTATCGGCGGAGACGGACAAGTCACACTGGGCAATATTGTCATCAAAGGTACAGCGCGCAAAATTCGTCGTCTGTATAACGATACCATTTTGGCCGGCTTTGCCGGGGCCACTGCCGACGCCTTCACCCTACAAGAGCGCTTTGAAGCAAAGTTAGAAAAACACCAAGGTAATCTTTTACGTGCCGCGGTGGAACTGACTCGTGATTGGCGCACTGACAGAGTGCTACGCCGCTTAGAGGCCATGCTGCTGGTAGCCGACAAAGAACATACCCTTGTACTCACCGGTAACGGCGATGTACTGGAACCAGAGCACGGCTTGGCAGCCATAGGCTCAGGCGGTGCCTATGCGCACTCTGCAGCGCTGGCTTTGCTGCAAAATACTGAAATGACACCGGCTGATATCGTGAAAAAATCACTGGAAATTGCTGGTGAATTATGTATTTATACGAATCAGCACCACACTATTGAAACTCTTTAATCAGGCATACGAGTAACACTATGTCAGCAAGCACCATGACTCCTGGAGAAATCGTCTCCGAACTGGACAAAAACATTGTGGGGCAAGCCAAAGCAAAACGCTCAGTTGCCGTGGCCCTACGTAACCGCTGGCGCCGCCAGCAGGTTGCTGAACCTTTGCGCAACGAAATCGTCCCTAAAAACATCCTGATGATTGGCCCTACTGGCGTAGGCAAAACAGAAATCGCACGCCGTTTGGCCAAACTGGCTAACGCCCCTTTTATCAAGGTAGAAGCGACCAAGTTTACCGAGGTCGGCTACGTGGGGCGCGACGTTGAAACCATCATTCGTGACCTGGTTGACGCTTCCGTAAAACAGACGCGTGAAGTTGAAATGCGTCGGGTACGCACACAAGCCGAAGAGGCAGCCGAAGAGCGTATTTTAGATGCACTCTTGCCGCCGGCTCGCGATGCGCACGGCCTGCCTGAGCGTCAAGAAAGTAGCACCCGGCAAGTCTTTCGCAAACGACTACGGGAAGGTCAGCTCGATGATACCGAAATCGAAATCGAGATGAACCAACAAATGCCGCGTATGGAAATCATGGCGCCTCCAGGCATGGAAGAAATGACTGAGCAATTGCGCAGCATGTTCTCCGGCATGAACCAAGACAAGACCAAAGCGCGCAAACTATCGGTAAAAGAGGCCTTCAAGCAAATTACCGAAGAGGAAGCTGCAAGGCGTATCAACGAAGACGAGCTGCGTACCGCCGCGGTGGCTAATGCAGAGCAAAATGGTATTGTCTTTCTGGACGAGATCGACAAAATTACCACTCGCCACGAAAGTGCTAGCAGTGGTGATGTGTCACGCCAAGGCGTGCAACGCGACTTGCTGCCACTGGTGGAAGGCACTACTGTCACCACCAAATACGGTGTTGTCCGTACTGATCATATTTTATTTATTGCATCAGGGGCTTTCCATTTATCACGCCCTTCCGACCTGATTCCCGAGCTGCAAGGTCGCTTTCCGATACGGGTAGAACTGGATTCTTTGTCCGCCAAAGAGTTTGTGCAAATTTTATCCACCACCGACTCCTCATTAACCAAGCAATACAGTGCCTTAATGAGTACTGAAGGCGTACACCTGGATTTTCAGGAAGACGGTATACAACGTATTGCCGAGCTGGCTTTTGAGGTCAACGAACGCACTGAAAACATCGGGGCTCGACGCCTGTACACGGTTATGGAAAAACTGCTGGAAGAGTTATCTTTTGAGGCCGGCAGCCATGGCGAGCAACACGTAAGAATTGATGCCGCTTATGTGAACGAGCAGTTACAAGAAACTGTCGCCAGTCAAGATTTGGCACGCTACGTACTGTAGTTTTTGCTTTTTCAAACTAGGCACCCTATACAACTCAGGCCAGCGATGCTGCCCTGAGTTGCTTTATTTTGTGATGCTAATTACCACATACTGCCCGTCTTTGCGGGTAGCGACAAAGCTCACCTGATCACCCGGAGCTATATTGAGCAACAAACTGGGCTCGATTAAATAGACCAAGGTCATGGCGGGAAGCTCAAGTGCGCTGATCGCCCCATGCTTGAGCGTAATTTTGCCATTCTCTACATCAATACGTCGAACCTCGCCCTTGGAGCGGGCCTCTTGTGCCTGTACCGTAATGGCCGCTACCGCCCCCAAACCCGCGATTACCGCGGCAGCAGCACTATAACGCGCTTTAACTGTAAACATGAGCAACTCCTGCATAATCAGTTCAGCATTTAGCAAAAAACGCTTAACTGCTACTATTGCAGCAAGCATAACGCAAAATACTGGTCCGCAACATGACATCTTTTCCTGCTAACTATTTATTACGTCCTGCCAAACAATCAGACCTGCCAGCAATACATCAACTAATGTGGGACATGGCCGTGTTTGAGCAGCTCACCGACATTTTCAAGGCTACGCCTGAAAGCCTGCAACAAAGCTTTTTTCAAGAGCCTGTCAGCGCACACTGCTTAGTTATTACCACCACTGCAGCGCCCGACAAGCCCATTGCTTACATCATGTGGTATTTCAATTACTCTAGCTTCCTGGATAAGCGTGGGCTGTATCTGGAAGATATCTACATCGACCCTGCCCATCGTGGGCAAGGCCTAGGCTCGGCAGTGCTCAAGCATCTGGCTAGCTTGGCTAAGGATAACGATTGTGGTCGCTTTGAATGGGTAGTCCTGGACTGGAATCAGAATGCCATTGATTTTTACGAGCGTCATGGTGCACAGATTCTGCCCGACTGGCGTATTGTACGGCTAAGCGATGAAGCCTTAGACAAACTTGCTACAGTCTAGATCTCTCCCATTGTTCCTCTTACTTTTCGGCTTTTTGCTATGGCTACACGTCTTTCTATCATTACTACCCGCACCGGCGATCAAGGCACGACGGGTCTAGGCGACGGCTCACGCGTCAGTAAAACCTCTTTGCGCATACAGGCTTTAGGCGATGTCGACGAGCTCAACAGCTTTCTGGGACAACTACGAGCGCACGCTGTACCCACGGATGTAGACCAACTGCTTTTGGCCATACAGCACGACCTGTTCGACATGGGGGCTGAGCTGTGTATACCCGGACATCAAGCACTGAGCACAGAGCATGTTTTGACTCTAGACTCGGCTTTACAGCACTATAACGACACCCTGGGCCCTTTAACTGAGTTCATTTTACCTGGCGGTACTCCCGCTGCCGCTAGCGCACATATCGCACGCAGTGTGGCGCGTCGCACAGAACGTAGCGTATTGGCTCTGCACGAACGGGAAGCCCTAGAAGAGGCGCCCAGACTGTATTTAAATCGCCTTTCAGATCTGTTGTTTGTACTGGCTCGCTATTTAAATAAGGTGGCCGGTCACACTGACGTACTGTGGCAAGCTAAACGCCATCCAGCCTAACTGGACACCGTACTGACCAAGTCACGAAACTGAAACTCAGGCTCTGTGGCAGACCCGCTTGTGTACACGCGCCAATCTATAGAAGCAGGATTGGCGTGAGCTCGTATGTACGCAGGCCCATCACCTACAGGCTGATCCCAATCATAAGGTATGGCCTCGGACATGGACGCTGAGGTGACACTAAGCTGCTTCAGCAGGCCAGATTGAGCCTCTAGCGCTACCCCTCCTCTAAGTAGCAACTGCACCTGACTGGCATTCAACACATCAGGGCTGGCCAGCATCTTTTTTAATTGCTGCGTATTTTTCAGTTCTAGCAAAGCCCGTAAGCGCACGAAGTCGGGAATCAAAGCTTGATTATGTTCATCCACTGACGCCCTTAGCTTCGGATTGGACGCAAACATCACACCGTACTGACTCATGCATAATGCAGAACCCGCCAACAGACCAGGTTGCACTAATGCCACATACGCACTACCTTGAGCAGGTAAGCATTTGGCTAAGGCCCAGGGCATATTATCTATAGGCGTGCTGAGCAAGGGAAACTCAAACTGCACCTGCTTATTCTGACTGAAAAAACAGCCTGAACCGGCCTTCGAACACAGTGCATCACTGGCGTAGTGGGCATAGGCGTTCCACAAAAAGACGTCCTCGACAGGCAGCTCTAGACCGGTAGCAAGACCGTGTAATTCGTTCCAAATATAAGGATAAGTGTGTGCGATAGCGTCCAGACTACGCTCTAGGAAAGCTGAGGATTTCCAGCGCATAAGATCATGCCACATCACACTGGGCAATACATGTGTGTGTAGTGTGTGCGCACCAAACTGCCCCAGAGCCAGGCCAACTTCTCTAGGGTTACCGCTTAACTCCAGATAAATCAGTTTCGCCATCATCGTCAATTCCACTAAGAACTACATGAAAAACACCTACTCAACTTGCATTTAGATACACAACTCTCAGAACGGATTGACAGACTATCACAGCTTTGGGCTCTAGCAGCAGGCAAATTTGTCCTGACCTAAGGAAAAAGACCCAAAAAAGCCGACCTCCTTACGGTGGTCGGCCTTTATGATTTTTCTCAGAATATCTGACACTAAATCATTTTTTTACCGGTTTTACGAGCTTGCGCAATATCACGCATCAAAGACACTACTAGCAAAATTAATATACCGGCCGAAATAACTGGCCAAACAAGAAAATAAAACGTCAGCATAGATCACTCCTTGTAAGTTTAATGAGCTGGGGGACATCACCACGCTTATGCGCGACTAGGCTGTGCCTCTCGCCCATCTACCTTCACCCGTTTACCCTTAGGCTTGGTCTCTACATAATCAAAAGACGTCACGCGCTTGGCCAGCACATCAAAATCAAAGCGCTCGTTATCACGTAAGCTCAACACCACACACACCACTGTGCTGACACCATATGCCGTCAGTGAACCCGCCAAAACCAGGTACTCACGTAAATGCCAAAGGAAAAAAGGCATCATGCACAAGGCTGCCAACACCCCTATGGCAATAGCGATACGGGCCCGTACAAAGGCAAAGGCCATGAGTCCAATCACCACACCGCCACCAATAGAGGAAGACAGCTCAAAAAACACGGCAACTGCACCCGTGATAGGAATCAGCTCAAAGCGCACAATGGTAAACAACACTACCGCACTCAGCACCGCCCAGGTAAAAGCACGGTTGGTCACGCGGTTCCAATAGAAACTGGAGATAACAGGAAAGACAATGGCACCCCACAAGGCACCAACAAACACCAGCATCACCAAAATATCCAGACGCAAGGTAGCAAAGATAACGCCCATCATGGTTGCCAGCACCATGCAAGCACGCCCCCACCACAACATGCGCTGAGGGTTAGGACGGCCGCGAGCAATATTCTTGGCATAAATATCTGTCATGAATATCGCAGACAAAGCGGCCAGATCGGAATCAGCCGTTGAGGATAGCGAACCCACTACGAGAACAAAAAACAGGGCAATACCCACAGGTGGCAAATACGTTGAGGCCATCTGGGGGATAATATTATTCATGTTGCCATCAACCGGCTCCATGCCAGTAAACAAGGCCAGCAAACCCAGCATACCCAAACCAATAACCACGGCGCCATAGCCTATGGTGGCGGTTAAAAAGGTAGGTTTAATCAAATCTTCACGTACGGCGAACAAGCGCTGTGCAATCGTCTGGTTACCAATCGCATAGGCCAATACGGCCACAAAATAAGGCGCCCCCTGCTCTAAAATCGCCTTAGTCGAAAAGAAATTGGCCTGCTCTGTATCCAGACGCCACATATTGCTCTGTAGCATTTCCGTGCCACCCGCATTATAAAAAATAAGCGGAATAATAATGACAGCAGACAGGATCATGGCAACCAACTGCGCGAAATCCGTCATGACTGAAGCACGAAACCCAGACCATAAGGTATAGGACAACACGCCTAGGCCTGCAATCATCACGCCTTGAATAAAGCTTAACGGGCTCAGCACAGAGACCAAGGCACCAGCGGCGGTGAAATTCACCATAAGGCTGATACAACTGCCCACAATGTTGGAAATAGCCATAATCAACTGGCTAGATGAGCCATGCCGAGCATGAATAACCTCGGCTAAGGTATGGGCTTCAGGTGCCAGTTTACGAAAACGTCGCCCATAGGGGTAGATGAACAAAATCATCAAAGCACCCCAGAAACCATAATGTATGGGGCCCGACAGGCCATATTTATAGCCTGAGGTCGCACTAGCATAAAACGAGGCGGCCCAGATCCAGGTAGCGATCATACTGGCGGCAGAGAGGCCAAAACCGACGGAGCTATTGGAGACCATATAGCCGTCCACATTCTCCTTTTTTTGGCCTATGAGTAGGGACATGATGAACGTTGCCCCGTAAAACCCCACTAACAGCAATATGGCTGTTAGTCCTGACAGTTGAAAAAACTGTTGTTCCTGCATGTTTTTGTCGTCCTTTATTTTCCGCTGCTCGCACGGCTTGAGTACTGCCATGACGAATCAGCATGAATAATGTTACGAGCGCCATTTCTCCAACCGAGATGGGCGACGCTTTCCCCAAAAACCTGCCGAAACACCGATACCCAGTTAACGCACACAGCACAGTGAGCCCTGTCCTACAAGCAGACATGAGCAGCCACTAATGGCATAGGCATAGACACTTTTTGTGCCTTGACCACATTGACACAGAGACCAGGCGATGGTGATGAATCAATGCGGATCGCTTGCTGACTGGTTTAAGAACCAGCTAATTGTTCCGCGACCCTTAGGGGCCGGGTATGGGTGTTTCGACTTTATAAAAGTCGGGCCGCTGTACGCAGCCATTTGAAAGCTTAAATATCAACTCAATAAGGCATTGATAATTAAACAAATTTTTAGTTAATGCTAAACAGTATAACGATATATGAGCAGAAGGTCTAGTTAGTCTCTGATTTATATTGAAATCTTCTAGTCGGTATAGCTCGCTTTTTAGACACCGCGTGCTTAGACGAAAATCACGGCAGAGCCAGCAAAAATCAGCGCTATCGCCACCTGTATGCCGCACTGATTTTCAATGATTTTCCCGCTTAAAATACTGAGTAAGGCTCCGAGCAGTCAGTGGCAAAATCGGCCATACTGAATACAAGGTACCCCAGCCTTACATTCCACATCAATCACAGCAAGCTGCTTGCGCCAGCAACTGTAATGGCCCCATGCGGCGCACGAGCTCTTGCTGCTCAGGCTCACGTACATAAATGCAACCACCGTAAGACAGGGCATTTATAGAAATTCCCGAAACGCTCTCTTGCGAACGCGGCAGCAACAACATCCACCCCTGCCCTACCAGCATATTATGTGCAGGTAATAAGCCACTCATATCGGGCCGTAAACCTAAAACGACACATCCGGTTTGGTGTGCTTGCAACAGGGCAGGACCTAGCTCATCCGCACAGCCCCAGCCTTTATGCTCATCGTACGGTAAGCGAATAAACACGTGCTGATACGCTAATGCTGCATGCTTATGCTGCTCACCTGGCTGGGCATGCTCGGGCAAGCCCGTTAGATACAGAGCCAAGGAAGGGGCCTGAGGCAAAGCCGGTATCCATTGGATATGTTTATGAGGCTGGCTGGCCCCACCCGCTTCCCCGCCATTATAAAAACCTAGGCCATCACAATGGTGCAGTATCTGCGCTAATACACTGAAATCCGCTAAGTCCAAAGGACTTAATTGCTGTACAAAATGTTTGGTCGCCAGCACCAGATGCTGAGGGCTTAAGGCGTACTTATTGAGCACAGTGTTGTGAGTCATAAAGTAATCGCCCACCGTCAGCATGGGATCAGGCGGCAAAAAAGGATTGAAATTTGGATCCCTAGGCCCACCTGGTACAGACTGCCGACTGGCATCTTTCTGTGCCAAGGTTGACACCCAACGCACCACAAAGGGCATATCCTGTTCTTGTACAGATATCTGCTTTGCTTGCACGGGTAATAAGTCTCCACTTGCTAAAGCTGCCGCGCTTTGCGTATCCACATGCTGCAAAAATCCCTCTAGCATCACCACTCTCCTTATAGAGGCTATTCAAGTTAAGCTGAGCTTATTATTATTACGACTATACTTTTACAACAACACCTTCATACACCGTACTTTGATATGGAATTTTATGCCCGCTATTAAACGTATACCCAGCCCTAGCCCTGCGCCGTTTTCCCGAGCCACTATCGCAGGCGGTTTTCTATTTTTATCCGGACAGCTTCCTTACGACCAGCACGGCCAGTTAGTGTTAGGCAGCATAGCAGATCAGACGCATGCTGTTTTCGACCGCCTCGAAGAAAGCCTTGCGCAATCAGGCGCTACCCTAGCCAATGTAGTCAAAGCCACTGTATGGCTCACAGACTTAGATTTATTCAACGACTTTAATCGCGCTTACATCGCACGCTTTGGTGAGCACCTGCCCACCCGCTCGCTTGTACAAGCCCAACTCGTCAAAAACGTCAGCGTAGAAATAGAAGTACAAGCGTGGCTAGGCGAACAATCTTAAGCCCTACAGTGCCATATCCAAATTCTTATAAGTAACCCAGCAGTTTTAAAGCAATAGATATGGCACACTAATTACCCATTCAATCTAGCCTAGGCTAGGCTAGTCTCCACACCCTGACGCAGCACACCGGGCCCTGGCGCCTGGCATTCATCTATCTTTAGCAGGCACGCCCATGATTTATGCTATTACCGCCTTGTTTGTATTCCAGCTGCTAGGAGAAATACTGGTACAACTGGTCTCCATCCCCTTGCCCGGGCCCCTAGCAGGAATGCTGTTACTTACCCTGGCCTTGCTGCTGCGGGGATCGGTGCCAACGGCATTAGAACAAACCAGCAGTCATATCCTTCAGCATCTTATGCTCTTGTTCATCCCGGCGGTAACCGGTGTCATGCTGTATTTTGAGCACGTTGCCCAAGAGTGGCAGCCTTTTTTACTCGCTACGCTAGGAGGCACTGTGCTGACCTTGATTGTGACCGGTGTCGTGCTTAATTACCTGTTACGTAAGGAAGAGCAAGAATGAAAGATGGCTTATTTCAGGTATGGGTATTCCTAGCCAGCTCCCCCCTACTATGGCTAACACTGACCTTGCTTGTCTATGTCGCGGCTGTTGCCTTGTACCGTAAAGCAGGCTCAAGCCCTTTTTTGCTACCAATACTCACGTCCGTGATTGCCTTAGTCAGTCTATTAACGCTGACTAAAACCCCCTATCCCGTTTACTTTGATGGTGCCAAATTTATTCATTTCTTGGTCGGCCCAGCTACGGTTGCCCTGGCCATCCCCCTGTACAGCCAATTACAGCAGTTAAAGAAAATCTGGCGTCCGGTATGTATTGCCTTATTAGCGGGTTCGGTAACGGCTATCGTCTCAACGGTGCTGATTGCCTGGGCACTAGGAGGCTCACTAGAAATATTGGTTTCGGTTGCTCCCCGCTCAGCCACCATGCCTATTGCCATGGCCTTAGCCGATCACTTCGGCGGTCAAGCGTCGCTGGCCGCTGTAGCGGTAGCCCTCACTGGTATCAGTGGCACCATCTTGGCACGCCCCCTTCTCAACCTTTTTAAGGTGCAGCACCCGGCCGCACGCGGCTTTGCCCTAGGAGTGACCGCGCATGCCATTGGTACCGCACGCGCCTTGCACGTGCACGAGAAAATGGGGGCTTTTTCCGCTCTAGGAATGAGCCTGAATGGCATACTCACCGCAATATTAATGCCCTTGCTACCCTTTTTACTGCGCCTGCTAGGCATGTCTTAAGCTTAGCGCCACTCGTCACGGTACACAAAGCGGGGCATCTGCCAGTTATAGCGTAGCGCCAGCATGCGAAAACATAAACCGATTGCCATAGGAGCTAATAACGCCAAGGTTTCAGGCAATCGGAAATACAAAGCGAGCAAATACAAAGCACCGGTTAGCATGGAAACGCTGGCATACATTTCTTTGCGTAACAGCAAGGGAATATCGTTACACAGTATGTCGCGCAGCACTCCGCCTGCACAGCCTGTAATCATGCCACTCAGCAGCACAATCGTAATAGGTAGATTCATTTCCATCGCCACTTGGCAACCTATTACGGTAAATACCACCAAACCCATGGCATCCAGCAACAGAAACAAGCTATGCAAGCGCCGCATAACTGGCGCTATGAGGGCGGTAACCATTGCAGCACCGGCCGTTATCCAAAGATACTCAGGATGCAGCACCCACGTTAAGGGATAGTGTCCTAACAAGACGTCTCGTACGGAACCACCTCCCAAGGCGGTAATGCAGGCAATAATACACACACCCACCCAGTCCATGTCTCGACGACCTGCTGCTAAAGCCGCTGTCATGGCCTCAGCTGTAATCGCAACCAAGTACATGACAAGTAAAATCATTACGGTTCCCGTATCCGTTTGTCTAAATCAGCGATAACAAACCGATAATGCCACAACATGAATAAACCTGGCACAGCAATAAGAACGGTGCAGAGAAAAAAACTAGGCCAGCCAAAACGAGTGACCATATATCCACTTAAGGGCCCGGCCAGATAGGTACGCCCTACCGCAGACAGGGCACTTAACAGGGCAAACTGCGAAGCAGAGTAAGTGCGGTTGCACAAAGCCATGACCAACGCCACAAAGGCGGTCGTACCCAAGCCACCACACAGATTTTCAATGGCAATGACTGTTCCCATTAACCAAATACTGGACTCAGGGTAAATGGCTAAATACCAATAACCAAAATTGGACACGGCCTGCAACACGCCAAACAGCATTAAAGCGCGAAACAAGCCCAGAGGAACCATAAGTGCGCCGCCTAACAAGGCACCGAATATGGTAGCTGCTAAACCCAGTACTTTATTGGCATAGCCAACCGCCTCCAGCGAAAAGCCCGCTTCGCGTAAAAGAAAGGTGGTAGACAAGGCACTGGCAAACGAGTCGCCCAGCTTATATAAAACAATAAGCAATAATAGTCCCAAGGCTCCCTGTCGAGAGAAAAACTCGGTAAAAGGAGCTTTGACTGCCTCATGCAGGCTTTTGGGCGCCAGCTGCTGCACTTCAGGCTCAGGGGCTCGCCAGGTCACGAGAATCATCAATGCCATGATTCCAGCCATGGTCGCATAGGTATTTTCCCAACCCACCTGCGCGGCTAACACCATCGCTAAGCCACCGGACACAATCATGCCCACCCTGTAACCGGTAACGCGGACAGCCGCTCCTGCTGCGCGCTCATCATTGCGTAAAACATCGGTGCTGTACGCATCAAACGCGATGTCCTGGGTGGCAGATAAAAAGGCAATCCAAAATGCCAGCGCAAAAACCAGACCCAATTGTGATCCGGGATCCATGCGACTCATGAGCCATAAGGACAAAGCGAGCAGGGCTTGAGTCAGTACAATCCAGCCCCTACGACGACCCAGAATCGGCAAGCAAAACCGATCAACAATGGGTGCCCAAAGAAACTTCAAGGTATAGGCAGAACCAGCTAAGGTCAGCAGCCCTATCTGCTCCTCGGTAGAACCGGACGTGGTCAGCCATGCCTGTAGAGTACCGCTGACCAGTGCCAAGGGTAAACCGCTGGCGAAACCCAGCACCAATAAGGGAAATACTCGTGGGCTGAAGTAAACAAAAGACACTGTGTAGCCTTAGCCTGTCTTGAAGTGGGGAGATTCAAAGCGGTAAACTGCCAGCGTACTGCGCCAGCCAGGTAAAAACTTAACCTCGGTTTTGTCGTTAAAAGCGGCCCTATGTGTGATACGTAGGCCTAAGGAGTCAGCCAAGCTTTGAAAATCTTTCAAAGTACAAAGATGAATATTCGGTGTGTCATACCATTGGTAAGGCATTTCTCCGGTAACCGGCATACGTCCCCGCAAAATAGTCCAGCCATGCGGCCAATAACCAAAATTGGGAAACGACACAATACCATAATGCGCCACCCTAGCCATTTCACGAAGTATATGCTCGGTATGCACCATGGACTGCAAGGTTTTAGATAGCACTACAGTATCAAAATGCTGGTCTGCAAACAAAGCCAAACCCTCTTCCAGGTTCTGCTGAATAACCGGTACGCCACGCCGTACACTGGCGATAACCGAATAGTCATCCAGCTCTACTCCTGTACCCCTGGTCTGTTTGTGATCGCGTAAATAAGCCAGTAACTCGCCATCGCTGCAACCTAAGTCCAGTACCCGCGAGCCTGGCTCAATCCAGTTCGCTATACGCTGTAAATCTTGTCTAAGATTGCCCGGCTTTTGTATTGCGCTCATGCTGCCAAGACTCCTGTTGTGCTTTGACGCTCACCTAAATTCAGGCTGCTGGCGATTTGATCGTAATAGCCTTGGACCACCGCATGGTATCGCGCATCTTCCAATAAAAAGGCATCATGCCCATGGGGTGCATCAATCTCAGCATAACTGACTCTATGCTTGTTTTTAAGCAGAGCCTGCACAATTTCACGTGAACGTTCGGGTGAGAAGCGCCAATCGGTCGTGAAAGACACGACCAGGAAGTTCGCGGTAACCGCTTCTAGGGCTTTACTCAAACTGCCCTGATGGTCTCTGGCCGGATCAAAATAATCCAGGGCACGGGTAATAATCAAGTAGGTATTCGCATCAAAGTAACGCGAGAATTTTTCCCCCTGATAGCGCAGATACGACTCCACCTCAAACTCTACGCCGTAACCATAATGATAGCCCCCTCCCTTGGCTGGTGCACGCTGTGTGCGGCCAAATTTTTCAGCCATGACGGTGTCGGACAGATAGGTAATATGCCCCACCATACGCGCTACCGCCAAGCCAGCTTTAGGCACTACACCATGCTCGTAATAGTTACCGCCATAAAACTGGGGATCGGACAAAATTGCACTACGCGCCACTTCATTAAACGCAATATTTTGTGCACTCAAACGCGGTGTGCTGGCAATTACAACGCAATTTTCAACGCGCTCGGGGCAACTAATGGCCCAACTCAGCGCCTGCATTCCACCTAAGGAGCCGCCCATAACGGCTGCAAATTTATCTATACCCAAGTAATCAGCCAAACGCGCCTGTGCTTTCACCCAGTCCTCAACGGTGAGCACGGGGAAATCAGCCCCCCACGGTTTGCCTGTCGCCGGGTTCAAGCTGGCCGGTCCGGTAGAACCAAAGCACGAGCCAATATTATTTACGCCTATGACAAAAAAACGATCTGTGTCCACTGCCTTGCCAGGACCCACCATATTGTCCCACCAGCCAGTACTCTTGGCTTCACCTTCGTACATACCTGCTACGTGATGGGAAGCGTTCAAAGCATGACAAACAAGCACGGCATTCGAGGCATCCGCATTAAGCTGACCATACGTTTCAATCGCCAAGGTATAACCGGGCAGTATTTGTCCGCTACTTAAATACAGTGGCTCATCAAAGAAGATAGACTCAGGACGCACATAGCCAACAGAACCTGCTGGAATCTCGGGAGTCGATAAAGTAGACCCACTCTGGGTCTCAGAAGAAGAAGTGACCATAAGGACCTCTTTAGCTGGATTTATGGAGCGCCCGCAAGCGGATCAGGCAAATCGGCGCCAAACCCCTTCAGTTTATCACTCTCCCGGTCGCTAATCCATGCTCATGCTGGATGCCGTCTATAAGCAGGACAAAAATATCCTGCCTGCTAGAGACTTATTCCGACCATACTTGATATGTATCATTTGGTTTCATTTGACACACAGGCACAATACCGCTAATCACCGCTTTATTTATTGAATATCACCAAGGGCTGTAAACAATGTCGCACTTAACACCACGCGAAGAGCTGTGTTTAAACTGGGTTGCACAAGGAAAAACGAGTTGGGAAATCGGTGTCATACTCGGCATTACCGAACGCACAGTCAATTTTCATATTCAGAATGCCAGTAGCAAGCTAGGCGTATCTAACCGGCAAGCCGCTATCGCGCGTGCTTTAATTGATGGACGCATCAGCGGCGATCCCAATATCTCAATGTCTGTTCGCCGTGTCATGTGCAAAACCTAATCAAAAATCACTGCTTTGCTTACCCAGCCAGTTCCATAAACTGTTTTTTTAGCCGGTTTTATCTACTTCTGGAGCTCGTCGGCTTTATACTTGCGCTCTTAACTGTTAGCCTCGTGCAAACTCAGCCTGCCTTTATGACTAGTCATACATACTCACTATCGGGTATACCTAGTCAAACCACCTGCTTTCTTGCTTAGATTTTTACTGGAATTCAGTAGATGACTACTCGCCAACAACGTCTCGCTGCATTACGCGCCCATCCACAACTGCTTCGTGCGATTTTGCGCGGTATTGAAAAGGAAGGGCTACGCGTAGACGAACAAGGGCATCTCGCTCAAACTCCGCACCCTAGCGCTTTGGGATCTGCTCTTAGTAATAGTCACGTCACTACCGATTACGCTGAAGCACTGATGGAGCTCATTACCAGCCCACACAATAGCGTGGACAATCTGCTCAGTGAGTTGCAAGAGCTGCACACGTTTGTCGCCACCAAGCTCTCGGGCGAACTGCTTTGGAACCAGTCTATGCCTGCCCTGCTCCCGCCCGAGCAAGAGATCGCGATTGGCTGGTACGGCACCTCGAACTCCGGTTTGCTCAAACATGTGTATCGTCGTGGTTTAGCCGAGCGTTACGGAAAAACCATGCAATGCATTGCCGGTGTGCATTACAACTTTTCCTTGCCAGACGCCATCTGGGACGTACTTGAACAGCCAGGTAAAGACTTGCAAGATCAGCGATCTCAGGGCTACTTATCACTGATACGCAACTTCACCCGCTATTCCTGGCTACTTATGTACCTGTTTGGCGCATCGCCAGCGATCTCCAAAAACTTCCTGCAAGGTAAACCCAGCGAATTAAAGGAAATCACACCCGATACCTTAGCGTTGCCATTTGCAACCAGCTTACGTATGAGCGATCTAGGCTATCAAAACAAGGAAGCCCAGGCAGAACTACAACTTTGCTATAACGATCTGGACACCTTTGTACTGCGCATGTATCACGCTGCCGTGACCCCTTGGCCCGCTTATGAGGCCATAGGAACACATCGAGACGGTGAGTGGATACAGCTTAATACGCATATTTTGCAGATCGAAAACGAATACTATTCCAGCATCCGCCCCAAACGTACCACTGGGCGTTGCGAACGCCCCGCTACGGCTCTGGCCGAGCGTGGCGTCGAGTACATTGAAGTTCGTTGTATGGACATAGACCCCACACATCCATTGGGGATTTCGGCACAGACCTGTCATTTCCTAGACACTTTTTTACTGTACTGCACCATTGAGGACAGCCCCTTCTTTCCCGACGGGGGCTTTTGCCAAGACAGTAAAAACAACTTCGCCAGTGTGGTCAAAGAAGGACGCAAGCCTGGCCTAACGCTTTGTAATCAGCATAAGGAAACCGTCACACTCCAACAGTGGGGACAAGACATCCTAGATGGCATGCAAAGTTACGCACAGCTTTTGGACGACGCCTTAGGGGGCACCGCGCATCAAGATGCCTTAGCAGCTCAATATATAAAGCTGGCTGATATCAGCCAAACGCCGTCCGCTCGTCTTGAGCAAGCGCTACTAGAACAGCAAGAAAGTCTGCACGCTCATAGCTTGCGCAGCAGCCAGGCACATCAGCAGCAACTCTTGTCTACGTCGCTTAACCCCAGCCGTCTCAAACACTATGAAGAGGCCGCTCAGTCCTCAATACTAGCGCAGCAAAAACTAGAGGCCTGTACCGAAGAGAGCTTCGCGGAATACCTAGCACGCTATGAGCGTAACTTAACTCCGCCCCTCACCTTGCGCGACTAAATCCTAAAAGACCACCTAGTGTGGTCTTTTTTATCGCCTCATTTCCCTATCAATTTAACGGGGTTTATGCCACAACAATTATGCAATGATATAACATAGCATTTTATCAATCTGCTTTGTCTTTAACCATGTCGCACTCCCCTACTCCTTTAGCGTGGGCACTAAGCCTAGCTTTAGTCTCACCCTCATACGCTGGTGTCATCACAGAACTTGAGACCTTACGCATATCAGTTTCACCACTGAACTTACAGGCGCAACAACTGGCTTCTCCGCTGAGCCTTATACAAGGGCCGCGATTAGACCTTAGCCGCGCAGCCACCTTGGGTGAAACGCTGAAGCACGAACCGGGCATTCACTCGGATACCTTTGGCGCAGGGGCAAGTCGGCCAGTAATCCGCGGCCAAACTGCACCACGTGTCAAAGTACTCAGCGACGGTTCAGAAATTATGGACGCCTCTAGCATATCACCCGACCACGCTATCACCATTGACACATGGCTGGCTGAACGCATCGAGGTATTACGCGGTCCGGCTGCGCTACTTTATGGGGGCAGCGCCATAGGAGGCGTGGTCAATGTCATCGACCGAAAAATACCCACGCGCGTTCCAGACAATGGCGTAGAAGGATCGCTACAAGTTAAAGGCTCTAGCGTAGACCGTGGTCGTGCAGGAGCCGTTGAACTGACGACAGGCGAAGAAAATATCGCAGTACATCTGGAAGGCTCAACACACAAAAGTGGTAACTACCGTGTCCCACATTGGCAAGACAATAAGGTCAAGGATTCTCATGCTCGTAGTGACAACGTCAGTGTCGGCCTTTCGGTGATAGGAGAGCGTGGCTATTTAGGCGGTGCCTACTCCTATCGGGAAGATGTATATGGTCTGCCTGGCCATACTCATGAGGGCGAGGACTGCCACACCCATAACCACGGAACCATCTTGCATTGCGGCAGTCATGAGCATAGCCATGGGCACGACCATGGACATGACCATAGTCATGGACACGAGCACGAACACGAACATGAGCACTCCGCTACGGCGCATCTACGCAACCAGCGCCTTGATCTACGAGGAGAGCTACGCGACCCGCTTCCTGGCTTTACCCGAGCACGCCTGCGAGGTGGCTACACCGATTACACACATATAGAAAAAGACGGGGATGAAGACGGTACCCGATTCAATAACCGAGGCTACGATGCGCGTCTGGAGCTAGAGCATCAGGCTATAGGAGCTTTCAATGGCGTAGTAGGCTTACAAACGTCACTATCTGACTTTGAGTCTAAAGGCGGCACCGAAAATTTCATCCCCAAAACGCGGACACGCAATCACGGCCTATTCTTACTTGAGCACCTGCAATGGCAAGACTGGCGCTTTGAGCTGGGGGCTCGCCACGAGTGGCAAACCGTTAAGCCTGATAGTCAAACATTACGATCTCGCCAAGACAACGCCACCTCATTGTCGCTCGGTGCGATCTGGAACTTTGCCCCCGCTTACTCTGCAAATCTCTCGTTTTCACGCTCACAGCGCCTACCTACTGCACAAGAGCTTTATGCCAAAGGACCACACTTTGCCACCCTCAGCTATGAACAAGGCAATCCAGACCTGAGGAGGGAAACCAGTCAAAATATCGATGTAGGGCTACGCAAGCACAGTGGCGATCTACGTCTGGACCTGCGTGCTTTTTACAATCGTAGCCATGATTACATCTATGCACAGACACTGGATCAACATGAAGACTTTCGTCTGATTCGATATAGTCAAGACGATGCCCAACTGTGGGGACTAGAAGGCAAGATATCTTACCCTGTTGCTCAAGCCCTGACGCTGAGCGTGTACGGCGATCTTGTACGAGGAAAACTACGTAAGCCTGAGCGCAATCTACCTCGTATGCCCGCCGCTCGAATAGGGGTACGGGGCGACGTTCAATGGCAAAGCTGGGCAGCTTATATGGCCTATACACTCTCTCTCGCCCAGCGTCGATCAGCACAGTTCGAACAAAACTCAGCCTCATTTGGTCTGCTGAATCTAGGCATCAGTTATAGTGGGCGCTTGGCAAAAACAGATTACACAGCTTATCTGCAAGCGAGCAATGTACTGAACAAACTCGCCTATAACCACACCTCTTTCATCGCGCGCCAGGCTCCCTTACAGGGCCGAAATCTGAGCGCAGGAATAAGGATAGAGTTTTGACACAAGGTAAAATCCATACAGGCAGCCGTTTATTCCAGCTTATTGCCGACATGCAGGCAGATCGTCCCTGGGGAAGCTTTTTGGATGCAGGCACAGGCCGCAACTCGATGAGTTGGTTGCTTAGCCTGGAAACCGAACGCTGGACTGCTATTACCGGAGCCCAGAGTATGGCAGACCAAGTTTCTAGAGAACTGGGGACTGAACAACGCCCACAGGACCAACTTATAGTGGGCAATTGGAGCGACCCGGAACTTTTGGCGGGAGAGCGCTACGACACCGTCCTAGCCGACTATTTATTAGGAGCCATCGATGGCTTTGCTCCCTACACACAAGATCAGCTCTTTTCGCGATTGCGCCCTTTAGTGGCGAAGCGCCTCTACATCATTGGGCTAGAACCCTATGTGCCATACTCCAGCCAAGACCCGGCAGGAGCCATGATCGTAGAGATTGGGCGCTTACGAGATGCCTGCCTGCTGCTTGCGGGTCAGCGCCCCTATCGGGAGTATCCTCAAGACTGGGTACTACGGCACTTGCGTCAGGCAGGTTTTCGCTGTGTGGACACTCAGCGCTTTGCCATACGCTATAGCGAACGCTTCATTCACAGCCAGTTGGACATGTGTGTGCAACGCACCCAATACTTTGCGGACAGGCTCTTGGCTACTAGCATGACCGAACATATCGCTGCGGTACGTCGCCGCGCCCTGGCATTACATGACACACTGGGTGGATTACGCCACGGCTATGATTACGTTATTGCCGCCGAGCCAATATAAGTGTTCCTACTGCCTAGCTTACTAGGCAGTAGGAACACTCCCATACAAGGCCCAGTCAGATTGTGCACCCTGAGCCTATTACTTTTTAATTCTATTCATTCTCCCTATACACTGAGCATCGTCGCAGTGAAGCCGCCTGTGCGTGCTTAGCTTGTATAGTCATGCTGCGCCGGTGGTTTGAGCTAGGCCGGCGCAGCTAGAATAGGAACCCATCATGAGCACTACATTAAGCATAGAACAAGCCGCCCTGTTACTACGCGAAGCCGAACATCATAAGCAAACCATCCCCCCTTTACGCACACGCCTTAGCGACAGCACAACTGATCAGGCTTATGCTATTCAAGAGCTCAATACCCAGCATCGACTCGCCCAGGGAGAGCGTTTAGTAGGACGAAAAATCGGCCTCACCTCAGTTCAAGTGCAACAACAGCTAGGCGTTGATCAACCCGATTTTGGCATGCTATTCGCCAATATGAGTGTAGGTGATGGAGCGAGTATCGCTTTTGATTCCTTGATTCAGCCCAAGGTAGAAGCAGAAATCGCTTTGATACTGGGTAGGGACTTAAATCATGAACAACACACATACGCCGATCTACTACGTGCGACGGAATACTGCTTACCCGCCATTGAAATTGTCGATAGTCGTATTCATAACTGGGATATAGGTTTTGTGGACACCGTGGCCGACAACGCTTCTGCAGCCCGCTTTGTGTTAGGCGGCAGACCGGTAAACCTGAGCGACGTGGATCTTAGCCTATGCGCGATGCAGTTAACAGCTAACGAGCAAACTCTATCTCAGGGCTCAGGCCGTGCCTGCTTGGGCAATCCCTTGAATGCCGCCCTCTGGTTAGCTGACACCATGGTACGTTACGGACGCCCCTTGCAGGCCGGTGACATCGTACTAACCGGAGCCTTAGGCCCTATGGTCACAGTTTGCCCACAAACACATTACGCTGTACAGATACAAGGACTAGGATCGGTGAATGTATTTTTTAACTAGCCTGTAGCCTACACAGACACACAAAAAAACCTGCAACTAGTAATTTTTGCGGGTATTTTTAATGACTGCCATGCTGAATTCTAGGGCACTATGGCGCGCCCGACAGGAATCGAACCTGTATCGAGAGCTTCGGAAACTCTAATTCTATCCATTGAACTACGGGCGCCAAGCCTAGCATTCTAGCGTGAATAGTAAAACTTATCACCCACTATTTGAAATAAGCAAGGCATCTACTACAAACAGAGTAATACAAGAGGCGTACAGTTCGTTATAATCACAGGTTGCGTGGATGTGCTAACTGACCCAGAGTCTAACTGACACAGCGTATTCGTCACGCAAGTATTAGAGTAGGGTTCATGGCGTTGGTGTCCCTGGCGACAACTCCTGTCAGAACATTACATTCTTTCTTGTATGCATTTGCAGGATCCGATAATGAGCAACACGGAACAAAAACCGGAAGAAAATCTCGAGGGGCGTCAAGCCATGATCAAAACCCCACAGCAATTGCTTTTAACCGTGGCGCTGGCCTTTATCGTACCTATTGCGATTATCGTTATGCTGGTACAGCTAGTCACCGCATCCATGAGCTCCGGTGCTGGCTCTAATGCCATGTCTTACGATGCCATCGCGGCGCGTATTCAACCTATAGCAGGGTTTAAGCTGGTTGACGCCAACGCGGTTAAAGAACTGAAAACAGGCCAGCAGGTATATGAAACCACCTGTACGGCCTGCCACGGAGCAGGTGTGGCAGGTGCGCCCAAAACAGGCGATAAAGCAGCTTGGGCACCGCTTATTGCCCAAGGCTACGATGAGCTGGTTAAAGCGGCTACAAACGGTATACGTGGTATGCCCGCACGCGGTGGTAACCCCTCACTGGACGACATAGAAGTAGCTCGTGCAGTCGCCTATCTGGCTAACCAGGCTGGGGCTAACTTTGAAGAGCCTGCAGCAGAACAAGCCGATGGGGCTGAAGCGAGCGAGGCCGCACCCGCAGCACAAGAAGCTGCCGCTGCACCAGCAGCAAAAGCCGATGTAGCACCTGCAACAACTGCGGCCGCCGACGAAGGCATCGACCTAGCAGCAGGTAAAAAGCTCTACGATTCAGTTTGCTTTGCGTGTCACGCTACTAAAGTTCCTGGCGCCCCACAGTTCGGCGATCAAGCCGCTTGGAAGCCCTACATAGACAGTGGGATGGACACCATGGTGCAAAAAGCCATACATGGTGTAGGTGCCATGCCTCCACGTGGTGGCTCGCAAGCGTCTGACGAGGATATCAAATCCGCAGTTCAGTACATGGTGGATGCCGCTAAATAAGGCAACTTCGCTACGCTATACCATAAAACGCCTCGCTGACCTGCGAGGCGTTTTTGTATCTGTACCCTATTCCATGTATTGCTCTAGCGCGCCCTTGCCCAACAGCTGACATAGGTTCATGCAGTACAGCTTAAACAGAATGTCTCTACGACTAAAGCGGATAAACTGTCTTGCCTGGCCCCAAATAACTTGTACAGGGCTACGCAAGGACACAACAGTGTAGGGGCGTAGCACCCTAGCGATACGGAATCTACAGCAGCCTTGCCTGCCGTCAATCTCAAGGTCTACACACACTACCCATACTCATGAAATCATAGGCATAGACTGCAAAAAAGGCCTGAAAGCAAATGCTTTCAGGCCTTTTACGATTACTGCCTGCTAAGCCAAAAACTGTCGTTCTGGCTTAACTAAGTGACCAGCAAACAATCAAGACATGCTTAATGTCTGGATTTTTCTCTGATACGGCGTGCTGCTGCTGCCTGAGCTGCCAACATGGCAAGTTCGGCTTCCACCACAGCAATATCCGCCTTATCCTTGGCTCCGCTCAACGCCTCTTGTGCACGTTCACGTGCAGCCAAGGCCTTGGCTTCGTCCAGCTCACTAGCGCGAATAGCTGTATCGGAGAGTACAGTCACCTTTCCGGGCTGAACCTCGAGTATGCCGCCAGCCACGAAAATAAGCTCTTCGCGGCCATCATCCATAACGATCTTCAGCGTGCCGGGACGTATACGGGAAATCAGTGGTGTGTGTCCGGGCAAAATACCCAACTCACCCGATTCACCGGGCAGGGCAACGAACTTTGCTTCACCAGCAAAAATCGATTGCTCTGCGCTAACCACGTCAACATGAAGAGTAGTCATGTTTTATCCTTACTGAAGAGTCTTAGCTTTCTCGAAAGCCTCGTCAATGGAGCCAACCATGTAAAACGCCTGTTCTGGCAGAGCATCACACTCGCCATCAACAATCATCTTAAATCCACGGATGGTTTCTGCCAAAGACACATACTTACCAGGTGCGCCGGTAAAGACTTCAGCAACGTGGAAAGGCTGGGACAAGAAGCGCTGGATTTTACGAGCACGTGCAACGATTTGCTTATCTTCTGGAGACAATTCGTCCATACCCAGAATAGCAATAATATCGCGCAATTCTTTGTAGCGCTGCAAGGTTTGCTGAACGCCACGAGCCACGGCATAGTGCTCTTCACCCACAACTTGCGGATCAAGCTGACGGCTGCTGGAATCCAGAGGATCAACAGCAGGATAAATACCCAGTGCAGCGATGTCGCGAGACAATACAACAGTAGAGTCCAAGTGCAAGAAGGTGGTGGCAGGAGACGGGTCAGTCAAGTCATCCGCAGGGACGTATACGGCTTGAATAGACGTAATAGAACCTGTTTTAGTAGACGTAATACGCTCTTGCAGCTTACCCATTTCCTCGGCCAGTGTAGGCTGATATCCCACAGCGGAAGGCATACGGCCCAGCAATGCTGAAACCTCTGTACCTGCCAAGGTGTAACGATAGATGTTATCTACGAAAAACAGGATATCACGGCCTTCGTCACGGAATTTCTCAGCCATGGTCAGGCCGGACAACGCCACACGCAGACGGTTACCGGGAGGTTCGTTCATCTGACCAAACACCATCGCTACTTTGGACTCGCTCAGGTTATCCATTTGAATAACACCGGCTTCAGCCATTTCGTGGTAGAAGTCGTTACCCTCACGAGTACGCTCACCCACACCAGCAAATACGGACAAGCCGCTATGCTGTTTAGCAATGTTGTTGATCAGCTCAAGCATGTTAACGGTTTTACCAACACCGGCACCACCGAACAGACCCACTTTACCACCCTTAGCGAATGGGCAAACCAGGTCAATAACTTTAATTCCAGTTTCCAGCAGTTCAACCGAAGGCGACAACTCGTCAAATTTCGGAGCTACTTGGTGAATGGAGCGCAGCTCATCCGACTGAATCGGACCCACTTCATCAATGGGGCGACCCAGTACATCCATGATGCGACCCAGCGTACCTGTACCAACAGGTACCGAAATAGGCGCGCCTGTACCGGCAACTTGCATGCCACGACGCAATCCGTCACTGGAACCCATGGCGATAGTGCGTACTACGCCATCACCTAACTGTTGTTGTACTTCAAAGGTCAGGCCTTTTTCAGCAAACGCGTTTTCATCTACGAGCTTAAGTGCGTCGTAGACCTTTGGAATGCTGTCGCGGGGGAACTGAATATCCACCACGGCGCCGATGCACTGAACGATGGTACCGTTGCTCATGTTTAGTCCTTGCATAATAACTTAAATGGTATGCCTAATCAGTGTGCAATTACACTGCGGCGGCACCCCCCACGATTTCAGAGATTTCTTTGGTAATAGCAGCCTGACGAGTCTTGTTGTAGACCAGCTCAAGTTCGCCAATAACAGACTTCGCGTTATCCGAGGCGGCTTTCATCGCCACCATACGAGCGGATTGCTCAGAAGCCATGTTCTCTGCCACTGCCTGATAAATCAGACCTTCTACGTAGCGATGCAACAAGTCGTCAATAACAGACTTAGCATCGGGTTCGTAGATGTAGTCCCAGCCATACTGAGAAGAGTTCACTTCATTAGGCTCGGCCACTTCGGCACCCACCTGAAAGGGATCCTCTAAACCACTAGGCAAGGGCAACAAACGAATGAACGTAGGCTTTTGTCTCATGGTATTAACAAAACGGCTAGTCGCCAGATACACCGCATCCACACGACCTTCGATAAAGTCGTCTAGTTGAACCTTAATAGCACCAATCAGACGCTCAAGGTTTGGCGCATCGCCTAAACCGACTTCCTGGGAAACCAGTTTGGCACCAATACGTGCAATCGTACCAGCGGCCTTACCACCTAGAGCGGTAAATTGTACTGATATATCTTTATCTTCAAACTCACGCAAACGAGCGAGAACCAGACGTAAAATATTGGTGTTCAAGCCGCCGCACAGACCTTTGTCTGTACTGACAACCACCACACCAACAGATTTTACCTCGATGGGCTCGACCATATATGGGTGAGTGTAATCGGGGTGAGCCTGCATCAGGTGCGATGCAATTTCGCGCACCTTATCTGCGTAGGGACGACCAGCTCGCATCCGCTCCTGCGCCTTGCGCATTTTGGATGCCGCTACCATCTCCATGGCTTTAGTGATCTTGCGCGTGTTTTGCACGCTCTTGATCTTTGTACGAATTTCCTTAATTCCGGCCATCACATTTTCCTGTAAGGGCATGTTTGGGGCCTATGCCAGGCATACGCCCCTTTCACTATGACCCCAGCAAATGGGGCCTGCCTGCAGAGAACTTAGAAAACGCCGTTCTTTTTAAAGTCTTGAATCGCTGCTACCAGGGCAGCCTCATCGTCTTTAGTCAGTTCGAGCTTGCTCTGGATGCTGTCGATCAGCGCTGCGTTCTTTGTACGCAAACTGTCTTTCAAGCCTTTTTCAAAGCTCAGCACCTGTTCTACCTCCAAGTCATCGAAGTACCCGTTGTTCACGGCGTACAAGCTAACACCCAGTTCCCACACCGCTAAGGGCTGGTACTGAGGCTGTTTCAACAGCTCGACCACACGCTTACCGCGCTCGAGTTGACGACGTGTTGCTTCGTCCAGATCAGAGGCAAACTGAGCAAAAGCGGCCAGTTCACGATATTGCGCCAAGTCAGTACGAATACCGCCAGACAGCTTTTTAATGATCTTGGTTTGAGCAGCACTACCAACACGCGATACGGAAATACCCGCGTTAATAGCTGGACGCACACCTGCGTTAAACAGATCCGATTCCAAGAAGATCTGACCGTCAGTAATAGAAATCACGTTGGTCGGAACGAAAGCGGAAACGTCACCAGCCTGAGTTTCGATGATAGGCAGAGCGGTCAAAGAACCGGTTTTACCTTTTACTTCACCATTAGTGAATTTCTCTACGTACTCAGCGTTGACGCGCGCAGCACGCTCCAATAAGCGGGAGTGCAGATAGAAAACATCACCTGGGTAAGCTTCACGGCCTGGAGGACGACGCAAAAGCAGGGATACTTGACGATATGCCCATGCTTGTTTAGTCAAGTCATCATAGATGATCAAGGCATCTTCACCACGGTCACGGAAATACTCACCCATTGTGCAACCGGAGTACGGTGCCAGGTATTGCATTGCTGCCGACTCAGAAGCTGATGCAGCAACAATAATGGTGTATTCCAGAGCACCGTGCTCTTCAAGCTTACGCACCACGTTGTTGATTGTGGACGCTTTTTGACCGACTGCAACGTATACGCATTTCACACCAGTACCCTTCTGGGCAATGATGGTGTCAACGGCAACAGCAGTTTTACCTGTTTGACGGTCACCAATAATCAGCTCACGCTGACCGCGACCAATCGGCACCATGGAGTCAATCGCCTTAGTACCGGTCTGCAGAGGCTGCGACACGGATTGACGGGCAATAACACCTGGAGCTACTTTTTCAATAACGTCGGTCAGCTTGGCATTGATAGGACCTTTGCCATCAATGGGGTTGCCCAGCGTGTCGACCACACGGCCACACAGCTCGGGACCCACGGGCACTTCCAAAATACGACCAGTTGTTTTTACTGGATCGCCTTCAGAAACGCCGGTGTATTCACCCAGAATAACTGCACCGACAGAATCGCGCTCAAGGTTGAGCGCTAAACCGAACACATTGTTCGGGAATTCAAGCATTTCGCCTTGCATCACGTCGGACAGACCGTGAATACGGGTAATACCGTCAGTCACGGAAACAACCGTGCCTTGCGTGCGAACATCAGCCGAGGCGCCCAAGCCTTCAATGCGGCTTTTAAGCAGTTCGCTGATCTCAGACGGATTAAGTTGCATGTTCAGACTCCTGAAATCCTGTTTACTGATCTGCCACTAAGCAGTCAGCGTATCGCGCATGCTGGCCAGCCTAGCCTGCACGGAAGTGTCGAGCACCTGATCACCTACTACTACACGTACACCACCGATTAAATCAGGGTCTACGGTAACGTTCGGCTTGAGTTTCAGGCCAAACTTTTTCTCCAGGCCGGCCAGCAGATCGCTGACTTGTGTTTCGTCCAGAGGAAAAGCACTACTAATGAGCGCCTCGGCCGAGCCTTCGAGTTGGTGTTTCAAAAATTCAAACTGCTCTGCAATCTGCGGTAGCAACAAAATGCGTTGATTGCTAACCAACAGTTCAATAAAGTTGCGAGCTTTGTCATCCAACTGAGTTTGAATCAAACCGGAAAACAGCTCTATCCGTTGCCCGGTATTCAGGCGTGGATCGTTCAGTGCCTCGCGCACATCGTGTAGACCGGCCACCTGAGCCATTTCGGACAACAGGGCCGACCACGATTCGAGAGCTTGCTGATCGCTACGTACAGCGGCGAACAGCGCCTCGGCGTAAGGTCTGGCAATAGTCGATAGTTCAGCCATGGCCTGCCTTAAGTTTAAAGTTCAGCCTTGAGCTGATTAAGCAGCTCGGCGTGTGCCTGCGCATCTACTTCACGGCGCAGAATCTGCTCCGCACCCTTGACAGCAAGCGTAGCCACTTCACCACGTAGACCTTCACGTACACGCTGCACTTCTTGCGCAGCATCTTGCTGAGCCTGAGCAACAATACGTGCTTTTTCTACTTCAGCTTCGCGGCGTGCTGCCTCGATAATGGCAGCGGCCTGTTTTTCCGCATCTGCTACACGTGTGTGGTTCTCAGATTTGGCGGCTGCGTCCATCAGGCTGATACGCGCTTGCGCCTGGGCTAAATCAGCCTTGCCTTTATCAGCGGCGGCTAAGCCATCAGCAATTTTTTGTCGACGATCTTCAATCGCTTTCGTTAAGGGTGGCCATACGAATCGCATCGTAAACCATGCCAAAACGAAAAACACGATCATCTGAAAAAAGAGAGTCGCGTTTAAATTCACGGTCGTGTCCCTTCAATACCTCATGCATCAACAGCAAAATGCTGCGACGCCGTATTTTTCAAGTCACTGGCGGCACTGTGTCACACTATAGTGTAGTTGGTGCCGCTAGCGACTGCCTGCCAGCCAGTAAAACCTAGGTTTTTTCTGCACTTACCCAATGAACGGGTTAGCAAAAGCAAACAACATGGCAATACCAACACCGATCAGGAAAGCAGCATCAATCAGACCTGCCAACAAGAACATTTTGGTCTGCAGGGCATTCATCAACTCAGGCTGGCGAGCAGAGGCTTCCAGATATTTACCACCCATCAGGGCAATACCGATACTGGCGCCAAACGCACCCAGACCGACGATAATACCGCAAGCAAGGGCAACGAAAGCTACGTTGGTCATGACAACTCCTTGGTTAAAAACTCTGTGTTCAAAAATTCAAAAAAAACGGCATAGCAGAAGCATGTTCTGCCTCCCGGAGCACGGTATTGACCATGCCCGGATATTGATTAATGGCTTTCGTGCGCTTGCCCTATATATACGAGGGTAAGCATCATGAAAATAAATGCCTGTAAGAGCACAATCAGAATATGGAAAATTGCCCATACCGAACCTGCTAATACATGGCCTATACCCAAGCCTATGCTTGATCCATTAAACCCTGTCCATGCTCCGCCAAGCAAAGCAATCAGCATGAATACCAGCTCTCCGGCAAACATATTACCGAACAACCGCATACCCAGCGAAACCGATTTGGCAGCATATTCAATGCAGTTCAACAAGAAGTTGATCGGTGCCAAAAAGATAACTGCTACACCACTGGCCTCGAACGGCGCAGTAAACAATTCTTTAACAAAGCCACCGGGATGCTTAATTTTGATGCCGTAGTAAAACATCAACAAAAGCACACCCAAAGACATACCCATAGGCACGTTCAGGTCAGCTGTTGGCAAGATACGATGGTAGTAAAGGGGATCGCTTTCCAGAGCCCCCAGACCGGTTTGCATGAAAATCCAGCCCAAGCCATCCACGGGCAGCAAATCCAGCACGTTCATCATGAGAATCCAGAGAAACACCGTTAGGCCCAAAGGCGCTACGAATTTCAGGGACTCGGAGTTAGGCACTACAGACTTGGCTTGATCTTCCACCCAGCTCACCAGGATCTCAACCGCCATTTGAAAGCGTCCAGGCACCCCAGCCGTAGCGCGCACCGCAGCGCGTCGCAAAAAGAAAACAACGATCAGGCCCATTAGCAGGGACCAGAAGGCTGAGTCGTAGTTAAAAACACCAAAATTAGCGATAACGTCTTGCTTTGCGCCAACGTTATTCAAATGCACCAGATGATGTTGAATGTAACTTGACTGAGGCGAAATATCACTAGCAGCAGCCATCTGTATTTACCCTGTATACGTTAGGGGCATAAGCCCATGAAACCAAAAATTCCGTCACGGCAATTTGCGTAAAGCCAGCAGCAGCACATAACCTTTTAGTACGCACACCAGCCCAAACAAGAGCGCCGGCCAACTAAGCCAACCGGTATTTGTTGTCGCAGCCAAGCCCAAAATGAGCAAAGCAGCCGTTAATTTGAAGGCCTCACCCCAGAAAAACGCCATGGGGCTGGCACTTCCACCACCGAACAAACCTAGTAGCAGTCGCAATGCAAATAATGCGTTAGGCACAAAATAAGCAGCTGCGCCAAGTAGGGCTGAAGCTGCTGCGTTTACACCTGACACCAAAAAAGCCAGTATGACTGCTACAACCCCCATAAGGGCCTGAGCACATAGGGCATGAACAATGCCACTACTCGCTTTTTGAGCCATAGCCGCCTTTTGCTCAGCACTAAGCACTAACGGCTTGTAGCCGTCTAGCTCTTGTTGTTGAAACGAATCGGATTTTTCACCCGTCTCGATGTGCTGAACCATAAATTAGGAATAACGCGGATTTAAGTAAATTAGGCTGGTGGCCGCATAACACGTTTAACCGTTGCGCCATGAGTCTTAAAAGACCTAAACCGGGCGATCCTAGGAAAGCCACTGGCTGTCAAACTCATAAAGTATAACGTCTTTATTTTGCTGCTAGCAAACATTACCTTAAGTTTATTAGGGCTCTAGCACATCAAGCTCCTTGTAAGGCTGATAAAAAGGCCATTTCGGTACATAGGCACTTACCGCACTGCAGCATTCTTACAACAGCCACACAAAGAGCTTGCAATCTAACAATTACTGATGCTTGAACTGGGGCTTGCGCTTCTCAACGAATGCATTCATGCCCTCTTTCTGATCCTCGGTGGCAAACAATGCATGAAAGTTACGACGTTCGTACATCAGACCTTCATCCAAGGTGCTTTCATAAGCACGATTGACACATTCTTTCGCCATCATGACTGAAGGCAAAGACATACTCGCTATGACCGCGGCCGCCTCCATGGCTTCCTGAAGCAAAGTGTCGGCGGGCACCACTCGGGATACCAATCCGGAGCGCTCGGCCTCTTCCGCATCCATCATGCGGCCGGTTAATACCAGATCCATGGCCTTGGCTTTTCCAATCGCACGCGGCAAACGCTGTGTACCGCCATACCCTGGAATAACACCCAATTTGATTTCTGGCTGACCAAATTTAGCGGTGTCGGCCGCGAAAATCGTATCGCATGCCATCGCTAGCTCACAGCCACCCCCCAATGCATACCCAGACACTGCGGCAATAATGGGCTTACGTATTTTGGTGATCCCCTCCCAATCGCCTGCCAAGTAATTGCTTTTATAGACATCTTGGTAAGTCCAGTCTTTCATGGCCGCAATATCGGCACCCGCAGCAAAAGCTCGCTCGTTACCAGTTAGCACGATAGCGCCTATTTGCTCATCGGCATCGTATGCCTTTAAGGCCGCATAAATCTCTGCTGCGACCTCATTACTCAGTGCATTCAGTGCTTTAGGACGGTTAATTGTCAATAAAGCAACACGTCCATGTACTTCGGTTTTAACTAATGGCTCGTTCATACTGCCTCCTTGCAAAATATTAAATAGAATAAAGGGATGGATAATTCACCACTACTGTATCGCATCACCTTGGCCGATTTGCCCGGCCACCGCTTGCAGCTTGACCTGCATATTCCTTTTCCCGACCCTCAGGGTCAGGTGCTCAGCCTACCCGCCTGGATACCAGGCAGTTACCTGATTCGCGACTTCTCACGTCAAATAGAAAGCATAGCTGCTTTTAGTGATGATACTGCCATTGCCATCCATAAACTGGACAAACACCGCTGGCAATGTGCTCCCTGCACTGGCGAATTACATATTCGTTACACCGTGTACGCGTGGGATCTGTCGGTACGCGGAGCACATGTCGATGAAAGCCATGCTTTTTTTAATGGCACCAGCGTTTTTTTAAAACCCGAGGGTCAGGATAAACGTCCTTGCCTGCTCGAACTGGTTGAAAACGGACAATTGCCCGACTGGAATGTCTACACCAGCCTGCCCGAAGCCCGTAAAAAACATGGCAAACTCAAGCCCGCCAAACGCCATGGCTTTGGACTTTATGAAGCGCGTGATTACGATGACCTAATTGATCATCCCGTAGAAATGGGCACCCCACAGGTGATTAGCTTCCTAGCCCACGGCGCTGAGCATGAGTTGGTGTTTACAGGCATTGCCCCTAATTTGGATCTGAGTCGTATTGCGGCTGACGTACAAAAAATCTGTGCCACACAAATCGCGTTTTTCGACCCAGAACAGCAACGCGCTCCATTTTTAGAAAGCTCAGATCGATATGTGTTCATGACCATGGTCACTGACGACGGTTACGGTGGCCTTGAGCACCGAGCCTCAACGGCCCTCATGGCAGCTCGTCGCGATCTTCCTGTCCAAGGCATGGACCCAAAACAAAAAACAGAGGGTTACCAAACCTTCCTGGGTCTGGTCAGCCACGAGTACTTCCACACCTGGCACGTCAAACGCATCAAACCCGCCGTGTTTGCTCCATATGACTTAAGCCAAGAAAATTACACCCGCTTAC
This sequence comes from Pseudomonadota bacterium, assembly GCA_023440825.1. Lineage (GTDB taxonomy): Bacteria > Pseudomonadota > Gammaproteobacteria > Burkholderiales > Burkholderiaceae_B > Alcaligenes. The sequence continues at coordinate 69,027 of JAEXRL010000006.1, read as the reverse complement.
TGTGGGTTTTTGAAGGCTTCACGTCTTATTACGATGACCTGATGCTATTACGCTCCGGCTGCGTTAACGAAGCCCAATACTTTAACTTGCTCAGTAAAAACATCAGCGCCGTGCAGCGCAGCCCAGGTCGCTTCAAGCAGTCTATAGCAGAAAGCTCCTTTGACACGTGGACCCGCTTCTACAAGCAAGATGAAAACTCACCCAATGCTTTAGTCAGTTATTACAGTAAAGGAGCCTTAGCAGCTCTAGGACTGGATTTATCCATACGCGCCCAAAGCAAGCAAGAAAAGAGTCTGGATGACGTCATGCTAGCAATGTGGAATCAGTATGGTAAAGATTTCTACACTCGCCCTGCGCCTCAGGGCGTGGCTGAGCATGCCATGCAAGAGATTATTTACCAAGCAACAGGCTTTGACGCCAGTGATTACCTAAGCAGGTATGTCTATGGTACAGAAGACGTTCCTTTACAAGCTTTGTTTGCTGCCCAAGGTGTTGAGCTAAGCTGGAGCAGTAGTCAGAAAACTCCCAGCCTAGACGTACGCCTGCGCCAGCAAGGCACTCAATGCGAGCTGGCCACCGTATACGAGCATGGCGCTGCCCACCGAGCGGGCCTGTCTGCCGGCGATATTTTGGTGGCCATAGATGGCTTGCGAGTTAGCGACAAGGCCAGTCTTGATCGCTTGCTAGCGGCCTTCCAGCCCGACCAGACTGTGCAAATTCATGTGTTTCGTCGCGACGAACTGCGTGCTTACACCGTCCAGCTTGCCAAACCCGCCCTGGATACATGTACACTTCAGCGACTTCCACATTAAAGCCTGCCATTGCTGGCTTATCGTAGCCTGCCAGTGGCAGGCTACGTCCTTTATTTTGAGTATCAGGCATGCAAACACGCCGAATTTTCATTAAAAACCTGGTTGTTCAAGCCTATATAGGCATACTGGAGCACGAAATCGCCGCTCCACAAGCCCTGCATATCGACGCCGAGTTCGAGACCCCTTTTGCAGAGCACGCTGATGACCACGACATAGACAGCGTGCTGGATTACCGCTTACTGCGCGAAACGCTGATTAGCGAGACCACGGCAGCGCACACCCATTTGCTCGAAACCTTAATTGAACGACTGGCAACGCGTATTCTCCAGGACTTCCCGGCTGTCAATCACGTTAAACTTAGCCTTAGCAAACCGCTGGCTTTTGACGACTGTGATGCCGTAGGCATAACGATAGAACGCCAGCGCACCATGCTGTCTTAATACCGACTTTTTATCTCACCACTCTCATGGCCCACGATTTCGACCAACCCGAACAAGCCGATCTTGCCTTCCCTAATCAGGCGGAACGCAAGCAACAGCATGAAAATAACAAACTAAGCAAGCGCATCATGCGCGAAGTGGGACGCGCCGTCAGCGATTTCAATATGATCGAAGAGGGCGACAAAATCATGGTTTGCCTATCAGGAGGCAAAGACTCCTACGGCCTGCTGGATGTGCTCATGAAGCTCAAGCAGCGAGCGCCGATCAACTTTGATTTGATTGCCGTTAATCTAGACCAAAAACAACCCGGATTTCCCGATCACATTCTGCCCCAATATCTGGAAAAGCTAGGGGTGCCCTATCACATCGAAACTCAGGATACGTACTCTATCGTGACACGCGTGATTCCTGAGGGCAAGACCATGTGCTCGCTATGCTCACGCTTACGTCGAGGTATCTTGTACCGAGTCGCCAAAGAGCTAGGCGCAACCAAAATCGCCTTGGGCCATCACCGTGACGACATACTGGCCACCTTCTTTTTAAATCTGTTCTACGGTGGACGCATGAAAGGCATGCCCCCTAAGCTCATGTCGGATAATGGCGAACACATCGTCATACGTCCCTTGGCCTACGTCCCGGAAAAAGACCTCATTGACTACGCGCAGCTTAAAGCGTTTCCCATCATCCCCTGTAATCTGTGCGGTTCTCAGGAAAACCTGAAGCGCCAAGAGATTAATCGCATGATTGTGGAATGGGACAAAAAATTCCCAAGTCGATCTTGGAACGTATTTGGTGCACTGACCCGTGTTGTGCCTTCCCACCTGATGGACGCCGAGCTGTATAACTTTGCCGACTTACAAGTCAGCGGCATTCCCGACCCCGAAGGGGATAAGGGCTTTGACCAAGACTACTTCGACGACCACCTCCAGCAGTCAGATGAATCCATCATGGCTCCCCTCACACCCAGCTTGCCTATGGATGCTTACACACCAGCAGCCGCCAGCGACACTGGTGAACAAAAAATGATTTTTGTTAGCAAGCGTCGCTCTGGCCAGTAAAGCAAGGGCACCTAAATTCTGCGGTTCCACCCTAGCCTACGGGTAGCGCCGCAGATATGCGCTAGTGTATTGACGAGTATTGCAAGCCACCACAAGGTGGCAACACGCTTGCTCTGCTTTTTTTCTGTCTCGTAATTCCCTAAAAAGCCTGGCAAGACCACGCTTTGCGATATCGCTATATATATGGGAGCATAGCGAAATATAACTAAAATCAGGCAGGAGACTATATGTTAATACGGCACCTGAAATTCTTTGTCACCCTAGCAGAGGAAGAACATTTTGGACGAGCCGCGGAACTTTGCCACGTTACTCAGCCTACTTTATCGATCGCTATACGAAAACTAGAGGAGGATCTAGAAACGGCACTCATTCAGCGTGGTCACCGATTTATGGGCCTCACATCTGAAGGTGAAAAAGTCCTGCACTGGGGGCGTCAGATTTTAGCCAACTATGACAGCCTGCTAGACGAGCTGAACACTGAACACCAAGGCCAAACGGGAACCTTGCGCCTAGGAGTCATTCCTACCGCCATGCTATCTGTTGCCTTTATTTCTGAAATTTTCCAAATTGAAAACCCCATGGCGAAAATAGAAATTCGATCCATGACCTCAAAAACAATTAAGCAAGCATTAGACAATTACGACATAGACGCTGGAATAAGTTATTTAAACAAAGAAGAATCAGACAACTTAAATAGCATACCTATATATATTGAAAAATATGTATTTGCTTGCAACGACAAACACATACCAAGCAAGAAAAACAAAATACCATGGCAGGAAATAATAAAACAGCCACTATGCTTATTAACCGATGATATGCAGCATCGGCAAATTCTAAATGATATCGCCAAAAAAGCTGGTGTACACCTTACACCCGGCATTGTCAGTAATTCTTTCCTTGGAGTCATTTCACACTTACGTAGCGGAAAATGGTGTGCCATCGTGCCTCACACCTTCGCTTTAGTGCTGCAAGAGTCTGACAACATCGCTCTACACGAGATGATCGCCCCCACACCCCAGCAACAAATTGGCTTGATATTATCTGCGCGTACCCCACACCCTCCTATGACGCGCGCCTTATTAGCGTGTTCAGAAAAGTATAATTTAGAGCACCAGTTCCAGCAGTGGTTATCTAGCCGTCATATAAATTAAAGAAAAAACCAAAACCATGACGCAGCGCACAAATAGACAACGTCTATGAATAATTAAAAATTACCCATTAGACCTAAGTAAAAACGATAGCTAATGTGTCTAGTGTCTATTATAAGACACCTCATTTAACTGAGGCACAAAAAAGGAGACTGCAATAAGCGCGCTAATATAAGCCCATACTCGGGCTGATATAAACACGCCTATTGCTCTACCCTAGCTCCTTCCATCTACAAGATCAGGTTTGTTGCCTCTTAATCTAGAAAAGGAAGATACATGGCTAAAGTCGTTTGCGTCCTCTACGATGATCCCGTTACCGGCTACCCCACACGCTATGCTCGGGACGATCTACCTACTATCGATCAGTACCCCGATGGACAAACCCTACCCAGCCCTAAGGCCATTGATTTTCAGCCAGGCACCTTGTTGGGCTCAGTCTCCGGCGAGCTGGGACTACGCAAGTACCTAGAGTCACTAGGGCATGAACTGATCGTGACTTCCTCCAAAGATGGCCCCAACTCTGAGCTGGAAAAGCATCTACACGATGCAGAAGTCATTATTTCTCAACCCTTTTGGCCGGCCTACCTGACTGCCGAGCGTATTGCCAAAGCACCCAAATTAAAACTGGCACTAACAGCCGGCATAGGATCTGACCACGTCGACCTGCAAGCCGCTATTGATCGCGAAATTACCGTCGCCGAAGTTACCTACTGCAACTCTATTTCCGTTGCAGAACATGTGGTGATGATGATTCTGGGATTGGTCCGCAACTACATCCCCTCTTATAACTGGGTACTAAAGGGTGGCTGGAATATTGCCGATTGCGTAGAGCGTTCCTACGACGTAGAGGGCATGCACGTCGGAACGGTAGCCGCAGGCCGTATTGGACTGGCTGTATTAAAGCGTCTGAAGCCTTTTGATATGCACCTGCATTACACAGATCGCCACAGACTGCCCGAATCTGTCGAGCAAGAGTTGGGCCTAACTTGGCACGCAACACGCGAAGAGCTGTATCAGGCTTGCGATGTGGTCACACTGAACTGCCCACTGCACCCTGAAACCGAACACATGATTAATGACGAAACCTTGAAACTGTTTAAGCGTGGTGCTTATCTGGTAAACACCGCAAGGGGCAAATTGTGCGATCGCGACGCCATTGCTCGGGCCCTGGAGTCTGGACAGTTAGCTGGCTACGCTGGTGATGTCTGGTTTCCGCAGCCCGCCCCCCAAGACCACCCTTGGCGCACCATGCCACATCACGGCATGACACCACATATATCGGGCACTTCGCTGTCCGCTCAAGCACGCTACGCCGCCGGCACACGCGAGATTCTGGAATGCTACTTTGAAGGTCGCCCAATACGTGATGAGTACTTGATCGTCCAAGGCGGCAACCTAGCCGGTGTGGGTGCCCATTCTTACTCAAAAGGAAATGCTACGGGTGGCTCAGAAGAAGCTGCCCAATTCAAGAAAATCTAAACGGGCTTTTCCCTGCCACTCTGCATCAAGGCAGAGTGGTACTCATATCCACTACAACACGTATTGAGACAAAAACCCTATGAATGAGGTTACGCGCAGAACAAGGGTAGCTTTGATATCCGGATTAGGAGGTGCTTTAGCGATTGGAGTTCTTGCACTGCTTTCCAGCACACAATCAATTATGTTGCTAATCGCGCCGTTTGGTGCCAGTTGTGTGCTGCTATTTGCACTACCACAAAATCCAGTTGCCCAACCTAAAAACGTGATAGGTGGACACTTTCTGTCTGCCCTAACAGGACTTATTGTTCTGTTTTTACTGGGTAACGGTTTACTGGCACTCAGTATCAGCGTGGGCTTGGCTATCGCCATCATGCAGCTCACCGATACGATACACCCACCCGCTGGCGGCACACCTCTCGTTGTGATTATGGCTGGCGCAGGCTGGTCTTTTTTATTTTTGCCCATTTTATTAGGAACCATTGCCTTAGTGCTCATCGCCATGCTGTACCACAAACTGATTTCCAAACGGGCCTACCCCGTCTGAGCGAAGCAGGTGGCCGCGGCGCACAATGCCGCTGACACAGAATCAAACGCCTGCAGCGCTAAGCACCCTTAGCACAAGGAAGGAGACAAGCAGCTGTGAATCAGACATCCCTATATCCAGGAGCACACGCTCCATTTCTTAGCCGTCAACGCATTGTAGCCAGAGCTGGTTTCAATCGCTGGCTCGTTCCCCCCGCCGCCCTAGCCATTCACCTATGCATAGGCATGGCATATGGTTTTTCCGTTTTCTGGCTCCCTCTTTCTCAAGCCATAGGCATTCATAGCTCAGTCGTATGCGCAGACCAAAGTCTGCTCAATGCCCTGTTCAGCACCCAGTGCGACTGGAGAATCTCAGATCTGGGGTGGATTTACACCCTATTTTTTGTACTACTGGGTTCATCGGCTGCTATCTGGGGCGGCTGGCTAGAACGAGCAGGACCACGCAAAGCTGGTCTAGTCGCCGCTTTTTGCTGGTGTGGAGGCATGCTTTTTAGCGCCCTAGGAATTTGGCTGCACCAATTATGGATGCTTTGGCTAGGCTCAGGCTTTATTGGCGGCATAGGTTTAGGACTGGGTTATATCTCACCAGTTTCCACGCTAATTAAATGGTTTCCTGATCGTCGCGGCATGGCAACCGGCCTGGCTATTATGGGATTTGGCGGCGGAGCCATGATCGGCGCTCCTTTAGCGGACCTGCTCATGCAGCACTTTGCTACCCCCACCTCGGTCGGGGTGTGGCAAAGCTTCGTTGTGATGGCTGGCATTTACTTTATTTTTATGGTGTGTGGTGCCTTGGGCTATCGCGTACCGCCTGACAACTGGCAGCCCGAGGGGTGGATTGCACCCGCCACTCAAGAGCAATCGCAGAGCATGATCACACAAGGTCATGTACATGTGCGGGACGCCCATAAAACACCACAGTTCTGGCTTATCTGGCTAGTGCTATGCCTGAATGTATCAGCAGGTATAGGGGTAATAGGAATGGCCTCCCCCATGCTGCAAGAAATCTTTGCCGGGCAACTGCTAGGTCAAGCAGAACTCTCATTTACCGAGCTGAACAATGGACAGCTACTGGAAATCGCCGCGATTGCGGCTGGCTTCGCAGGTTTATTATCCCTGTTTAATATTGGGGGGCGTTTAATCTGGGCTTCTGCCTCGGATCGTCTGGGACGCAAAAACACCTATTTTATCTTTTTTGCCCTGGGAATCGTGCTTTATGCCCTAGTCCCTACACTGGCGCACATGGGTAGCCAGACTCTATTTGTCGCGGTATTTTGCGTCATTTTGTCTATGTATGGCGGCGGCTTCTCTACGGTGCCTGCTTACCTTGCTGATATCTTCGGCACCCAGTTTGTGGGTGCCATTCACGGACGATTATTGACAGCTTGGGCGACCGCTGGCGTACTCGGACCGGTTGTGGTGAATTACTTGCGTGAAGCACAAATTTCAGCAGGTGTGCCGCGCGCCCAGGTGTACGATTTCACCATGTACATTTTGGCAGGCTTTCTCGTCCTAGGGCTATTAGCCAACGCCTTAGTCCGCCCATTAAACAACAAATGGTTTATGTCAGAGCAAGAACTGGCTAAGCTGCAAACCACTTCCACCAGCACAAGCACTGAACCCTCTAGTGCCGGCATTGGAAAAGGTCGTCTAGACATGGCTGCCTTGCTAGCCTGGGCGGCGGTAGGCATCCCCCTGCTCTGGGGAGTCTGGTTCACAGCAGAAAAAACCCTGATGTTATTACAATAAAGTCGCCCCTTAAGTATGCCTCAATCCTCTATTACCTTAAGCCTGCCTACCGTCCCTAAGCTACTGACTATGCCCTTGCAGCTTAACAGCCCTCCCGCTCAGGGGCGACGATTACCCAACAAAGGGTGGTTAGTCAGTCAGGACGAGCACGCTGATGTCATCTACAAATTCAATCACTGGGAGAAAGCCCAGCTTAGTTTTAATGAAATCAGTATTTATGCTTTGCTCGCTCAACAGCAAGAACCGTTTCCTGCTTGGGTGGGTATGCCGGCACTCAGTGTGGCTAACGAGCACATTATCCAAGTTCTAGAACATGCCAAGGGAGGCTCCTTAGACCAATATCTGATGCGTCAAGCCAGAGCAGGAGTCACACCGGATTGCTCGCAATATACCTATCACCTCCTACTGCAAATAGCTCTAGGCATGCAGCTGTTACATGCTAGAGATATTGTGCACCGGGACCTTAAAGCAGAAAACGTATTGGTATGTGACACTCTGGCTCATACACAGACCCATCGCGCACCCCGCGTCAAGATCGCCGACTTTGACCGCTCTGCCTACCTAGCTCAACACAGTTATTTCCACACTACCGTAGGCTCCTTGTTTCACCAAGCGCCAGAACTGCTCCTAGAGCAAGCCTATATGCATGCAGTGGATGTTTACGCATTTGGCATTTTGATATACGAAATTAGCCATAGAGCTCGCGCCTACTCAAATGTAGCGACCGGCTTACCGGGCTCAATCGATAAGCAGACATTTATTACTCAGGTCACACATGACAGCAGACGCCCTGTCTGGCAACACCCTGACCCAAAGCTACATCAGCTTGCACAACAATGCTGGGCTCACAGTCCTGATGCGCGCCCCGACTTTGCACATATAGTCCAAACACTGACGTCTTTATGTGCCGCCCCCGAACAACAGCTTGTCAGCAAAACGCCCACTACCATGGCTCAGGTCTCCCCCAACATGGGTATCGCCCGCACACAGGGAAAAGTGCGCCAGAGCATGGAAGACTGCGCCACCCTGATTTCTCATGAGGGCATGCACATAGCCGCCGTCTTTGATGGCTTGCTTGGGGCACGCAGCAGCGAGTATGCGGCCTGGTATTTGCCGCTGTATCTCACACATCAACTCAATACACACCCCTCTACGCCTATATCTGAACTGATACAAGACGCTTTTTCTAGCACACAGGCGCGCTTACGTCGTATGGACCCACCCATTCAATGTGGCACAACGGCCACCGTCGTAATAGTGGACGATACTCATATGCATATAGCATGGGCCGGGGACTCTCCTGCTTGGCTATTCAGACGCCATGCCTGCGCCCCTTATTACACTGCTATTCCACTCGTACTGGCGCATCACCCAGACGAGCCCATGGAAGCACTGCGACTTATGCAACAAGGCGCTTATATAGGCAGGGAAAACAAAATACTGGATAGTGGTGAAGAGGTGCCATGGGGGCCTGTACGCGTATTTTTAGACGAAACCAAACCACACAACGGCATTGCTCTATCACGCGCCTTAGGTGTATTACAGTACGCTCAGGTGCTCACTCACAACGCAGAGATCGTACAGTTAGCCAGACATACGGACGATCTATTTCTGGTTTTGGGCTCCGATGGCATAGCAGAAACCCTGACAAGCAAGGACTACTATGCCCTGCATCAAAACACGCATACCCCACAAGAAACAGCGCAAGCCATTATTCATGCAGTAGTAGAAGGCGGAGCACCCGATAATGCTACAGCTATTGTGATCGACCTACAGGCTAGACCTTAGACCTTAAGGTTTGCTGTTTGACTGCCGTCCCAACGTTCGCCTGGAACCGAGATATCAAACATATCCAGCGCACGCATCACCGTATGGTCCACCATGTCCTGCATGGACTGTGGGCGTAAATAAAACGCTGGCATGGGCGGAAATACAATACCGCCCATTTCAGTCACTGCCGTCATATTGCGCAAATGCGCTAAGTTGAACGGCGTTTCTCGCACCATCATGAGTAAACGCCGCCTTTCTTTAAGCGTGACGTCGGCAGCACGGGTAATCAGATTATCCGACAAACCGTGCGCGACAGCGGCTAAGGTTCGCATGGAACAGGGCACAACCAGCATACCCAAAGTAGGAAAACTACCACTGGCTAACGCCGAGCCCACATCCCGAAAGTTATGGACATGATCGGCCAATCCCTGAATATGCTGACGCGTCAGATCTAACTCGTACTTGATATTCAGTACACCCGCAGGCGATATCACCAGATGCGTTTCTATATCAGTGTGTTGCCTCAATAGCTCCAGCATGCGCACTGTGTACACCGCACCGGTGGCCCCGGTCATGCCTATCACCAGCCGCTTTGGAGCACTCACTCGATTGCCCCAACCTCGCGCAACAGGGTTTCCAGTTCGCCGTTTTCGTACATTTCCGTAGCGATGTCCGAGCCTCCCAGAAACTCGCCCTTCACATATAACTGAGGAATGGTAGGCCAGTTAGAGAAGTCTTTAATGCCCTGACGTACTTCGTCGTCGTCCAGCACGTTGACGGTGACAACTTGCTGCAAGCCCACCGCACGCAGGATTTGAATAACACGTGCAGAAAAACCGCACTGAGGTACTTGGGCCGTACCTTTCATAAATAGCACTACCGTATTATCGGTAACCGTCTCACGGATGAAGTCTTGAACGTCGCTCATGATGCACTCGTATCTAGGAAGTTGAAATTTGACCACCAGTAACTCTGTCCATACCGGCCAGGTCCTGATAAGTGTGAATAGTTAGATAATTAGCCTGCCGTAATAAATCCTGCACAGCCAGCGCTTGATCCCAACCATGCTCTAGCAACAGCCAGGCGGAATCGCGTAAATAATCGGCCGCCTGTGTAATTATGACACGCAAATCACTCAAGCCATCGGCTTCATCAGTCAAAGCACCACGTGGCTCGAATCGTATATCGCCCTGCACCAAATGATGATCGTCGGCCGCAATATAAGGCGGATTGGAAACGATCAGATCAAATGCAGCGTGACCCACTATGGCATCGTACCAATTCCCTGCACAAAACTCGACTTTCCCGCATAAGCGCTGGGCATTTGATTGCGCCACCTGCAGGGCCTCGGCACTTACATCGCTTGCATAAACCTGCGCATCAGGACGAGCTAAAGCCAAAGAAATGGCAATAGCGCCACTGCCTGTACCCAAGTCCAGAATACGTGGTTCAGGAACATTTTGTATCAACTGCAAGGCCGTCTGCACTAAAACTTCCGTATCGGGCCTGGGGATTAATACGGCGGGACTCACCTGAAACATATGTCCCATAAATTCCCGCTGCCCAATTAAGTAAGCCATAGGCTCGCCTTGCTGACGACGTTGCTCTAGCGCAAGATAAGCCGCCACCTGCTCAGGCTCAAGCACATCGGTATCGTGGGCAATTAACCATACTCTGTCTACTTGCAGCACTTGCTCCCAGAGCATGTACTGCTCCAGTCGTGGCAAAGGGCTACGCCGCATTCCATCGCGTATCGATTGCATCAGGCATCCGCCAAGGAGGCAAGCAGCTCCGCTTGATGCTCAGCTAATAAGGCATTGGTTAGCTCTTCCAGAGAGCCATCCATAATGTCGGCCAGCTTATACAAAGTCAGGTTGATGCGGTGATCGGTCATACGCACTTGGGGAAAGTTATAGGTGCGGATACGCTCGGAACGATCGCCGGTACCTACCAAGCTTTTACGCTGGGCAGCTTCCTTATCTGCTTGCTCACGTTGCTGCATATCCTTCAAGCGAGCCGCCAAAACCTGCATGGCCTTATCCCGGTTACGGTGCTGAGAGCGATCATCCTGACACTCTACTACCAGACCTGTTGGCAAGTGAGTCAGGCGTACTGCAGAATCTGTTTTGTTCACGTGCTGCCCGCCAGCACCGCTAGCTCTAAAGGTGTCCACCCGCAAATCCGCAGGATTAATCGTAATCTCACTTAAACCATCGGCCTCGGGCAAGACAGCTACCGTACACGTAGACGTGTGGATACGTCCCTGAGACTCAGTTTCCGGCACACGCTGCACCCGATGCGCTCCCGACTCAAACTTCAGTCGTCCGTACACGTCTTCGCCCTCAATACGAATCACCACTTCTTTGTAGCCACCCAGATCCGCATCATGCGCTGAAATTAATTCAGTGCGCCAACCATTATTTTCCGCGTATCGGGAGTACATACGCAGCAAATCGCCTGCAAATAAGGCGCTTTCATCCCCGCCTGCTCCGGCACGAATTTCAATAAAAACGTTCCGCGTATCATCTGGGTCTCGAGGCAATAACAATATTTGCAACTCGTCTTCCAATACTTGTATACGCTCTTTGCCCAACTTGTACTCTTCCTCACCCATTTCCTTGAGCTCAGGATCGCTCAACATTTCCTGGGCTGCTTGCAAGTCCTGCTCGGCTGCTTCGTATGCCTGAAACGCCGTGACCACAGGCTCAAGCTCGGAACGCTCACGCGAGAGCTTACGGAAACTATCCATATCTGAAGCAATTTCGGGCTCAGATAACAAGGCATCTACTTCTATCATTCGGCGAGCCAGTTGCTCTAGCCGACTGCGCATGGAGTCTTTCATAAACAGAACAGAATCAAAAAGGAAACAAGGCGGGCGCGGTCAAAGACAGCGCGAAGATGATCGAGGTGAGACAGCGCCGCTAACGACGACGGCTGGTAGAAGGAAGCAAACGTGGCAACAAATCGAGTAATTGCTCTCGCTCGGTCCCAGCACTACGATTGAGCTCGGACATGGGGCCATGCAAATACTTTTGGGTCAAGCCATGAGCCAACAGCTCCAACACTTGCTCGGGATCATCACCACGCGCTAATAAGCGTCGCGCACGATCCAGCTCATGTTGACGAATTTGCTCGGCAGTATGCTGCAAGTCCACAATAGCAGGCACAATGGCCCGATTTTGTAGCCAGTGCATATAGCTTTGCACCTGAGTGTCAATAATAGCTTCGGCCTGCACTACTGCTGCACGCCGGGCATCAGACCCACGCTGCACTAAATGCCCAAGGTCATCGACGGTGTACAAATACACATCGTCAAGACGCCCAATTTCAGACTCTATATCGCGCGGCACCGCCAGATCAACCATTACCACTGGACGATGACGACGTGCCCGCACAGCACGCTCCACCATACCCAAACCCAAAATGGGCAAAGATGAGGCCGTACAGGACACCACGATGTCAAACTCAGATAGGCGCTCGCTAAGATCTGCCAAGCGCATGGTATCGGCCATAAAACGGTCTGCCAACACTTCTGCCCGCTCGCGCGTACGATTAGCCACCATAATGCTGCCAGGATTTGCAGCCGCAAAGTGCGTCGCACAGAGCTCTATCATCTCGCCCGCACCGATAAACAGCACCTTGGTTTGCGACAGATCACCAAAAATCCGCTCGGCCAGCTTCACGGCCGCCGCCGCCATGGACACAGAATGCGCGCCAATAGCGGTTTGCGTACGCACTTCCTTGGCCACTGAAAAAGTACGCTGAAACAACTGATGCAGCAAAGTCCCCAGCGAGCCGGCCTCACCGGCTACGCGCACTGCATCTTTCATTTGGCCCAAAATCTGGGGTTCGCCCAGCACCATGGAATCTAAGCCACTGGCCACACGAAAAGCATGCCGTACTGCCGCATTGTGATCATAGCGATACAGATGAGGCACTAAATCAACGGATTCAAGCTTGTTGTAGTCGGCCATCCAGTCCGGCAAACGACTGGCTACAGCAGGCTCAGCTGCACAATATATTTCAGTTCGATTACAGGTCGACAAAATAGCGGCTTCCCGCACACCACTGCCAAAAGCCTGACGTAAACCTTCCAATGCAGGCTTGAGCACGTCCATCGGGAATGCCACACGTTCCCGCACCGATACCGGGGCAGACTCATGATTCAAACCGAAGGTAAGCACATCAACTGACATGAACGTTCACATACTCGCAAAAAATTAGCCAAACTGTTTCAGCCAAACAACGACACGTTTAAGACGTGCGCAAGAAATCCATTTTTCTGATTATAATCCGTGCTCTGATAAATTTCTCGATTTGCGGACATAACTAACAAACTTACATTGCCTAAGCATGTAAAACAAAAAAACTTGTTGTTATGTACACACATTCCAAAAATCGTGTTATAGTTCTTTCTTTGCCAAGCGCAAAACAGCGTGGCCTTGTAGCTCAGTCGGTAGAGCAGAGGATTGAAAATCCTTGTGTCGGTGGTTCGATTCCGCCCAAGGCCACCAAAGATATCAAACACTTAGCCCAGTCAAACGACTGGGCTTTTTGTTTTTTCTGGCAGATTTCTGGCAGCCTTTTTGACTATGCGTTTCGGAGGCTTACGGTTTAACCCCCTTTGTTGGTGGTTAACAGAGAAATCTCCAGCAAGTTTTGGTGCTATTTTGCCTATACCGCAACTCCTCCTTTTCGGAGTTGCTATGCAACAAAAACGATATACCCCTTTCGCTCACCACCTCGCCACCGAGGTGTGTCATGGCTAAGCCCTATAAAGAAGGCTTAAGGGTGCCTGGCAAGACGCAAACAGGATTAACCGCTACTTAAGAGCAGCCAACCTGCCCTCAGCACATCTCACACCGGTTGAGAATACAAATAGCTCAAACAAAACATACTGGCATGTAAGCTTTGCTTCTGAACCACAGCGATGCATCCCAAACAGCCTTAAAGACCACAGGCAATCTCAAGCGAAAAACAGCGCTAAGTCAGACGCAATTCGCAAGAAGCTCGCTGTCACACCTATCGCAGATATTACACCTTGGTTAGTTCAAGAACTTATCGACGCCATGATGCAAGAAGGTTCTAGCGCTGCCAATATCGCTAATGAGCGCGCCGAATTACGTCGACTCTTCACTTTTACCCAAAAGACACTGTATTGGTCCCACCCTCTCAGCAACCCAGTCAGCGCAACGAGAGCCCCCACGGTTGATAACAAAAGAAATCGTGTTCTAACGAATGCTGAATGGCGACGTATTTCAAAAAGTCTACTGAAATACCCCAATCCTCATGTCTTCCCTTTCGTCTGCCTCATGCTAGAAACAGCGATGCGCTCATGTGAGCCCCTACGCTATGCAACCTGGGATGACGTTAAGTGGGACCGTCTAACAGAAATCAAGCTTCAGCTTATTGAGGCTCTTCACTCTTGGGTTATAGCGAACAGCTCAGAAGCAGAGGAAGCGCTTGGCATTAGTCACTCTACCCTTACGGACTTAGTGAATAAACGTGTCACTAAGTTCAGCCTAGACGATTTAATGGTGTATGTTCTACGTACTGACAGGAACATAGCACTTACGCTGGGCTAAGGTTTAACCATACCAAACTCTTTTGTTCAAGCCCACAACTTAAAGGAAGGAGATACAGTCAACGCTGAGACTCAAGGTAATACCTTAATACTCTCTGTCAATGAGAAACCAACAACTACTATCAAGCAGACCTAACATTCTTCATATGGGATGTTCGGCCACGAGCTGACCTCTAATCGCTTGCCCGTCCAGAAACAAACGCTGGTGGTCCGCTCCCGCTCCCTATGGCTAACCGGCTAATTTATTGGCTGCTAGCTGTAGTCCGTTGAGGATGCTGGCAGCTACATGTTCAGGAAACCTCTTGGGTAGCAGCGCCCGAACTGCACGCACGACCTCCGGGGTCTTCGCCACCAAATCGTCAAGAACCACCTCCGCTCCGCGGCCATCCGGCGCCACAACGCCATGCTCAGCCCCCACAGCAAGCCAATGCCGACGCACAATGTCTCGCATGACCCAGTGCGGGTTCTTTGAGCGCACCGCCATAGCCAGCTTCGCCTTAAACGGGGATAATTGATTAGCGCCTGTACCTATGACCGGGTACGCCGAAAGCACGTCGTACAGCGGAGTGAGTTCATATGTTCCTTCTGGGCGTAGGAAAATACTGAAATTCTTCGCATGGCCATCGGTGGCGCGAAGCATCCAGAATAGGACTTGAGCCTGGAAGAAAGTTCGCCGGTCACGGTCAGGGTCTGTGGACGTGGCCAGCAGTTTCATGATTGTACGCACTCCGGGCCCTCCGTCGGACTCGTACTTCAGGTAGGGAGGGGTTCCTGTTGCCTGGCACATGTCTTCCTGAGGTATACGGATAAGCCATCTCTTGCCTTCTTCGTTTTCCCACCACATACGGTCGAATCGCTCGACGGCAAGCACCTTCATATCCTCGAACTCAAGGACCTCCGTGGATGCCACCGGTAGGCCGTAAGCGTGCAGAATCTTGGAACATAGCCATTCGTTTTCGACTGAATCGCCCATGTCGAACCTGAGGTTGCCGACTAGTCCCAGCGGTAGTTTGAAGATATGCGTAGTTGGTGTCGCGCCATGAGGTATACACCACTGGCCATTGAGCCATGACAGAGCTATTTTTTCCTGCGCACCTGCGATGGAAATCCGAAAGTCAACATCATCACTGCCTTGAATTAACGATACCGGCGCTAGGGTGTTTCGCAACACTTGGGCCACTTCGGCATCAGTCAATGGCGTTGCGCTCACTTCTTGAACGCCCTCGGGTGGAACATTATCAGGGAGTATCTGCAGCGCACCCACGCAATCCCGTCCAATCTCGGCCAGCAGCGCGAATGCCCCGGTCGAGCTGGCCTGAAACCGGCGCGCGACACGTTTTAGGATGTCCTCACTGTCTGGAAGCAGATTCTCAAAGTAGGTACGGACGGCATCACCTCGATGCGGTGGGTTGCCTGGCGTAAATGGTAGAGAGAGGGACAGCGGCCTGCCATGCTCGGAATCGACCCAGCCTTCGTCGTACTGCAATATATCGCCAGTATGGGGCCGTACGCTCCAGGTACCGACGAAATAGCCATTCATCCAGAGATATAGAGTCTGTGTATGAGAACGTCGACCCATGGCTCACCAACCCGAACCAGTTGACTGTTTTTGAGAGGGTGCGTCGCTATTCTGACGCAGCACCAGTTCCACACCCAAAATACTCAGTAGCTCCAAAAGGCGCTCAGCACTGACTTTTTTTGCGTTGCGTTCCAAGGCAGAGAGCGTCTGTTGCGTGACACCCAGGCGCATTGCCACATCGGACTGGGTCAGGTTAGCCTGCTTGCGAAAAGCTTGGAGCATTAGCGGAAGCTGGTCCGCGGTGCGAATAGTGAAGTCCGCCATACAAACCTCATACTGTATTTTCTATTTACAAACTATAGATTGTAAATAGAAAATACGCAATATAATTTGTATAATAGAATTACAAATCTCATGCTGTGCGAAAGCCTGTATGAATCAATGGATACCCTGACCAATTCTTCTCGCGACCAATATATTCCGAGTAGCCCTGCTATACTCCCGCTATCACTTAGTTTCTGGCAGATCTCTGGCAGAGCTATGGTAGAACCAATGCGGTCGACTTCGGACCGCTTCGGCTAACCGTTTGATTTAACTGGTTTTTGCGGTAGGCTTGAGTATCAAAAAACTCCAGGAGGCCTTTGAAAATCCTTGTGTCGGTGGTTCGATTCCGCCCAAGGCCACCAAAGATATCAAACACTTAGCCCAGTCAAACGACTGGGCTAAGTGTTTTCCAGCCATCGCTGACACGTACTCACAGCTCTCTGGGTATGACCACAATGCGTGCTACATCTGCAAATCCGCCGGATAGTCAATATCTCGAACACTGCCAGTATCCAGCACGTCTATACGGACAAGATCGTTGGGATGACGTTTTATCAGTTGAGCTGCTCCGGCATGATCAGCAAGCTGCAAGAGTTCGGAGCGCAAGGATTTAGCAATACCAACCGGATGGCCAGGCTGGCCATGATAAAAAGGACGAACAAGTGTCGCTCCCTGACGTAGCTGGTGTCTCACTGCCATTAAAGTGGCATCGTGGATAAATGGCATGTCAGCCAGCGCAATAAGCCATGCATCGCTTGTGAAGCTGGCACGCACACCCGCTTTCAGCGATGCGCCCATGCCGGCTGCCGCATTTACACAATCAATGCGCTGTATAGGCATGGGCAAATTTGCTAATGCCTGATCAAGTTCGTGTGCGCGTTCGCCCTGCACGATGAGCAAATTCTGAACATAGGGATACAAGGCCAAGCAGGCCGCATTAATGACAGGCATCTGATTGGGTAGCTGTTGGGTGAGCTTGTAGCGTTGACCGCTAGGATCAAAGCGCGCTCCCAAACCTGCCGCCAAAACGATGCCAGTTACTGTAAATGTCATGAAAAATCCCGTACTTACCTCTTATTACCTTGCTAAACAACAGGCACACGAGCTACTCGCTGCCTGCGCAAGCTAGTCTTGCGCACAGGCCCATAGACGTGTTTGCCCTCCATCACTGGGCAAGTACGCATCCATGCTCTGGCATGGCTGATCGTCAATACACAGTTCATAATCAGGCGTAAAGCCAGAACGTGTCAGCACCAATTGGCTTAGCACCTTATCGGCAGGTTGATACACGTACCACCCCTTTTCCAGGCGCGCATCGGCGGGAGGCTCCATACCAGCAGCTGAACCTTTAATGCGTGCACGCCCCACCTGCAATACGGCAGGGGCGCCGGCTGGAGCCAAAACACTATAATTTTCCTCCCAGCGCACCTTCTCAATAGAGTGCTGCCAAGCCAGAATAAAGGAAGCGCCCGGCAGCCTCACCGGGGCTTGCTCGGGCGTGGCAAGCCACTGCAAGCACAGCCCCAGAATCGCAGCGCTGAGCATACTAGGCTAACTGTTCTTGCTGCTTTGTCCGACTGCGCATCAGGTGCCACAGCATAAAAGCAATCGCCATCGCCCAACCTATTTGATCCGAGATAGCACTGGCCCAAATCAACATGCCGGCTGCGCAAAACGCAAAAACTCTTTCGAACATATTGACCCGTGTTTTAAGGTAACCAGTGGTACACACCCCCCACAGCATAATCGCCACTACGGCTTTAGCCACCACGTAAAGCACCTCGGTATAGCTGCTGTAGTCTTGCAGCATTAAGGCAGGGCTGTAAACGGCCATATACGGCACGATAAAGCCGGCTACCGCCACGCGTAAAGCTTGTATGCTGATTTTCAAACCTGAGGTTTTGGCGATGGGTGCGGCCGCAAACGCTGCCAAGGCAACAGGTGGAGTCAAGTCAGCCATAATGCCAAAATAAAAAACGAACATGTGCGAGACGATTAAGGGGACGTCCAGCTGTAACAAAATAGGCGCGGCCAGCGAGCTGGTAATGATGTAATTCGGGATAGTGGGGATCCCCATGCCCAACACCAAGCAAGTCATCATTGTCATGAACAAAGCGAGCAGCAAATTATCCTGACCGATAGCAATCACCTGCCCGCCAATTTCTGCGGCCACTCCCGTCAGGTTAATAATGCCGATAATCACCCCTACCAACGCACATGCGATCGCTACCGGGAGCGCGTGCCGAGCACCTTGAGCTAAGGACTCTATAGACTCTTTCAACACATCGCTAGTCTGTCGGCGCAGCAGTAACACAGCAACCAGCACGGCGATCACTGCAAAAAAACTGATCACACCGAACTCTACAAATCCCGTACATGCCAGACCTAATAAGATCCAGAACAGGTAACGCAAGGTCATATTGGAGCAGCCGCTGATGGCCGCCGCACCAAATATAAGGATGACCGTCAGCCCCAAGCCTACGGTTCCCGAGAACAAAGGCGTATAGCCTGAAAACAAAAGGGACACTAGGCCAATCAGGGGAATCAGCAAATACCAGTGTGTACGTATTGCCGCCCAGGGATTGGGGCAATCCTCTTTAGGTAAGCCAAACAGGCCTTCCCGCCCGGCCACCAAGTGCACCGTCCAAAAGGCAGTAAAAAAATACAGAATAGCCGGAATAATGGCAGCCTTAACGATCTCCAGATACGGAACATTAATGGTCTCAGCCATGATAAATGCCACCGCCCCCATGACAGGCGGCATAATCTGCCCGCCCATACTGGACGTCGCCTCAACCCCTCCCGCAAAAGCGGGCGAATAGCCAAAACGTTTCATCAGGGGGATCGTAAACTGCCCAGTAGTCACCACATTGGCTACGCCGGAGCCATTAATGGTCCCCATCAGCCCTGAGCTCACCACCGATACTTTGGCAGGACCACCACGGGTATGGCCAACCGTGCCCATGGCCAAATCACTGAACAAAGTAATCATGCCGGCGCGCTCCAGAAACGAGCCGAACAAAATGAACAGGAAGATATAGGTGGAGGACACATAAGTAGGGACGCCGTATATCCCTTCCGTCCCGAAGCCCAACGTGCCTACAATTTGATCAAAACCATAGCCACGGTGCGCAAAGCTACCAGGCAGGTATTCACCAAACAGGCCGTACAACAAAAACAGGGCACAAATAAGGGGCAAGGCTATGCCCATTACCCGCCTCGCTGCCTCGAACACTAGCGTGATCACCACTATACCAACCACCATATCTGCGGTGGTCATTTCACCTGCTCTGGCCGTCAAGTCTGACTCAAACACCCAGTGATAAAAACTTAGGACAAAGCCTGACAAGCCCAGTACCCATGCCAGAACCGGTATTTTTCTACCCCAAAAAACAGGGTACAGGGTGAAGACCATTAAGAGCACAAAGCCGACATGAATGGCACGCACGACCTGGCTGGAAATCGGGCTAAATGCAGCGGTATAGATCTGAAAAACAGAGAATAGAACCGCCACCCAGAATATTGCTCGTGGCAATGAGGACGCAGATTGTTCGTGATCCATAGTCATACCAACTTAAAAACCTTTATGCAAAAAAAGCAGTGATTCAGCCAAGTACCGAATCACTGCTTAACACTACGCTAAAAGAGTGACACGTTTACTTAATGACGCCCTGCTCACGATAGTAACGTTCTGCGCCCGGATGAATCGGGACAGGCATGCCATGCGTGGCATTCTCAATCTTCATGCCTTTTACCGCATTATGAGCGGCATGCAAGGACCCGATGTTTTCGTACAACTGCTTGGCCATCTCGTACGCCAGCTCATCGGACACGCCAGAATGGGTTACCAAAAAGTTAGGTATAGCCGCCGTTTCCACGTCTGTATCTTGCCCTGCATACGTGCCAGCCGGAATGTGGGACGGTTGATAGGCATCGCTGCCCACCTTCTTCACTACCTGCTCAGGCACAGGAATAACAATAATCGGTATTGAGGTGGCCAAGTCACGAATGGACGCTACGCCCAAACCTGCCGACTGCAAGGTCGCATCTAACTGACGATTTTTCATCAGCTCAACAGACTCACCAAATGGCAGGTACTCAACCTTGCTGAAATCGTCATAGCTCAGGCCAGCCGCTTTAAAAATAGCCCGTGCATTCAGTTCAGTACCGGAACGAGCCGCCCCCACAGAGATGCGCTTGCCTTTCAAGTCAGCCAATGACTTCACACCAGAATCGGCGTTTGCTACGATTTGAATATAGTTGTTATAGGTCGCAGACAGACCGCGTAATTTATCCAGTTTACGAGTAAAGCCGGCCTCTTCTACGCCGTTCCAGGCATCCGCAACTGAGTCGGCTAAGGATAAGGCCAGCTCACCACGCTCTGCTTGCAACAGGTTCATGTTCTCGGCTGAAGCCTTAGTCACTTGAGCCGTAGCCTTCACATTCGGAATATGCTTGGCGTATATCTGCGAGAGCGCAACCCCTAGCGGGTAATACACACCGCTTTGTCCGCCTGTCAGAATATTAATGAACTGAGCCTTCTGCGCCACCGCATTAGCGGTAAATAAAGAGCCTGCAAGCAGGGCTGTCGTGGTGAGCGCTTTAATAAAACGCATAGTCCGCCTCCGAATTTTTTGTCATAAATCGTATAGGGATCCAGTGTGCCAAAACCGGATTACTTCAGCATCAGAGCACATTGCCTGCTTAACACTAAACATTCAAGCAGGGATTTCCCCACAAGGACGATCCGGACAAAGCAGCACACACCCACTGACTACGTCGTTATAGAGCTAAATTACACGACAACAGCATCAGTATTTACGGGCTGATCATTTTTTATTGAACTCGTTCTTGTTTGGCCAGTTTTAAAGTCCGTTCTAAAAGCTGTTCGTATAAAGGACGCCCCCCTAAACGCTCGGCTACCAGGCTGGCACTCATCACGCACAATAAACTGGGCAGGGCCAAACTGTATGCGCCTGTTAACTCCACGATCAGCACCACCCCCACCAATGGGGCACGTACCGTGCTTGCAAATAGTCCTGCCATACCTGCTACGGCTAAGGCCAGCAGTAGTTCATCGGGCAAGTGGAAAAAGAGTAGTAGCAACTGGCCTAAGAAAATACTCACCACCGTTGCCAAAGCCAAAATTGGAGCAAAGATTCCAGCCGGTGTGCCAGCCGCATAACTGGTCAAGGTCATCACTAGACGTGCCAATGCCAGCAGCCCCAAGACTCCCACGGGCATGGGCTGCTGTACGAGTCGCTCTATCAGTGACTCGCCTCCCCCTGTAGCTTCGGGTAGCCAATACAACAGTGCCCCTACAGCCAAACCCAAGAGAGCAGGCCATAGGTAGGGGGAGTATTGCACACTGACTTGGCGCGCATAGTCCAAGCACCGCAACACCAGGCGATTAAAAGCCACTCCTAGAGCGCCTAACACTAAACCCAGAATAATAAATAAGGGGTAAGAGCTCAAAGCAGGCGCTATCGCATGAATCACCATAAAGGGCTGCCTGCCCATGACCAACACAGTGACCCAGGCGCTTGCCGCACTCGCTAAAATAACGGCATAGTATGTACGGGGTCTGAATGGAAAAGCATCGCGTGCTTCTTCAATAACAAATAAGACAGCGGCGACAGGGGAACTAAAGGCAGCCGTCAGCCCAGCCGCAGCGCCGGCTCCAAGCAAAGCCCTGGCCTCGTGTACGAGAAAACGGCCGCGTGGCACGAGAGCTTGGGCAATCGCCGCCCCCATATGTATGGTTGGCCCCTCGCGCCCCCCCACCAAACCCGCCCCCAAAGACAGCAAACCACCAAAAAACTTAACGCATAAAACACGCAAGCTGCGAATCTGGCGCACACCCGCCATGGCACCCTCAACCTCTTGCACGCCGGAGCCGCTGGCCTCAGGTGCAAAATGTCTTACTAAAGCCACTGCGGAACATAGCATCAAGGCAGACACTAGGCCCAAAAACAAGGCACTTTGCCAACCGCTCAAGCCCAAATGCGTCGGCACGACCACCAGATTGGCTTGCAAGAAATCGACCACAGTATGAAACAAGGTACCCAGCAGTGCCGTCAATAGTCCGATCAGCCCAGCCACGCCGTAATACAGGGTCGCATTACTAGTCTTAGTCGAGTTCAGTTCTTGCATATAAAAGCGTACGTTTGTTTAAACGCCACCTTACCACGAACCGTCTAGCATCCGAACACAAGGCGAGGCTGAATCTTGCTCTGTAGCTCTGCCCTCTTTATTTTGGCTTTCAGCTAAATGCAAGGTAGACTGACACCATATTTGCTCATACGGTAGTTGGCATTTATTTGGCCGCTTTTTCTTTATGCCCACAGGAGATCCCCATGTCTTGTAGCAGGATGAGTCGCTTTCATCAGTTTCTTGCGCCGCTAGCACTTAGCACTGGCTTATTTTTTCCCTCCTCCGCCCTCGCGCAATCAGAACCCAATTTAGACGTCCCCTATGTACCCACACCCGCTGCAGTGGTTCAGCGTATGCTAGAAATGGCGCAGGTAGGCCCAGAGGACTACCTAATTGATTTGGGCTCTGGCGACGGAAGAATTGCCATAGCAGCGGTACGCGATTTCAAGGCTAAAGGCGCTCAAGGCGTAGATATCGACCCCGAGCGTGTGGCTGAAGCCAAAGCAAATGCCCAGACAGCGGGCTTAAGTGATCAGGTCGAGTTTTTAGAGCAGGATCTGTTCGAGACCGATATAAGCCAAGCCAGTGTCATCAGCATGTATTTGCTGCCCAATATCAATTTACGCTTACGCCCCGAGATCCTCAAACTGGCACCCGGCACACGTATTGTGTCACACGCTTTTGACATGCAGGATTGGGAAAGCGATCAGTTCGATACCGTAGACTCACGTGGCGTGCATTTATGGATAGTACCTGCCCAAGTGCAGGGTACTTGGGCAATCACTAGCCCCGAAGGCAAACACACCCTCAAACTGGATCAGCAGTTTCAACAGATCAGCGGTTCACTAGAGAACGAACAAGGCCAGGTTACACCTGTTCAGGGCTCACTAAACGGTAGCCTTATTTCGTTCACTACCGGCACCGGTGAGACCGCCCGCAGCTTTTACGGAACTGTACTGGGTGCCGACATGCAAGCAATTACACCGCTTGAAGGCAGCCTCAACCCTATGAACAACTGGCAAGGCTCACGATTGTGAGCAAAGGGTCTTTAACCACGGGCACTCGCTCTGGACAAGACCTCAGCCACCCCACAACGCTTAGCGTCCTTGACGGCATCGCCCTATTAGTCGGTGTCGTCGTGGGTATAGGAATCTTCGGCTTTCCACCCCTAGTGGCTCAAAACTCCCCCAATCAGGTGATGTATCTGGCCTTATGGCTAGGTGGCGGAGCCGTCATGTTGATTGGCGCCCTATGTTATGCCGAGCTGGGTAGCGCCTACCCCGACAGTGGCGGTGAATACGCTTACTTACGTCGCGCCTGGGGAAACAGGCTGGCCTTATTGTTCGCGTGGGCCCGCTGCTCCATCATACAAACTGGGGCGATTGCCGCCGTAGCCTTTATATTTGGTGATTACGCTCAGGTCCTGCTCCCTTTGGGTAGTCACGGCAAAGCAGTATATGCCGCACTGGTGGTGGTGTTACTTACCGGCCTGAATATCTTGGGCAGCCACCAATCAAAGATAGTTCAGCGCTTTCTTACTGGTATTACGGTTTGTGCGTTACTCATCATGGCATGTGCAGCGCTGATGATAGAGCCCGACTCTTACCGCATGGCATCACACCCTTCGTCCATGGACCTCACCCTTAGCAACTGGGAGCTTGGCGGCGCGCTGGGCATGGGTATGGTTTTTGTCTTGCTCACCTATGGCGGCTGGAATGAAATAGCCTATATATCGGGCGAGCTACACGACTCAGGGCGTAATCTATTACGTGTACTGCTGGCGGGCACGCTCATTATAGTTTTACTGTACCTGCTCGTTAACCTAGCCTATTTACGCCTATTTGGCCTTGAGGGCTTGCGCCAGAGTGTAGCGGTCGGAGCCGATATGAGTGCCATGCTAGCAGGCCCCTGGGCCGTTATCGTACTTAGCCTGCTCGTTTGCTGCACTGCATTGGGCACCATTAACGCATGCATTTTTACGGGTGGCCGCATCTATGTATCGTTAGGAAAAGACTTACCCGCCTTACGGGCACTGGGGCAATGGAATCACAGCGCAGGCAGTCCAGTCAGCGCTTTATTGCTGCAAGGAGCTATTACCTTAGGGCTTATCGTGTTTGGTGCCTTAAGCGAAAATGGCTTGCAAGCAATGGTGGCTTACACCTCACCCGTATTTTGGTTATTCATGGCGCTGACTGCTTTAGCCTTGGTGCGTCTGCGCCAACGCGACCCGACGCGTAAACGTCCCTTTAAAGTGCCCGCTTACCCCGTGCTACCCGTGCTGTTTGCTCTGGTATGTCTGGGCCTAGGTTGGTCTAGCGTGTTGTACGCCGGCGCAGGAACGTGGCTGGGGCTAGGTATTTTACTGCTGGGAGTACCCTTGTTTTATCTGCGGCCACGCCCATAAGCAGCAAGACACGGTCGCATAACGCTGACCGTGCTTATTGACCCTGCCTGGCATCTAGCTCTGGAAAGCGCATGTCCTGATAGGCCACCAAACCACCTCCCTTGGTCACGCGATACGCTAGCCAAATCAGCAAGAACAGGGGTAGGCCTATATACGTTGCTACAGCGCCTCCCCAATCGATACGCTCTTCTAAAAAGGCCTGATAGTTCTGCCCCAATGTAATCACCAGACACAGGCAAAACGCAAACACAGGACCAAACGGGAAAAAGCGCGACAAATACGGTAACTGGCGTAAGTCACGCCCTTGACTGACATAGCCACGACGGAAACGATAATGACTAATAGCTATGCCTAACCAAGCGATAAAGCCTGTCATGCCCGAGGTATTCAGCAGCCAAATATACACAGCTGTGGGGCTATACACAGCACTCACAAAACACAGTGCCGCGACCACCGTCGTCGCCACCAAGGCGTAACGCGGCACCCCATTTGCTGACAAACGACTAAAAATACGGGGGGCTTTGCCTTCACGCGCCAAGTTAAACAGCATACGCGTAGAGGCGTACATGCCCGAGTTTCCTGCCGACAGAACCGCCGTTAAGACCACTGCATTCATCACGGCAGCGGCGGACAACAAGCCTGCTTTCTCAAATACCAATGTAAACGGGCTAACACTAATATCATCCAGTTCATTGCGTAGCAAATGCGGATCGTTATACGGAATCAATAAGCCGATAATAAGGATGGCAAAAATGTAAAATAACAAAATACGCCAAAAAATGCGTCGTACAGCCTTGGGGATACTTTTTGCCGGGTCCTTGGACTCACCAGCTGCAA
The DNA here is from genome assembly GCA_023440825.1 of Pseudomonadota bacterium. GTDB lineage: Bacteria > Pseudomonadota > Gammaproteobacteria > Burkholderiales > Burkholderiaceae_B > Alcaligenes. Next base: position 43,204 of record JAEXRL010000006.1, on the reverse strand, counting down.
TCCCAATCAACTCGGTGCCCTGAAAAGAAAACCCTACTATCATGGCCACCCCCACCAAGCTGGCAAAACCTCCGGGAAAGGGGGCTTGATCAAGCGTCCAGTTCTGTAGGCCTTGGTGCTCATTGCCTTGCACAATACCCAGCACCATCAGTAAGCCTATCGCAATGAATACGAGTACGGTAACCACCTTAATCGAGGCAAACCAATACTCCGCCTCACCAAAGCCTTTCACCGAAACCATGTTCAACAGAAACATCAGCAATAGGAACAAGGCACTCCAGACTATGCCAGGTACCTGGGGAAACCAATAGCTCATGACCAACTGTGCCGCCACCAAGTCGACGGCAATCGTTACCGCCCAGTTGTACCAATAATTCCACCCTATCGCAAAGCCAAAACCCTCATCCACATAGCGCGCACCATAGGTGGCAAATGAGCCAGAAACAGGCATGGCCGCCGCCAGTTCACCCAGGCTGGTCATGAGAAAATACACCATCAAGCCGATGAGCATATAAGCCAGCAGGGCTCCGCCCGGCCCGGCTTGGGCAATGGTCGCCCCAGAGGCAACGAATAAGCCGGTACCAATAGATCCGCCTATGGCAATCATGGACAAATGGCGCGGCTTTAGCTCGCGACGTAGCTCGGTAGACGAGTCAGGGGCAGTACTAGACATAAAGATCAGTGAATGGCGTAACGCCAAAACGGGCAAACTGTCATCATAGCAACGCAGCCTGTAAACCGCACAGTACTATTCGGCTACTTGTCACACTTTTAGACTGTGGCTGTATTTCGCCACACAACATAGAGCGTATTGCTCACAGCGCCCAGACAATCTCGCTACCCCAGTCCTGCTATCCTGCCCTGACTGATCACAGACTCATACCTCCGGTCACCTCTATGACAGCACCATTGATGTAGCTTGCTTCATCACTAGCTAAAAAGGCGTAGGTGTTAGCAATTTCCTCTGGCTGTCCCAAGCGCCGCATTGGTACCTGCGCACGCATCTTATCCAGCACGGTTTGCGGTATCGTAGACAAAATAGGCGTTTCAACAAAGCCGGGAGCCACAGCGTTAACCCGTATCCCTTTAGGGCCTAACTCCCGACTCCAAGTTTTAGTCATGCCTATGACTCCAAACTTAGAGGCGGCATAGTTGGTCTGACCAAAATTACCATGTATGCCCACGATAGAGCTCGCATTCAGAATGACTCCTTTGCCTTGCACCAGCATGTAGGGCAAGACAGCTTGAGTCTGTATGAATACCGCACGCAAATTCACGTCGATCACCTGATCAAATTGCTCTAGTGTCATCCTTTCGAAACGCGCATCTTGCGTAATACCGGCATTATTCACCAAAATATCGATACGCCCAAAACGCGCCACTGCCTCTTTTACCGCCTGCTCTACCGCCGCCTGCTCCGTCACATCCAGACTGTAGCCCACGGCTTGCGCCCCATGCTCAAGGCAGGTCTGCACACTAGTTTGCAAGGCGTCCGCACAGCGGTCACACAGCACCAGCAACGCCCCCTCGCGTGCGAATTTTTCTGCCGTAGCTGCCCCTATTCCCTGCCCTGCACCCGTAATCAAGGCGACCTTATTTTGTAGTCTCATGGTCCCGCTCTCCTCCCCTGCAATAATGATGGTTCCTGATGCGTCTAGCATGATATGAAAACTCGTTGACGCACCAGACAGCTTAACGAGTTTTTGAGGCTCTGGTAAGATCAGTCAGGTATGGCTGACCGCACAGCAGTCTACGTTTAACTGCCACGCTTACCCTCTTAGCTCACGCACACAAAGCCCGCACGCCATGAACCTTGCCCGTTTTGACCTCATCACTCTGGCCTTATTCGTTGCTGTCGCACGGCAAGGCAGCATTTCTGCGGGTGCGCGTAGCATGCATTTGGCGGTCGGAGCGGCCAGTAAACGCATTTCTGATCTAGAGGCCAGCCTGGGGGCTCCTTTGTTTTATCGTCATTCTGCTGGCGTAGAAATGAGCGAAGCTGGCCAAACCTGTTTACAACACGCTTTACGTGTATTGAATGAGGTCGAGCAGTTAGGAGCCGCACTGGCCGATTACACGCACGGTATCAAAGGCCAGATCCGGTTAGCGGCCAATACGTCTTCGATTACGCAATTTTTATCTCAAGATCTGGCTCTGTTCATGCGTGAGCATCCGGCCATTCGTGTCAACCTGACCGAGGAAAACAGCCACGCTATTGTCAAGGCGGTGCAAGACAATCAGGCCGATATGGGTATATTTGCCGACCGTACTCCTTGTGAAGGACTGCACACATACCATTACCGTGACGATGACCTTGTCTTGATGGTGCCGCCCGGTCACCCCTTATATCAGCGCAAGCTTATCTCCTTTCACGAAACCCTAGATTTTGACTATGTGGGCCTGACTTCTCGTACTTCTCTGGCATTACGCCTTGAGGAAGAGAGCCAGCGCCAGGGTAAACCCTTGAAATTACGCATACAAGTCCGAGGGTTTGACTCTATCTGCAGACTCGCCCTGGCAACCAACAGCATAGGTATCTTGCCGCGTCTAGCAGTTTTGCCGTTTTCCCGCACCATGCAATTATCACTGGTGACACTCAGCGATGAGTGGGCAAAGCGTAGCCTGCTTATTGGCGTGCGCGAGCCTGAATTACTGTCCGCAGCCAGTCGACTTTTGCTTGAGCACTTACACACCAGCGACCAGACGTAAGGCACGGCCCCTTCACCCGCTTTCGCAAAACACGAAAGCGGGTATGAAAATTCGGTCATTCCACTGTGCTTCTAAGCTATGCCACACTGAATTATTGTTTTTTTCAGTTACTGGTTAGCACGTAGCACCTATGTCTCAGCAAATATTATCAGGCATCAAAGTTCTAGAGTTGGGGCAATTAATTGCCGGCCCTTTTGCCGCCAAAACCCTGGCAGACTTCGGCGCCACTATTATCAAAATCGAACCACCTGGCCTAGGCGACCCATTACGCAAATGGCGCATGCTTCACGAAGGGACCTCTGTCTGGTGGGAAGCCCAGTCACGCAGCAAGCACTCGGTGTGTATCGATTTGCGTACGCCCGAGGGGCAGGATATCGTGCGCCAGCTCGCCAGCCAAGCCGATGTGCTCATCGAAAACTTTCGTCCAGGCACCATGGAAAAATGGGGTTTGTCCTGGGAGGCTCTACATGAGCTGAATCCTAAGCTGATCATGCTGCGCGTTTCCGGCTACGGCCAAACAGGGCCTCGTAGTCAAGAGCCCGGCTTTGCAGCGATCGCTGAAGCAATGGGCGGCCTGCGTTACCTGAACGGCAGTCCTGGTCAGGCACCGGTGCGCGCGGGGCTATCACTGGGCGATACCTTGGCCGGACTACATGGTGCCTTGGGCGTATTGCTGGCTTTATACCAACGCGATGCGCGTGGGGGTAAGGGCCAAATGATTGACGTGTCTTTATTTGAAAGTATTTTCAACTTAACCGAAAGTCTGTTGCCTGAATACTCGGCCTTCAACGCCATACGTGAGCCTGCTGGCACCTCCCTGCCCGGCATTGCCCCCTCCAATGCCTATCCCTGCAGCACAGGTGAATACTTATTGATTGCTGGCAACGGCGACGCAATTTTTCAACGCCTGATGCAAGCCATTGATCGACCTGATCTAGGCGCTGACCCCGATCTGGCTCACAACGATGGCCGAGCCCGACGCTCCGATGAACTGGATGCAGCCATTAGTGCCTGGACTCAGGCACGCACCCCTGACGAAATCCTGGCTGCCATGCACACTGCTCAGGTACCTGCCGGGCGCATTTACTCCGTACGCGATATTGCTCAGGACCCTCACTATCGAGCGCGACAAGCCATCGCCAAAGTAACAGCCGCCAGTGGACTGGAAGTTGAAATGCCCAACATCATGCCCTTGCTTTCAGGAACGCCTGGTGCCATTCAGGCACGCGCCCCCTTGCTCGGAGAGCATACAGTCAGCACCTTGCAGGCAGCGGGTCTAGACGATGCCCTTATTCAGCAACTTAAAGAAAAAGGAATCATCGCATGAAGACAGGTGCTGAGCGAATAGAGATCAATGAAGTCGCGCCCAGAGATGGGCTGCAAATCGAGCCACATAATGTCGCCACAGCCGACAAAATCGCATGGATAGATCGCTTATCTGAATGCGGCTTTAAACGCATTGAGGCCACTAGCTTTACATCACCTAAAGCCATTCCCGCTTTGGCCGATGCACAAGAAGTGATGCAAGGCATTAGACGTCAAGAGGGGGTGATCTATACCGCCTTAATCCCTAATGTACGTGGGCTGGAACGTGCCCTGGAAACAGGCATTGACGAATGCAATCTAGTGATGTCCTGCAGCGAGACACATAACCGGGCCAATTTACGCATGACACGTGCGCAATCGATTCAACAATTGCTCGACATTATTGAACAGGCGCAGCGGCATAATGTGCCATGTAATGTTTCACTATCTACCGTATTTGGCTGCCCCTTTGAAGGTGATATTGACCTGCACGAGGTTTTGCAGCTTAGCCAGCGCTTTATGCGCGCTGGCGCCACCGGCATTACTTTGTGTGACACCACGGGCATGGCCTACCCCAGTCAAGTCGCCGAGCTGAGCGCACGTCATCTGGAGCTCATGCCCAACACGGCGCTCACTTTGCATCTACACAATACTCGCGGCATGGCTCTGGCCAACGCCTTAGCGGCTTGGGGCGAAGGCGTAATACGTTACGACTCCGCAGCAGGCGGTCTAGGAGGCTGTCCCTACGCGCCTGGCGCCAGTGGCAACGTCAGCACCGAAGAGCTGGTGCACATGTTTCAGTGCATGTGGATAGACACCGGCGTGAACCTACCTGCCTTACTCAAGATCGTGGCTGAGCTGCCCACCTTGGTTCAGCGCCAGCTCAGCACGCCTTTACTGAGCGCGGGCACACGCCTACAGACTCACCAACCACCAGCGTGGCTGGCCGAACACTTTCAAGGGGCCTGACCCCGCTAACCCTAAGCATTGAGCCTGAAAACTCAAGTTTTTTTGCTGACTACTCAGCACACTTATACACATAATAAAAGGAGATATGCTGTGTATACCACTAAGCTTGTATCGCGCCTCTTGGCTGGCACGGCGCTACTGGGCAGTCTAGGTCTGCTAAGCGCCACTGCGCAGGCCAACTCATTCCCTAACCGACCTATTAACCTGTATGTCTCAGCTGCCCCCGGTGGCACCACAGATATTGCTGCGCGCATGATCGCTGAGCCTTTGGCGCGTGCTTTGGGCACAAGTGTGATTGTCGATAACCGCCCAGGCGGCTCGGGTGGCGTCGCGGCACAGCAGGTAGCCCGAGCTCCTGCCGACGGCTACACCCTGCTTTTCCAATATTCCGGATTTCAGGTCATCAGTCCGCTTTTGCTGAAAGGCCAAAACTGGGATCCAGTGACCAGCTTTGCTCCCGTCGCTAACGTGTTGTCAGCCCCTCAACTGCTTGTTGTGCGCTCTACACTGCCGTATAAAACCCTGGACGAACTGGTGAAGTCTGATGCGGCCAAGAAAGGGGATCTGAACTACGCCTCATCGGGAGTGGGCTCACTGCAACACGTTGCCACCGAGCTATTTAACCAAATGGCTGGCACCAAGCTGTTTCACATCCCCTATAACGGTACAGGCCCAGCGCTCAATGACCTGATGGGCGGTGCAGTCGACCTGACCATGACCACACCACCCCCGCTTTTGCCGCACATCCAAAACGGTAACCTGACACCCATGGTAGTTACTGGTCCCACGCGTCTGGATTCCTTACCTGATGTACCCACAGCTGCCGAGGCCGGTTACCCAGAGCTGGAAATTTCATCCTGGTTTGCCGTCTATGCACCAGCCGGCACCCCTGCTGACGTAGTAAATAAAATAGCCAGCGAAATCGAAAAAGTGACACAAACCGCCGAGTTTCAGGAAAAAGCCAAGTCGCTGGGCGCATACGCTAGCTTCCAAGGGCCAGAAGAGCTGCTCGAATACACCAAGGCTGAGCTGACTCGCTGGGGCAAGGTGATCGAAGCCGCCAATATTGAAATGCCGTAAGTCTACCCGACTGTACGCCTAAGACTATCCTGTTTAACGGGGAGGAGTCCTAGTGACTGCTCCTCGTTTTTTTCGCTTATTGCTTTAAACAAACTCACAAATAACTTTCAGCTATATATATTAAAGATAAAGTTTCTTCTAAACATAAGGCGGTATAGATAAGATAACTATCCTTACAAATTAATTAAAAGTGCCTTCATGCGTAGAGTTCGTTTATTTGCCCGGACCTCAGCCTTAGCCGCCGTGCTACTGGCCTGCCCATTGCTGCATGCACAGGCTGCAGCCCAATATGTTCTGGATGCTTCCGTGCTTGCTGGCACCTGTGCTAACTGTCATGGCACCGATGGTCGTTCACCGGGTGCGATACCGTCCATAGCAGGCCGCCCGGAAGCGCTATTGCTTGAGCAGCTTCGCGCTTTTCAATCGGAAACGCCACCTGCCAGCACCACAGTGATGAATCGCCTGATCAAAGGCTTTAGCGACGAGGAGCTCGTGCTGCTGGCCCAACACTTCTCGAAAATTCCGACGCAAGCCGCCAAATAAAGGAATCTGACATGAAAAAAACAATCAATGTGGCGCGCCGTCAGTGGCTGGGTCAAGTGGCAAAAGTTAGCGCAGTGGGCGCTGCTGCCCTCTCATTTCCAGCACTGGCACAAAAAAACGGAGCCGGTCGCGTTATTGTGATTGGTGGCGGTTTTGGCGGAGCAACCGCCGCTCGCTACCTGAAGCGCCGTAACCCCGCCATTGATGTCACCCTGATCGAACCCGCCAAAACGTATTACACCTGCCCCTTTACGAATCTGTATTTTGGCGGGCTACGTACCTTTGAACAGCAGGGGCACACTTTCGACGATTTACGTGCCTTGGGCGTTAAGGTCGTTCACGAGCTTGCTGCGGGCGTTGATGGCGAGCGCAAAACGGTAAGCCTGGCTAACGGCGATACGCTGAACTACGATAAGCTCTTGCTGTCACCAGGTATTGATTTTCGTTGGAACGCCCTGGAAGGCTATGACGAAGCTGCCTCACACTTGGCACCGCACGCCTGGAAAGCAGGCCCGCAAAGTACATTGCTAAAACAGCAACTTGAAGCCATGCCCGACGGCGGCACCTTTCTGATGGTAGCACCTGCCAACCCCTTCCGGTGCCCTCCGGGTCCATACGAGCGGGTTAGCATGGTGGCACACTATCTAAAAACCAATAAACCCAAATCTAAAATCCTGATACTGGACGCCAAGGACGCCTTCTCTAAACAAGGCCTGTTCCAGGACGGCTGGAATCGTCTGTATGGCGATTTAATCGAATGGGTGCCTTTAGCCAAAGATGGAAAAGTGGTGCGCGTAGACGCCCCTAGCCTGACAGTAGAAACCGAATTCGGCCAAACTCATAAGGCTGATGTGTTGAACGTGATCCCCCCACAAAAGGCCGGCATTATTGCCGAACTGGCCGGTGTCACCAATGAAAGTGGCTGGGTACCTGTGAAGCACCATACCTTTGAGTCCGAACAAGTTGCCGATATCTATGTCGTGGGCGATGCCACAGTGGCTGCGCCCATGCCCAAATCCGGCTTTTCTGCTAGTGCACAAGCCAAAGTGGCTGCCGCCGCTATCGTCAATGCTCTGGCAGGCCAAGAGGCTGCACAGCCCTCGTTTGCGAACACCTGCTACAGCCTCATTGGCCCCGACTACGGTATTTCAGTGGCCCACCTGTACAAACTAGAAGACGGTAAGCTGGCTGAGGCCTCAGGCGGAGTGAGCCCCAAAGAAGCGAATGCGGCTTTCCGCAAACTCGAAGCAGAATATGGCGAAGCATGGTACAACGCGATAGCGCTCGATGCATGGGGTACGCGCGCCTAAACTGAATTCACTAGTATGTCGCCGCTTGATTATGTACTGTGGGCCGCACTGGCCATAGGAATGGTATTTGGTGCCTGCGGGCAAGCCACACGTTTTTGCCTGCAGCGCGGCTTGGCTCAAGTCTGGGCAGGACAAGCTGCGCCCAACTTACGCGCGTTTGCTATGGCTCTGGCCATTGCTCTGCTAGGCACGCAAATCTGTGATGCCTATGGCCTGATACATCTACAGCAATCCGTCTACCGCGGGACCTCAGTCTCGTGGCTGCTCCTACCCTTAGGCGGAACCCTGTTTGGCTTGGGTATGGGCTTGTGCAACGGCTGTGGCGCCCGTGCCTTGGTATTACTGGCCCAAGGCAATCTGCGCTCCTTATTCGTATTACTGTGTCTGGGCATAGCCGGGCTGGCAACGCTTACTGGTACCTTGGCACCCTTGCGCCTGTTTCTCAGCGAATGGAGCACAGTTAGTTTAAGCGCCAGCAGCCCTGCTCACAACACCCTGCGCTACACAGTAACAGGCGTGATCGTGCTGGCCTTATTCGCCTACGCACTACGTGGCTCCCAAGAGGATCGCATGCTAGCACGCTTACTGGCGGCCGGACTCATAGGACTCATGGTGGTTGCTGGCTGGCTAAGCACGGGATACCTAGGCGCCGACGACTTCGACCCTCAGCCACTGGCTTCTCTCAGCTTTGTGGCTCCCGTGGGCGACACGGTGCAATACACCATGATTGCCACAGGCATGTCACTGCGCTTTGGCATCGTGATCGTGATAGGGGTTTTTATCGGAGCGTGGCTTAGTGCTGGCATACGCCGCGAATGGCGCTGGGAAGGCTTTGAGTCCAGCACGCAAATGCGTCGCTACCTAGTAGGCGGTACACTCATGGGAGTAGGAGGCGCTCTGGCCTTGGGCTGCTCCATAGGCCAAGGCTTAACGGGCTTATCCACTCTGGCTTACGGCTCTTTCATCGCCACAGCCAGTATAGTGCTGGGCTCTCGCTTAGCCCATTGCTTTACACCTTACCGTGCCAATTAGCACGTCTGTTTAATATTATGAATGCTCATCCACGACTGACTACCACACACAGGCCACAAGCACGACGACGTCAGCTTTTACTGGCTGCTCTGGCGGGCATGGGTCTATTGGCATTGCCAACAGGGGCTCTGGCCCAAGCCAGCTTTTTAGAGCCCTGGCTTGCGGGTAAAAAAGCGGCTCAGGGGTACATCAAGCTGTCCTTGCCTTTGGTGGCCGAGGACGGTTCTGCCGTACCGCTCAGTATTGAAATTCCGGCCTGGGATAGCGATAGTCATGTTGAAAGCCTGGCGATTTTTGCGCCACGCAATCCCACACCCGAAGTGGCTAGCTTCTCCTTCGGCCCGGAAATTGGAAACATCAAACTGGCTACCCGGATACGCCTGAGCGAATCACAAACAGTAATCGTGGTGGCACGCAGCAGCGATGGCCAGGTATTTATGCAAGAGCGTGAAGTACGCGTCACCACCAGCGGTTGCATTGCCCCCGCTCAAGCCGACGCTAGCTCCGAAATGCAAGCTCGTGTCCGTATACCCAAAAAATGGCAAGCTGGGCAGGCGGGCGAAATTACCACCATGATCTCTCACCCCATGAGCACCGGCTTGGCGCAAGACGCTCAAGGACATACGCCCGCCAAACGGATTATTGAGCGCTTCGAAGTGGTGCTCGACCAGCGCCCTGTGATAGAGGCACAGTACTTTCGCTCTTTATCCCTTAATCCTTACTTAAAGTTCGAGATCACCCCGCGCTCAGGTGGCACGCTGGCATTGCGCTGGACCGAAGACACGGGTCGTCATGCCGAGCACACCGAAACACTGATCTTGGGCTAAATACTATTTAATAGCATACACACCCGTGAAAGTCGTTAGCTGATCGCCGTTCAAAAATATCTCTGACGGTGTCTCGCTCATGGGCAAGGCAAACTGATTGGGGAGTGAGTCAGCAAACGTATAAGAATGCATAAGCAACCCCAGCACGCCCACTGCAAGCAGCCCTGAATAAAAACGAGTACTCATCAATCCCTACCTGTTAGTCATCACTCGCCCAAACTCACAGCTCGCTCTCGACAGCAATGAGGTCTTAAACGATTCAATGTAGTGAGGGAAAGGCCGGCTTAGGATGGGAAAATTCTTAAACTGGCTGACTCATGCATGCAGAGAGCCCCGCCCTTAAGGGCTCGCTATGGCCGAGCAGCCGCTATACTGCTACCCAAGACTTGCGATCTGCCTGCGGCGAACCAGGCGGGTCATGCCTATCAACATACCTATTCATCGGTACGAATCGGAGCACCTATGTCAACACCCATACGACTGACGCAATACAGCCATGGCGCAGGTTGCGGCTGCAAGATCTCGCCCAAGGTTTTAGACATTATTCTGGCTGGTAGTGGCGCACAAAACTTAGACCCCAATTTATGGGTGGGCAACACCTCCAAAGACGATGCCGCGGTCTATGGTTTGAATGAAGAGCTGGGCGTGGTTTCGACAACTGATTTTTTCATGCCCGTCGTGGACGACCCGTATGATTTTGGCCGTATCGCGGCCACCAATGCCATCAGTGATATTTATGCCATGGGGGGGAAGCCCGTCATGGCCATTGCCATCCTGGGCTGGCCAGTGAATGTGCTCCCTGCCGAAGTGGCTCGCGAGGTAGTGCGTGGCGGCCGAGCCGCCTGTGACGTAGCCGGCATTGCCCTGGCAGGCGGGCATTCGATTGATGCGCCTGAGCCTATCTTTGGCCTGGCGGTGACCGGAGTGATCAACAAGCGCCAGATAAAGCGTAACAATACGGCGCAAGCAGGCGATAAGCTCTACCTCACCAAGCCATTGGGCATAGGCATACTGACCACGGCAGAAAAGCAAGGAAAACTACGAAGTCAGGACGTCAACTTGGCCCGCGACTGGATGTGTACCCCTAATACCGCTGGTATTGCTCTTAGCCAACTATCAGGTGTAAGCGCCATGACAGACGTCACGGGCTTTGGTCTACTGGGCCACTTAGTGGAAATGGCCGATGGCAGTGGACTGAGCGCCAAGCTACAAGCAGACCAGGTTCCGGTACTACCAGGCGTTGAGTATTACTTGCAGCAATCTTGCATACCCGGTGGTACGGGACGCAACTATGACAGCTATGGTGAACGCATACTGCGCATTAGCGATGTTCAAAAGCACATACTGTGCGACCCTCAAACCAGCGGCGGTTTGCTCGTTGCCGTTCGCCCAGAAGGCGAGGCCGAGTTCTTACGCACAACCACAGAACTCGGTTTGACGCTGGAGCCCATCGGAGAGTTTGTCGCGGCAGGCACACACGCAGTAGAGGTCTATTAAGCCATAGCCTTAATACCGCCTTTTTACGCCACACCACCCTGTCAAGGTGTGGCGCAGGCATATACGACTAAAGTGTCAAGAAGGTCAAAGTTTCTTGTACCTAATGGTAAAGTTACAGGCTACTCAAATTTTGCACCCCAATATCTGTAGCCTTAGGCCAAATCAAGACAAATTGGTGCCTATTGTTTTAATGGGGGAAAGCCCTTAGGCTTTTCCGGTAAAAAGGTATTGTTAAAACCGGCAAAGTTTGACACAGTTGTTTATATAGTTAAAAAACAAAAGAATCCTTGATCAGAACCGCAATCAGATTCTCTATTCGTAACACCGCGAACTTCTATCCAAAAGGTAGAAGCTCACCCCTAGTTTCACCAATATCACTAACTCATTGGAGAGCCCCATGGTTAACATGAGTCGGCGCCAATTCTTCAAAGTGACGGGGGCTTCACTAGCGAGCTCCAGTATGGTGCTGCTTGGCGCAGCGCCTACCCCCGCCATGGCGGAAGTCAGGCAGTACAAACTGACCCGCATGACAGAAACGCGCAATACCTGTCCTTACTGTTCAGTCGCCTGTGGCGTACTGCTCTATGCTCGTGGCGATGGTTCTAAAAACGCCCAAGCCAGCATCGTACACATTGAGGGAGACTCCGATCACCCGGTCAACCGCGGCACCCTCTGTCCTAAAGGCGCTGGCCTGGTGGACTTCATACACAGTCCTAATCGCCTGAAATTTCCCGAGTACCGTGCCCCTGGCTCGGACAAATGGGAGCGTATTTCTTGGGACGACGCCTTCAAACGCATTTCACGGCTGATGAAAGACGACCGAGATGCCAACTTTGAGGCGCAGGCCAATGATGGCAGCACTGTCAACCGCTGGCTGACAACAGGTATGCTAGCGGCATCTGCCAGCAGTAACGAAGTTGGCTACATTACCCATAAGGTAGTGCGTAGCCTAGGAATGCTAGGATTCGATAACCAAGCACGTGTCTGACACGGCCCAACGGTGGCAGGTCTTGCCCCAACATTTGGCCGCGGAGCGATGACAAACCATTGGGTTGACATCAAAAACGCAGACATTATCTTGATCATGGGCGGTAACGCAGCAGAAGCGCACCCCTGTGGATTCAAATGGGTTACTGAAGCCAAGGCACATAACAATGCCAAACTAATCGTGGTGGATCCACGCTTTACGCGTTCGGCTTCCGTTGCGGACTATTACGCGCCCATACGTACGGGTACTGATATCACCTTCTTGGGTGGGGTCATTAAGTATCTGCTCGATAATGACAAAATTCAGCATGAATATGTCAGAAACTATACTGACATGTCATTCATTGTGCGTGACGACTTTGACTTCGAAAATGGGCTGTACTCAGGCTATAACGAAGCCACCCGAAGCTACGACAAATCCTCTTGGGACTACGAGCTTGGCGAAGACGGTTACGTCCGCACAGACCCCAGCTTGCAACACCCACGCACGGTCTATCAGCTACTGCGTAAACACTACGAACGCTACACACCGGAAATGGTGGAGCGCGTCTGTGGCACAACGCAGGCACAGTTCCAAAAGGTCTGTGAAATGCTGGCTTCCACAGCCTCGCCTGACCGCGCTGGTACTATCTTGTACGCGCTGGGCTGGACACAACACAGTATTGGGTCGCAGATTATTCGCACAGCGGCCATGGTACAGCTCTTGCTGGGTAATATAGGTATTGCCGGTGGCGGCATGAACGCGCTGCGTGGGCACTCCAATATTCAAGGTCTGACCGACTTGGGTCTGATGTCCAACCTGCTACCAGGCTACATGACCTTGCCAAATCAGGCCGAGCAACGTTACGACGATTACATCAAGGCCAGAGCCCCTGAGCCCATGCGTCCTAATCAGCTTAGCTTTTGGCGCAACTATAAAAAGTTTCAGGTCAGTCTGATGAAAGCTTGGTGGGGCGATGCCGCACAGGAAAGCAACGACTGGGCTTTTAACTACCTGCCCAAGCTGGACAAGCCATACGACATGCTTCAGGTCTACGAGCTGATGTATCAGGGCAAGATGAACGGATATATTTGCCAAGGTTTTAACCCCTTGGCCGCAGCTCCGTACAAGAAAAAGCTCATAGACGGCTTCTCCAAGCTCAAGTACATGATCATCATGGATCCGCTCGTTACCGAAACCTCGGAGTTCTGGCGTAACTTTGATGAGTACAACGACGTGGACTCGGCCTCTATTCAAACCGAAGTTTTCCGCCTGCCGACCACCTGTTTCGCCGAGGAGGAAGGCGCACTGGTCAGCTCAGGTCGCTGGCTACAGTGGCATTGGAAAGCAGCCGAGCCGCCAGGCGAGGCCAAGAGCGATATTGAAATCATGGGTACTCTGTTTACGCATCTGCGCGATCTGTATCGTGAAGAAGGCGGCGCATTCCCTGACCCTATCGTCAACCTCAGATGGCCCTATTCCAACCCTGACGATCCCACCGCGGCCGAACTGGCCATGGAATACTCGGGCAAGGCACTACGCGACTTGCGTGACGCCAATGGCAACGTGACACGACGTAAAGGCGAGCAACTGGACGGCTTTGGCGAACTGCGTGATGACGGTAGCACGATTAGTGGCTGCTGGATTTATGCCGGAGCCTGGACCGAAAAGGGCAACCTGATGGCACGCCGCGACAACAGCGACCCCACTGGTATAGGTCAAACCCTGAATTGGTCCTGGGCGTGGCCCGCTAACCGTCGCGTGTTGTATAACCGTGCCTCCTGTGACCTGGATGGCAAACCCTTTGATCCCCGTCGAAAACTCGTCAGTTGGGATGGCAGTCGCTGGGGTGGAGCCGATGTACCGGACTACAAGGCCGATGAAAACCCGCACGATGGCATGGGACCTTTCATTATGAACCCCGAGGGTGTCGCCCGCTTCTTTGCCCGTAAAGGCATGGCAGAAGGCCCATTCCCCGAGCACTATGAGCCTTTTGAAACCCCACTGAGCTACAACCCGCTTAGTCCTGACGAGCCCCGTGCGCTGAGCAACCCGGCAGCTCGGGTATTTGAGGGTGACCTAGCCACCATGGGCAAGGTCGAGGACTTCCCCTACGTGGGCACCACCTATCGCCTCACCGAGCACTTCCATTACTGGACCAAGCACGTCAAGCTCAACGCTATTTTGCAGCCCCAGCAGTTTGTAGAAATTGGGGCTGATCTGGCCAATGAGCTGGGCATTGCTCAAGGTGATACGGTGAAGGTCTCCTCTAACCGCGGCTACATTAAAGCCAAGGCAGTGGTGACCAAGCGTCTCAAGCAGCTCATGATCGATGGCAAACCAATACACCATATCGGCATCCCGATACACTGGGGCTTTGTTGGTATTGCCAAGCCAGGCTTTTTAGCTAACACCTTGACCCCGCCGGTAGGTGACGGGAACTCTCAAACACCTGAGTTCAAGTCATTCTTGGTCAAATTGGAAAAAGTATAGGAGTAAGCCATGGCCCTACAATCCTTGGACATTAAAAGACGCTCCGCTACTACTACCCCCTCGCCCAACGTGCGTATGCCGGTGGGCGGCGATGTAGCCAAGCTGATCGACACCAGTAAATGTATAGGCTGTAAAGCCTGTCAGGTCGCTTGTATGGAGTGGAACGATGTACGCGACGAAGTGGGTGAAAACATCGGTGTTTATGACAATCCGGCGGACTTAACAGATAAGTCCTGGACGGTCATGAAGTTCGCGGAGTATGAAAACCCAGAAGGTAGTCTGGAGTGGTTGATCCGCAAAGATGGCTGTATGCACTGTGAGGACCCGGGCTGCTTGAAAGCCTGCCCCTCACCGGGAGCCATTATTCAGTACACCAACGGCATTGTTGATTTTCACGAAGAAAACTGCATTGGCTGTGGTTACTGTATTACTGGCTGTCCCTTTGATGTGCCACGCATATCCGATCAGGACAAAAAGGCATACAAATGTACCCTGTGTTCTGACCGCGTTGCGGTAGGCCAGGAACCCGCCTGTGTGAAAACCTGTCCTACTGGCGCTATTGTGTTCGGTACCAAAGATGACATGAAACAACATGCATCCGAGCGTATTGCCGATCTGCAATCACGTGGTTTTGACCAAGCCGGTCTGTATGACCCAGCAGGAGTGGGTGGCACTCACGTCATGTATGTACTGCATCATGCCGACAAGCCCGAGCTGTACAGCGATCTGCCCAAAGATCCTAAAATCAGCCCCATGGTTTCACTCTGGAAAGGTGTCGCCAAGCCTCTGGGCGTGGCAGCCATGGCCATGACCGCCCTGTTCGGCTTCTTCCACTACATACGCACTGGTCCTAACGAGGTTACCGACGAGGACGAGCGCGCCGCGGAGAAGGAAGCGAGTAAGGTCAACGAGGAGGCTCATCATGAGTGAAGCTAAACGCGATAAATTGATCCAGCGCTACACGGCCAGCCAGCGTATTAACCACTGGATCATCGCAGGTACTTTTATCCTGCTGACCTTATCCGGCCTGGCCTTGTTTCACCCCGCCTTTTACTGGCTTAGCCACGTGCTCGGTGGTGGCCCTTGGACTCGCATCTTGCATCCCTTCATTGGGATCCTGATGTTTGTTTGCTTTTTCCTGTTTGCAGCGCGTATGCTAGGGCATAACTTGTTTGCTCGGGGTGACATGGCTTGGTTACTCGGGTTCAAAGACACCTTGGCAGGAAAGGCTGATCATGTGCCGCCAGCAGGTCGCTATAACGCAGGTCAAAAAGTCCTGTTCTGGGCCTTGCTGTTGCTCATGATAGGGCTACTGGCCAGTGGCATTGTTATGTGGCGTGAGTTTTTCTCGGCCTTTTTCCCAATCTGGGCCTTGCGTTTGGCAACCGTATTGCATGCTCTGTTTGCCTTTTTGATGATTTGTGCAATTATTGTGCATATCTACGCAGGCATCTGGACCAAGGGTTCAATCAAAGCCATGACGCGTGGCACAGTCAGTCCCGGCTGGGCCTGGAAACACCATCGGGCTTGGTACCGCGAAGAGTTGCGTAAGCAGCCTCCGCAACAGCCTAAGTAAGCCAAGATTAGCGGCCCTTAAGGGGCCGCTAATCACTCTAGTTCCTTCGTTTTTCAGGAGTCTGCGTTGCCTCGTATCCTGCCCCGTGGTGAAATTGAGGGTCTCGATCACACCAGTATCCCACGCCTGCGCTTGCCGCAGCGCACTACTTTATTTAGCGAGCGTGGCCAACGTCTACGCGCTCTGGCGCCCGAGCACCCTGCTGCCGCCTACTTGCTGTTGATGGCTGAGCTCAGCGATGCACAGCATCAGGCATTACAAAATTTGGCTCCCGCTCACATTGAAGCCCAGCATATTAGTCATGCGCTGGAGCACGGCATGCCTCCCTTATTATCGTCAGGCTGGCAACGCGATCCATCTTGGCAAACAGTATTGCAAACGCTGCTACAAACACTGGATCGCTCCGAGCAGGTGCCCGATGCCGCTAAAAACATAGCCCAGGAGCTACTGCATCTACAAACACATGCTCCTGCCGACATTGAAACACTGGCAGACGCTATTTTGACCAATCAACTGGCTCCAGGCGACAGCGGTAAAGCCGCTTTTGTGATGGCTGCGCTGCAAGTGTACTGGACCAATCTGGCCTGCTCTCTAAGCGAATCACAACTGCCATTGAATGCACCATTTGGTGTATGCCCCTGCTGTGGCAGTTTACCTGTGGCCAGTATTGTCCGCGTTGGTGGCAGTGCCGATGGCTGCCGTTACCTGTGCTGCCCACGCTGCTCGGTGGAATGGCACGTCGTGCGTGTGACCTGTACCCACTGCGAAAGTACTGAAGGCATCTACTATCACAGTATTGAGGATGGACCCGCCGCCATTAAAGCCGAGTCCTGCGATAGCTGCCAAAGTTATCGTAAAATTTTTTATCAGAAAGACCAATTATATGTAGACCCTGTGGCCGACGACCTAGCCAGTCTCGCGCTGGATATGCTGATGGGCGAGGCCGGCTACGAACGTAGCAGTGGTAACCCTTTGCTCTGGCACGAACCCTGACCGTTATACCCTGCCCTTGCCCCATGAGTTCAGACACGCTTAATGTTTCGGATCGCGCTCAAGCTCAAGACCTCCCCTCGCTGGATCGCTTACTGCGTCACCCACAAGGGGAGCTTTTACTGGCCGAGTACGGTCATAGCCAGCTCAGTCAGGCCTTACGCCAGCAGCTACAAACGCTACGTGACCGCATACTGACCGAGCAACTGCCGCGTCAGGCCATCAGCGCCGAACAAATACTGCAGGCCACACAGCAGCAGCTAATACAAGCAAATCGTCCGCAGTTGCGCTCTGTTTTTAACTTGACGGGCACTGTGCTGCATACCAATCTGGGACGCGCCTTATTACCCGACGTGGCCATACAATCGGTGCTGGAGGCCATGCAACACCCGGCCAACCTAGAATTCGATTTGCTCAGTGGCAAGCGTGGGGATCGGGATGACCTGATTGAAGACCTTTTGTGCGAACTCACAGGCGCTGAAGCGGCTACGGTCGTTAACAATAACGCCGCCGCTGTCCTGCTTATGCTAAATAGTCTAAGCCAACGCAAGCAAACTATCGTGTCTCGAGGTGAGCTAGTGGAAATCGGCGGGGCTTTTCGCATCCCCGACATTATGTCGCGAGCCGGTGCAAAACTACGTGAGGTTGGCACGACCAACCGCACTCATTTGCATGACTATGAGCAGGCCATAGAAGCCAGCACCGCCCTGCTCATGAAAGTCCATTGCAGCAACTACGCCGTAAAAGGCTTTACTAAAAGCATTCCGATAGAAGATATCGCACCGCTCGCCCACCAGCACGGCTTACCGGCCGTCGTGGACTTAGGCAGCGGCACCTTAGTGGACTTGAGCCAATGGGGTCTCCCCCCTGAGCCCACCGTCAAAGACACCATTGCCGCAGGAGCGGATCTGGTAACATTTAGCGGGGATAAACTACTTGGTGGCCCCCAGGCTGGTTTGCTCGTTGGTCGGGCAGACCTGATTCAACGCATCAAGAAAAATCCGCTCAAACGCGCTTTACGTGTAGGCAAACTGACACTCGCTGCCCTAGAGCCTGTGCTCAACTTGTATCGTGCCCCAGAATTACTGCCCGCACGCTTAACAACACTGCGCCTATTCACACGCACTCCCCAAGCCATGTATCAGCAGGCTATCGCTATGCAAGCAACGGTGCAAGAATGGACCGGGCCTGATTATGCCGTCAACACGGCGCCCATGTTTAGCCAAATCGGTAGTGGGGCTCTTCCTGAGGACGTGCTGCCCAGCCACGGGCTACGCATTAGCTTTACGGGTAACGGACGCCCGGGACGCCATCTGCTCGCACTAGAAAAACGTTTTCGCAAACTGCCCTACCCCGTCATAGGCCGCATTAACGACGATGCTTTCTGGCTAGACCTGCGTTGCCTGGAAACACAATATGAAACCCGGTTTTTGACTCAATTACGTCCAGTGCAAGCATGATTATTGGAACCGCCGGCCATATCGACCACGGTAAAACGACGCTGATCAAGGCCTTAACAGGCGTCGCAACGGATCGCCTTCAAGAAGAGCAAAAGCGTGGTATCACTATAGAGCTGGGTTACGCCTATAGCCCAACAGAACAAGCAGGAATACTGGGGTTTGTCGATGCTCCTGGCCATGAGAGGCTGGTACATACCATGGTCTCTGGAGCCAGTGGCATAGACTTTGGCATGCTAGTGGTTGCGGCCGACGATGGCATTATGCCGCAAACCAAAGAACACCTCTCCGTCTTGTCCTTACTAGGGTTACAGCACGGCGTGGTCGTCATTAGTAAGGCTGATCGGGCCAGCGCCGAGCGCATCCTGCAAGTACAAAGTGACATCCAAAAACTCGTTCAGGGCAGTTTTTTAGAGCACGAAAGCGTCTTTGTCGTGGACGCACTGAATCCCTCCTCTAGTACTATTCAAGCCCTGCGTCAGCACCTTGAGCAGCGCGCACAACAGCATGTGCAGGCTCGTACCGACGAGTACTTTCGTTTAGCCATTGATCGGGTGTTCACCCTACAAGGCCATGGTACCGTTGTCACTGGCACAGTGCATAGCGGCACGTTCAGTATGGATGCTAAACACCAGGAACTGATGCTAATGCCGCGCCGACGGCCTGTACGGGTACGTAGTATACGCAGTCAAAACCAAGCTAGCACCCGCGCTGTCGCGGGTCAGCGCTGCGCACTGAACCTAGCGGGCATAGACGTTCAAGACATTCAGCGAGGCGACTGGATAGCGCATCCAGACTGTTTTGTCCCCACGCTTAGGCTAGATGTAGAGCTGCAACTACTTACCCAGACAGAAGCGAGCGTACGCGCCTGGACCCCTTGGCATGTACATATTGGCTCCGCTCACTACTTGGCTCATGCCGTGCCTTTGGAGCCCACCCTGCTAAGTGCTGGTGAGTCGGGTCTGGTGCAACTGGTTTTTGACCAAGCTGTCTGTGCCAAGGTCGGTGATCCCTTTATTTTACGTAATGCTCAGGCTCGCGAAACCGTGGGTGGCGGGCGTGTACTGTCCACCGATGCACCTGACCGCAAACGCCGCAGCCCCGCCCGACTGGCCTGGCTCCACGCTACACAACACTGGCTAAATACCGCTCAGCTTACCGCCTTGCTCCAACAAGCCCCCTTGGGCTTAGACGAAGCCACGCTCTTGCGCCTGCTCGGTGGCACAGCCCAAACACTGCATCAAGCCACAGACTGCGTCTGGTTACAGGCCGATACCGCCAACGCGGAACGCTGGCTCATCGGGCAGCACCAGTTGCAGCAGCTAGAACAGCACGTACTGGGTACATTGCAACATTTTCACGAGCACACTCCTGAGGAGCCGGGCTTAAACAGTAGCCGCTTACGACGCATGTGCGCCCCCACCATGCCGCAGGCGCAATGGCAAGCCCTGCAACAGCGCTTAATCAAGGCCGGAGTACTGGCGCAGCAAGGCAACTGGCTGCACAAACCTGAGCATACTGTTTCCTTAAGCCCTGCAGATCAGGCCTTAGCCGAACGTATCTTGCCACTGAGCGATGCTGGCGCATTTGACCCTCCCTGGGTGCGCGACCTTGCCGTCACTCTGGACACCGACGAGGCCAGCATACGTCAACTCATGCGCCACCTTGTGCGGCGTGGCGACCTGTATCAAGTGGTGCACGACTTGTTCTATCACCAGCGTCACATTGCAGCATTGGCCAACATTATCTCGGACTTAGCAGGTGAATCCGGACTAAATGCCGCCCAGTTTCGCGATGCAACCGGACTAGGACGAAAGCGAGCAATACAGATACTGGAATTTTTTAATCGGATTGGCTACACCCGTCGATTACGTAATTTACACGTACTACGCGCTGATTCCTGGCAAGCGCTGAATGCGTTATGATGTCAGTTCCAACGGAAAGCAATCGTGTCCGGTGGCACGGCTGGGCTTCAAACCCAGTTGGGGGCGTCAGACGCTCCTGGGTAGGTTCGACTCCTGCTGCTTTCCGCCATAGCCTTTTAACTGGCTCCCTGATCCAGCAGTCGCTGTAGCGTCACCTCTACATTGCTGTGTTGATTACTCACCCACACACTGGCATCGTGTACGTTAATGTTTAACGTCATGCCACGCTCAAGCATTTCAGCCAAGGCTTGGGTCGCCTCTGCTGGCAAACTCAGCACCTGTATGTTTTTGGCTCGCCCAATTTTATGACGTACGCCCTGCCACCAAATATCCACGTTGCGTCCATAAGCAATCACCACCACCTCACGGGCGCGTCCGCTCGCTTTTAGTAAGCGACGCTCATCGGGCAAGCCCAGATCAATCCACTGCTCTAACGTACCACTTAGGTCTTGACGCCACAGCTCAGGCTCATCGGCTTCACTCAGGCCACGCGTAAACGCCAAGTGATCCGGCCCCTCACCCTGTACGTATAAGGCGTAGGCAAGCAAGCGCACCATGAGTCGCTCTGCCGTTTCTGAGGGGTGACGCGCTACGGTCACCGCATGACTGGCATAGTAGGCTCGGTCATTGTCGGCAATGTGTAGCTCGGCCTTATAAATGGTTGCACGTAAAGCCATGAAAATCTGCACCTTGATAAAAACCAACACTATACCCACCCACCACGCTTCTGTCGCCTGCCGCGTAGCGACACACAGGACGAGCCCTAACCCTGGGCTAGCCCGCATTTTCACCCCACCTTTATCCGCATCAAAAATGAGATCAAGATCGTATAACGTCGCTCTTTAGCACCGTAAAAAACGCTAATATAGAAAAAAACCCACATCAAAATATGGCATTGCTTGCATATTCATTTGAATGCATATAACATCGCATCCATATTTTACGTATCCGACCCGTTTCATTCAGGATTTAACCCGCCCCAGCGCAACCAAGCAAAGGCCCCAACATGTCCAAAAAGCCCGCCAGAGCCATAGCGGCACCCAAGAGTAAAAGCAAACAGCTTCCCTCCGGAAAAGTAAGCCCTCCTTTTCGTAAAGTAGCGAGCTTACGAGACTTACGCAAAGTCACGGCGCGTACCCAGGAAGATCTGGCCGAAACCCTTGGTGTTGGGCAAGGCACGGTATCCCGAATTGAAAAGCAAAACGATATGCTGGTTTCCACTTTGCAACACTACATTGAAAGCGTAGGAGGAAAACTCACCATTTTGGCTACCTTTCCCAATCGCCCCCCGCTCGTTATTGAGCGCCTAGGTGGCAAAGCTCCCCCCTTGGATAACAAGGAAGTACAACTGAGCTCCTCTTCCGCGAGCAGCTAGGAATCGAATCTAAAAAATGCAACACATCCCTACCCCTTACTACCTGATTGATAAAGCAGCCTTACTCAAGAATCTGCAAATCATTGATTACATACGCAAACGTTCCGGCGCCAAAATGTTGCTTGCGCTTAAATGCTTTGCGACTTGGTCAGTCTTTGACCTGATGCGAGAATACATGGACGGCACGACCTCCTCCTCGCTGCATGAGGTCAAGCTGGGTTACCAGAAGTTTGGGGGAGAAACGCAGGCCTATAGTGTGGCATTTGCTGACCATGAAATTGAAGAGGTCATCGCCAACTGCGACAAAATTATATTTAACTCGGTCAGCCAGCTCGAGCGTTATGTGTCCTACACGCGGGGCAAGCCCGTGGGCCTGCGCTTAAACCCGGGTTTTAGCAGCTCAAGCTTTGATCTGGCTGACCCCGCCCGCTTACACAGCCGTTTAGGTGAGGGTGACGCACAGCGTATCGCCAGTGTTCTGGATAAGATCGATGGCGTGATGATTCACAATAACTGTGAAAACAAGTCGTTTGAACGCTTTGACGAAATGCTCACCAGTACCGAAGAGCGTTACGGCGAGATTCTGCACAATGTGAAGTGGGTCAGCTTGGGCGGCGGTATCAGCTACACCAGCCCTGACTACCCGGTCGATGCCTTCTGCGACCGTATTCGACAGTTTTCTGAGAAGTACAATATTCAAGTCTACCTAGAGCCGGGTGAAGCATCCGTACGCGACAGCACCACACTAGAGGTCAGCGTACTGGACATCGGCTATAACGGTAAGCATCTGGCTATTGTCGACAGCTCTACAGAAGCCCATATGTTGGACCTGCTTATTTACCGCGAAACGGCTCCTGTGGGCGACGGTAAAGGCGAGTTTCACTATCAAATATGTGGAAAAACCTGCCTAGCAGGGGATATCTTTGGTGAGGCCAGTTTTGAGCAAGCACTCCAGATCGGCAGCCGTTTGTCCATCGGCGAAGCGGCCGCTTACACCATGGTGAAAAAGAACTGGTTCAACGGCGTGCCCATGCCCTCGATCGTGGTCAAAGAAACCGATGGAAGCGTTAATGTAGTTCGCCAGTTTGGCTATGACGATTACGTCAGCAGCTTGTCCTAAACACGCTGCCTCTCAACTCTTAATCAGGGGATACTCTCATGAAACGTAATGTACTTATTATTGGTGCAGGCGGTGTGGCCCATGTTGCTGCCCACAAATGCGCACAACATAATATTTTGCTCGGTGATATTCACATCGCTTCGCGCACACTCGAGAAATGCCAGGCCATTATCGACTCCATCAAAGAAAAAGATAATCAGTGTGGCCCAGGCCGTATCGTGGCGCATCAGCTTGATGCGCTGGATATTGAAGCGACCAAGCAACTCATTCGCGATACCGAAAGCCAAATCGTACTGAACCTAGGCTCACCTTTTTTAAACATGTCAGTCTTGCAAGCTTGCATTGAAACCGGCGCAGCGTACCTAGACACGGCCATTCACGAGGATCCAGCGAAGGTGTGTGAAGCGCCTCCCTGGTACAACAACTACGAATGGAAGCGTAGGGACGCCTGCCATAAGGCAGGCATCACAGCCATCCTGGGTGTCGGCTTTGACCCAGGCGTCGTTAATGCCTATGGTCGTTACGCAGTAGATACCTACTTCGATACGGTCGACTCCATTGATATCATCGATATTAATGCAGGCAGCCACGACCGCTACTTCGCCACGAACTTCGACCCGGAGATTAACTTTCGCGAGTTCACCTCCACGGTCTGGTCCTGGGAAAACAGTCAGTGGAAAGCCAATAAAATGTTCGAGCACAAGAAAGAATGGGATATGCCTGTCGTAGGCACACGCCCTACTTACCTGACCGGGCACGACGAGCTGCACTCTATGTCAGCCAATTTGAATGTGCCGAACATTCGTTTCTGGATGGGTTTTGGCGATCACTATATTAATGTGTTCACCGTGCTTAAGAATTTGGGCCTGTTGTCCGAGCACCCAGTACGTACTGCTGAAGGCTTGGAGGTTGTGCCGCTAAAAGTGGTCAAAGCGGTATTGCCAGACCCCGCCTCACTGGCACCCACCTATACCGGTAAAACCTGCATTGGCGATCTGGTGAAAGGTAGCAAAGACGGCAAACCACAAGAAGTACTGCTCTATAACATTTGCGATCACGCAGAAAGCTACGCCGAAGTAGGCAGTCAGGCGATTTCCTACACCGCCGCCGTGCCTGCCGTGGCCGCCGCCATGCTTATCGCTGACGGTGTCTGGGACGTCAAGGAAATGAAAAACGTCGAAGAGCTCGACCCCAAGCCCTTCATTGAACTGATGAACCGGATTGGTCTGGTTACCCGCGTGCGCGACAGTCAAGGGGATCGTGTACTAGATCCTTATGCAGAAGCGCAAGCCGCCCAAGCTCAGGAAGACTCTGTAGCGGCTGATAGCGCTAGCTAACACCAGACTAGGGCAAAACTTGCCCTAGTACCGCTTACCCATATCAGCGCCTTAAGCAAGCAAATCAAGCTTGAGCTGTGTGGGTAAGCGCCACGATGCCGGCGGCATTCGCTCGCCCCGCATAACGGCTTGCTCATGAGCTAGCAGGGCGACTTTCCTAGCCAGACCAGAGCTAAACCCCACCATGCTTCCATCAGCGCCGCTAACTCGGTGGCATGGCACCACAATCACAATGGGATTTAACGCACAGGCTCGCCCCATGGCACGGGCCGATGACCCGGAACTCAGGGTGGCAGCAAGCTGCGCATAACCACGCGTTTGCCCATAAGGTATCGTGCACATGGCTGACCAGGCACTACGCTGATACACACTCCCCTCAGGGGCCAGTGCCAAACTAAACGTTTGCAGTTCACCATGAAAATAAGCCGTTAACTGTTTAGCTACCTCAGTGAGCGCGGACGCATCTTGGGGAATACGCTGTAATATAAGCGGGTCCAGTCCATGCTTAGCCTGTTCGATAAAATCCAGTCGTTGTAAACGGCCAGCACCATCCACAATAGCCGTAACACGACCTAATGGCGTATTAATCTGCCCCCATACACTCTGCGACCAAATACTCATTTCACCTTGCCTTAACCCTTGTTGTCACACGGCATACTCGCCGAACTCTATGCCTGTTGTAAACAGCCTCCCGACAAAACAGCTTTACAAGGCTTTTAGCATGTCCTCTATCACTTTTTTGGCATCGCCAAACACCATCATGGTCTTGTCCATATAAAACAGCTCGTTATCCAGCCCTGCATAACCAGCTGCCATAGACCTCTTATTAACAATAACGGTACGCGCCTTGTAAGCCTCCAGTATAGGCATGCCCGCAATAGGCGAAGCAGGATCTTGCTTGGCCGCAGGGTTCACCACATCGTTAGCCCCTAGCACCAGAACGACATCGGTCTGCCCGAACTCGCTATTGATGTCATCCATTTCAAATACTTGTTCATAGGGCATTTCCGCCTCGGCAAGTAGCACGTTCATATGGCCTGGCATACGGCCTGCCACAGGGTGTATCGCATAACGCACCTGTACGCCCATGGCATCGAGCTTGTCGCTTAACTCTTTGAGTGCATGCTGAGCGCGCGCCACCGCCAAACCATAGCCTGGCACAATAATCACCGACTCCGCATTACTCATCATAAAGGCCGCATCGTCTGCACTGCCGGACTTCACCGGGCGCGCTTCCTGCTCGCCTGCCTGCAAGGTATCAGCGGCAGTCGCACCAAAACCGCCCAGCAGCACATTGAAAAAAGAGCGGTTCATGGCCTTACACATAATATAAGACAGGATGGCGCCCGATGATCCAACCAATGAGCCCGCAATAATCAACATGGCATTGTTTAAGGAAAATCCAATGCCTGCGGCGGCCCAGCCTGAATAACTATTCAGCATGGATACAACCACCGGCATATCCGCACCGCCTATGGGGATGATCAAGGTGACGCCCAACACAAAAGCCAAGACGATTAATACGGTAAAAGCCGTGCTACTTTGATTCAAGGCAAACACTACCACTGCCGCAAGCGCTACGCCCCCTATCAACAAGTTCAGCATATGCTGGCCCCGAAACACCACAGGAGCCCCCTGAAATAGACGGAAGCGATACTTCCCCGAGAGTTTGCCAAACGCGATCACAGATCCTGAAAATGTCACCGCACCGACTAAGGTACCCAAAGCCAGCTCCAGACGATTGCCAGCAGGAATCAGACCAGTGCTGTGCACAAGTCCAAAAGCGCGTGGCTCCAGCACAATAGCAATCGCAATGGCCACAGCAGCTAAACCAACCATGCTGTGCATAAAAGCGACCAGTTCGGGCATTTTAGTCATCTGTACGCGTTTGGCCATCAGAGCCCCAGCACACCCACCAATCAGCAAGCCTAGCAAGACGCGCGTCATACCCATGGTAAACTGTTCAGCCTGAGCCAGGCTCCAGATCAGGGCCACCGTCGTCAGGATCGCCAAACCCATGCCCAGCATGCCAAACATATTGCCCTGACGCGAGCTGGCGGGGTGTGATAAGCCTTTCAATGCCTGAATAAAGCAAATCGAAGCTAAAAGGTACAGCAAAGTCACCAGATTCATAGACATGTTCAATCCCCCTGTTGCGGCTTAGCCGTACGGTCTTTTTTCTTGAACATCTCCAACATACGGCGCGTGACTAGGAAACCACCAAAAACGTTCACGGCTGCCAAGGCGATTGCTACTACGCCCATGGTCTGCGCCCAGACTCCTTCAGTTAGGGCAGCCGCCAGCATCGCCCCCACAATAACAATTGCAGAAATCGCATTCGTCACGGCCATCAAAGGAGTATGTAAAGCGGGCGTCACATTCCACACCACGTGGTAACCCACATAAATTGCCAGCACAAAGATAATCACGTTAATGACTAAAGGGGACACCATATCCATGTTTTACCTCACTTAAGCACGCTCAGAAGCAGGAAAAATTTGGGTACCAGCGGCACAAATCAAACTGGCCTGAACAATGTCATCATCACTAGGAATAGACAAGGAGGCGTCCTCGCTGTGGGTCAGTAAAGCAAGAAACTGATACACATTGCGCGCATACAGGGCGGATGCATCAGCGGCCACCAAAGCCGGAAAATTCAGTTCGCCCACAATGGATACCCCATGCTGAACCACGGTTTTTCCCGGCTGAGTTAAGGCACAATTGCCACCACGAGGAGCTGCCAAATCTACAATTACCGAACCAGGTCGCATTTGCTCGACCACTTCTGCAGCAATCAGCCTAGGAGCCGGGCGTCCAGGAATCAATGCTGTGCTGATTAATATATCGGCCTGGATACAGCGTTGAGCCACGACCTGGGCCTGCCGCTCTAACCAGCTCGCTGGCATGGCTCCTGCATACCCCCCCTTGCCTTCGGCCGCCAGCCGCTCGTCCTGCGTTTCATAGGGAACATCAATAAAGCGTGCCCCCAGCGATGCTATTTGCTCACGAGCAGCCGGACGTACATCCGAGGCTTCCACCACGGCTCCCAGACGCCTAGCTGTAGCAATCGCTTGCAAGCCTGCTACTCCCGCACCCAATACAACCACACGCGCGGCTTTCACAGTGCCTGCTGCTGTCATCATCATGGGAAAAAAGCGCGGATAAATGGCCGCCGCCCTGAGCACAGCGGCATACCCCGCGATATTAGCCTGTGAGCTCAAGACATCCATGCTTTGAGCTCGCGTCGTACGGGGTATGAGCTCTAAGGAAAAAGCCTGACAGCTAGTTTGAGTTAGGGCTTGTATACCTGCCTGATCGTATGGATCCAGAATACCCACCACCGTGTGGGTAGGTAAAACGCGAGCAAAATCCAGATCATGCCGACTCATCGGTAATAGAACCTGAGCCTCGTAGGGATCACCCAACTGCGCCCCTGCCTGCTCATAGAGCTGATCGGCATACGCCGCTTGCTCGCCAGCACCAGGCTCAACTATGCAACGGTGTCCCGCTTTGATGTACTGCTTAACCACTTCCGGTGTCGCTGCTACACGACGTTCACCCGGCGTTTGGGTACGCATCACCCCAAGCTTCATGATGATCTCCTCTTATCCGTAACATGCTGTTAGCTCAGACCTTGACATCCACTACAGCCCGGTTTGTTAGATCCATCTGACACTTTCGCCTGACAGCCGCTGTTCACACTACTAGGGCTTACCCGACAAAAAACCTTGTATTACAAGCCTTAAGATGCGCCATAGCGAGTTTTATTCTTAGCTTATTCGACTAAAATCCACAGCATCACGCTCACTCAAACGAACTACCGCGCGATATACTGGGTATCTGTACTTTACCCCCTACACTCATGCACCACTGGCTCGCCTTGGTATCATTTTTGTCTTTTTATCACCGTGCTGCCAAAGCACCGTGCATCTCACATAAAGCCGGAACTTTCTCTTCGCATTGCTGCCTTATGTAGCGACGCCCTCCTCTTGCCTATCCTAATGGCGTGCCAGATGCGCTAAACAACTGGCTCTCTTAATCGTACCGCTATGTAATACCGACCCCTATAAGGCGTATATTGCTTACAAATACCTTAAGATTTAGGAAACTTTAGCTTACCTTTATCGTTAAACACCACTACACTTTAGACGTCTTTATTCACAGGCAAACATCATGGAATGGTTAATGGATCCAGGCATCTGGGTCGGTTTGATAACCTTGGTTGTGCTCGAGATCGTACTCGGCATTGATAATCTTATCTTCATCGCCATACTGGCCGAGAAGCTTCCCCCGCACCAGCGTGACAGAGCTCGCCTCATCGGACTTGCTCTAGCATTAATCATGCGTCTGGGGCTCTTGAGTCTAGTGTCTTGGCTGGTCCAGCTCACCACTCCGCTATTTCACATATTGGGACACCCTTTTTCGGGGCGCGACCTGATCTTGCTACTGGGCGGACTATTTTTATTATTCAAGGCCACCACAGAACTGCACGAGCGTCTGGAAGGCAGCGTACAACAACATAGCAGCTCACGTGTCTACGCTAGCTTTGGCGTAGTGATCGTTCAAATCGTCATTCTGGATGCAGTATTTTCGCTGGATGCCGTGATCACTGCCGTGGGTATGGTGGATCAGCTACCTGTAATGATGGCTGCTGTCATTATTTCCATCATGCTGATGATCTGGGCCTCTAAGCCATTAACCAGCTTTGTGAATGCCCATCCCACCGTTGTGGTGCTTTGTCTGAGCTTTTTGCTCATGATAGGCTTAACGCTTACGGCAGAAGGTCTAGGCTTTGCCATACCTAAGGGCTATCTGTATGCCGCGATCGGCTTTTCTATACTCATAGAATTCTTTAATCAGACCGCAAAACGCAGTATGGCTCGTAACGAAGCCCGCTTGCCTATGCGTGAGCGCACTGCCGAGGCAGTACTACGCCTGCTTAGTAGCCAAAAATCGGGGCACCCGGCTCACGAACATCCGGACGAGGATGACTCCTCCAGCGAAATACAGGGCTTTCGTGCCGAAGAGCGCAATATGGTAAGCGGCGTATTAAGTCTGGCAGAACGGCCCATTCGCTCCTTAATGACGCCACGCAAAGAAATTACTTGGATCAATCTACGCGATGAGGCTCAGGAAATTCAGCAATTACTGCGTAACACCCCACATAGCTTTTTACCCGTGTGTGACGGACAACTTGACCAGATTGTAGGCGTGGCCCGTTCTAAAGACCTGCTTGCGGACCTGCCTGAATACCCGGGCATACGTGACTGGCCTGATCTACGCGCGCCCATTTTTGTGCATGAGTACACCGATGTGCTCAATACCATTGCCACGCTTAAGCAATCTAATGGGCAGTTTGTGCTGGTGGCTGACGAGTACGGCGCGATTGAAGGGCTGCTGACGCCCATCGATATTCTTGAGGCCATTGCGGGCGAGTTTCCTGATGAAGATGAACAGCCCACCATTCAGCAAGTGGGTGACGCGGTCTGGAATGTAGATGGCGGCACAGATCTGCTTATGCTGGCTCAAGTGCTGGAGGTGGCTGAGCTGGAAAATCGCGACCAAACTTTCAGTACGGTGGCCGGTTTCTTGCTGGAGCGCCTGGACTCCCTACCCAAAGTGGGCGACACCGTCACGGCAGATGGACTACTGTTCGAAATTACAGACGTGGATCAACGCCGCATTGCCTGGGTTCGCGTCACACGCCTAGCAGAGCAAGAGCGCCCAGACGAGCACGAGCAGTAAGCCCTCCCTATGTCTCCCGCCCGCGGCTAGCGCGGGCGGAGCAAGCAAAACAGCCCTATGCTGCCCCTACAAGTACAGGCGCCTGCACCGGAAAATACTGCTTACAACTTTTCTGGTCTCTGCATGTCCATTTCTACAAGCGGCTGTCAAAAACCATACTCCTGTAACCTTGAAACTTCATACTCCTAACTGTTTCATAGGTCCTAACTAGGAGTAAGCATGGCTGCCCACGATCTTTTTGATCCCGAAGACATACCGAGCAATCTGTCGCAAAACCTAACTTTCCAAGAAATTGTGGAGCAAGCGCAGGCACGTCGTGGTTTCATGAAAAAAGGGCTAGGGCTGTCCGCTGCCCTATTTTTAGCTGGCCCGCTGGCTAGCTATGCTGGCGGCACCACGTTGAACACCTCTGATAATCAGCACGACACCCCCCGCCCAGACGCCAATGACACAGAGCCTAGCTCAGGACTACTGGGATTTGAGGCAGTCAAAATGAGCACGATGGACAGCATTGTTGTGCCCACTGGCTACACCGCCAGCGTAATCGCCCCCTGGGGTACACCCCTCTTAGCGGGAGCCACAGACTGGCGTGGCGACGGCTCCGAGAGTTCGCTCGAACAGGCAAAGCAAGTAGGAGAAAATCACGACGGTATCCATTTTTTCCCGCTTGATGCTCAACAAGGAAGCGGCAGCACAAACGATGAAGGCCTGCTCGTCATGAACCACGAGTACTGTACAACGCAGGATATACCTAGCGTAGGCTATGTGTATCAATACCTATTTGGTCAGGACGCTAACAACACCAACCCCTGGACAGCGGAAAAAGCCCATAAAGCCATGAATGCCCACGGCGTTTCGGTTATACACATTAAACGCGATGCTCAGGGCAAGTGGGATATTGTTAAGCAGTCCAGATTCAACCGCCGCATTACCGCACAGACTCAAATGGAACTTACCGGCCCGGCTGCTGGCGACGCCTTGCTACGCACTCAAGCTGACCCCAGCGGCCGTAAGGTGTTGGGCACCATCAATAACTGTGGGAATGGCTGGACGCCATGGGGTACCTATCTAAGCTGTGAAGAGAACTTTAATGGCTATTTCGGTACTACTACAGGCAGCGATCAGCGCTCTGCTGAACACCGTCGCTACGGCATTGCGGCTACAAGCAGTAGTTACCGCTGGGCAGAAGTGATCGAGCGTTTCGATTACGTGAAAGAGCCCAATGAATGTCACCGTTTTGGCTGGATTGTAGAAATCGACCCCTTTAAGCCAGACTCCATTCCTAAAAAACGGACAGCACTCGGGCGTTTTAAACACGAAAATGCGGCATATAGACTGGCCGATGACAAGCGCATCGTCATTTACTCTGGCGACGATCAAGCCAATGATTACATTTATAAGTTCGTGTCTGATGGCCAGTTTGTACCGGGGGGCGATAACAGCACGCTGCTCGACAATGGCAAACTGTATGTGGCCAAATTTAGTAATGAACCAGCAAGCGACGACAAATTCATGGGTAAGGGAGAATGGCTATTACTTGATCGTGATGCCACCCCCGAGCTGGCAGCCGACCCGCGTTTCCCCAATCAGGCGGCCGTTTTGGTGCACGCCCGTATTGCCGCTGACGTACTGGGCGCTACCCCGATGGACAGACCCGAATGGGTGGCAGTACACCCCACGAACGGAGACGTGTACGTAACGCTGACCAATAATAGTGGCCGTACTACCGGAGACGGAGGGCCTAACCCACGCGCCCAAAACCGCTATGGCCAAATCGTAAGCTGGCGTGAAACAGGGGGCGATGCCACGGCCACCAGCTTCGAATGGGATTTGTTCGTGCTAGTAGGCAATCCCTATGTGTACCCGGAACAAGACCCACGCTCTGGATCGGACAATATAAACAAAGACAACACCTTTAATAGCCCTGATGGCTTAGGTTTTGATCAATTCGGTCGTCTGTGGATACAGTCCGATGGTGCTTATAGCAATACGGGCGATTACGCCGGTCAGGGAAACAATCAAATGCTATGTGCCGACCCGGGCACCAAGGAAATACGCCGATTCTTGGTGGGCCCACAAGAGTGCGAGGTAACGGGCTTAAGCTTCACACCCGATAGCAAAACCATGTTCATCAACATTCAGCACCCTGGCGAACGTGGCAACAGCCAATGGCCAGATATGAATGGCGGCATACCCCGATCTGCCACCGTCATTATTACCAAAGATGATGGTGGAGTCATAGGCAGCTAAAACAGTACCGATGACGCAGGCCAGGTCGACTCACGGCCCAGCCTGCTTTGACACAGCTTTTTATGCGCCTGCGAAGGCTTCTTTAGATGTTTTCCCAAAC
Organism: Pseudomonadota bacterium; assembly: GCA_023440825.1. Classification (GTDB taxonomy): domain Bacteria; phylum Pseudomonadota; class Gammaproteobacteria; order Burkholderiales; family Burkholderiaceae_B; genus Alcaligenes. The sequence continues at coordinate 10,597 of JAEXRL010000006.1, read as the reverse complement.
CCGCTTTGATGCAAAAGGCTGCGCTCGATAAAGCGGCTCAGCTGGCTGCGAAACTCCAGTAACTCCCGAAACTGATAATACACATCCGGAAATTTCATACTGAGCCAGGCATACAGGCTGATCTGTTTACTCAGCATTTCAGCATCCTCCAAACGTGCTGGGCTTGACGTTTTCATCCATCCGGGCACTGCTGGCATACCCATTTCGTGACGCTCCGCGTAGGCTCGTAAACAACGCTTGTAGTAATCAAGCTCATGCTCCCTATCCACAGACACGGGGGCACAGGCGAAGGTAAACTTTTCGGTTAAAGACAACTGACCTGCTAAGCGATCCACCCAAAACCCCAGCTCTATCGCGTCTTTTAGACCCGCCGTTTGAAAAAGTGGGCTGTCTGAAGCCACCTTATTCGCGAAATACTGCAGCAAAACGCCAATACTTTGTGTATTCAACAAATCAGCCAGAGCCAGAATATGCGCTTCGGCTGGCGCAATGGGTAAGCGCAAGGCAAGTGGAGCCACGGGCTCATCCAGCATCTGCCGCACATGGTTCAGATCTGCCTGATCCATCGCCCCGACATAGCCCTTGGGATAGATGCCATAACGCCCTGCGCGACCGGCTATCTGGCGCACCTCTGTCGCCGATAAGGCACGCATTTTACGCCCATCAAACTTCCATGCCGTAGAAAAAATAACACGGCGTATCGGTAAATTCAGTCCCATGCCTATCGCATCCGTTGCAACCAGCACATCGGCCATACCACTCGCAAATCTTTCAGACTCAGTACGCCTTACCTCTGGCGCTAAAGCACCATAGATGCTGGCCACACTTAAGCCTTGGGTTCGATAACGTGCACTAAGGGTCAAGACATCTTTGCGGGTGAACGCGATGACGGCATCGCCTTTTGCCGCTCCAGCCAGCTCTTTTTGCCGCTGCCTACGTCCACCTTGCGGAGTGGCGTGCATATCGCGGCGATTGCGAGGAGCCTGCACAATCTGTGACATGATCTCCAAGGGAGTTTTACGCTGCGTATATTCAATTTCGTGACTTTCTTCTAGTGCGTTGACCACTCGCAGACACGGATCCAGCACAGACTGATCACCGCAGACAAATAGAGTACGTGCAGGCACTCCTACCAAAGCAGCCGTCCAAGCCCAGCCCCGCTGCTCATCGGCCAGCATCTGCACCTCGTCCAGTACCGCCACCCTCACTTCCAGACTAGGATCCATCATCTCTACGGTACAGGCCGTGTGCTGCGCGCCTGGCACGATGACCCGCTCTTCACCTGTTAACAAATTACAAGGGATTCCTGCCTCAGTCAGGCGATCACGCACCTCCATGGCTAACAGGCGCAACGGCGCCAGATACACCCCAGAGCGGGCCTCCATCAAAGCCTCTAGTGCTTCGTGCGTTTTACCCGAATTCGTAGGCCCTAAACGAAAAATCACATGCCTGCGTATGGCACGCGCCAAACTAAAGGTTTGCGGATAATCGCCCAAACGCAACATGTCTTGTGCCCGCTGCTGCTCCACCTGCTCAAGTATTTTGCGCACAGGCCCGTGACGCAAATAGGCGTCCAGATTGCCGGCCTGAATAGCTTGCTGAGTAATACCATCTTCCAGCACCTGCCGCAAAGCGTGCTGTAAGTCTTGATAAGCTCGTGCCGACACCATGGGACGCTGCGTCGCCAAAAAACCCTGTACGGTATCTTGTAACAAGCTCGCTAAGCGCGACTGCGCCTGCTGACCAAATGCCAGCTCCAATCTAGCGGGCAAGCGCTCTTGCTCAGCTTGCGTGCGGGGCAAGGGTAGCGCAACGAGCATTTGCACATTAGCACGCCAGGCTTGCGGTTCCTGGCCCATCACATGTATGGGCAGAAATAAGTCTTTGATCCAGCGTACACGCGTACCGTCTTCCGGGTCAGGCTCGTGATAGCAGTCAAACTGCTGCGCCATGCTGGCCAGCACCTGTGCTTGTGACCACTGTGTGTACGCGCGATCAACGCTACGCTGGTAGGCAGCGCGTTGGCGTGCATTCATACTGGCCATGTCTTTCTGTCGCCAACTCGCAATTATCTGGGGCGTAACACGCGCCAAATCATCCGGATGATGGGCCTGAGTCGCACGCCCACGCTTGGCTCTACCATGCTCCAAACGGGTGACAGGCAAACGTTTATCAGCCAGCCAAATGTCGTACTCACTGCGCGTAATGCCCAGCACCGTCATGGTATCTTCAGCCCCCAGGCAAGCCTGCTCCCACTCCCATCGTTGTGCCCGCTCTGCCTTGATTTGAGCCTCTCTTTCAGATTGCACACGCTGTAGCTGGCGATACACCGGCTCTTCAAGCTGGTACAGATCGCGCAATACCGAGGCACTGGCGCCTCGGCCGTGTACCGTCATGAAGTCCCGAGCACCCGGGCCTGACTGCAAAGCTGTAAACAAATCGCTGGAAAAGTCGCTAGGGCTACACGCTGCCTGCGTAAACATACGCTCTAGCCGGCCTGCCGCCTGCTCCCGCTGCTGCGCTTGCTGGGTGCGCTCTGCTTCTAGTGCCTGCTCGCGCTGCACTCTGACTTGCTCACGCTCCTGCTCGCGCCGCTGCTCACGCTCGAACTGCTCCTGCCACTGCCAGCGATATACCCCCACTAAAGGATGTTTTTCCCAAGCCCGAGCCAGAGCCATCAAGCGCTCACGTTGCTCAGACTGCGGCCAAGGAGTGCTAGGCACGATTTCCTGTGAGCTTAAACCACTGGCTAAAGCCTTACGCCAATCCACCAGTGACTCTACAGCTTCGTTATATTCGGCCTCGGTGCATTCAGTGCGTCCCATGCGCAGCAATAAGCGCAAACATTGGCACACCGCTTCAGGTGCTCCATGACGCATAAGCGTGGCGAGAAAATCCACGTGCTCTAGTTCATAATCCAGCACCTGGCTTAGCAAGGGCGCCTGATCTGGCAAGCGCCACACTTTGAACAATAAGGTGGCAATCGCCGCCCTGTCCGCATACTTTCCACGTTTTATAACGCGTCGTGCCGTCGCCTCAAGACGCGGATAGTCCAGCCAAGCTGGATACGCCAACAAATTTTCCGCTTGTGGCAAGAATACAGAGGTAGTAGTGATATCGGGGCCCAATACAGCCATAACAGCTCAAATACAAAAATAGGTAATTAGTGCTCAAAAAAATAGCTATTTAAGCAACTATTATTCGTTGCTGTAATTAAAACAAGGCGCCATCACCGATGACTTCAACGTTTTGAGCAGCAATTCCAATTTTACTGCCTATTCCCAAGGCAAACACCTTTACGGTCTATTAATTGATACCCGCGCAAAACACATTGCCCCTATCGATGCCTGCAAGCCACTTTTCAAATAATTGGAACGGTCTGCATCCGCACCCAAGCCTTGAAATGTAGCCGTATGCAACAAGCGTGAAACGGATTACGAATGACACATTTACTTACTCAAAGCATGTCGCTTCATATAAAACATTGATAACTATTAATTAAATAAGGAATGAATACCCTCAAGAACCCCCCTTACCTTTTTGAATTAGAAAACGTACCGAGGCGTTACACTTACTTACTCAACTGAAACAAACCCTTTTTAAATATCATAGACATTAAAACATTAGATGGCATAATGCCACTCGCTGGTATAGCTTCACGCGTTAATTAAAAACTCTTTAATCCCAGAAGGCCTACTTAGCCTGTCTTTGCGTAAAAAGTGCCCATCTGACTCAGAGTTGTTACAACGCACCGGAAATTCAAACAGTCCTGCTTTGTTAAGTTATTGCAACACATGTCAAACTCTAGTCGTCATAAAACCGCAGCAAACCAAACCAACAAAAAAAACACGTTCGCTCCCAGATCCTCGCTATTGGCACTTGAAGTACGCACACTCTTTGATGGTGCTGCCTTATTCACTGCAGATGCTTACTCCGAGCACCACGCAGAGCCACAACAGTCACACGAGTCCTCACAGGACTCCCTACAGACCTTCGCTACCACAGACAATTTGCCCAGCGCTATAGGCTCTATTAACAATTCTGGTCCTGCGACAGGCACTATTGCTGAGCACAGTAGCTTGAACGAACCTGGCTCGGACAGCTTAAGCCTTTCCCAATGGCAAATTCAGGGTGACCCCGGTGCCCCCGATACGGTTTATACGCTCACTGTGACAGTAAACAGTGAGACAGAGGGCCAGCCTGGCCATCTACAGTTGAGCACCAGCCCGGAGCAGAGCTATCAAACCCATACGCTCAGTGGTACCGCCTCGGAAATTAACGCCCAGCTTGCGCAATTGCTTTTTCGCTCTTCCCCTGATCACGAACTGGGAGCTGAGGCAGCAGAAATTGAGCTCAGTTTCGAGCTTAAAGCCAACGATACCCTTATTAGTACTCGCAGCTTTAACATCACTATCACCCCGAGCAACTCGCCCGTTGAGTTCCGTGATAGCGACGGTCAGCCCATTGACACTGTACACGCCACAGTCCAAGAAGGTGGCAGTCTCGTGCTTACACCCGAGCTCTTGGGCACCTATGACAGCGAGCTGGAAGTCGGCGCACAGAATGCCAGCCAGATCACCTACAAAATCGGCACTCTCCAAGAGCACGGCTACTTGGTACGCTACGCAAGCTCAGACGCCACAACAGGCGCTCGCTTAGGAGTAGGTTCGGTCTTTACCCATGCAGAGCTAGAGGCCGGACTGATACGCTATGTACATACGGCCAAAGAGACTGACACTCAAAATGCGTCCACCTCATTTACGCTCACCGCCAACGACGGGGCGACGGCATTAGACAAGTCCGCATCACTGTCTGTTGAGCTCACCGTTACACCGGTCAATCAGGAGGTTACGCTTGAAGTATATCCGGCGTACGCATGGGAGGGGCAACCTCACAACGCCCAAAATGCCAATCAGGTAGGCCTGAGCATACAGGCTAACAACGGCGGTGACCCAGACGACAAGCTGTGGATCGTGATCACCCGCTTGCCCACCGCCGAGCAAGGCACCTTGTATTTTAATGGTCAAGCCATTACAGAGCTAAGCGATCCAGCAGGCTACCGCATTGCGTACGCTGATCGTCACCTGCTGACTTACGCAGCTCAAGCCCACGAGCAACACGAACAAGTCGTCAGTATTGACTTCCGTATTGAAGACAGCGGTGGCGGTACAGACCAAATCAGCACAAAAGATGGCACCCTGAAGATATACATACAAGACGTCAACGACGACCCCGTTCTTGACACTAACGCCGGAGCAGGAACAGACCGAGATACATGGCCCACGCTGAATGAGGACAAGCAAGGGTATTACTCCCTGACTCTGAGCAATGAGTTCTTGGCCGCGAGCGACCCCGACAACTCGGACGGGCAACTGACCTATAAAGTCACTCAGATCCCTGAGCATGGCGCACTGGTGAGGGTGATAGGCGATGATCTGTATCGCATGGAGCTGGGCGCCACGTTTACACAAGAAGACATCGATAACGGCCTGATTCGCTTTGTGCAAACCAGTGATGTGTCAGCGCTACCGGCTGAACAACAATTTAGTCAGTTCAAATTCGAATTGATTGATAACACCGTATCCATGTTCTGGGATGCGGACGGCCAGCCCTACACACGCCCAGGTGGTGACTATGGCCAGCAAACAGGCGCCGATGCGCCCTTGCAACAGCATGAATTCAATCTAAACCTAAATACCCAGCCCTGGACAAACCCGGGCTCTTTGGTCATCCATGAGCTGGAAATAGAGTTTCAAGGTGACGTGAATCATGGCGGCCATCACAACAGCCTTGAGACACAAGTAGGGGCCGCAGTCAGCGAAGGGGGTGTGCTAACACTGAACAAGGAACACCTGCACTACTCAGCCACCATTAAAGGCGGGAGCCTAGATGGCCAGCCCCAGCCTAGCGATCAAATTATCTACACCATTATGGGCTTTGGGCTAGATAGCTCAGACAAGACCAGCCAAGAGTGGGGTAATGGCTGGAATGGGGTCATTAAGCTCAACGGTGTTCCACTGGGCTTATACAACTCATTCACTCAAGCAGATATAGACAACGGCGATGTCACGTTCGAGCACAATGGCAGCGAAAACTTCCTGTCAAATTTGCAGCTACAAGTTTCCTCGCCAACATATGGGGCGCCGTACCGGGATCCGGAAACCTTCAACTTCGAAATTTATGTCACTCCTGTCAACGACGCACCTGAAGTTCAGGGTGAAAAAAAGGTCGTGCTCAATGAAGGGCAAACAGAAGTCAACATTACGCTCGACACCGTACGCATCAATGATAAAGATGATGCAAGTAGCGGTAGTCACTTCGAGGATCAAGCCTTTAATCCAGATCTGGACGCCAGCACGCCAGATGAAAACTTCGCGCTGGACCACAGCGACGAACACCCCTTACAGTATCGCATCACAGAACTTCCCAAGCATGGCAAGCTGTTTTATGTAGAAGCTGATGGCAGTCGTATCGAGCTCACGGCAGAGACAATTGCCAACCGACTTTTTAATGTAGCCAAAGACGGCAGCAGCAATCTGCAGTACGACCACGATGGGCGCGAAAGCACACACGACAGTTTTAAAATTGAAGCCATCGATAACCGGGGAGCTAGCAGCTCCGAAACCCTGATATCTCTGGAAATTATCTCTTTAAACGATAAGCCAGATATTCCTAGCATGCCTCAGGCCGAGGGCAGAGACTACGACAGCGGTGAAGCCAACCAAGCCGCCCCTGAGGGTGACAAAGACAAGGCCGTTTCCTATAACAAGCCTGTCTACCTGAACGAAGGCGGCCTATTAGCAATAGGCCCTGACAAACTTCAAGCCTATGACCCTGACTCCACAGCGACACAGATTCAGTACCGCATAACCAGTGTCCCCGAGCACGGTCGCCTTTACTACCAAGATGCCAACAACAAGGTTACCTATCTAGGGGTAGGCTCCTCCTTCTCGCAGGCAGATATCAATGCCGGACGTATCCATTATGTGCACAACGGTGAAGAGGTAGGCCCTTATACTCAGGGCACACCCACTGACCAGTTTAATTTTGTTGTCTCCGATGGGTCAGACGAAACGGAAGTCAACGCCTTTCATATCTATGTTAATCCCAGTAACGACGCTCCCATCGTCACGGCGCCCTCCGGTCCGGTAATCGTAGACAGTAATAACGGCACCACCATTCCTGGCGTCAGTGTCAGCGATGTTGACCACCACGATTTAGGTGGGGTGAGTCACGACTACATCGAGGTCATTGTTCGACTGCGCGATAAAGATGGCTTGGTAGACAACTACGCCGGCATAGACATCACTGTGCAAGATGACTACAGCGGTTTGATCGTTACTCTACCGGCCGACCAACAAGGCATTCTTGTCTTGCGCGGTACCTTTGAAGAGGTGAATCAAGCGCTGGAGACGCTCTCAGTCAAGTTTGCCGACGACAAAAACCAGATCTACACCCTGGAAATTATTGCTGATGATCGCCTAAGGGATGAAAAACAGCAACTCATAGAGCAAGCCAATGGCGGTGAGTACAACCAAAGCACAGCCAAGCCAGGTGCTAGCGCGCCTAGCGCAGACAACACAATCAATACGCACGAATACAACTGGAAAACAGAGGAATTTCCTAACAGTTCGGGCAACCACTCCATCAGTACGGTCACCTTATGGGCGTCAAAAACTAACAATCCTCCAGAGCTCAGTATTCCGGACTCTTTCGACCCAGTAATCTACGAAGACATACAGCAGACCCTGTTCACGCCGGGACAAATCATAATCGCTGATGCCGAATCGTCTGCCTTTGGTACAGACGTGCAACTGCAGCTTGAGGTTGAAAATGGAACCCTAAGTTTTGGAACTGAGCCTGGCGTCACCATCACGACTGGCGAAGATGGTCTGTATACACTGACTGGCCCCGTAGAAAAAATACAAATTTTGCTGGACGGGCTTAAGTACACCAGCGACTCCAATTACTATGGCGAAGAAACCATTACTCTGACGCTCTCTGAGCACAATTCCAATATCGGTGTCGATGTGGATGGCCCAAGCCAAATCATCAAAACACTGAGCTTTGACGTCGTCAAGCTTAACGATGCCCCCACTGCACAGATCACACCTGAAACCAGCTTCCAAGGAGGGCTGGCCATAGGCGGTGGTGATTTTATTAAGTTAGACGGGCTGAGTATTGGCGACCGCGACACCGAAGGAAATAGCCCCGACCAAGACTCCACACTAGAGGTGCGTGTCGTGGTGCGTGTCGTGGATGAACACGGCAAGCTGTATACAGGTACTGACACATCGCCCTTGCAGTTCCAGTATGGCGGCACTCCCTCCACCGTCGTCAATGGACATGTGGAATTTTTTGGCACCTTGACAGAGATCCAAGGCTATCTGGATGACTTATCGATTAAGTTCCCCAACAACGCTAACCAGAGCTACACCCTGGAAGTAATTGTTGACGATCGCTATGATGCCACTACCAAAACGCCCAGTGCTGGAGGGGCAAACGGCGGCACCCATAACCAGGGCTCGCCCGAGTCTAGCATTTCCACCGAGGACTGGGATGCCACGCAAAGTAGCGCACAAGACTTACAAGACAAGTTTGCTGGCAATATTGCCGTTGCCAAAGTCGCTTTGTACGTCTCCACTGGCAACGACGCTCCCACTATCCAAGCTGCACCTTCGCTCAGCCTCACCGAAGACCAAGCCTACACCTTCGAAGATGGCTCTTTACGTGTAGACGACCCCGATGATTTCGGCACTGATCTGACTGTCACCCTAAGCGGTACACATGTCAGCCTAAGCTTTAGCGATGGTGACCAATTTGAGGGCGTCAGCATTACTCGAACCGATACAGGTGCGCTTGTTCTGGTGGGCGAAAAAGGAAAGATTAACGAGCTACTCAAAACCCTAACCTTGACCCCAGAAAGCGACTTGCATGGTCCAGCAGGTATTGCCACCTTACATATACAGGTCAGTGATAGCCTGATGCCTGGCGAGTCAGGGGAGATCAACACAGTAGAGCACACCGTGAGTATTGCCATCACTGCTGTTAACGACAGGCCAGTGATTGAGCAAGATGTCACTCTGGAAGAGAAAACAGCCGAAGACAGCAAGGCCCCACCTAGCTATACATTTAAAGAGTTGGACTTTGGCTATCAAGACAACAAAGATAAGCAAACAGACATAGAACTTGGAGGCGTGTCGGGTGGAAACACCTCGACTGACTTTAGTCATGTCGCTATTGTAGGTATAGAAGACTACGATGAGCGTCAAGGCAGTTGGCAGGTCAGCACTGACGATGGTGAAACCTGGATAACAATTCCGTCGAGCGGGTTTGAAGACGGTAAGGCATTGGTATTTAGCGCTGACGCTCAACTGCGCTTTTTACCTGCTGACGACTTTCACGGTACCCCAGGTCACTTGCTCATACGCGCCGGTGACGGTAGCCAAGACCCCACTTATAGTCAGCATGCCTCCGACTTTCAAGTCCTTGGTGATCTGGATCAGGACAGCAGTCTTTGGTCGGTAAATATCCAAGCCATTAAAACCAGCGTCAGCAATATTAACGATAGCCCTGTCATTGACAGCACTGCAAGCCTGCCTGCTGTTGACGAAGACAGTACCGAGCATTCAGGCACACGTGTGGGCGACCTAGATCTAGGCTACAACGACAGTAAAGATAATCCGGACGTTCCTGGTGCAGGCCAAGCCAGCACCCTCCAAGGTGGAATCGCCATTACGGGCATACTTAACAATGCGCCCGAGCAAGGAGAATGGCAATACTCCACAGATGAAGGCCTTACTTGGCAAGCCCTGCCATCAGACTTAAGCGATGAGAATGCGCTCTTACTCAACAACGAGGCACATTTACGCTTTGTCCCCACTCCAGACTTTAACGGCGATGTTTCCAGCACGTTAAACCTGCGCGCCAGCGACATGCCTATTAGCGATGAGCAAAACGGCACGCGCAGCTCGCTGGCAGAAGGTAATCCAGACTTAGATCATACCAACCAGTGGTCCAATACCAGCACACTGAGCACCAGCATTACCTCTGTGAATGACGCTCCTGTGGTCGATGCCACGCTGACAGACCACGAGTTCGAGGACAGCGACACCGTCACCATCCCCACAGCGCAAGGCTTTAAGGATATCGATCAGGACGACATCCTGAGCTACAGCGCTACGGATTTGCCATCAGGCCTGAGCATAGACCCAGAAACCGGTGAAATCACCGGCAAGCTCGAGGTCAATGCCAGTCAGGGCGGAGACCCTGATCATCCCGGTGTGTATACCGTCACCGTGACCGCCACCGATGAGGGAGGGCTAAGCGTTAGCCAGACCTTCACCATTACCGTCACCAACCCACCGCCAGTGGCTCAGGACGATGCCTACACCGCGACCGAAAAACAGGCCGGAGAAGTGGGCAATGTGCTGGACAACGACTCGGACCCCGACGGAGATCCGCTCAAAGTCATCGAGCAAACCCAGCAGCCCGGTAGCGATGGTGGGCTGTTCACCATCCAAGAGGATGGCACCGTTCTGTTTGATCCTAATGGTCAGTTCGACGATTTGGCCGAAGGTGAAACACGCTCCACCAC
>JAEXRL010000032.1 GCA_023440825.1 Pseudomonadota bacterium | reverse complement strand
GGTATTAAAGGCATGCGCGGCTGATATAGATGTTTTGCGCCAGAACCTGCGTCAGTTTATTAACGACAATACCCCCACTTTTCCGGGTGAGGGCGAGGTCGATACGCAGCCAACTCTGGGTTTTCAGCGTGTGATTCAGCGTGCCATCATGCATGTTTCATCGACAGGAACCGGTAAGAATGTGGTGGCTGGTGCAAATGTGCTGGTAGCCATGTATGGGGAAAAAGACTCCCACGCCGTGTATTACCTGCAGCAGCAGGGTGTTACACGCCTGGACGTAGTGAATTATTTGTCCCATGGCATTACTAAAAACACCTCTGAACCCATGCCCCCTGAACCGCCTAAGGCTTCAGCGGCATCTGCCAGTCCGGCGGCCGAGGCTGATACGCGCTCGGATCAACAAAAGTCGCCCTTGGATCTGTATGCCACCGATTTGAACGCTGAGGCGAATCTGGGTCGTATTGATCCGCTTATCGGGCGCGACCACGAGGTTGAGCGTGTTATCCAGGTTCTGTGCCGTCGCCGCAAAAATAACCCTTTGCTGGTGGGTGAAGCGGGTGTAGGAAAAACCGCTATTGCCGAAGGCTTAGCCTTGCGTATCCAGTTAGGGCAGGTGCCCGACATTTTGCGCGAAGCGCATGTGTACGCCTTGGATATGGGGGCATTATTAGCAGGTACTAAATACCGCGGCGATTTTGAACAACGCTTAAAAGCGGTATTAAAGCAGTTGAAGGAAACACCGCAAGCAGTGTTGTTTATTGACGAAATTCATACGCTGATTGGTGCTGGCTCTGCTTCGGGTGGTACCTTGGATGCCTCGAATCTGTTGAAGCCTGCCTTGTCGTCTGGGCAATTAAAGTGTTTGGGTGCAACCACCTATAGTGAGTACCGGGGTATTTTTGAAAAAGATCACGCCTTGTCGCGACGTTTTCAAAAGATCGATGTGTCCGAGCCTACCGTAGAGCAAACCATTCAAATTCTGCGTGGTTTGAAAACGCATTTCGAGCAACACCACGGTGTGCGCTACTCGGCGGCTGCCTTAACGGCGGCGGCCGAGCTGTCTGACCGCTATATTAACGATAGGTTTTTGCCTGATAAGGCTATTGACGTGATTGATGAGGCGGGCGCAGCGCAACGTTTATTGCCGCGCTCACGCCAGAAAAAAATCATTGGCAAGGTTGATATACAAAACACCGTATCGCGTATTGCCCGTATTCCCCCACAGTCTGTGTCCAGCGATGATCGCAACCGTTTGGCCACACTAGGTCGTGACTTGAAAGCGGTGGTGTTTGGGCAGGATGCGGCGATCGAGGCCTTGTCTGCGGCCATTAAAATGGCGCGTTCGGGCTTGGGTCTGCCAAATAAGCCTATTGGCTCTTTCCTGTTTTCCGGACCCACAGGGGTAGGGAAAACGGAAGTGGCACGACAGCTTGCTTTCACCATGGGCGTGGAGCTTTTGCGCTTTGATATGTCTGAGTACATGGAGCGTCATACCGTATCGCGCCTAATCGGGGCGCCTCCGGGGTATGTGGGCTTTGATCAAGGTGGTTTGCTCACCGAGGCAGTGACGAAGCAGCCGCATTGCGTGTTGCTTTTGGATGAAATCGAAAAAGCGCATCCAGATGTATACAATATTTTGCTGCAGGTCATGGATAACGGCACGCTAACGGATAATAACGGGCGTAAAACGGATTTTCGTAATGTCATTATTATCATGACCACTAATGCCGGAGCAGATACCTTAAGCCGCAACAGTATTGGTTTCGCGCAAAGCAGCAAGTCAGGCGAAGAGATGCAGGATATTAAGCGTCATTTCTCGCCCGAGTTCCGTAATCGTCTTGATGCCATCATTGGCTTCCAGCCGCTGTCACGTGAAGTAATCCTGCAGGTGGTGGATAAGTTCCTGATGCAACTGGAAAATCAGTTGCATGAGAAGCGGGTTGAGGTGAGCTTTTCTGATGACTTGCGCGAGTATCTGGCCAAGCAAGGCTTTGACCCCGCTATGGGGGCTCGTCCCATGCACAGACTGATTCAGGACACGATACGTCGTGCGCTGGCTGACGAGTTGCTATTCGGTCGTCTGGTCGACGGGGGGACAGTCGATGTCACCTTGGATGCTGAGGATAAGGTGGTGTTGGTGTTTCCGGACAGTGATGCCGCTGAGTCCCGTTCTGCAAGCAAGCCTGAGCCCGAGCTTGTGGAGTAAGGCATGCCTGCCCATGTGCCACTGATCGCCTGTACGCACTGTGATGCAGTGCACAGACGAGTGGCAATGGGGCAGGCTGCTCAAGCGCGTTGTGTGCGGTGTGACCAGGTGCTGTATCGTGCCAGTCGGTGGCAGGCAGCTCAATGGCGCGCCGTCGTGCTGGCCGTGCTCATCCTTTTTCTGGTGGCCAATGGTTTTCCCATTGTGTCTTTAAGTCTGGCTGGTCAAACTGTGGCGCCCACCTTTCCCGATGCCTTGTTATTGATTTGGCAGCAAGGTTACTGGGAACTGTCCATCATGACGGGGTTGGTGGGCTTTTGGCTTCCTCTTTTTCAGTTGTTATTTCAGTACTGGGCCTTGAGTTGTATCGCCGCTCGTCGTTTACCACGCGACTTTGCGACGGGTTTACGTGTTCTGCGTCACCTTCAGCATTGGTCTATGACCAGTGTTTTGTTTTTAGGCATTGTGGTGGCTATTGTTAAATTTTCCGGTTTTGGCGATATGCAGTTGCAGCCGGGAATCTATGCGTTTTTAGCCCTTTGCTTCTTTTTGACTGCGCTAAGCCGTGTGAATCACAGGCGTTTGTGGTTATGGGCTGAGGATGCGGAAATCGTGCTCGCCCGGGCCTCGGGTATGCAGCAGGGTCAAGAGCATTGTGCCTGCACCAGTTGTGGCTTGGTACACCCATTAAAGGCGGCTCGGTGTGAGCGCTGTGGCGCTACCTTGCATAAGCGTCATCCTAAAGGCCGGGTTCGTAGTCTGGCCTATTTGCTGACAGCGGTTATTTTGTATATTCCTGCAAATGTCTTGCCCATGATGGAGTTACGTAGTGTGGTTATGGGGGGGGAGCACACTATTATTGGTGGCGTCATACAGCTTTGGGAATTGGGGTCCTGGGATTTGGCCTTAATCGTTTTTGTCGCCAGTGTGGTGGTGCCCATTACCAAGATATTGGCTTTGCTTACCCTAAATTTGCAGCGTCGCTGGCGGGGTAATCAGGTGCAGCGTCAACGTAATCGTCTTTACGATATGGTCGAGCTCATCGGTCAGTGGTCCATGCTGGATGTGTTTGTGGTGGTATTGATGGCGGCCTTGGCCAATTTTCCGGGTGTATCGCAGATTATTCCTGGTCCGGCGGCGGTGAGCTTTGGTTTGGTGGTGGTGTTTACTATGCTGGCGGCCGAGCATTATGATCCGCGTGACGCCTGGGATCAGGCCCCGGCTCCTATGCAGCCTGTGTCTACTGTCTGAAAGAGAGTTACTGTTTTATGAGCGATATGTCCTCCTCGGAAACGACTTCAGCGCAGCCTGCAGAGCCTGTGCTGATTGCGCCCAAGCGCACCGGTTTTTCCTGGATTTGGTTGTTACCCATTGTCGCCGCCTTTGTGGGGGCATCGCTGGTGTTGCGCAGTTGGATGCTGACTGGGCCAAGCATAGAGATTTATTTTGATTCAGCCGAAGGCTTGGTAGTGGGGCAAACCAAGTTACGTTACCGTGAAGTCGAGGTGGGTCATATTTCCTCGATTACGGTCGCTCCAGATCGTAAGGGTGTTTTGGTCAAGGCCAGGCTTGAGCTGGAGGGGGCGGATTACATTACTCAAGAGCAGGCGCGTTTTTGGGTAGTGCGCCCACGTTTGGGCTTAAGCGGTGTATCAGGCCTGGGTACCTTATTGTCGGGCGCCTATATAGCTGTGGATGCTCCGCAGCAACTGGATAAAGGCGATAGTGTGTACGAGTTTCGTGGTCTGGAGGCGCCGCCGGAGATTATTAGTGGGCGTCCAGGATCGCGCTATATTTTGACCACGCCAGGCCTGGGCTCTTTAGAGCGCGGCTCTCCTGTGTATTATCAGGGTATACAGGTGGGGCAGGTTATTGGCTACGAGTTCAATACCGAGGGCGAGGGCGTGCATGTGCAAGTGTTTGTCGATGCCCCCTATGATCAGTACATTACCGACAGTACGCGCTTTTGGAACGTTAGTGGCGTGAACATGTCGTTGGGAGCGAGTGGCTTTACCGTGCGCACTCATTCTTTGGTGGCTGCCTTGGCGGGCGGGGTGGCGTTTGAGCGCTCGCACATGGGGTCGAATCATCCTGTTCCCGTCAATACGTATTTTGAGCTATTTGCTAGCCGTGACGAGGCTTTGGCCGAGCCTGACGGTATGGCAGTGTCATTGCAGTTTCACTTTTATCAATCTACGCGTGGCCTAGAGCCCGGTTCGGGTGTGGAGTTCAGGGGGCTGGAGCTAGGCAAGGTAAGTGATGTGAACCTGGAGTACGATAGCGACAAAAAGAGCTTTTATGCCTTGGTCAAGGCGCGTATTTATCCTCAGCGTTTGGGTAGTGTGTATCAGCAGGTTGCTGTGGCGGCGCGTAAAGGGGATGATCCACTGTCCGCCTTGTTTGAGCCTATGATTCGACATGGCTTGCGTGCGCAAATGCGACCCGCCAATTTACTAACGGGTAAGCAGTATGTGGCATTGGAGTTCTTCCCCAACGCGCCTGAGGCTGATTTTGAGATGGGCGGTGTTCCCATACGTGTACCGACGATTTCAGGTGATTTTGACCGTTTGCAAGAGCAGGTTAGTAACATTATTAATAAAGTGTCCGCTATACCTTTCCCCGAGATTGGCAAACAGCTTGAGCAAAGCTTGGTGCAAGTGAATAAGGTGGTGGGCAGGCTGGATAGTTCTAGTGTGCCGCAACTAAATAACACCTTGTCGTCGATACAAAAGGCGGTGGATGAGATGGCAGGTTTACTGGCCTCTGACTCAAGCTTGAATGTGAATCTAGAGCGAAATATGCGTGAGCTTAATCGTGCCATGCGAGCAATGCGTGATTTGGCCGATAGCTTGCAGGCGCAGCCCAGCAGTTTGATACGTGGTCGTAAGGCCGATGTTTTGCCGGAGCATTAAAGTATGTATACACAGTTAAAGCTTTCTGCAGGTGTGCTGGTACTGGGTTTGTGTGCGGCCTGTGCCGGCTCTGGTCCTCAATACTTCACGCTCAAGCCTCCGGTGCAGCTTTCGACGACAAAATCTGCCGGGCTTGATTATCAGGGCTTTGTGCTCAAACACCTTGATCTGCCTGTGCAGTTAGACCGCCGTCAGATGGTGCTGCTCAATGAAGGAGGGGCTCAGTTACAGTTGCTTAACGACTATCAGTGGGCCTCGCCTTTAGGCGATGAGTGGCAATTGGCCGTGTCCGCGGGCTTGCCATTACGTATCGCTAAGCCGGATCTGGGTGTGCCCAGCGCAGGGCAGAAGTACTGGGCATTGAGTTTAGGTGTATTGGGTTTTGAGTCCGCCTTGGGGCAGTATGTGGCCCAAGAGGTGAACTGGTCATTGCAGGCTGTAGGTTTCACGGCACAGTCGTTTCAGTGTCGTTTGGTACAGAAAATGCCCGCGCCGGGCGATCTGACGCAATTGGTGCAAGCGCATCAGACTCTAGTGGCTAATTTGCTGGATATTTTAGCGGCACAGATGAATGCTCAACCTTACGCGCTCAAGTCCGATATCTTTCTTGACTGCTAGGGTTAACCAAGGTTAACCATTTCTTGTTTTAAGGTTAACTGCTTGTTATCATCAGCGTATTATTTGATGCGCTGGATAGTGCGACCGTATTTATTGGGGGACGTATGGCAAGTAGTATTACTTTGGGAATCAAGGTCGATCTCGTATTCCGTGAACGCTTACGAGCGGCGGCGGAGCGTTTGGGATGCACACCTCATTGGCTGCATAAACAAGCTTTGCATGCCTATCTGGATGCACTGGAGCGCGGGCATATGCCCAGTGAGCTCTTGCACCTGCAGGAGATGGACCCTAGCGTAGACACTCCGATAGAGGATGATGTGCAATGGCCTTTTCATGCTTTTGCTCAGGATATCCAGCCGCAATCGGTGTTGCGATCTGCTATTACTGCGGCGTACCGTCGTCCCGAAACGGAATGTTTGCCGGTGTTATTGCAGTTAGCGCAGTACTCCCAGTCCGAGCAGGCGCAAGAGCTAGCAAAAAAACTGGTGTTGGGCTTGCGCGCGCGGCGTGGCGGGGGCGGCGTGGAAAGCCTGATTCAGGAATTTTCCCTATCCAGCCAAGAGGGTGTCGCCCTGATGTGCTTGGCAGAAGCCTTATTGCGTATTCCAGATCGACCGACACGCGATGCCTTGATACGTGACAAGATTGCTCATGGTGACTGGCGCTCTCATGTGGGTGAGTCCACTTCGGTTTTTGTGAATGCGGCCAGTTGGGGGTTGATGCTAACGGGTAAGTTAGTCAGCTCTAACAGTGAAAAATCGCTGTCCTCCGCCTTAACGCGTTTGATCAGCAAAGGTGGGGAGCCGCTGATCCGTCGTGGCGTTGATACCGCTATGCGCCTAATGGGCGAGCAGTTTGTGACCGGTGAAACGATTTCCGCCGCCTTGTCCAATAGCCGAAAAATGGAAGAAAAAGGCTTCCGTTATTCTTACGATATGTTGGGTGAGGCAGCGACCACATCGGCCGATGCGCAGCGTTACTATCAGGCCTATGAGCAGGCAGTACACGCTATAGGGAAAAGTAATCAAGGCAAAGGCATTTACGAGGGTGGCGGCATTTCTATTAAGTTGTCGGCCTTGCATCCACGCTATAGTCGCGCTCAGCGTGAGCGTGTTATGGACGAGTTGTATCCTCAGTTGCTGCGCTTATCTGTGCTGGCCCGGCATTACGATATAGGACTGAATATTGACGCCGAAGAGGCCGACAGGCTGGAGCTATCTTTGGACTTGCTGGAGCGTTTATGCTTTGAGCCCGAACTGGCAGGTTGGAACGGCATTGGTTTCGTGGTACAGGCCTACCAGAAACGAGCGCCTTTTGTCATTGATTACCTGATAGATCTGGCTAAACGCAGCTCTCATCGCTTGATGATACGCTTGGTGAAAGGCGCTTACTGGGACAGTGAGATCAAACGTGCTCAGGTGGATGGCCTGGAAGACTATCCGGTTTACACACGCAAAATGCACACGGATGTGGCTTATCTGGCGTGTGCGCGCAAGATGCTGCAAGCGCCTGAAGCCTTGTTTCCCCAGTTTGCAACACATAACGCGCAAACCTTGGCAGCGATTTACGTCATGGCAGGGCAAAATTATTATCCCGGTCAGTATGAGTTTCAGTGTTTGCATGGCATGGGCGAGCCCTTGTACGAGCAAGTCGTGGGTGCTAGCAAAGAGGGTAAGTTAAACCGTCCTTGCCGTATTTATGCTCCGGTGGGCCCTCATGAAACCTTATTGGCGTATTTGGTACGACGTTTACTAGAAAATGGGGCCAATACCTCGTTTGTGAATCAGATAGGCGACAAGAGCATTGCAGTCGATAGCTTGGTGCGTGACCCGGTAGAGCAAGCCCAGCAGGTTCAGCCTGTTGGTAAGCCACATGACAAAATCCCCTTGCCACGCCAGCTATACTGGGCCGCCGAAGAGCGCCTTAACTCTGCCGGCCTGGATTTAAGCAACGAGCATAGGCTGGGCTCCTTGGCAGCGGCCTTATTGTACGGTGCTAAACAGCCTTTGCGTGCCTTGCCCCTGGTAGCTCAGGACAGCCCAGCTTGGGACCAGCAGCATGCTCATGCCGTCATCAATCCGGCATGCCATCAAGACGTCGTGGGCTATGTGATGAGTGCGCGTCCTGTTGATCTTGATAATGCCTTGAGTGCGGCGCAACACTTCGCACCGATTTGGGAGTCTACGCCTGCCCGAGAGCGTGCCGACAGTTTATTGCGTGCTGCGCAGATGCTGGAAGATGCGATGCAAGAACTCATGGGGGTGCTTGTGCGCGAAGCAGGTAAGTCGTATGCGAATGCGGTGGCAGAGGTGCGCGAGGCGGTCGATTTTCTGCGCTATTATGCGACGCAGGTGCGTGATGACTTACAGACCACAGAGGCCAAGCCCTTGGGCTGTGTGCTGTGTATTAGCCCTTGGAACTTTCCTCTGGCGATCTTCTTGGGGCAAATTAGTGCAGCCTTAGCGGCCGGTAATGTGGTCTTGGCTAAACCAGCCGAGCAAACCCCCTTGATCGCGAGTTTGGCAGTTAGTCTATTGCATCAGGCAGGAATTCCGCATGGTGCCTTGCAGTTATTGCCTGGGGATGGCGTGCAAGTGGGGGCGCCCCTGGTCCAGAGTGCTCAGGTCAATGCTGTCATGTTTACCGGTTCAACCGAGGTGGCGCACGTGATTGCCGGGCAGTTAGCCCAGCGTTTGAATCCGGATGGATCGGTGGTGCCATTGGTGGCGGAAACCGGTGGCCTGAACGCGATGGTGGTTGATTCGTCCGCCTTGGCAGAGCAAGTAGTGTTGGATGTGCTGAATTCGGCTTTTGATTCGGCGGGTCAGCGCTGTTCTGCCTTACGTTTGCTGTGCTTGCAGGCCGATTGTGCAGATAGGGTACTGGATATGCTGAAGGGGGCCATGCACGAGCTGCGCATAGGTCGCCCTGACTTGCTGAGTACCGATGTAGGACCTGTGATTGATGCGCAGGCCAGACAGGGCATACTCGAACATATTGCCGCAATGAGAGCGAAAGGGCATGCCATAGAGCAGCTCTCTTTGCCACCCGTGTCCGGTACATTTGTGGCCCCCACGCTGATTGAGATCGATCAGATTGATGATTTAGAGCGTGAAATATTTGGTCCGGTCTTGCACGTGGTTCGGTATGAGCGCAAGGACGAGGATGCGCTGATTAACCGTATTAATGCTCTGGGCTACGGTTTAACCTTTGGTGTGCATACTCGTATTGATGAGACTATAGACAGGCTGACACACCATATTCACGCCGGTAATGTTTATGTGAACCGCAACATTGTGGGGGCTGTGGTGGGTGTGCAGCCCTTTGGCGGAGAGGGGCTATCGGGAACAGGCCCCAAAGCGGGTGGCCCTTTATATGTCAGGCGCCTGCTTAGCCATTTGCCCGAGCTAAATATAGAAGCTTACCAGCGCGGTGTTAGCTTGCCTGGGCCTACAGGTGAAAACAATACGTATCGTGTGTATCCCAGAGGTGTAGTGCTGTGCGTACCAGCAACAGTCAAGGGTCTGGAGCAGCAATTAATGGCTGTGCAGCGCAGCGGCAATCAGGCCCTGCTGTATGTGCGGGATAGCCAAGCGGAATATGCCCAACTGGCTCAAGCAAACGGGGGGCATGTAGTGCTGGATCAGGCTGATTTGCAGACACTTGATTTTGATGCGGTGTTGTTTGAGGGCGATAGCGATGAGCTGTTAAGCTTGAATCAGCAACTAGCTCAGCGCGATGGGCCTATTATTGGGGTACAGGGCTTGAGCAGCTCGGCTTTGCAGGCAGGTAGTGTTTACCAGACTGAGCGCTTGGTGCGCGAGGTGTCGACCAGTGTGAACACGGCTGCTGTGGGTGGTAATGCCAGCCTGATGATGATAGGCTAAAAGATGCGTGTGTGAGTATGCAGACGGGCCCTATTAATGGGCCCGGTGCATGCGTGATTGATGAATAGAGGGATGAATGCGGTTAAGAGTGGGGCTGGGTGCCTTGTGTTTTGGCTTTGCTGTGTTTGCTCAGGCTCAGTCTGATCCTGAGGTGGTGCGTTTGGGCTTTGCTGCGCCCTTAAGCGGTCCGCAGGCGCATTACGGCAGCGATATGCAGCATGGCTTGATATTAGCTCTGGAGCAAGCCAATGCAGCCCAAATTCAGTTCGACGGTAAACCGGTTAAGTTCGAGCTGGTGGTGCGTGATGACCAGGCTGACCCTAAGCTTGCCAAAACGGTGGCGCAGCAGTTCGTGAGCGCCAAGCTTAACGGGGTGCTGGGGCATTTCAATTCTGGCACCAGTATTGCCGCGGCACCTATTTATCACGAGCATGGCCTGCCGCAAATTGCCATGGCCAGTGCATTGGCCTATACCCGATTAGGCTTTGATACTAGCTTTCGCATGATGGGCAATGATGCTCAGCAAGGGGAAGCGCTGGCGCAATTCATGGTGAAAGATCTGGCTGCCAGTCGCGTGGTGGTGCTGCACGATAACACGGCCTATGGTCAGGGCTTAAGTGAGCAGGTCGTGCAGGCTACCCAGCGTGCGCACGCTCATATTGTCACCGATGCCATGTTAAGTAGTAGTGCGACAGACCTATCTGAGCAGTTAGCGGCCATACAGCAAGCGGATGCGGTGTTTTTTGCAGGAACGGATAGGCAGGCCGTTACCATCAAGCGTACCATCGCAGAGATAGGCAAAAAATGGAGCTTTATTACTGGGGATATGGGTAAAACTGAGCTGTTTCTAGACTTGAGCCAAGAGGACGGTGAAGGGGCGTATGCCTCGCTTTCAGGGGTACCCTTGGACGGATTGGCAGCAGGACGACGTTTTATCCAAGAGTATCAGCAACGTTTTGAGCAGTTTCCTATGCTCTATGCGGCCTATGCTTACGATGGAGCCTGGAATATGATTACGGCGATGAAGCAGGCAAATAGTGCGCAACCTGATGTGTATCTGCCTTATTTGGCATCATTAAAACGTAGTGGGGTCACGAGTCAGAGCATTGCCTACGATAGTCAGGGCAATTTGCGCCAAAGCCCTTTCACGATTTATCAGGTACGCAAAGGGGAGTGGCGCATGGTGAAAACCTTGGTGAGCCAAGCCCGGGAGTCGAGCAGCACCAAGGATTGATATCAGGCGCTACCGGTACTGCCAAAACCACCACTGCCGCGCTCGGTGGTGTCAAAGTCCTCAACCAGTGTAAAGCCCACTTGCAACACAGGCACGATAATCAGTTGCGCTATGCGTTCTAGGGGGGCAATGCTAAATGCGGTGTCGCCACGATTCCACACAGAGACCATTAGTGGCCCTTGGTAATCCGAATCAATTAAACCTACTAAGTTTCCCAAGACAATGCCGTGTTTATGCCCCAGGCCTGAACGTGGCAGAATCATAGCGGCGTATCCCGGGTCGGCCAGATGCATGGCCAAGCCTGTTGGGATCAGTACAGTTTGTCCGGGTTCCAGCACAAGGGTGTCATCCAGACAGGCGCGCAAATCCAGGCCGGCGGAGCCTGGTGTAGAGTAAGCAGGAAGTACATCCCGGATGCGTTCATCCAGAATTTTAATATTGACGTTGTTCATGCGAGCTGCAGTCAAAAAAAAGGTTAAATACGAGTAGCAATCGCTGCGATAAGCTGGCGTGCCGCCAACTGTTTGCTTTGGGCAGGCCATTGCTCGTGCCCCTGCTCATCAAACAGTACTAAGGCAGTGTTATCTGCATTCATGCTGTCTTGGGCAAGATTGGCAAAGAGTAGAGGTACATTTTTGCGCAGACGCTTAGCTTGAGCGTGCTCAATCAGTTGGTCTGTTTCAGCGGCAAAGCCAACACAGTATGGCCCGTTCTCCAGGGCCGCCACATCGGCTAGGATATCTGGGTTAAGCGCAAATTCCAGGGCGGGAGTTTGTCCGTCAGGCTGTTTTTTGATTTTTTGCGTGCTGGCATTGCTGACATACCAATCGGCTACGGCAGCTACCGCAATAAAAATATCGTTTTGCGGGGCGGATTGCATCACGGCAGCGTGCATTTGCCGTGCCGTTTCTACGGGCGTATGTCGAACACCGTAGGGGATGGCTAGCGCGGTGGGGCCTGATACCAGGTGTACCTGAGCGCCGGCTTGCTCAGCCGCAAGGGCGATCGCATAGCCCATTTTCCCCGAGGAGCGGTTGGTAATCATGCGTATCGGGTCTATGGGTTCGCTGGTTGGGCCAGCGGTGATCAGCACCCGTTTTCCTTGCAATAGTTTGGGCTGGAAAAACGCGACGAGCTCAGCAAGCAGCTCGTGTGGTTCAAGCATGCGGCCATCGCCGGTTTCGCCGCAGGCTTGGTCGCCCGAGCCTGGCCCTAGTATATGTATGCCGTCTTCACGTAATTGTTTGATATTGCGCTGACAGGCAGGGCTAAGCCACATTTCGCGATTCATGGCCGGAGCAATTAATAAGGGGCAATCGCCTCGGGCAATGCACAGCGTGCTGAGTAAATCATCCGCCTGTCCATGCGCCAATTTGGCAATAAAGTCGGTGCTGGCCGGAGCGATCAAAATAGCATCCGCATCACGGCTAAGCTGGATGTGCGCCATATTATTGGGGACTCGGGGGTCCCAAAGATCCGTGTACACCGGATGGCCTGATAAGGCCTGGAAGGTCAGTGGCGTCACAAAGCGGCATGCTGCTTCGGTCATGGCCACATCAATGTGTGCCCCTAAGTCTTGCGCTCGGCGTAGTAGCTCGGCAGTTTTATAGGCGGCTATGCCTCCGGTCAGGCCGAAAACCAAACGTTTATTGGCAAGCATGTTTACTCCTTGGCTTCCTGCTTTTTCTTGCGTAAACGAAGGAACTCATCCAGCACCATGAGAATGGCACCGATGGTAATACAGATATCGGCGACGTTAAAGGCAGGAAAGTAAGCGTTATTCCAATAGAAAAGTAAAAAATCGATGACATGACCGTGTTGAAAACGGTCTAGTACATTCCCTATTGCCCCACCCATGATCAGACTCATGGACAGGCTAAACAGGGTGAGCTGAGGGCTTTTCCGTAATAAGGTAATGATAAGCGTGGAAGCCCCCAGCGCAATACAAATGAAAAACCATTTCTGCCATCCCTGGCCATCAGCCAAAAAGCTAAAGGCCGCGCCAGGGTTATAGAGCAAGGTGAAATCGAAAAACGGTAAGACATTCCAGCGTTCACCGTAGTAAAGCTGTGTGTCAAAGTACTGCTTGGTCCATTGGTCCAGCAGTACCAGGCTGGTTGCCAGCGCCATCCACCACCAGAAGCGCTGATTATTGCTTAGGCGGCGTTTTTGCATGGGAGCCTCGCTTTTCGATGAGCTTGCTGGTTTAGGCATGTTGACGTACTTCACCCGAACCAAAGAGATTGTCTTCGCATCGATGACAAATCGTGGGATGGTCAGCGCTGCTGCCCACATCTGGCACATGATGCCAGCAGCGTTCACACTTGGCCGCATCAGTGGCGCTGACTTTGACCGAGAGCTCGCCTTGATGCTCGTGAGCCGTGGCGCGTGAAACGATCAGGACAAAGCGCAGGTCATCGCCTAAAGCGCGTAGTACTTCCAGTTCACGTCCTTGCGTGTAAATATCCACCTCGGCGGCCAGCGAAGAGCCTACTGCTCCGGTACTGCGTACATCCTCGATGCGGCGCATTACTTCGGCACGTATGCTGCGTAATAATTGCCAGTCTAGCTTGAGCTGCTCCGCGTCTGTAATGGCTGGTAGCTGATGGAAGGTTTCAGTAAAGATAGTGACGGGGTCGCTCTTGCCTTGCTGCAAGTCTTTCCATGCCTCCTCGGCGGTAAACGACAGGATAGGAGCCATCAGCTTGAGCAGGGCGTGCGTGATGTGATAGAGCGCGGTTTGAGCCGAACGGCGTGGCAGGCCGTTTTTAGCAGTGGTGTATAGGCGGTCTTTCAGAATATCCAGATAAAACGCCCCCAGATCTTCCGAGCAGAAGATTTGCAGTCTGGCTACCGCAGGGTGAAATTCGTATTTGGCATAGTGCGCCCTGACTTCGGCCTGCATGGCCTCGGTCATGGCAATGGCGTAACGATCGATATCCAGCAATTGATCCATATCGATGGCATCGCTGGCCAGATCAAAGTCGGCCAGGTTACCTAATAGGAATTTCAGGGTATTGCGAATACGACGGTAGCCCTCAACCACACGCTTGAGAATTTCATCTGAAATAGACAGTTCGCCAGAGTAGTCGGTAGAGGCTGCCCAGAGACGCAGAATTTCGGCACCCAGGCTGTCGGCTATTTTTTGAGGAACCACGGTATTACCCAATGATTTGCTCATTTTGCGGCCTTTGCCGTCCACGACAAAGCCATGGGTCAGCAAGGCCTTATAAGGTGCGCGCCCATACATCATGCAGCCAGTCAGCAAGGAAGAGTGGAACCAGCCGCGATGCTGGTCTGAGCCTTCTAGGTACAGGTCTGCCGGCCATTGCAAAGCGTCGGCATGCGAACCTTGAATATCGTGATCTTGCCCACCCAGCACCGTGGCGTGTGTGGTGCCCGAATCAAACCAGACGTCCAGAGTGTCGCGGTTTTTTTCGTATACCTCTGCGTCCTCACCGAGTAGTTCTCGTGGATCCAATGTTTGCCAGGCTTCAATGCCGTGTTGCTCGATACGTTGCGCAACTTGCTCCATGAGCTCTGGGGTACGTGGATGCAGTTCACCGGTTTCTTTGTGCACAAAAAAGGCCATGGGTACACCCCACTGGCGCTGACGGGACAAGGTCCAGTCGGGGCGATTGGCAATCATGGCGTGTAGGCGAGCGCGACCCCAAGCGGGGTAGAAGTCCGTGTTTTCCACGGCCTCCAGAGCCATTTCACGTAAGGAGCGGCCGCTTTGATTAGCGCGATCCATGCCTGCAAACCACTGGCTGGTAGCGCGATAAATAATTGGGGTTTTATGACGCCAGCAATGCATGTAGCTGTGCTGGTGATCTTCGCTTTTGAGCAATGTGCCCGCATCGTGCAGGGCGGTGACAATGTTCGGGTTTGCTTTCCAGATCAGTTGCCCGCCAAATAGGGGCAAGCTGTCCGCATAGTGGCCGTTACCCAGCACAGGCTTGATAATGTCGTCATCGTTCAAGCCATGGGCTTTGCATGACACAAAGTCTTCAACGCCGTAGGCGGGGGCAGAGTGCACAACGCCAGTACCGCTGTCCAAGGTGACGTAGTCACCTAGATAAATAGGCGACAGGCGGGCATAGCCGGCATCGGCTTGAGCCAGAGGGTGATGAAAGGCGATACCAGCCAATTGTTCACCACTGGTGCTGGCGACGATCTCGCCTTCTAGCTGCCATTCTTGCAGGCACTGCTCGACTAAGTCTTTGGCTAAAATCAGGTAAGAGCCGGTAGCACGCGGTGCATTGAGGCGCACCAGCGCGTAGTCAAACTCGGGGTGTACGTTCAGGGCCTGGTTGGCCGGAATGGTCCACGGTGTGGTGGTCCAGATCACAATGGCGCCGTCGTCCAGATGCGGCAGGCCAAAAGCCTGTGCGAGCTTTTCTGGCTCTGCAAAAGGGAAGGCAACATGAATCGAGGGGTCTTTGCGCTCGGCGTATTCAACTTCGGCTTCAGCTAAGGCAGAGCCACAGTCAAAACACCAGTTAACCGGTTTGAGTCCGCGGAACACAAAGCCTTTTTCCATGATACGAGCCAACACACGCAGCTCGTCGGCTTCGTTGCTGTAATTCATGGTGAGGTAGGGGCGTTCCCAGTCTGCCAGTACACCTAGGCGCTTGAAGTCTTTGCGTTGACTGTCGATTTGTTCAAGGGCGTAGGCGCGTGCTTTGGATTGCACCTCGGCAACAGGCAGGTTTTTACCGAATTTTTTCTCGATCTGAATTTCGATAGGCATGCCATGGCAGTCCCAACCGGGCACGTACTGGGCATCAAAGCCATCCATATTACGGCTTTTAACAATAATGTCTTTCAGAACCTTGTTGACAGCGTGACCTATGTGTATATCGCCGTTGGCATAGGGAGGGCCGTCGTGCAAAATAAATTTTGGGCGGCCGGCGCTGGCTGCACGTATAGCAGCATAGACTTTCTTTTCTTCCCACTGGGCAATCCAGTTGGGCTCACGACGAGCGAGATCGCCGCGCATAGGAAAGGGAGTGTCGGGTAGGTTGAGAGTGTCTTTATAGTCCATGGATGGCGAAGTAGTCCTGAGCGCGTTGCGCATCGTTACGGATGGCGGCGATCATTGTGTCAAGGTCAGGGAATTTTTCTTCATCCCTGACAAATTCCAGAAATTCAATTCTTGCAAGTTTACCGTATGCATCGAGCTGCGAGTTCAGTAAATGTACTTCAAGCAGCAAACGGCCTTGCGATTGTACGGTGGGGCGCACCCCTAAGCTGGCTATGCCCGCTAGCGGTTTGGGGCCTAAGCCGTGTGCCCGAACAACGTAAATGCCAGAGCGCACGGCGCAATGTTCAGGGACAGGGATATTCATAGTGGGAAAGCCAATCTGGCGTCCCAGCTTCTGGCCATGAATAACATGACCACTTAGGTGATAGGGTTTGCCCAGTAAGTGTCGTGCTCGTTCAAGTTGGCCGACAGCTAGTGCTGTGCGTAGCTCTGAGCTGGATATGCGTCGTCCTTCTCTGTCCACCACATCGCTGATGGTCTCTACCTCAAAACCGTAATCCACGCCCGCTTGGCGTAACAGAGCAATGTCGCCAGCGCGTTTGTGGCCGTAGCGAAAATCTGCACCCACTAAAAGCCAGCGCGTGTTCAGTCCCCGGACTAAAATATGTTCGATGAAATCGTGCGCCGACATATCCGCCATGGCTTGATTAAAACGTGCCAGATACACTTGCCGTATACCTTGTGCATGAATAGCTTCGAGCTTGTCACGCAAACTACTAATTTGGGTGGGGATAAGTTCAGGGCGTTTGCCGCGCAGAGCAAAATACGCACGTGGGTGAGGGGCAAACGTCATCACACTGGGGCGTAACTGCAAGCGTTCAGCCTGTTCATGCACGCGACGCAAGATAGCCTGGTGACCGAGGTGCACACCATCAAAATTGCCTATGGTTAAGGCGCTAGGAGCCTGGCTGTTGTAGCGAGGCATGGAACGATAAAGTTTTAGAGCAGATTTCACAAGCGAGAGCTTACAATTTTGTATTCTTTATTTCTCGGGAAGTAGGATTTTGACTGATTTGACCCCATCTTGTCGCCTGGTAATACTGATTTCCGGGCGTGGTAGCAATATGCAGGCCATAGCCAGAATGATAGAGGAACAAGCTTTACCTGCTCAAGTTTGTGCCGTTATTTCTAACCAGCCTGATGCGGAAGGGGTACACTGGGCGCAGCAACAGGGCATAACAACGGCATGCGTATCGCATCGTGATTATGCAACACGTGCCCAATTTGACCAGGCATTATTGCAGCAAATCGACAATTATCAGCCCGATTATGTTTTACTTGCGGGCTTCATGCGTGTGCTTAGCCCATTTTTTGTTGAGCATTTTCGCGGTCGTTTGATCAATATTCACCCTTCGTTATTACCTAGTTTTCCCGGTTTGCATACGCATGAACAAGCCTTGCAGGCCGGAGTGCAGTGCCATGGTAGCACGGTACACTTTGTTACGCCGGTTCTGGATAGTGGCCCTATTATCGCTCAAAGTGTCATTCCCGTACTGGCCAGCGACACCGCCCAGAGCCTGGCCCAGCGAGTGCTGGCCACCGAGCATACTGTCTATGCTCAGGCTGTGCGCTGGTTAATTGAAGGCAAAGTGCGTCTGGATGTGAACGACAGGGTGCAAGCCCATGGGCTAGAGCAACGCAGTTTTTATTTTCATGCTTAAGTAAGCATGTATTAGGACAGTATTTTTAATGACTTCAAATAAACCTAAGCAAGCACGTAAGGAATCGCCTTCTGGTGCAGCCCGTAAAACAAAGTCTGGCGCTCATTTCAAGCGTGCTCAGGTCGTGGCGCAGCCCATTGCTGCACGTCGCTTGGAACAGGTGGCTAGCGCCTTAGGCGAAGTGTTGCAATGGAAGCACCCCGCCGATCTGGCCTTGACCCGGTGGGCACGTAATCATCCCAAAATTGGTTCGCGTGACCGTAGCGAGATTCGAGAAGCCGTTTTCAATGTGTTGCGCCATTTGCGCTTGTATCGTCACTTTGCGGAAAGCGGAGTGGGGCCATCTACCCGTCGCTTGGCCCTGTTGGGCTTGGGGCAGGTATTTGATGAGGAAACCCTGACGGCGGGTTTAAGCAAAGATGAGCGCGACTGGCTGGCTCATATACGCAGTATTAATCCGCAGAGCCTAGCGGTGGGTTTGCGCTTGAGCTTGCCCGAATGGCTGGAAGAGCGCTTGCAAGCGATCCCTGAGTCTTACAAGCTGATGGAGGCCATGAATCAACAGGCCACATTGGATTTACGTGTGAATCCCATGAAAGCGGAAAGGGATACCGTATTGCGACAATTGCAAAATGGCCCTATGGCCAGGTTCAAGCCGGTGGCAACACCTTATTCGCCATGGGGAATTCGTATCGAAGGTCGTCCATCTGTGGCGGTATGGCCACAGTATGAAAAAGGTGAGCTTGAAATACAGGAAGAGGGGAGCCAACTACTTACTGCACTGCTAGAACCCCGCCGCGGCGAGATGGTCATCGACTATTGCGCAGGCGCTGGTGGTAAAACCCTGTTGTTAGGCGCTTTGATGCGCTCTACGGGGCGACTGTATGCGTTTGATGTCTCGGCCACGCGCTTAAACAAAGCCAAGCCACGTTTTGCTCGCAGTGGCCTATCGAATGTGGTGCCAGTGGTCATACAGGAGCAGGGGGATCAGCGTGTGCGCCGTCTGCATGGCAAGGCACAACGTGTGTTAGTGGATGCTCCTTGTAGCGGTTTAGGAACTTTACGTCGTAATCCTGATCTAAAATGGCGTCAACACCCTGATTCTTTGGTGCACTATGTGCAGTTGCAAGCCGAGATCTTGAAGCAGGCCGCGGCATGTGTTGCTCCGGGGGGCAGGCTGGTTTATGCCACGTGTAGTTTTTTACCTGAGGAAAATCAGGAGCAGGTAGAACGCTTTCTAGTTGAAAATCCTGATTTTCAATTACTTGATGCCCGTCTTATCCTAAAAGATAAGGCGCCAGAGCTCGAGCTGGAGGATTCTTATCTGGTTTTGCGTACCGATAAACATAATACGGATGGTTTTTTTGCGGCCGTATTGGAGCGCAAATCAGCGTAAATCAAGATCTGGAAACTCTTGATTTGTCGCAAGTTTATGACGAATAAACTGTTGTGGGCGGCCCATTTGGGCTACACTTTCTGCTGTTTTATAATGAAGGCTCTCATCGACTAGGTCTATGCAAGCATTTTTAACTTTCTTGGCAGGTGGTATTTTGCAGCTTTCCTGGTGGCAACTTATTGTTGTTACTCTGGTACTGACACACCTTACCATTATCTCTGTTACCGTATTTTTACACCGTAGTCAGGCGCACCGCGGGCTTGACCTGCATCCTGCTGTCATGCACGTGTTTCGCTTCTGGCTCTGGCTAACTACGGGTATGGTTACCAAAGAGTGGGTGGCTATACACCGCAAGCACCACGCTCGATGCGAGCGCGAGGGCGATCCACACTCACCCGTGGTGTTTGGTCTGGGCAAGGTGTTTTTTCGCGGTGCTGAGCTGTACCGCCAGGAAGCCACGAATCCCGACACCCTGAAGCGTTTTGGTCACGGTACGCCCGACGACTGGCTTGAGCGCAATTTGTATACCAAGCATAGTCTACTGGGCGTGCTGATCATGCTGGTGATCGATGTCTCCTTGTTTGGCTTACTAGGCTTTACTGTGTGGGCCATACAAATGGCATGGATTCCTTTCTGGGCCGCCGGTGTGGTGAACGGACTGGGGCATGCGATTGGTTACCGAAATTTTGCCAGTCCCGACACAAGCACGAACGTGTTTCCTTGGGGCATTATTATTGGCGGTGAAGAGCTGCACAATAACCACCATGCCTATGGCACGTCGGCCAAGTTTTCCAGTAAGTGGTACGAGTTCGATTTGGGCTGGTGCTACATCAGTGTGCTGAAAGCAGTCGGTTTGGCTAAAGTGAAAAAAGTGGCTCCCAAGCTGCGTCTTGAGCCCGAGCTCAAAAATAGCTCGTTCGATAACATCAGCCTGGAAACCTTGCAGGGCGTGATTACGCACCGCTATGAAATTCTTGCGCGCTATGCCGATATTATGCGTAAAGCGGCAAGTGAAGAAGTCGATCGACTCAAGCTGCAAATTAATAGCAACAATCCTAATTGTTCCTGGTCTTTGCTACAAAGATGTCAAGACTGGATTGGCCGTGGTGACGAAGTGCTCGAGCCTGAGCAACGTGCTGAGCTGGATAATATGGCCTCTGGCGACTCTCGCTTGTCTATCATTATGCGTATGCAGCGCGAGTTATCGGGTATCTGGGAAAGCTCTAGCGACTCTAGCGAAAAACTACTCGCGGATTTGCGCGCATGGTGCCAACGTGCACAGCAAAGCGGTATCGATAGTCTGGAACAATTTGCCTTGCGACTGCGCCGTTACGCAGCATGATCGATAGGCTTAACCCCCAGCAACAAGCAGCAGTTACATTACCCGCCGGTCACGCCTTAGTGCTGGCGGGGGCAGGAAGCGGAAAAACCAGCGTTTTGACGACCCGCATGGCCTGGTTAATTCAAACCGGGCAAACCAGCCCTTATGGTTTGATGGCTGTCACCTTCACCAATAAAGCCGCGCGCGAAATGCTGACGCGGCTTACTGCTTTATTGCCCATCGATACGCGTGGTATGTGGATAGGCACTTTCCATGGTCTGTGTAATCGTTTCTTGCGCACTCATTATCGTGATGCGGGTTTAGTGCAAAGCTTTCAGATTTTGGACAGTGCTGATCAGCAGGCCAGTATCAAGCGCATGCTTAAGGCAAATAATGTCGATGATGAAAAGTTTCCGCCTAAAGATGTGCAGCGTTTTATTAACAGCAGTAAAGAAGAGGGCTTGCGCCCAGACAGCATAGAGGCGTACGACGCCCACAGACGGCGTCTGGTCGATCTGTATCGCCTATATCAAGAGCAGTGTGAGCGCGAGGGCGTGGTTGACTTTGCTGAGCTGCTACTGCGCTCTTATGAGCTATTAAGTCGTAATGCTCCTATTCGTGAGCATTATCAGCAACGCTTTGGGCATATTTTGGTGGACGAGTTCCAGGACACCAATAATTTGCAATACCGTTGGCTCAAGCTATTGGCCGGAACGCAGTCTAGTATTTTTGCGGTCGGTGATGACGATCAGTCTATTTATGCTTTCCGCGGTGCTAATGTTGGTAATATGGCCGATTTTGAGCGAGACTACGCCAAAGGCAATGTGATCCGACTGGAGCAAAACTACCGGTCCTGTGGGCATATACTGGATGCAGCGAATGCTCTGATTGCCAATAACACAGGCCGTTTGGGTAAAAACCTGTGGACAGACAGTGGCTCGGGTGAGCCTATTCGTATTAGCGAACAAGCGTCCGATGCCATGGAAGCCGTGTGGGTGCTGGATGAGATTAAGTCCTTAATCCACGAAGGTCGCGAACGCAGTGAAATTGCGGTGCTTTATCGTAGTAATGCACAATCACGTATTATCGAGCACCAACTGTTTAGTCATGGAATACCTTATAAGGTATATGGCGGGCAGCGTTTTTTTGAGCGTCAGGAAATTAAGCATGCGCTGGCGTACTTGCGCCTTGCAGATAATCTGGATGACGACACCGCCTTTTTACGTGTCGTTAACTTTCCTACTCGGGGTATTGGCGCACGTTCGGTCGAGCAGTTAAGCGAGCTGGCGCGCGAGCGTGGCTTAAGCTTAATGCGGGCCATTCCTTACATTGAAGGTAGGCCTGCGGCGGCCTTAGCAAGGTTTGCGGCCATCATTCAGGAATTAGCCAATCAGGGGCAGGTGATTAGCTTGCCTGAGCTCATTGAACATACAGTGCATGAAAGTGGCTTGCTTGCGCATTATCAGGCAGACCGTGAGGGGGCTGAGCGCCTGGAGAACTTACAGGAGCTGGTGAACGCGGCAGCCGTGTATGTGCAGGAAGAGGACCTGTCCGACTTGGCGGCTGGACGCATTCCCGATGCGCACGTCAGTACGGCCGATGAGCAGGGCGTGTTACCACCAGCGCCCATGTCACCCTTGGGGGGCTTCTTGGCTCATGCCTCCCTGGAGGCGGGCGATAATCAGGCACAGCATGGTCAGGATGCCGTACAGCTTATGACTATTCACGCCGCCAAGGGGCTGGAGTTTGACGCAGTCTTTATCACTGGCCTGGAGGAAGGTTTATTTCCGCACGAAAACAGCCTGCTGGAAGCCGGAGGGCTGGAAGAGGAGCGGCGCTTGATGTACGTGGCCATCACTCGTGCCCGACAGCGCCTGTATATTACGCTTGCACAAAGCCGTATGTTGCATGGCCAGACGCGTTATGCTATGCGTTCCCGTTTTCTGGACGAGCTTCCTGACGAGAACACGAAATACCTGTCGGCTCGCTATCGCTCTAATGCGAATCCTCTGGGCGCGGAGCTGGATGCCACCTTTGGTTCAGGTGGTGCGTTTCGACGTGGACAGTCTTGGCAAGGAAAGGCAGGCAGTAGTGCTAGGCCTTATGGTGGTCGTAGTGGTACCAGCTCTTTAGAGGTGAATGGAAAAATCTTTAAAGTAGGTCAAGGTGTGGCGCATGCCAAGTTTGGTGAGGGAACGATCTTAAGCTTGCAAGGCTCAGGCGATGATGCTCAAGCGCAGATTCAGTTTCGTGAGGTAGGCACCAAAACACTTGCCTTGGCGATTGCCAAGCTCATTATTATTGCAGGCTAATAAGGCGACGCAAGTCGCTTTATTAGCTGCTTTTTTAACGCGGCTTCTAGGTACTTAAGGCTTCTATTTCTTCTTGAAGCTCCAGCCACTGCTCTTCAAGTTCTGTGTGTTGCTTGCTAAGCTCTCCTTGCTCGGCAAGTAGCCCAGGACGTTCATCTTTATACTGCTCGGTGTAGAAGTCGGGATTTTGCATCAGCTGGTCCAATTCTTGCAGGCGTAGGCTTGCTTGTTCCATCAGTGCTTCGATTTTTTGGATTTTTTTATCCAAAGGCTTACGCAGTTGTGCCAAGCGCTGCCGTGCTTCGGCTTCCTGCCTACGCTGGGTGCGGCGATCAAGGCCAGCGTCCTCGTCTAGAGGTTGACGCTCTTTGCGTGCTTCTGAACGAGCGGTGGCATTGCGCTTGAGTAACCAGTCTCGGTAGTCTTCCAGATCACCCTCAAATTCTTGTATGCCACCGTCGGCCACAATCCAGAATTCGTCTACGGTGGAGCGCAGCAGATGCCTGTCGTGAGAGACCAGCAAAACACTGCCTTCATAGCCAGCTAAAGCTGTGGCAAGGGCTTCACGAGTGTCCACGTCAAGGTGGTTGGTCGGTTCGTCTAGCAGCAGCAGATTGGGTTTTTGCCAAACGATAAGTGCCAGAGCAAGTCGGGCTTTTTCACCACCGGAAAAAGGGGCTGTAGGGTTAGAGGCCATGTCGCCACTAAATCCGAAGCCACCCAGATAGTTTCGTAGCTCTTGTTCACGAACCTCGGGCGCCAAACGGGCTAGGTGCTGTAGTGGTGAGGCTTGCGCATCAATCATGTCTAATTGATGTTGAGCAAAATACCCAATTTCCAGCCCTTTTGCGGCTACTTTTTCACCACTTAGTGGGTTGATTTGGCCGGCCAGTGTTTTAATCAGCGTACTTTTTCCTGCTCCGTTCATGCCCAGCACACCTACGCGACTGCCGCCACGCACCATCAGTTGCACCTGCTTGAGTATGGCTTGCTCACCGTAGCCTAAATCAGCTTTGTCCAGTGTAAGCAAAGGGTCGGGTACATAGCTGGGTGAGGGCAACTGTATGCTTATGCTGCTGTCCTCTCTGAGGGGAGCCATAAGCTGCATGCGAGCCAAGGCTTTTACACGGCTTTGTGCTTGTTTGGCCTTGGTGGCCTTTGCTTTGAAGCGATCAATAAAAGATTGCAGTCTAGCGGCTTCACGCGTTTGTCGCTGGTAGGCAATTTGTGCCTGTTGCATACGCTCAGCGCGCTGCATGATGAAGTCGTGATAGCCACCCTTGTAGCGCACTAGCTTATGGTGATCGATGTGCAAAATAGCTTTAGCCACTGCATCTAAAAACTCGGTATCGTGCGAGATTAATAACACCGTACCTGGGTAGCTGAGTAACCAGCGCTCCAGCCATAGCATGGCATCTAAGTCCAGATGGTTGGTGGGTTCATCTAGCAAGAGCAGGTCAGAAGGTGCCATCAGAGCTCTGGCCAGAGCTAAACGCATTTGCCAACCGCCTGAAAAATTACCGACGGGCAGCATCCATTGCTCTGGCTGAAAGCCTAGTCCCGCCAGTAGTTGTTCTGCACGAGAGGGGGCGGTCCAGGCATCGGCTTCCAGTAAGGCGGCCTCTAGCTCGGCGATACCCTGGCCATCGTTTTCGCTGATGAGGGCACGTTGAGCCTGTAATTGACGTAAATGCTTATCTCCGTCAATCACAAATTCGCGGGCAGGGCGGTCGCGATCGGCAATATGCTGTTCTACGCTGGCAATTTGCCAACTGTCCGGCATGCTTAAGTCGCCAGCGTCCAGGTCTATATCGCCTTGCAATAAGGCAAAGAGTGTGGTTTTTCCGGCCCCATTTTTACCGACCAGGCCCACGCGTTCTCCGGGGTGTATGGTGAATTCCGTTTGTTCGAGTAAAACCTTAACACCACGTCGTAAGCTGATTCCATTGGCACGTATCACGGGACTAGCTGCTCCCGTTGCAAGAGCAGGATCTGGTCGTGACTGTTTTCCGTGCTTAGCCATACAGGCTCTAGGTCTGGGAAGGCCGCCACAAAATGTTCGTACTCATGACCAATTTCCAGTATCAGTAGGCCTTCAGGTTTCAGGTAGCTGGGCGCAGCCTGCAAAATACGGGCAACCAGATCCATGCCTGTCAGTCCACCGGCTAAAGCCATGCTGGGTTCGTGCTTATATTCCGTGGGCAAAGCAAGCATGGAGGCTTGATTGACATAAGGTGGATTGCAAACAATCAGATCGTACTGTTGCGTGGGTAACTGATCAAATAAATCGCTTTTGTGTAGAGTGAGTCGCTCTTCTAGACCGTATTCATGCACATTTCGCTGAGCTACTTTGAGTGCTGCCTCGGATAGGTCGACGGCATCAACCTGTGCTGAGGGAAAATACAAAGCGCTAAGAATCGCTAAGCAGCCAGAGCCTGTACACATATCGAGTATATGCTCAAGTTCATCAGGCTCGGCGATCCAGGGTTGAAACTGATCAAGCAAAAGCTCAGCGATGGGGGAGCGCGGCACAATGGTGTCAGTGCTGACGTAAAAGCGATGCCCCTGTAGCCAGGCTTCGCCTGTTAGGTATGCGGCCGGACACTGTTCGTTGACTCGTCGGCTGATCAGTTGCACATAGCGTTCACGTTCTTCGGGCAGAAGACGCGCATCTAAAAATGGTTCTAGCTGGTCAAGCGGCAGGTTCAAGCTGTGCAGCAAAAGGTAGACGGCTTCGTCCCACGCATTATCATTGCCGTGGCCAAAGCTAAGCGTATCGCGATTCAGTTGTGATACGGCCCAGCGCAATAGATCACGTAATGTCTTGAGTTCGCGCACAGCCGTGCTTTGCAGGGTGTCACAGATAGGTGTATTTAGCACAACAAAATTTCCAGTGTACGTCTGTAAATATTTTTTAGTTTTTCCAGATCCGCTAAATCAATATGCTCATTAATTTGATGAATGCTGGCATTTAAGGGACCAAACTCAATGAGTTGCGGACAGATTTTAGCGATAAAACGACCGTCCGAGGTGCCTCCGGTGGTAGAAAGCTCAGTTTGCACCCCGGTCTCTGCATGAATGGCTGTTTGTAGTGCCTGACTAAGTGCGCCTTCAGGGGTTAAAAAGGGCTCGGCCCCTAGGGTCCACTCCAGCTCGTAGTGCACGCCGTGTTTACGCAAGATATTTTCTACCTCGGTTTGCAGTGTAGCTGGCGTGTGCTCGGAGCTGAAACGGAAGTTAAAATCAAGGTGTGCTGTGCCGGGAATCACGTTTCCGGCACCAGTGCCTGCTTGTATGTTGGACACTTGCATGCTGGTGGGAGGAAAGTCTACGTTACCCGCGTCCCACATGCGATCGCACAGTTCGGCAAGCGCTGGGCTTAATGTATGGATAGGATTACGAGCCAGTTGTGGGTAGGCGACGTGCCCCTGTTTACCTAGTACCGTAAGGCGTCCGGATAAGGAGCCTCGTCTGCCGTTTTTAATCGTGTCGCCAAATACCTGACTACTACTTGGTTCCCCGACTATGCAATAATCCAACTGCGTGCCACGCTGCTGTAATTGTTGGCAAACATGCACTGTGCCTTGTGTTGCCGGGCCTTCTTCGTCCGAGGTAATAAGCAGTGCAATAGCCCCCTTATGCTCAGGGTGGGCTTGAATAAACTCATGGCTGGCGCACACAAAAGCGGCAATAGAGCCTTTCATATCCGCCGCCCCGCGCCCGTACAATTGTCCGTCACGGATTGTGGGCTCAAACGGTGGGCTGTCCCAGCGATCCAAAGGGCCGGGAGGCACGACATCAGTGTGTCCTGCAAAGACAAATAACGGCGCTGCAGTGCCTTTTTGGGCCCATAGATTACTGACAGGACCGCTAGGTAGGTGCTCGATTTGAAAGCCAATTGAGGCAAGCAGTTCTGCTAAGCGCGCCTGGCAGCCAGCGTCTTCGGGGGTAACAGAAGGGCGCCGCATCAGGTCGATCAGCAGTTCCTGGGTGGTGGGGAAAGTGTTCATATTAGCTTCGTAATAATTCGTTAATACTGGTTTTAGCTCGGGTACGTGCGTCCACTCGTTTGACGATGACGGCACACGCTAGGCTGTGGCTACCGTCCTGAGCAGGCAAGGAGCCGGGCACGACCACTGAGCCTGCGGGTATGCGTCCGTATGTAATGTGGCCCGTGCTACGGTCGTAGATGCGCGTGCTTTGAGAAAGGTAGACGCCCATGGCGAGTACAGAGTTTTCTTCAACGATGACACCCTCTACGATTTCGGAGCGGGCGCCAATAAAACAATTGTCCTCAATGATAGTAGGACTGGCTTGCAAAGGCTCTAGTACCCCTCCAATTCCCACACCGCCTGATAGGTGTACATTTTTTCCGATTTGAGCGCAGGAACCTACTGTTGCCCAGGTGTCGATCATGCAGCCTGTGTCAATATAGGCGCCTATATTAATGTAGGACGGCATTAAGACAACATTGGCAGCAATATACGCGCCGCGACGCACGTGTGCACCCGGTGTGACCCGTATATTCGCTTGGGCAAAGTCCTGTTCTTGATACTGCTCAAACTTCATGGGCACTTTATCGTAATAGCGTGAAGGCCCCTGCCCACTACAACGATTTTCTTCCATACGGAAAGATAAGAGTATGGCTTTTTTAAGCCAGTCATGGACCTGCCAGCCTGCATCTGTTTTTTCAGCTAGCCGTAATTGGCCGGCGTCTAAGGCGTTAAGCGTGTCAAATAGGGCAACACGTAACTCAGGCGTAGCGTTATCGGGGCTAATGTCTGTGCGTTGTTCCCAAGCCGATTCAATAATGGTTTTCGTAGCAAGCATCTAGAGTCCTTGTGCTGAGCCTGCACGCCGGGCCAGGCTGGTGAAGATGAGCTACACAAGAATAACCGAGCTAGTACCTATGCCGCTAGGGTTTGTTATGTCAGGACGACGCGTTTAGTGTTGTGGAGGGAGCCGTGTTTGTAAAGCTTGGAGCAGATCTTTGGCCGTGTCTTTGTTGATGTAAGGACTGAGCCTTTTTTCGCCTTCGGGCAGTACTACGCTGATGTAGTTGGATCCCTCTGGCTTACTTGGAGTTTTTAAGCGTGATATGCCTAGAGCACGAATGCGACTAGCGTCGTAGTACTGGCCGTTAAACAATAAGCCTTGTTGTTTGTCGATGATAATGCGTTGGCCTTGTTTATAGATAAGACGGCTAAGGCATAGATACATGACGCAAGCCAAAGCGATAACAAGATAACTGTATTGCTGGGAAAACCAACGGGATAACAGTACTGCTATCAGTAGCATGAATAAAGCGGGGAGTAGATAGGCGTAAAAAAACTTTTTTAGTCCTTGCGTGACAGAATAACGGTCCCCATAAACGGCATACGTGTATTCAGAACTGTTTTCGTGTTCAGAGTAAAAAGATTTTTTTAAATGAATCATGGCTGGTCTGAAAATAGTTAGGGCAGCGTGAGCGACTATATTCATTATACCGATTGTTTTTTAATGTGATATTTCAGTCGCGTTATGTGTTAATTA
This sequence comes from Pseudomonadota bacterium, assembly GCA_023440825.1. GTDB lineage: Bacteria > Pseudomonadota > Gammaproteobacteria > Burkholderiales > Burkholderiaceae_B > Alcaligenes. The sequence goes on along the minus strand of JAEXRL010000032.1, from coordinate 22,234 downwards.
TTTCTATTTTTTACTAGTTTAATGGAATGTTGGTTTTTTTACAAAGCCTGGATTTGTAAAGGTAAAGAGAAAAAGCAGGACCTTTTTATGGTGAGAGTGCAGGCTGTATATACGTGCTTTGTCTGTGTTTTTTTATCTTATTGAAATATATCAGGTTTTTCTATTGTTCTCAGCTTGGGATCGTACCCCGTATAGAGTGATACGTGCTGTGCATAGATGAGCGTTGCGCACGCCTTATTGTGTAAGACGTATTTTTGTATAGGAATTAAATATATGCCTATTTTAAATGGATTTAATTATTATTATGTGTTTTTTGCATTGGTTTGGGGCGTGTGTTCTATTCAATAATGAAAGATAATGCGGCTATTTTATCTGTAATAGGCCTAAGATCGCTGAACTGATCTTATTGTCGCTGATTGGCGTTTATATCTATGCGAATACAATGCTGCCAGGCTTTCGTGTTGTCTGCTATGGACAAAAAAGTATCGATATTGCCGGGTACGGTTTATCTGTAAGGGGCAGGCAGGGAAAACAGAGAGCACTGAGGTGCTAGGTGATGAGAGGGGGCTAGCACCTGTTTGCTGTTTTAACGCGTAACAGGTGCCATGACCGGCGCTTTATTTAGGCGCGGATTTCTTTTTCGCTAACGATGATCTTATGAACCAGACCATATTCAACGGCTTGTTCTGCACTCATCCAGAAATCGCGTTCGGTATCGGTCGCGATTTTTTCTAAGGTTTGACCGGTGGCATCTGCGAAGATTTTATTCAGTCGCTCGCGCATGATGACAATTTCATTCATGTATATTTCTATGCTGCCAGCACGACCTTGTACACCACCAGAGGGCTGGTGCAGTAAAAAGCGAGTATTGGGAAGACTGTAACGGTCTTCTTTGTTAGCCGCCGCATAGATAAGTGCACCAGCACTTGCTACCCAGCCCGAGCCAATGACGATGACTTTGGGGTTGATAAAGCGTATGGCATCGAAAATCATGTCGCCGGACTCTACGTGGCCACCGGGTGAGCTGATGAATACGTAGATGGGGTCGTCGTTAATCGAGGCAAGTACATGCAATTGCTGTACGACCTCTTTGGCCATTTTTTGATTAATTTCACCGGTAATAAAGACTTTACGAGCCTTGATGGCGTATTCCATCAGCTTGGCGCTCAGTGCACCGCTTGACTCAGTAACTTCTTTTTCGTCGTTATTCATCCATTGCTCCATTAGTTTAGATCCAGATTGGCGATCTGCATGCGAAGTATACCTGTAGCAGAATCAGCCTGCTTACTTCGCGTTATGTTTACAGCCATGTAAACGGCAATGGGTTCACATAGTGTCGTGGATGTGTGGACACTATGTGAGAAAAAAGTGTTTTGTTGGCCTAGCGTTAGAACAAATAGTCGGCGAGGGCACGCGCATGTTCAAGCTGTGTGTTGCCTAACCAGTGCACTGTGCTTGTGGCGAGGTTTAATTGGTCCCGGTAGCTGTTTTCTATGAAGGCGCCAGCCACCATGGTTTGCTTGTTTGTGTCGAACAGTACAGCATAGCCTTGGCTTGGACAATCGTGAGGTTTGCAAGCCCTATAAACAAGATATGTGGTGGCGTCGATGGTGATGGGTTCTGCTGGTGTGGCAGTGCCGTAGTCCCTGATCCAGGGGGCTTGCTCCAGTACAGTTTCTGTAATGCGTTGAAACTCTGCTTTTAAGGTGGCATTATGGGTAACGGCGTCTGCCAGAAGCTCTGGCTTTATGTCGCTGGCATAGCTATTGCTAACAAACAGGGCCAATGTCAGGGGGGCGAGTAAGTATTTGCCGAGCATACTATTTCCTTATGAAAGATACCTTCCTGAAGAATTCATAGCATAGCAAAAGTCAGGGCGAGACAGTCGCCTTTTGTGTAAGGCCTCAGTACACAAGCAGTCATTCTCAAAGGAGCTTACATGCGCACCGTACTTTCCACTATTGCAGCGCTCGTGCTGTTATCTTTACTAAGCGGCTGTTTCGCGAATGGACGGCAAGCGAGCCGTTTAACGAATGAGTGCCGCTGGAACCCGGACTCGTGCATGTATGACGGGAAGTACGAGCGTGATGAGGAGGATTATGCTGAGGAACGCGCCCGCGACTTGAATCATGAGTCAGCACAACGCGTGCGCAGGCGCACCTTATGGTGGTAGTTGACGGCTTGTAAACAGCCCATAGTTCTCGTAGCTATAGCACCTTGTTTTTTGCCGGCAAGCAGCCTGTGTTGAGCTGATCCACCTCGGTTTTTGCGAATTGTGAGTGGCTCGTCTCTTGCGCACACTATCTCCATTTTCGGGAGCGAGTGATGAGCAAGATACACACTGGGCAGCATGGCCAGGGCATGGTTGAGTACATGGTCAATTTCTAAGCTGTTGAAATATAAAGGTGTTTTTTGGGTTTTGTCTAAGATTCTAAAACCTGTCTAATACTAGCCGTTTTTGCCTTGCCTTTTTGTTGGCCCAGAAACAACCCGAATGACCTTATCACGGAGGTAAATTTGGGTGGTTTTTCTGTCGGTATGGCCCAGCAAGAGCATTGGGTCTTTGCCTTCACGGTCAGCGTCAGTACCTGACATTGCTCGGAGGTCGTGCAGCGTCACATTTTCTACGCCTGCCTTGGTTGCGCTTTCTTTGAAAAACCTCCACACGTTGGAGTGTTTCCGCGCAGTGCCTTTGTATGTAGGGACTATAAATTCAGATGAGGGGTTTTGTGTGATGAGAGCGGCCCTTTCAATTGTAGCCCGTAAGCCTTCAGACCATCCTACAGTAAGCTTTTTGCCTGTTTTTTGCTGCTCGAAGTAGATGCCTTCTTCTGTTATGTCGGCGTAGCGGATGGTAAGCACATCGCCAATCCGTTGCCCAGTGTAGTAACAGAGATCCATAACAACCCGCAGCCAGTCCGGTGCCCTTGCATGAATCTTGTCGAATTCATCTTGTGTGATGAGGCGATCGCGTGATTTTGTGGGCAGGCGTTTCACTGACTCACAGGGGTTTCTGTCTACTATCTCGCGGTCAAGCGCCCATTGAAAAATCTGCTTTAAAACGGTTAGCAGTCGATTGGCAGTTGCCGGGCTGTGCCGCCATACATCAAGCATTTGCACTACGCTGCCATGAGTTACTTGCTCCGGGGTAAACTCAGCAAACATTTCCTTAAGGATTCGTTCGCAATACTGATACTGCTTACGTGTTGATGGGGCGACCTTTTCAGAGATGAAGGGCATGGCTTTGGTGATAAGCGACGCTACACCCTCTTTGGGAATGGCAACAATGCGGGCGTGGGCAACCAGCGCATCGTGCAAATTGTCCCCCAGGCGTGTCCACTTATTGTTTTTGACATAGTAATAAGCCCCGTGCTTTAGGTATACGCAGGCGGGGAGATGCCGATTGTATTTCTTTGGGCGCATAGCCTAACTCCACTTCAATAACAGCTTTAAGCACTACAAGTGAACCGTCAGGACGAGTACGGAATGGGATGCCCATTTGTGTGAGCACCTCAATTCGTCCTTTGTTGCGGGTCTTCCCTGTGATTTCTGTTAGCTCAGGGTCATTTAGCGTAAGTGAGTTTTTCCTTACTCTGGTGCTCATAATAGCCTTGTCCTTTAGATATCATGGCGTATCCAACAAAAACCCGGCTTATGCCGGGTGTGTGGTTGCGTTTGATGTTTGCCGCATGCTTGGTAGGGCTCTGTGCTCTGATCTTTGTGCACCAAAATTCGCCTCTTTGCATGCTTCCTGCAAGACATCCGGAAACACGCGGGGGCGAATCACGGTGATGTGTGCAAACCTCTATTCGCATGACTGCTCCTCATGCCGCGCATGAATAGTGATACTTCTAGCGTCGCCGAAATTGACCGTAATTTTCTTGGTCGGATCCTCGTCCTTGCTTTGTGCATACCAAACAACTAATCTAACAAAAATATTCGCTGCGACCGATGTTGCGTCAGCGACGCTAGTTTCGTTAAGGAACTTATGGAAAGCGGCTTCAAATTCAGTGTGCGGTGTGCTCACGATTGCTCCTTATTGGCGCGATCAACATCTTGCGCAATGCTGTCAGCTGACTCCTGCGCTTCGATAGAGCCACCATCAAACGTTTTCACGTAAGCCCCGATGCGGCTTGAATTAGGGCCTGCATGAGATATGCGGGCAATAGCATTGGGGTGCAGGTAGTGTTTTGCACCGTTAGGGCTAGTTAGAACAATCATTTCTGCTCCTTACGTGCCGCGTCGATTGCGACGTCTTGCTGATATTTGGCAGCGATGAAATCCCCCATTGCATCGTAATCAGTCGTATCCCAAATTGCTCCTATTCCGCCGCATTCTGAGCAGCCGACGCCCAGAATGCACTTGAGCGTTTCACTGAATGTGCCGGTGGCCATGCCCTCGTTTGTTTCATGGCAGCCCGAACATGATCGCCAGAGCCCGCCGCCATTGTTGATAGCCTTAGAAATACCGCGCAGCTCAATGGGCAACCTATCAGCAGCGCTTACGGGATGCTGCGACTGGGCGGCCTGCAGAGTTTCAATTTTCTTGCGCAGCGCTACAATTTCCGCATCCCTTGCTGGGATACCAGCTTTCACATCGTCAAGCGTCTGCTGCGTGATGTCAGGCAGGGCGGCAACGGGGGCGGTATAGAACTTTGTCCCCACTCGGAAGTTGACCCAGTGTTTATGCCATCCCAGCAACGGCCCGAACTCATCCATACCAGTGACTACGGCTACCGGCTCCGCGCTAACAGGGGCGGCAGCGGGGGAGGTTTCGTATGTCGCCTCGAAAATATCTGGCTTGCATGGGTAATGCTCGCCCTTAACGCCGCGAATTATCCAGTCGCCTATGTCTGCCCTCATAGTGCCTTCAAGCGTGAAAATCTTGAACTGCTGGCCGTCTTGCTGGACATGGCGCTCATAATCCTCCCACGATGAAAACCACTTATCCCAACCTGGGTGCTTCCCGGTGAAAGCAATCACTTCACGTAGGTTGTCACCAGTCCAACGGATTGCGCTGATGGTCACAGGCTTTTTTCTAAACTGAGCCGCGCCACTGGGCAGAGTGCTAGTAGGCGTAGGAATAATTTCTGGAATATTTTGCGGTCGGCTTTGTAGTGCGGCTGCCTTCAAATCTGCCAGTTCATCTCTGATTTCTCGGGTGAACTGCATAGCGCGGCTTACGTAGTCATAAGTGTAGTAAGGCGGCTCCGGGTTATCCTGGTTGATTAGTCCACGAGCATGGTCTAGCGCCCGCAAGATTTCATCGATCTTGGACTGAGAGGTAGGCGGGTGAACTGGGCATGGCCAACGTAGAGAACCATCGCCTGACGGGCATGTGCAATTAGTCATTACGGCTCCTGATTTTTACGGTATTCCTGATAGTTAAAAACGCGACTCTCCCTGAGTGCGTGCAGAGGGCGGTCGCCGTAGACTTCGGCAGTGCGGTCAAGGTTGAAGCGCTCGGCTGGCGTCGATCTGACACCAGAAAACCCACTAGACTTCGAGTGTTTCTTTTTCAGCATTGGCTTTTTCCTCGTCGTATTTTTGAATAGCCCAGACAATTGCTCGGCAGCACCATATGTAGTGATAATCCCAGTCCATACCGTCTGGCGGGGACTCTGATAGATCGAAATAGAAGTAGGACGGCCCGCTCTGGCCATCGAGGGTGTAGCCGTATTCGCGCAATAGCTGCACAGCACCCCACTCGTCAGGGTTTGTTGCATCGATGGCTTCCTCAAGATCCTCGCGAGCAGCGGCTCGAAGCTCCGAATCTTCAGCGTCGATCTTGCTTTCATCGAACTTAGCTAGCGCTTCCGCACGGAATCTATCCCAATCAAAGCTGCGTGCGCGGTCTCGCCCGTCAATGATTTTTTCTTGCCAATAGCTCGGGTTAATGCGGCTACCGGCTGAGCGGAAAAACTCGAACATGTCTTCCAGTCGCTCGAAAGCAAAGGTTTCGCAATCACCAGTGATAATTAGGCTGTCCGGCCATGTAATGATGTCGAACCACCTAATGCAGCCGTTGGGCAAACGAAATCTACGGTGACGATATAAACCGTTATCGAGCAGTGTTTCTATTGTTGCGCCGTTGAGTTCGCGCTGAAATTGCTCTTGAGTGGGGGAGTATGTATTGGTGTTCATTCAGCCTCCTTGGGCTTATAGTCGGCGGCATAACTAAGCAGGGTTACCAGGCCGTGGGTGCCGTAAATAGTTACGGTGAAAGAGAACAGCAGCCACTCTTTGCTTAGCGTCTCTACGCCGAGCCGGGCAAAATAAAAGCAGCCAGCTAAGATGACTGCTTCTTTGATGCCACTGCAGAAGGAGACAGTGAGTGATCTCATGGCCTGCTACTCCTGGTAGGCATCAAACGCTTTTAGGTATGGATGGTTGCGGCCCTTTTTCCACGCCTCTTCAATGATGAGCGACAGGTTGATTTCACCCTCCTGAGCGCCCAGCCTCTCGCGGCAAAATCGGATAAATGACTCAATGGCACCCCCGATCTCGTCGCGAGGCGAATAGGGGTTTGATTTCGGTTTTATAGCTACATTTTCGAACAGATTTAGTTGAGGGGACTGCTCATCCATGGCTTGATTCCTCCCGGCGAAGGGTAAAAAATTGCCCCGGTTCGATATGTCGAAGGCGGGGCAGGGGTTTAGGGCCTCTTTTCTCGGGCAGGTGTCCATTCATAGGTGTTGCATCCTATGTCTGAGCTTTAAATGATCGACTATGATCTCCGAGGCTATTGGTAATAAATATTGTTTGGAGGTCATGGTGAATAAAGATAAATGTGACTGCCAAGGGCTCATGATGGCAGCTTTGGCTATAGGCGCTGGGCTTGGTGTGATAGCAGGGATGGCTATTTATGCTGCAGCCTATCCTGTATTCCAGTCTGAAAAGTGGGCGGCGTGGGTCCAGGCTGTAGGCTCGTTAGGTGCTATTTTTTCCGCTGTAGCACTTTATGCTGTAGGTCAAAAAGCAAGGGCAAGGAGTGCTTTTGTTGCTCATCAGAAGCACGCTGAAGGGGTAATGCGAGCCGTTGAGTGTTTCGCTTTAACTCTTGTGGAAACGATGGTGACCGGAAAGTATTACGACAATCACAAGAAATATGGGAAGCCTGAATTCATGCACGAAGGAGAAATTGTCAAAGCAGAGCAGTTTAGGGCTGAACTTAACGGCGTTCACTCGATTTTTTTTGATTTTTGCCTAGAACGAGCTGCGCTACTCGAGAGCTGTTCTAACTCTTTGCGTTCAATTGATTGGAGTACAGCACCAATATCCGCAATCGGCGTTCATATCATTTCAATAGCGGGCAATTGTCAAACGCTAGCCGACTGCTTGCGAAAAGAGGCGAGTGAAAGTAGCCCATCATTAAGAAGAAAGATGGTGAGCACTGCTCGCTTTGCGAATAAATCAATATTGAATTCTATTGATACATTGCAGAAAGAGTATGGTTATATTAGTTATTGGCCGTATAAGGATAAGGAGCCAGCTCTGATTAATCCATGGGATCCCGCCCTAAATTGATAGTTAAGGGCGGGAGCTTTAGTTAGGGTCTCCCGCGCAAAATCACCTTTTCCGTCTTTTCCGCAATAACGCGCCACACATCCGCCACAGCATCCTCAATAATTTTATGAGGGCGAACTATCTCGTACCACATGACCAGCACAGCCTCGCTAATGCGGTAACGTAGCCTGCATTCGACCGCGTAGGCCTCGCCACCTTCCAGTACCTTGATGCCTAGCTTGAAAATCTCAGGAATTTGTAGCTTGCCCTTAGCAGCGGTACCCTGAATATCTTCTTCGTACGTAAATTCGGTCTGGCCGTTTGATAAACGAATACCCGAGACAAAATTCACCTTCTTTTTGGCTTGTAGACTGCGTGAGATTTCCAACATATCCGCGCCGGCAGGCTCTACGATATCCAGCAGATTTCGCTCAATAAACTCGGCAAACTCCGCTTGCTTCATGGCCTTTTTATCGCTGCCGATCCATGCTTGCCATTCAGTGGTAAACGGGCAGGCGTATTTGACCTGGTGGTCTTTCCAACCGGCACAGTCACCGCTATGGTCGTTAAGTACTCCAATAAAGCTAGGCGGGGTTACTTGAGCGTAGATCTGGCTGCTTTCAACTTTATGCAGATTGAAGTAATGAATAAAGCTATCTGCATCTTCTAGCGTCACGACGCCTTTCTTGCGGCTGGGCTCAAGCTTTAAATGCTCAAGAGACTTTAGCTCATAGCCGGAGGGCACAATCGCGTAAGAGTCCTCTAAACCATCCACGCTTACTGGCTCGCCTAATGCTGCTCCTGCTTCTAGTGCTGCGCTAACAATGTGTTCCATGGTGCTTATACCTTTTTAAGCTGTTGATAATCTTCCTTGCCGATGCTTTTGAGTCCATCAATAGTCATCTGGCGAGGGTCTTGGCGCTGTAGATTGCCTTCGGGTGTTGCCCACATAATGGAGCTGCCTTTTTCCAACTCCGGTACCGTGGACTTAATCGTGTCGGTTAGCTCAAGCTCACCGCTTTTGCCCGGCTTGAGTTTGATTTGGAGAGTGAGGGAGCCGCCTTTACCGGTAGAAATGCAGGCGTTAACAACTTCCTGTAACGTTTCGGTTAATTCGTCGTGCAGGGTTCCATAGCGAAGGTCCTGGAGGACTTCCGCAAAGGTCTTATTACTCATGGATAATTCCTTTAGGGATAGGCTATGCTCATGCAGGTGTGTAACTGCATGTACGGGTGAGGAAGGGGATGAAAATTAAGTGGAAAGAGGACTACAGCGCAAAGACTCAACGCCTCTGGGGAGTTGTTATCGGTTTTTTTTCTGGAGTAATACTTACTACAGCTGCCCTCGGTGTACTTTGGGAGTGGGGTGTACTTAAAGGCGCAAAATGGTGGGAGGTAATGACAGCATTTGGAACTGTGGGCGCGGTGACAGCGTCCGTGAGTATTGCTTATTTGTTAGAGGAAAAGCGTCGTAAGCAAGCTAGGCAGGACGGTGCGTTTCTTATTGCCGGGGAAAGAAATCGGATTGGGATGCTAATGGCATCTTTGTATAAAATTCAAAAAAAAGACGCCGATCTTCTTCAAAATGATCTGGCGCAGGAATATACTGACATCCGTAATACTGCAATAGAAATCTTGACGGTTCTTGACTCCGTGCAGATTTCTGTAGCAGCAAATTTTGATCGTGTATATGCAGCTAATCTTATGGTGGCGAAATCACAACTACATGCTGTTATACCTATGCATAAATCAGAGTTTGCTCGTGTGACGGCCTCGAAGGCAGCAATCGAAAAGCTTAACGATTGCGTACAGCGCACCCAAAGAGCAGATGAATATATAAAGAGGATAACTAGGACTGCCTAGAGCGTCAGCCCACTTATTTTTGAAGGGTTTTGCTAAATTCAGGCATATAGCGCACTGTTAGGGTGTTTTACTAGTGAGCACATCAAGGGCTTCGACAGCTTCACTGATGATGGATTTATCCATGCTGACTCCTATGCTTGTTTGCGCATGGCTTGCTGTTCTGAGTAGTTGGCTTGTACTAGTGCGTGCGCGAGAGGTGGGCACGCTGTTTCCGCACATACGTACCTGTGCTGTTTTGGTTAGTGGCGAGCTGTCAGGCTTGCCGTCGATGACGTAGCTTTCGGGGCGGCCTTGGGCGCGGTACAGCTCGCGTGGGGATAGCATGCGCAGGCCGATATCTACGATCTGGTAGTCGATGCCATGTACTGTGACAAGGCCAAAGCGGTCGCAGGCGGGCATCGCGAGCACGGCTCCGCCACCCAAATCGAATTGGACCGTCTTTATTGGCTGAGTTTCCTTGTCGGGAAGTTGTTTCGAAGGGCGATGGTAGGCGACACGGCACCGAGTAAACCGGCGTTCTAGGCTGTGTCGCCTCAGCTAAAAGGTATGTCGTCCGCCATATCGGCGAGATTGTCTGACGGTGATGGCGCTTGCCTTTTCTGCTGCCCGCGCCCAGTTGCGTCGGCGCAGTCGTTGCGTTACTGGTCCTGCGGTTTCCGTTGCTCTGGCTGTGGTGAGTTACTGTAGCCTTCGCCACCATCGCGCCCGCCCAGCATTTGCATCTGGTCGCCAATAATTTCGGTGGTGTAGTTGTCTTTACCGTCTTGGCCTTGCCATTTACGCGTGCGCAAGCGTCCCTCGATATACACGGACCGACCTTTGCGTAGAAACTCACCTGCGATTTCAGCCAAGCGGTTGTAAAATACAACCCTATGCCACTCTGTTTGCTCGACGCGTTCACCTGTTTGCCTGTCTTTCCATTGCGAGGTGGTGGCCACAGAGATATTGCACATTGCAGCGCCTTGGGCGTTGTAGCGCACCTCAGGGTCTTTCCCCAGGTTGCCGACCAAGATGACTTTATTGACTGATGCCATGTTTAGAATCCAGCCGCTGGGGCTATGAATTTGAGAATAATGCCTAGGCCCACAGTAAATGCCAAGGCGCCGAGCCAAGCTGCGTTAGGTATATGCCAGTCGTCGCTAGCAGGAAAAAGACCAAGACGTTTAGCAAGTCTGGGGCGCAGTACACGCATCCAGACCTTATCAACAGTTGCGGCTAGGGCTATTACAGCCGCCCACAGCCACATATAGGCCAATGCTTCCATAGCTGGCTCCTAAGGGTAAAAAGAAGTGGGGAGAGGGCGGCTTGCGTAGCAGCATCGCTGTGCCGGCGCGCCAGTCAGTAGATAGCTGTTTCCGGAGCTCCACCCTCAGATAGCAACCCTCCTGCGGATAAAGCACCGCTTTTCCTACACAAACTAAAGGAGCGTAACCGCCGTCGCTAACACGGTCAGTGGAGGACTGCTATCTGAGGGTGCCCGCTCTCACCATGCGGGCCATGGGCCTGTGCGCCTACAGGCTGGCGTACCCAGGGGTTTGGCGGATTTAGCCGCTGCGATGCGTCGCCATCATGGCAGTCTCCTTTGTAGTGTTTCGGCGTCAGGCTACGCCGTAAGCATGAAATTGTTGATAGTTGGCGTGCGCTTCGGCGAACTCAGCGAGATTGCTGTATTGCCTTTTCTGATCACGGCGGCCTATGTGCTCCTTCCTTACGTACACACTGCCGTCGCTTCGCATGCGAATGTTGATCCAGCCTGCGTCATGCTGAATGGATACTTTCATTGTGTTTGCACCTATTAGCCCTACAGCGGCCATAGCTGCGCCTACTTGCTGAGCTTGTTGCTCAGTAAGAATAGGTGTCATGTGATGCTCTTAAATTGCCTAGGCTTAGGCTATGGGTAATCGAGACCCCCGAAATGGGGTTGTCGGGGTGGCTACATCTCGGGGATTAGGGCTAGCACCTCATTGGACGCATTTCTACGTATTGGGAGTGAAGCTATTAGCGAGTCATCGCCTATTCCATCGAGAATTACTTGCGCTGCATTCTCCAGCGCCTCCCTCACACGCGCATTTGCGTAGGCTTCCATCTGCTGCTTGGAGTAGGAGTCAAAATAACTACCCGCTCCTGCAGGGCCCCTATGTGCTGGACTTGGCATCGTTACCTTGCTCATGCCTTTTGCTCCAAGCGGTCAAAAACTCTAGTAAATAAAGTTGCTGCAGTTATTTCGCAACCTAAAAGCTCCCCCAATCTCTCAATGTCGCTATCAGAAAGAATTCTATCGCGAAGGCCTTCAACAACTGAATCTGCAATGGCATTGGAAAAACTAGAAAGCCCGCTTATCTTGCCATCGTCTTCAATACCCAAGAACCTGTCTGACAGAATGTCAATTTCATCCTCACAAAGTCTGGTTGTTTCCTTCATTTGCTTTGCTCCATTGCGGCGTCTATGGCGTCTCTAGGGGTGTTAAAGTAGCGATCCTCACCGGACATAAAAACATAATCCTCATCCTCGTTTTGAGTCATTAGCCTGTACTGCGGGATGCTTCCGTCTCTTTCAAAGGACTGAGCCCAAGCCAGATTCTTAATCATGAAATCAAGCCGTTCCGCATCTTTGCGCAGCTGCTGTATCTCAGGCGATTGCGGCAAGGCTTGCTCGTATCGTTGGAATAGAAGTCGAGCAAATTTAACGAGCGCCTTAGGGGCTTCATCGTATGTAGCGAAATGGGATTCAGCCCACGCCGCGAGTATCTCGCTATCACTTGGAGCATTATTTTGACGTGGCGTATCGCCTTTCATTTCGGCAACCATAGCTGCCCAACAAACGCGCGCTGACTCAGATCCCTGCTGGCACCCAGTTAGCCGCTCATACCCATTGGTCATGCTAAGCATGAGCATTGCCTCCATGCCTGCAATCACCATGTTTTCAGTGGGAAGTGCTTCGTTCTCCTGCATGTCTATCTCCTATTTCAACCATAAGCATTCCGAGGCTTAGTGGTTTGCTTTCTCGGCTTGAGATGTACTCCAGTGCTCAAGCCCTAAAGCGCGAGCTGCATCTACTTGCTGGGCCGTAAAGCAGGGCACGGACACAAACGGAATACCCTGACTGGCTAGGTCTGCAGCAACTTTGATGCTGGCATTTATTGCGGGATCGCTTGATCTAATTTCAACTATCTTTGGGTTGCTCATATACTCTCGCTTCAGTAAGCACCACCATTGATGCTTACCAAAGCGCCCGCGTTAGCAGGCTGCTTTTACGCTGCGCTCCTAGCTACTCCCAGCAGTGCTGGCTCTAGGTAGCGCAACGTCTATTCATTTCAATCAATACCTAGCCCTTCCGGCCGTGTCTGAGCCCAGACTAGGTATCAATAGCCCCTGATCTTATTTGCGGAGTAGGGGGTTGCGTCCGCCACCTAGCCACGGCTTATTGCCGTCATTGGTGTGTTCTATCGCTTAGTAGTTTGTTAAAGATCATTTAACGCTTCACTTACCTTTACTGGGCTGCCCTTGGGACTAGGCTTTTCTGTGGTGTGTTGTGTAGCGTTAGATGAATTAAACTATAGTTCACTGGTTGGGTCAACCATAGTTCAGTTGAGCGTTATCTTTTAGTTCACTAAGCGATAAGGGAGTTTTGCTTCAGATCAGACCCTACGAGAGGCAGGGCGCCACAAATCAGCGCAATAGTGGGTCGTTGCTATTTTTGTTTTTTTGTTTGTTATGTATGTCGGCTTTCGACCCTGAGCCGCCATCTAGCCAAAAGCTCCAAAGCTGTCACTCATTCGCCAGTATGGTCTGAAACCCTCGATTTCCTGCCGCCCTATGCTCATGATGTAAAAAAACGTGCCATTTCAGAAACTCGCGCACTGTGCATAGGTTCCTTTAGTAAGCTATAGTGCTTGTTACAAACTAGCTTTCGAATTTGACCCAACAACCGTGCTGCATGCAACACCGGTGAAGTGGCAGGTTTCGTAGCTAGATTTGGATCTGTTTTTTATTTAGCACACATGCTAGCTGGGATATGCTGCAAGCTCCTTGCGGCATTTTTTGCGTGCCAATTTAGACTACAATCTCTGGATATGGATTGCGGGTTGGCAGACTACATTACGTTACAAGGTTCAGGATCTGCGACAACTATGCAAGAATTTTTGGAAAATTTGGCTCTAGCCGACACCGATGAAGGGCTTTTGGACTTCTGTCGAAGAACTAGCCTTCACGGGACGCCATTTGTATTCAACGGGAAAGAAGTTGACTATTACAATTTTAGAAAAAGAATAGCAAATAAGTTCGACATCAACTTCCATGAAGTATTTATCACTGGCTCCGGAAAACTTGGTTTTAGCCCCAGAAAAAGAAAGGGTTTCGACTACGACTCGGACATAGATGTTGCCATAATATCGCCGGAGCTATACGACAAAATAATGTCATCCATACATGGCTACCAGATGGAACTTCGTGAAAACCGGAGAGCCGTTTCAACTCGAGAAATAAATAAATATCATCAATTCCTCGAGTACGGCGCCATAGGCTGGATGAGGCCTGACCTTTTGCCTACTTCCTTTAGAATTAAGGAAATAAAAGAAGATTGGTTTGATTTTTTTGACTCAATCTCTTATGGAAGGTCAGAGGTTGGTAACTACAAAGTTACTGCTGGTGCATTCAAAAGCTATGCATACCTTGAAAAATACACGTTGAGCGGATTGCGCTCACTTAGAAGCAGCATTCAAATGGAGCCCATACATGACCAATCAAATTAAACCTAGCGTAACGAATCCGACGGTTGCAGACATTTACCAATTGATTGACGAAGGAAAACTGACTCTACAGCCAGTTTTTCAGAGAAAATTTGTCTGGACAGCTGAGCACCAAGAGGCTTTTATTGACACCATACTAAAGGGTCTCCCTTTCCCTGAGATCTATGTTTGTGAAGGGGATGTTGACGTACAAAAACTTCGTACCACACGCCTGGTCATCGATGGTCAGCAACGTCTTACAACAATTCGAAACTACATCGAAGGTAAGCATGAGCAGCCTCCAACAAAAATACCTTGCTACGAAGAGCTGAGCACGGCTCAAAAGCAAAATTTTATTAACTATCAGATAGTCATGCGTGACCTCGGAAAGGTTGATGAAGATACTACCCGAGAGATTTTTCGGAGAATTAATCTCACAAAATTCAAGCTTGACGACGTTGAGATTCACAACGCCGTATACGATGGACACTTCATACAAGCGGCAAAGGCAGTACTTGATAATGTAGAGCTTGAGCAATACGGCGTATTTCGGGAGTCGGAGTTCACCAGAATGGCTGATTTGCATTTCATTTTGCTTGTTATGGCCACCATCGAGAATGGCGGTTACTTCGCTCAAGACCGTGAGGTGGAGTCGAAAGTAGCAAGCTTAAATGAAGAATATCCCAATAAGGATCATACGATCGCACTGCTCCTAAAGACATTCGCAACTATTAAAGATCTTGATTTGCCGTTTGATTCAATGTGGTTTCGAAAATCAAATTTCTTCACTCTTGTTGTCGAGACTGCGACCCACATTGAATCATTGCCATCTGATTTTAAGACCAAGCTACTTAATCTCGAAACTATGGTTATGAGCAACAAAACTAATACACAATCCGAATTTTACAAGTACTATTCATGCATGTACCAAGCAACTCATGGGCGCACAGCTCGTGTAACTAGGGCGGAGTTTTTGAAAAATCATTGTCTTTGAGTTAATAAAATCTTTCTAATTGCGCGGTAAGGTAGATGCCAACAATGGCTTTAGTTTCGCTATTTTTATGACCAGCGTGCCCCCTTAGGCGCCATCAGTGCCATAGCGCCGCTTACCTTGGGTGTTGAAAGTCCGCTTTTATTCGCAGCCACCGGCTGCTTTTGGCCGATTGCAGACATTATAAGACCTGGCAGGAATAGAGCAGGCCACAAAAAAGCCACATGAAGTGGCTAGGTATTAAAAACAGCTAGGATGAAGCTTCAAAATAAAATGTCCAGATGGAATAAAGAACCACTGACTTAGAATGAACGGGCTAGCAATCTCCACCTTCCTTTATTAAGGGAATCTTTCTCTAAAGAGGGTGTAGATAGAGTTTTCGAGATCTAAAGCCGTTTGTTTTAAGACAAGTAAATGTGTTTGAGGGTCTAACGAGCCAGCTTTGCCTGGGGACTCCAAGCAGTCCCCAGATGCTTGCTCATAGTAGTTTTCTAGGTTGTCACAGCATTGCTGTTTGTATAAGTATTGCTTAGCTCCGCAAAGCTCCTTAATTAGACGCTCTGTTTTTGAAAGCAGTCTTTGTAATTGGGCCAGGATACTAATTCTCAAGATAGTTTGTTCAAGCTGATGAGAGCCTACGCTTGGTGTAGAGTCGTAGAAAAGACCTAGGGTTGAGTTGATTTTTTCAATTAAAACCATAATCTCAGCTGCCTCAGCCCTTAACTCTTTCCTGATTTCGCGTTCATTGGCTTTTTTGGATGCGTAGACCCATCCGAAAATAGCTACCAACCAAGGGACAGCCGATAAGGCAATCCCTAAATAGCTGAGGTTGGCGGGGGAGGTTATATCGTCACCCTATTATTCGTCTTTTGTTGTTCTGCATCAGAAATATATTTCCAAATGCGATTTGAGTAAGTAGAAAGTCCGGACTTTATCACTAATCTGTTATTGAGTTCTTCCGCAGAGAAGCCTTTTCGCACAAGTCCACCAAAAGCTTCTTCAAGAAAAGAAGAACCAAAGCCTAGCGCGCCGTTTAGGTCAACGGTAATTTTGGCGTTCTTCTGGAGAGAAGGGATCAGTATAGTGTCGCGAAAAGCTTCCCCAGACTTTGGCCCATCGCTTTTGAAGCGGCCTGCGGGAGTTCTGGAAAACTGTTTTGCTATAGAAATCAGGGTGTTAGTCATTTCTCCGCTCCTTCTGGAAAGGAAGGTGCCATAAAACTAAAGTACCTGGCAGGTAACAATCTAGGGGCCTGTTTTGAAGCCTGTCTTTCTCTGCATTGTAAGAGAAAGCAGCTCGCCCACTAAATATAGTCAATCCGCCACTGGATAGATTTTTTGAAAATTCTACCATTTCTGGGAGACCTTTGCCTCTATTGGGTAGCTTGGTGCTTGTCTCCTTGGTTGTTGATGCCAACTTTATTAGACGTGAATCGCTTAAATAAGTTCTTGCGCTTATGTAACTAGCCCAACCGTCCTTCTTTCTTAAGGATCGAGGTATTGTAACGCCACTGTCAAATATAGAAACAAATACGCGATCTTTTTCTGACAAGGAAAAAATCCACCACTTTTGTAGTACCGGTTGCGGAGTGTGGTAAACATTAAAAGCGTAGGCATGTCCTACTATGTTGTCCACCGCCTCATTCAGGCAGTCAGCAAAAAGCTGTTTTTCAGGATGGTTAAGGTCGTTGCCTAACACGGAAAGGGTAAGGCTTTCATACGCGTTAGCTGCAACTTTCCTCCCGCTATGGAAATGCCATGGGAGAACTTTTTCGCTGGTAATTTCCTGACGAGGAGGTAGGCCTAGAAGATTTAGTGCGCCAACGTTCTGGAGTAACTGCTCCGCTATGTTGTCTTTTGGGTACGTTCCTACGATTGCCTCAGGCTTGGAGGCAAGCCAAATTTCTAATTTGGCTAAAAATATAAGCGTTCCACAGGGATGTAGCTCCTCTACATCTTCAAGATGGAGCCGTACAGATCTACCGGAATGTAAAATACTCTCGACCTTGTTGATGAAGTTTATAAATATTAGTCGCTCTGGGGATGTTCTTACCTTGAATATTTCTGGTGCATATACGTTATAAAGAGATTTGTTTTTTTTTATCCGTGTTTTGTTAAACTGTCTTTGAATTGAAATCTTTTTTTTGCGTCGCTTATGCATTATTTTTTTCGACTTCATGAGCAAATAAATCTGTAGTTGTATCTTTGTTTTTTTCAAATTAGAGCTCTTTACGTCATAGTTTTAATGTTAAGTCACATATTATGATTACATAATTTCTATGTGATTAGCCGTTCAAACCAGTGCCGCTCACTAATAATGCGCAAAGGAACCCCTGAGTTGCGGTACTCAACAGCCTTGAGTATTTTGGTTCCGTGAGTTGAATGCAACCAATCTCGACTACCGATGTCGCCAATTACAAGGTAGTCCAGTTTCTTGGTTATGCCTTTTGTTGGTACACCGCCTAACTCAGCCACTCGTTCGTGGCACCAGTCTCTTGTTCCTGAGTTGAACTTCCCAGTAAAGCAAAATAAACGATCAGGCACCTCAATGATGGGGGCGGGGGAGCATAGTGGCAGTGTGGAGCTTCCGCTAGACCAGCCTTGCTCTACTGCGTCATCGGATCCGACGGTTTTTTGGAGTAGCTCTAACAGTTCTGCTTCTTCAGCTCTATCTAAGATGCCGTCTTCTAGTGCAGCTACAACGCGAGGATATATGACTTTAGCGGGCCACTCATTCAGAGCACCTTGGTTAGCCTCCATCCACTTAAGTAAGTACTCAGCTTCACCTTTGCACACAACCCCATCAGCTAGAACACCTTTGATGAGGCCAATCAGCTCGTCTACTTGCCTTTCTTTGACTGCTGCGGAGCGGAACCCAGCAATGCGAGGCTGACCATCAGCGTTTTTATCCTGTGATAGCTTATTTAAAAGCTCTTTAGTCCAACTCATATAACCTCCATTACCAAGCGTAAATTAAAGATATATTCAGTTACTTCAAGCCTAAAGAAAAAGGCCCGCGAGGGCCTTGTGTCTATCTATCCTTTTCTGAGCGTCCACCAAGCGAGAACCTTGCCGCAGACGATTATGCTGTCATCCGCTCGCTTCAGGTCATACCTTTCTTCGTCAGGGAACTCTTGGGTATTGTCACTGCGTATAATCAGCGTTCCATTTGCCTGGATCATTGCCTTCTTCAGGATAAATCGTCCAGCAACATCCAAAACATAAATTCCCGCCGCTTCGATACTTTTGCACTCAATGTCTACAAATACTAGATCCCCATCTTGAATGGTAGGGGACATGCTATTGCCACTACCTGTGAGAATTTTGATGCGGTCGGGATTGGTACTGCCTACTTTTTGCTTAACCCACTGAGCCAACACGTCAATGTGCTGAATGATCTGGGGAGAGTAGTCGATGAGATTTCCATGCCCCATTGATGGTTGCGGGGAGAAGTGCTGAAGCCGCACATACCCGTCTGGAACATAGTTGCCAGCAGGTTGAATAACTTCAGCATCACGTTCCTTTGCTCCTACGCCCAAAGCCAGCCAATCGCCACTAACTTTTAAAAACTGCGCAGCTTTAGCGTTGTTTGCCGCATTGAACGCCGACGATTTACCGTCCACAACTTTTTTTGCGGCTTGGTAAGAGGTGCCTAAATACTCGGCTAGCTCAGTGATGGTGGCGCCAGAGTTATTAAGAGCCCACGTTAAACGTTCAGAGTAATCAACCATAGTTGAGAATATAAGCGAATATCAATGAACTATAGTTGCAATAAATAATGAACTATAGTTAAATTGAGTTATGAAAAAAGAAACTGCACTGCAATTACTCGGGGGCTCGGTGACCTCAGCGGCAAAGTCTCTAAACATTACTTATCAAGCCGTTAGTAAATGGCCGGATGAACTTTCTCCAGCTGTATCAGATCGCGTAATTGCAGCTATTGCTAAGTCGAGACCAGATGTTTGGGGCTTGATTGAGCTTGAGATAAACGGAGCAGCCCATGCAGGACACCAAAGAGGGCAGCCATGAGTAACTTTCGCGACTCATCCACGTCCTTTGCTTTGAAGGTACTGAGAGCTTGCTCTAGTTGGTGCCGGTCTTTTTTGGTCGGTGGTTCGGTACTCGGTTTTACAGCTAGGGCATTGAGACACAGCATTATTAGTTGGCTTGGTTTGGAGTATCGACTTCATCGATTTGTTATCTCTGCAGCTGGGACAAAGGTGATGAACTGGTTCTCCGTTCCGGGCCGATTCTTTTATGCAAAGTGTGAAGGTTCCCGGGTAGCTCTCAATCAGATCGTAACGGGAAAAATCTCGATTGCGTTTTTTAAGCTTTCGTACTTGTTTTTTAAGCTCACGATTTTTAGTCAAGGCCGCGGCCTCGCGCTCGGCGGCTTGAGAGGCATCCTTTTGCATGGAAAGCACATGCGCCCCGAGTTGCGCGAGCTGAATCGTCAATTCATTGGTGGCCGTCGCGATCTTTGCTTCATCGAGCGTTGCTACAGCCGTCTTGTAGGCATTGAAGCCTTGTGTAAGCGCTGAGACCAGACTAATAGCGTCCATGTTTTTCCTTTTGCTAAATCACTAAATTTTTTCAAGGAGGGCCGTATGCCCAACAACCCGATACCAAAGTCAGACGATCGAACACCCATAGGCCCTACAGACGTTATCACTAAAGGGGGCGCACATGTCTAAGTTGCGAAACCTGTATGCCCGTTTGCTGGTTTGGCTTTTAAGGCCTGCCTTAGATACGTGGCGCCATGAGCAAGAGATTTTGCCTGCTCGTGAGCTTGAGAATCTATTTGCTTTAACTAGGCGTGGGCGTTGATACCTCATCGCTAATTTTTGCAGCCCAAGAGCGTAATGCATCAATGTCTACGCAGCTTCTAATGAGCTCCTCTAGTTCTGCTTGCTCTTCAGTTGTGATGTTAATAGATCGAATGGGTATCTCGATTTTTACCAACAAGCTGCGGGTGTTTTTGGCCTCTCCATACGGGGGCTGTATCACAACCTCTGCAAATGGGTGTTTACCATTTCTACGGATTGAGGATATGCCAACGAAAACAGTTTCACTCATGGTCAATTCCTTTTGGAAAAGTTTAGTTACTGGAATCTCTAAGCATACCCGACTGGAGTTGACCACCCATTAATGCAACGTAGCAGCACCGCTTTCACCTAGACCGTGAAAGTAGTTCCATTCCAGGCGCAGAGCTATCCACTCGATGTGTTCGTCGGTGGGGGCGCTAAATACCTCATAGGCGAGCTCGGTAGCTCTGGTTATGAGTTCGTAGTGAGTAGTGATTTTTATATCCATGCCAGTAGTTTGTGGCGTACCGATTTCATTTTCCATTCGTAGTTCCCGAGCCGTTAGTTTTGACAGTTACATCGTATTTGAGCCATGACTAGGGCGAAACACTGAAATGCAGAGGGTTTCAAGGTAATGACGTGTAGATATGACCAACTTGCTTGGCGCGATGTCCTTTATACGGATGTATGCAGAGCGCCTGGTGGAGTGATTGATGCGGCCCGTTTTTTGACAGAGCGGCGCGGCAAGTCCATCCATCCTGAGACGCTACGTACACGCTTGCGTGGTGTGAATGGTGAAGACGTTGGTATTGAGATGGCATGTTTTCTATCAGAGTGGATGTCAGAGAAGGCTCAGTCAGCCCCGTACGCTAAGCGCTGGATGCTGGCCTTGAATGCTGAGCAAGACATCAATGTAGTTGAGTTGCCACCGGAGCCTTTAGGTGGGTTTGCCAATGAGGCTGAGGCTTTAAACAAAAAGGCCATGCAGGCGGCATCAGAGCTGGGTGAGTTGTGCTCAGCAATTGTGAATACCACAGCTGATGGTCGCGTTACTGACCAAGAGCGTGAGCAGGTCGTTGAAAAGGCATATCAACTAATTCGCTTGTGCTTTCGGATTATCCGCAATGTCACTCGTTGGCGTCGGAAAGAGACGGAGGGTTTATAGATGCAAACGACCAAGCCTATTTACGGCACTTATTACATCGACCTGTACAAGCTGGGGTGGTTTAACAACCCGAAGGTGTGTGAGGTATTTCTCGTTGCCCATGACCAAGAGCCCCATCAGCGTCAGCGCCAGATCAAAGACATCCTTTACCGAGACCTAGGCACTGACAGCCTAGCCAAGGTAGATCCTGTCCTGTTCTCTCGCTACTGCCAGCACAAGGGTCTGCGTCTAACGCTACCAGCGTCTTTAAGGGAGCCAATAGGATGACTGCGCTAGAGATTCTGTTATTTATTTTTGACGGTGTTCCGGCTGTTCCAGTGATCACTGCTTCGGTGGCAGTCGGCTGTCTGGGTGTTTTGTTATGGATAGGGTTGGAGGCAGTAGATGAGGCGGACTGAATTAAAGCGGCGCACTCCCTTGGTGTCTCGCTCAGCTTTGAGGCGCAGTGCGTTACCTGCTAGAGCACAGGCTAAGAAGGCGATTGGTTTAGGTCAGGCGGTAGCTCGTCTTGTCGGCACCCATTTGCAGCACAAGCCTAAAGGTCCTAGCGTATTTCGTAGTGAGCAGCACCGCAAGAACGTGGCCTCTTTAGCGTGCGTCAATTGCGGTAGATCAAGCCTTAGAGATGGGTTGTATAAATCGCAAGCCGCACACCTAAATGGTGTCGAGTTCGGTAAGGGTATGGGCGTAAAAGTTTCAGATGCGCTGTTAATTCCTTTGCGCCCTGACGTCTTCCTGAGGCGCGGTTGCCATAGCCTTCTTGACCAAGGGGGCGTAATCGACAAGGCCACAGCAGTAGCTCATCAGATTGATTGGCTGCATAAAACGCGTGACGAGCTTAAGCGTAAGAGGCAATGGCCTCAACAGGCTGAGGATGACATGGCTCGGATAGTAGGGGCGTATCTGAGGAGGAGCATGCAGTGAGCACGTTAATTATGTCCGAATGCTGGCCTTTGCAGGGTATGAGTCCTGCGCAGAAAGCTGTACTGGTTTCGTTAGCTGATAACGCTAATGATCAAGGTGTGTGCTGGCCATCAGTCAGCAATATTGCAATGCGTACGTGCCTATCTGAGCGGGCTGTGCAAAATGCGATTAAGTGGTTAATTGGGGCAGGGCTATTGGTTTCTCAGCAGCGCGATGGGCGCTCAACTGTGTACACAGTAACCCCCGCAGGATATGCA
>JAEXRL010000028.1 GCA_023440825.1 Pseudomonadota bacterium | reverse complement strand
CCTAGGCACCATCGACGCAGGCGAAGCCGGCATACGCGTATCCGGCAACGTCAACCTAGCCGCCCTACACGTCGTCAACGCCGACAACATCCAAGTCCAAGGCGAAAGCAAAGGCATCCCCATCGCCGTCACCGTCAACGTAGGCGCCCTCACCAGCGCCAGCAGTGCCGCCACCAGCGCCGCCACCGCCGCCCAAGAAACCCTAACCCGCGCCCGCGACGCCGCCCGCAGCACACAACCCTCACAAATCCAAGTCCAAATCCTAGGCTTTGGGGTAGCCAGCAGCTCTTCTGCCACGCCCACCAACACAGCAACACTCGCCCCCACGCACTATGACTACCAACAAGCCCTACAGATAGTCGGCCTGGGTCAAGCACTTACCCCCGCCAGCCACGCGCTCAGTGACAGCGAACGCCAGGCTATTATCAACGCCCTTCCCTAAGCCACACGCTAACTAAACGCCCACCCTGCTTACGGGGTGGGCAAGCCCACTCATAACAAAAAACATATAACCACTATCACATAAGATGTATATATTATTCGTTATGATGTAAAACAAAGTGAGTTGCCTTACGTAGCACTCTCAAGCGGATCAAAAAACATAGCTGGCACTGAAAAAAACAGCAGATCCAATAAACATAACGATCGGAGACACACATGACATTCACATTGCTCACCTACCCCGGGCTCTGATACGTCCACTTGTTTGCGTAAACCATGGTGCAACACCAAGGCACCAGTTCGCATGCCGTGCTTGTTTTCTGGACGTATTCTTTTACTCACCCGGAGGTCCTGAATGACCGCAACCCCTATTGATCGACGTCGATTTTTAAAATTTGGCGTTGTCGCTGGCGTATCCGTATATATGGCCCCTTATTTGCATAAGGCGGCTCAGGCCACGCTACTGGAAGAACATTACACCCGCCCCACGCCTTGGAATGCTGGCAAGCAACAAGTGCCCTTTAAAATAGACGGCACACGGCAAGTCAGTGGTAGTAAATTCTTTGTACGCGATATTCGCGCTAAAGACATGCCCGGCTGGCCGCAGCAACAGGCGCATGCGTTTATTCTGCGCTCTATCAAGGCCGACCACCTTTACACAGGTCTGGACTTAAGCAAGCTAGATAAAGATTTACAGCCCGATGTACTGATTCAGGCCGAGGACTTGGCGCAGGCTAAAATTGAAATGCCCGCCTATTACAATGACGAAATGCTGTTAGCCGCAGGCAAAACAGCTCGTTTTCTGGGGCACCCGGTCGCCATTCTGATCTATACCGATTTTGATCGCTACCGCCGTGCCAAAAACGCCAGCCAGACCTTAGAACTGGTTCAATACGGTGCACAAACAGGCTACCGAGAACAAGACGCCTATGGCGGAGCACGCTATATACGTGTAGAAAATGCAGAAGGCCGTGGCGACGATGTGTACTCCCCTATGCGGGATGGCGCGGTGTTCCCCAGCAGCATTAACAATGACACCCCCATTTGGCCTAGCAGCCAAGGCGATACCTTAAGCGCCAAAGCAATGAGACTAAGCGAACAAATGGAGCGCGATTTCGAGCAAGCACCAGAAAACTGGCTGGTTCTGGAAGGCGACTACTATTCGCAATCCATCGATGGTGCACCCTTAGAGCCTGAATGCATTAACTGCTGGTACGACAAAGACACGCAAGAGCTGCAAATGGTGCTGGGCTCACAAACACCGGGCGCGGATGGCGCCGAGGCGGCCCAAATCGTATCCGACTCTACGTTTGGACTGAAGAACATTGTGGTTCACCCTTGCACATCCACCGGTTACGGTGTCAAAGAGCACAGTGCATTTAACCACTATGGCGTGGTTGCCTCGCTGTTTAGCAATGGTCTTCCGGTACGATTGGCCAATAACCGGTTTGAGCAATTCCAAGCCGGACAAAAACGCCACTCGTATCGCATGAAAAACCGTATTGCGATCGACAAAGACACTGGCAAAATTGCACAATTTCAAAGCTTTAGCCTGTCTGACGGTGGCGGCCGAGCAACCTGTAGCTGGCCAGTCACCACAGGCGGTGCGCAAAGCGCTCAAGGCATTTACTACCTGCCCAAAAGCGACTCCTGGGGCATTGCTCTTGCTACGCGTGCGGTTGAAGCTGGATCAATGCGCGGCTTTGGTAAAGGGCAAACCATGACAGCCATGGAGCTGATGCTAGACGAAGCGGCTGCTCGTCTGGATATGGACCCGATTGACTTGCGTTTGAAAAACGTCTTGCTCAGTGGTCAAAAGAACATGGAAGGCGGCATTCCTGCTGGTTCAATGCGCGCCAAAGAAATTCTGAAAAAAGCCCGCCAGCATCCTCTGTGGACTGAGCGCCAGAAAAAGAAGCAAGAATTTGAAGCCGCTAACCCCGATAAGCTGTACGGCGTGGGCTTTGCCTGCGTAATGAAAAACTACGGCACCGGAGCCCAAGGGGATCATTCTGGTATAGAAATCGACGAGCAAGGTCAGGTGCATCTGCGCACGTCAATTGTGGAGATTGGTACGGGCTCGTCCACGTCGCAGGCCGTAATTTGTGCTAAATGGATAGGTCGTCCTGCCCATACGGTACAAGCTTCACACCTAGACTGGCCTGAGCTTGGTATGGTTGCCACGCACAACCCGTATACCCTAAAGCAAGCAGATCAAGACGAGCACGAACAAAACTCGCGCTGGACTCCTGTGCTGTCATCCGGTTCTTATGCCAGCAGTTCCTCGTACTTTGGTTCACATGGTACGTCTGAAGCAGCACGGGTGCTGTTCTTGTACGGGCTGTGGCCAGCCGCTGTATCCATCTGGAGTGAAGGCTTCGGAGGTGGTCAAATTGCACCACTTACCGTACGCCCCGAAGATGCTCGCTGGACCGAAGACGGTCGTTTAAGTGCTATGGGGCTGGAGCCTTTGCCTTTAGAGCAAATCGCCAAAAAAGCCCATGAGCTGAACTTGGTCACCGGTGTTGTCTTGCATGCGTTTAACCGCTACCAGTGGGCCGAGGCGGATTTTGACGTGTCCAAGCAAACCGTGCGTCTGCCCATTGATGGCCTAGCCATACGCTACGGTGCCGGTGACAGCAAGGCTAAAGATACCAATGGCTACGAGCGACTGGTACGCCGCAATATTAGCTACCCGCCCGTGTCGCGCCGTCGGGGCGGCTATCTGTACTATTCGGCGGTTGGCGTACTGACCGAGATAGAGATCGACCGCAAAAGCGGCGAGCCCACTCTCCTATCCGCTCAAACCTGGATTGACTGTGGTCGCCCTATTGTGCCGCAGTTGGTAATGAGCCAGGCCGAAGGGGGCTTTGCCATGGGTCTGGGTCAGGCATGGTACGAAGACCTGCCCTTGCACGAGGGCGGGCCTGGCGATGGTAGCTGGAACTTTCACCGCTATCGCCTGCCACGCGCAGCGGACGTGGCGGTATGGAATACCCATTTCGAACTACTGAATCCTTTGTCTGAAACGGATGCCCCCAAAGGGATTGCCGAAGTGGTCATGATTCCTATTATTCCTGCCGCTGTCAGTGCCGTTAACCACGCCACAGGTGAGTTCTTTAAAGAGCTGCCTGTTACCGCCGAGAAAATCAAGGAGCGCTTAGCATGAGCAATCCAAGCAAAAAAATACGCCTGAATATCAACCATGAAGACCTGCAAGCCATTGAGGTAAGTCAGGATCTGCCCATGATCGACTTTCTGCATGAGTATGCAGGCTTGATGGGGACGCATCTGGGCTGTGGCATGGGTATTTGCCACGCCTGTGTCGTAATCGTCGATAACCCGGACGGCACCAGCGAGGAAATTCAAACCTGCATCACGCCCGCCAGCTACTTTGAAGGGAAAAAGGTTCGCACCATAGAAGCGCATGCCAAGCGCGATGAGCAAGACCAGGTTACCGAGCTTCACCCTGTGCAAAAAGCCTTTCTGGATAACTTTGCCTTCCAGTGCGGCTACTGCACACCTGGCTTTGTGAATGCCGGCATTGTGCTGTACGAGTCTTTGCAAAAACACCCCGTGGCACGTGCCGATATCGAGACCAAGGTTTCGGAAGGGCTACAACGGCATATTTGTCGCTGCACCGGCTATGTGGGCTATCACAAAGCCATGAAAGAACTGATCCTGAATACACCTGGCATGGTGAGCTAAGCCTGCATGCGCGGGCAGCCATGCTGCCCGCCAAGCTTGTCCCTACTCTTGCCTATCGCCACAGCGCTATGGGCAGAACGCAGCACCATTACCGCACACAGGTTTATGATTATGGAAAATATTGATCTGCTCGTACTAAGACAGTTAGGAGAATGGCGTCAAGACCATAATGCGATCTTAGTCACCGTATTACGAACATGGGGTTCGTCCCCCCGACCTATCGGCGCCATGATGGCTATCCGCGACGATGGTTTGGTCACGGGCTCTGTATCAGGCGGCTGCATCGAAGATGAGCTCATCCGGCAATACAGCCAAGCCGGTGCCTTGGCGGCCAAAGCAAACGCCAAACCAGAGATACGCACCTATGGTATCAGTGCCGATGAGGCTCACCGCTTTGGCTTACCTTGCGGCGGCACCATCGAATTGCTGCTGGAATACAACCCCGACCCTCAGCAATTGGCCGAGCTGATACTGGCGCTAGACCAAGGGCAACTCATGCAACGCACGCTACATATACATAGCGGTACGGTGCAGCTACAGAAAATGCACAGTCCCGAGCCTTTGTATTTTGATGGCGAGTACCTGCACATGAGCTTTGGCCCCAAGTACCGCATGCTACTGATAGGAGCCGGACAACTGAGCGAGTATCTGGCTACCATGGCGATTTTTAACGGATTTGAAGTGACCGTGTGCGACCCACGCCAGCAATACAATCAAACCTGGTCGGTGGATAAGGTCAAACTGGTCTCCGGCATGCCCGACGACGAAGTCATCGCCTTTAAACCCAACCCTCGCTCGTGCATCATCGCCCTTACCCACGATCCCAAGCTCGATGACATGGCCCTGCTGGAAGCCCTGAGCTCCAGCGCCTTTTACGTAGGCGCAATAGGCTCACGCAGAAACAGCGAACTGCGCCGACGCCGCATGATCGAGTACCTAGAACAAACCGAACAAAGCCTAGCTGCCCTAAAAAGCCCCATCGGCATCTATATAGACAGCAAAACCCCCGCCGAAATCGCCGTCAGCATCATGGCCGAAGTCATCGCCACCAAAAACGCCGTCACCCTTCCCCAAAACGCCAACATTCAGACCGCCAAAGACCTACAAGAAGCCTAAACTCGAACTATTTGCTACTTATTCTATAAACAAACGAACAAAACACTTGCCAAGACCAAAATCCTTGCTATAATACTATTCTTCACCGGCTCATTAGCTCAGTAGGTTAGAGCGACGGAATCATAATCCGCAGGTCCCCTGTTCGAATCAGGGATGAGCCACCAGAATTCCCCTGTTAAATCAGGACATTAAAGCCACCCTTGAGGTGGCTTTTTTGTTTTCCGTTACTTGTGCGTCAACCAAGTATCGACACACAAACCGTAAAACTCTGATGGCTTGGATAAGTTCCTATATCAAGCTTTCTGCCGCTATTAACTTAATTATGGCCACGAGTAAAGTTCTTTCCTTCCCCCAAACATACCTAAACATTAGCAGAAGTCAGAAAAGCGATGATTCATATCTCGTATGAGTTTCTTTAGGGATTAACTTACGCAGGACTCAACCAGTCTCTGCTAACTTAAAACAGAGATACAATTAATAGCCAACAGCTTAATTTGGTGAGATATGTGGAGCGAACTGAATAATGTCCCGCCAGCGATACCGCTGATTTTCAATGAGATCATCTCTAAATCAAGAGGCTACGAAGATGCCTATAAGCGATTAAAAAAACTATGGCCAGAACTTCGAGCCCAGAGCCGTTTCTATTGGGAGAATCATTCATTAGCCTCCCCTGATACCAACTCACCAACCGAGTTAGGAATATACTTAGACGGAGGGCTCAATCTATTTAATTCTCGAATGGGCTGCATAGATATTCGCTGTCGATTAAAAGCAGCAAAAAATCTTACTCGTACCCTAGGTCTGTTAGGGGATACAATTTGGCTCACCGACCTCTTAACAGAGATCTTCCTAGACAATCATAAAAAAATCCCTGAAACCAAAATACATAGGGTCTTAAATGACGCTATGGTTTTAACAGAGTTAGCTCCTTTAATCGGAGCAGGTATCATTAAGTTCCGCTCTCCTATCCAAAATTTCTGCAAATCTTGCAGCATAGTATTTGAGCGAGAACTAGAAGAAATGGTTCATGATGCTTTGAGTGAGCATACGTCAGAATTCAATGTTGAGAAAATTAATGATGATGCTTACGCCTTACATACGGGTGAGACGTATGCCCCACCCATTATTATGCGTGTCTACCCACACAAAAACAGACTAGGCGCTCAGCGAACCCCTACTGTAGAAGAGTCAAAATTCGATGTCATATATACCGCAATCCGCTCTGCATTGTGGACATGCAATGAGGCTAGCCTAGGCAATGGTACAGTGTTCTCTAACTCTCCAATTGCTCTAGCCGCTCTAGCAAAACGAGAGCAAAACCTAACAGAATCCTCAACTCTAAGAGTTTTTGACGAGCGTCGTAGCATCCAAATCCCATGGGTTACACAATTAAATGCCTCGCAAATTG
Source organism: Pseudomonadota bacterium (assembly GCA_023440825.1). Taxonomy (GTDB): domain Bacteria; phylum Pseudomonadota; class Gammaproteobacteria; order Burkholderiales; family Burkholderiaceae_B; genus Alcaligenes. Next base: position 189,283 of record JAEXRL010000028.1, on the reverse strand, counting down.
TTGAGTTGAGAGATGAAGCATCTAAGGCCCTTCCCGCTTTTAGAGAACTATTGGCTAATCATCTCTCCATCTCCCATGAAGCGCCTAGCCAGCTAATTGGAGAGCTACGGGCTCAGGCTATAGAAACACGCAATGAACTGGAAAACATTCAGAGCCACTCGGGAAGATACTGGAAAACGGCATACGCAACAGTCGGCTTAGGTATATCGGCGTATGGGCTTGCTACTGATGGTGTAGTACCCGCCCTTGGAGGACTTCTGCCTATACTACACTTACTGAAAGAGCATACTGAAGGCAGTCAAAAAGAACTCGACAAACTGCATCGAAGAGCTGGATATGTACTTGTAAAAGCACAGGGCATGCTAGCCCATGCCCACTAGTAGCCTCATGAGCATACCCCTAACCAAACACCAAAACCCGACTTAAATTAACCCAGTCTGGTTAAGTCGCTAAGGAATTGAGACTCCTAACCGACTTCAAGTGATCTGACGAAAGTATGACGCAACACATGAGTTAACAACCCTAAAGGCAACTGATTATCGGCTAGCTCAATAGCCTCTTTGAAAAGTCCCAGTACAGCTCATAAAAACCGTACCCATATGTCGGCACTCTACATGATGTAGCATAAATCTCATCCTGCATTTCCTGACTAATTGGAACTGCTCTAGCCGAACCTGCTGTGGGTGCAACTGCTCCGATTCACTCCAACGTGCATCAGTAGCAAGACAAATACGAGATACTAGATCGACATGTGGGTTAGTAAACTTTTCAATTCGACAAGTAGCACTGCTATCTGCTCTCTGGTCAAATAAGACAGTTCATTTTCTTGTGCTTTAAACTGTCACAAGCCTTTCAATGGATTATCACGCTTCCAGACCTGAAGCCTAATCAACTTGTTGAACATAGCTCTCATATAAGCGTGCTCACGGTTCACGATATTCAACGAAATACCCGCATCTAAACGCTGTGTGAGGTAGACAGCAAAACTCTGCGCATTGAACTCACTAGCGATAGGATTCCTCAGAGCAACAATTGCAACTTTGATCCGTTTATAGGTATCCTCCGCAGCACGTAGTTCTTTGCCATGATGATCAAACCAAATAGCAGCCAACTCATCTAGCCGCCCCAAGTCTTTCTTTTCAGGCATCCAATCTGCTTGGCTATTGCCATTAGACTTAACCCACTCTTCCCAGTTTTTGAGTACTAAACGTCTTGCGAAGCTGTTTTGCCCCTCGTACCCTAGTTACATATCAACCAACTACCCCGACTCTGTCTTTCCGATTGCCATTAGCTTACTTGGCTGCTTCTTGCCGGCGCTTGTCCCCCCCCGCATAGCACGGGCTAATTTGTCCTGCTATCGATCGTGCGTGTGGGCTGACTTAATAAAAGATTTGTGCGCGGCCAGTCATGATCCAACGCAAGAAATAGGGGCGTTTTTTTGCCAGCGTCTCAATCATCTCCACGGTAGGCTGTTGCACCCGTCTGCATACACGTCTACCAGTTCGTCGCAGGGATTCCTGTTTCTTCCTCTGCCCCCTTGTAGTTGTTCCCCCGAACAACTCTAAACACTGCAATAACACGTTCACGGCTATCCTCTACCGAAGTTCCGGCGTGATATTTTACGTTCGACCTGTAGTGCAAGATAGCACTCTTGATTTAGATATCACACAGCAGCTTCCCAACTTAGTAAAAACAACTACTGGGGTCAATAACTCACCAACATTAACTAAACGAGAACTAAAAACAAAAGTAAGCATGGAGGATGGTGATGTCATTGTTTTAGGTGGACTCACCGAAAGTAAAGACTCTAGTACCCGTGACGGCTTCAGTTTTCTACCTAGGTTCCTGCACACTACTGGCTATGAATAATCCAGAAGTGAAATTCTTTTAGTGCTTCAAATACAGAGAGTTCCTGAAGCTAACTCATAGCCCTTGCTCATGACCAAGGTTTTGATGCGAGTTGACCATATAAGCTGAAGCAGGGAGAATTGTTCTTAAAACTGATCAAACCTTTCTGGGATGGCGAGTTTTCGAAATGAAAAAATCACTAATTTCTACGTTGATGTTTTCTGTAGCAATTCTCGCTGGTTGTAGTGAGAGTGAAGCAACACAAACTGTTGACTACTATAAAACCCACGATATTGAGCGTAAAGCAATGCTTGAAAAATGTAGAAATAAAATGGGTGCAAAAGCCGCCACATCAGATAACTGCATCAATGCCACCAAAGCGAATACAGCACTTGAGGTTAGTCCTAGCAGAAACACTTATACTGAACTAGAGGTTCTTAAGCCTTCAGATTTGAGCGTTTTAGGAAAATGATCAAAAACCCGGAGAGGTTTATGAGTTCTAACCAGATAGAACGTAGAGCCGCTGCTGATTTTGCCCTGGCCTCAGTACGACTTGAGGGTTTTCCTGTACCAGAAGATGCATTAGTTGAGTCAGAAAAATATATTTCTGGTGAAATCAATTTTCAAGAATTTATAAATCGACTTTACCAACAAGCCAAAAAAGAGAGTTAATTAGGATTTTTACAATTCAGTCTGTGCTTAAACAAAATGGTGACAGGATCTCTACCTGGTTAGCTGAGTTGTGTCACCAAACCTGTACTCTGAGGCAATGTTGTCATGTCAAGGACGGGCACGGAAGCCGTAGCCCGGAATGGCCGAGACCGGGTGAGTACCCGGCGTAGCGAATCCTTGACACAATCCTGATAAAACACGCTGTAGGTTGGGTTGCAGGGGCTTTTTCCCTGTAACCCTGCCTAGCGGCGAGCGGGAACAACAATTTCCATAAAATGTTACTTTTTGAAATTATTTATGTTATAACGATCTTGAGTGAATGTTAATTATTTATTTTTTCTGAGAATTATTTTCTCACTTGAGCTGTTTCCTATTGGAACTTCACTTTGCAATCATTAACTAATATTACTAGACCTGTTTTTGGAGGATGGTTTTGTGGCTACTAGATCAAAAAAATCGGTAGTGGAAGAAGTTGCTTTGGTAAGTGATGATAGCAATACTCCTCGACCCCGTTTGCATAAACTAATTATCCAGAACTTTAGATCTATAGGAGCAAAAGAAGTAGAGATAGAGTTAGATGATATCGTAGTGCTGGTTGGTCCGAATAACGTTGGGAAGAGCAGTATATTAAGAGCCTATGAAACGGTTATGTCTCATGGTTCCAAGGAGGGTAAGTTAACAATAAATGATTTTCCAAATGGTCAGATTAATGCGGATAACCTACCTACAATTGAGCTGCATACAATTGTCTTTGATAAGGCTCCAGGGGATAGATGGATAAAGGAAACTGCTGATGGTGAGTGGTTGATTCGTGAGAAATGGACATGGGATAGTCCTAATAAAGACCCGAAAAGGCAGGGCTACGATACTCATAAAGATTCTTGGGATGATCAGGTTCCTTGGGGCGCTCCTAATATAGCAAACTCTCGGCGTCCATTGCCTCACAGGATAGATGCGTTCTCAACTCCAGAGAAACAGGCGTCTGAAATAACCAAGTTAATAACCAGCCTTTTAAAAGACAAAATAACCGGAATAAAAACAGATCCAGCTCAAGAGAAGTCCGATTACGACTTAATTCTTGATGGAATAAAATCCCTTCAAGCTAAGGCTTTAGAGGCGACAGAGAATGAGATAAAAACAATTGAAGATGAAATTTCAAATTACTTGTCTAGATTATTTCCAAAGCATAAGGTTAAATTCGACGCAAAACAAGATGCTGATATTGAAAACAGCTATCAGCCATTTAAAAGTAATGCCGAACTTTTAATGGGACCTGAAAATGGCTATTTTTCTACAATTGAGCATCAGGGGAGTGGGGCAAGACGTACCCTATTATGGGCAGCACTGAAGTATTTATCAGATTATGCTGATGAAAAAAATTCCAGGCCACATGTTCTTCTTCTTGATGAGCCAGAAATATGTTTACATCCTTCGGCAATAAGAGAAGCACGTTCTGTGTTATATGCCCTTCCAGAAAGTGGAAATTGGCAGGTAATGATAACATCTCACTCACCTATATTTATTGATTTATCGAAAAACAATACAACAATTATTAGGGTTTTTAGAGATGAGGGGAGTGATGTAAACAGTACTACCTTGTATAGGCCTAGTCGTGCAAAATTGGATGAAGATGATAAAAAAAATCTCAAACTTCTGAATATATGTGATCCATATTTACATGAGTTTTTCTTTGGTGGGAGGCAAGTTGTTGTTGAGGGAGATACAGAATATACAGCCTTTTCAATAATTAAAGAACAATACCCTGATCTGTATGGAGACTTGCAAATAATAAGAGCCAGAGGGAAAGGAATTATTCCTTCTGTTGCGAAAGTTCTTCTTCAGTTTTCCAAGGGATTTAGTATTCTTCATGACCTTGATACACGATTAACAGATAAAGGGAAGAAAAATCCTGCCTGGGGAATGAATAAAACTATTGAAGGAGTTTTAGGATTTGAGAATGCTGAGGGAAATGTTAATTTAGTGGCCTGTGACACATGTTTTGAAACTGCAATATTTAATGAAGAGGTCAGGAGTGAGAAACCTTACAATGCCTTTTTAAAGATCAGTATTGATGTTAAAGCCAAAGAAAGAGTAAAATCTCTTCTTGATTATTTAGTAGGGGTTGAGGGGGCAGTTCTACCTGAGAAGTGTATCCATTGGAGAGGTATGGAGGAGTTACCAGGAGATAATCGACCTTAAGTAATTGTTTGTGCTTTTAATCTTTGCAGGTACTGAAAGGATTGATAAGTTGAAGTTCTCGCAAGCACAGGACCGAAACTTTTCTTCTTCGCAGTGTTTTGATGTCAACCAAGCGTCAACTGCCTAGCAAAACATAGTATATGCATAGCGGCTGACAAACCTCCTAACTATTTGATTGCAAAGGCAAAGCCATATCAAAGCAGAACCATCAGACGGAATCACAATCCGCAGGCCCCCTGTTCGAATCAGGGATGAGCCACCAGAATTCCCCTGTTAAATCAGGACATTAAAGCCACCTTCGAGGTGGCTTTTTTGTTTTCTCTGCTCCGCAAATATAAGGCTGCTCCGCGATTTTATTATTACTGCCCTATCCATCACCTAATCTATAAAAGGATACGAAAAGGCCTAAAGCGAGTAACACGCAGGCTGAGAGTTTGGTGATCAGGCTCTTGAGCGCATAAGCTTGCCACGCCCGCTCTTGTTCATATAAAAAGGTTGCGGCGCTGTTGCGGCCAATGCAACGTCAGGAAAGGCGTGGCGACGATTGAAGAACAAATTAAAGCCTCAAAAACAACGATGTTATAGTGCATAGAAAAGCCCTGATTAATAGGGAAGCTATAAACACCCGATTTTTAGTTATCTACTGGTCAGCAATATCGTACTGAGGAATTGAAAAATGGCTCAAAAACACAATGCAAACAAATGGGAGATGCTTGTTGAACCAGTGGGTGACGGGTCTCAGGATGGGCTTATCAGCTTAGCTGAAGAGCTTGCAGATCAACTATATGAAACGGATATTCCTTATACTCTTGAGTCTGACCGAAGCATTACTTTGCATATTTCCAAGGCAGTTAAACGCGTTTAATTAGCACTGCACTTAACTCAGGTATAGAGCTGAGAGTACATAAGTAAAAATTACCCGTTTCGTATAGGGTGCCAAGTTGAAGACTCTGAGCATGCTGGCTTAGGTAGTGAGTTTCCGTCTTTGCCGTGTTTGGCACCCACATCCTAAGCCGCTATGAGCACGCGGCACCTTCTAGGTTTGGTCTGCACCTTCAAATCAGAAATGTAGGCGTGCGACGCTTTCTTTGTGACCTGCAGGAGTATCGGCAGCGTTTTTAATGCTGACATACACAGCCCCTGTCTGTGGGTTCAGGGCCAAGCTATTGGGGTGCTCAGGCAGATCGATGGTTTGCAGGGGTAGATAGCTCTGGGCATCGTAAACGGTTACGGTGCCGGACTCGCGATTGGTGACATACAAGCGGTCTCGTGGCTCATCCAGCATTAAGGCAAGCGGCCCCTTGTCTGTGGGGATGCTGTGTAGCAAACTGCCATCAGCCTGATCAAGGACCAGGACACGGTTACCCTCACCGCGATTGCGGTAATCCAATGCTCCTAGTTCTGCGCGCATACCGTCTATTAAAGATATGCCTTGATCGGTGGCTAAAATGCGCTGGCGCTTGCTATCTAGCACTAAATTTATTAACTGGTCAGCAGGAACTTCGGTAATGTGTTCTATGCCTAAAGTGAGCGTATTCACGGTGTACAGTTGCCCCTGTAGGTTAGACACATAGAGCTTATCGCGTGACGCATCTAGGGTGATGCCAGCAGCTAAAAATCCAAATCCGGGGATCACGCTTTCAAGCGTTAAGGTGTCGGTATTCACCACGTACAGCACACTGTCTTTGAACCAGAGACCCGGTGCATAAAGGCGCTTGTTTTCCTGATCCAGCACCAACTCACGAAGAGCATGGGGATAACGCGCATCATCCGAGCCCGCCTGATTGATTTTTTGAGCCAGTTGTATCACTGTCAGTATTTGATTGTTGCGGGTATCAATCACTGTAATGGACGCATCTTCCGTATTGCCAACATAAAGACGGTTAGCCTCATCGTCCAGCGCTATGCCAAACCCTTTACGCTCTAACGCAATTTCTGCCTGGATTGCCAGCGTCTCAGGATGCAGGCGGAGTATTTTGGGTGGATAGGCCTGCTCGCCTCGCCCACCTGAAGCGGCGAGAAAGATCGCATTTTGCTGCGCAGAGTAGGCTAATTCATATAAGCCCTGAGCCAGTGCCTGCCGATGTACCGCAAGAGGCAAGGCATTGTGGGCGGCTAAGACCGGGGCTAGCAATGTATTTTCTCCCAGTTGTCGGGACGGTGAACTAAAAGCGGTGCAGCCAGCGATAGTCAGTGTCATTAGCAGTAAAAATAAAGGGGGCAAGGGATATAGATGCTTCATGATCTTCTCGTTCCTAGAAAAAAGTAAAACTGAACATGCTTAACGCCGTGACCGGCGGTGAGCAAGCACAAGCAGCATAAAAATCAGACCAGCGGCAGCGCTGCTATGCGCGATGAATACCGTTATGCCAAGGCCCCACCCCAGAACAAAAACAGCCACGCACAGTGACAGCATTAACAGTAAGCATCCTGAGACCCTTAGGCCTTGTGTAAGTGACAAGCGCAAAGTCCGAACAAAAATCGTTTCCTGATGCCGGTCCATTGCCAGCGCTAGGCAAGCAAAACCCAAAAGACAAATTACTGACAGCGCACCATGCGTGTACAAAGAAATGGCTAGGCTCATCATGCGCGCCTTGCTGTTAATGAGCGGTGTACCGTGGCGTCAGCCGACGGGCAGGCCGGTGTTCGCAGCTTGGGCTTGAGCCGGGCTTGATGACGCGACGTGCGCAGGGCAAGCCAGGCATGCAAGGCGGCAAAGCTTATCCACGCCAGATCAAAGCACACAAATAGGTAGTCTTTGTCACGCAGACTATTTAGCAGATGTCGCTGTGTGGTAAAGATATTCAGCACGGGCAGTAAAGCCAGCAAAATCGCGGACAGCCACAGCAGTTCCACCCAAGCTTTTTTTGCTGGACGCACGACAGCCCAGGCCAATGTACCTGCCCAGACTATAAAAAAGCCGTGAATTTCCCACGTGGCGCGCTCTACAATGCCTAAGGGCAAGAGGCGATTAAGCCAGAAGTAACTACTAATGGACACGGACAAGCCCGCAATGGTGGCGATGTTCAAACGCTCTACTAAACGAAAGCCAAAATAAGGCCTTTTAGGATCGGGCAGTTGCGCACGACGCTTGACAGTCCACAGCACCAAGCCTGAGCCCACCATAGCCGTTCCAGCAAGGCTTAATAGAAAATACAGGCTACGCGTCACAGTATCGGCAAACCGCCCTAGATGCAGGCCATACAGCACACCCTGGGTGGTAGCCGCCAGCCCAGAACTATCCTTAACACGCAGCAAGTCGCCTGACACACCATCAAACACCATGTACTGTGGCGTGGTGGAAATGCGCTGATTTTGCTGACGCGCAATAATTACCTTTGCCATGGTATCCGCAGGATTATTAAGCTGCACTGCGCCTACACTGCCCACGTCCCAATGCTGTTCAAATTGCTGGATTAAAGCTTCCAGAGACGTAAGGACTGCCGCCTGACCCACGGGTTTGTCTGCCGGCATAAAAAAGCGCATTTCGCTGATTACCGCGGCACGGTCATTGGCTAAGGGTAATGCCTGCAGGCCAAGCGGCATGTACATCACCATCAGGGTAACAAGACCGCTCCAGGTAATCATGAAGTGAAATGGCAAAGCTAAGACGGAAAGACCAACATGCGCATCCAGCCATGATCTTTGCCCTTTCCCCCAACGAAAGGTAAAAAAATCCACGAAAATTTTCTTATGCGTGATCACACCGCTAATGATGGCCACCAGCATGAACATGGCGCATAAACCTGCAAGCCAACGCCCCCATAAGACGGGGATATAGTGAAAATTGAAATGAAAAGCATAAAAAAAATCGCCGCCCTGCGTGTCGCGAGCTTGCAAGGCCTGAGCACTCAAAGGGTCAAATAAAGCCGTCTGAAAGCCGCGCCCCTGCGTGCTGGGATCGCGCCAGAATGCGCTCACAAATGGCTTACGCTCTGTAGGTAAGGTGATACTAATTTGTGTCGCTGCCGGAGCGCGTTGACGAATACTGTCCACTACCTTTGGCACAAGCTGAACCGTTGGCAAGCTCAGCGATGCAGACAGTTCGGGGCGCATATAACGGGTGATTTCCTCGCGAAAATAAGAAGCCGTGCCAGTGAGAAACATGGCGTACAGAACCCAGGCAACGACAAGTCCAGCCCACGTGTGCAGGCTGGACATACTCTGACGTATGCTAGTGCTTTGGCTTTAACGCTTTTAGCCACAGCGGCGTCCCTATTTGTTGTGCAGGTTTTTCTGCTTGTGCTCACCGCCATGCTCCAAAGCGCCCTGCCCATAGGGCTAAAGGCAAGAGTAGCAAGGCAATGGACAACACGCCCGCCCACGCTCGTAGTGAGCTGTGCACCATAAAAACCCAGACCACCACGCCGGCGTACACAAGAAAACTGAGCTGCATGCCCCATAGCACCGCCTCAGTCTTAGCGATGGGTAATACCAGCACCGCTACACTAAAAAGCGTGGCTAGCAGGTATCCACCCAGCACTGCCGCTATCAGGCGTGACACCAGATTACGCCAGCGCTGGCAGGTCGCACGAATCATCGACAAGGAATGCCTAAACATAGTAGGACTCAGAAATCCATTGACGCCGATAACATAACGGTACGGGGAGCCCCCAAACCAAGACTGGTGAAGTGTGGTTTTGCCCAATAAGCCTTATTTGTCACATTCGTGACGGCAGCTCGTAAGGTGACTGGATTACCCGCCAGTTTCGTGACATAGCGTGCGCCCACGTCAAACACGGTACGACCTGGCACAGACAGGGAGTTATCAGCGCTGAGGTACTGCTTAGATACCGTGGTCGAATTCGCCGTTAAGGTCAGGCCCTGCAACACGGGCGTATCCCACTCCACACCCATTTTGGCTTGCCATTTCGGTAAGCCTGTAGCTTGCTTACCCTGATTGGCGGGATTAGCTGCCTTGCTTACTTGCGGATCGGAATAGGCTACGCCCCCCATCAGGCGTATACCGTGCACAGGCGATCCAAAAAAGCTCCATTCCACGCCCCGATTGCGCTGTTCGCCACCAAAGGAGAAAACGTTAGAATAAGGGTCGGTATAACTGCTTGGGCGCTTGATTTCGTACACGCTAAGCGTATGCACAAACTCACCACGATCCAGTTTTACCCCCACTTCTTTTTGCTTGGTCTTGTACGGCGCAAATACTTCACCCGCATTGGCGGCGGTATTGGGGGCCATGGCACCTTGGCTTAAACCTTCCATGTAATTGGCATACACGGAAATCTGATCCGTGGCCTTCATCAACACAGCTACTGCCGGGGTGGTCGCACTTTGTTTATAACGTTCCCCCATGCGTAGGCCAGAGACCCCATTAAAACTCTCATTCCTGACTTGCTGACGACGTACGCCCAATGTCATTTGCACTCTATCCTCGGCAAACGATAGGGTATCCGCCAAACCAATACTACTTAACCGTGTATCAGTTCTGCTTATCGGTGGGATGGAATCAGGACGCAAGGCCGCAGGCCCCCAGACTGGCTTATAGATATTGCTCACCCAGTCCTGCGGCAGAACATTTCTGAACCCCCGCAGCAGATATTGCTCGTCATAGTATGTGGCATTGACAGCGAACTGATGAGCCACGCTACCAGTCTGCGCTTTGCCTTGAAGGCCAAGCTCTGCTGATTTTCGCTTCATGCTGTCTGACACACCACTGAAGTTAGTTCGAAAATCCCCAGCCTGGTTAAAGACCTGACCTGCTCCCATAATGGTGTCTATCTCAGATTTACTGGTGCCTGCTGCGGCATACAGCATAAACCGATCGCTCACATCCAATTCGCCACGCAGCATGACACCTTTGTCTGTATTGTCATAAAAAGCCCAAGGTGGATTCCAGGATACGTCCGGCTTGGGGGGCTGAGGTACTGCTAATCCGGGAGCCAGCGTCAAGCCACGGGTTAAGCCATGCACGCGGTCTTTGGTTTGATAGATATCTGCCGAGACGCGGACGCGATCACCCCTCCAATCTAAGCCCAACGAGGCGAGTGAGACTTTTTTGTCCTGCTTGCTTACGGCGGTTTCGCCATCACGGTAAACACTGTTAAATCGAATACCGAACTGCTGGCTCTCACCGAAACGACGTCCTACATCAATATGAGCACCGAAATATGAGTTGGACATATAACTGGCCGTCACGCGCGTTAAAGGATCTACACCCGCGCGTTTAGGTAACAGATTCACCGCACCACCCGCCGATCCTTTAGGAGGCATGCCATTGAGCAAGGCCGAGGGGCCTTTGAGCACCTCTACTCGCTCGAACATCTCGGGCGAGTTCCTGTGATAGCCGCCCATGCCAGCCAAGCCATTCACCGTTACGTCGGCCACGGCAGAAGGCAGCCCACGAATCGAATAGGTTTCCAAACTTTCTCCTGGAACACCCCCTATAAATACTGCGGGATCCGTCTTGGCGATTACTGTCTGAATGTCCATGGCTAGTGAGTCGGCCAGGTATTGATCGGTGTAAGTGATGGTGGAAAAAGGGGTTTCCATAAAGTCTTTATCACCCAGCAGGCCCACACGACCGCCCGTGCTGACCTGACCACCTGCGTAAGGAGTACTGGCCGAGGCAGAGCCGCCCTCTACCCTTAGCGCCGGCAATGTTGTCACGCCCTGTGCAACATCGGCACCAGCCTTGCTTTCTGCGTCCGGCGTCTGCGCCTGTGCCATAGCGGCCCCGCATACCACTCCTAGCAATAAAACCGTCCGAACCGCTGCTGTTGTGCGATGGAGTTTCAATGCAGGCACTTGAACAGCCGCCCACCGTAAGGGCAGTGCTCTACCGTCGTCTTGGCGCAATCTATGCATGCCAGTTTTCCTTTCAATATAAAAATAAAATTACAGCAATCTGAATAATAGAAACGATAGTGATATCGAGAACTATTAATATTTACAAATAAAATACTCGCCATAAACGTCTGGCACTGGGCCGTTTAGCTTTTACTTAAAAATAGCTTTTCCGCTCACTCAGGCACTGTGTTGCGCCCTTTGATTACTTGGCATGAGCTTGGGCGTTCCCAGCCCAACAAATTACCTTCTATCTACTCAGCGGTTTTGCACGCTATGCGTCTGATGAGCAGACCACACCCTGCAATCCAGGCCTATTCACCGCTACCTACCTGTAGTATTGAGCTGTGATCACCGCCCTGCCCGTAAAAACTCATGGCATAGACATTTAGTTTCATTACTATAAACTAAATCTTGATTTAGTTGAACCCCTTAAACTAAATTAAGTAAACAAGGTAAAGTGACGAGCTAAACACCATTCGCTACCAAGGAGTAAGGATGAGCACAACAAAGCGCCCCGCAGCACGAGGACGCCCTCGCACCATCACTCGAGAACGAATTGCTGACGCTGGTATTCAACTAGGTCTGCCGCATATCACCTTTACAGGCGTGGCGGCAGCCATGGGGGTCAGCCATATGGCCTTGTATAAACACGTAGCCAGTCTGGAGGAACTGAAGCATCTGGTCGCAGAAGAGGTTTTCTGTCGCTGGCAAATTCCCCAAGCTCAGAGCAGTAAAAATGGCGATTTAAAACAATATCTGATGGTGTTCACCAGATCCGTACGAGAGTTCGTCAAAGACAATCCCGGGCTAACGCCTTATGTCATACGAAGACTGGCGGCCACGCAGCCTATGCTAGAAAAAATTGATGGACACCAGCGCCACATCGCCGATGCTTATGGCCTATCAAAGCAGGAAGCACGCTGGTTACTGGCGACGATTACTTTTCACTGCCTTGCTGCGGCGGATACGGTCTACTCAGTAGCTGGTAAAGCCCCACATGTAGACGCTGAGCGTGCAGTGGAAGAAGCCGAAATGGAACAAGAACTGATACAAGGCGTTCACGCGCTCGTACTAGGCGCCTTGGCTATGCTCAAAGAAGGCCTTCCAAGCAGCTTTAGCTAATCGCTTAGCGCTCAAAAACTCAGACCACAAAACGTAATAAACACAACAAGGTTTGTAGTAAAAATCATATCGCTTAGCCGGCTTGTCGTGCCCGCCACGCAGTTTTAAAGGGCTGTGTGTGACTCTTTTTGTCTTGCAACGGGCAGAAATGCCCTTTTACATCTACAAAACAAGGCAAAGCCTCGTAACGCTTTGACATTCATCCGCTTGGCAAGCCGTTTACGGTAGAGCCATGTCTGAAACACAGCAAGTCTGTATTCCAGACATGCTCCCCAACAGGGAGCCGTGATTTTTACGTAGTTTGGCTTATTGAAGGAGATAAACTGATGAAAAAATCCGCACTGTTAACGCAATTCTTACTCGCTTCCGCCCTGGGTCTGGGCATGCAGACCGGAGCCTTAGCCAATGAGGCCAGTCAAAATAAAGAGCAATCTTCCAGTGCTACAGAAGCCGTCTCTGATACGTGGATTACCACCAAAATCAAGGCTGAACTGGCCAGTACCAAAGATTTAAAAAGCACTGATATCTCAGTCGAAACCAATAATGGTATGACGACCCTAACTGGCACGGTACCCAGTGACATTGAGATGAAAAAAGCTATCGCCGTTGCTGAAAGTGTAAAAGGCGTGAAAAGCGTGGATTCTAGCGCATTGAAAGTGAAGGAATAAACAGTAGTAACTGTTTGAGCAGGCGTAATTTACTAACCCATATCCAAATAGGTGATGTATGAATAAAGATATTATTCAGGGCAACTGGAAACAGCTTTCTGGAAAAATTCAGGAACAATGGGGCAAGCTCACCAAAGACGACCTGGACGTAGTCGAGGGCAATAGCCGCTATTTGGCCGGTAAGGTACAAGAGCGGTACGGCATTACCATCGATGAAGCGGAAAAACAGGTGAAAGAATTCAACGACCGTAATCGTTAAGCCTGCATTACTAGGCAAGTGATTATGACAGCGGGGGCCAGCAATACTGGCCCCCGTTCTTTATTACTGACTCAAAATTTGGCTAATTTTATGTTGGGCAGTTTGACTGACACACGAGTTGCTTACGCCAGCCGCTGGCCAAAGCAAGCGCTAACAGACCACCGGCCAAAGAGATGTGCTCAAGAGCGAACAAAAGAGCTAGGTGTGCCTCTGGCTCGGCAAGAGCCCAGAATCGGTGAACAATGAGAATACTCAGTAGTAAAAAACTGATTAATAAGCCCGCTCCCAACATGAGGTAACGATCCAATATCAATAGTGCTGACGCTAGCAACATATACAAGGCGATCAGCACATTCACTAAGACTGCAGGCTCTAAGCCCGCAGCCCGCATTTCAGCGACACCTCCCTGAAAATCTATCAGCTTGGCTAAACCAGAGGCCAAAAAAACTACGGCCATCAATACGCGCGCCAATACCCATAAGCCTGTATCAGGGCGAATAGTTAATCGTGGACGATGCATAGCTCTTTACTCCTGAACTCAATCTCTAACTAGTTGTGATATGGCGATATGCCATAGACCTGCTTGCCAATTCGAACTAAGCAGACTATAAAACCTCAAGTTAACTTGAGGTCAAGCATATGAAAAAAGACGCTAATTTTTTTAACCGTCCGTTAACAGTGGGAGAACTGGCTCAGCGTAGTGGTGTTGCGATTTCCACCCTGCACTTTTATGAATCCAAAGGCTTGATCAGCAGTTTTAGAAATAGTGGAAATCAACGTCGTTATCCATCTAGCGTATTGCGTTATGTAGCGATTATTAAGGTGGCTCAACGCACGGGAATTTCTTTGCAGGAAATTGGAAATATGCTGGGTAAGTATCCATCCACCGAAAAGCTAACTCGAACACAATGGCGTGAGCTGTCTTCGACTTGGCGCCATAGCCTAAACGAACGCATTATTCGTTTAACACGGCTACGTGACGAGCTTGATAGCTGCATAGGCTGCGGCTGCTTAAGCCAACACGACTGCCCCTTGCGCAACCCCAACGATATACTGGGCGAAACAGGCACCGGAGCACGGCTGCTTGAGCGTCCACTTTGAATGCAAAATTGGCACTACCATGGGTACGCCAGGTCAAAATTCGACAAAGTGCAGCTTTGGCTGGAGTCCTACTAGGCGCCGCCGGGCTGGCCTATTACACACAGCATCAAGAACGCGCTGTACAGCCTGCTCCAGCTAGCAACGCACCGGATATGACTGCCCTGCCCCTGAACGGCTCCAGTTCTGGCGAGCTAAGCAGCCAAAGCTATCTTAATCTGGTGAATGGCGTACGCAGTCAAGCCTACACCTTGCACTCCACCACGGATCAAATCATTCGTCTCAGTGTGCAGGGTCCGCTAAATGCCCAGCTTACTGTTCTGCAAAAAGGGCGACTGATAGCGCAATCGCACTGCGCCCAATGCCCCGAGCGTGAGGGAGAACTGACGCTGGGCTTTAAAGCTTTACCTGACACTGACTATACCGTTGTAGTCAGTGGGGTCGATGAGCGTGCCTACGGCCCCTTTGATCTGAGTAGTGAGGTATTGAAGTCCTATGCAGGGCAAGTTTTACAGGCTGATACGCAATTTAGCGACTGGGGCTTGGGCAAAGAGCGCCGCTACCGCTTGAATATTGACACGGCGGGTTTGTATCAAATTGATATGCATGCTCAACAGCCACAAATGGATCCCTATCTTGCTTTGAAGGACCGGCGCAATAAAGAGTTGGCGGCCGATGATGATGGCGGCGAGAATTTGGACGCTAAAATCCGTACTTACCTAAGCCCAGGCGAATATATACTCGAGGCCACCTCTGCTTTGGGGGCATCCCAACTGCAAGGCGGCTATGAGATCCATTTTCAGGCCGTCCCTTTGCCTGAAGACATGAGCCTAACTCAGCAAAGTGTGCTTGAACTGGATGGAATAACACGAAACGGTGTGCTGGATCAGTCGGGCATTGATTTGCTGATTGAGCTGGCCGAACCCACTATTGTGGATTTAACATTGGAAGCCACTGGCTTTATGCCTGATTGGTCTCTAGATGGTGGGAATCAAGGCGTAAGTGGACAAAATACACAACGCATACGCACCAGCCTAGAAGCCGGTACGCATACACTACGCATACTCGGTCAAAGTCAGCAAGCTCAAGGTCTGTTTTCTGTAACGGCTAAAACCATGCCACCAGGCAGTCCTGTCAGTGGCGGTACCTTGAGCTTGGGACAAACCCACTCAGCTCAACTTTTGGCGGGGACTCGTCGGGATGTCTATCGCCTGAGCATACCGCAAAGCGGTGAGTACAAAATTCTGATGGAATCACCCCGCTTTGACACCTATCTGGAGCTGTATCAAGGACAAAGCCTGATTGCGGAAGATGATGATAGTGCCGGAGATATGAATTCTCTGTTAACGCTCAATTTATCTGCCGGAGAATATGAAATACATGCTATTTCCTTAGGCAGTAGTGATCGGGACATGGAGTATGAAATAGGCGTGTACCGCCAATAAGGATAGCGTCGCAACAGCAAGCCTAGGGCCGGTATGCTTTGAGCAAACCGGCCTGCTTGCTATGATGCTAGCTAGGTTTACTAATCTGCCCTTGCTAGATCACACTCGCTTAATTCTTTTATAGTCCATGATAGAACACGCTCTGCGCCAAGCTAGCTCGTATATTACTCAAGCCGATGGTTTACTGATTTGTGCAGGGGCCGGCATGGGCGTGGACTCCGGTCTGCCTGATTTTCGAGGGCCGGAAGGGTTCTGGCGTGCATACCCCGCTTTGAAAAACACTGGGCTGCGGTTTGAAGAAATGGCCATGCCAGACCACTTTCATCGACAAGCTGAGCTGGCCTGGGGGTTTTACGGACACAGACTTGGTCTGTATCGACAAACACAGCCCCATGCAGGATTTCATATTTTAAAAAGAATCGCTGCAAGCTTGCCCCACGGCGCTTTCGTATTTACCAGTAATGTAGATGGTCAGTTTCAGCAAGCCGGTTTTCACGAGCAGCAAATTTTAGAATGCCACGGTAGTGTGCATTATCTGCAATGCCTAGCCACTTGCGGCGAGCCTATTTGGCCTGCCGATAGTTTTATCCCCGAAGTGGATGCACAGCGCTGCCTATTGCTGAACACACCACCACTCTGCCCCCATTGCGGCGCACTGGCTAGACCGAATGTACTGATGTTCAACGACTGGGATTGGCTTGAAGAACGCAGCGAACAGCAGCATAGAAACCTGCAACAATGGCTAGGCCATTGCGAACGCCCGGTAATTATTGAGCTGGGCGCGGGCACAGCCGTGCCTACCGTGCGATATTTTAGCGAACGCTTGGGGCTGGACTTAATACGCGTTAACCTGCGCGAATCGGCGGTACCAGAGCGAGCCAATTGTGTAGCCCTGCCTGAACGCGCCTTAACGGCCCTACAAATGCTGGAAGGCCGCTTAGCAGACCACGGTTTTTTTACACAAGACTAAGCTAGTAAAGCTTGAGCCTGCCCTTTGATTTCTTGCAACATACCGAGCAAGCCTGTAGCACGCTGAGTCGACAAGTGTGCTTTTAAGCCTATCTCATCGATAAAATGAGGCTCGATATTGACGATATCTTCGGGCTTACGGCCGGAATATAAGCGGAACACCAAGGCCATTAGACCTGAGACGATCGTAGAATCGCTAGTACCGTCAAAATAAAGGTACCCATCATCGCCTAGCTCGGATCGAAACCACACCGTCGCCTGGCAACCATGAAAACGGTATTCGTCAGTACGATACTGAGCCGGAAAGTCCTGCAAGCCACGTCCTAAATCTATGACGTAAGCGTAGCGCTCTGTCCAGTCGCCCAATAGGGCGAATTCACTGGCAATTTCCGCCTGAACATCATCGGCACTGAATTGATTTTGTTCGTTAACACGCGTATTCATCGACGACACCACACCTTTTTCCAATCTGCAAACTAGTATCTTAGCGCTATTTCTGTACGTCTGCCCAGCCCTGTGTGTCTGGGCAGCGTAGGCCTTCGTCCGCGTGGGCGTGCCACACGACGCCAAGCTTTTAAAAAAGGCGTAATAAGAATTACTGTTGCTGATACACCGGGTACTGCCTGCAGAGGGTGACGACTTGCGTACGAACTGAAGCTTGTACGGCTTCTAAATCACCGTGCTCCAGTGCATCGAAAATATCGCATACCCAATGTGCCAGCAATTCGCATTGCTCTTGCTTAAACCCGCGTGTTGTCACGGCTGGCGTCCCCAGACGCACGCCAGAGGTCACAAAGGGCGAACGAGGGTCATTAGGTACCGAGTTTTTATTCGTAGTGATGTAGGCCTGACTTAACGCGTGATCAGCCTCTTTACCGGTATAAGGCTTGCTAGACAGATCGATCAGCATAAGGTGGTTATCTGTGCCACCCGAAACAATCGTAAAGCCGCGCTCCTGAATAACAGTGGCCATAGCCCGAGCATTGGCAACCACTTGTTTTTGGTAGTCGATGAATGAAGGGTCCAGTGCCTCTTTGAAAGCAATTGCTTTAGCGGCAATAACATGCATCAGAGGGCCGCCCTGCACCCCCGGAAATACGGCTGAATCCAACTTTCTGTTGAACTCTTCACTTTGTCCCTGGGTCAGGATAATGCCACCACGCGGCCCACGTAAAGTTTTATGAGTAGTGCTGCTGACCACATGCGCATGGGGTAAGGGGTCTGGATAGACCCCTGCGGCAACCAGACCTGCCACGTGTGCCATATCTACCCAGAATATCGCCCCCACTTTATCCGCAATAGCACGCATACGTGCCCAGTCTTTATAACGTGAGTACGCAGAAAATCCGCCTATCAGCATTTTAGGACGCGTTTCCAGAGCAATACGCTCCATCTGCTCATAATCGATTAAGCCTGTTTCTGGATTCAACCCATAGGGCACAATATGGTAGTGACGCCCAGAAAAATTGGCGGGATTGCCATGGGTTAAGTGCCCGCCCTGGGCAAGGTTCATGCCCATGACCACATCACCAGGCTGGATCAGCGCCAAGAAAATTGCCGCATTGGCCTGTGCCCCGGCATGAGGCTGCACATTAACGTAATCGCATTTGAACAGCTCCCGCAAGCGCTCCTGAGCCAATTGTTCGGCCACATCGACATATTCGCACCCACTGTAATAACGACGGCCTGGATAGCCTTCGGCATACTTGTTGGTGAACACCGAGTTTTGTATGTCCATCACCAAAGGGCTGGCATAGTTTTCAGAAGCGATCAGCTCGATATGATCTTCCTGACGCGCTTGTTCTTGACGCAAGGCATGGGCAAGTTGGGGATCAAAGTGTTCTAATGTGATGGATTTATCGTACATAATACCTACCTTAAAAAAAACGATACAGCAGCCCTAAGGGGCCAGATATGTGCATTAGTGACGGCGTAAGTGCGAAGCAAACGACACGTTCAGGCACAGATGCGCCAACAGGCCAATGACCAGCCCCCAAAACGCACCCCCTACTCCTAAAAACTGAATATCGGCGGCCGCAGCTAAAAAAGTAATCAAAGCGGCTTCACGCGTTTTGCTCTCTGCCAGGGCATTCGCCAAACTGCCACCTATCGTGCCTAATAAGGCTAGTCCTGCTAAGGCGCTAATAAAGGTGGCTGGGAACGCCATGAACAAGGCCGCTAAAGTGACCCCGAACACCCCAATCAAAATATAAAATATGCCTGCAGCCATGCCCGCTAACCAGCGTTTGGCCGGGTCTTCGTGTGCCTCAGGACCGGTACAAATTGCTGCCGTAATGGCCGCCACATTAAAAGCGTGCGACCCAAACGGTGCCATCAACAAGGAACCTATGCCTGTAATGGTGACAATGGGATTAGCACTGGTCCGGTAACCGTCGTTACGCAGCACCAGCATGCCGGGCATGTACTGCCCGGTAAGCGTAATCAGGAATAAGGGAATGGCTAAGCCTAGCAAGGCTTGCCAGGTGAACTCGGGCGCAACAAAGACGGGATACGCTAAACGTAGGTGCACACCGGATAAATCCAAACGCTGCTGCCAAAGCAAGACCGCTAGGCCAATAAACAAAATGGCCACGACGGCATAACGTGCCGTACAGCGTTTGACCAATAGATAGGCCACAATGAGCAGCCCCACCAAGAAAGGATCCAGACTGAATCCAGCGAATGCATTAATACCAAACTGCAACAAAATACCGGCTAATAAACCTGAGGCAATACCCTGAGGAATTAAGCGTATTAAACGATCAAAATAGCCAGACAAACCCAGAATGACAAAACCCAAGGCGGATAAGAGATAAGCGCCAATGGCTTCTGCGTACGAACTGCTGAGCAAAGCCGTAGCAAGAAACGCCGCGGCGGGAGTAGACCAGGCAGTAATAATGGGCTCTCGAGTCATCCAGGTCAGTATCAGTCCACTCACCCCCACTCCAATCGAGACAGACCACACCCAAGACGCCGTCATTTCAGGGCTTAAGCCAGCTACTTGTGCCGCCTTGAAGACCAAAATAAAGGTCCCCCCATAATTGACCAGCACAGAAATCAGCCCCGCCACCGTGGGATGTATGAAGTCAGATAGCCGCAAGGCTGAAGATGAAACAGATGACGACATAAAGCGCGTATACCCCCAGATAAAACAGGATTAGTCATAGCAAGATTCTGTTATAGCCTTAAAATGGACGGCTCTAGCCAGCCACTTAACCACTATGGAGCAGACCATTGTTTAAGCATGCTCAATTGGAATCCGTTAAAACCTGGATGACGCACCCGGATTATCGCCTCTTACCCCTGCATGGCCGTATCCACAGGGCTATTCGGCAAATGATCCTGGACGGCGCTCTGGAGGCGGGCAAAGCCCTGCCCGCTTCGCGTGCGCTGGCCAAATCACTGGACGTATCCCGGGACACCGTAGAGACGGCCTACACGCAATTGCAGGCCGAAGGCTTTATAGTGCGCAAAGTGGGCAGTGGCACTCAGGTTTCAGAACATGCTCGTGGTTTAAGTAGCAAGGGCCCGCGACCTGCTGCCATTCCTCCTAGTAGCACCATGCATCTTAGCCATCGTGGTAAAGCCATCTTTCAAAGTGGCGGCCTGCGCGACTTTCTCGTGCCCCGGCCATTTGCTCCCGGTGTGCCAGAAACTCGCAAATTTCCTTTAGCACTATGGGAAAGGCTACAGCGCCAGGCCTTGCGAGAGCATGGCACTCAGGCGCTCAGTCATAGCCCACCCCAAGGTTTATTCAGCCTGCGACAGGCGATCGCTGACTACATTAATCTGGAGCGCGGCGCGCATGCCAGTGCTGATCGAGTGCTGATTTTGACCAGCTCTCAGCAAGCACTTACCCTGGTTGCCAGTGTGTTGCTGGATCCCCGCGACGCGGTCTTTATTGAAGACCCGGTTTATCAAGGGGCTTACAAAGCTTTTTTAGCAGCCGGTTTGCGTTGCTTACCTATTCCACTGGACGAACACGGCATGCAAGTGGATCGTATTCTGGACATGCCCAACGCGGCCAAAGCGGTGTTTCTTACTCCGTCTCACCAATTTCCTAGTGGGACCAGCCTATCGCTTGAGCGCAGGCTCAGCATTATTGAATGGGCACATCGTCATCAAGGCTGGATTATTGAAGATGACTACGACAGCGAGTTTCACTATGATGGCAAACCCACTGCCTGTGTACAGGGCCTGGACAGCCAGAATCGCACTATCTATATTGGTACGTTTACCAAGTCTTTGTTTCCTGCCCTACGTATTGCTTACATGGTGCTGCCACCACAATTAGTCGAGGCCTTCACCATCGCGCGCTCATTACAAGACGGACACAGCGCCTCCATTGCTCAACTGACTTTGGCACGTTTTATTGAAGGTGGACATTTTGGCGCCTACATACGGCAAATGCGCCAACTCTATGCCAAGCGCCGCGATAGCCTAGCACAATTGGTACACGAACACTTACAGCCCTTTTTGCAGGCGCAAGTTCCTCCAGGTGGCATGCAAATGGCCTGCCACCTACACCAAGACGCCAACGAAGCCGACCTGATCATACAAGCACGCCGCCATGACATAGAACTCTTGGGCTTGCAGGGCTTATGCCAGCAAAGCCCCTACCAGCGTGGATTTTTACTAGGCTTTGCCGCATACAGCCCGGACGAGCAAGCGCTGGCGGTAGCTAAGTTGAAAGCCTTACTCAGCACACATTAAAGACCTGTAAAAGCGCTACAGCAGGCGATTTACAAAACATAAAGGCCATAAGTATGACTTTATCGCCTTTATGTTTTATACTAGATTTAAATCCGCTGGAGCGAAGCCATGTTTTTTGATTTGAAAGCTGACAATCTTCACAGTTATAAGCTACTAACTAGCTTGGTATTACCCAGACCGATAGCGTGGGTCAGCAGCATGTCTGCCAATGGACTCGTGAACGCAGCCCCCTTTTCTTTTTTTAATGCGCTGTCCGGAAACCCACCTATTATTGCCTTAGGTATCGGTTCTAACAGTGCAGGTGCTAAGCACACAGCCCAAAACATCGAACGCGAAAATGAGTTCGTCGTCAATCTGGTTTCTTATGCTTTGGCTGACCGCATGAATATCAGCGCATATGAATTTCCTGCTGAACAAAGTGAACTGGAATACGCTGGCTTAGCTACCAGCCCTTCAGTGCATATCAACACTCCCCGTATCAGTGCTAGTCCGGCCTCTTTGGAATGCACTTTATGGCAAAAAATTCCAGTCACTGAAAGCAACGCTATTTATCTCGCCCATGTGGTAGGTGCACACGTTATTGACGAGGCAGTAAGCGATCCAGAACGTGCATATTTTGATGCTAACAAGCTTGACACTATCGCACGATTGCATGGTGCTGACTGGTACACCCGAGCCAGCGACACGTTCAAGATGCCGCGTCATAAAAACAAGCCAGCCCCCGTTACACACACTGATTCTGACCATAAGGACTAAGCTGAACATGAAGCTTTGCAGTTCCCCCCGTTCTCCATTTGTGCGCAAGGTGCTGATCACCCTGTATGAAACTGACTTATACGATCAGGTAGAAATGGTGCGTTGGCCGGTGGCCATGGCCACTCCCAACCTGGATTTAGCGCCTCACAACCCCTTGATTAAGCTGCCCACTCTGTTACTGGAAAACGGCACAGCCTTGTATGACTCGCGGGTAATTTGCGAATACCTTGCGCATCTGGCTAATAACACCGAACTGTTTCCTGTACATCCTGGCCCTCGCTTTCAAGCTCTCCAAGAGCAAGCTCTAGGCGACGGTTTAATGGATCTTTTATTGTTATGGCGTCAGGAGAAAAATAAGGAGGTAGAGCGTCAAACCAGTGCTTGGTTAGACGCATTCAGCACAAAGACCGATTATTGCTTACGCGCCATCGATAAAATTTTTGCTGCATCAATGGAAAAGCACTACACCATCGGTCACTTAAGCTTGGGCGTAAGTCTGTCATATTTGGATTTTCGCTTTCCCGATCTTGATTGGCGTGCCCAAGCTCCCGCCGCAGCGACTTGGTATAGCCAGGTATTTTCAAAGCGCGACTCCAGTATAAAAACAGCGCCGCAAGATTAAGCTCAAGCAATTATTCAACTATTTCGCACTAAAGAGAGAGTAATGAGTCGTATCCCACTCCCCTCTGTAGACAGCATGAGTGCTGCGCAAAAACAGGTTTACGAGCAAATTATCGCCGGTCCTAGAGGCCGTTTGATTGGACCTTTACGCGCAGCCCTTCACAAACCTGAACTTGCCCAACGTTGGCAAAGTTTTGGTGCCATACTCCGCTATGACACTTGTTTTCCTAAACTACTAAACGAGCTTGCCATTATTCTGACAGCAAGGCGCTGGAACAGCCAAGTAGAGTGGTTTGTGCACGCACAAGCCGCCTTAGATGCAGGTTTGCCATCAGAGATTATCGAAGCAATTAAAAACGGACTACCTCCCACTTTTTCCTGTCAGCAACAATACCTGGTGTATGAGTATGTACGCCAGTTGCAACAAACCGGAAACGTCGAAAATGTCATTTACGATGCAGTACTTCAACACTGGGATGTTGTAGGCGTGGTCGAATTAACTGCTCTGGTGGGGTACTACACAATGGTATCCATGACTTTAAATGCCCACTACATTCCCGTTCCCGATGAGCAGCCCGACCCCTTAATTGTGCCCATTCAAAATGGTAATCCCGCATTAAGCGAATTGCCGTGTGCCACTTTATCTAGTCGCTAAACATTATTATGGAAACTTTAGAAACAGCCATTGTGGCTAGCCCTAGCGCTCACCCCCTTCCCCCTTTAAGCTGCGACACCCACTGTCATGTATTCGGACCTTTTGACACGTTCCCTATACATCATCTGCCTACTTATGCCTTGCCCGACGCACCGTCCACACACTATCTCGGTATGCTGGACACGGTGGGTATGGAGCGTGGGATATTAGTGCAGCCGGCCCCCTACGGTACTGACCCCAGCCTTATCATACAGACCATTACTCAGCGGCCAGCAAGCCTGCGTGGCATTGCTGTGGCTCAAGAGGATGTATCCGCGGCCACCTTGGAAACATGGAAATCCAAGGGCATAGAGGGCTTGCGCTTCATTGAGGCGCGCGATCCTGCTGGTCACTTATTTCCTGGAAGCGTAGGGTTTGACTCGCTGCATAAGCTGGCGCCCAACATTCGAGCCGCAGGTATGCATGCCCAGCTCTGGGGCCCCTACGCCGCTTATGAAAATAGGCTCTTTGACTTATGCCAACTCGGTATTGATATTTGTATCGACCACATGGGCAATATTGATGTTAGTAAAGGATTGAATGATCCACACTTCCAGTTGCTGCTCAGACTGCTGGATCAAGGGAATGTTTGGCTCAAGCTCACTGTATGCCGCGTTTCCAAAACACCGGGTGCCTACGAGGATGTACGCCCTTACCATGATGCATTAGTCGCTACCAATCCAGACCGATTGCTGTGGGGTTCAGATTGGCCTTATGTGCGCATGGGAGCACTCGCACCGAACCCTGGGCAGTTAATTGACGTAGCGTACGACTGGCTAGGCAACGACACATTAAGAAAAAAAGTGTGGGTAGACAACCCTGCACGCCTCTACAACTTCTGAGGAAAGACCGGATATGCTTACAACAGACCAATTAGCTTTTCAAGAAAGTGCTCGCGACTTTCTCAGTCGTCAGGATCAAGCCGCACGTATACGCAGAACAGCAGATCGCAGCCTAGCCACAGACCTTCACTACTGGAAGCAAATTACCGAGTGCGGATGGCCCGCCATCCTTATCCCCGACGTGCACTCAGGCCTGGACTTGGGCATGGGAGAAATGCGTGTCGTATGCCAGGAGATGGGCTCTACCTTCTGCACCGACCCACTCGTGTCAGTAGGTATTTTAAGCGTTAGCTTGCTAACACAGTTACCCTCCAGCCCCTTGCGCGACGAAACACTGGAGGGCATTGCCACTGGATGCTTAACTACCCTTGCTTGGCAAACCGAAGCTGGGCAATTAAGTCCAACTTTAAGCACAGTACAAATCGAGGGGCAAAGCGCTACACTAAGCGCCAAGTTCTTGGCTGTCACCCCTTTGCAAGGCACGCAATACTGGCTTATTCCTGCGCTTTACCAACAGACGCCAACCCTGTTTCGTATCGCAGCCACGCACTCAGGCATCCATCTGACCCCTGAAGCACGCATAGATGGCAGTGACTACGGTGTACTCATACTTGATAAGGTATCGTTGAACGAACAGTTGATTGTGGCGCAAGGCGCAACGCTTAGCTCTTGTCTGGACTACGCGCTAGATCAGGCTCGTATCGCGATAGCTGCACAACTATTAGGATTAGCCGAACGCACACTACAGATGACGCTCGATTACGTCTCGGTACGTGAGCAATTTTCACAGGCCATTGGAAGCTTTCAAAGCGTGCAACACCGCTTGGTAGATGCTTATATACAAATCCAACTATTGTCTAACTCACTGTCTGAAGCATTAAATGACCGTCAGACTTATACGTCTGAGGACTTATCCCGCTTGGCTAGTCGCCTTAAGGTTCGTGCCCATACGGCCAGCGACATGATTAGCCGATTAGCCATACAACTGTTTGGCGGTATGGGCTACTCGGATGAATCAGACGTCGGTCTAGCGCTCAAACGTGCCATTGCTCTGAACGCCGAATTGGGAACCGCACGTGCTCATTTGCAACGTTTTGGACAGCTTGGCACGACAGCGCAAAACACCGTGGTGGTGGAGTCTGGCTCGACAGAGCAATGGCAAGAGTTTCCCCAAGACGCTGACTGGAACGCGATGGACGAAGCCACTTTCCGTGGCATGCTTAGATCATTTTATAAAAAACACTACCCCGAACATCTTCGTCATATTAATCGGCGCTTGCATTGGCACCAAATAGGAGACTGGTATAAAACGCTCTCCAAACAAGGCTGGATTGCGCCGGCCTGGCCAAAAAAATATGGCGGTATGGAACTATCTCCAGACAAACAAATCGCCCTGATAGAAGAACAGGAACACTACGGTGTAGGCCGACCTCCAGACCAAGGGCTAGTTATGCTGGGGCCAATTCTCTTTCAGTACGGCACTCAAGAACAAAAAGATCTGTATCTACCCGCTATCTTGTCTGGTGAGCATGTATGGGCGCAAGGCTACTCCGAACCCAACGCAGGATCAGACCTGGCCTCATTACGCTGTGAAGCAGTTATTGACGGTGATGATTTCATCGTAACGGGGCAAAAAACATGGTCCACCTTGGCGCAAGACGCCAGTCACATGTTTATGCTGGTACGCACCGACAAAACGGTGAAAAAACAAGCTGGCATCAGTTTCCTACTGGTTGACCTGAGCAGCCCAGGCGTGCAAATACGCCCAATTAAAACCATTGCCGGCGATGAAGAGTTTTGCGAGGTTTTCTTTGACCAAGTCCGGGTTCCCCAAAGCAATCTAGTTGGAAAAATTAACGAAGGATGGAACATTTCCAAATCCCTGCTAGGGCTAGAGCGTTTGTTTAGCGGTAGCCCAAAACACGCGAAAAGCACACTGGGAAGCATAGATAAAATACTGAATGAAACGCACGTTAACGATGCCGGATTTATGCAGGACTACTACCAGTGCCAGCTTGATCTTGAAGACTTATCCGCTAGTTTCGCCCATTTTTCCGATATTGTTAAACAAGGCCAGCCACTACCTGCTCATGTATCGATGCTAAAAATTTGGGCAACAGAGACACATGAACGCACAGGCCTTTTGTTACTGGAAGCAGCCAAAGAAAACGCCGCCACTGCTGGCCCTTGCACGTTTACTAACACTCAGGACAAATCAGTCGAACTGGACGGAGTGCAAATTGCGCTATTTAACTCGGCAGCCGCCAAGATATTCAGCGGCACCAACGAAA
Source organism: Pseudomonadota bacterium (assembly GCA_023440825.1). Taxonomy (GTDB): domain Bacteria; phylum Pseudomonadota; class Gammaproteobacteria; order Burkholderiales; family Burkholderiaceae_B; genus Alcaligenes. The sequence continues at coordinate 162,282 of JAEXRL010000028.1, read as the reverse complement.
TCCAACGCAATATTTTGGCCAAAATGGTGCTAAAGCTTCCCACCAGTAAATAATAACGTCAGGAATTCATTATGCAGCAATGTCTTTCACATATCCGTGTACTCGATTTAGGTCGCGTATTTTCCGGCCCCTGGACGGGGCAAATGCTGGCAGATCTAGGCGCTGAGGTCATTAAGGTTGAACGCCCAGGGCGCGGTGACGATGTGCGCCAGCAAGGCTATAGGGCAAAAACAGCCGACGGCCAAGTCAGCAAAGAAACCTCTTCCTTTCTAGCCATGAACCGTGGCAAGAAGTCACTGACCATAGACATTAAACAAGCCGCTGGACAAGCTCTAATTCGTGAACTAGTCAGCCAATGCGATGTGCTCATTGAGAACTTCAAGGCAGGCGATTTAAAAAGATACGGACTCGATTATGATAGCCTAAAGCAAGTAAATCCGCGCTTGGTCTACTGTTCTATTAGTGGCTTTGGTCAAAGCGGCCCCTACAGCCACCGCCCTGGATACGATCCCATCTTTCAATCCATGAGCGGTTTAATGAGCCTGACGGGCAACCCTGCTGACCAAGCAGGTGGAGGTCCTCAGAAAGTGGGCTATGCCATCTCGGATCTGACTGCTGGTTTTTACGCGATTATTGGTATTCTGGCTGCTTTGAATCACCGTGATAACGTATCGCAAGAAGGCCAACATATCGACATCGCCTTGCTCGACACACAAATTGCAGCCTTAGGTCACATAGCCATGAACTACCTAGTTTCAGGCAATGTACCGCAACGTATGGGCACAGCCTCCCCTATTACTTGCCCATACCAAGGCTTTGAATGCAAGGATGGTCATATTATGGTCGCGGTCGGTAACGACAGCCAATTTCGAGAGTTTGTCACCGCTTTGGGCCTAGCTCATTTAGCAGATGACCCACGCTTTACCATTAATCGTCTACGCGCTGAAAATCAAGCTGAACTTATCCCCCAGCTTCAAGCAGTCATGCTGACACAGACTGTTGCACACTGGCAATCGACGTTAGACTCCATTAATGTGCCCTGTGGCCCGATCTACACGCTGGATCAAGTATTCCAGGACCCACAAGTGCAACACCGTGAAATGCTACGCTCGATGGAGCACCCGACAGTAGGCACAATTCCCCAGATCGCTAACCCGCTAAAGCTATCCGGCACTCCTATCCAGTACACAACACCGCCCCCTACTTTAGGGCAACACACAGATTCCGTGCTGCAGTCTTTGCTCAATCTGAGTGAAGAAAAAATTCAGGAACTCAAAGCGCAACAAGTTATCTAGTCGGATAAGCTAAGTTTAAGCTCAATCAATCCAGCCCTTTTTCCTGCCAAGGATAAAGGGCTGTTTTTCATATTCTATTTACTACACACACTGTGCGCCCTAGAAGCAAAAAAAAGAGGTCCGATTAGACATCGGGACCTCTCTTTAAACATATCGCTCGCAAAGCGAGGCTACTCGGTCACAGCCAAGCAACCGTGTTGTTTAACTAAGATCAGTCAAGTTTGACACCGGTGGTATCCACCATCAAACGCCATTTTGCACGATCTTGGGCGACATAATCACGCACCTCGGCTCGACTCATTGCTTTGGTTTTTAAAAAACCCTGATTCAGGAATTGCTCTTGCAAACTTGCGGTCTCAAGCAGCACATTCATTTCAGTATTTAGTTTATCTTTGACTGACTCTGGGGTAGCCTGCGGAACAATCAGCATATTCCAAATTTCTACCGCCAAATCCACTTCACCTGACTCTTGCAAGGTCGGCACACTGGGCAACTGCGGATAGCGTTCTGCACTGGTAACCGCCAAGAACTTTATTTTGTCATTGTCCTTCTGCGTTAAAGCGCCTGGTCCAGTTAATACGCCTAGCTCTAACTGACCGCCTATTAAATCAACAATCAAAGGCGCATCCCCCTTATAGGGCACGTGCACAATGTCAGCCCCCACCAAGGACTTTATATACTCGAAGGCAACGTGCCCCGGAGTGCCTGTACCCGAAGAGCCATAGGAGAAGCTGCCTGGTTTTTCTTTGACCAAGGTTAGCAACTCTGACACTGAATTAGCCGGTACATCCGCACTTACGGCCAACACCATAGGCATGCCACCCATAAACGCGACAGGATCAATATCGGCCTCCGGATCATAACTAACCTGCATACCAATCAGTTTAGCCACTATTGTGGCGCCTACCGGCCCTACACCCAAGGTGTAGCCATCCGGTTTAGCACGAGCAAGCGTATTGACCCCGATCACCCCTGCTGCGCCTGCTTTATTTTCAACTACAACAGACTGGCCTACAGCCTGCCCTAACCCCGCTCCCACAATGCGCGCGGCCGCATCTGTAGACCCTCCCGGTGGAAACGGCACTAGCAAATGCATTGATTTTTTAGGGTAATCCACTCCCGAGTCAGCATGCGCTAACCCACCGGCAGACCAAGTGCCTGCAACTACACCAACCAATGCGCAAGCTTGAGCGAGCCGTTTAACTGCGCTTCGCGTGATTTTCATATCGTCTCCAAACTGTTGTGTTTACTGTTAATTAATGCCTTGAGAATTAAACATCACTGTAAGTTAAGCAGACACAACAGTCAATAGTCCATATAATAGACCTATATAATCCACAAATATGACCCATAGTTAGAAAATGAGTTGAGGCATAGGTATGAAAAAAAATTTCGGTCCCCTACAAAACATTCAGGTTTTAGACCTAAGTCGAATTATGGCTGCACCTTGGGCATCGCAGCTCTTGGCCGATATGGGTGCTACCGTGATCAAAGTAGAAAGGCCTGAATACGGAGACGACACACGTGCATGGGGACCTCCCTTTCTGAAAGATGAGCACGGTACAGAAACCCGTGAGTCGGGCTACTTTTTATCCGTTAACCGTGGAAAAAAATCAATTACTGTGGCACTCAACACACCGGAAGGTCAAAAAATCATTCGCGACCTAGCGGCTAAAAGCGACATTGTGCTGGAGAATTTCAAAACAGGGGCGCTCAGCAAATATGGACTGGATTACGAGTCTCTCAAGCAGATCAACCCTCAGCTGATTTATTGTTCGGTTACAGGCTTTGGCCAGAATGGACCGCGCCAGAATGAGGCTGCTTACGATTTTTTAATTCAGGCCATGGGAGGATTGATGAGTGTCACCGGAGAAAGCGATGATAAGCCCGGCGGCGGTCCACAAAAAGTGGGAATTCCTATAGTCGACCTTATGACAGGCATGTATACGGCGGTAGCCGTACTGGCCGCACTGAATCATCGACGTGACACAGGAACAGGTGAATATATTGATTTGGCAATGTTAGATGTACAGACCGCTATCTTATCTAATCAGGCTATGAATTATCTGGTCTCGGGTAATACCCCGGTACGTCGCGGGAATGCACACCCTAATATACAGCCACAGGATGTTTACCACTGCCAGGATGGGCAAGTAATTTTGGCAGTGGGCAATGACAAGCAATTCGCTAGTCTATGCCATGCCTTGGGCCTAGACGAACTCGCACAAGATACACGTTTCGTCGTTAACGCACAAAGAGCGAAGAATGTACAAGCACTGAGCGCTATCTTGCAGCAAACCTTCTTGCAATGGACCAGAGAAAAACTGGTTCAAACATTGAGTCTGGCAGGCGTACCCTGCGGACCTATTAATAGTGTCGCCGAGGTGTTTGATGAGCCCCAGATCCGTCATAGAAATATGCTGCGCCATCTACAGAACTCAGCAGGCGTGTCCGTGCCTCAAGTGGTGTGCCCTATCAATTTTAGCGAAGCCAGCCTGCGATTTGATCAGGCTCCGCCTCTATTAGGCGAGCATACGGAGCAAGTTCTCAGTGAACTGGGCTATTCAGCACAACAGATCAAGAGTTTACGCCAAAGCAACACGATTTAATTCAGTTTATTAGTCATTCAAGAAGGACAAAGCAGTATGCAAGATTTACATTTTGAACAACAGGGTGCGATCGCCATTGTTACGCTGGATGCCCCTCCCGTTAACGCGCTCAGCCTTAAACGCTATCAGGCGATTGCCGAGCTATTCACTCAGATCAGCGCTATGGAAAGCGTGAACGTCGTGATCTTGACAGCGAAAGGGCAAAAGGCGTTTTGTGCTGGCCTGGATCTTAAAGAGTTTTTAGCCGCCACCCCCGAACAAGACCCAGAACGCGCACTCGTTGTCCGAGCCTGCTTTGAAGCCATTCGACACTGTGCTGTGCCTGTTATCGCAGCTGTTAACGGCCCGGCATTAGGCGCAGGCAGCGTTCTGGCTGCTTGCGCCGATATTCGAATCGCCAGTGATAAAGCCATATTTTCTATGCCAGAAATTAATGTTGGCCGGTGTGGGGGGGGCGCGCACCACGGCCGTCTACTCCCGCAAGGTGCTTTACGATTAATGGCTTTCACTGGCGAACCCATTAGCGCCACGGAAGCTTATCGACTAGGATTCATAGAAAAAATAAGCACTAGCCGTTTGCTTATGCCTACTGCACTGGACCTTGCCCAACACATTGCCGCCAAGAGCCGCATCGGGCTGGTAAAAATGAAAGAAGCCTTGAACCAAATCGAATCCATGCCTGTGGACGAAGGCTATAAAGTCGAACAAGGCTTCAGCACCGTGCTCATGCATACAGAGGATGCTCGCGAAGCCACACGTGCCGTCGTAGAAAAACGCGCTCCTGTGTTTGTAGGACGCTAAACGCGAACACTATAGGTACAATAGGCTAATAGATTAACCTTAAGTATATGCTGAGCAAGATGCGTACAAAACAAACAACGATCAACTACAGCCTAAGTGCCGCACCTCGCTACATCCAATTGGCTAGCCTGTTTCGACGTCGCGTCGAATCAGGTGCCTGGCCTATAGGCTGCCAAATCCCTACCGTCGATGAGTTAGCTGCCGAGTATCAAGTTGCCCGCGCAACAGTACGGCAGGCCCTTGGCCAATTGGAACAAGAAAAGCTCATCGAACGATTCCGGGCAAAAGGCACCTTTGTTATAGCAAAACCCCAAGAGCAATACTGGTGTGAAGTGGCCTCTGACTGGGACGGCCAACTCATTGCTCCTGAGGGTGTCAGCATCGAAATTTTGCAACGACGCCAAGACGGACAGCCTGCCCAGATCGAACTGGATCACGCTAAGATGGCCGAGCACTATGAGTACTGGCAAAGACGTCACTGGCGTAATGGCAGGCCGTATTACCTAGGAAATGTGTATATCGATAAACGCATTAGCCAAGCTATTCCTGACCAAACCTTTGAAACCAAAACGTCCATGCGAATTCTACGAGAATTACCTGGTTTGGAAATCAAAGAGGCTCATCAAACCCTTACTTTAGGTTCGGCAGACCCTGAGCTAGCTGCACTGCTGGAATTACCTCTGAACGCCCCCATCGCTCATGTGCATCGAACTGCGATAGACAAAGACGGTACGATTATTTTCGTTGGTGCCGGTATTTATCGTGGCGATGTGGTGCAGTTAAACATCAGACTTAAATAAGCCCGTTTCGCCACATGCCTGCGCACAGCCTAACCCAAGGCTGTGTCCAGCAACATCATCAGAACAAACCCCACAATTAAGCCGCCCGTCGCAAAGGTTTCGTGCCCTTTGCGGTGCGATTCGGGGATGATTTCGTGACTGATCACAAACAACATGGCGCCCGCCGCAAAACCCAGTCCCCATGGCAATAAACTGACTGAGCTGCTTACCGCTATCGCCCCCAAAACTGCTCCTATGGGTTCCACCAGGCCACTGGCCACCCCTAAGAGCACAGAAAATAAGCGGCTGTAACCTGCTGCCACTAAGGCGATGGCAACGACTAGGCCTTCGGGCACATCCTGGATAGCTATGCCAATGGCTAAGGCATTGGCCCGTACGCCTTCACTGCCAGCATAAGCCACGCCTATCGCTAAACCCTCGGGCAAGTTATGTAAGGTAATTGCAATCACAAACAGCCAGGCACGGCGCAAGCGCGTTGTCTGAGCCTGAGCCGCTCCCTCGCGTCCTTTCACAAAATGCTCATGCGGCAAGACTTTGTCCAGCCACATTAAGGCCATAGCGCCAACTAAAATAGCGCTGCCCACCACTCCTCCTGCGGCCCAGGGGCTGCCACCAAACAGGCCTTCAGCACGTACCACATCAAGCCCAGGAAGTATCAGGGAAAACGCACAGGCAGCCAACATCACCCCAGCACCAAAGCCGTATAAGGTATCTTGGGTACGTTGCGACATGGTTTGCGAAAACAAGACCGCCAAAGTACCTAATGCGGTAGCTAGCGCAGCCATAGAGCCGCCTAAAAATGCTTGCCACACAACGGGATGGTCTTGCATATAGAGCCACAACTTATGACCCAAAGCGGCTACGCCGCCCATACAAATCAGCAAGCCCACCCACAATTTAATACTTTGCCGTAAGCTACCTTTATACAGGGTGGCAGACAGCACCCCAGTATGTTTTTTCATGACGCTCACCTTTGTGCGACCCTGTTAGACTGCAATAGGAAGATTGTTACGAAAATATTAAACGAGAACCATTATCGATACAAGAAAGAGTGAAGATATCTAGCCTAGATCGACTCTATACCGTGGAAATATGACGTTAAAAACGTATATGGTCTTGCAAACACTGGACCAGTGCATCAAAAACCAGTCTGCAACGCGGTGTATGACGTAGTGCTTCATGCATAGTAATCCAGCACTCAAGGGTATAACTTACTTGCTCTGGCAGTACCCGAATCAGATCAGGGCTGCGAGCGGCCAAAGCAAGCTGACAGCCCCCAATTCCAGCTCCGGCTCGGATTAACGCTAACTGAGCGGCAGCACTATCAGTACGCCAACGAAAGGACTCCCTGCGCCATTGCGGAAAACGGGCTTGCATCTTGCGTATGAAGGGCGTTTCCTGATAGAAGCCAATCAAGCAATGCTCGGCCAATTGAGCAGCAGTGGTGGGCGTGCCATGCGCATGCAAATAACGCCGGTGTGCGAATAGCCCCATTTCCAGTTGCCCCACCCGACGAGCCACCAGCATATCTTGCTGTGGTGCCAGCATACGCACGGCAATATCGGCCTCACGCTGAACGATATCCTGCACTTTATCAGTAGGCACCAACTCTATGCGTAAATCCGGATGCTCTAAACATAGATGTGACAAGGCTTGCGGCAGCACCTCTAGTCCTATGCTTTCTGGTACTGAAATACGCACCGTACCGGCAATGCTAGCGCTGCTCTGCCGTGTTGCCGCCCGTTGCATGGCCGCTGCCGTATTGTGCATAAGCTCTGCATAATGCCGTAATGACAAAGCCGTCTCGGTTGGTATCACACCGTGCTGGGCTCGGGTAAATAAAGTCTGCCCAAAGGCCGCTTCCAGTGCGTCCATATGGCGCCCCACTGTAGGCTGAGTCAAGCCTAAAGCACGTGCCGCCCCCGATAGTGAGCCCTCTTGGAGCACACTAAGAAAGCTGCGGTAAATTTCCCAGGGAATATCTTTGGCCATACATAAATGTATAACAGCTAGACGCTCGTAGGCAATTGTTTGTATAGGCTCAGAAAGCCAGAATAGTATTTTTCTTTCTGGACTGATGACAATGACTAGCGCAGCACAACCCAAAGCCCTGCTTTTAGGCATACGCGGAGGTTTGGGAAAAGCCTTAAGCCAGCAACTACTACGCCATAACTGGGAGGTGCGTGCTCTTGTTCGCCAACTTAAGCCTCCCTATGATCAGGCTGGACGCATAGAATGGATACAAGGCGATGTGATGGACGAACACAGTGTTTTACACGCTGCTAAAGGCTGCGACTTGATTTTTCATGGCGTTAACCCACCCCACTATCTACACTGGGATAAGCTTGTTCTGCCCATGTTGCGTCACAGCATCCACGCGGCTGGAACCCATGATGCCTTGCTGGTGCTACCCGGCAACCTCTATAACTATGGCCCTTATTCCTTCGTTCGGGTACGGGAAGACGCGCTACAACAAGCGTTGACACGCAAGGGCCAACTGCGCGTAGCCATGGAGCAAGCGCTACAGCAAGCTAGCCATAAAGGGGTGCGTAGCTTAATTGTACGTAGTGGCGATTTTTTTGGCCCTGATGTGCCTAATAGTTGGTTTACACAAGCGCTAGTGCGCCCGAACAAGCGTGGCTGCAAGGTGTATCGCATAGGTAGGCCAGGTGTTGGACACCAGTGGGCCTACGTACCAGACGTAGCCGCCACAATTATGGCCTTAATCCAACAAGCCCCTACGCTGGAGCGCTTTGCCCGCTTTCACATGCGTGGCCATTGGGACGCCACAGGAGAGCAAATGCTAAATATGGTCGTCGATCAATTGCGTGCCACCTCGTGCTCGGTACAGATAAAAGATTTTCCCTGGCGCTATCTGCAACTCGCTTCTCCGTTCGTGCCCAGAATCAAGGAACTACTCGATATGCGTTATTTATGGGAGCAAAGTGTGTATCTGGATAATAGCCGCTTACTGCACTTTCTAGGGCATGAGCCACATACCGCCTGGCCAGTGGCCATCGCTCAGACGCTACAAAGCATGGGTTTACAGGGAAAATAACATCACCCTTTAATCTCACGAACAACTGTGCTGGCCAACAACACAGGCCAATTTAAGCGGCTACGATCAAGACTTGAAGCTATTTTTTCGCACCCGTGCTCTAGATCAAACCAAGCAAAGCGTTCTTGCGTTACAGTAAAGTCTGTTTTCTTACTCTGGAGCATCACCATGTCGTTAGATAAGGAATCAGTACTGAGAAAAAACCTGCAACAACTTCCCTTAAAACCTGGACACTTCATCGCTCTGGGTTTTGCCTTACTCCTTTTAGGCCTACTTGCTCTGATCTACGTTGTTGGCGCAACCTTAGTCAGTGTAGTGTATGTGGGCGTGCTGATGCTGCTAGGTGGTTTACTGCATTTATTTCATGCTTGGAGCGCCAAAGGCTGGAGTGGCTTCGCGCTCTGGAGTCTAAGCGGTTTACTGTATGTGCTGGCGGGTATTTTCGCCATGACTAATCCCTTGCAAGGCGCGGTGGTGCTCACCTTACTCTTTGGTGCCTTACTTATCGCTACTGGTGCTTTGCGTCTATGGATATGGGTGCAAAACCGCAGTCAGGCCGGAGCTGTCTGGTTAGCGGTATCAGGGCTGATCACTCTGGCGGTGGGTCTTATCATTGCATCAGGCTGGCCTGCCAACAGTATATGGGTCATAGGACTAATTTTGGGCGTAGAACTGCTGAGTCAAGGTTGGGCGGCCTTATTGCTGGGCTTGGCACTACGACAAAAAACCAGCTAAATCTCTTTTACTTGATCCGAAATGATTGGCCTAAAAATTATTTACAAGGCCAATCATAAGCAAGGCTAAGCATCTGTAAACAAAGAAAAAATATAGTTTCTCACACAGAAAACAAGATGCTTTTTACTTATAATACGTATATAAAAGTACGCGCGACAAGTCACCGGCAACAACTTATTATCACGCCAGTTTACTCATCGCAGTAAATCACACTCTCCAGATACATTCTGTATCGCTACGTATTATTGTAGGAAACCACTATGCTGGCTGTCGCTTTTTTAGCGTTTGCAGGCCTGTGCCTGTTCGTTAATGGTGTTGGTCTGTATTACTCTGCTGGCCATAAACCCGCTTTTTGTATTGATGCTAAAGATGCGGCCGTAGTCAATCTGTTTACCGCTGTATTGGGAATGGTGTGCATGGCTCACATATTAAACCCGGCAAATAGCAGTACTCTGTCTCCTTTAGCCGCTATTTACTTAGGTTTGTTTGCCCTGACCTATTTCTGGGTGGGGATCAGTGCATTTCTCAATACGGATGGCCGTGCCTTGGGTTGGTATTCTTTAGTGGTCGCGGCCATTGCCGTACCCGCCGCCTACAGCAACTGGCTACAAGCCCAGTCTGTGTTTGACTATTGGCAGGTATTTAGCTGGTTATCGTGGTCGGTACTGTGGTTTATGTTTTTTCTATTGTTGGTACTCAACAAGCCCATTGCACGCATCACTGGCGTGGTGTCGGCAAGTCAAGGCATAGTAACTGCCCTGCTCCCCGCTTTATTGTATTTTTGGGGCTGGATCTAAACCCTTATCGCTAAAACTAAAAACGCGCCAGGCAATCTATACTGCCTGGCGCGTTTTTTACTGTCAGTTTAGCGCTACGCTATCTTTACCTGCAGCGTTCCTAAACCAGCAAAACCACCTTGCATCAGGTCGCCAGACGATACTGGCCCTACTCCTGCGGGCGTGCCAGTAAACACGATGTCACCAGCTTTTAACTCGAAAAGGCTAGACAAGTACGCCAAGGACTCAGGGATAGACCAGATTAACTGATTAAGATCTCCGGTTTGGCGGCGCTCACCATTCACATCAAGGTAAATTTCACCTTGTGTCAATTCGCCTACCTGACTACGCGGATAAACAGGGCCTATAGGAGCGGACTGATCAAACGCTTTGCCCACTTCCCATGGACGACCTGCTTTTTTGGCCTCGCCTTGCAGGTCACGACGGGTCATATCAAGCCCTAAGGCATAGCCCCACACGCACTCTGCGGCTTGCTCTGGGCTCAGATCTTGACCACCTTTGTCCAGCACAACCACCAACTCCATTTCGTAATGCAGGTTTTGTGTGCGAGGCGGGTAAGCAATCGTGCCTTGCTCTCCCTCAGCAATGTTTACCAGTGCATCGGCAGGCTTGCAAAAGAAAAAGGGATCTTCACGACCCGTGAAACCCATTTCCTGAGCATGCTCCGCGTAGTTACGTCCAACGCAGTACACACGACGCACAGGAAACCGCTGTTCACTGCCTTGAATGGCCAATGTGGCCGCCTCGATGGGCGCAAAAACAGTGCTCATGACGCGTCTTGAAAACGTTTAACGCCAGCCAATACTTCTTGACGGGCCTCTTCCACACCAGACCAGCCTGTTACCTTGGCCCATTTGCCTTTTTCCAAGTCTTTGTAGCGCTCGAAAAAGTGCTGAATACGTGCCAGCTCTTCAGGTGCCACATCATCAGGCCCCTGAATGTGGCGGTACAAAGGATAGAGCTTGTCGGTAGGCACGGCCAAGAGCTTGGCGTCACCACCACCTTCGTCTTCCATATGCAAAATGCCTACGGGACGGCATTTAATGACAGCACCTGTTTGAATCGGAAATGGTGCCATCACCAACACATCCACCGGGTCCCCATCATCGGAGATAGTCTGAGGGATATAACCGTAGTTACAAGGGTAGTGCATGGCAGTGAGCATAAAACGATCTACATAAATCACACCATCTTCAACTTCATACTTCACAGGATCGGAATTTTGCGGAATTTCGATCACAACATTGAATTCATCAGGTGCTTTATCGCCGGCAGGTACATTCACTAAGCTCATTGTCTGAACCTTCAAAAAAGAGAACTAGGGGGATTAATCGTCAGCGCGGCGGGGACGGTCAGATAACTGAGTAACGTCCACTCCGGGTATGGGTGCAGTATCAAAGTAGTCATGCCCTTCATCGGGGTGACTACTTTCAATTTCATGGGCGGCTGGGGCCACTGGTGGTGCATGAACGGGCACAGGGCGATTATCGGGGATATCGCTTGCTACAGCACTGGCGGCATCAGGAACTCGGTATTCATGAGTCTGTGCGCTATCCAGGTCGTCCAAGGCATCAAACACTTCAGGGTCCAAATGGGTCTGTGCAGCGGGTAAAGCACCTCCGGCAAACAACACCGGCAAGGTACCGGCCATGGTCGCCGCTTTACGCCAAAATGTAATCGCCTCAGGCTGACGCCCCAAGGCATCATATAAATTACCTAATAAGGCGTAACTACGTAGATCAGGACGCAGCTTTAGACTGCGCAACAAATAATGTTCCGCTTGCCCCCACAAACTGCTGGTCAGGCACAGTTGCCCCAAGGCTGTTAATAACACCGGGTTATTGGGCTCGGTGCGCAGCCATTCTTCTGCTTTGGCTAAACGACGGCTGACCTGCTCTGCCGAGCACTGCGCATAGGCACCCAGTAAAGCGGCATCAAAACTTTGTCGTATGGCTGGCTCAAGCACTCGCGCTGCCTCTTCTTGCTGCCCGGCTGCCTCAAGCACCTGTGCGGCCTGCATGGCGACCGCTGGCAGGGTTTTTTCATCGTTTTTTAAATCAGACCAAAGCGTTTTGAAATTGTCCGCCCCGCCTGCACGCAAACGTTCGGCAGCCGCCCAAGAAATGGCGTCTTTGGCTTCCTGCTCGTCAATCGCGCTACGTCGCACCAATAAACGAGTCAGCTCATATACTCTGTCGTACTGACCTAACTGGCGATAGGCTCGTTGCAACAAGCGAGTTGCATGAAAATGCCGGGAACTGGCATCTTGTACCGGCTGCAGCAAATCCACGGCTTTTTGTGGCTGGTTTTGATCCAGGTACATTTCCGCCGCGGCTACTGCGGTGGCATCATTGAGCAATACATCCTCGACACTGGCCGCACGAGCCAGTTGCAAGGACTCATCGCGACGCTGAAATTCACCTTGATAATGAGCCGCCCTTGCTGCCGCTAAAGCCGCGACAACTTTACTACTGGTGTTTTTGGTTTTACCCAAAAGACGGGACAGTTGGCGCTCGGCTTCGTCATAGCGCCCCTCAAGGATATGTATCCATCCCCGTTCCAGCATTTCGCGATCACGATTTTGCGCTCTGCGGCGACGCCACAGTCCGAACCGACCCGGCGCATCGCCCACCCAGGACAATAAACGCAACAACACATGTAAGCCAATAAATAAGGCCAGCACGCTTAGTACAAAAAACACCAGCGATGAGCGCACAATATGATGCGGAGTCACCAAGTAGACATTGCCCGCGTGCTCGCGCAACACTAAAGCCAGAGCTACCGCCGTTACAAATAAGATAAGTGTCCAGAACCAGGTACGCATAACTTTTCCTTATCCGGCCAGCGTGCGCCACGCAGCAGCTTGTGACTGATCCGCATTAGCTTCCGAGCTCTCGGACTCGGGCAGCTGATCCTGCTCGTCCGTGCTATCGGGATCCGTTTCATCCTGCCTTGCATCCTGATCCGAATGCAAAGGCTGATCCAGCTCTTCTTGGCGCAAGGTTTCAATCGCTGCCAAGGTATTATCTACCGTTGGTAAGCGCTGTCCAATTTGGGTATCTTGTAGTTGACGTAATAAGCGCACAGCCTGTTGTGTCTTGGATGAGTTAAGGTCGTAGCGACGATTCAAACGCTCTTCCAGAGCGCCTAATTCTTTTTGCCATAAATCCGATTGATTCATCATCATGGCTAGCTGAGCCGTCATCACACGCAAATTCATGCTCTCACGGAAACTGGCCGCCTGGTCTGGCGACATCATCAAGGCTGCGGCATCATCCACACGGCGAATGGATACAAACTGCCCTAAATCATGGCTCAGTGAGCGCCAGGCTTGTACGGCCCAACGGCTACTAAGATTCCAGCTACGTTCCCACCAAGTGGCATCCGGCCCTAGCTCGACGGGCACGGCCATGTCTGATCCCTGTGTAATGGGTTCGCCTGTCGCACCGGCCGCCACATCATCAGGCACCAGCAACGGGGCCTGAGCCAATAAGCTACCCAAGGTATCTAACTGACGCGACAAAGCATCAGCGTCCACTGTTGCTACGGCACGCAAACGATCAAGATCACCATTAATAGTTTGTTGTAGTGATGCCAGCCTTACCCGGTTGGCACGCGCTAACTGAGCCTGAGCGGACTCTAGCGCAATGATGGCATTAGCTACATTACCGCCCAGCATTAGTTGCTGCTGCGCGATACTGGCTAAATGATCGATATCGTTCAGTAAGATTAGGTCTGAGCCTTTGTCCGTTAAGGCTTGAAATGCCTGGCTCAGATCCTGATATTGTTCTTGTGAACGCTGGTAGGAATTACTCAGGGCTGCCAACTTAGCGCCCTGCTCGCGAGTCAGTGAACTTGCTTGCTCGGCCTGCTGCTGAGCCTGTCGTGCAGCACTTGCGTTGCCCGCCAGCTGTGACTGTATATCGGACTTCAGGGTGTTGATGGTTTCGTTCTGATACCACAAGCCTGCCCCGGCTAACGCTACGACCACCAGCAGTAAGCCATAGACTGGCGCTGCACTGCGCCCGGGTTTGGCTTTGGCTGCAGGTAATGGCTGCTGCGAGCTGGAAGAAGAAGCCGCTGTACTTTTGGGCTCTTCCTTTTTCTTAGGAGGCACGGAATCGAACTGCTTCTCGGTGGCCGCCGTTTTCTGCGGCTGATCACTGGAAGTGACGGAGTCAGGCTTCTTATCTGCGGTGTTATCAGTTTTTTCTGTCATGACAAGATTGTATCCGTGTGCGGCTCATCAGGCGATAAAACTGCCATGATAGCCTCGATAATTGAATCATCGGTGGGCGTACACCTTTTTACCACTATTGGATGAGTAATGCCCGCCTCGTTTAGCACTGTCTGTAGCGCTGCCTCTATACGTGGATGTATAACAATAAAATAACTTCTTGCCCATTGTTCTAGCAATGCCAACTGTTTCATATTATAAGCAATTGCGCGCACACTCTCGGAACTGCTTAACAAACACAGTGGGGGAAGCTGTGTATACAAGGCACGTAAAGCCTCTTGCTGTGCGACTGGCCAGATTGCTGGTATACGACGATAGACGGCTAATCTGTCTACCCGCAAGCCCATTTTCTCCAGTCTGGCCCCCAACCATTCACGTCCGCTTTCGCCCCGCACAATCAAAACGCGACGCCAAGTGTGCAAATAGGGCAGCAAGCACGTCCACAATGCCTCAGAGTCTTGCAAACTGTCGTTATCGTGAGGGTAAATCAGTTGCTGTTTCTGAACCCCAGGCAGGAGGCTCAGCGCTTTAGCGGTAGGCTGGCCAACGCTGGCCAGATAATGATGCGCAGCAAGGCTATGACCAGCCTGCTCCATAAGCTGAAAATACACTCTGGCAGCATGACCACTGACAAACACCAGTGCATCGTAGTGATCAGGCGCCAGATACGCGTCGGGCTCACCGTCGCGGGAAACCAGTTGCAGACCTGGCACCACCAGACTGGCTATGCCTTGTTCCGTCAAGCGGGTCACCAGAGATTCGTTGCGACCTGCCGGACGGGTTAGGAGTACCGTCGCATTAGCGCTCATGCAGTCGTATCAGTTTGCTCAGACAAAATACGAGTAAGAATGGCCTGAGCCCCTTGATCTTTGAGCTCTTGTGCCAAATCCAGACCTAAAGCTTCGGCTTGGTCAAGATGACCAGTACGCTGAGCACGATACACCCGGCTGCCGTCAGGTTCGGCAACCAGACCCTGTATAAAAAGCTGGTCCTGGTGCAAGGTGGCATAGGCCGCTAATGGCACCTGACAGGAACCACCTAAGGCACGCGACACCGCTCGTTCGGCGATGGCACACGCGGTGCTTTGTGGGCAGGATAAGGGTGCAAGCCACTGCGCCACATCAGTACGGCTTTCCAGTATTTCTATGCCCAAGGCCCCTTGCCCCGCCGAAGGCAGGCTGTCTTGTACCGACAAATACGAGCGTATGCGGGACTCTAGGCCCAAACGACGCAAACCGGCCGAAGCAAGAATAATGGCATCGTACTCACCCCGATCCAGTTTTCCTAAACGGGTATCAAGATTGCCACGCAAGGGTTTCACATCCAGATGGGGATAGCGTTCACGCACCTGAGACTCGCGACGCAGACTGGAGGTTCCCACCACTGCTCCTGGCGGCATATCTGCCAAGGTGCTGTATTGAGGCGACACCAATGCATCACGCGGGTCGTCCCGCTCGGTAATGACCGGCATGGCAAAAGGATGCTGTAACGATACAGGCACATCTTTGAGTGAGTGCACAGCCAGATGCGCCCTGCCATCGAGCAAAGCGGTTTCTAGCTCTTTGACAAACAAGCCTTTACCACCCACTTTGGATAAGGTGCGGTCAAGAATGATGTCGCCCCTAGTGGTCATTTCCAGCAGTTTTACATCGCAATCGGGATACAGCTCGCGTAAGCGTTCGCGTATATGTTCGGCCTGCCAGAGAGCTAAACGACTGGCACGGGTGGCGATAACAAGTTCAGTAGGTGTCGCTAGCATGTATTAACCAATAAACCAGCGCGCGATCAGCGAGCCTACAATACCCAGTAAGGCCAAAATACCCAAGCCTTGCAATAACGACAGGCCCTTGTCCTGCCCTTTGGCCTCGGATGATTTAAAAATCGCCATGGCTATATTCCTTAATTAAACACTGTGTGAAAAGACGACACATAAAGCCGTCACGCAGCTTGCTCATTTACATTCACGCTATTTTAACAGGCTCATTCATCACTGCCCATGCTTGGACCAAAAACTTGCTATAAATCAAACGTCCAACTGGCCGTGCACGCCTTGGCCTAGGCACTAAAAGACACAACCCTAAACAAAACAGGGTTTATGTGCGTATTACATTCACATAAACCCTGAAGCACATACCGCTTAAGCCGATAACAGCCTAGCTAACGAGCCGTATTACAGCAGTACTAGACTCAATAACCATACCACCAGCATGCCCACCACCCCTTGGATGAGAGTAGCCATGGTCTGTGCATAATACGCCGTGGATACTCGCATGCGGCTGAACTGCGTAACCACCCAGAAAAAGCTATCGTTCGCGTGGGAAACCGTCATACCGCCCGCACCAATAGCCATCACCGTTAATACCCGGCCCATTTCACTATCCAAGCCGAGCTGCCCCAGCATAGGAGCCACCAGAGCGGAGGTCGTGACCAATGCTACCGTGGTTGAACCTTGAGCTGTTTTCAGGGCCGCTGAGACAATAAATGGCATCAATAAACCTATGCCCATGGCCGATAAGGTGGTACCGATGTAATCACCTAAGGGGGTGACTTTCAAAATCGCGCCAAACGCACCGCCTGCTCCGGTGATCAAGAGAATGGGAGCGCATGCTACCAAACCATCAGCGACATAATCATGGAATTGCTTACGCTTCGCCTCGCCCTTCAGCAAGCTTAGCGCAGACAATAAGCCTGCCAGTAAAGCCACCACAGGATGACCCAAAAACAGCAAGCCATTGGCCAGGGTACCGGTGCCCAAGGGCTTACTTGGAAATGCGGCAATCGAGCCTAAGCAAATCAAGGCAATGGGCAAGAAAATAGGCGCAAAAGCCTGAAACGTGCTGGGCAATACGCCATAGGCCTCGCGAGTTTTCATCAGGCTTTGTTCTTGCTCGTTAGGCATAATCGGGGCTTCCAAGGCAATATCTTTGTGTAAAAAGATATTTGCCCACAACAGACCAGCTAAGGCGGTCGCTGCCGCAACCACCATACCCACCAGAATAACCAAACCCAAGCTATCGCTCAGCCCTAGATTACCTGCCGCCGCAATGGGGCCGGGCGTGGGAGGAACAAATGTATGGGTGGCGTAAAGCCCCGTTGCCAAGGCAACACTCATGGCGATCAGGGAAACATTCATGCGTTTTGCAATCGCCTCTTTAAGCGAATTCAAAATCACATAACCCGAATCACAAAAAACAGGTATCGAGACCAAATAACCAATAATGGACATGGTCAATGTAGGAAAGCGATTACCCAGCAATTTAATAATGCTATCTGCCATCGTGATAGCAGCCCCGGTTCGCTCCAGAATCACCCCGATTATCGTACCCAACACAATGACGATACCAATGCTTCCCATAATGCCGCCGAAACCGGCAGTAATATGTTTAACAATATCGAGTAGCGGCACTCCATACATAAAGCCGCCCAAGAAAGACACACCCAGCAAAGCTAGGAAAGGGTGCAGCTTAAGCTTGGTGGTTGCCAGCACAATCAGCACAATCAAGACTGCAAGTATGACGACCAAATACATGGTAAAAGTCCTAAGAAATATAAGGTTGAACCTTCTGCAAATAGGCAGAGGTCGGCAATTATACGCCTTAAATTCCTTGTAACGCGTTGATATGACTAAGGTCTACAGGGGTAAACGACAAGCAGAGTATTGCACGCGAGTGGCAGATAAAAAAAACCGGAGTGAAGGCTAAGCCTACACTCCGGTTTTACTTGTTAGGTAGCAGCCTAAGCGCTAACTAAGCTTACAGTACTGACTTAAGCAGCTTACCCATTTCGGATGGGTTACGAGTCGTACGGATACCACACTCTTCCATGACGGCGAGCTTGGCATCAGCCGTATCCGCACCACCAGAAATCAGGGCACCCGCGTGACCCATGCGTTTTCCGGGAGGCGCTGTGACACCAGCGATAAAGCCTACAACAGGCTTGTTCATATTGTCTTTAGCCCATAATGCCGCATTCACTTCATCTGGACCACCGATTTCACCAATCATGACTACTGCATCGGTGTCAGGATCGTCGTTGAACATTTTCAGAACATCGATGTGCTTCAGACCGTTGATGGGGTCACCACCAATACCGACAGCGCTGGACTGACCCAGACCCAACTCGGTCAACTGGGCAACCGCTTCATAGGTGAGTGTGCCTGAGCGGCTTACTACACCAATACGGCCTTTACGGTGAATATGACCGGGCATAATACCGATTTTGATTTCGTCAGGCGTGATCAGGCCTGGGCAGTTTGGCCCCAACAGCAAGGTTTTACGGTTTTCTGCACGCATGCGATTACGCAGTTCCAACATATCGCGCACAGGAATACCTTCGGTAATGCAGATAGCTAAATCCAGGTCAGCTTCAACCGCTTCCCAGATAGCTGCTGCTGCACCTGCAGGTGGTACATAAATCACAGAAACGGTAGCGCCAGTCGCCGCTTTGGCATCAGCCACTGAAGCGTAGATAGGAATACCTTCAAAGTCCTCGCCTGCACGTTTGGGGTTAACACCCGCTACGAAGGCCGCTTCGCCGTTACCGTATTCACGGCACATACGGGTATGGAACTGGCCAGTTTTACCAGTAATACCCTGTGTAATCACTTTCGTGTCTTTATTGATCAGAATTGACATTTGCTAATCCTCAACCTTTACTTATTTGGCAGCGGCGACAACAGCAGTAGCTGCTTCAGCCATGGTGTCCGCGCTAATGATGGGCAGACCGGAGTCAGCCAACATCTGTTTGCCCAACTCTTCGTTGGTACCTTTCATGCGCACCACCAGTGGTACGTTCAGGTTGACAGCCTTACATGCAGCAATCACACCCTCTGCAATCACGTCGCAGCGCATGATGCCACCAAAAATATTGACCAAAATCGCTTTGACGCCATCGTTAGCCAACATGATTTTGAATGCTTCAGTTACTTTTTCTGCCGTAGCACCACCGCCCACGTCCAGGAAGTTCGCTGGCTCACCACCAAACAGTTTGATGGTATCCATCGTGGCCATCGCCAAGCCAGCGCCGTTCACCAAGCAGCCAATATTGCCATCAAGCTGAATATAAGCCAGATCGAACTTGCTGGCCTCGACTTCAGCGGGATCTTCTTCGTCTAGATCACGAAACTCTACCAGCTCGGGGTGACGGTATAAGGAGTTGCTATCGAAATTGAACTTGGCGTCCAGAGCAATAATATCGCCAGAACCTGTCAAAATCAGCGGGTTAATTTCGGCTAGCTCAGCATCGGTTTCTACGTATACCTGATACAGTTTCTGCAACTGATCTGCTGCTTTGGCAACCGAGGCCTCTGGCACATCAATGCCACGAGCCAGGCTTTCTGCCTGAGCAGTAGTCAAACCCACGGCTGGATCAACGAACTCTTTCAGAATGGCGTCTGGGTTTTCCTCGGCCACTTCTTCAATTTCCATGCCCCCTTCTTTAGAGGCCATGACGCATACGCGCTGAGTATTACGGTCGGTCACAATGCCCAGATAGTATTCTTTCTGGATATCGGCGCCCTCTTCAACCAGCAAGCGACGCACTTTTTGCCCTTCTGGGCTGGTTTGGTGCGTAATAAGCTGCATGCCTAAGATTTCAGTGGCTAATTGGCGTACTTCGTCAATCGAGCGGGCTAGCTTCACGCCACCGCCCATACCACGTCCGCCGGCATGAATTTGAGCTTTAACAACCCAAACTTTACCACCTAACTGCTCAGCCGCCGCAACAGCCTCGTCGACGGAAAAGGCAGGAATTCCGCGTGGCACAGCAACACCGTACTGCTTTAGCAGTGCCTTGCCCTGATATTCGTGAATTTTCATTTGTTACCTGTCAGTCTAAAAAAAAAATGAGCAGACTCAGACTAAAGTCTGAAGCTGCGGAACTAAAACTTAGCTAACTCCTTTGGTTTCGGTGTCCCGATACCAAACGGGATAATGCTCTTTTACCACCGGTCCGCTCAGGCGCAGAGCGTGACAACCGCCCAACTGAAATGGCTGTTTATCAGTGCGGTGAATCTCGGTTGTTTGTTGATCTCTGCGTTTCGCCGCCATAGCCTGTATGGCAACGGTAGGCAGTACATAAGACAGTTCTGTCATATGAGTACAGCCTGCTGCACGCAAAAAACGCTCTTTTACCCTGTGCCTAAACTGCTTCAGTAAATTAAGGCCAACCAGCTTCTGGTAATCGGGGGCAATAGCGCTGCAATGGGAACCATATGGCGCGGCTTCATAAGCCGCTACCGCAGCAACAATATTGAATTCATCATCGATCGTGATTCGTAACAGCATGTCATGCACTGGTTCTCCAGCACGATGCATCTGCCCAGTACGCAACGGAAAATCATAGGTTTTCACGTCCATCAATTCGGCGTCCAGATCCCACAAGCCATCGCTACGGCTGTAGGCCTGTACACGTATAGAGCGAGTATGTATCGCTTCACGGGATGCGTCGGGAAGGGGCAAAGACATTAATATTGATATTCGTACGGAATCACAAGGCACCAAGTATAACGCAGCTCGTATTGCGATTATCATCGTTTAGATAATACAGCGCAGATATGACACAGTGCCGACCACTACACAACAGGCTAAATAAGCCCTAAACCATTAAGCATACTCTTTTCTTTGCCGATATAAAAACCCCTTAATCGTCTAGCCAAGCAGAAATCATGCTTTTTTCTGTCATATCCTCCCACTTTTTGCAGCATTCAGCCTATGGTTTGCAAGCTGTCTTGCACTATGGAGTACATACGTACGCACTCACACGCCACGCCAGAACCGCCGTACACTCACCACCAATCCTGTACCGACTCAAGCGCTACAATGTATGCAAAATACCTCTACCACTATATGACTCGGTCTCCCATCATTGACCATGCTAGAAATTCGCCATTTAGAAACACTTAGCGCCATTCGCGATGCTGGCAGCCTGCAAGAAGCGGCCGAACGGCTGCATGTCACACAATCTGCTCTCTCTCACCAGTTACGCGACCTGGAAATGCGTTTGCAGGTACAGTTGCTCAATCGTCGCACCCGCCCTGCACGCTTGACCACGGCAGCCTATAGGATTCTGGCTTTGGCCGACGAGGTTTTACCGCGTGTACGCAGCACTGAACGAGAGCTACAGCGTCTAGCCAGTGGCCACACAGGACGCTTGCACTTAGCCATAGACTGCCATTCCTGTTTTCAATGGTTAATGCCCGCTTTAGACGCATTTCGAGAAACATGGCCCGATGTCAGTCTGGATTTGTCCGCGGCCTTTTCATTTGCCCCCCTACCCGCCTTGATACGTGGCGACCTGGACCTAGTCATTACCTCAGACCCGCAGGCGCTGGAAGGCATAGAGTATGTCCCCTTGTTTCGTTACGAGCTCGTGCTCGCGGTGGCCAGCACCAACCCCTTGGCCCAGCACCGTTATATTGAGCCCGTGCAATTACAAGACCAAACGCTGATTGCTTATCCCGTAGACAGAAATAGGCTAGATATATTTACTGAGTTCTTAGATCCTGGCCATATCGAACCGGCCAGCCTGCGTCAGGCAGAACTGACACCCATGATTATGCAGTTAGTGGCGAGCCAGCGCGGTGTGGCCGCCCTGCCCAATTGGGCACTCACTGAATACACGCATCATGGCTGGCTACGTACCGTGCAGTTAGGCGAACAGGGAGTATGGCGCACTTTATATGCAGCGCTACGTGTCGAGGATATCGACGCCGATTATGTACAGGCATTTTTGCAGCAGGCTAAAAAAACCAGCTTTGCTACTCTAAAAAATATCGAGCGAGTTCCTAGTAATAACTAAGGCCAGCTTGTGGCCACCAGCACCCTACTGTACGCCCGGCTTGCATCTATGTATTAGTCATCGGCGTGAGCGCTGGCTAATATTTTTTGGAAAACTCGCCCAGAAAACCCGCGACTTGCCATAAACCTGTATTGGCGTGCGTGTTCTTTCGCATCGACGGGAAGAGCATTGAATTTTTTTTCCCAAACTTGCTGGGCACGCTCAAACTCGGTGGCATCAAGCTCTGCCCGTAAGTCTAAGGCTTGTTCGTCAGTAATGCCATGCTGGCGCAGTTCTTGCATAATGCGTTGCGCACCGAGCTTGTCTGCACGCCGGTTTAAAAGGCTGCGAGCAAAGCGTTCGGTAGATAACCACTTTTCGGCTTCCAAGAAATCGAGCAAGTGCTCAAGTTCGGTTTCAGTCTCAGCATGTGGAGCAAGTTTACGAGCCAGCTCTATACGAGAGTGTTCGCGTCGGGATAAAAACTGAATAGCCCTAGCTTTAAGACTAGGGCCTGAACGAACCGCTTTACGCGTATCATCGTTTGCGTAGCGCTTGGTTTTACGCGCTTGGCTAGAGCGAGTGAACCCGGAAGCAGACCGTGTAGCAGCAGCCAGCGCTTGCTTAGCTGCTGCCTGCCGTTCTAGGATTTCATCTGGGTCTGTTTCAAAAGGCTCGTCGTCTACCATGCCACATTATTAAGCAGGATCAGATTTGTCGGCCTTGTCGGCAGCAGGCGTGGCATCGGCTGCCGGTGCAGTGCTCGCCGCCATTTGGACGACACCAAACTTATCGCGTACTAGGTTTTCGATTTCACGTGCCATGGCCGGATTTTCACGCAAGAATTCACGTGCGTTGTCTTTACCCTGACCGATGCGCGTGCCCGTGTAGCTATACCAAGCGCCTGCCTTATCAACAATGCCAGCCTGCACACCCAAGTCTATCACTTCGCCCAGGCGGGAGATACCGCTGCCATACATGATGTCGAACTCGGTTTGTTTAAAGGGTGGCGCCACCTTGTTTTTAACCACTTTAACGCGCGTTTCGTTACCGACGACTTCGTCCCCTTTTTTAATGGATCCGATACGACGTATATCCAGACGCACGGAGGAATAAAACTTTAGGGCATTACCGCCTGTGGTGGTTTCAGGATTGCCAAACATGACACCAATTTTCATGCGTATCTGGTTAATAAAGATAACCATGCAGTTAGCGCGCTTGATGGTGGCCGTTAGCTTACGTAGCGCTTGGCTCATGAGACGGGCCTGTAATCCAGGCAAGCTATCACCCATGTCGCCTTCGATTTCTGCTTTGGGAGTCAGCGCCGCTACGGAGTCAATAACAATGAGATCAACGGAGCCTGAGCGCACCAGCGCTTCGGTAATTTCAAGTGCCTGCTCACCCGTATCAGGCTGGGAAATCAGCAGGTCTTGCAGATTAACACCTAGTTTTTGAGCGTATTGCACATCCAGGGCATGCTCGGCATCAATAAATGCACACGTGCCATTAATTTTTTGCATTTCTGCAATAACTTGCAAGGTCAAGGTGGTTTTACCCGAAGACTCAGGACCGTAAATTTCAATGACTCGACCGCGTGGCAACCCTCCGACCCCCAATGCGATGTCCAGCCCCAAGGAGCCTGTAGACACGACTTGAATGTCGTGCTCGACGTTGTCATCGCCATAGCGCATGACCGAGCCTTTACCAAACTGCTTTTCGATTTGCGACAAAGCGGCGGCCAGGGCTTTGGAGCGTTCCGAGGCTAAAGCTTTGCTGTTTTTGTCGTTCATGAAGAATCCTTGACTATGGGTTAGCTAGTACACACGGCACATTATAGGCTTGTGCATAGCATCGTATTATTGCATTAAATTATACTGTATAAATAAACAGATATCCACTATTTAAGCAGTTACCACGATAGCCAAGAATGGCACACTCTGTCCTGGCACACGTTTTTACCCTTTACGCTTACATGTGCTGCGCTTTTTCTCGTAAAGCTCTGCCACGCCCCTGAGCACATGTATGATCCACCCTAGGCGAATCACAAGCAAGCTTCAGTACCCACTTGCGGTTTGCCTGCTATCTGCGCTTATTGTTACGCTATGCACTTGGGCGGCTCGGTGAAGAAAACTTCGTTTCAATACCTTAATTCTGTGCTTACAGCGAAGATACGGTTTAAGCGTACAATCATCCCCTGAGCAACTCTGGTGCGTTTGCCAACGCACGCTCTCGTCAACGCAACTCAAAGGCTATACGCTACAACATACTATGTGGTTTAAAAATCTACGTATCTATCGCTTGTCAGAAAGCTGGCAAAACAACGCCCAGGAACTTGAACAAGCACTGGAAAAGCACGCATTCACGCCAGGTTCAAGTCAAGATCCGCTAAGCCTAGGCTGGGTGAGCCCACGCGAACAAGGTGGCCTAGTACACGATACCAATGGCCAATACCTCATCGCTTTACGCGCAGAAAAAAAACTCCTGCCTGCCAGTGTGATTAATCAATTTGCGCGCGAAAAAGCACGCGATATTGAAGAGCAGCAAGGTTATAAGCCTGGCCGTAAGCAAATGAAGGAAATTAAAGAGCAGGTCATGACAGAGCTGCTACCGCGAGCCTTTGCTGTTGCCCGTGATACACGTGTCTGGCTGGATACTCAGCATAAATGGCTGGCTATTGATGCTGCTGCAACCGCTAAAAGTGACGAAGTACTGGGGCTGCTGGCCAAGTCTATCGAACCATTTCCTGTCTTGCCCCTGTACACCGAACTCTCTCCCGGCTCCGCCATGACACAATGGCTGGTCGACGATGAGGCTCCGGGTAACTTTACGATAGACCAAGACACCGAGCTACGCTCCACGGGCGATAGTGGTGCCGCGATTCGTTACGTCAAACAAAGCGCCGATCTGGACGAAGTACGTAAACACGTTGCTACTGGCAAGCAATGCACACGTTTAGCCATGACCTGGGCCGACAGAATTTCATTTGTGTTAACCGATGCGCTGGAAATTAAGCGGGTCGCTCCACTGGATATTCTAAAAGAGCAACAAGATCCCATGTCTGGCAACGACGACGAACTTTTCGACGCTGACTTCACCTTAATGAGCGCCGAATTAGCGAAGTTGATATCTGAGCTGGTCGACGCTCTGGGCGGTGAGCGCAAGGCATAAAGCCAACCCTAGACACTAGTGTGCCTTGCACTAGTGTCTATCCCCTACGGACTATTCACTAGTACCGTGCCGCCCGGCAAGCAGGGCAGCTTCTGTTTTATGTAGATAATAACTATCACAATATACATTTAATGATAGGCATATAATTAGACTATACAAGCCTATGCTATAGTTTACATAGCAAAACAACAGCGCTTTTTTATTCATTACCAAGACAATTCCAATACGCTTTACAAAACACAGCTACTAGTCATTCAGATACGCCCATATAGTGCGTCTCTTATTATTAATTAGCCAGTCAGCGGTTTGTTATTTGTGTACCCACCTTACACAATGCAACATTAAACCGCGGATTACTTTATAAGCACTGAACAATGTCTGAACTCTTCAAGCATCGAAATCTACCGCACTTGCTGCTCAGCGCCCGCGAAACCCTAATGCTGCGGTTTCGTCCTTTACTGCTAAGCACCAAGTTAAACGAACAGCAATGGCGAGTTCTACGGCGGCTAGATGAAGTTGGCTACTCTGACGCAGCCAGACTTGCTCAGCAAACTCAAATCTTGCCCCCTAGCCTTACACGCATGCTGCGCTCACTTGAGGAGGCAGGACTAATTAGCCGAACAAGCGACCAGCGAGACCTGCGCAGACAAATTATTCGCCTTAGCCCTGAGGGCTATAAAATGGTTGCTCAACTGACCCCTAAAATCGAGGCCATATACGAACAAATAGAACAGGAAATTGGGCTTGAGTTAATGAACTCGCTTTACCAGAACCTGGACATCATGAGTAAAAAGCTTAGGCCTCACTCCAATCCAGCCAGCCTAAGGGATACGCCCCTTTAATCGTTTACCGTTATTTCCCTCTGTCTACTCCTGCCGAGCTATTCAAGCTTTACGAAACTGCCTATTTCTAATCTTCAGGCATATACTATTTCGTTTCGCTAATTACGCTTTCATCTTACTCACGCTCGATTACTGCCTAAGCAGGAGGCTGTTTTGATTTTAATTTTTCGCCAGGACGAAGTTCTGCTCAAAGATGTATCCACATCCAAGCATTCCAATGCCACACTCCCCCCCTTGGATAGTCGCGACACCTTAGGACTACATCATGAAACCTGGCAAAGAGTCTGGGCTCAACAAGCTGATCTGCTCTGTACCAAGGTGGGCAAAGACTTCCAGGCCCCCACTGGCTATGCGTTCCAAAAACTGCGGGCCGTCATTCAACACAGCCCGGCGGAACAAGCCGGTCTGTTGAGTCGCGCTGCTCAGGTGGCAGAGTGGGCGCGCAGCCATAAACACTGCGGCGTGTGTGGCACACCTATGCAGCAATCGGACAGCGAGCTGTGCTTTCATTGCCCTGCCTGCGGCTTTAGCGCCTACCCCCGTATTTCTCCTGCCATGATGATACTGATCAAACGCGGGACGTCTATTTTGCTCGCACGCCACTCCCATTACCCCACGCAACGCTACTCAGCACTCGCTGGTTTTGTTGAGGCAGGCGAAAGCCTAGAGCAAACCATACACCGGGAAGTCATGGAGGAAGTAGGCCTGAAAGTGACTGACATTCGCTATTTTGGTAGTCAGTCCTGGCCGTTTCCACACTCCTTAATGGTGGCTTATACGGCTGAATATGAATCAGGTCAACTACACCTGCAAGCAGATGAAATTGCCGACGCGCAATGGTATGGTCCTAACGACCCCTTACCTGAGATACCTGGAACAGACTCTATTGCCGGGCGCCTGATTCGCGCCAACCTGCCCACGCTATCTCCCTAAGCCATCACTAAAAAGTTACCAGCCCTTCACACCTGGCTAGCAGCCAAGAGAAATACAGTACACTTTATAGGGTACTTGCTGCTAGCCACCTTATGAGCCAACCACACACCCTAAAGCAAGCTAAACGGCGGGCCAATGCATTATTGCTGGCCGCTTTGTCAGGCTTTGTTGTGAGCACTCTGCTGCCACTGAACCCCTGGATTGCCGGGCTGAAAGCAGTCTGTGAGGCTGCCTTGGTCGGCGCTTTAGCGGATCTGTTTGCTGTGAGCGCTTTATTTCGCCATATCCCCCTTCCTTTTCTACACAAACACACGGCGGTCATACCACGCAACAAAGACCGTATCGGGGAACAACTGGCCTCTTTCGTCGAGGACAAATTTCTCAGCAAAGACACGCTACTGCTGCTAATACGTAAGCACGACCCAGTGCATAGCGTGGCCTGCTGGTTAGAACAGCCCAGCAATGCGCGTCAGATTAGCGCTCTGACCCGACGCGGCATGATAGGTGTGCTGGAAATTAGTGACGACAAAGATATACAGCAATTCATACGAAACAGCTTCAATACACTTTTAGACCAACTTGATTTACCTACGCTCAGCGCAGAGCTATTAAGACAATTGGTGAAAGACGGCCGCCATCAGGAATTACTGGATGCGTGTATTAAACATCTACAAATCCAGTTGCAACAGGAGCAAACTCGTGTTGCTGTGGCCAATAGTCTGGCAAACTGGCTCAAGCAAGAGTACAGCCTGCTGGAAACCCTGCATCTGACCGGACGGCTAAGCGAAAAGCTGGCCAATAAATTAAGCGAACATGTAGTGAACGTGCTGGAGCAGATCAGCCTAAGCGATAGCCATGACTTACGTCGCTACGCCAACAAGCAGGTGGATACGCTGATTGCCAGACTGGAGCGTGACCCGCGTTGGCAAGCCCGTTTGGATTCCCTGATCGAACAGCTTAAGAACGAATCAGCACTCAAGCAGTACATCGATACCCTCTGGCAAAGCACTCGTCTCAGTTTGCTAGAGCAGTTACATGAGCCTAACTCCAAACTATCACAGAATATTGAACGCACCTGCCTTTGGGTCAGTAGCCAAGTCCTGCAGCAAGAAAACCTGAGAGCCTCTTTGCAAAACCACTTGGAAACGATCGCCTCAAACCTTGCACCCGATTTCTCCGCCTTTCTAAGCCGCCACATTATAGATACGGTACATAGTTGGGACGCTCAAGAAACGAGCGAGCAAATAGAACAGAACATTGGCAAAGACCTACAAAGCATACGTATCAGCGGCACGGTAGTAGGCGGATTATTAGGAGGCCTGCTCTACGCAGTGACACTGCTAGGCCAATACCTACAAGGTTTCTGGTAAGGCACTAAAAGCCTTGCTAAGCGGCTTGAAATCGAACTCGAACACTTGATCCACTGGATGTATATTGAGAAAGCCATTTAAGGGCCAAAAAAAATCCCGTAACGCGCATGACGTTACGGGATTTTATGTATTCTGTGGTGGGTGCTAACGGGTTCGAACCGCTGACCTACGCCTTGTAAGGGCGCCGCTCTACCAGCTGAGCTAAGCACCCACGTTTACCAATATTTAGCACTAAAAGTACTGTGTGGTAAATGTGGCTCGCATCAAGTAGCGAGAAAATAACTATAGCACATAAAAAACAAAAAAAGCAAGCATTTCCAAGAAATTTATTTTAAAACCGGGAAAACATGCTTCGCAAGCCAGATTAAGGCGTCAGCAACGCGTACATCTATGCTAGACAATAGCAACGACTACACGCAGGCTATTTTCTGTGCAGCATAAAAGAAGCGCACAGCTAAGCAGCGATAGTAGTAAAAGGGGATAAGAGAAAAACTACTGAGGATAGTTTGATGGTGGGTGCTAACGGGTTCGAACCGCTGACCTACGCCTTGTAAGGGCGCCGCTCTACCAGCTGAGCTAAGCACCCACGTTTACCAAAGAATCAGCAAAAACAGCCGCTGTAGGTAAATGTGGTTCGCTGTAACAGCGAAAGATAGAACTTTAACCCAAAATAAAATACTTGGCAAGCCTTTTATGTATATAAAAGAATAAACAAGCCACGACACTGCTTGCACAAGCCAATGCTACAGACAAAATAAAAGGGCTAAAGCTATATAGCTAAAACCCTTTCGGTGACCTATATGGTGGCCACGTGGCTATTTCGCCTTGAAAAACCCCGCCAAAAACCTGCTAGGCAATGATGGACTTCAAGGCAAACAAACCATTTTCAGAAACTGCTTAGTTAACAGCATCCTTCAGTGCCTTACCGGGACGGAACTTAGGCACGTTGGCGCTTTCGATTTCAATGGTTTCGCCTGTGCGTGGGTTACGTCCAGAGCGAGCAGCACGCTTGCTAACAGCAAAAGTACCGAATCCCACCAATGTCACGGAGTCG
This sequence comes from Pseudomonadota bacterium, assembly GCA_023440825.1. Classification (GTDB taxonomy): domain Bacteria; phylum Pseudomonadota; class Gammaproteobacteria; order Burkholderiales; family Burkholderiaceae_B; genus Alcaligenes. Next base: position 132,807 of record JAEXRL010000028.1, on the reverse strand, counting down.
TTTTCTTTCAGTGTGGTGGTGACTGCATCGATGAAAGCGTCCAGCGCACGCCCTGCATCAGCCTTGGAGAGATCGGCTTTGGAGGAAATGAATTCGATAAGCTCGGTTTTGTTCATTGAGAATATACCCCTGAAGATTATTTTAACTACCCTGCACTGCACGTAGGGCGATCAACTGCCACTAAAACAAAACAGGATGAGCCTGGCCTATGCCACCACACCCTGCTCGCAACCAGATGGACTAAACATCAGTCTGGATGGCTATGCCGTATTAAGCCTAGGATTCAAACTCCTGTCAAGCAAAAATCGCTTGTAACCCGCATCAACTCTCGCGTTTATAAATTTTGACTAAGCTTTTCGATTTTCCTAGGCAGTTTACTTAACAAGCACGTATTTTTATGCTAGCGCATCCCGCTTACAATCCCTTCGAACTTGCCTATGTCATGTCCGTAAACATGGCATACACTCTTTATAGACGAAAAAACACGCAAAATCAAAAGGACGCCAAAGCTTGCTCGAAATCACCGATCAGATCGGCCTCTTCTTCAATGCCGACTGAGATACGCAATTGCGTGTCGGCGATGCCCATCAAAGCACGCTGCTGAGCCCCCATTTCGTAGTAAATAGTGTGTGCGACGGGCAACACAAGACTGCGATTATCCCCAAGATGTGTGGCTAGAATCAACACATTCAAGCGATTTAAAAAGTCAAAAACGTCTATATTGTCGGCCAATACCACGCTTAACAGCCCGCCATAACGGCCACCAAAATACCGTGTAGCGCGTTCGTGCTGGGGGTGATCCTGTAAGCCTGGGTACATCACTTTAAGCACTTTGGGGTGCTGTTGCAGATAGCGCGCCAGCGCCAAGGCGTTGGCGCAAATACGCTCTAAGCGCAAAGGCAAGGTTTCTGCGCCAACGGCTAAACGATGGGCAGCATCAGACGATAAGGTACCTCCCATATCGCGCAAACCTTTCTTTTTGATCTGAGCCAAGCCCCAAGCGGCTGGCGACCCACTACGATAGCTTTCAGCAATATTGGGGTAACGCTCCCAGTTAAAAAGGCCCGTATCCGTCACCATTCCACCCAAAGCATTGCCATGTCCGCCTATGTGCTTAGACAGCGAGTTCACCACCAGGCTGGCCTGAAAATCCTTCATGGGACGCAGATACGGCGAAGATAGAGTGCTATCGATCAGGTACACCAGCCCTTGTTCTGCACACCACTGACCTATCCCTTCTAAGTCCGCAATTTGCGTACCGGGGTTCGCAATAGTTTCTAAGAAAACCATGCGTGTATTGTCTTGTTTAGCGGCTATCACCTTGTTTACGTCTGTTGCGTCGACCAAGGTAATTTCCATCCCCAGGTCACGTAAGGTTCCAAACAGGCTATTTGTATTACCGAAAATATACTGGCTGCTTATCAGATGGTCACCCTGACGCAAAAGCGTAAGAAACGTGGCGCTTAAGGCCGCCATACCGCTGGCAAAGCTAACACTGCCCTGACCCTGCTCCATTTGAGTCAGCTTACGCTCAAGAGCCGTGGTCGTTGGCGTACCCTGGCGAGCATAAGAAAAACCCGCTTTTCCCTGAAACACAGCGGCTAGCTCACGAGCGTCGCTAAAGCCGTATTCTGTAGACGGGTGTAAAGGCTGATGAATAGCACCGTGCTCGGTACCCAAGCGTCGATCTGAATGCACGGTATTGGTGAGAAATCCATTTTTCTTCATGATTTTACATACCTACAAGCAATGGTTTACGTAGTTAGCCAAACCATAGCTCACACACGGCGCACATCACCCACACAAGGGGGGAGCGCGCAACATGCGAAAGCGACTGATTACAATGACACACAGGCTGGCGTGCGGGACGCCAGTACGGACTGAATTTTATGAGTTAAGCACCGCGCTGACGCACAGACTCGTACAAACACACTGCACTGGCCACGCTCACGTTAAGACTTTCCACGGCTCCCAGCATAGGAATGGACACCAGCTCGTCGCAGGTCTCTCGTGTTAGCCTGCGCATACCCTCGCCTTCTGCCCCCATCACCCACGCCATAGGTCGCTTAGCATCGACCTGATGCAGGGAATAACTAGCCTGATCATCGGTGCCTACTAGCCAGATATCGCGCTCACGCAAGGCACGCATGGTACGCGCAAGATTTGTCACGGTAATATAGGGCGTTGACTCTGCTGCACCGCAGGCCACTCGCGACACGGTTGCATTAAGGCCTACGGCACGGTCACGAGGGGCGATCACAGCGTGCGCTCCGGCCGCATTGGCGGTACGCAAACATGCGCCCAAATTATGAGGGTCTGTGACGCCATCAAGCAAGAGCAGTAACGGTACTGTGCCAGCCTCTTCCAGATCGTCCAGCAACTCATCCACATCCATCGCCAAGCTTTGCTCTGCTGCCAAGGCGACCACACCCTGATGGCGCGTACCTTTGCTTAAGCCGTCCAGACGCTCGCTGTTCACCGGTATGACACGCACACCGGCCTGCTGCATCTGATCCATAAACGACTGCATGCGCTTGTCACGACGGCTTTGCTCGACATAGACTTCACGAATAGTCTGCGGAGCATGCCGCAGGCGTGCCACGACAGCATGAAAACCCGCTAAAACCTGCTGGGCCATACATTTCCTTGCGAAAAAAGCAGGCACTCATCGTGCCCGGTAAAAGCCTATTATTGTACGCCTAACGACGACCGCTCTTGCGACCACCGGCAGCACCACTTTTGCCTGCCTCGCGTGCAGCACGCTTTTCTGCACGTTCGCTAAGCTTTAGCGCGGCACGCCGCTCTGAGGCGGTTGTTCCTTTCAGGGCGCTGGGTTTGGTAGGAGCGGCCTTTTTAATATGCCGTTCTGACTTATCGGGTGCCTGAGCAGCGGCTTTTAAGGCTTTATAACCTGTGCCTTTAACCAGTCTGAATTCGATACGACGCGCTTCAAGATCCACGCGTGCTACCTGAACCTGCACCGGATCATTCAACTTATAGCGTATGCCTGTACGTTCGCCACGCAGCTCGTTAAACGCTTCACTGTACTGAAAATAGTCCGCACCTAGCTCGGACACGTGCACCATCCCTTCTACGTAGAGTGTATCCAGCGTGACGAACAGACCGAAACTGGCGACTCCAGTCACCCGCCCTGAATATTCTTCGCCAATATGCTCTTTCACAAACCAGCACTTTAACCAGGCTTCAACATCGCGTGAGGCATCATCAGCACGACGCTCTCGAGCGGATAAGAGATCACCCAATCGCTCCCAGATCAGGGCTGACTTTTTAGATGCCGGCAAGCTTTCCTCAAGCGGCTCTAAGGGTAGATTAGGCAGATACGATTTTTTGTGCAGAATGGATTTAATCACTCTGTGCACGAGCAAATCGGGATAACGACGGATGGGGGAGGTAAAGTGGGTATACAAGGAGTACGCCAAACCGAAGTGACCGGTGCGCTCCGGGCTATATATGGCTTGCTGCATGGAACGCAAGCACATGGTTTGAATCACATCAAAGTCCGGACGCCCACGCGCTGTCTGCACAAGCTTGGCATAATCCTCGGGCCGCGGCTCATCGCCCCCCTCCAGGTGCAAGCCCAGACTGCGCAAATATTCGCGCAAGGCTTCTAGCTTGGGCGGCGTAGGCCCTTCGTGTACACGGAATAAACCTTGTTTACGGTTACGTACGATGTAATCTGCTGCACACGTGTTTGCCGCCAGCATGCACTCTTCAATCAGCTTATGCGCATCGTTGCGCACCAAAGGCTCGATACGTTCAATCCGCCCCAAGGGGTTACAAATGATTTTTGTCTCTACGGTATCAAAGTCGATCGCACCACGAGCGGTACGCCGTTCGGCCAAAACACGGTACAAGCTATACAAATGCTCGATTTGAGCTAGCACATGCTTGACCTGCTGCGCCGCCGGACCATTGCTGTGCTGTAAAGCCTCCCACACTTCGGTGTACGTGGTACGAGAGTGCGAGTGTATGACCGCTTCATAAAACTGATACGCCGAAACCGTTCCCGCTTTGGCGCCATCGGCCAAAATCACCATATCGCAAACCATGACCAAACGATCCACGGCCGGATTGAGCGAGCAAATACCGTTAGACAAGCTTTCTGGCAACATGGGAATGACGCGTCTGGGGAAATAGACGCTGGTACCGCGCTCCTGAGCATCTTTATCCAATGCTGACTCAGGCCGTACATAATGGCTGACATCGGCAATCGCCACTAATAAGCGCCAGGCCATGCGAGGTCGCGCCCCTTTGCCTATGTCCACGGGCTCGCAATACACAGCATCATCAAAGTCGCGGGCATCCTCGCCATCGATGGTAATAAATGGCACGTCGCGCAAATCAATGCGATTTTTATACTCGCTGGGCGCAACCGAAGCAGGCAGCTTTTCTGCCTGTGCCAGGCCCGCCGCAGAAAAATCGACGGGCACTTCGAACTTGCGTACAGCAATCTCGATTTCCATGCCTGGATCGTCAATTTCACCCAGAACTTCCATTACCCGCCCCAAAGGCTGACGATGACGGTCTGGCTGCTGAGTAATTTGCACTGTGACCACCTGACCGGGCTCTGCCTCGCCCTGCTCACCCGCAGGGATCAGGATATCGTGCTTAATTCGCTGGTCTTCGGGAACTACGATGAATGCGCCACGCTCACGCAAAAAACGGCCTACTAACTGGCTGGTATGCCTTTCAGTTACCTCTACAATCATGACATCCGGTTTGCCACGATATTCGCCAGCTACTTTTACCAATACCTGGTCGCCGTGTAGTACCTTGGACATCTCACGTGGAGATAAGAACAGGTCCGCCTCGCCGTCATTGCGCACCAGAAAGCCAAAGCCGTCACGATGACCAATCACACGACCCGCAATAAAATCCGTGTGCGAGTTGCGTTTCCATTTTGCATCTGGGGTGGAGTATATTTGCCCGTCACGCTCCATCGCACGTAAACGGCGATCCAGACCTACAGACAAAGGCAGCTTGACACCCAGGGCCTGCGCAAGCTCTTGTTCGCTAACTGCCCCCTCGTCTGCACGCAAGGCAGCCAAAATATGTTCTCGACTTGGAATATTAGGATCAAAATCGGGGGGAAGCTCAGATCGTACAACTGTATCGGTTTGAGCTTCAGGATTTTTAAGGGGCTTTTTACTCAAAATAAGAGTTCCAAAGTAAATATCAATATCGGTCAGAACAGGCTGAAACCAGAAAGTGCGCTACTGCTTGGGCTAAGCCTAACACCATAAGCATACAATGCCTGCCGCCTCGGCGAAATAGCCAGACCCATTACGCGTAGTCAACGACTCGGGACAACAACATGTGTCATAGTGCTGGTCGCCACCTAACTGAGCAGGACGGCCACTTTATTGCTTGGGTAAATAGCGCAATGCGTCCACGGGCTTGCCGTTATAACGCAGTTCAAAATACAGTTGCACTGCATTGGTGCCTGTATCACCGATAGTGGCTACCTGCTGCCCTTGGGTCACGCGCGCGCCCTGTTTAACCAGCAGGCGTTCGTTATGCGCGTATATCGTTAAGAAGTTGGCGTCATGACGAATTAACAATATGTTCCCATAGCCACGCAAGCCATCGCCCGCATAGGCCACCTCGCCTGCCGCAGCGGCTTTTACGGGTGTTCCTCGACTGGCACTGATATATACACCCTGATTGGTCGCCGTCGTCGTGCCACGCCTAGAGCTACCATTGGCTGGCCAGACCAGCTTGATACTGCGCGGCGCGGCCACTGAGCCGCCTTTTACCGGGGCTGGCCCTTGCACCGTGGATGAGCCGGCATCGGGTAAGGGGGCACTGCCTGAAGCTACCATTCCTGCACCACCCGAAGCGCCTCCTTGTACACGCAACACTTGCCCTACATGTATACGGTTCGGATTACTGATATTGTTCATGCTCATTAGCGAGCTAAGCGACTGCCCGTGCTGACGAGCAATCTGCGTTAGGGTGTCACCGCGTTGCACTTTATAGTGCCCAGCAGGCGCTTTTTTGCCACTGGACCCACACGCTGCCAAGCTCAAGGCAAGAGCCAAAACACACATTTTTTTTACTAAGGGGCTCATTCCACTCACTGCTGATCGTTTCCGTACAGATTATCTGTTAAACAGCTTAGCTCCGTACAAGACAGAACTACCTGCCCACATCATACCTGTTACCCATGCCTTTGCTGGTATTAAGATGCAAACACTCACACTATAAGGACCATTTTTGCAGTTGCCCAACTGCGTAAGCACGGCCAGCATCCGGCACTGTACGGTGAGCTAAGCTTGCCCAAATCGGAATCATCAAGCTTTGAAAACAGGCTGCACAGTAACTATGCAAGCCTGTCCGGTACAGCCCTAGACCGCTACACTAACTGTGACTGCGCTTTATTCAGGGCACGCTCAAAACGCTCTACCATAGTGTGTACTTGCTCTTGAGTAATAATCAGTGGCGGGCAAAAAGCAATGCTGTCTTGAATCCCCCGCACAATCAGCCCCTCTTCGTGGGCAAGCTCCACCAGTTTTGCTCCTGCACGACCAAGCGGGTCGAATGCTCGTCGACTTGCCTTATCGGCTACCAGCTCTACCCCCGCAATCAGGCCTACTCCGCGCACCTCACCCACTAATGGGTGATCGCTTAAAGCTCGCAAAGACGACTGCAACACTTCGCCCATCTGGGCAGCATTAAGCACCAAGTCACGCTCTTGGATGATGCGAATATTTTCCAGTGCCAAGGCCGTGGCTACGGGATGCCCGCTTGTGGTGTAACCATGCCCGAATGTACCGAGCTTGCCCGAGTACTGTGCAATAACGGTGTGGATTTTCTCATTCAGCAACACCGCCGCCAAAGGCAAATAAGACGAGGTCAGCTGCTTAGACAGCACCATAATATCGGCCTGGATAGCAAACTTATCCGAACCAAACATATGCCCTAAACGGCCAAAGCCGGTAATTACTTCGTCCACTACCAGTAAAATATCGTACTTGCGGCACACCTGCTGTATTTTGGGCCAATAAGTATGAGGCGGAACGATCACCCCCCCTGCTCCCATCACTGGCTCGCCGATAAAAGCCGCTATGGTCTCAGGCCCCTCTTGTAAAATCAAGGCTTCCAGTTCACTGGCCAAACGACTCGCAAACTGCTCTTCGGTTTCGTCAGGCTGTGCCTCTCGGTACCAATGTGGGCAGGTGGTGTGCTTCATTTGCGGCAAAGGCAAATCGAAGCCTTTATGATTCGGTGCCAGGCCAGTCAAGCTGGCAGAGGCTACCGTAACCCCGTGATAGGCACGGTTGCGAGCAATAATTTTCTTTTTTTCTGGTCGACCCAAGGCATTATTGTAGTACCACAGCATTTTTATCACTGTGTCATTCGCTTCTGAGCCGGAATTCGTAAAGAACGCCGCACTCATGCGGCCTTCAGTCAGTTGCACCAGCTTTTCTGCCAGTTCGATCGAGGGGGTATGCGTTTTGTGTGTGAAGGTGTGATAAAACGGCAGCTTGGCCATTTGGCGCGTTGCCACATCGACCAGACGCTGCTCGTTAAACCCTACCGCAACACTCCACAGGCCAGCCATCCCCTCTATGTATTCGCGGCCCTGATCGTCATAAACATAAATGCCCTGACCACGCTCGATCACACAAGGGCCGATTTGCTGATGCTTGACGGCGTTGGTATAGGGATGCAACTGGTAATTAATGTCTCGGTTTTGTATAGCACTAAAGGTAGTCATAGATGGACTCGGGGTGAAGACAAACAATGCACAATAACAGCGCGCCCCGTGCTCTGCACACGTGGCGCGCCAATACGCTAGTAACCTACAGCTTGACCGTCTCGACGAGGATCTGAAGCAGCCAAATATCCGCCTTGTTCATGTTTAACGATAAGCTGAGCAGCCCCAAAATCCAGGCTATCAGCAGGCTGCATATCTATATTATGCCCAGCAGCCCACAAAGCCTCCACCACATGCGTGGGAGTGTGCTGTTCCAGCATCACTCGGGACTCGGACTCGACGCGGAAACGCGGCGCATCGACCGCTGCCTGTGGGTTACGCTTTAAGTCCACCAATTGTTGCATCATTTGCACATGCCCCTGCGCCTGCATATTGCCACCCATGACACCAAAACTGGCATAGGGCTCATTATTACGGGTCACAAAAGCAGGAATAATCGTGTGCATGGGTCGTTTGCGCGGAGCGAGCTGATTGCGATGCCCTGGCATTAAGGAAAAATTCCGGCCTCGATTATGCAAAGCAATGCCCGTGCCGGGCACCACCACTCCCGACCCAAAACCGTGATAATTGGACTGGATGAAAGACACCATCATGCCCTCAGCGTCTGCAGCGGTCAGATACACTGTCCCGCCTTGCTCGGGCAAGCCAGCCGTCGGCATGGAGGCCTTGCGCGGATCAATCAAGGCTGCGCGGCGACGCAAGTAATCGCGATCCAGCAATTGCGCAGCCAGCTCACCCATACCGATGGGATCACCCACATGCTCGTGCAAGTCCGCAAACGCTAATTTAACGGCCTCAATAGGCTGATGAAACAGATCTAAAGAGCAGTCCGAGCTCGGCGGGTCAAAGGTATCGAGCATGCCCAGCGCCATCAACGCGGCAATACCCTGACCGTTAGGCGGCAATTCATAAAGCCGAAACTCATCACGGTAGCTCATGGATATAGGCTCCACCCAGTCACACTGATGCGCCGCCAGATCGTCCTGAGTAATCGCTCCGCCCGTCTGCGCAGCAAAGGCGGCAATGCGCTCGGCCAACTCGCCTTCGTAAAAAGCTTTCCCCTGGCTCTGGGCGATCAGCTCCAGACTGCGAGCCTGCTCGGGGAAACGCCAGATTTCACCGGCTTGCGGCGCTCTGCCCTGAGGCAAAAAAGCCGCCGCAAAACCTGGCTGATCCTTGAGCTTTTCAGCTTGCCCCGCCCACTGCCGTGCAACGGTGGGAGAAACAGCAAAGCCATTTTCAGCATAACTGATGGCCGGACCAAATAAATCACTAAATGGCAGACGACCAAAGCGCTTGGACAACTCGTACCAGCCGGCCACTTGCCCAGGAACAGTGACTGTTCCCCAGCCTAACTCGGGCATCTGAGTCCGCCCACTGAAGTAGTCCAAGTTCCACGCCTTGGGGGAGCGTCCCGATGCGTTCAAGGCATATAACTTGCCTTTATCCCACAATAAAGCAAACGCATCACCCCCTATGCCGTTCATCACGGGTTCGACCACCGTCAAGGCAATCGCTGTTGCCAGCGCTGCATCAACGGCATTACCACCCGCCAGCATCATGCGCAAACCTGCCTGCGAAGCAAGAGGCTGCGTGGTGCTCACGACATTAGAGGCCAACACCGGCATACGCCGGCTCATATGAGGAAACTGCCAATAAGTATCTACTGCCATAATAAGGTCTCTACGTGATAGGTGTTACTGAACAACAATGTCGGCGCGCTTAACCAGCGACTCTATAATTGGAATTTCTTGTTTAATCTGTGCTTGCATAGCTTGCGCAGTACCTTCTGCTGGCTCAATGCCCATGGTAAACATGCGTTGTTTCACGCTCTCGTCCATCAGGGCGGCCTTTAACGCTTTATTCAGCACCTCCACCCTCTCTTGGGGCGTTTCTGGTGGCGCAACCAGCGTGAACCACGCTGTCATTTCAAAGCCTGGGTAAGCTGACTCATCCAGCGTTGGCAAATCAGGTAAGGTCGACATACGCTGCTTACTCGTAATGGCCTGCACATCCAGCTTGCCATCTACAACATGAGGCATGCCCGTGCTAACCATGTCGAAAAACAGGTCCACTTCCCCACTGATAATCTGTGGCAGCGCTTGGGTGGATCCACGAAACGGTACGTGCAGCAGCTTAATATCGGCCATCTGCTGGAAATACTCTGCCGCCAAATGTGATGAAGTGCCCGAACCAAACGAGGCAATGCTGAGCTGATCCGGCTTCTGACGTGCAGCCTGCACAACCTGATCCAAGGACGTGAAGCCATGCTTTTTAGCACTTAATAAAACCATAGGGCCTATACCAATCAGGCCAATAGGGGTGAAGGCGTCCGGGTCATAAGACAAGCTGCTGAATAAAAACCGGTTGGTGACCAGAGTCGAGTTGGTGGCTAACAAAATGGTGTAACCGTCAGGCTGCGCTCGCATTACCTGAGAAGCACCGATGGTCGTCGCTGCTCCTGCACGGTTTTCAACTACCACAGCCTGCCCCAGCGAATTACGCATGTGTTCAGCTAGGGTGCGCGCCAGACTATCGGTAGCCCCTCCTGCGGGAAATGGGGTCACCAAGGTAACAGCACGCTCTGGAAAACTCGCTGCGCTAGCAGCACTAAAAGCCAGACATAGAGCTGCCGCCACTACACTTTTGATTCCTTTTTTCAACATATTGTCTCCTGATTTATTTTTACTACTGGATGCATTTTTATCTTAAATTCCGTACAATGGAATTCAATTCCTTTTTTTAATGTTTTAACTATAAAAGCTTAACTACGCAAATGCAATCCTTATCCAATCAGGCGCACAAAACATCTTCCCTCGACTCTGCCGCGCGCCGTCCTGCACGGCGCAAGCGTAGTACAAGCCCAGGCGATCCAGCCTCGTCCGGCTTTATCGAGGCTTTGGCACGTGGGCTAGAGGTTTTAAGGTGCTTTAGCCCCGAAACACGCTCCTTAGGCAATCTGGAACTGGCTGAGCGCACTGGCCTACCAAAATCCACGATTAGCCGTATCGTGTACACACTGAGCAGTTTGGGCTATTTGCGCTACGATCAGGAAACAGGCCGCTACTCGCCCGATTATGGAATTTTGGCCTTGGGTTTTGGCTGCTTAGCAAGTCTGGAGGTCCGCCAACTGGCTAGGCCATTAATGGAAATGCTGGCAGAAAGTACCGGAGCAGCCGTCGCCCTGGGTGCTTTTGACGGACAGGCCATGACTTATGTCGATGCACTACACGGTTCCGCCGCCTTGTACTTGCGTTTGCCCGTGGGCTACAGAGTGAGCATGGACAGCACGATGGGACGTACGTATTTAGCCAGCCTAAACGCGCATGAGCGAGAGGCCTTACTGCCCAAACTAGAGACCCCAGCCCACATGAGTGACACCTTGCTGCGGGCGCAAAAAGACTACGAAAACAGTGGCTGTTGTTATGGACTGGGGGACTGGCAGGCGGGCATTAATGCCGTAGCCGCTCCATTTACGGCTATTACTGGCGAGGGCACATTTGTAATTAGTTGTGGTGGCCCTGAGAGCATATTATCCGAGCAACGCTTAAGAACTGAAATTTCCGCACAGCTTAATGATATAGTACAAAAGCTATCGCTGCCTGCAATAAAAAGATAAATACAAAACAAATATATTTAAATAAGTACTAAAAAATGGAATCAAACCATTTAAGCTAGGCATAAAAATAGCCCCATCATATAGATGGGGCTATTTCAATATAAAATTATAAATCAGCGCCTATGGATTTTAATCCTTCTACTGCACACGCCGCATCGATAGCACCGGTAGGCGCTCCACCCACACCGATTCCTGCTACCACTATATTATTAAACCGAACGGGTAGCCCCCCCGCCTGTATTACCATGCGAGAGTCCATATCTCGCAAGCCGTTATTAGCGGGATTAGTGGAGATAAACTCAGCTAGGCCTGCAGTATCTCTTCCCATGGAAGCCGCGGTAAACGCTTTGCCCTGTGCGCTAGGCGCCGTATGGGGACCAGCTCCGTCTTCTGTCAGCGAGACCTTAATCGCTCCTTCACGAGTAACTACTGCCACGCTAACAGCATGCCCCTCTTTGGCACAGGCCTTAATGGTGGCCTGCGCAGCTTTGGTGGCCAATTCCAAAGGCAAATAGTGTGTTGTAGGCAAGGTGGTTTGCGCCTGGGCCATAAATGGCACAGCTACTAGGGCGGTACATATAAAGCGACGAATCATAATGATCTTCCTTAGTGAGTTTTAAATCATTCAGCTTTTACAATCAACCCGCTACCTCTACATCAAAAAGCACTGATAAAACATCGTCAACACAAAAATAGTTGAACGAATCAGTCATATCCAAGCTTAGACAACATACGCCCAGACCAGAGCATTCAGAATACACATACTCCTGAACTTAACCAAGCATTTATTTAGGAAACGAGATATGGCCTGTTGCAATCTCGCCATATATTGTCGCAGCACCTTATCTATTTAAAAAATACTATTACCGCTATTAAATTTACTACGAATTTTAATTTTTTACAGTGAATTGGCGATTAAAAAACAGTCGATACCCATAAAGTACACGACTGTTTTTTATCGTTAATAATTCGAACCTACGCAGTGAGGCGAACAAGCGCCTCTTTTACCGCATAGGCGTAGCGCTTATTACACGCTAGGTAAAAAACCACGCCATACACCTAGCTCACCACTGATAGCGTACACTCAGCATGCCGCCGTAAGCACGTTGGCTATCAGAGCCCGTCTGGGCAAACAAATGCCCTGAGACTGACACGGCATCATTAAACCAGCCTTCGGCCCCCACTTTGGCCTCACCTACGTTACGTGAGATCTGGCTTTTCAAGGTATTGCCCCCTATGCGTACTGCATTATCGTCGTGACGTAACCAGTTAAGCTCCAGAAATGGCCTGAACTTCGCGTCGGCCAACGCTGCATCGTGTACCAGCGGCGCGAACCGTACGCCCATACGTAGCTGCCACGCTGCATTGGTATCTGGACGAAATCTGGAACCATGCAGCATGGCGTCATCTGCATCATAATGACTGTAAATCACCTGTGCATTGGGTGTTATCACGAGCTTATCCAGGGCGTCACTACCTTGAAAAGGTTGCAAACCATACCCCGCCTCCAGCGAAGCCGACCAGACATTCGCGTGATACTTGACTGAGCCCAACTCACTGCTCAATGTGTTATTTACACGGCTGTACTGTAGCCACGTATCACCATAGGCACCAAGATTAGTCTTGGTGTTTGCTAGAAAGGTGCCATAAACACCCGCCGCGTACGCAGTAGCCTTGCCCTTTGCACCCACTTGCTGTCGAGCTCTTAACTGCGGTACATAAAACGTAGAATGCGAATCCGTGCGGGCTTCTCCGTACCCCCCCATCCACCCCACATGCAAGGTGCCTGCGGTACCTAAAGGACGTTGTAGAAAATCTCCACCTAATTGAATGACCGCCCGCTTTGTACTGATGCTCATACGACCATCGCGCATTGATATCTCTTTCTCTCGCCCTGCCTCCACCCGGGTCCAAACATTCAAGCCGGTATTTTGCTCTTGAGGAATATAAGGAGTTCGATCACGTAGTTGATGAGAAAACAAGCGCCGAGCAGCTAGTTGATTACCAATATATGCCCCTACCTCGGGGGAGACGTTGTGATGGGAGGGTCCCACAGGGGGCTTAGGATCTACAGGAGTCGGGTCGACAGGATCGGGATCGACCGGAGTTGGATCCACGGGCACCTCTACGTGTTTGGACACCAGATACCAGCTATCTTGCTCGCCACCGGTGCCACCCCGTAAAAGGCTATAGTCATACCCACTTGCAGCAACGGTATCGGTGCTAGCACGGTAGCCGCTGGAGGCGCCGTGTAACTGGAAACTATTAGCAACAGTACTAGCGCCGTTAAGCGCTTCTATCACCAAGATGCCCTGTTCCGTTTGGCCTCCACCTCCTCCCGCATTCACCACCCTTACACCTGTTGTGCCTGTTATAGGCCCGCCATCGATAATCAACTTATCCGTCTCGGAATTATCCCCCCCAAGACGGGTGTTCAAGGCAAGGCTCCCACCCCCATCATACTCATTGGTCCGTATGGTTTTAAAGCCACCCTGAGTCGGCGGTAAAAAAGCGACCTGCCCTTGATTATCAAGATGCTGAACAGAGGAATTCCCGCGCACTTGCCAGACCGATGTGTCGTCCACGCTAAGATGGGTCACGTGACTGTTTCCTTGCTCGCGAAGCGCACCACTAAGCACACTATTATTCGAGAGGGAAATCTCGGCGGTACCGCTTTCCATCAAAACATCCCCTTTGATCGCACTGTTATCAACACGCAAAGTAATCAAACCTGTCTCAATGTCCGTTGACACTCCACCGTTCGTAACCGTAACAGGACGAGAGTGCAAGAAAAGGCCTTGGCTTTCGGCTCCTGAGGCTCGGGTCGTGACCGATGCTTTAGACAAGTCAAACACATGATCTCCACCCGTGGCCAACAAAGCCGTACCATCCTGCGTATCAATACCAGAGCCTGCTGCCAGAGTGATCTGGTTAGGCGCAGCAGCATTGGCCACTGTGAAGTAACTCCAGACTCCATGCGAGCCAGCGCCCGTGGTACGGAGTTGCGAATTATCAAGTGCGAGCTGTGCCTGATTATTAACGACTGCCCCGCTTGAGCCTGCCCCCAGTGTATCCACTGTCGTTCCGCTAGCGGTGATAACGACGTTGTTTCCCGTAGCATATAAGCCATGGGAGCCTGCCCCGCGGGTGGTTACATTGGAGCTGTTTAAATTGACTCGCGCTCCCGACAGCCGTGCCAATGCTCCTACAGCGGAATTACCACGAGTTTCTACCGTAACCCCTGTGGCTGTGAATGAACGCGCTCCTGCCTTTTCTACAGACATGTACAGAGCGTGCGCGTTATTACCTAAGGTCGTTACTGAGCCCTGATCTAAGGTAACGCCCCCACCTCGACTGTCTATGCCTGCGTACAAAGACTCTATTGAAAAATTACTGGCCTTAAGGCTAGTATTCGCACCCGCTAGCCAGGCTCCCCGGCCTTGCTTTGCTTCAATAGAGCTATTTTCTACTATAGCGGAAGCGTAATTGCCGTTGATATTCAGGCCATATGATGAACCATTAATGAACAGCTTCGAGTTTTTCACTAAAGCCGTAGAACCGGACATTCCAGTCGGGGCATGAAGCTGCACAGCATCCCCATTTGTATGGATGGTGACTGTATCGAGCTCCACGTGCGCCCCTCCATCCGCTTGGACAGCTATCGCGCGCCATTCATTATTAATCGTGGAGTCTTTGAGTTCAACCCGAGAGCCCATATCCTTAGCTCTGATTAAACCCACCCCCGAGTTGGTACCTTGCAATTGCACCGTAACATTCTCTAGCTTAATTAGTCCCCCACGCTCTGCAAAGACCACGTTAGGTACCCCAGATATGCTGGTGCCATTGGCTAAAATGGTGGAATTCAAGCCTGTAGCATGCAAGCCACCACTTATGCCAGTACTGGTAATGACGCCACCATTCCTTAAGCTTATCTTGCCGCCATTTTCTGCGGAGGCGCCATAAGAGCCCAAAGAAAATGTAGATAAATTGAGATTATCACCAATAATTTCGCTGCCCTGCCCCACAGCCTTTAAAGCATGTGCACCTTGAAACGTTGAGCTTGTGCTTACCGAACTATTAGACAAGGTGGCCGTACCACCAGTCTGGACAAGCACGCCTTGGGGACGAGTATTGCCAACGCTACCCGCTGAAACACTAATCTTATCCGCCGAAAACGATGCATTACTGCCTGTTACCACAATGGCGGCATCAGCACCTGAATAAACAACGCTGTCGCCAGGCTTGAGGCTGATGTCATTTTGTGCCCCATCAGGAACCACTATTTGAGTGTAATCAGCAGCGAAACTGGAAAAATGAAAAGGAGAAAGGACTACAGCAAATAGCACAATAGCGATCAATTTCACATTGACAGGCATTTTCAGACTCCTTGCCCACAACAACGCACCAGCCAATGGTCGCAGAAGTGAGAGTATTTTAAGAACCAGCCAGCAAACAAAAAGCTTACTTTCGACAATACTTAAAAGGTCTAATCTTGCTACGCATCAAGCACTTAGGAGCTATCGCAATCTATTATGTTTTATAACAAAAAATACAATTTCGCAATCTTTGAACGCAACGCTCCATGCAAACACTCTTCGCCCAGCGCATGACCTACCCCATCACTCACCACAGTAAGTACTCGCTTCATTCAGAATAAAAAAGTAAAGCTGCATAACTATGCGACCACTTCAAGATGCGATACTCGCCGACATAAGGACATGTCCACCACGCACAGAAATAGCTTTAGCTGCTATTAAAAGCCAGTCAAGCACGCCTATCAGCAGAATTCCGCTTTAGTAGTCAGCATGAGCATAGCCCCAGATTCGTGGGTAAGAGCCCGAACTAAAGCAAAGCCGCCAGCCCTCGCAAGATGGAAGCTTTTCAGACACGGTAAGGCACTAGGAGTAAGTGTTAAGGCAAGCAGAACTGGCACGGAAATGTTACCGTAAGATGTTGTTTTTACGCAAGTTTCGTTTTCATGCTAACGATTACATTTCACTTTGAAAAATAGAATTTTCACTGCCACCACGCCTAAATAAAAATCGTATTACTAACCTTGATAACACAGATGAATAAGTGGATAAGCCCGCCCTTGCGAATCCACTTTCGAGCGTCCCGTTTCCAAAAATCCCATCTGCTAATAAAAACCAATAGCTTGAAGGTTCTGCTGATTAACGTCCGTGGTCAGTGTGCTAAGCAAGGACAGCCCAGTGAAGGTAAATGAAGCGTTAAACGATCTTTAACAATCGAGAATGTGGAGCACACTAGCCTTTAAGTTTCAGGCTGGCGGACGACGGCACACGAAAGACGCTGCGCATAGCCGGGAGATGTAAGTGCGCCAAATTAACCGAGGGGTACACGCTGCGTATGCCCTGACAAAAAGACAGCAGAAAAAACCGGATTGATACATTCCCGCGATTGGCATAAGGGCTTTAATAGCCGTGGGGTCCGGCGCTTCCCTGAAGAAATTGGTAAGAGACGGTAAAGTAACCGTACCGTAATACTTACGGAACCCGAGAGCATGAACCAGCACTGCTGGGTGTTACACGCCAAGCAAGAAAACGGCCTGTTAAGTCAGACCGCTTCGATGGACAATGTTTAAGCGCTGGGCTCTGGAGCCTTCTCGATGGGCTGCTTAGCTTCTGGCTGCTCTAGTATCGGCTTGCGATCTGTTTCACAGCCTTTTTCCATTGCCAAGATAGCGAGGTGGTTGTAACGCTGCCTGTAAGCGTTCACTTCTATTTGCTCAGCGTGGCTAAAGTCCATAAAAAACAATGGTACTAAGAAAAAAGCACCCGTAACTCCTAAAGCAACATTTTTACCTGTTTTCTCTGTGTCAGGGACTAAGCGCTGCACTTCTGATTGAATAAATGCCATGTCATGCTCAAGTGCTTGACAGCTTTTTGAATTGTCGCCGTACTGTTGAACCATTATTGGGTTCGCGGCCCTTCCAGCTCATCCGGTAGCCAAAGCAGCCACAGCGAAGACAGCCAACATCCTCTTCATCACCCTCTCCAAAAAATTGTTTTTTATACGCGACAAAATATTACCATCTTTTTCAAGAGGGGTTTATTTGTGAGTTTGATATGAAAGTGATAAGAAAAACTCGGTCACTACAGGCAGCAGCACTGCTAGTGCACTTGGCATAGCGTTACAAGCCTTACTAGAGCAGTCCATTTCGAGGCATAAATAACACTAGCCTTTTTCCCGAAGGGGCGTCACCTCAAACGCACGCTTGTACTGGGCGAATACTCCCACGGCTGTCTGCCATACCCCCAAATATACCCCCAAATTAATTTGCTACCGCTTGTTTTGGCTGGGCCTGACTTGGCAACAAAAAAGCCGCAACCTTTAATTGGTGCGGCTTTTCTTGGTCTGGCTTGGTGCCAGTGGGGGGTATTCTGGTAGGCAGTACTGGATTCGAACCAGCGACCTCTACGATGTCAACGTAGCGCTCTAACCAACTGAGCTAACCGCCTAGTAAAGAAGAAAGACTATACCCCATAAAACAAAAAGCTGTCAAGAAAAATTTAAGTTTATGTTTGGATGCGAAGTTAAAGAACGGCTAAGTCGTGGGCATAAAAATAAGCGATAGGCAGACGGACTGCTGTTCGCTCTTGGCTATTCGATAAAGCCGCTATGTGATAGCACAGGCAAATTGCTAGCAGTCTTTATTTTCAGTGTGGCTTTGTACGTATTTGAACGCTATACACGCTTGCATGGCCGCTGCCTAGACTTTTTGCGTTTGTGTACTAAGATAAAGATCAGATGTTTCTGCCTAGACAGGGTTCGTGGTTTTTTTGCGTGTTGCGCTTTTTTTTTCTGGCGTCAGTGCCTAGCAAAAAAATAAAATATTAACTTTAGGCACTTGTTGCTGCTTCCGCTTAACGATAACGATAAAGCAGTAGGTGCCTGTCGCTCTGAGTGCATTTATGTCATCTTCTCATCAACAGGCTCGTGCCCTGCACGAGGCTCTGTGCACAACGGTTGCTGTTCAGGTTTTGCAAGCTCCTCCGAATGATGAGGTGTTTGACACTAGTCCTTGCCTTTCCTGCGGCGTGTGTTGTGCGCATTTTCGGGTGGCATTTTACAGTGGCGAAATAGCCGGCCCTACTGGCGGCAGTGTGCCGCCTGAACTCGTTAGCCAAGTGGGGCCACTGCGTGCCTGCATGAAGGGTACTGAGCAAGGAGGACGCTGCGTGGCGTTGCGAGGCACACTGGGTCAGCCAGGCATTGCTTGCGCCATTTATGCTCAGCGCCCTAGCCCCTGCCGGCAGTTTCCCGTATGGCTGCCCGATGGTACGCCTAACCCTGACTGCCAGCGTTTGCGTAGCGCCCACGGTCTGGCCCCACTGAGGCCACGCCACGCCTCTGAAATTCAGGAGCCACTTCCCGATTGCGACCGAGCGGCCTGAGCGCAGCCTGCCGGTACTCGCCCCATCTCCTAACAGCACATCAAACAGAGGCCATCAAGCCCTCAGGTTCAGCACTATTTCACGGATACACAGTTATGCATACTTACTTTGATACGGTTCTTTCTAGCTCTGGGTTGATTTATCATGAATATCCTCGATAAGTTGCTGGACGAGCTCGCTGATCAGGGCTGGGGTATCGCCGATGGTCTGCTTCCCCCCCACTTGAGCCAACAGCTTTTACACGAGGCACGTGAACGATGGCAGGCGCAGCTATTCAAGTCTGCCAATATAGGCCGCTCTCAGAAAAAACACGTCAACACCGACATACGCGGCGATAAGATATGCTGGATCCATGACACCGACACCTATCCTGCGAGCCTAGCCTTTCTGGCGTGGGCTCAAGAGATACAGCATGAATTAAATCAAGCCTTTTTCTTGGGCTTACGACGATTCGAATGCCATTTCGCTCGCTATTCTTCGGGTGCGGGCTATGCGAAGCACCTAGATCAGCACCAACATACTCAGTTTCGTAAAATATCCATGGTGCTTTACCTGAATCCTCAGTGGCAAGCTGGCCAAGGCGGAGAGCTGGATATTTACTCCTTAGACTCCCCTGCCCAAGCGATACAACGCGTGGCGCCAGAAATGGGACGCTTAGTTTTGTTTCGCAGTGACACTGTGCCTCATGCTGTCTTGCCCTGCTTGACCGAGCGCTGGTCCGTCACAGGCTGGTTTAGAAACGACGCCAATTTCCTCGTCTAAGCACACGCTTATACTGAATGCCAAACAGGTTTGGTGAGGATACAAATCTAAGCTATGGTTATGTTTTTCCTTTCTCACCTTAAGCTTGGCACACTCTTTACAGGACAGTCATGCAATACCGTAAACTTGGTCATACAGACTTAGACATTAGCCTTATTGGTTTAGGAACCATGACGTGGGGCGAACAAAACACTGAGCAAGAAGCCCATGAGCAACTGGACTTTGCTATCGACGCCGGTGTGAATTTTGTCGATACGGCCGAAATGTACCCAGTGCCCCCCCAGGCCAGCACACAAGGCAGCACCGAAGCGTGCATTGGCACATGGCTAAAAAAAACCGGACGCAGGCACGATATTATCTTGGCAAGCAAAGTGGCTGGCCCTGTTCGAGACCCTAAACGGCCTGCTCATATCCGAGACGGAAAAACCCACTTAGATCGTCGCAATCTGGAACAGGCACTGCACGACAGCCTAAAGCGTCTACAAACAGACTATCTGGATCTGTACCAATTACATTGGCCCGACCGTACCACGGCCACCTTCGGCCGCCGCGCCTATCCCTGGCCCAAAGATGAACATAGCGTGAGCATCGCCGAAACCTTGGACGTCTTGCAAGACTTCATACAGCAAGGAAAAATTCGTCATATAGGCGTGTCCAACGAAACCGCTTGGGGGGTAGCCCAATATCTGAACCAGGCTCGCTACGCTAACAAACCTCTGATTGCTAGCATACAAAACCCATTCAACCTGCTTAACAGGCAATATGAGGAAAGCCTTTCCGAGTTCAGCCATTACGAGGGAATTAGCCTATTAGCTTACTCCCCCTTAGCCATGGGCGTGCTCACTGGCAAATACGATCATGGTGCTCAACCCGCACAAGGCAGACTCACCTTATATGATCGTTTTACGCGTTACGATTCTACCCAAGCCCGTGAGGCTGCCCAGGCCTACAACGCGCTAGCTCGACAGTATCAACTCAGCCCCACACAGCTCGCACTGGCTTGGGTGAATCAAAAAAGTTATGTGGCCAGTAACATTATGGGCGCAACGACTATTGCCCAACTGAAAGAGAACATCGCTAGTGTCGAGGTGACGCTTAGTGACGAGCTGCTGCAAGCGGTTGAACGCATTCATCAGCAATGGCCTAATCCTGCTCCGTAGGTAGGCAGGGTCAGATGCACTATATGCATTTGACCCATAAGCTTATTACCCCACAAGAGAGACATTACACAGTATCCTAAGGTACTTATACTCACTTAGAGCACTTGGTAATGTCTACTATATTTTCCTATGATGCGTGCGAGTTCACGCACGATGGCTCGTCTCAGGGCTTACACCGTTACGCAGGGCAAATTCGCCTTACTCCACCACCCCCTGCCAGCCCAGACGAAAAAGCACTCAGTCTGGAACGCTTGAAACAGCAGTTAACACAAACAGGTGCGGTACTGCTGGCGCATTACTACACTGAACCAGAAATACAGGACTTAGCGCTGGCTACGCAAGGCTGCGTCGGCGACTCTTTAGAAATGGCACGCTTTGGCCAAGCCCATACGGCACAAACACTCGTCGTTGCGGGCGTGCACTTTATGGCCGAAACAGCAAAAATCCTCAGTCCGGAAAAGACGGTACTGATCTGCCATCCAGACTCCCAATGCTCCTTGGATCTTGGCTGCCCCATTGAAGATTTCAACGCCTTTTGTGATCAACACCCCGAGCGAGTGGTGGTCGTCTATGCCAACACAAGCGCAGCTGTGAAGGCTAGGGCCGACTGGGTCGTGACTTCATCCATCGCACTGGAAATCGTCAGTCACCTGCACGCACAAGGCAAAAAAATACTGTGGGCACCGGATCGGCACTTGGGCGCTTACGTGCAACAACAAACGGGGGCCGATATGCTCCTATGGCAGGGTTCTTGCCTGGTGCATGACGAGTTTAAAGCTCACGAGCTACAGTTACTTAAAGCGCGTTATCCCCATGCTCAGGTTCTAGCCCATCCCGAGTCCCCGGCTGCTGTACTGGCGCTGGCCGATATCGTTGGCTCCACCAGTCAAATGATCCGAGCCGCCAAAGAGGGGCAAGCCACAACTTATATCGTAGCCACAGATCAGGGCATTCTTCATGCTATGCGTTTACAGGCTCCAAACAAGCATTTTTTGGCTGCCCCAACTGCAGGAAATAGTGCTAGCTGTAAAAGCTGCGCATTCTGCCCCTGGATGGGATTAAACACCCTACACCAGCTAGAGCAAACACTTACTGACCAGACTCAAGCCATACAGATAGATCCCCGTTTAGCCTCACAGGCCCGTCAGTCCTTACAACGCATGCTCCAGTTTGCGAACCAACGCGAACAGTCATTACGCCTAGGCCCCGACTTGGCTGATCATATGCATTTATTCCAGCATGTAGGCCCTGCATAGCAGATCCCAAGGTGGTGGCTGTGCGATAGGCTAGAATTAATCAAAGGGGCATAGAACAGCCACATCAAATAACGATACTACGGGGTTAAGCCATGCGTATATTAGTGGTCGAAGACAATGAGGATCTAGGAGAGGCCATTAGCAGTCGCTTACGCTCTGCCGGGCACAGCGTGGAGTGGGTGAAAAACGGTTACGATGCCAAACGCTACTGCGAGCTGGAAACCTGGGACGCCTTACTACTGGATATTATGCTGCCAGACAAAGATGGTTTCAGCGTTCTACGGCATATGCGGCAACTCAAGCTAGACACCCCGGTGCTGGTGATGACAGCCAGAGCGGAAATCGAAGATAAGGTCAGCATGCTGGATCTGGGTGCCGATGACTATTTGGTCAAACCTTTTGATTTTCGTGAACTGGAAGCCCGATTACGCGTATTGATGCGCAGACCTAGCGGGCAAACCAGCAGTATATCGGTACTGGGCAATCTCACCATAGATAGTGCCGCCCGACGCATCAACGTGAATGACGAACAGCTTGATTTTGGGCGGCGCGAATTTTGTCTGTTGGAAATCCTGCTCAGTCGTATCGGTCAAGTGGTATCCAAAGAGCGCTTAATGACCCAACTGTTCAATTTTGATGAGGAATGCAGCCCGAATGCCATCGAGCTGCATATTTCTCGTATTCGGCGCAAATTGGGAGAGGCCCATATTCGTATAGAAACCGTACGGGGCAGCGGTTATTGCGCTCACCTTATTGAAGAGTAAGCATGAAAGCGCGCCCTTTTTCTATCCAGCACCGCGTGCTGGCTCTGGCTTTATGCCTGCTGATTTTTGCCTTGCTGGGGCTTGCACTGATTTCCCATGCCTATGCCAAGCGTGCTGCTGATGCGGCGTATGATCGTTTACTGAAAGCTTCCGCCTTAACCATTGCCAACGCGGTGCAAGTTAACGATGGCCAGCTTACTGTAGAACTCCCCTATTCGGCCATGGCCATGCTCTCGGACCAAGAGCGCATTTTTTACTCTGTGCATGACGGTCAGCAGCATATTGCAGGCTACGAAGACCTAGGTGCGAATCTGGCCACCGCCACGCTGCCGCAGGCCGAGTTTATTACACAGGAATACAAAGACACACCCGTACGTATTGCTACCGTTGGGCGTTTATTAAGTAGCTCGCTGCATAGCACACCTCGCTGGGTGACCGTGCGAGTTGCCGAAACACTGGGCACACGCGAAACCTTAACGCAAGAGCTATTTAGCCACAGCACACTACCACTAACTGGCATTATCTTGGTGGCCCTGCTGATTACCGCTTTTGGCATACGTCGTGCATTTGCCCCTTTAGGTGCCATTGCCGCTGAGCTGCAGGAACGTTCACATGACAATCTCAAACCCATCGAGCAAGCGGTCCCCACTGAAATCAAAAGCCTGGTGCAGGTGCTGAACGATTTTATGCTGCGCCTGAAGACCTCGTTGTACACATTAAATCACCTGCTTGCTGACGCAGCACATCAAATCCGCACCCCCTTAGCCGCATTAAAAATGCAATCCGAACTCGCCTTAGAAGAGCGCGACGGTGAACAGCTACGTAAACGCGTTTTACGTATCCATGCCAATGCTGCCCACATGACACAGTTGCTGAATCAGATGCTCATGGATGCCACGATTTCACATCGACGCGATGCTGCCACTAGCCGCAAGCTCGCAGTCCCTACCCTGATCAGGCAAGTGCTCGGACGCCTGGACCCGGAAATGGCGGATCTGGTTGTACTTAACATCACCCCCCTAGCTGAACGGGCCCATATCATGGGCGATCACATCGCGCTACGCGAAATGCTGCGCAACCTGATTGAAAATGCATTGCTATACGGCGAACAGAAAACGGTAGAAATTCATGTTTATAGCCGAGAAAACGGCATGATCGTCTTTGACATCGCCGATCGTGGTCCAGGTATCAACGAGGATGAAAAAGCCCAAGTGTTACAACGCTTTGTACGTGGCTCCGCCGCTCAAGGAAAAGTGGGCTCGGGACTGGGTTTGTCTATCGTACAGTCAGTTGTCAACAGCCATGGCGGCACCCTGGAACTACGTGACCGTATGGGCGGTGGCTTGACCGTCAGAGTCGAGCTGCCCGCACAACTTAGCTTGCGCAAGCTGCGTCTTAGCCCTGCCGTAATCTCCGTGCTAGTGCTCAGTTTTTCCTTAATACCGTGGTGCACCCAGCTTTATGCTCAAACGCCCCCCTTTTCAACGGGGTTGAATATGAGCATTAACAGTCACTATTATCCGGCTCGTATACAGGGGCCAGAGACGCTAACACTCAGTATTAGCGGACCGACGGATATCGAACCCTTTGAGCAACTAGCTCTGGACTTTCAGCGGCTCTACTCCAACGTTGATATCCACTATCACGAAATAGACAGCCAAGCGCTGTATTTGCATGCACGGGCAGACAGCTTGCCCGACACCGATATTTTGCTTAGCTCCGCCGCCGACCTACAAATGCGGCTGGCAAACGATGGTTATGCCTTAAGCCATGAGTCTGAACAAACCCGAAAAATGCCCGAATGGGCGCGTTGGCGTAAAGAAGTCTTTGGCTTTACGGTAGAGCCGGCCGTATTTGTGTACTCCTCTACGCGCATTGCCCACGAGCAGCAAGCACGCACGCATACAGCGCTGCTACAACAGTTAGAGCAGCACAAACAAACCCTGTTTCGTCGAGTGGGCACATATGACATTAATATCAGTGGCGTAGGGTATCTATTTGCCCAATACGATGAACGGGTATCCAGTAATTTCTGGGGATTAGCCAACGAAATGGGGCAAATTGGCGTACGTCTTTACGGCAATACCAGTGCAATTTTAGACGACATAGAAAATGGCACTCTGGATCTGGCATATAACGTTTTAGGTTCGTATGCGATGGCTAAAAAACAGGCTGGTGCAGCGATAGAAATCGTTATCCCCGATGATTACGTCTCGGTGTTTTCCCGTACTGCACTGATTTACCGTAAGGCCAAAAATCGACATTTAGCCGGCTTATTTATTGATTACCTGCTCTCTGAACAAGGACAAGGAGTGGCCGCCAAACAGGCTGGACTTGGTGCTTTAGACAGTAAAACAGAAGGCAACTGGTTTGGAAAACATATTGAAAATCAAGGGCTTGCAATAATACAACCAGATATACTGAAACCCACACTACTTGTGGGGTTAGACCCGACTCGCCGTGGCCGCTTCACCCAGAACTGGCTACGGCTAGTGACGGACACCCCACACTTGCCTAAGGCCGAGCCGCTGGCACCATGACAGGTTCATGACAGCTTCAATACACACAATATTCTTCAGGTAATACGGTCGTGGTTTTACTCGTCACGACTCTAACTATTTTAATTACGGAGACTTTGTATGTTCCCCCTAGCACGCTTATCCGGTTTTGCCTTAAGTACCTCTACCCTGGTTCTGGGTTCAGTGCTGGCTTTTTCAGCACAAGCTCACGACCTGCTTGAGGCGGCTAATAAAGAAGCAAAAGTCATCTTATACTCCACCACCGACAGTAAAGCGGCCGATCCCTTAATCGCCGCTTTTGAGGCCAAGTATCCTTCCGTGAAGGTCGAGTTTCACGACATGAACAGCACCGAAATCTACAATCGCTATACCAGCGAACAGGCTTCGGGCAGTCATAGCGCAGACTTGGTCTGGAGCTCCTCTATGGACTCCGCCATGAAACTGGCTAGCAGTTATGCTGCGGACTACGCGTCTCCTGAAATTCCCAATCTGCCCAAATGGGCGGTATGGAAAGATGCAGCATATGGCACCACCTATGAGCCTACCGTCTTCATTTACAACACGCGCCTAATCAAAGAAGACGAAGTGCCGAAAACTCACGCCGCACTGGCCAAGCTAGTGAACGATGAGCAAGATCGTTTCCGTAACAAAGTGACCACGTATGACATCGAGAAATCTGCAGTAGGCTATATGCTGGCCGCTGAGGATAGCAAGGTGGCTGGCGATGCTTACTGGGAGTTCATTAAAGGAGTAGGTTCTGCGAACTTGGTCTTGCAATCGTCTACGGGGACTATGATGGAGCGCGTTTCCTCAGGTGAAAACCTGATCGGCTACAACATCCTGGGCTCCTATGCCGAGGTACGTGCTGCTACCGATAGCTCTATTGGTGTTGCCTACCCTGAGGACTACGCTCTGGTTCTGTCTCGCATCGCCTTCATCAGCAAGCGAGCTCAAAATCCAAATGCGGCACGCGTCTTCCTGGACTTCATGCTGTCCGAAGAGGGACAAAACGTACTGGCTAATCAATCTCAACTGGCTTCGGTACGCGATGACGTAGAAGGAGACAATGACGTGAAAGGGATTACCGAGCGCTTAGCCGGCGTCAAGCTGACTCCTATTCCAGTGGATGAGTCCTTGCTGACCTTCCTGGAGCAAAAAGAGCGTCTGCAATTTATTCGTCAATGGCGTAAAGCAGCAGGTAAGTAAGTCGTTTGATGACCGCTTAAACAGGTCAGATCAGCCACGCTGATCTGACCCTATCTTTCCTCTCAGGACCTCATACCATGCAAGCATTACGAGCAAGGTGGCAAGCCCTGCCTCGCTACGTGGTGGTCAGTCTGACCGCCTTGGCGATTTATGTACCGCTTAGCCTGATTGTTATCCAGGCTTTTTTATCCGCTCCTTTTTTTGAGCCCAGTAAATACTTCAGCCTGGAAGCGTTCGAGTTCATCTTTGATGATCCTGATTTTTACCAGGCTCTGCGCAATGGCTTCATCATGGCCTTTGGCCTGTCCGCAATTGCTATCCCTTTAGGCGGCGTGCTGGCTTTTCTGATGGTGCGTACCGACCTGCCCGGCCGCACATGGATTGAGCCACTCATTCTTGTGCCTATTTTTGTGTCACCCATGGTGCTGGGATTTGGCTATATTGTTTCGGTAGGGCCCGTTGGCTTTGTGTCGGTGTGGATGACCGAACTGTTCGGCTTTGTGCCTTGGAACATCTATTCCTACACCAGCATCGTTATTATTGCCGGCTTAACACACGTCCCTCATGCCTACCTGTATATCTCCGCCGCCCTGCGCAGCATGGGTTCGGATGTAGAAGAGGCCGCCCGTACAGCAGGAGCCAGCCCCTGGCAGGTCATGCGCTCGGTCAGCCTGCCCATGGTACGCCCCGCCATTTTATACGCGACCGTACTACTGTTTTTCTTGGGATTGGAGGTCTTTGGACTAGTGCTTGTACTGGGCGACCCAGAAGGTCACCTGGTCTTAGCCACCTATTTGTACAAGCTGACTAATATACTGGGTATTCCCTCGTATCACTTGATGGCCGCCGTCGCCGTAGTATTGATCGCCATGACCATCCCTTTGGTGATGCTCCAGCGCCGATTGATGCGTAGCGCCAATCGATTTGTGACCGTCAAAGGCAAAGCCAGTCAGGCGCGCAGCCTGCCCTTAGGGCGCTGGCGAAATGTAGCCGCAGCGATCGTGGCCATTTGGCTAATTTTTACGATAGTGCTGCCCATTGTAGGGATAGTATTGCGCGCTTTCGTCTCCAACTGGGGAGTCGGTGTGCAGTTAATGGATGTCTTGACCATTGAGGCATTCACACAAATTTGGGCTCGCCCAAACCTGCTTCGCGCCATTGTTAACTCCGTTGCGATTGGTGTGTTCGGAGGAGCCTTAGCGGTTATATGCTACACAGCCATAGGCTTGGCCATGCACCGCAAGCCCGACTCTGTCACGCGCTTTTTAGACTACAGTGTTTTAGTGCCGCGTGCCGTACCAGGCTTACTGGCTGGTCTCGCCTTCTTATGGGTGTTCCTGTTTACCCCCATGTGGCTGGATCAATCCCTAGAAAACGGCTGGCTCTCGGTACTCCCCTTTTCGGAGGGCTTGCGTGGCCTGATTATTGAACCCTTACGCAGCCTGCGTAGCACTATCTTCAGTGTGTGGCTGGCCTACAGCGTCGTGTGGATGGCTTACGGTTTACGCTTAATTTCCTCTACCTTGCTGCAAGTGGGGCCTGAGCTGGAAGAGGCCGCGCGCAGCACGGGGGCCAGCCAAGCTCAAGTCACCCGCCACGTTACCGTACCCTTGGCTAAATATGGCCTGATTGGCTCTTGGCTGCTCATGTTTCTGATTTTTGAGCGCGAGTACTCAACCGGGGTTTATCTGCTGTCACCTGGCACCGAAACCATTGGCTCCATGCTGGTGTCCCTGTGGGCAACAGGTGCCATTGATACAGTTGCCGCGCTGTCCTTTATTAATATCGTCCTGGTCGTCATCGGACTGGGTATAGCGTTACGCTTCGGAGTAAAATTACGATGAGAGAACTCACTGTTGAAAACATACATCTGGCCTACGACAAAAACCCCGTACTAAAAGGGGTGTCCATGTCCCTGGAAAAAGGCGAAGTGGTTTCTCTGTTAGGCGCTTCAGGCAGTGGCAAAACCACCTTACTACGTGCAGTGGCCGGACTGGAGCAGCCCAGCCAGGGTCGCATTACTATTGGCGACCAAGTGCTCTACGACTCCAACAAAAACTTTGAGTTAGCCGCCGAGCAACGAAACTTGGGACTAGTCTTTCAATCGTACGCACTTTGGCCACATATGCGGGTGGCGGAAAACGTGGCCTATCCCTTAACGCTGCGTAAAGAACCCAAAGCCGTGATTCAGGAGAAGGTACAAGCCATACTGGATCAGCTTGGCCTCAAAGGCCTGGGCGAACGTTATCCTAGCCAGTTATCGGGTGGGCAACAGCAACGGGTAGCCATAGCACGGGCCCTCGTGTATAACCCACCCGTCATTTTGCTGGACGAGCCCTTATCTAATCTGGATGCGAAACTGCGGGAAGAGGCACGCGTATTTTTACGCGAGCTGATCGTCAGCCTAGGATTATCTGCTTTGATGGTGACCCATGACCAAAGCGAAGCCATGGCCATCTCTGATCGTATACTGCTGCTCAATGGCGGCAGCATAGAACAGGAAGGTACCCCTCAAGACATTTACAGTCGTCCACGCTCGCTGTACACGGCCGAGTTCATGGGCAGTAATAACCGCCTAAACGGACGAATTACTCAAATCGAGGGTAAGCGGATGCAGTTACAGGGCGAAGGCTGGACCTTATGGGGACATAGCGAGCACAGCCTGCAAGTTGGACAAGCAGCCACTGCTATAGTACGAGTCGAGCAAGTACAACTGGCATCTGAACCAGGCGAGCACCACATCACCCTGCCCTTGCTCACCAGCATGTATTTGGGCGACCGCTGGGAACATGTATTTCGCACTAACGATGAACAGAGCAATAGTCTGCGTGCCTTTGGAAACAGCCCTTTGCAACAGGGCAACTACCACCTGCACATGCCCGCAGAAAACACGTGGATCTATGCTTCATAACGCGCACAAGGGTTAGTCTGCATTGCGGTTTCTACCTATTTTCGGTATGGTAGAGACCGTCAAGCAATGGTTGGGCGAAAGAGATTCGACGCCTTCGAACGCCGACGGAGCAACCACCCCGGAAACTCTCAGGCAAAAGGATCGCCCAGACCCAGACAATCTGGAGAGTGGTGCACTGCACCCACCGAAGGGGCCCCCTGCTTAAAGCAGCGTGGATAAACTCTCAGGTCCAAGGACAGATGGGGTATTGTCGTCAACCGACGGCAATCACTCTTATTCAGGACCTCTATGACTCATATCGCTGTCATTGGCGCCGGTATTACCGGCGTGACCTCCGCCTACGCCCTTAGCTTGCAGGGCTATGAGGTGACTGTTATTGATAAATTCCGCTACCCTGCCATGGATACGTCGTTTGCCAACGGCGGCCAGCTATCGGCATGTAATGCTGAAGTTTGGAATAACCGAGGCACCATATTAAAAGGCTTTAAGTGGATGCTGCGCAAAGATGCGCCCCTGCTTTTTAACCCCAAACCCAGTTGGCATAAATACTCCTGGATGGCCGAGTTTGTCAAAGCCATAGCAGGTTACGAAACAAACACCATCAATACAGTAAAACTGGCCATCGCGGCACGCGAGCACCTGTTTCAATGGGCTGAAGACGAGCAGATCGATTTCGACCTAGAGCGCTGCGGCATCTTGCATATTTATCACACCCCTGCGGGCTTTGAGTCTGGGAAAAAAGTCAGTGAACTGCTCAAGAAAGGCGGGCTGGATAGAGAAACTGTTGATAATGCCGATATACATAAAATAGAGCCTACGCTACAAGGCACGTATTACGGTGGTTTCTACACCCCGTCCGACGCTACGGGTGATATACACAAATATACACGCGGGCTGGCTGAGGCCTGCAAGCGTCGCGGCGTTAAGTTTTTACAAGACAGTACCGTCGAAAGCATTACGACACGGTCGCAGGGGCACAGCTTGCTCCTGCAAAGTGAGGAAAACGGCCTTATCACCTCGCACCAGCTTGAGGCCGACGCCATCGTCGTCTGCGCGGGTGTGGGTAGTCGCCAGCTTGCTCATATGCTGGGTGACCGTATCAATATATATCCTGTTAAAGGCTACTCAATTTCGGTGTATTTAGACAGCGAGCAAAGCCAGCAAGCAGCGCCCACAGTCAGTCTGCTTGATGAGGAAGCAAAAATTGTCACCAGCCGACTGGGTCGTGATCGACTGCGTGTGGCGGGAACAGCTGAATACAATGGCGCTAATCGCGACATACGAGCTGATCGCATACAACCATTAACGGATTGGACACGACGCAATTTTCATGCGGCCGCCACAGACCGTGTGGTACCCTGGGCCGGTCTGCGCCCCATGATGCCCGACATGATGCCCCGCGTACAAAAAGGCAGCCGCCCAGGTGTTTACTACAATACCGGCCACGGACACTTAGGCTGGACGCTTTCTGCAGCCACTGCCCAAATGCTTACACACCTGATTCTGGACTCGCAAACCGTCTAAGCGCCCGCGCTACGCTCTGCCCGACTCTGGGCAGAGCCCTTCCCTTTACTAAATAGTTAATTTGGCAGATTACAACCGCCAGGCTGTACTGTGCGTGCGTCAAAACTAAATCCGTGGCGCTGCATATATGCAACAAACTCTGGGTTTCTCGTCACAAATAAACCCGTGCATTTTTAATATTAAAAAAAATAAAATTCAACACCACAACCAAAAAGATGAAAAAATATAAAAAAACTCAACACTTACGGCCTAAATATATTTAGAAACAAAACAACAAAAACACAAAAAAACAAAATAAAAAAAGGAAATAAAAACAAAAACCAAACAAAACACAAAAAAACAAATAAAAAAATTTAATGAAGAAGAGTAAAAACACACAACTTAAACAAATTAAGCATTAAAAACAATTAACAAAAAACACAGCATTGACACTAAAAATCCAGAACACTACCATTTCGAATAAATCGACGACCCAAAAACTATTTATTTATTTCTGGATAATCTACACATGAAAAACACAAGCCTGAAAACAGCCCTTATTGCTATTGCGTTGATTGGCCTAGCTGGCTGTAGTGCGAGCGGCGGTAGCAAAGTCAGTGCCTATGACACCAGTCCCCCAGCACCTACTGTCTTAGACAGCTTTTCATGGGATGAGGTTAGCCGCTACGTGAATAAACAGGTAAATAGCGCAGACTCAAACCTACACGCCAGCATTACCGAGGACACGAGTACAAAAAGCGTTAAGAACCACTTCTCTCGCGATTTAGGCACTATCGACATCGTTACTCAAAGCGGGCTAAAGATGGCTACGGGAACCGTAGGTCTATACCAAATGGAGCATTCAGCCATAAGCACCGCACACATACGCGGGGTTGACACTGAGCATAGCCATATATTTAGTGATGCGGGAAACACCTTGCATCTGCTGACCATTTTGGGTGAAACAACCAGCCAGCTCCCCTCCACCCTAGGCTCGGTGAACTACACTGGCCTGGCTGCCTTTGCAGACCAGAATGGACTCTTTAATTACAATATAGACTTCAATAAAAAAGTCGGACACGGAACTATTACAGAAATCAGTGACACCACGATTACTCTTAACGAAGTCAATCTTTCCAACCAAGTTTCCTTAGGGAATCGTTCTGGCATTGGTGCAAAAGGTGGCACTGCCAGCACGCGTGCCAATGCACGCGAGTTTAACTACGACCTACTGCTTATGGGCCCCAACGCAGAAGAAATTGTAGGTGTTATACATAAATATACGGATGGCGAATATAACCCTGGCGATCTACTATTTGGCGGAAAGCGTTAACACATAATCCGCTTTCAAAAAAAGCGCAGCCCCATATAGGAGCTGCGCTTTTTATTTTTAATAAAAAACAAAACATACTACTTTGATAATTTATATAGCTATAATATTTAATTATTCATAACTGCCGCCCCAACACCCTGTTTTCTAGGTTATGCTTAAGCTATAACTCGATGCCTTTAGTTACGCCTCGAAGCCTTCACATAAAACTGGGCAGCACACACTGCTATTACCTGCCTTGATCCGCAGTAGGACTACACCATGCTTAACAGCTCAATTCGCCTTGTATTCATCGCTCTTGCCTGCGCAAGCCTAGTTGCTTGCGGTAGCTCTTCAGGCGGTAATTCGGGCTCTATTAACGTTGCTCCTTCCGACCCAAGCTCCCCAACTGGTAAAGACCCAAAACGCCCCACTATCGGCTACGATGGCGATGAAATTTTATCGTTCGAAAAAGATACCGTCAGCCTAGACGACAGCAATGCGCTCATCAACGACATTTTGCTACTGCAGTTCGGAGACACCGTTAGCAGTACGCTGGTCTCTCACCTGCCGTCCACGAAACTTCCCATCGAGCAGCAAGTTAAAGAGAGAGATCACAAATCGATCGCCGCGCTGCATGTACAGGGTGAACTCGAGCAGGACCAGATAACAGGCACACTGGAAATCTATAAACAAGCCCACTCCAGTATTATTTTTAGCCATATTGATAAAGTCGAAGGCCGATTCAAACAAAACTTTGATAAAAACTCCACGCATCTTACGCAAATTTTAGGTGAGGCCACGGTTAAAGTGCCTGATCTGGCTGCAAGCACCATTACTTACACAGGTAGCGCTTTTTACAAAGATGAAGTCGGCACACTGAATTTTTCCGCGAACTTTCGCGATCTCAGCGGTGAAGGTCAAATTAACATAGCCAGCTTAGGACTCATTGAGCTTAAAGGCCCTAACCCTGGCGAACAAAATATTGTTAGTAATGCCGTAATTGGAAACGGTGCTTACCAAGGCTTGGGTATTAGCCAAGGTAAAGTAGAAATTGGCGGAGTTGAGGACAAAAGCCGTTATTACGAATTATTATTTTACGGTGAGCAAGCACAGGAACTGGTAGGACGCGTTGCACACGACAGTAACGACATCATATTTGGTGGCAAGCGCCCCTAAGTATGTCTAGCGTATACGCTTTGCCAAAGGCCACCAGGTCGGTAAGAGCCTGGTGACTCTGGCTTGCATATAGCGCTCATCCAGTAAAAAAATCGCTCCCTGGTCGGTCTGGCTGCGTATCACTCGACCTGCTGCTTGAACTACCTTGCGTAAGCCCGGGTACAGATAAGTATAGTTATAGGCTTGGTCTGTACCAAATACTGTGGCCATGCGTTCACGTACCGATTCATTCCAGGCGTTGTACTGCGGCAAACCTAAACTTGCCACAAAAGCACCCACCAAACGTTTTCCAGGCAAGTCTACGCCTTCAGAAAACACGCCACCCAGTACGGCCAAACCTATCCCTGTACCGTCCTCGGAAAAACGATCTAAAAAATCTTGTCGTGCATGGCTACCCATACCCACAGACTGCACCCAAAGTGGCAAATCCGGGCATGCTTGCCGCAAGCCTTGCTCGATCTGCTGCAGGTACTCAAAACTACTGGCAAATAAAAGATAGTTCCCAGGCTTGCCCTGATAATGCTCAACCACAAGCCGGCAAATACTGTCCAAACTATGCTGTCTGTCGGCATAGCGTGTCGAGACGGACTGCACATAAACCTGCAACTGTTCAGATTTAAACGGGGAAGCAATATCGCTCAGCACACAGGACTGCGGCAGACCCAGCACGTTCAGATAGAAGTCCGCCGGGTTTAAGGTGGCAGAAAATAAGACACAACCGTGTGCATCACCATAACGAGGCGCTAGAAATGGCGCTGGAATCACATTCCGAATGGTGATCTGTACGGATTGATCACTTTGCACATACTCGAGCAAGGAGTGATCGGCAAAGTGTTCTGCTAAATAGGCAAAAAATAGCAGGTCAAAGTAAAACGTCAGTAAGGGATGGCTATTAGGTAGCGCGTGTTCAGCCACATACGAGGCTAGACGGGCTGCTGTGTGCTGACTGATCTGGCGTAATTCATCATCCATTTGCTGCACATAATGCGTACCTGACTCGTAATTGGCCAAGGCATCTTGCATGGCGCGTCGTAACTGCGAAAGACTGCGCTTTAAGGCACTGGGAGCCTGCTTGCGGGCGGCGACCAGCGTTGCTTCGGATAAGCTTGCGCTATACATGGAACGCGCTCTGTCTAGCAGGTTGTGAGCCTCGTCCACGACAACCGCAACACGCCACTCTTGATCTATGGTTTGGGTATGCAGCGTAGCGGTCGCATCGAAGTAATGGTTGTAATCACCCACAATTACATCGGACCAGCGCATGAGCTCTTGCTGTAAATAATAAGGACAGATCTCATGCTCACGCGCTATTTGCCTTACCTGCTGCTCATTCAGTAACTGATGTTTAACCGCCTGCTGGCGTGCCTGAGGCAAACGGTCGTAAAAACCACGCGCCAAAGGGCAGGACTCTCCATGGCAGGCTTTATCAGGATGCTGACACGATTTATCGCGCGCCAACAATTCGAGCACACGCCAATTTTGTTGCGCGTCTTGGCACAAGCGATCCATGGTATCCATGGCTGTTTGGCGACCGGAGTTCTTCGCTGTTAAATAAAATACTTTGTGCAAATCAGCCGCTTGTACGGCCTTCAAGGCCGGAAACAAGACGGCCAGTGTTTTACCTATACCTGTAGGTGCTTGCGCCAAGCTTGATCGCGCATCCCGTAAGCTACGAAATGTCTGCACGGCAAAGTCACGCTGACCAGGCCGAAAGTCGGGATAAGGGAACTGCAAGTCTGCACTAGCCAGCCGTATATCGTGCTCATGCTCGAGCTCTTGGCGTGCCCAGATTAAAAATCGCCCCGCCAGTTGTTCGAAATGAAGCTTAAGTTCCTGACGGCTATACGTTTTCTGATTTCGTGTTTCTTTGTGTTGGTCTACGTGGTAGTAAACCAGAGCCAAATCCACCGTTTCGTGATTTTGCTCTTCGCACAGCATGGCGCCGTATAGTTTTAACTGAGCCCAATGCAATGCAATCTGATTAGCGGGTACATGACGCAAATGCCCCCGATAGGTTTTAATTTCTTCCAAACAATGCTTTTCGGGGTCATAGCCATCAGCTCGCCCTTTGACATCTAGCCCTTGCCAATGCATAGACAAGGTACGCTCGCGCTGATAGTGCTCTGGACGAAGGCTGTAGACTGAGGCATGGCCCGCAATGCCCTCTTGAGCACTGGGTACAGGCGTAAAGCGCAAGTCCAGATCGCCACTGCGTGCTGCAAAATCACATAAGCCCCGTACACTAACGGTATACATCAGGCCCACCTGACATAACAAACACGAGCAGGAATATGATGCTGGGAAAAATACTGTAACCAGCGCAACTGATTATCTTGGAGTCGATCGCCAGGCCCCTTCACCTCTATCCACTCGTAGCGCTCGTGCTCAGGCCAAAAGCGAATTAAATCAGGCAGTCCGGAACGGTTCTCACGTAAATCCATTAATAAGCGCTTAAACATCACACGTAGATGATCGGCCGGTACACAGTTCAGGGTAAGGACCAAGAGCTCGGCGCTCAGGGCTGACCATTGCACCCAATGGCATTGCAAACCATGTTTAGATTGCCAGCGAGCAAGAATCAAATTCTTATATTGCCCATTATCTAGCGTACCCCAGGCCTGATCAAAACTATTTTTACGACGTTCGTAAAAATCTGGGCTATAGATATCGGCTGGCCCACGTTGATAAGGATGGAAAAAAGCACCTGCCACCGGCTCAAATAAGGCATCCCAACACCACAGAGCAAACAAAGCCTGAATTAATGTGTTTTCCACGTAATACACAGGGCTGCCAGGCTGCTGATAGTGGGCTTGTACCTGAGCCTCGATTGAACACTGCGGGGCGTCTGCGTTCAGGGTCAGGCTATCTTGTTGAGGACGAAAGGGACTGGAAACACGGGAAGGCTGTTGACCAGTAAGCTGTTTTTGAAGACGCGGCAATATACGGATCAGTTTTTGCACTATGGCCTCTGGCGGGCTGCGATCTAATAAAGCCTGCGCGTGGTGCCAGGCCTGCTGATACTTTCCAAGCCGTTCCAACACTCGTACATGACGCAAGCCAGCCATGGGCCATTGACTGGCTGCATACGCCTGAGTCGCCAAAGCAAGATGACTGCTATTTTTTTCAGCCCACTGTCCCAATACAAAGAGAGTTTTAGACTTACGCTCGGCTAGCCAAGCGCTGTCGACGTCCAAGGCCTGTACAGCCGCAACAAGATGGCTTAATAACTCGGGGCGATCTTGCTCACTAGCCTGAGCAGCGCTTTGTCGACAAGCAGCGAGTTGTTCGTATGCCCGAACCTCTGCCAGAGTTTGGAACGCCCGGCTGCCTGCGGAAAAACGAACCTGCTCATAACGATGCAGGCCCAGATCACTGAGCACAAATTGCGTCCAGTCCTGATGTGTATTGCCGAAAAACAGCAATAATAAACGTTGAGCCCAATGTTGCGCGCTATCGGATAGTTGCACAATGGGCAAAGTGCTAGGCAAACCGTCTGGAAAAGCCTGTTGCAGTACGTCAAGCATCTGCGCTTTACGACCTGACAAGTTAAGCGACATAAAGTGCTGGCGTAGTTCAGGCACGGTTAACAAGGGACCTACCTGCTCGACGGGCAAGCAGACCGGTCTGAACACCCAAGCAGCATGGGACAAACGGGACAAAGCGTCGGGGATATCGGTTATTTCAGGATACTGCCACTTGTCCGTCCTGAACCATAAGCCTTTACGCATGAACAAGCGCACCAACAAGGCCTGTGCATGCTCAGGCAAGGACCTAAAAGCCACACTAAGTGCTTGCTGGGATTCGTCGAGCAAATCAGCACTATGCTGCCAGACCCACTCGTGGACAAGCTGAAAATTATGCAGATAGTAAAGAGGGGGTAAATGAGGCACACGCATAAGGCTGTTTTTTTATACAGTTACTTTACCATTAAGCTGTGTCCCTGCTCAAGCTATGTTCGCCGCAACACGACACATCACCCCAGTACATAAGCAAGCACCGTACAGTAGTAAGTCCTCTATTACACTATCTGGGTTTATCCTTACTCAAACTTGTTCCAGCATCATGCATTCTTTTTCTGAACTTTTACAACAACGCGCCTCCACTAATCACTACGACAGCGGACGTACACTTAGCCAAGACACTATACAAGACTTGATAGATCAAGCCACGCGCGCGCCTTCTGCCTACAATATGCAAAACTGGAGCTTTCTCGTCGTTCACTCTACAGCGGCCAAAGAAAAGCTCCTGCCCATTGCCTATGGGCAAAGAAAAGTATTGGATGCCGCTGCGACGATTATTATTAATGGCCTAAGCGATGGTCACGCTACGATGCAGCAACGCTTTAAGAGTCTGGTGGAGCAAGACCTATTACCCGCCGCACTGGTGGAGCAATGGGCGCAGGGCGCAAATCGTAGCTATCAGAACAAGCCTCAAGCACAACGTGATGAGGCCATACGCTCAGCCTCATTGG
The DNA here is from genome assembly GCA_023440825.1 of Pseudomonadota bacterium. Classification (GTDB taxonomy): domain Bacteria; phylum Pseudomonadota; class Gammaproteobacteria; order Burkholderiales; family Burkholderiaceae_B; genus Alcaligenes. Next base: position 94,992 of record JAEXRL010000028.1, on the reverse strand, counting down.
CCGGTATGACTCTGATGCTAGCCGCGCAAGCACGCGGTCTGGCAACAGGCCCCATGATAGGTTTTGATGCACAGGCACTGCAACAGGAGTTCGGTCTTAGCGAGTTCGAAATTCCTGCCATTATGATTACTCTGGGCTACCCCGAACCCGAACAAGCTGCTCAAAAACCGCGTCTGCCTGCCTCCTCGCTCACGCGCTTTGTCTAAGCAAACACCAGGCCTGCCGCAGCACACCGCCGTAACGGACTCGGTGTTTCTGCGGTTTGTTGCGCACTAGCACTGCAAACGTTTGCACTTTATCTGATCTTCATCAAGGTACAATGGGGCATTAATAAGATATATTTTAAATACATCTTTAAAAAGGTACTACTTATGCCCTTAGCTACACCACGCTCTTGGACTGCGTTTTTCTCCATAGGTTTTCGACCTTTGTACGCATTAAGCTGCGCCTGGGGTACTCTATCCATTGCCTTGTGGGTCTATTTTCCCCAAGCCATCGCAGGCTGGCTGCCGCCGCTTTACTGGCATGCCCACGAGATGTTGTGGGGGTTTGTTGCCAGTGTGGCCGCTGGGTTTTTACTCACCGCTAGCGCCAACTGGACTGGCTTAAACCCGTTACATGGCAAAGGGCTGGCACTGCTCACCGCTTTCTGGCTTCTGATACGAGCAGGGCTACTGCTTCCTGCAGAGCACGGGTTTTATATCAGCTTTGGTGCCAGCATTTTGTTCTACGCCACGCTAACAAGTGCTCTGGCCCGAGTCATTCTCAAGGCAAGTAACCGACGTAATCTGCTTATGCCTATTTTTGTCGCCGCATTGGGTCTAAGTAATCTGCTGTTTTTATGGTCTGCACGCCAGCATGAATACGTGCAGCTTAATCAGTTTTTACAAACAGGCTTATTACTGATGTGCCTAATCACCTTGCTAATAGGTCGCCGGGTCATCCCTTTTTTCACACATCGTGCGCTCAGCGGCAAGCCTATACCCATGCATGCAAAAACCGGCTTATTACAACTGGGCTTAACGTTGATTGCTATACTCGCTTACTGGCTGCAATGGCCTGCCGTTCAAGCCAGTGCACTGGGTCTGATTGCCCTGCTCGTCATCATACAGGCTTGGCAATGGTGGTCTGCTCCGATACTAGGCATACCTTTATTATGGATTTTGTATCTAGGCTGGTTGGGCTTAGCCGGTGGACTACTGGTCTTTGCAGCGCAAACAATGGGCTATGTCGATAATCCTGCCTGGTCCGTACACACTCTGGGCATGGCGGGTTTCAGCCTACTTATTATTGGTATGCTCACACGTACCTCACTGGGCCACCTAGGCTTACGCCTGCAGGCTGATCGCTGGATACAAGGCATGTACGCCCTGCTCTTTTTTGCCACCTGCTTGCGTCTTTTAGCGCTGTACTATCCGGCCATGCGCCTGCCTTTTTTGCATAGCGCCTCACTGTGCTGGATACTTGGTCTGGCTTTATTCTTATGGCGTTTTGTGCCCTTTTTTATTCGACCTCGCGCTGACGGCAAGTTATAGCTCAGAGCACGATGCACACAAAAAAGCCTTGTACTGCTGAGTAACACTCATGCAGTACAAGGCCAGGGTCCATGCTACTGAATTGCTTCTATAGCTGTGATTGCTGGTAGTTTTCCAAACCTAGCAGCTCAATCAAACGCAATTGCTTCTCCAGCCAATAGGTGTGGTCCTCTTCGGTATCGCGTAATTGGCTAAGCAAAATGTCACGACTGACGTAATCGCCAAGCTTCTCGCACAAGGCCATGGCCGCTGCCAGATTTTTTTGCACACTGTACTCCACCGCCAAATCTTTGCGCAGCATATCCGGCACATCACGGCCGTACTCAAATTCATGTGGGCGCATATCAGGCGCACCGCCCAGAAACAGAATACGACGCAAGATATCGTCCGCATGTTGCGTTTCTTCTTCCATCTCGTGATTCATGCGTGTGTAAAGCTGCGTAAGCCCTAAATCCTCGTAATACCGAGAATGGACAAAATATTGATCGCGAGCCGCGAGTTCGCCACGCAGTAACTCTTTTAACGTCTCGATTATTTCGGGATGACCTCGCATCACTCACTCCATAAAAACAATAGGCTAATCATAATGCAGGACCTGAAAAATGTAGAGAGTGAACCTACGGATTTACGTTCATTCACTATTATTGGCCTGCCTAACGAACACAAACGCAAGCAGTGTGGGCATAATAGGCCAGCAGGGCAGCACCTACCCTTACTACTCTTTAAGGAAAAAAAATGAAATATGCTCCATTATTTTTAGGACTATTCAGCGTGCTCGGCCTAAGTGCTTGCGTGGCGACAACACCCAGCACATCCGAAACACAGGCTCAGGCGAACACCCCTCAGGTTTTATATTGGGAAGTTGCGCCGCAACTACGCCCCTGCTCACACCCGTTAATACCAAACTATCAATGCCTGAACATCAGAGATCTTGCCTACAATTCACAATCAGGCCAGTACACGCCTAGCGGTGAGTGGTCGAATTATTACGGGCAAATCGAGGGGTATGAGCACAAACCAGGGCACGGACATATTATTAAAGTGGAACGCCATACCAAAGAACATGTACCCGCCGATGCATCGCAATATCGCGATGTGCTGGTAGAGCTCATCGCCAGTCAATCATAAGGTACCTTGTCGTACCCTGCTAAGCCTTGGCTAAAGCCAGTTCCCCTATCGGTGAACTGGCTTGTTCTTATTCGTCATGGCTCAAATGGGGCTTACCCCAAACAACAGGCTATGTAGCCCACCCAGAAAAGCGGCATAGACAATCAAGCCAATAAGCACCGCTAATACATCGTTGATCCCCCACCAACTTACAGGAACCGGCTCAGCTTGCTCAGTTGCGTGTCTTACTTTGTGATAGCCGCTGATCACCGCCCACAGCAAAAAGCTGCCAAAAAGCAAAAGATCAATTACCCGCCCATTCACGAGCAGATGCGCTAGCGCCCATAAAACAATGGCCAGCAACATAGGGTGCCCACACAGCAGCACACGTATGCGTCCTTTCAGGTAGCTTGCTACAACAAGCGGAAACACGGGCAACATGAGCAAAATGGCCACATGACGCAGGGCAAGGGGTGAACGGTACAACATGGCCGAATCCAGCCTAAGTTGCCCATAGGCCAGCACCATCAAGCTTAATCCGACCGCGGCCATAAGCGCATACACGCCTTTCCAGACCGCTATGCCATAAGTATCTATCAGCTTGGTACGCAAGCCTGGCACTAGCATTGTTAAGGAGTGCACGGAGAAGAACAGGATCAAACCAAGAATAAACAGCAACATTTGATACCTCCTGCCATGTCAGGGTAGAACATCGAAAGATCAGACAAAAAACCACGGCTAGGCCTTGTATCTGACCGTCTGCATTCACTTATGCTGCAGCGCCCATTACCGTGCTCGCCTCCACCGTAGGAATCGTCTTTTAGGCCAACAGAGCACTGTAAAAAGCAGGGGCAATCACACCGCCGAATCTAAGGGTTAATGCCCCGGTGAACACCAGGCATGGACTGTTTTATGCTTAGTGCTTAAGTAGTAATTATAAGGCTCACCATACGGCGACTCACACTGAAAAAGTCGGAGAGTGGGCATCACAACGGGAAGAAACAACATAATGAATTTAGGTTTACAACACAAGCGTGTACTGATCACTGGAGGCAGCAAGGGGATAGGTCTGGCCTGCGCTCAGGTATTTGCTCAGGCAGGCGCTCAAATAGCTATTGCTTCGCGTGACAGCAGTAATCTGGACGCAGCCAAACAGCAATTGGCGCAAAGCGATATTGACGTGCACACCTTTGTCGCCGACTTATGCCAGCCCCAACAGGCGCAAGACTTAATTCAGCAGTTTGAGCATACCTTGGGGCCACTTGATATTTTGCTTAATGCTGCCGGAGCCGCCAAGCGTTACCCACCTTTGGACCTCACTCCTGAGGCCTGGACTGAAGCAATGCAGGCTAAATATTTCACCTATATTTACACCATGGATGCGGCCTTGGTCTCTATGCGCAAGCGTAAACAGGGCAATATCGTCAACATTATTGGTGCTGGTGGAAAACATCCCAGCCCTATGCACTTGCCCGGCGGAGCGGCCAATGCCGCACTGATGCTGGCCACCGCCGGTCTAGCGACCACGTGGGCATCTCATGGCATACGGATTAATGCTATTAACCCTGGCGCTACCAGTACAGACCGTATTCAAGGCAGCATTAACGCAGAAGCCAAGATGACTGGCCAAAGCACAGAGCAGGTCTTTCATGCCCTGCACCAGCGCATCCCCATGGGGCGACTGGCCAAGCCAGAAGAAATCGCCAATGTCGCTCTATTTTTAGCGTCGGACCTGGCAAGCTACGTGACAGGTGCTCAGATCACCATGACAGGCGGTGCAGATCCTAGCGTGATTTAAAAAACCGGCTACACAGCAGCTGATAAAATCGCTCAGACGCTGTGTAGCCCCTTAATTAATGCCTCATTTGGCGTAAGATTTCGCGCTTCATATCGTTAAACTCCGCCGAAGTGGTGTCCTCTACGGTACGAGGGCGCGCTAGCGGCACGTCGATACGCGTATGAATCCTGCCTGGGCGCGCCGACATCACATAAATAGTATCAGCTAGCAAAATAGCTTCATCAATATCATGTGTGACAAATAAAACCGTGGTTCTGAACTGCTGCCAGACTGATAGCAGTAGCTCTTGCATGGTTAAGCGTGTCTGCGCATCTAGCGCACCAAATGGCTCATCCATTAACAAGACCTGCGAGCCCAAGGTAAGTACGCGGGCGATACCAACGCGCTGGCGCATGCCGCCAGAAAGCTGAACGGGCAAATGTTCCAGAAAATCAGCCAAACCCGTAATCTTGAGCATCTCTTTAGCATGTGTCTCATATTCTGCCTTAGATTTGCCCGCTATTTTGGGTCCAAACACCACGTTCTCCCAGACCGTCAGCCACGGAAACAAGGCCGCCTCCTGAAATACCACGCCGCGCTCAGGACCGGGCTGACTAACGGCCTGCCCATTGACTAAAAGACTACCGCTTGTGCTTTGCTCAAAACCGGCAATCATATTCAGCAGTGTTGACTTGCCACACCCTGATGGCCCTAATAGCGCCACAAACTCACCTGCCGGAATACGTAGATCCACATCTTTTAAGGCTTGTACAGGCTCGGCACCCGGATATACCTTACTTACATTACGTATGACAATCTCAGACATAGCACTCAACCTTAATAATTCTGCAACATGCGCCACACTAGAATGCGACGCTCCAACATAACGATCAAACGGTCGCTTAAATAGCCCATTATTCCGATCGACACCATGTCCGCTAGAACAATATCCATACGGCCTACGTAGTAGGCATCCCAAAGTACATAGCCCAAGCCTGACTTGACCGCCACCATTTCTGACACAATGACGGCTGTCCAAGATATACCCAGCCCCAGCCGTAAGCCGGTAAATATCGAAGGCATTGCTGCGGGTAACACCACGCGCCGTAAAAGCTGCAAGGGCGTGGCACCCATCATGCGCGCAGCACGCACTAAGTTACGCTCCACATCACGGGCACCCTGAGTGGTGTTAACCACGATGGGGTAAAAACCACCCAGCAAGATTAAAAACACAGATCCAAAATCGCGCACACCGAATAAGGCAATCGAAAATGGTAACCACGCCGTAATCGGTATAGGGCGCAAGCCTTGCACTAAAGGATCAAGCATTTGGGCAGCCAGACGGCTCCAGCCTATGGCCAAGCCCAACGGCACACCAAAAACGGCGGCTAAGGCAAAGCCTTGCACGACTCTCATCGTTGAGTACTGCACATTACTCCACCAAGTACCCAGATAAGGGTTCATTCCCATCCCTCGGTCGGCAAAAATCCAATCCCACCACGCTCGAGAAACCTCTATGGGTGTAGGAACAATTCCAGCCATCCCAGGACGCTGACCGATCAGTTGCCAAACCACCATAATCGCTATCGGTAGCGCGAGCCCTAAAAATAGACGCCGAGTCGGCATATTTCCCCTCCTTTCATACATTTTTGTTGCTTCCGAGGCCCAGCCCAAGGTGCTTGCTATTCGCCTTAGCATTTGCCAGACTGGGCCCCAATCACCCACTTGATTACTGCGTGATGTCATTTAATAACGATGGGTCCCACACTGTTTTAATCTGGGCGCTGGTATCTTTAGGAATAACACCCAGCTCATGGAACAACTTGGCTTGGCGCTCTAGCTGCGCAAGATCCAGCACTCCCCCCCAACTTGAGCACTTTGACAGACTCACGCGTCACATCCATGGGTAGCCCTGTGTACTTGCTATAGGTTTGTGCAAAGAGCTCGGGATCGTTGGCCAGTTTGGCTTCTGCCGTTTTGTACGACCATAAAAAGCATTTCAGGGCATCCCGCTTATTCTGTAATGCCTCACGCGAGGCGGCCAGCAACCCCAACTCAGCCCCAACCGCCTCTGAGGTGCTGTAATCCATGGAGTCTGCGAAATACCCAATTTCACTGCTTACCGCTTGTGTTTCGAACGGCTCCCATAAAGCCACAGCATCCACATCACCGCGTTCAAGCGCCTGCACAAAGGCGGTTCCCCCACCTTGAATATTCACCGCAGTGAAGGAGGTATAAGGAATCTTTTTTTCGGTCAGGGTAGCAGCCCATTGAAACCACACGGCCGAACCGGGAGCTATCCCAATGCGCTTACCCTCAATGTCAGACCAGTCCTTAATCTGCACCCCTTTGCGCACGACTAAATATTTGGGTGAGGAGGCCACTCCCATCAAGCCCACAATACGGTCACTGCCCTGCCCTAAGGTGATGGCTAAGTCAGCCGGCCCAATGCCGGCCACATCAACAGAGCCAGACAGCAGGGCAGTACGAGCATCCGCATAGCGTACAAACTCCGCAGTTTGCACATCCACATTGCACTGTTTTAAGTCCTCCGCCGCCAAAACCAGCGACGACAAATGCCCCACTTTCACATTCCCTATGACTAGGGTCTGCTTTTCCGGTAACGGAGCGGGCCTTGGTCCTAGCGATTGCGCTTGCGCAACATTGATTATCGATAGCAGGGCCACTCCCAGGGCCACCTTTGATATCGTCCACATACTCGTTGTCTCCTGATGAAATGTATTCATTTATCTACTTTTTTCGAGGGCAGATACACAAGCCACAGGCTCTGACTTTCCGAACTTGACGTCACGCTGACAGCACCCTTGCTACGCTCACCCATGATTTCCCTCTTGCACAGTACCCGAGCTAAATATGAGGTAAAATGTCTCAACCAACCCTTAACCGATTATAAATATACGCACGAGTGGTACAAATATATTTATAAATAAGTTTTGTGACCATTGGGGTTAACGCATAGATCAGAAACTGATACCTATTTGCCGCAAAATCAGGTTTACTTAGCTGGCATCATTCTTAAGGTTGTGCTGTACTCAAAAACGCATACCGAGAAAGGTAAAACACAGCTTAAATATATTTATATGAACCAAAAAAAGACCACACAAGTCGATACCAGTATCAAAACTAGCGAACGCATACGTTCCGCCATTGAAGATGACATACGGGCTGGCATACTCTTGCCCGGAGACGTCATAGACGAGGCCGCTTTGGCTCGTCAGTTCGACGTCTCACGCACCCCCATACGTGAGGCCTTACTGCAGTTGGAAGCACAAAGCATGCTGATTAGTCAGCCCCGCCACGGCATGGTGGTGGCCAAAATGGATGTGCAACAACTTTTGGCACTTTGGGAATTACTGGTAGAAATGGAAGGCGTTTGTGCTCGTTTAGCCTGCGAGAGAATGACAGATGAAGAGCGCGAAGAGCTCGCTCAAGTCCATGCACAAGCACAAATCATCGTGGATGCCGACGAGGTTGATCGCTGGCGCGAAGCCAATCATGCCTTTCATGACGTACTTTACCGTGGATGCCGTAACCCCTATCTACGACAAGAAATATTACGCCTGCGCGCACGCACAGGTGGTTATTTACGGCATGCTTTTAGCGCCTTGGGCCGTTTACAGTCCTCCCAAGAGCAGCACGGAGAACTACTTCAGGCCATACAAGACAGAGAGCCGGCCAGGGCGCATGAAATGATGATGAAACACATCAGTCTAGAACAAGGTGCCAGAGGACTCACTGACTTTCTGATTAACCTGCCAAAATCCTTACTGAACCCCTAGGCTAGCCCGGCAACACACGTTCAGCCTTAGCGCAGCGTGTGTTGCCCTGCTATAGGCTACACCCCTAAGTAACGATGCAAGGCCTGGGCATCCTGAGCCAGCTCTTGGGCGCTGGACTGATACACCACATGCCCGGTTTCCAGAATATACACATCATCAGCCACCTTTAACGCGCTGCGTAGATTCTGTTCCACCAACAATATGGTGATGCCCTCGCTTTTTAAAGCGTTAACAGCTTGTTCAACGTGCTGGACCATCACCGGAGCCAATCCCTCGGTGGGTTCATCCATGAGGATCAAACTGGGATTAAGCATTAACGCACGGCCAATGGCAAGCATTTGACGCTCGCCCCCGGATAACTGATTTCCGCGGTTTTTACGCCGCTCCTCCAGGCGTGGGAACAATTCATAGACGCGCTTCAATGTCCATGCCGTACGGCCGGACTCGACCTGTCTATGGGGTACGATTTCCATATGTTCCTGCACGGTCAAAGAAGGAAACACACGGCGCCCTTGCGGTACCAAGCCTATACCCAGCATAGCGACCTGATCCGGACTCAAGCCGCGTAGCTCTGTGCCACGCCAGCGTATGGATCCGGCGCTTACCCCAGGCGGCTGTACCTGCATCACAGAACGAATAAGGGTGGTCTTACCCATTCCGTTGCGCCCCAGCAAGGCCACGATCTTTCCTTCCGGGACACACATACTCACATCGCGCAGGACCTGAGCATCCGCATACGAACTGGAAACGGATTCAATTTCAAGCATGTTCCAGCACTCCACCAAAATAGACTTCTTGCACCTTCGCATCGGCGCGAATTTGTGCAGGCGTGCCAGTAGCAAGTAAGGCACCGTAATATAAACATGTCACTTGATCAGCCAAAGACAGGGCCAACTCCATATCATGCTCAATTAATAGAATGGTGAGCTCACCCGATAAACCACGTATCGTTTCCGCCATGGGCCCACGCTCGGCGGGGGACAAACCAGCCGCTGGCTCGTCCAATAGCAGTATCCGTGGTTCGTTGGCCAGAGCAATCGCCAATTCAAGCAAACGCTGCTCGCCATACGACATATCACCCACACGCGTCAAACGCCTGTCTAACAAGCCACATTTTTCCAGCAGTCTGGCGATCCGTTCATTCAGGGACTCGTCCGGCCTATCTTTTTTAAACAGGCTCAAACGAGAACCAGAACGCCCACGTATTGCGAGCAATAAATTCTGCTCCACGGTAAGTTCGGTAAAAACATCAGTAATTTGATAGGTACGACTCATTCCCTGCCGCGCACGCCGTGTGGCACTGGCGCGCGTGACATCCTCACCGAACAGACGGATCTGCCCCGAGCTTAACTCCAGCTCGCCAGAGATCAGCGAAAAAAGTGTGGTTTTACCGGCCCCATTGGGGCCGATAATCACATGAGTCGTACCCCCATCAACTGACATGGTAACGTTATCGACGGCTTTCAAACCACCGAAGTTTCGCCCTACACCACTTAACTCCAGTACCTTGTGTTTATCCAAAATAACCACCCTCAGGATTTCTTAATGCCTTGATAGTCCCGGCTGTAAGCTGGTGCTTTCATAAACTCTTCTGGGTCATACGTCCAGAACTGGGAAACCTGCGGATAGGTCTCCAGTACTTTATTGATCAGTACGCCGTTATCATCTTTCACCACTTCACGGATGTAGACATCAAAAATTGGATTGCCATAGCTATCCAAGCTCAGTTTTTCCCCAAGTGGACTGCCTGCTACTACCTCTTGAATCAAGGTATCGATTAATTTGTCGACATTCTGGGCATCCCCACCCATTTTTTCTAGTGCGTGTGCCAGCCATAAGCCGCCTGTAAAACCTTCTGCGGCAAAAATACCTGGCAAACGCTGATAAGCTTGCTGATAGCTTTGTACAAAAGCTTGAGTTTGAGGATTATCAAGACCTTCGGCAAAGTGCGAGCTGGACACAATCCCCACGCACTCATCCGCTTCTAGGTTACGGATTACAGACTGATCCGGTACGTTCTGGGAAGTGATTAAGGGAATTTGCTGCTTCAGGCCAAAGTTGTACCACTGCTGTAGCATGCGGGCCGAGTCGGCTCCTGTTTGCACTGAGAACACAACGTCCGGCTGTAAAGCCTGAATCTGCCCCAAATAAGGACTCAAGTCTGCTGTGCCCAGTGGGTGCCAAAACTGCCCTGCTACCGTACCGCCACCTTCAGAAAACACCTGCGCGAAACCACCGACTTGCTCATGACCGAAGGCATAATCCTGACCTATAGTGACCACTTTGCGATAGCCTTTTTTAAGGGCCCAGTCGGCCAATGGACGGGTAATTTGACTGGCAGAAAACCCCCCGGTACGCAAAACGTTGCGCGTACGGTTACGTTGCGTAAGCTCGTCTGCCGCGACCGCTGGCATTAAATAAGGCACTCCACTGGTTTTAGCCAGTTCTGCTACAGCCAAGCCGGTATTGGCCAAAATGTTTCCTACTAATAAATGCACACCTTGTTGCTGCACCAAACGACGGGCCTTTTGCAAGGACGTGTCCGGGTTGGATGCATCATCCTCCACAAAAATCTGGACGGGGCGCCCGGCCAAGGTGTCGCCATGCTGCTTCCAAAACAAATTCCAACCATCCAGCAATTCTCTGCCCGGTGCGGCGGCAGTGCCGGTCAATGGTGCCATGAAACCAATCTTGATAGGTTCGTTAGCTGCCAAGGCAGACAGACTAAAACCAGGCACAGCCAAGACAGCACTTAGCTGCGTACCACGGATCAAAAACTTTCTGCGATTCATTGATGTCTCCTGTTTAAAAGCCTGCTGACATGTACGCAGCCAGGCTCTGTATTCGTTTACCGTTTATTTTTTGCGCCATAGCCCTAACAGGCCATTAGGCGCGAACAGCATAGTGAGCACAAATAAAGCTCCTAGCACCATGGCCCAACGCTCGGTATAAAAGCTCACCGTGTTTTCCAGCACGATCATGACTGCCGCTCCCACGAACCCGCCCCATAAAGTGCCTATTCCCCCCAAAATCGCCATTAACAGCCCCTTAACCGATTGGGACAAGGCCACACTACTCGGACTAACAAAGCTATTTAGGAACACACCCAGCACCCCAGCCACACCCGCCGCCGTTCCTGATACCAGAAAGGCCAATGCCAAGGTCAGGGGCACGTTATACCCCAAGGTACGCATGCGCTGCGGACTCTCGCGTATCGCCCGTAGCGCCAAACCAAACTGCGAATGCACCAAGGCTCGCAGCAGCATAAATGCAATACTGACCACCACAAGAACAAACCAGTAAAACTCATCGTTACCCTGTATGAACTCGGGCCGTACGATGCCACGCAAACCACTCTCGGCGCCGGTCACCGATACCCATCTATGGGCAACCCCCCAGACCACCATGCCCAAAGCAAGCGTCAGCAACAAGAAGTACACGCCTGCCGTGCGTACTGCCAGCAAACCAAAAATCAAGGCTAGAAAGGCTGCCCCCAGCACTCCACATAATGCAGCAGCCCAAGGATCCAGGCCCATACTCAACTGGCACCAAGCCACCACATAGGCGGCCGTACCAAACAAGGCACCGTGCCCCAGCGAAGTCCGGCCCGCTACCCCTGCCAGCAAGTCAATGGAGGCAGCAAACAAGCCAAAGATCAATATTTCGGTTAGCAACAGCTTGGGATAAGGCTGCAAACCCAGAGGCGCTACGACTAATGCCAGCGCTAACACACCCAGCAGTGATATTTTTAAAGCTTTAGTCATCATCACGCCCTACCAAACAGTCCAAGCGGGCGGAATGCCAACAGCAGCGCCATAGGACCAAAAATAATGAAATACGCCAACTCGGGGAACCAGACCTGACCAAAAGTAGCCAGAAATCCGACCAGCAAACTACCAATGGCCGCCCCGGCCAAACTGCCTCGCCCACCGATAATGACAATGGCTAAACTGAACACCAATATTTCAGAATCAGCGCCTGGGTATAAGGTCAGAAACGCCCCGCCTAAAGCGCCACCCAAGCCGGCCAGCCCTGAGCCCAGCATAAAGGTAAGGAAAAACAGGCGACTGATCTTAACGCCTATCGCCTGCACCATTTCTTTGTCATCCACACCGGCACGAATTAATGCGCCTAAACGGGTGCGGTTATACAGTAGCCAAAGCAAGACAAAGCACAGTAGTCCGGTCAGAATCACAAACATTCTGTACTTGGGATAGAACACCCCGCCTACATTCGCCGCCCCGCGCAACACTTGGGGCACAGGCACCGTTAAAGCATCCCCGCCCCATATCACCAGACACAGGTCATTCAGAATCAAAGCAATACCCAGCGTTAATAACACTTGCTTCAAGTCTTGGTTTTTCACCCGCTCCAGTAAGGCCCTATCCAGCACCAAACCTAATACCGCAATGGTGATCACCGCGGCCAGTACGCCAAGCAAGAAGCTCCCGCTATACCGCGCGGCGCTCATGGCCAGATAACCACCGAGCAAATACAAGGCGCCATGTGCCAGATTCACAACCCGCAAAAGGCCGAAAATCAAGGTAAAGCCACTTGCCACCACGAACAACAAAGCCGCTAGCGATAAGGCGTTGGCGGTCTGCATGATGTAAGCAATCATGATTTTGCTCCTACTGCTTGCGAGCGCTGAAAACGCTCATAAATTTGCGCACCTGTACAAAATTCAACGTGGGCGTGGCCTTGTATATAATCCAGAGCCTGCTCCAGATACTTAATACGGTGGGGCACACCCGACAAAAATGGATGCACTGGAATAGCCATCACACGCACCTGCTCCTTGCCCTCTTCCCACAGGCAATCAAAGCTATCCCGTATACGCTTAAACAAAACCTCAGACTCATGCTGTTGCACAGCCATCATGGGGATGTCGTTTAACTCAACCGAATAAGGCAAGGCCACCATCGTGCCGTGCTCGGTATTTAGCGTACAAGGCTGATCGTCCAGTACCCAATCTGCGATATAACGCACACCCGCCGCATGCAATAAATCCACTGTCTCATGGGTTTGCGTCAGACCAGGCCCTAGCCAACCGAGAACATCCTTACCCGTAAAAGCCTGTATTTTGGCTAGCGACTGAGCAATCATGGCTGCTTGATCGGGCACCGCATGTACCGGCATTTGTATATCGCCGTGCCCCATAAACTCCCAGCCCGCTTGCATGGCAGCCTGAGCGACACGTGGGTAAGCCTCACAGACGTGCCCATTGATTGATAAAGTGCCAACGATGCCCCGCTTGGAAAAAGCACGCAACAAACGCCAAAATCCGATACGCATGCCGTACTCATGCCAGGACCAATTGGCAATATCAGGCAAGGTCGTGACCCCCGTTGGTGGCGGGATCACTTGTCTTGCCATCGCCCGCTCAATTGACCAGTACTCCACATTAATGACTGGCCAAACGATAAGGCGCACATCGGCACCTAAATCCAGACGAGGGCGATCAACAATCGCACTATATGGCAGCCGTTGATCGGGTCGCTTGACCCGATCCTGCCCCCCTCCTCCCACTGTCTCCATACTTTTCCTATTGCTTAAAAAAATTGTATTTATTATTTACGCTTTGCCGATGGCTGCATTGACTCGGGGCATGACCTGCTCGGCCATCAATTGCATTGAGCGCTTGCCTAACACTGGATCGACCCAGTCATGGCAGGCGTACAACAAGGTACCAAAGTCACCCACCTGCTCGCGGAATGCCAAAAGCTGATCCACCACGGAATCAACCGTGCCCGCCAGCACCAATTGGCTGCACACATATTCTGGCGTAATCATTGAATCAGGCATGGACTGATCTGCTTTAAACAAGTTACCCCGCCCACCTGCTCCCACCAGCTTGCGGATTAACTGTTTAAAGTAAAAATGGTAGGGACCGGATGCCTCATGCGCATAACGTTTCGCGGTCGCTTCATCATCGGCAACAAAGATGCTTTTTGCGATACGCCACTCATCCGTGCTGGCCTGAGCGCCCACCGCTTCGCGGCCTTCTACATATTTTGGCCAATGCGTTTTAACCCACTGCGGCAACAAAAAGTTGGCAGAAATTGGTTGCCAACCTCGCTTAGCCATTTCAGCCACACCTTGAGAAAAAGGTGCAACGGCCGTGCCAACTATTTGCGGGTAAGGCTTTTGATACGGACGCATGATATACCCTTGGCCAATCTCCGGAATCATGGTTCGACCCACCGACACATTCCAGTATTTCCCCTGGATATCGTACGGCGGCTCGCTTTCCCAAATCTTCAGTACCGTATTAATGCATTCCAAGAACATCTCGTTGCGGTTGGCATCCAAATTGCCAAATACCTCTGCATCAGACATCAGCCCACCTGGACTAATGCCCATAATGAGCCGACCCTCTAGCATGTGGTCGAGCATGGCAACCTGTGCAGCCACATTCGCCGGATGCGCATTGGGCATATTAATCGTGCCAGTGCCTAGTTTGATTTGCTTGGTATCGTGAATCAGACTGGACAAAAAAATCATGGACGATGTCACGCTCTCGGCGGCATCGGTGACGTGCTCACCTACAAAAGCCTCGCAATAGCCCAACTGGTCCGCCAGAATGATCGCTTCGCGATCTTCTTTCAGCGTATCCGTTACATTGCGCCCTGGTGGATGCAAAGGCATCATGAACATTCCCAACTTCACTTTTTAGTCTCCTGCTTACGCCTTTTTATTTTTCCCCACAAGATCCAAACCTGGATCAGCTTACTCTTAAGCCCACCGTAATGTTCAAGTGATCAATAATAAGGCAAAAAAAGATAGAAAATACACTAGCGTTTTCACCTAAGCCTAGGCTTGAGTAAGATACGCTCCACGCGAAAATATCAGCGGCACTGAAGCCTGGCAATAACCGAAGCGCACAACTGAGCCAAAAAACACGGTGTGATCACCACCAAAATTACTAAATTCGTTACGACAGACAAAGTGCGCTGCCACCCCAGTGAGCAAAGGTACCTGCTCGGGCGTCAGGAAGTAATCCAGCCCAGAAAACTTGTCCTCTGAGGGGCGTGAAAAACGTTCGGAGAGGAACTGCTGATGATTACCCAGCACATTCACCCCAAAATGGGTCGCTTTACGAAATACAGGATGGCTAGGAGCGGATAACAACTGAGACCACAACACCATGGGAGGATTAAGCGATACAGAGTTAAATGAACTGACCGTTACCCCATACAACTTGCCAGTTTCATCCGTGGTGGTGATGACTGCTACCCCAGTAGGAAAGCACCCTAAAGCATTACGTAAATGACGTTGTTCCGACAAGGAAACGGCCGCTACTCCAGGGCCCGCCACCTGCGCCTGAACATCGACCCAATATTCTGAATCCAGGTGCATTTGCGCCTCCAATTCTAATAATCTTATAATCTATATTGATCTTTTGATCACTATAAATCAAAATGAAGAAATCTGGCAACAGATTTCTCTTATCATTCTATAAACTTACACGGAGACTGCAGTGCAAACCACTCGCCAACTCGACTCCACCACGCCTTTAGTACTGGCCAACTCATTGGCCTCTAACCATCTGATCTGGCAATACTTAACACCACACTGGGAAACCGAACGCCCCATTATTCAGGTGGAATATGCCGGGCACACTCAACAACAGTCAAACCACCCTACTCTTACCCTAGCCATGCACAATAGCGTGCAAGCAATGGGCGATGACATTATTCAACAACTGGATGCACGCGGTATTCATACCTTTGACTTTGCAGGCGTGTCATTAGGG
This sequence comes from Pseudomonadota bacterium, assembly GCA_023440825.1. Lineage (GTDB taxonomy): Bacteria > Pseudomonadota > Gammaproteobacteria > Burkholderiales > Burkholderiaceae_B > Alcaligenes. The sequence continues at coordinate 79,017 of JAEXRL010000028.1, read as the reverse complement.
GCGATGGTAGGGTTGGATCTAGCCAGTCGCTATCCAGACCGTGTGGGTCGTTTACTGGCGGCGAACTGCCGCTCATGGCAGGAACAAGAGTCGCGTGAACAATGGGATGCCCGTATAGAGCTGGTACAAAAAGAAGGCATACAAGCCATTTGTGAGGGCACCTTGAGCCGCTGGTTCACCCCTGCCTTTACGGCCGCGCACCCCACTACAGTAGAACAAATCAGAACAGCTATGCTGGCTGTATCGCCATCGGCATACCGTGCTGCAGCGCAAGCCGTACGCGATCAGGATTTGCGCCATACCATTGCGCAAATTCGATGCCCGGTATTACTCGTTACGGGTAATGAAGATCTGGCTGCCCCCGCTGAGCACATGCAAGAGGTGAAAAAGCTACTTAGCCATGCGCAACTGGAGGTGTTGGCGGACTGTGCGCATATCTCAAGCCTAGAGCAAGCCGGCCGTTTACGAACCCTAAGCCAGACCTTTTTCAGCTAAGTTATACGGGAGATGCACTGGGCAAATCCTGTGCATCCGCCTGGCTTCGCTTACGGTAAAGGTTAGCAAAAGTATGTATCAATCCTTCAACCAAGTGCTCTATCACTTGATTAAAATTTTTAGGTATGGCGGTATCGTAAACCCAGCGACGCATGCCAATATAAAAAATACTGGCGTGCAGGGCCCACACTAACTCGATTTCCAGATTGATGTCCTCGCCCTCTTGTACCGGACTATACCCAAACTCGTGCCGCGCCTCCTCGACCACCGTGCTAAACACCCTTTTTTTGAGAAACTCAAAGAATTTGTCGTCTATTCCTTTCTTTCGTAAGCCGGCGAAAATGAGAATACGCACCCAATCATTACGAATCAAATTCTGGGCATACTGCAAGTAATAATCTTTTAGTCGGTACTCAAGAGAGTGCGTTCGATCTTGCAGCGCATCTTCCCATAATGGATTCCAGCGAGCCAAATAGACCTCGTTATAAACGCGGTCTATCAATGCCTGCTTATTGGGGAAGTAACGATACAGTAGCGACTGCGTAACGCCTATATGCTCTGCCAGATCGCGCGTACTGCCGTCAAAGCCATATTCGGCAAAATACTCCACGGCTTTACGCACGATCATTTGCTCACGCTCTAGTGGATTCATGCGCGTGGCACGACCCCGAGTTGCTTTTCTCTTTTTAGTTGTAGGAGTCATTGAATAGTCATTATCAACAAAAACAATTACACACGGCCTCTGCCATCTAAATGCATAAAGCAAATAGCCGTTTATTATTCTATATTGAATATACTATCAAAAAGAAACTCGGGAATTGAAAAACTCTGTTTGAATTGCCCCGCCTCATACTGCCTCCCAGTACGTCTTGGGCCAGAAGGCGCTCACACTATAGCTTTCATCCCTTATGCAGGGCGTTCAGTGTCAAGGCGAGCGCTGAGACATAACAACACAAACTAACTGTGCTCTGGGGTGCTTGATGCCGAGTATCACCTATCACACGATAGCGGCTTGCACCTGCTGCCTAAGCCACATATTGAGCCTATCTTTATCATTACGCTCGCTCCAGACCATCAACATTTTTAGCGCTTGCAAGGGTTCGGGCAAACGTAATAAACGTAAGTCGAAATACTGGCAATGCTTTTGCGCAATGCTGCGCGGCATGGTGGTGGCGTACTGGGTTTCCATTAAAAAGTAAGGAGCTTGGCCAAAATTGGAAATATAGGCACTGAAATGCATGCGGTAGGGGGTTCCTTGCAGCACTCGATCAAAATTACTGGGTTTGCCGTACATATGCGAAAAAGCCAGCCATTGCATGGTCCCTAAATCCTCGAAGGACACGCGCTCACGATCGGCCCAGGGGTGATGCGCGGACACCACACACACACGCTCGTCCTCGAATAGCAACTGGCTGGGAAAACGGCTTGGTAAATCGTAAAACAAACCTATCGCCAGATCCAATCGACCTGCATCCATGTCATCCGGCGAAAAGTCACCATGAACGGGCTGAAAACGCACCAACAACTCAGGAGCGGCCGCTTGCAATGCCGCGGTCAATGGGGCGGCAAGTAGCAATTCAGTATGGGCGGCTGCCCCGATATTAATGATGCCGTTTAACTCCGCAGGGTTAAACACCAGATCCTCTGCCAAGGCTTGCTCCAAGCCGTGCAACGCGGCATGCACATGTGCGTGCAGTGCATAGGCTCGCTCTGTGGGCTCCAAACGCCTATGGATAACAACGAACAAAGGATCTTTAAGCAGCTCTCGCAGGCGCGCCAAGTCACGACTGATGGCGGGCTGGGTTTTATTGAGCTGATGGGCCGTGATCGTGACACTACGTGTGTGCATGAGCGAATCAAAACACAAAAGCAAAGGCATGCTGACGCGTCGCAGCATGGAAAAATCCGGTCTAGCCTGTTGATTCACTCTTTGCCCAATTCATACCAATAATGCTATGCATTCTATCAAAACTTAACATTATTAAAATACAAGCACACACTCTACACTGCTCGGCATACATTACTGTGGAGGCAAAACATGACATCTAACTTCGTAACATCGGGCCTGATAGGCAGCCTATTACTTGCTCAGGCCATCACGTACACGCCTGCGGCACACGCCAGCGCGCCTTACCCTCAACGTCCTATCACTATCGTGGTGCCCTTTCCTGCTGGAGGCACGCCGGATATCTTGGCACGAGTACTCGCTGAGAAAGCGGGTGCCAGCCTGAACCAGACATTTATTGTGGAAAATCGCGGGGGTGCTGGTGGCAATATTGGCGTGCAATATGTGTCGCGTAGCAAAGCCGATGGCTACACCTTAGTGATGTGCGCTTATAGCTGCGCCGTCTCCCCCTCTCTGTATAAACCCGCGCCCTACAGCATAGACACCGACTTCACCCCTATCGTGCTGGTGGGCACGGTGCCCAGCGTACTGGTCACCCACCCTGGCGTGCCCGCTACCGATCCCAAAAGCTTTATTGATTATGCCAAAGCGAACCCCGGCAAGCTGAATGCCGCCTCGTCGGGCATAGGCGGCTCCGCACACCTGGCTCTGGAGTTGCTGAAGCGCGAAGCCAACGTCGATATTGCCCACATTCCCTACCGAGGCGCGGGCCTAGTGGCGGGCGATCTTCTGGGCGGACAGGTTGATATGTATTTCGACAATCTGCCCGCTTCGCTGCCCAGCATTAAAGCCGGTACATTCAACGCCATTGCTGTGGCCAGCCAGGCTCGCGCTGAAGCGATTCCGGATGTGCCCACCTTTGCGGAGGCAGGCTACCCCAAAATGCTGATCAATCCTTGGTTCGGCCTGCTGGCACCGGCCGGAACACCCGAACCAGCCGTTAAAGCGCTCAATACCGCTTTCAATCAAGCCTTGCAAGCGCCTGAAGTGGCTCAGCGACTGGATGCATTGGGCGTAGACGTGGCCGGTGGCAGCCCTGAAGAGCTGGCGGATTTTCTGCACCAAGAGACCGCGCTTATTCAACAGCTCATTATCGAAAACAACATCAGTGCTTCAGAGTAAATTTCACGCTGGCTTAGCGCCAGCGTCTCTTTGTCTTTCTTTATGAGCAGCAATATATCAAGCCCGATCAGCCTGCGCGCCATGGGCTCATTTCACATTGGCGGCCGCCAGCAAACGCTGAGCAATAAAGCTGCCTTTCTACGGACCATGAGCGAAGGTGGCGAACCCGTACACATTAACCCCAACGGCACCTACAGCGTAGAGCAAATGTATGTGCAGTATTATCTGCCACATCAAAGCAATGGGCGCGAGCCCTTGGTGTTTTGGCATGGTGGAGGCATGAGTGGCGCAGCATGGGAAACCACTCCAGACGGTCGTGAGGGCTGGGCGAATTACTTCCTGCGCCAAGGCTGGGACATTTACGTTTGCGATGCCGTAGAGCGCGGGCGCTCGGGATTTGCCCCCTTCCCCGACATATGGCCCGAGGGCCCTGTGATACAGACCATGGAGGACATCTACACTCGCTTTCGGATAGGGCCAGAAGCTGGCTCGGACGATATCGCGTCTGGAGAACTGCATCCTTACCCCAACACCCGCTTTCCTTGGCACTATTTTTCCAGTTTTTGCCAACAAATGGTTCCGCGCTGGACGCATACCAATCACGCCATGATGGCGGCGTTTCAAGCGCTGCTACTCAAGCTGGGCAGGGCCAGTATTATTTGCCACTCTCAGGCCGGACCTCTGGCACTGCAACTGGCTGCCAAAATGCCAGATGAAGTCAAAGCGCTAGTGGCTTTAGAGCCCGCTGGTATTCCTGAGGAAACCGTGGATCAATACCAAACACCCAGTTTGATCGTACTAGGAGGAAATCTGGAAAGCAGCCAGCGTTGGCAGGCCTTGTGCAAAAAAATACAGGCATTTTGTGTGCGTTACCCTTGCGCGCAATTGCTCCCACTGGAGTCACTGGGCATCTATGGCAACTCTCACATGCTCATGATGGACAATAACAGTGAGGACATCGCCCAGCGTGTACATCACTGGCTCAGCGCTCAGCCCTAAGGCAGGACGATGTAGCGCTGCAGGCCTGATCGTAAAAACCGTACTCGTAGGATAGAGCTGCTAGGGAGAACAGTCGTTGATTGCCCTAAATGATCTAATAGCATATCATTTAATGCATTAAAAACCGTCTACGTAAAGAATCTGCTATTCGGCTCTATGTCCAACAATCACTTAAAAGAAATACAGCTTAACGCCAGCTCTCCTTTACCACTTTACCACCGGGTGTACTTGTTACTCCGCGAACGTATCGTCAACGGTATTTATAGCCCCGGGGAAACGCTGCCTTCAGAAGCGGAATTAATGAGCGCCTTAGGCGTCAGCCGTATTACTGTGCAACGAGCACTCAATACGCTCGCCAATGAAGGTCATGTGACACGTGCACGTGGCCGCGGCACTACCGTCACTGAACACGCCGCTTCCTTGCAGTTGGACAGGCCTATTCCGGCCGAAATGAATGGATTGCTTGTTAACCTGACCAATATAGGTCAAGGCACAACAGTAAAACTCATCCATTTTGGCTACCAGCGTGCCTCACGCTCTGTGGCACAGTCGCTGAATATCGATCCTGGCGCCTCGATACAAAAAGCAACGCGTGTACGATTGCTAAAGGGTGAGCCTTTTTCACAATCAGTCAGTCACGTGATTGAAGAGGTAGGCCGCTCGTATACCCGCAAAGAACTCGAAACACAGACACTTATTAGCTTAATACAGCGCACTCGTCTGATACACAGAGTGGAGCAATCTATAGTCAGCACACTGGCTGATGATACCCAGGCGCAATTGCTGAACACTCACGTCGGTGCACCATTACTGAAATTAAGCCGTGTGTTTTTTGATGCGCACAGTCAGCCTATTAATTACGCCGAGATTTACTATCACCCCGATCGCTTCGAGTTTCGCGTGACCTGGACACGGGGCGCTGACAATCAAATGCAAGTCGATCTGCATTCTACGCTTTAAGTATTGCTCCTAAGGCCGCCGCCAAACGGCCTACCCCACACACAAGATAATTATCGGGATAACCCGAATAGTGGCAATGACGCACATTTCTATATGATATATACACCTGTCTTTAGATCATTTAGAAAATTATAGTCATCAAGGAGTGTGGTGCATGTCAGACGAATGGGAACCTTTATCTAAAGACGCACTCGTCTTACAGCCTATCCAGCTAGGTTCATTACAGATACGCAATCGTATTTTTGTGCCCGCTCACACAACCAGCTTTGGACACAACCACCTACCTTCGGATCAGCACCTGGCCTATCACGTAGAGCGTGCTCGTGGTGGAGTAGGTGCGATTATTTTCGAAGCTATACGAGTACAAGAAAACTGTGTAGGCAGACCGCAGGCTGTTGCTGGCTTTGACGCATCTTGCATTGAACCGTTTTCCCGTGTGGCCAAAGCCGTACAACAAGAGGGGGCTCGTTTATTGGGCCAAATCATCCACCTGGGCAGACAGGTAGATGGTGATTTTGAGCGCACCGTATCCTGGGCTCCTTCTGACATACGCTGGTCCAGTCATTCGGCAATGCCACATGCCATGACCGAAGACGATATGCAAACTGTCATAGATGCCCACGTACGTACCAGCTTAAACCTTATTGATGCAGGTCTGGATGGCATTGAAATACAGTTGGCGCATGGTCATTTATTACCGCAGTTTCTTTCGCCGCTTTCCAATCAGCGTACCGATGCGTATGGCGGCAGTTTAGAAAATCGCCTGCGCTTTCCGCTGGCAGTCGTGCGTGCTGTACGCCAGGCCGTAGGCAGTCATTACTGCCTGGGCATACGTTTAGGAGTGGAAGAGTTTTTGCCCGACTCCCTGCATCTGGACGAGGCTGTGCTAATTGCTCAGCATCTGGCTCAGGCCGTGCAGCTAGATTTCATCAATGTGTCTCATTCTGCCTATCACGCCAGTTACTCACTGGCTATGCAAATGGCCGATATGGCGATTGACCCGCAGCCGTTTCGTCAATTTCCTCAGGCCGTGCGTGCGGCCTTACGCAATGACGGCCACCATCTTCCTGTGCTCGCCGTATGTCGCTTCAGAACCCTACAGCAAGCCGAATCAGCTTTACAGGCAGGTCAGGCAGATATGATAGGCATGGCCAGAGCCCATATCGCAGAGCCAGCCATCGTGCGCAAAACACTGAGCGGTAAACAGGCCGATATACGCCCCTGTATAAACTGCAATCAGGGCTGTGCAGGTATGTTAGAAAAAAATATTGCCATACGTTGTCTGGTCAATCCACGCACTGGGCTAGAAAGCCGTTGGGAGCCTTTGCAGGATCTGCCCCAAGCCTCGTCGGGCAGCAAAATCATTGTAGTGGGTGGTGGCCCCGGTGGCATGGAAGCCGCAGCAGACCTTGCCAGCCTGGGGCACGAGGTTCAACTATGGGAAGAAAAGAAGCTGCTAGGGGGGCAGTTGCAGATGGGCAGCACACTTAGCGGGCGCGAGGAATGGCAGCGCTTGCTCTCATTTCAGCAACAACGCTTACACCAACAAGGGGTAACCGTCCGGCTAAATCAATCGGCCACCATCGAAAATCTTCTAGCAGAATCGCCCACCGCTATTGTGCTGGCGACCGGCTCCTTAGTACGCCCGGTGAGTTTGGCGGGTGGCGGTCATGTCTACTCGCTCAGCGAGGCCTTAGAAAACACGGCACATCTGGGGCAACATCTTGCTTTTATTGACTTGACGGGTGAGTGGTCCTCCTTGGCCAGCATTGAACACTTGGCTCAAGAACACAAACTCAGCGTATTCACACCAGGCACCGCCTTTGCCTGGCGCACCACTATTTATAGCAATCTGGCTAACCAACAACGGTTGCGCGCAAAAAAAGTACGCATAGTGCCTTTACGCAAAGCCTTATCGTGGGACGGAAAAACTTTGCTGCTCGAGGATAACTCAACCGGCGAAACCCTAGAGCACAACGAGTTCGACAGTGTAATTGTGGCGCAGTACGGCATAGCCAACGATCTCTTGCATAGCGGCTTACGCGCCTCGGGCATACCGGTCACTTTACTGGGCGACAGCCTGGCTCCGCGCACCGCCATGGAAGCCATTTATGAAGCGGCGCAAGCGGCTCGTACCTTGCACACCACCTTTTTATCGACTATCACCCAATAGAAAATGAGCATACTTGTCACAGGCGCCTCGGGCTTTATCGGCCTGAATCTACTCGAAACACTGCTGCAAAAGGAGGTACACGTTACCGCCTTTAGCCATGACGCCATTCCCGTTTACGCTTTACAGAAACTGCAGGCTTTACCTGGCACACTCACCTGCTTGCAAGGTGACATCAGTGACGCAAAAACAGTTCAATCCCTTTTCTCTACGCGCACAATCACTCACGTTGTGCATGCTGCGACCATTACAGCCAGCCCAACTATGCCTGCCACGCAGGTCCAGCATGTGCTGAACGTCAACGTGATCGGCACTGAGCTTTTATTGCGTGCGGCTCAGGCCGCTTCAGTGCAGCGCTTTTTATTGATCAGCTCTTCTGCTGTCAATGGCAATGCGCCCTTTGATCAGGCACCACTGGACGAAAGCTCCCCCACACAACCATTGGCCCTGTATGGCTATACCAAACTGATGACTGAACAGTTGGCCAATCTATGGCACCAGCAAACGGGCTTAGATGTCATCACCGCCCGACTCACCGCCATATTTGGCCCATGGGAGCGCGATACCGGCGTGCGCGGCACCTTAAGCCCCCCGTTTCAGTTAGCCTTGCAAGCCCTGCGTGGCGAAGCTACGGTTATTTGTACAGCAGGGCAACGGGACTGGACCCTGAGCAGTGATATTTCTAATGGATTGGCCACATTACTGTTTGCTCAAGCGCCTAAACATCGTTTGTACAACCTAGCCAGCGGCGAACTCTGGCACGTCAGAACATTTTGCCAAGCTTTGGCTCCCTTGTTCCCTCAGTGGTCCTGGCGCGAAGACAGCGACCCTAGCCTGAGTACCCTGCACTATAACGACGATCTACAGCGTCCACGCATCTCGCCTATGCGGGCTGACCGATACAGCGAAGAATTTGGCGTGCACTTTACCCCTTCTGTACAGTCTGTGCAGCAGTATGCGCAATGGGTGTTGGAGCACGCACCATTTTTACTTACTTAGTACGACAGGCTTTAGGTCTGGCTAGCTTACCCTATTTTTTTTAAGGACTATGACACATGAAAGTGCTTTACACCGCCATCGCCACCGCAACAGGAGGCCGTCAAGGCGAAGCGCAAAGTGAAGACGGCACCTTTAGTGCCAAACTTGCTCGACCCGTCGAAATTGGCGGCCCAGGTGGTGGAACGAATCCTGAAGAGTTGTTTGCCTGCGGTTACGCGGCATGTTTTGCCAGCACACTGGATCATCTGGCCAAGGTACGTAAAATTGAACTGGGGCAAGTTAGCGTAAAGGCCTGGGTTAGCTTAGGGGTACACCCCAACAGCAAATATGGCTTGCAGGCGCGTTTACAAGTCAGCTTGCCTGATCTGCCAAAAGAGCAAGCGCAAGAGCTGCTAGAGGCTACCCACAACACCTGCCCCTATTCCGCGGCCATACAAGGCAACGTACACGTAGATCTTGAGTTAGCTCCATAAAGTGGATACACAAAGCCCCCTGTTCCAAGCCCAAGTGGTCGCCATCAGTGGAGCCTGCGGGGGCATAGGTCGTGCCCTCGCCCATCGCTTTGCCCAGTTGGGTGCCCACCTGGTTTTGCTGGATAAAAGTGCGGCAGACCTAAACGCCTTACGCCAAGAGCTGCCTGACAATATGGTACGCGTCTGCTCCTACGATCAAGCGCTGAGCACGGACATAGAGCGTGCCTGCCACGACGCGGCAGCAGCCGATTTATTTATTAATAACGCAGGTATCACTTTGCGTGCCCCCTTGGTGGACACCAAGCACCACGATATCCATCGAGTGGTCAATATTAATATTACGGGCGCTATCGCAATGGCAGCAGGCATAGGCAGCGCCATGGTGCAACGGCAAGGCGGCAGAATTATTAATGTGACCTCACAGTTCGGTATGATTCCCGCCCCGGGACGTGCCATTTATGGTGCAAGTAAAGCAGCACTGGCTCACTTTACCCGTAGTGCCGCATCCGAATGGGGAGCAAAAGGGGTAGAGGTCATGACCTTGGCTCCAGGCCCAGTCGATACCGCCATGCTGGATGGTTTGAAGCAATCCCCTACGGCGCTACAAGCGCTGATTGATCAGATTCCCACTGCTCGTCTTAGCAGCCCTGCCCAGATCGCAGACGTGGTCGTATTTATGGCCCACTTACCAAAGGGCCTGATGAACGGCGAAACATTTTTGGTGGATGGCGGGTTCAGCTTGCCCTATACGCTGAACCGCGTCTAAATCCACCTTTAGCAGCTTTAGGAGTAACGCTCGCTGGAGGCCAGCAACTCACGCGTGCCGATAATCTCATTCAAACCGTCAAAATCATGCATATGATCCTGAAAGGGTTGGTTGGAATGATGCTTAGCCAGCGAGGCGTAATAACGCTGTGCTGTATGAGCAATCGCACGCACAATACCACCTGGGAAAATCACGATACGGAATCCCAGTTCAGACAGTTCTTGTGCGGATCGTAAGGGCGTGTGGCCACCTTCCACCATATTGGCCAGCAGTGGGGCTTTATGACCTAGGGTCGCCACAATTTTCTGCATATGCTCCAGTGATCGGGGTGCCTCTACAAAAATCACATCTGCACCAGCCTCTTGGTATGCCTGCGCACGCTCCAGTGCCGCATCAAAGCCTTCTACCGCTATGGCATCCGTGCGGGCAATGATCAAGGTGTTATCGCTTTGTCTAGCGTCCAGGGCTGCCTTGACCTTACCAACCATTTCACTCTGGGAAATTAAGGACTTGCCGGTTAAATGCCCACAGCGCTTGGGCATGCTTTGATCTTCCAGTTGCAAGGCATTTGCGCCGGCACGCTCATACAAGCGGACTGTACGTTGCACATTTAGCGCGTTCCCATGCCCATTATCCGCATCTGCGATCAGTGGCGTGGACACACGATCTCTAATCAAGGTGATTACTTCGGCAACCTCGGTCATGGAGACCAGCCCTATATCCGGCCTGCCTAAACGGGTATAGGCCACGCCCGCTCCAGTCAAGTACAGAGCCTTAAAACCATGCTCTGACGCTATCAGGGCCGTTAAGGCATCGTATACACCGGGAGCAATCACGGTCTGGCCTGCGCTCAGCATCTCTTTTAACTGCATAACAACTCTCTATAAACTGGTGTAGTGCACACCGTATTGATGAATTACAAGCCCAGATAAGTGCGACGTAGCTCAGGATTGGCCATGACTTCTTGCGAGGTGCCGGAAATGGCAAAACGCCCTTGTTCCAACACATACGTACGGCTGGCCACCTCAAGTGACTGCACCACGTTCTGCTCTACCAGCATGATGCTCAAGCCATCCGCACTAATGCTTCTGATCAGTTTGAACATTTCCTCAACCATCACCGGTGACAGCCCTAGCGAAGGTTCGTCCAGTATGAGCAAACGCGGCTCGGACATTAAGCCCCGAGCAATCGCCAGCATTTGCTGCTCGCCTCCCGACAAGGTCCCCGCCGCTTGCAAGCGACGCTCTTTGAGACGAGGAAATATGCTGTACATGCGCTCAACGTTACGGCGCTTATTTGCCGTGGCACGACGGTATGCACCCAGCTCCAGATTTTCTTCAACCGATAGGTCAGGAAACACACGCCGTCCCTCCGGTACATGCGCAATACCCAACTTCACAATCTGGGCAGATGAGCTACGACTAATATCTACGCCATCAAAGTGGATGGAGCCTGATTTGGCTCTGAGCAAACCACTGATCGTATTGTTAAGCGTAGTTTTACCCACACCATTTGAACCTAAGACGGCGACGACCTCGCCCTCATGCACTTGCATGTCTATGCCATACAAGATTTCGACGGAGCCATAGCCCGCCCTTAACCCGCTTATCTTAAGCATTGGACTGCTCCGTGTTTAAGCGCTGAACGGCGCCCTGCCCCAAGTAGGCCTCGATCACCAATTCATTTTTGACTAAGTCCTGAGGCACACCATGTGCAATCATGGCACCTTGATTAAGCACATAGACCTCATCGGACAAGGACATCACCGCCTGCATAACGTGCTCAATCAATAAGATGGTCGTGCCTTGATCACGAATCGCTCGTATCATGGCAACAATTTCATCGACCTCGCTCGGAATCAAGCCAGCCATGACCTCATCCAGCAATAAAAATTCTGGTTTAGTCGCCAAGGCCTTGGCCAGCTCCAGCCGTTTTCGCCCTGCCACCGTTAAATCCTGAGCGGGCAGATCCAGCATATTCCCCATGCCCAATTGCACCGCAACCTCTTTGGCTTTAGCCAGTGCATCCACTCTTTTTTTGTAATGCAAGTGCGCGCCCACCGCAATATTTTCGAGCACGCTTAAGCCTGCAAAAGGCTGCACAATCTGGAAGGTACGGGTCAATCCAAGGTGACAAATCTGATGCGGTGGAAGGCCTTTTATGGAGCGTCCATTAAAGTGCACATCCCCCGAGTCAGGCGTGACAAACCCGGAAATAATAGAAAACAAGGTGGTTTTGCCCGCCCCATTGGGGCCAATCAAGGCCACAATGCTGCCTTGCTTTACGTGTAGCGAGGCCTGATTCACAGCCAGCAAGCCGCCGAAGCGTTTGCTCACAGCGTCAACTTTTAACATTACGCCTCCTCCTTGGAATTGCCCGCGTTACGCGTGGATCGTCGTGCGCCTATGCGCTCGAATAAACCCATCACACCGTTTGGCATGAAGCGTAGAATCAGCAACAGCAATACACCATAAAACACAAGGTTCAAACCCGTCGCATTACCCACTACCCCTTTCACCAACTCACTGACTGAGTGCAACAACACGGTGCCCAGTACAGGTCCCAGTATCGTTCCTGCACCACCAATCGTTGCCCCTAACAAGGCCTCGATCGACATAACTGAGCCATAGGCAATGGGCGCATCAATGTACAAAAAGGTCTGTAAATAAGCGACGCCAGCCGCTGCCGAGACAGCACCGGCGGCAAACATACCGGCCACCTTGACCCTGAACGTATTAATACCCAACGCTTTGGAAGCGTCCTCATTCTCACGAATAGCCGCTAAGTAAGCGCCAAAACGAGAGTGCTTGATCCAGATCGATAACAGGATGGCGACGATGACCAAAACCAAGGCAAACCAGTAATTTTCTGTGCGGGTGGGAAATTGCAAACTGCTCCACTCTTGCACCAAAGGAAGCTGCAAGCCCGAACCACCACCCATAAAGTCAAAGGAGCTGGCCACCACGCGTAACACTTCAGCAAAAGCCAAGGTCACCAGTGAAAAGTACGAGCCCCGTAAACCATAGCGAAAAGACACTGCGCCGATAAAAGCGCCAATCAAGGCCCCACACAACACGCCCGCCACCGCAGCAACCCAGGGGCTCAGCCCTGCTTGCAACTGAAACATGGCTGCGGCATAGGCGCCCGTGCCAAATAGCGCTGCATGGCCAAAAGAGAGCATGCCACCAAAGCCGCCGCTGATATTCCAACCAATGGCCAGCACACACATCAATAAAATATTGATGCCAAAGCCCAGCCAGGCGTCAGTGGGCCATACCAAGGGGAACAACGCAAACAACACCAACAGTACGGCAACAATCTTGGTGCCGGTTGAAAGACTCTTCATGATCAGTTCCCCTTCTTACCAAACAGCCCAGAAGGCCGAAACAGAAGCGTCAGGATAAAGCACGCATAAATGCCAATTTGACCTAAGGTCTCACCCAGGAACAAACCACTTAGTGCTTCTACCACCCCTAAAAACAAACCTGCTACCAAAGCGCCCAGGTAAGAACCCATTCCACCCAGCACAACCGTAGTAAAAGCCACTAAAACAAAGCTATACCCCACCTGAGGCGTAACATAAAATGTGGGCATAAGCAGGCAAGCAGCCGCAGCCACGCAAGCCGTTCCAATGCCAAAACACACGGCATAAGTGTGGTTAACATCAATACCCATTAGCTGAGCACCGCGCTTTTCCTTGGCAACAGCCCGTATGGCCTGCCCTAAGCGGGTGTGCACCATAAACAGCCACACCAGGCCTACCAATACTAAAGAAGCAAAGAAGGCGATGACTTTGGGAATCGGCAAATAGGCGCCAAAAATCTCGACCATATCGAAGGCATAAGGCACATCGATGGTGCGCGTATTGGAGGTCCAAAAATACAGCGCTAAGTTATCAATCACAATCGCCAGTGCGAGCGTCACCAATAAAGTGTTGGAATCCTTGCCGTGGCTAAACGTATTGATGACACCGCGCTGCAACAGAAAACCGAACAAGTAAAACAACGCCATCAGGAACGGCATGGCCACATAGGGGTCCACACCCAGCAAGGTGTTCGCAAAGTACACGCTGTACAAAGCCAACATTAATAAGCTGCCGTGGGCAAAATTGATGATATGCAATACGCCGTAAATCATCGTCAGCCCCAAAGCCACCAAGGCATAAATCGCCCCGGTGGTAAGGCCGCTAATTACAGCAGGAGCAATAAGGCTCAGCATTTAACTACTTCCAAAAAAGCCGGATGCGCACAGCGCGCATCCGAGGTGCAGGGATGACTAGCCACGCTCAGGCATGGGGAAGACAGGTTCTGCTGTGGCAAACTCTTTGGGGTATACCAGCTCGATTTTGTCGCCGCGTACCTGAGTGTTCACCAACTGGGAGCCCGTGTTGTCGCCATTCACAAACTTGATAGGACCATAAGGCATAATGGTGTCCGAAAAGGTTTGTGTCGCCAGGGTGTCGATAATCTTGGCATGATCAACCGAGTTGGCTCGCTCGATGGCATCTACCGCCAACTGGGTTGCCGCATAGGCCACCATCACGTCGTAGGTCAAGTCCACATTTTCGGCTGCTGCCTGCTCTGCCAGTTTTTGCGACATAGGCTTTTTAGGATCAAACCAGTGGTTGGTATCAATCACGTATTGAGCCGCTGCATTATGCTCGCGCACAAAACGAATATTGGACGCACCACCGCCATAAATCGAATACATGGCTTTGAGCTTCAGCTTTTGCTGCTGAATCGCACGCGAGAATAAAATAAACTCATTGATATAGTGTGAAGGCATCACCATATCTGCTCCGGAAGCCCGTAGTCGCAGAACAATATTGGTGAAATCACGCTGAGGCGTGGGGTGACTAATTGTCTCAACCACCTCAATACCGATATCTGGCAGTTTCTCGCTGAGAATTTTGGCCATGCTGCTACCAAAGGGGCCGTCCTCATGAACAATAGCAGCTGTTCGCACCGCCTGATTGGCGGCGGTGTTCATGGAGTTCAAGTTCAGCATAGACTGTTCAACCGAACGTATCACTCCGGGTGAAAAGCGGAAGGTATTTTTTAAACCGCGCTCAACAATTTGCTCTGCACTTCCCACATCCACGATATAGGGAATACCGTAGCGCGCTGCCGCCTGCGACGTAGATAAGCTAATCGCACTAGATTGTGCTCCCACAATCGCGGCAACACCGGCCTGAGCCAGTTTATCCACTTCTGCAGCACCAATATCGGGACGCGATTGTGCATCCACAAACACCATTTCAACCTTTGCGCCACCCAGGCTTTTTATACCACCCGCCGCATTGATATGATCCAGTGCAAACTGTATGCCTTTACGTGCCTGGGTACCGGTATAGGACAGCGGCCCGGTAATCGAACCTACTGCACCCAGCTTAACTACTGCTGGCTGGGCACGGCCAATAAGAGGGACTCCCAGCATTGTGCCGGCCGCCGCTAAAGCGCCTGCCTTGAGCACGGAACGTCGTTTATTCATATCCATAGACAAACCTATTTGTTTAGTTGTTTTCATCATTCCACCCTAGAAATAACAGTTATGCCACACCTGCCATGAGAAGAAAGTCTCACTACACACTGCTCCTTGGTTTCGCCCATGGCTTATCAAGAAAATAGTCATGCTCAAACCGTTCCACCTGATCAAGCATCCCTAAGGTCAGCTCCAAGTCATCAACACCGCGCAATAAGCAATCACGCCAGAAGGGATCAATCTCAAACGAATAGCTAACACCGTCCTCGATATCGACTTGTTGTGTTTGCAAATCAACAGCGATCTGTTGACCAGGCTTATCCTGCAAGCGCTGGCGTATATCCCGACAAACAGACTCCGATAAACGCACAGGCAAAATGCCGTTTTTCAAACAATTATTGTGAAAAATATCCCCAAAACTGGGCGCCAAAATAGCACGTATGCCGTAATCACTTAAGGCATACACCGCCCCCTCGCGCGAGGAGCCGCAGCCAAAGTTATCTTCCGTCAGCAAGATGGATGCGTCACGATAGGCGTGCTGATTCAATACAAACTCAGCCACCTCGCTTCCTTGCTCATCAAAGCGCAGATCGTAAAACAATAATTGCCCATATCCTTTGCTACGATCCTGTTTCAGGAATCGGGCAGGCAGAATCTGATCTGTATCGATATTTCTGCCATCTAAAGGTGCTGCTCGCCCCAGTTCACGTAAAAAAGGCTTCATGCTTTACTCCGCTGCAAACGACGCACGTCCGTAATTTTGCCGGTGACTGCTGCCGCCGCCGCCATCGCTGGGCTTAACAAATGGGTGCGAGCCCCAGGCCCCTGACGTCCTACAAAATTTCGGTTAGACGTAGAAGCACAACGTTTTCCAGGTTGAACAATATCGCCATTCATTGCCACGCATGCTGAACAGCCTGGCTGTAACCAGTGTGCTCCGGCATCGATAAAGATTTTTGCCAAGCCCTCTTGCTCGGCCGCCTCACGTACTAAGCCCGATCCTGGAACTATCCACGTAGGCACCTGCACCGTTGCGCCCTCAAACACACGCGCTGCTTCGCGTAGATCTTCCAGACGTGAATTCGTACACGAACCAATGAACACATGGTCCACCGCTAAACCGTCTAAGGCTTCACCAACTTCTAAATCCATATACTGCAAAGCCGCCTGCATAGTGGCTTGCACATCGGGGTCCTTGGCCTGGGCAGGGTCAGGGATCACGGCCGTGATCGGCATGGCTGTTTCAGGACTGGTACCCCATGTCACCATAGGCTGTATCGCTGAACCATCCACCTGCACTTCCGCATCAAAGACAGCGTCTGGGTCACTGGGCAATGTGCGCCAGTAACGCTCGGCCATTTCCCAATCTTGGCCCTGCGGAGCATGCGGACGCCCCTTCAAGTAGGCATAGGTTGTATCGTCGGGAGCCACCATGCCACAACGCGCACCGGCCTCAATCGACATATTGCACAAGGTCAGGCGTTCCTCGATAGACATCGCCTCTACCACAGGGCCGGCATACTCAATCGCGTAGCCGGTTGCCCCCGCTGCCCCAATTTGCGCAATAATCGCCAAAATAACGTCTTTGGCTGACACATGAGCCTGACGCTCGCCATGCACTGTTATCCGCATGACTTTAGGCTTGATTTGCCACAAAGTCTGTGTTGCCATCACATGCGCATTTTCAGACTGTCCGATACCAAATGCCAACGCGCCCAATGCACCGTTCGTGGAGGTGTGACTATCGCTGCACACCACAATAAAGCCGGGTAACACCATACCCTGCTCAGGTGCCGTCACGTGCACGATTCCCTGCCGCTTATCATTTAAGCGGAAATGATTAACGCCGCTCCAGTCCATATTTTGATCAAACTGATCAATCATGCGCGCGATCTCCGGCGTCGCTGCGCCGGAGGAAACTCGACTTGAGGTGGGCACATAATGATCTGGCACGCCAAACACCTGACGCGGAGAACGCACTGTCAGGCCGCGTCGTCGCAGATCAGCAAACGCATGAAATGAGCCTTCATGAATAATGTCTCGATCTATGTATAACAACGATGGCCCGTGTTCGTTCGCCACGATCTCATGGCTTTGCCAGATCTTATCGAATAGCGTACGCGGCCCTGTCGTCGCTTGACTTTGCACCTTCATGCCTGCTCCGACCCCTGATACGCATCCAGTATGTCGCCACCTGTTGCCGCCCACACACCTTCGTGCTCAAGCATATAGCTCAAGGCTTCACGCACCACGTGAATACGGTATGGCACCCCCATTACCCAAGCGTGCAACGGTACACTCATGATACGACCACCAAACTGCTCGGACTCACGGTACAACACATCAAAGCGATCCTTGGTTTGTTGCAGCCACTCAATTTCGTTTTGAAACAAATCAAGAGTTATGGCTCTATCGTCGGTTTCCTGTGCCAGTGGCATGGAATAGAGCTCGCCGGACTCTGTGCTCATAACGTAGGGCATATCATCGTTTGCCCAGTCACAGCAATAATCCAGACCGTGCTCGCTCAACAAGGCAGGGGTATGAAAGGACTGGCTGCGCCCAGGAGAGAGCCAGCCACGTATTTTCTGGCTCACACCAGCCTGAGCAAACTGCGCTAACGTTTCTGCAATCAAGGCTGACTCGTCTGCACGATCCAGACCACTGTGATGCAAATGCCCCATATCCAAACCGTGAGCAATCAGCTCCGCACCTTGTTGTTGCAAGGTATTGAGCAAAGCTGGATAGCGTCTTGCAACAGCCGCATTCAACGCGACAGAGGCCGGCACGCCCAGCTCTTTCAACACATCCAAGATACGGAAAATGCCTACTCGATTGCCATAATCACGGCTGGTATAGTGCCGAAAGTCTGGATACGGCATGGTCAATCCGCCTGGAGCACGGAAAGGCGTCGCTGGCGCATCAAAAGGGAACCATTGCAAAATAGGCGTTACCCATAAGGCCAAGCGTGCACCTGCGGGCCAGACTACGGGCTTGCGCTCAAACAAGTCAGACCATTGATATAAATCGTGATCCATACGGTGGTCACGATAGGGGTAGCTAAAGTAATCGTCGTTCAAAGCCATCTTTATCCCTGCCTTATCGCCGCTTGTGCCATCGCTTGAGCAACGGTGTCGTAATGATGTTCGTAATAATGCTGGGCAATTTCACGTCCTGTGGCCAGCCAAACACCTTCATGGCCTGCAATATAGGAAAGCGCCTCTGCAAAGGCATCTATACGGTGCGGCTGCCCAACCAGATAGGGGTGCAACGGAATGCACATAACCGTAGCCGAATGCTCTCCTTCCAGATACAACTGATCGAACTGACGCTTAATAATCTCACCGTAATGACGCGGAGTAACACGATTTACGTTATAGACAATGGTGTCGTTCATCTCTAGGGAGTACGGCACACTGATCAATCGACCACTGGCCACATTCACCGGCGTGGGCTGGTCATCATGAAAGAGGTCGCAGGTATACAGCACTCCCTCTTCTGCCAACACATCCAGGCTCCAGGGATTGTTGGATAAGGCCGGAGATAGCCAACCGTCCATGCTTTGCCCTGTCCACTTTTTGATCGTATCGCGTGAGTCCACAACAATCTGACGCTCTTGCTCGCGCGTCATGCCGTAGACATAGCGCGTGTTGTAGATCCCATGGGAAAAAAACTCCCAGTCACGATCTGCACACGCTTTAATAATTTCAGGGTGATGCTCGCACATCGCTACGTTCAGCGACACCGATCCACGAAAACCGGCCTCATCCATGGCACGCATCATACGTTGCCAACCCGCACGGTTGCCATAATCGCGGTGCGAATACGCCAGCACGTCAGGGTTCGGTCGCCCCCAAGGCTTACGCTGAGCATTGTTGGGCGGGTTAAATTCGTAAAACTCGATATTAGGTGCTATCCATACAGCAATGCGCTTGTCCCCAGGCCAGCTAATTTTCGGCCGATTGTTATAGGGCAAGTAGTCGTAGAGCTGCAGGTCGCTGACGTGATGTTCGCTCATTTTGTCGTAGTCGCTCGCTGGTTCAAATACTCAAACACATCGCTTACTGGTACAACATCCCCGTACTTCACAGCAATGTCATACAGGTTGGCGAAGTGTGGACTTTCGTGTTTATCCGCTACACACTCTTCGGGCACCACAACACGGAAACCATTAGACAAGGCATCCACCACAGTTGCTCGCACACAACCGGACGTAGAACCACCCGTCACCACCACCGTGTCAGAACCATGCCAAGTCATCAGCGAGCGCAAGTGCGTTTCAAAAAAAGCCGAAGGCATGCGCTTGTTAAACACCACATCACGCACATGATCCACCTCGATTCGATCATCGAACTCTGAACGGCGCGAGCCTACCTTGATGTTTTGTAAGGAGTCAGGTGTATCAGTGCGCGTACCCCAGATACCGCAATCCTCACCAGACTGCATATACGCTACATAGGTCCAGACCACAGGCAAATTCTGTGCACGAAATGCTTTAGCCAGCTCATTCACGTACTCCAATTGCTTGGGATCTGTTTCATACGCCGTCGCGAACTCGCCCACGCAGGTATAGGACTTTTGCAAATCCACATTCACCAGTATCGGGTTACGACCAAAACCAAATCGCGGACGAACCGGATTGCGTTTGATCGCTTCGTATAGTTCTCTAGCTGTTTTATTCGAATTTTCCATGCTCTTTTCCCAATCATCAAAACAAGACCTAATGCTATATCATTAGACTAAACTAGCGTATACGGGTTTTCCTTATATTCGACGTAAAAACAGCAAAAAAGATCCTTCCTCAGAGAGAAAAAAACTTGACATACGGACCGCTCAGCCACAGAAAAAACCTATTAAAACTGCGGCCTTGCAAGGTTTCAGGCGAGCGAATCGCTGGCATCGCCCAACTCTTACGAACGATCCACTTGGCTAGCGCCCAGCTGCTCGCCAGCATGCACATCAGGACTGCGCTATGACCTAGGCAGCACGACGCATTAAGGGCATTCCCTGCTTAACAGACCATCACGATTCGCTTATAAAAGTGAATCTAGGAACAGCAGGCCTAAAAAGCTTGCCGTGCACACCCGCTGGGGCAAGCATGACGCCAAAGTCAGTACCCCCGTTGCCCCCCTTGGTGCCCAGGCAATCGCTCACTGCGCGTTTGCTTTACTCTCTTTCAAAAGGAAGCGTTTATGTCTGATTTATTCGATAACCCCATGGGATTGGACGGATTTGAGTTTGTTGAATTTGTCTCTCCCACTGCCAACTTCCTCGAACCCTTATTTCTCCAGCTAGGGTTTACCGAAGTGGCCAGACATCGCTCCAAAGACGTGTCCCTATTCCGTCAGGGTGACATCAATTTCATTATTAATCGTGAACCCAAAAGCCTTGCCTCATACTTTGCTATAGAACATGGCCCCTCTGCGTGCGGCATGGCTTTTAGAGTCAAAGACTCACACAAGGCCTACACACGCGCTTTAGAGTTGGGCGCTCAAGCGGTCAAAATAGACACCGGCCCGATGGAGCTCAATCTACCGGCCATCAAAGGTATAGGAGGAGCTCCGCTCTATCTTATTGATCGCTACGCCGACGGCGAGTCTATTTACGATATAGACTTTCACTGGCTAGAAGGGGTTGATCGTCACCCCGTAGGACATGGCTTCAAAGTCATCGACCACTTAACCCATAATGTGTACCGTGGCCGCATGGAGTACTGGGCTGGTTTTTACGAAAAGCTATTTAACTTCCGTGAAATTCGCTACTTTGATATTACTGGGGAGTACACAGGCCTAGCCTCTAAAGCCATGAGTGCTCCTGATGGCAAAATTCGTATCCCCTTGAACGAAGAGGCCCGCCAAGGTGGTGGGCAGATAGAAGAATTCTTGATGCAGTTTAACGGGGAAGGCATACAGCACATCGCTTTGCTGTGCGATAACCTCGTAGAGGCCATCGATAAGCTCAGCGCCGCCGGCGTCCCTTTAATGAGCGCACCGAATCAGGTGTACTACCAAAACCTTGAAACTCGATTACCTGGCCACGGACAAGCGGTACACCACTTACAAAGCCGGGGCATACTGCTAGATGGCACCACCGACGGCGGGCAGCCACGACTGCTATTACAAATTTTTTCCCAAGCTTTACTGGGACCGGTGTTTTTTGAATTCATCGAGCGCCAAGGCGACTACCGCGAAGGTTTTGGCGAAGGTAACTTTAAGGCACTGTTTGAGTCCTTGGAGCGTGACCAAGTAAAGCGCGGAGTACTGGATACACAAGCGTAGGCCGACACGACTACCGCTCTAGCCAGCTTCCGAGATGAATCTGCTCAGCTCAGCGCTGCGTACATCACTAGCCTTACGCCACCGCTGTACACCGTTATGCATAAGCCGTTTCATGCAATAAAGTGGCTAGAGCACCTTTATCACTGACCCCTAATTTCAGGTAGGCGTTACGTAAATGGTGACGAACCGTAGATGGCGATATATTTAGTTCGCGCGCGATCTGCTTATGACTAGCGCCTACCGAGTATTGATACACAATGCTGGACTCTCGTGCACTCAGCTCGTCCAGCGGCGTGCATAACCTGAGTTCTATCAGGCAGACCGCACCCAGCATCTTGGCGCGCCACATAAGCTCACCATGACGTACCCACGTATTTATCTGTTCAATGGACTGCTGTGCCAAAGCACATAAATACCCATCTATAGATTTATAAGACTTGCCTGGCCAGATCTGCTGAACAAGCTCCTTAAAACCAGCTTCGGCATCCAGCAGGCGTCCATGCCCGCTGATAAATCCTCTGTATACAGTACTAGAGAGCATTGTAGGTGCGGGGCGCAAGCCCTGACGCAAGTTATTACGCCAGGCCGAAAATAAATGAGGCATCAACACTTCGCTAGTTTGCATTGAGGCATCATCAAAGCCGCCTTTTTTTCTGTACAGCGAAAGAAACATAAATGCGTCTTGCTCGGGAAAAAAGGCGGAGGTACACAGGGCATTCGATATATTATGCTCCCCCATCAATACGGCTAAGCCTGGAAAACTACGAAACCCCACTTCATTAAGATTGACCGCCTGACCAGGCTTGAGCGACACACCACGAGCCAAGGCATCATCTTGCTTTAACTCTTCCCACATAGGCTCAAAGCTTTCAGGTAGGTTCTGTCGCCATGAGGCATGTAATAAAAACTGCCCGCGCTTTACGGACATAATCCCCCACCACGCTTTATCCACATCAAACGTGGCACACACTCGAGACAAAGAGTGCTCGAGAAACCGCTCGGGCGCGTACTGTGAACTGCCTTCATGTACATCGAGCAAACAGGCACTAAGTAAACCTAGCTGAACCATGGATCTGTCTCCTGTGTGCATAAGCACCTATGCATTTGTCGTTTTAATCGGTTCACCTTACGAGCATAAACCAGAGTTTAGGCCTCTGACCATCCTCCAATTGCACGAGGCCAACTGGACGATTCCAGTCCCTCCCCTTTAGACCTTAGGCTTAATCGGTCTGCTTGAGTTGTCTATGGCCTAGCTAAAACCACTCAACACAGGCGCACACTATATTTATAACTAAGGAGATAACCATGTCCTGGCATCAGAACACATCTACCTCCCCTTTTGCGTACATGGATGAAGAGCAAACACTTGGCTATGCCAAGGAGTTTATGGAGGCACCCACCCGTCGTCCTTTCTCACAAGGACTGCAGCGCATACTCAATCGCTTCCATGGCAGTCCCTTGGACGGTCGTTATGTACTGATTCAAAGCAAATCCTGGACCGAGTGGAAAGTCGGCAGGCTACGCGGGCGGGCGCAACCCGTAGAGATTATGGAAGACAAGGTCTTTTCCAGTCTAGAGGATGGCGAACGCGCCATTTTTCGTCTTTGCTGGCTCGCCGAAACAGGCAAACCGCTGCCGTTCTAACCCTAACTCGAAAGGACTCACATGCTAAAAATTACTGCCTACTCAGATGAAATCAGTGTTGCACCAGGTGATAACCTAAACGTCATGGTCAATTGCGAACACCCGCGCTATCAAGCGGATCTGGTTCGTATTATCTGTGGCGATGATAACCCTCTAGGGCCTGGCGTAAAGATAGACCTTATTCCCACTGAACTGGCTTCTCACTTTCCCGGACGACCCCAAACAATACATGCTGGCTCGTATGGGCACGTTCAGGCATGCTCAACACTTAGCGGACTGGACGAGTTTTCTCTCATGTGCTGGATCATGCCCACCACCCCACACAAAGGAGAACAAACCATACTTGGCAGATTTGATGCTGCTACCCACTCGGGCTTTGCCCTCATCGTAGATGAACAGGGCGCACTGGCACTAAAACTAGGAGACGGTAAAAAAACCGAGATTTTATCTACTGCTAAGGCATTCATTCCTTGGGAGTGGTACTTCGTAGCAGCCAGCTTCAACGGGGCAGAACAAACCGTACACCTACATCAGATTGCACTCACCAACTACGCCACCATTGACGACACAGCCGACCTGCGTACCCACTGCACGATACTACCGGACACCAGTCACGTAATACCGATCACCTTTGCCGCCCATACCAACGGCAAACGTAAAGAAAAATGGGCAGCAGACGGTTTTTTCAACGGAAAAATCGCCGCACCTACGCTGTGTCAGCACGCGCTCAATCTGGAGCAACTGCGCAGCATCGACACAGGCCAAGCTAATACTGTGCTACGTCAAAGTGTTCTGGGTCGCTGGGACTTTAGCCAGCATATGGGTACTGATAGATTTGCCGACTCTTCATCCTACTTGCGTCATGGGCATCTGGAGCACGCCCCTACACGGGCGGTACCAGGCCCACGCTGGGATGGTGAACAGCACGACTGGAAGCAGAACCCCGGCTTATGGGATGCCATACACTTTCATGACGATGACTTGTACGACGCAGGCTGGGAGGTGGACTTCACGCTGCGTATACCTGAAACGCTTAGCAGTGGACTGTATGCGGTGCGCTTGCAAGCCGGGGACGATACAGAGTTCGTGCCATTTGCCGTGCGCCCACTGCCTGGTCAAGAAGCAAAAATTTGTTTCTTGCTCCCAACCGCCAGCTACATGGCCTACGCTAACGAACACTTCACGACCAACCCATGGGGCGGTGAACTGATGTGGTATCGCTCTACCGTACTCAATCCAGATCATCTCTTTCTGAATGAGCACCGCGAATACGGCCACTCATGCTATGACCGACATTCCGATAATAGCCCTGTTTATTACTCAAGCCGCTTGCGCCCCATTCTGAATATGCGTCCCATGCAACAGGGCATGCTCGGCGGTTTTGGCTCATCGCTTTGGCAATTCAACGCCGATACACACATTATCGACTGGATGAGCGCTGCCGGTTTTGACTTCGACGTCATTACCGACGAAGAATTGCACCAAAAAGGCTTAGCCGCGCTTAAACCCTATAACGTCGTGGTCTCAGGCAGTCACCCCGAATACTACAGTAAAGCCATGTGGGACGGCTTGTATGAGTTCACTCAACAGGGGGGACGCTTAATGTATCTGGGGGCTAACGGCTATTACTGGCGTTGCGCCTACGACCAGCACCGTCCAGGCTTGTTGGAAATACGTAGGGCCGAAGACGGTAGCCGTGCCTCTGAGCCACCTACCGGCGAGTACTACCTTAGCAGCACAGGCGAGTATAGCGGTCTGTGGCGTCGTCAAGGAAAGCGCTCACCTCAAGTGCTTACAGGAGTGGGCTTCTCCGCCGAGGGCTTTGATGTTTCATCATACTATCGCCAAACCCCCGATCGCGATAACCCCAGAGTGCAATGGATGTTTGACGGCATAGGTGCCGAGGAGTTATTGGGCGATTTTGGCCTCATCGGAGGCGGAGCAGCTGGCCTAGAGCTGGATCGGGCTGACCGTAATCTAGGAACGCCCCCCCATGCTTTAGTCGTCGCTTCGTCCGAAGGACACACGGACGCCTACATGCTGGTCGCTGAAGAGCTGCTCTTTAATCTACCCGCCTGCACAGGCACACAGTGCGATTGGGTGCGAGCCGATATCTGCTTTTACGAAACACCACATGGTGGCGCCGTCTGGTCGGTGGGCTCAATTGCCTACGCTGGCAGCCTATCCCACAATGACTACGACAATAATATTGCCCGACTCACCCACAACGTGCTGAAACGCTTTGCTGATAGCACGCCATTTCCCATCCCATAAGCTCACAGCGCAGCGCCAAACTACGGACTGGCGCTGCGCTGCTGCAAGGAGTTCTCATGAAATTTTCACCAGCGAAAATGAAAGCCAGTGTGGAGTACTTGCTGGCACAGCAACGCATTCCCGCTCCGGGTGGATTGGAAGCCTTGTGTCGCGTACTGTGGTATGCCGATTACGACGCACAACGCCATTATGGAGCATCTATTACTGGAGCGTTTTACAGCATACGGCAAGGCAATCCTAATACGCGCAGTCTGGCTTGGGCTATAGAGCAACTGATCACGGAAGGCGTCATTGCAGGGGGGGCAGCCGATTATCTAGCTTACCATCAAGCCGATTTCCGCCTTCAGCGTTCACGCTATGACTCGCTACTTGAGGCACGCGAGAAGACACTTTTAAGCAGCGCCTTTGAATGTGTGTTTGGTGACAGCCTGGGCGAAGGTAGATATCCTAGCGATGACCTGCGTGAACTCGCCCTAAGTCAAGCGTAGGTCAGCAAGCCGCGTTCGCCACGTGTGCAAAGCAGCGCTCTTTCTGCCTGACTAGAGTGCAGGACTAGTCGCGAATAACTCCTTAACTCGTTGGCGTATTCGCTCAAATAATTCGTGCATTAGTTCTGTAGGCTGAGCATGACGACGCCGAATAATTGCCACAGGGGGTAATACAATACGGCGCTGCATGTTCAGCACAGCCAAATCTAGGCGATGAGCTAGGTAATGCGCAGCGTCGGCACGCAATACTCCAACAAAGCCTGGGTTTTCTGCTACTAAAGAACCCACCGCTGACACCACACTGCTCTCCACAGATGTTCTGGGTAACGGCAGCCCTTCTAGCAGTAGCGCATTGCTTAAGGCACCACGTACCAGCGAGTCTTTCGTAGGCGTTACCCAGGAGAACTGCTGTAATTGAGCGAGCGATACGGGTTCTTTCCAATTCAGACTGGATTTATGCGTCAGAAAACATACCTCATCCGGATATAGCTCCTCTACCTCGAGAACAGCCACTAACTCGTCGCTTAAGGAGTACAAGGGCAAGCTTCCCACTACAAAATCCACCTCGCCCGTACGCAAATGCTCAAAAAGTGTGCTGGCTACACCATCTATCAGTTCAACCTTGAGCTGTGGATACTGTTTAACTAGCTGAGCCACGGGCGAGGCCAATAGCGATACCGCCGTATACGCTGGTGAAGCCACTTTAATTAAAGTGTTACCCCCCTGTTTATGATTGTCGATGCAGGTTTCAATACGCGTAACATGTTGCAAAATCAATTGGGCGTCGTAGGCTAATAACTCGCCCAGCGGGGTTAAACGCACGCCTTCGGGCTCTCGGGAAAACACAGATTGGCCAAGAACCGATTCCAGCTCTCTGGCCATTTTGCTGATCGCGGGTGGTGATAGGGCCATGCGTTCAGCAAGCTGTCGAAACGAATAACCTTGAGCCACTCCACACATCAAACTAAATTGCTGCAAGCGCAATCTGGACAGCAAGCGGGACAAGGAGGCGTCCGCTACCCCATTAACCATAAGTGCACACCTAGTAATTAATTTTCAATTTTCGTTAACTCTAACACGTCCTATGCTGATCTGTATCTACCCACATTCACATAAAAAGATCGCTTAAAAGGAGAAGACGATGAGCGTAATACGACTATTTAGTACGTGCTTGCTAAGCCTAGCGCTGCCGCTTGCTGCGCAAGCAAAAGATCAGACCTGGCCACAGCGGCCTGTCACTATCGTAGTGCCCTTTCCCGCGGGCGGTGCAACCGATGTCATGGCCCGCCTATTTGCTCCTGAGATATCTCAGGCTATTGGAACACCGGTTATTGTTGAAAATCGTGCTGGTGCGGGTGGCACGTTAGGTACCCAGTATGTTGCTCGTGCCGAGAATGATGGCTACACCTTGTTATGGGGAACAGTCGCCACGCATGGCATAGGTCCAAACATTTATAAACGCTTGAACTATCATGCTCAGGATAGTTTTATACCTATTATTCACGCCGTCGATCAACCCTACGTCTTTGTCGCACATCCTTCCGCACAACTACAAAACACCCAAGACTTGATCAAGGCGGCTAAAGCAAACCCAGGCGCCATTGCGGCGGCCTCCGCCGGAGTCGGCACCGGCGCTCATATGATTTTGGAAAAATTCCAAGTCGATAGCGATACTGAATTGCTGCTAGTACCGTACAAAGGAGCTGGCCCTGCCATGGTCGATGTTATTGGTGGCCAGGTCTCCATCACGGCCGACGTAATTCTTACCACTGCACCGCATATTAATGGTGGCAAGCTGATAGCTCTAGCCGTCACGAGCCGTGAGCGCTCGGCCACTTTACCTGATGTTCCCACCATGGACGAAGCAGGACTGGAAGGGTTTGTTGCCGTAGGCTGGAATGGCCTATTTGGCTTACCAGGCACGGATCCAAGCATCGTTGAAAAAATCAACGAGGCGGTAAATCAAGCACTAGAAAAACCGGCGATACGAGAACGCTTGATTCGTGAAGGGTCTATCCCGGTAGGAGGTAGCCCTGAGGAGTTCGGCCAATTTATTAGCACTGAACTGGCTAGTTGGAAAACTATCGCTGAACAAGCCAATGTGTCTTTAGATTAATAGGTTAGCGTTTATGACTTCCCATTGCGTAGATCAACACGACCACGTAAACACCCCCCCTACACGCCATGCCGGCCCCTTACGGGGGATCAGAATATTAGACATCTCTACAGTCATTGCCGGCCCGTTAAGCTCCACGCTCATGGCCGATCTAGGTGCTGAAGTGCTCAAAGTGGAAATTCCAGGCAGTGGCGATCATATACGACAACTCCCCCCTCACAAAGAAGGAGTGTCTTTATGGTCCAAATCGGCCAATCGCAATAAGGAAGGCATTACGCTAGACCTTAGACAGGCTGAAGGAATGGCTTTACTCGAGCGGCTCATTCCTGAGTACGACGTGCTAGTGGAAAACTTTCGACCCGGTACTCTGGAGAACTGGGGACTTAGCAGCGCAAG
This sequence comes from Pseudomonadota bacterium, assembly GCA_023440825.1. Classification (GTDB taxonomy): domain Bacteria; phylum Pseudomonadota; class Gammaproteobacteria; order Burkholderiales; family Burkholderiaceae_B; genus Alcaligenes. The sequence continues at coordinate 50,453 of JAEXRL010000028.1, read as the reverse complement.
GCTACAGGAACTGCGCCCCGACCTGATTACCTTAAGGGTAACGGGCTTTGGACAAACCGGCCCATATCGAAATCGCCCCGGATTTGCACGCATCTTCGAGGCCATGTCTGGTTTCGTGAACCTGTGTGGGGAGTCAGACGGCCCGCCTTTATACCCAGGCTTTCCAGTCTCTGACGCGCTCACCGGTGTATTTGGCGCCTATGCCATTTCTGCCGCCCTGCTTCACAGAGAGAAAACCGGGGAAGGACAAGAAATTGATCTGTCTGCCACAGAGGCCATGTTCCGCGTGCTGGACTTCCTGCCCGTAGAGTACGACCAACTAGGTATAGTGCGCAGCCGACAAGGTAATTTAAATGCCTACTCGGCCCCAAGCAGCGTCTATAAAACTCAAGACGGGAAATGGGTCACTTTGGCTGTCAGCGCCTCCACCGTATTCCGACGTTTGGCCATCGCCATTGATAGGGAAGATCTTTTGTCAGACCCTTGCTTCAATACGAATACCGCTAGGCTGGAAAACCGGGATGCCATAGAAAAAATTATGCAAGACTGGTTTTTGGCGCGTGACTTACAAAGCGCTTCGGCCAAGCTGCTGGAGAACAATGTCAGTTTCAGCCCCATTTACGATATTCAGGACATTACGACGGACCCTCACTTTATTGAACGCCAAGCCATTATTGAGGTGGCCGATGAGCAGTTCGGCACGATTAAAATGCAAAATGTGGTGCCCCGTTTTTCTCGTACACCAGGGCAAGTCTGGCGTTCTGGCCCTGAGCTGGGCCAGCACAATACTCAGGTCTACGAAGAACGCTTAGGCATCAGTGAAAAAGAGCTTCAGCAACTGCGTGCCAAGCACATTATCTAACAATCACAGCTCAACGCTTAACCCAGGCCACGTATAAGGATCTCTATGCTTAGCCCACTATTACCTACCGAGTTTGTTGGCACTGTTTGCCTAAGCGAAGAGCATTTGCAACATTACTTACAGTCAGTCGGTGGGGGGCATCCTGTACACACCTCACGCGCACGGGCTATCGAGGCGGGCTTCCAAGCGCCGCCTGTACCCGGGGTACACGTGCAAGGAGCGATACTAGCCCGTTTTACTCAAGAGCTAGCGCTACATCCCATACAATTATTAGAAATTAAGAGCCGCTTTCGGGCCCCGGTGTATCCCGGTCACCCGTTGAGCATAAGGCTAAGCATATTGCCCGATAGCCTCAAGCAAGGCCCGCACTATCAGATTGGTGTGATGGCCGGGCAAGCCGTTTTAGCGGACGGCACGATAGCCGTAGACTTAAGCTTGACGGTACGTATCAGCACCGTGCTTGCGCCCACATCGGCCTAAGACCAAAGGGCTGTTAGCTCAGCCCGTTTTCATACCAGGCGATAGCGGCCAAAGCTAAGGCATCAATGGAGTCCACGATAGGTACGCCCCAGCCTGCTCGCTGGGCATGTGGCAAAGCCAGGGGCAACTCGGTACACGCCAGTACAACGGCCCGCACGTCTTTTTTCAGCATACGCTCCATACCCGGCGATAAGGCCTGATACGCGGCCTCTAGCTGGTTGTCCTTAACCAGTTCTATGGCCTGGGTGCAGTAGGTCTCTAGCTCATCGGGCTCCAGCAACACCGGCTCATACCCCTGCTTACGCAAACTGGATTGATAAAGCTGGGACTGCAAAGTGGCTTGCGTGGCCAGCACCCCTACCCGCCCCGAATCCACTCTTTGAGCACGCAAATTGGCCAAAACAGCGTCCACGATATGCAAAATAGGTACCGAGGAATAAGCACGCAAGGGTTCATACCATAAATGGGCCGTATTACACGGAATCACAATGGCTTTAGCCCCAGCATCGCTCATGTGCCGTACACCGTTCATCATCCAGGGGCTAGGATCTTCCCCCGTACCCAGATAAGCCTTGGGTCGCGAAGGAATGCGTGGGTCACTCCACAACATAGCAGGAATATGCTCCTGCTCTGTTGCGGCCTGCGTCAGCTGGGTCAAACGCGTCATGAAGGTCGCCCCGGCCAGCGGACCCATACCACCAAGCACACCTAAAAAACGTCCTTCAAATTCCGGCTTGACCTTGTTCATTCCTGTCTCTTTTAGTAGGAAAGTATTTTGGATAAGAAATGCTGTGTACGTTCAGAGCGAGAACTGATGTTTTCAAAGAAATCAGCCTTGCTGCAATCTTCCACAATTTTGCCCGTATCCATAAATATGACCCGATCCGCAACTTTGCGTGCAAAGTTCATTTCATGGGTTACCACCATCATGGTCATACCATCGCGCGCCAGATCCACAATCACATCCAGCACCTCGTGGACCATTTCCGGGTCCAGGGCCGAGGTGGGCTCGTCAAAAAGCATGGCCACCGGATCCATACACAAGGCTCTGGCAATGGCAACACGCTGCTGCTGCCCACCAGACAACTGACCGGGGTATTTGTTTTTATGGGCAAGTAAACCTACTCTATCCAGTAAAGACTGTGCTCTTACTACCGCCTCCTCTTCACTGCGCTTTAGTACTTTGCGCTGCGCCAAGATCAAATTACGCATTACCGATAAGTGCGGAAAGAGCTCAAAGCTCTGAAACACCATACCAATCCGCGCCCGTAACTTGGTCAAATCAGTTTTAGGGTCGCCTACCGACACCCCTTCCACCAAAATCTCTCCTTTCTGGAAAGGCTCCAAACCATTGACCACTTTAATTAGGGTGGATTTCCCAGAGCCTGAAGGCCCACACACCACAACCACCTCGCCTTGAGAGACCTGTGTGCTGCAGCCATCTAACACTTGAGTGTCTCGGTACCACTTACTGACATTATTAATTTCTATCATGCCACCACCATTATTCTTAACCATACTAAGCTTTCCTTGTCTGCCCATACCTATTAGCTATGAGCGGAAGTACGTCGCTGCACGTAACGAACCAGTTGCGATGCGCTGTAGCTGATCACAAAATAAACCACTGCAGCAAAGACATACATCTCAAGCAGTCGTCCATCACGCTGTGCCACTTTCACTGCAGCTCCCAAGAAGTCTGTTAAAGACAGCACATATACCAAGGAAGTATCTTGAAAAAGCACAATAGTTTGTGTCAGCAACACTGGGGCCATATTCCTAAAAGCCTGCGGTAACACCACGCTGCACATGACCTGCACTCGGTTTAAGCCTAGTGCTTTAGCGGCTGCCGTCTGCGAGGCGGGTACAGACAAAATGCCTGAACGCATGATTTCACAATAATAGGCCGCCTCGAAAATCGTGAAGGTAATCAAGGCCGAGGTGAATCCACCTACAGCCAAAGGACGGCTTGCACCAACTAACCAGGCTCCTACATACGGCACCAGGAAATAGAACCAGAAGATCACCAGAATCAAGGGCAAGGCACGCAGCACATTCACATAGGTGCCGGCCGCCGTGGATAACAAAGGTATGTTCGACAAACGGCATAAAGCCAGCAAAGTACCCAGAAACAGCCCACCCACCGCCGACAGCAAAGTCAGCTTCAAGGTAAAGACCATGCCATCCAAGAACAGATAACTCAGGGATCGCTCAATCACATCAAAATCAAAGTGCATCATGACGCTGCTCCCCGCATTGCATCCGAATCTGTGGTGCCACCGTCTTTTGCCACTCCCATCATGCCAGGTACGGCAACACGGCGCTCCAGACGAGTAGTCGCCCACACAACGATTAAGTTCAGGAGTAAATACAAGGTCGTCGCGGCAGCGAAACTTTCAAAAACCTGAAAACTGAACTCTTGCATAGACCGGGCTGCACCGACTAATTCCATTAAACCTATGGTGAATGCCACTGAGGTATTTTTAATAAGGTTCAGCAGCTCGGAAGTCAGTGGGGGCAAAATAATCCGAAATGAATTAGGCAATAACACATAGCGATACACTTGAGCGGGCCGCATACCTAGGGCGGTTCCAGCCATGCGCTGTCCAACTGGCAAGGACTCTATCCCTGCACGCACCTGTTCGGCAACACGCGATGCGGTGTAAAACCCCAGACACAAAAAAGCAGGAACAAAAATTCCCCAGGGTAAAGCCATTTGCTTCATGGCAGTACCCAAGGCAGTGGGCACCAGCTCGGGCACCACGAAATACCACAAGAACATCTGCACTAATAAAGGGATATTGCGAAACAACTCCACATAAGCAGTGCCCAGAGCACGTAAATAACGATTAGTGGTAGTGCGCGCAACGCCTACCAAGGTACCCACCCCTAAAGCCAGCGTCCAGGACACCAAGGCCGTAAAAATTGTCCAGAGCAGACCATTTAACAGGGTGTAAATATAGAGATCGCCATACGGCGAGGGCTCGAAAAAAATCGACCAATTCCAAAAATAATCCATGAGCAACCTCCGCGGGCTTTGTGCCATCCCACAGCACAAAGCCACGCTAATACTTATAGCTAACTATAGATACGTATATCTATACGCGCATTATTTGTAACGTTCGGGATCTGCCGAATCGCTAGGCTCAGCCAATGCGCGCTTAAGTGAACCGCTCATAGGTAAATTCAAGTTCACGTTTTTAGGAGGAATCGGCGACTCAAACCACTTTTTGTATAAGGTTTCGATCTGGCCATCTTTCATCATGCCGATAATCGCATCATCTACGGCCTTTTTGAACTCCGGATCATTTTTAGGCTGCATGATGGCATACGGTTCAATCGTGTAGGCTTCCTCGCTAATCATCCAGTCGTCAGGATTACGGGATGTGGCCACTAGACCCGCCAACAAAATATCATCCATAAAGAAGGCCAGAGCACGGCCATTTTCTACCGTTAGAAACGCTTCGGCATGGTCTTTGGTTGGAATAATACTCATGCCCAGCTTTTGTTCTTCGTTCGCCGCCGTTGCCCAACGTATATTGCTGGTACCGGCTGTAGAGACTATCGTTTTACCTTTAAAGTCATCGAGCTTACTTAAGTTAGATGATTTCTTAGCTAAAAAACGTGTCGCAGTAACAAACGTGGTCGGCGCAAAGGCAACTTGTACCTGACGCTCTACGGTGTTGGTCGAGGAACCGCAGTTCAAATCCACCGTACCGTTTGCCACCAGTGGAATTCGAGTGGAAGAGGTAACTGGCACATATTTAATCGTAATTTTGTCCATGCCCAGTTGTTTTTGCAAGGCTTCCACAACGCCATAGCAAATATCCAGCGAGTAACCAATAGGCTTTTGATTATCATCCAGATACGAAAAAGGGATAGACGTATCACGGTGACCTAGCGCAATTTCGCCCGTTGATTTGATTTTTTCCAATCGCCCATCCGCATATACGGCGGTCGTGGAAAACGCTGCCGTCATTGCTACGGCCAGCGTGATAGAAAGGATAGATTTTCGCATTACTTGTCTCCATTAATATTTAAAACGCCTTGCTTTGTAATAAAATTTTTAGCAAGAGTTATTTCTATTACTCAAATAAATGCCTATAAGCGTAAAGCCCTACTGCTCCTCCTGTATGAACAAAAACTACATTCTCTCCTTTTTTGAAATGACCTTTACGGATCAAATCAATTAAGCCGGCCATGCCTTTACCCGAGTACACAGGATCAAGCAAAATCGCATCCGTTTCAGCCGCCAAACGAATCGCTTCCATCATGGCTTCTGTTGGCAAGCCATACCCATCACCTACGTAATCAGTGTTTGCCACCACATCTTCACGACGCAAAGCTGTTAAGGGCAAGTCCATGTACTCTAACGTAGCCTGAGCCAATTTCCATACATTTTCTTCTTGCTGCGCCTTAGGAGCCCGCACACCAATGCCATACACTGGTATTTGGCTATTACTGGCACCAAACCCCACTACCAGACCTGCCTGTGTTCCCGCACTACCGGTCGCATGCACCACATGATCAATGCGTAATCCCATTTCCAACGATTGCTGCATCATTTCCAGCGCGCAAGCCACATACCCTAAAGCACCAATAGGGTTCGAACCACCACCCGGTATAATGTAAGGATTATGCCCTTTAGCACGCAACTCAGCAGCAAGATCTTCCATGGCTTGTGCCATATTCGTACCCGCTGGTAAACGTTGCACAATTTCACCGCCTAACAAGCGATCCAACATCACGTTACCGGATTCGGCATACTCCTCTGGAGCGTTCTGTACGCGTTCTTCCAGAAGAATTTTACATTTCATACCCACTATGGCCGCAGCAGCGATGGTCTGACGTGCGTGGTTAGACTGTACAGCGCCTTGTGTAATGAGTATGTCGGCTTTTTTCTCTATGGCATCTGCCACCAAGAACTCGAGTTTTCGCGTTTTATTACCGCCGCTGGCTAGACCAGTGCAATCGTCACGTTTGATATAAATATTGGGACCATCAAGATGACGCGTCAAATTGGGCAAAAACTCGAGTGGAGTAGGAAAATGTCCCAAACGAACTCGAGGATATCGTGCCAGATGCATAACCGTTGCTCCTTGTTTGTAAAAAATTTTATCTTAGGACGTCAGCGAGCACGCGGCCAATGCTATATTTTGTGATCGTTATGTTTTTTTTGCATAACAGGAGACAATATGAAAAAAGCATGGATCGAAGACTTTTTAGCTTTGGTGGAACATCAAACTTTTTCCAATGCCGCGGTGCAACGCCGGGTAACACAACCGGCTTTTTCCCGACGCATCAAAGCGCTGGAAGACTGGCTGGACGTCAAGCTGATAGAACGCCACACACAGCCCATACAGCTTACGACGGTGGCCAATAATTTCATTCCCGTCTTTCGTACGCTCTTGCATGATATGACGCAGCTACGCACTCGCATGCGGGCGGAATACAATGGCTCGATACGCTTAGTACTGGCCACGCAGCACTCCTTAACCATTACTCGTCTGCCCGCCATCTTGCGCTTGCTGGACAGTGAGCTAGGACTGAATCTGGACTTTAATGTGCGCTCGGAAAACCGCGATGAATGTGTCACTTTATTCTTGCGTGGCCAGGCTGATTTATTACTGTGCATCGAAGAGTCCGATGACCCACTACTCACCTTAGTGCCGCCCTCGGCACGATTGCCATTAGGCACAGAGACCTTTGTACCTGTTTCCGCACCCGACGCAGACGGTTTACCCTTGCATGGTCTGCCCGTACATGAACGCATTAAAGTGCTGGCTTTTCCTGCTGGCAGCCACTTAGGGCGTACGATGGAAGGGCTGATGACACAACTGATGCACACGCATACGGTTGAAATCATTCACGAGTCCGTGTTTCTGGCAGGCGTCAGGGAAATGGTCAAGGCCGGTTTGGGCATGGCCTGGCTGCCTTATAGTTTGCTAAAAAGTGACTTGGATAATGGCAGTCTGGTCAAGCTTTCACCTCGCATTCCCTCCATCACCCTGCAACTAGGCCTATATCGCCATGTTCGTAGCCCCCATGCGCAGGCCATAGACCAGATTTACGAATTGCTCAAAACCCAATACATCAATGCATAAGCGGCCGGCAACACGACACGCGAGCCTACGCCCTGCCCTGCGCTTTACTGGCAGAATGCTGGCTTATGCCGTATGATCAGCCATCAAAACTTATAATATTTAAGGCTCAAGGAGCCAGACAAACTTACTCATGACTACCGCACATACTCCTTTCATCCAAGCAGCTCTTGACCTCGCCTACAAAAACGTAGATGAAGGCGGTCGTCCTTTTGGTTCAGTCGTTGTACGTGACCAAGAAATAGTCGCCCAAGCCGTTAACGAGGCCCATATCTGTGGCGATCCAACTACCCATGCCGAATACTTGGCCATCCGACACGCCGCTAAAGCACTGGACACATCGGATCTAAGCGACTGTGTGGTCTACGCCAGTGGTCAACCCTGCCCCTTTTGCGTAGCTGCGATGGGCTTGTACGGGATTAAACAGGCTTACTACGCCTATACTGTAGAACAATGGCGTGCGATTGTGGTCCCCCCCCACCTAGACCCCGTTCAGTCTACGCCCTTAACTGTAGACGGTGAGACTTCCTTGTACAGTTATTGGCAGTCTCGAGAAGCGGATAAGTAACACACTTAATAGTCTGCTGGCAGACGTACCCAGACTCGAATAAGACGTGATGCGACCTTAAATACTAGGTCGCAGCGCTTAGCTGGGCGGAGCGTAAACGCTGCGACATGATCTGCACAAAGTGCTTAACCAGTGGATCTTTACTGTGCGCACGCCATATAAGTTCTAACTTCAAGGGGATATTTAGCCCCTCTACTTTCCTGAAGCACACTTTGCTTTGCCACTGCTCCCTAAACGACAATGGCACCACTGCATACCCCAAACCTGCCGCTACCATCCCCGCCATCGTGGCCACATCTACCACAGCGATACGAAATGGTCTGGGGTCAAAGCCGGCCGCCACACAGGCCTCGATCACCGTGTCATAAGTGACCGGCGACTTATCCCGCGGACACATCAATAAAGGCAAGCTGGCTAAGTCTTGCATACACACAGGATCCGCTTTAGTGGCTTGAGGCCAGTGTGAAGGAATGGCTACGGCCAGCTCATCGTGCATTAAGGTCAGACCTGCATACGAGGCATCGTAGGGCGAGCGCCACACCACAATGCCCAGATCCAGATCGTGCTCACGAATCTGCTCTTGCTGCTCAACAGAACGCATGGTTTCCACGTAGACCTCTACCGACGGAAAGGCTCGCTGCACAGCAACAATCCCCTCGGCCAATTGTGGCAACCAGCTATAGCCTGGCATGACTCCTATACGCAATACACCGGTTGTGCCTCGGGCCGCTGTTTGCACCTGCTCCTCTAAGGCCTGAGTCTGGGTCAAAATATCACCCGCTCGCCAGCGCAGCTCCGATCCCGCTCGGGTCAAGGCCACTCCCCGCGGCAAACGTATGAATAAACGCGCTTTCAGGGACTCTTCCAAAGCGGCGATCTGACGTGATAAAGCCGGTTGGGCAATATGTAAACTACGCGCCGCTTCCGCAATACTGCCTTGTTCACATACTTTTAAAAAATACCGCAACTGACGTAGATCCATCCCCCTCTCCTATGCCTTAAAAGTATAGATACTATCCTTATTGAGCATTTGTGCAGGCAACTGGCTTAACTCTATGATTAGACGCATAAATAATGACAAGTGGAGCGACAATGCAAGACCCTGCAAGCAAAGAGCCATCTGGCTCTGAACTCAAATCTATAACTGATCAGCATAGCTTAGCCGCTAATGGTGATTTAGCCACTTATTTTCTGGATATTAATCTGGATCAGCCCGGCAAGCATTGCGGCTTTGTGTATTTCCCTCACTCTCCTCATGATGATGCGTGGGGCACAGTACGTGTCCCCATCGCAGTCATTAGTCACGGCCCAGGCCCTACTGTCTTGCTAGAAGGGGGTAATCACGGAGACGAGTACGAGGGTCCCATTACCATTGGTGAGCTAATGCGCGAACTAAGCGTAGAACACGTAAGGGGACGGATAATTTTTATCCCGGCTATTAACGCGCCCGCCGTTAATGCAGGCTCTCGCACTTCGCCCATTGATGGTAAGAACATGAACCGCGTTTTCCCGGGGGATCATGCCGGCACGATTACCGAGCAAATTGCTGCGTTTGTAAACGACGAGCTTTTGCCGCGTGCCGACGCTTTTCTCAGTTTGCACTCCGGCGGCTCCTCACTGAACATCGTGCCAAGCACCATCGTCATTCCTAGCGCAGACCCTGAACAGTTTTCTCGCTGCCTGCAAGGCGCCCGCGCCTTTGGAGCGCCCATGAGCGTGGTCATGAACATGCTGGGTGATCGACGTTTATGCGTAAGCGCTGCGATGAACGCCGGCCTGACTTGTGTCAGCACTGAAATGGCCGGCGGTGGTCTGGTCAACCCTCAGGCGCTGGAATTGTGCCGCCAAGGAACACGACGGGTATTAGCGCTTTGGGGCGTTATCCAGCAGCCTGAAGCGCGAGGCGACGGTAATCATTTGGCAAGATCAGACGATTACTACGGCATAGAAAGCGCTCAAGCTTATGTCATTGCCTCGGAAGAAGGCGTTTTTGAGCCTGCGGTCAGTATCAATAGTGAGGTCTGTAAAGGCGATTTGGCAGGCTATATCCATTTTCTGACTGCGCCCCAGAAAGCACCCGTCGCCCTGTATTTTGCAGCCGCAGGGCGCGTGTACGCCACGCGCCAATATGGCGTGGTAAAACCCGGCAACACCTGTGCCGTGGTCGCTAGCATCAAACCAATACAATAACCACAACACCGGAGTAGACATATGAACACAGTAAGCCCACAGGGCTCTGGTCAGCTTGCACCTCAGAAAAAAAGTAGTTCTAAACGAGCAGTAGCCGCCGCCACCGCTGGCTGCATGCTGGAATGGTATGACTTTGCCTTATACGGCTATTTTTCAGTGCTGATTTCGCGTTTGTTTTTTCCCGCGGAGTCTGAATGGATGTCCCTACTGATGGCCGTTGCCACCTTTGGAGTAGGCTTTGCCATGCGTCCTGTTGGTGCGCTGGTCTTGGGCACCATTGCCGACCGTCAGGGCCGGCGTGTTGCCTTGAGCTGGACTATTGCAGCCATGGTCGTCGGTACGGCCATTATCACCTTCACCCCAAGCTATGCCTCTATTGGTATCTGGGCGCCCGCTCTGATCGTACTTGCCCGCCTGATACAAGGGTTTTCCGCTGGGGGCGAAATGGGCACAGCCGTTGCCTTTTTGCTCGAACATGCACCCAAGCAGCATCGTATGTTATTTGCCAGTTTCCAGCAATTAACCCAACTACTCGCCCTGCTACTCGGCTCACTGGTAGGCGCTGCGGTCAATGGCTGGCTACCCACCGAAGCCTTAGAATCATGGGGTTGGCGGGTGCCTTTCGCCCTAGGACTGTTGATCGGTCCGGTAGGCTGGTATATACGACGCCATACCGATGAGCCAGAAGAGTTCAAACTAGCCTTAGCGGCCCGCAAAGCAGCCAGTCAATCCAGTCCTGCACCATCCCCCTGGAGCGCCATCATTCATTACCCCAGGGAAACACTAGCTGGCTTTTGCATTACTGTGCTCTGGACTGTAGGAACCTACTTTTTCCTAGTTTATATGCCCACCTATGCCACGCGTGAGCTGGGCTTACCTGGCACGGCCTCCTTATTAAGCAATTCAGCCGCCTTGCTGGTGGCCGTGATACTGGTCCCCCTGTTCTCCAGCCTAGCAGACCGAAAGGGAGCACGGGGTTTGCTCCAATGCTCTGCCATCATTATGCTGCTTGCCCTGTATCCATTAATGGCTTGGTTGGCGCGCGCGCCATCCGTACAAACTCTGGTTCTGGTTCAGTGCATACTGGCCGCCATATTGGCCGCGTATACTGGCCCCGCTGGAGGTGCTATTGCCAATCTGTTTCCAGCCCATATACGCTCAACCGGAATATCCATTGCGTATAATTTTGCTGTCACCTTATTTGGTGGCTTTGCACCCTTTATCGCCACTTGGCTGATTGGTTATACAGGCAGTACGCTTTCTCCGATCTGGTATCTTGGTTCTGCCGTACTCATTGCGATTGCCGGTGCTTTTATCTTGCCCAAACGCACTAATACCTCACTTACTCCCACGTACTAAAGCACTATGCCTCTACATCTTCATACCCCCCTCATGCCTTCGGCTGCTTTGTCAGATCGCAGCGGTTTGCAGGTAAGCCTGAAACTTGAAAATACACAGGCTTGCGGTTCCTTCAAAATCCGTGGCATTGGCCATGCTTGCCAAATTCACCATGCTCAGGGAGCCAAGCGTTTTATTTCCTCCTCTGGAGGTAATGCAGGCTATGCCGTCGCCTACGCAGGACGTCAGCTTGGTGTACCCGTATCCGTCGTCGTCCCTGAAACCACTACCGACGAAGCCAAGCAACTGATTCGCGCCCTGAATGCAGACGTCACCGTACACGGCAAAACTTGGCAAGAGGCCAACGCACTGGCGCAAACGCTGATTAAAGACGGGGCTGTTTTTATTCATCCCTTTGACGATCCTTTGCTGTGGGAAGGCCATGCCACGATGATCGATGAACTTCAACAACAGAGCGAAAAACCCGATGTCATTATTTGCTCTGTCGGAGGGGGTGGCTTACTGGCAGGTGTCTGTGCCGGACTAGCACGCAACAACTGGCACGATGTAGGGGTATTAAGCCTTGAAACCAAGGGAGCAGACTCCTTCGCACAATCGGTACAAGCCGGCCACCTGATTGAGCTGCCTGGTATTACCAGCATTGCTACCTCTCTAGGCGCTCGTCAGGTGAGTGCACAGCTTATGGACTTACATCGCCGCTACACAATACGTAACCATGTGGTGAGCGATGCGGATGCATTAAGCGGCTGCTTTGACCTGTTAGAGACACATCGCCTGCTTACTGAGCCCGCATGTGGTGCCTCCATCGCTGGCTTGTCTCATGTGCAGCAGCACTTTCCTCAGGCGCGCAAGGTCGTCATTATTGTGTGCGGTGGCATAGGCGTATCAATACAACAATTGCAGCATTGGCAACAAGCGCTTAGCACACGCTGATCTCACTACGCCATAAGGCCTCAAGGCAGCCTCGGTTGCCTTGACCTGTACGTAAAAATTACGTTTACTAGGCCTTTTCATCGTTGATTACGAGGTCTTATGTCTTTTTGCGATCACAAAGCAACACGGGGAGCCGAGGGTGAAGAGGCTTTAAATCTCTGGTTTCAACAGCATCAACTCCCTTTTGTGAGTATTTGCCAAAATAAAGACACCTTTGCCCACCTTTTTCCAGGTCATCTTAAGCGCCCTGACTTCCTGCTATTAATGCCCTCTTTGGGTACCTTGGCCGTCGATGCCAAAAACCATACTTTGTCAGGCGGCGTCTTTACACTGCCTTTGGAAAACGAGCTACGCCGCTCGGTCAGCTTTGAGCGCCTGTTCCGCCTGCCAGTCTGGTATGCCTACATGGACCCAACCAGTAACGGTGAGGCTTGGTACTGGATTAGTGCCCTGAAAGCGATAGAGGTTGGCCTAGTACGCACCAACCAGCAAAGCCAAGAAGAGTTCCTTGCCATCCCACTGCAAGAGTTCACACGCTTGGAACACGCCGACGATCTGGCCAAACTTTATCAACCGCAATTGCTGTCGGTACAACATATCAGTGGCTTACCCTTAGGCAGCTAAGCCCCACTGAGCCACCTAAATAGCTCATTAGGCAGGCACGGCATTACCAATAACCCAGCAGCTTCCACCAAAAGCCACCCAGATAAAACCAAATGATCAGGTTCACCACGCTGACGACAAAGCCAACCTTCCACCACTCCCCTAAAGTGACGTAAGCAGATCCAAAAATAATCGGAGCCGTGCCTGTACCATAATGAGTAAGAGACATCATTAAAGACGAAGAAAAGCCCAAGGTCAGGGCTAACAGCATAGGCGGCGCCCCCAAGGCAATACCAGCGGTAAAAAAGGCAGCAAACATCGCCGTTATGTGAGCCGTAGTGCTAGCAAAAAAGTAATGTGAATACACGTACACCAGCACCAGAATCAGCATGCCCATCACCCAGCTTAGCCCTAACCCGTCTATACGGCTCCCCACCGTATCGGCCAGCCATTGCACCAAACCTAGCTTGCCCAGAAACCCTGCCATCATCACTAAGGCAGAAAACCACATAATGGTGTCCCAAGCACCTTTATTGCCCAGTATTTCATCCCACTTCAACACGCCACTGAGCAATAACACCGATAAGCCCACCAAGGCTGCGGTAGTGGGGCTCACTGCATACGCATCCCCCCATATCATGGCGGGTACACCTGCCCATAAAAACAAGAGCAGGCCAAATACGGCTAGTGTTACTTTTTCTGCTATCGATAAAGGCCCCAGCCCTGCAAGCTGCTCGCGAGCAAAACCCGGGGCATCCGGCGTACGCTTGATTTCAGGTGGATACATCAGATAAATAAGTAAAGGCATCACTAACAAAGACGCCAACGCAGGCACAAAAGCGGCCACGGCCCACATGGTCCAGCTCAGTTGCCGACCCGAACCCTCGTAAATTAAGCTGACAATCAAAGGATTGGGAGCCGTCGCCGTAATAAACATGGCAGACGTAATAGGATTAGTGTTGTAGTTCACCAAAGCCAGATAGCGCCCAATTTTATGGTTAGTACCCTGCTCGGGAGAAGAACCGAAACTGCTCGCAATGGAACGCATAATAGGATGGATAATACCGCCACCGCGTGCCGTATTGCTGGGCGTAACTGGCGCCAGAACAGTTTCGGAAAACGCCAATGCATAGGCGATACCTAAGGTACGCTTACCAAAGAGTGCGATCATAAAATAGCCTATGCGCGCGCCCAACCCGGTTTTATTCAAGCTATGGGAGATCATAATGGAAATGCCTATCAGCCATATCAGCTCATTGGAAAAACCACTTAGGGCATCGGCCAGCGCAGCTTTGGGGTTGCCCGGCTGAGTCACCTGAGTCAGAGCTACCAAAGAAATGGCGATGACTGACACGGCACCAATAGGCAAGGCCTTGCTGATAATGGCCGCAATCGTTGCCACAAATAAGGCCAGCAAATGCCAGGCATTAGGACTCACCCCTTCAGGTACGGGTACTACAAACCAAATGAGCAAGCCCAAGGCTAAAGAACACAGAAAAGGAACGGGTTTCACTGGTTCTATATTCACAGCCATACGCACCTCGATGAGTGAGACGATCAGGATAGAAAAGCACTATACGCCTAAACGCTTAAGCTAGGTTGTAGCCACTACTACGTCAAATTCGTCGGTAAACTAGTGTACCTGAGTCTTTACTTAACCCATCTGGTATTCATGAAAAACCGCTACATAGAACTCAATCGTCAACGCGCCCGACACTATCACAGCACTCAAGCTGGCAGCCACTATTATCAGGGTATTTATGTACCCTACGATTATAGCGATGTAGACCCAAACGGTTTGTCTTGGTGGGATGACGCTGCATTTATACAAGGGCGTATGCGCATTTATCTTGCCTGGCAACACCCACGCCATGCATATGGTGAGAAAATTCGCGATGCCGCTTATCAGGCCGCTGAAAACAGCGAACACGGTGCCACTGACAGCTTACTCAAAAAGCTGGACGAGCAACAAAAACAGCTTAATCAGCAAGCCGACTATGTCATTCATCCTAGTGTGTACACGCGGCTGACCCCTTGGGGTAAATCAGTTCGACTGGTGGCTCCTTTTGAAATCCGCACCGCCGCTGAAATGAGAAAAGCCGTAGAGCAAGTGCGTCGCCTGTTACGTCACGAGATCACCCTACAAGACATGTTCCCCAATTATCAGTACACGCAAAAGGACTGGCTGGCGGAACAAGCTGATATGCTCGACCCAAATTAGAGTTTGCTATTGCTCAGCTTGCCATACACCATCTGGCCACGGTGTACAGCATGGCGCACACGTATTTTTGCTTACAGGCATGTAGAACTATTCGCCATCTCTGAAACCGCCGCCGGTACACCGGGAACGCGAGTAGTCATCATGCAATATCACTAACAGGCCTACGCTACAACACGGATAACGAGCTTGTGCGGCCATAGTAATCCGCTCTACGCAGCACCGGATTAAGAACATTCTTAAAACAGCCAGCCCCAGCACTCAGTACGTGCTGGCTGCTAGATGTTCCCAAGCAATCAAGGCACCAACTAGGCAAAACCTACGATATCGAACTGCCGTTCTACTGCGTCCAATAAACTGTAGGCCACCAGCATCGATGTCTTAGGGTTCTCTGGAGAAGGGTGATTACGAATGTGCGTGCTAAGCTCACCTGCCGGACCACTCACGTGCAAAATATGCTGATTTTGACTGACCTGCGGATCGGCAATCACTTCTACCTTGGTTTGCTCCATCCCCACACCCGCTAGTGCCAGGGCAGCAGCCACGTTCAAATTTTGCGGATAGCGCTGGGCAGCCTCATCCGCAGAGCCACTAAATAGCGTAATGGCCTGATCCAAGCTGTCAGGCTGATGGCCTAGCTGCTGTAATTCTTGCTGCCAAGCTTTAACAGGTTTACGCGACTCATACTTCACCTGCGTACCGGGCAAGCGACTGGCTGCACGCAAATAATCCAAAGCACCAATGGCACCACTGGGTAAACGGATACGCCCACCGCCCTGCTGCGCCTGTGCAATCAGATGAGCATAGAGTTGCGCGTCGGCCAGCGCACCAATCGAGCTTATCAGCACTGTTAAACCAGCCTGTAAACAAGCGGGCACATACTCGTGCACAGCCCGCTGACCGGCCGCCTCAACCACCAGATCTGCTTGCCAAGCCAGCAAGTCTTGCTGGGAGTCCAAGGTCACTACGCCCTTGGGCACCAAAGCACGGCGAGCAGATTCCGGACGCAACAACACAGCAAACTCGTATGTCTGAGCATTTGCCGAGTGCTGCAATTGCTGTAGTAGTTGCTGGGCAATCGCACCATATCCCAGAACCGCTATTTTATGTCGCTTCAACACTAACCCCTTTATACTTCACTATTAAAATATCCAGCTAAGTATAAGCAAATAAGCTCAAACACAGAAAGGCTTAGCGTTATCACTGGCTAGCGATTCACGCTATCTGTCGTGATACAGCACGCACTTACAGGCACAGCGCTGCCGAATCACTCAATTCGGCAAACGACACCACCTTGCCTGCCACTGCACTGGCCACTACAGTTGGCGGACTGGCCAGCCACACAGAACCAGGCCCAGAGCGTCCTGGAAAGTTACGATTAATCGCACTAATGGTGACTTGTTCACGCTCTACCGACACGCCTGGACCGCAGTTGGCACAAGCGCCACATGAAGGCTGCAACAGCCTAGCCCCCATTTTTCTAAACAGGGCATCATAGCCTTGCGCAATACAATAATCGCGTACTGCTGTCGTGCCATACTGTAGATACAACTGTACGCCAGGCGCCAGCTCCCGACCCTGATCATGCGCCCATTTCAAGACCTGATAGTACGCATCAAAATCCTCCCGCTTGCCCCCCGTACACGAACCGCCATAGGCAATGTCTATACGTGGCCGCTCTGCCAAATCCCTTAAGGCTACTCCATTGCCTGGATCACCTGGGCGAGCGACCATAGGTCCTAATGTTGTGCAATCTACAGACAACTCAAAGGCATACTGCGCTCCCGCATCGCTGTGCATCCAGGGTTCTAGCTGTATCAACTGATCGCGGCGCTCAGCAATAAAATCCACTGTTTTCTGATCAGGTGCCACAATTCCAGTAAAGCCCCCCAGCTCAGCGACCATATTGGTCAGTGTGGCTCGCTCATCAATACAGAACGCCTCCACCACAGGCCCCGTAAACTCGAACACCTTGCCAACGCCTTCCCCAGCACGAATACGGGGGCTCGCCAGTAGATGCAAAACAATATCTTTGGCCGTCATGCCCATCGCCAGCGTACCCGTAAGATTCACACGCACCTGCTCGGGGATCGTCATACGCACAGCCGCGGTCACAAACGCATTCGCCATATCTGTAGTGCCTACCCCAAAGGCTACGCACCCCAGCGCCCCGGAATGCGGGGTGTGCGAGTCTGTGCCTACAATCAACTGTCCTGGCAAAACATAGTGTTCCGCCATCATGGCATGGGAGATACCGGCCACATTACTGCCATCGTCCAATAAGGCCTCCGACTCACTTAAAGTACGATGTGAACGCAATTGATAGTGCTCAATAAAAGCACGCTGTGCATGAATCATGCTCATCATATTAGGCACCAAACCACCCCGCACATGCGCCGGACTCTCAGTGACATAGGAGGTATGATCCTCAAAGACACAAATATGCTCGGGCGCCCTCAAGGCCACGGGTTGTGGTAAGCGCGTTTTTAGCATTTGTGCACACATGGCTGTGTAGTACTCATGGATAAAGCGCCAGTCCGCCTTCACAAACACACCCTGCCCCGCTGTAACGGTATCGGCCGACACCTCGGTCTTGAGCACATTGCGTGCGATAATTTTTTCGAACAAAGTGCGTGGCCCTGAGTAGGGCTCATTACTGGGCTGCACCTGTGTGCTTTGCAAATGCTGCAAACCAAACTGCAACAGGCCACCACTTTTCACAATACTGGCCGACAAGGCATCCCGATCCGCCACAATATCGTCTATCGAGATGGGCTCACCGGCTAAGATGCGATCTAGCAGCTCAAAATTAGTAGACGTTAGCAAACCAATATTGTCCGCATTTTGTCGATAAATGCGCTCGAAACTTTCGGCAATCACTAAGCGTACGCCGGCATACATCTCTGCAGCGGGGCTATGCTCGCGCGATGAGCCTTTCCCATAACGTTTGCCTGCCACCACAACCTGACAGCCTCGCTGCTGAAAACTGCCTGTCGAAAAAGGCATCTGACCATCGACGCTCAGGCCGGTATACGCAAACTGCCCTAAAGCTTCATCATAGTGCGACAAAATCGCTGCTGGCGTGATCTCATCGGTAGACACATCATCACGCAAGCCGCCAAGCTGCCCTTGCAGCACGTGCTTATTTAATTGTTGATGTATACGTTCTGCGCTGTCGTAAAGGTAAAAGACACCTTTAAAGCGTAAATAAGGTTTGTGCATAGTCGTCATGCTGCCATTATGGAGTGAGCCTATGCCCCTCAAAAGCAGAATTCGAGCATGCCGGTCATCGCAATTGGGCAATATATCCTTGCCTAACCAGCCAACCTATCAATCAAGGCCTGCACAGCGGGAAACCTAGGGCTTTTTCTGGAGGCATAAATATACAGCTTTCGATCAGCCCAATCCTCAGCGAGCGGACGGCGTACAAATTTTTTGGTGCCTGCGTAAGCTCGCGCCGCACTTTGCGGAATCACCACAATTCCCAAACCGGCCTCCACCATTCGACAGGCTGCATCAAAACTGCCTACCTGCACAGGCATATCTGATGCTAAATCGGGACTAGACTGAAGCAGTTTTGCGCGGTGATTGCTTAATAAACCATCTAAGGAGCCGCCTTTGCGTATACCTATCAAAGGATATTGCACCACATCACTAAAACGCACCACATCACAGTGCACCAAGGGATGATTAACCGGCACCACCACAATTAAAGGGTCGCGGGCAAAGAACCAGCGCTCCAATCGCTCGGCCAGCTCAGTATGCACACCCAAACCTATATCAGCACGATCATCCAGACAGGCTTGCACCACATCATCCGTATCCCCTTCGGACAAGACAACACGCACTTGTGGATGAGCGCCAATATAGCGCTTTAATGGCTCGGGCAAATACCCCACGATAGAAGAATGGTTGGCCGCTAAACGCACTACACCGCTAATTTCGTCACCACAGGCCAAGGCTTCGCGCCTCAGCCCTTCTATTTCGCGATCAATTTCCTGACTGCGTTCTAACACCAGCCGACCCGCAGCTGTTAGTTCGATCCCACGTGGTGACCGAATGATCAGGGGCACACCCAGAGCTTGCTCAAGGTCAGCGATACGTCGACTTAATGCCGAGGGCGCAATATGTTCACGCGCGGCACCGCGAGCAATCGAGCCTTCGGTGGCTGCGCTCACGAACAAACGCAAACTATGCACATCAATACGTCGAATCATGCCTTCTATCCACCGGCAAAGCTGTCAGAAAGAGCGATATCAGTCGTATATAAATACGATGACCTACATCACCAAAAAACATTATCGCATGTTGAATGCCAACCGCTACGATCTTAACTTATTTATATAACAGATACCCAAAAGAGGAGATAGCATGACCCATACCCTGCTTTTGCGATTGGCCGCCATCCTTAGCCTGATCGTCCCCACCATGACCACTAATGCGGCCGCGCCCTATCCCGAACGCGCCATCCGTCTGCTGGTAACCAGTGCTCCCGGCTCAGGGCTAGATGCCGTCGCCCGCACCATGCAAGAGGAGTTGGGTAAAGAGCTGGGCCAGACTATAGTGGTTGAGAATCGCCCAGGGGCCGCTGGCATACCCGGCACCCGAGAAGCGCTGGCTGCTAAACCCGATGGCTATACCTTGGCACTGGTATCCTCTAACCACTCTGTTAACCCCAGTCTGAATGAGTCCTTGCCCTACGACTCGCTGCTGGACGTCACCCCTATCTCTATGCTGGGCTCTGTTCCATTGGTGCTCGCCGTGCCTACTGGCTCCCCTTACCAAACGCTACAAGATCTCAGCACCGCCATGAGCCAGCAAGAGGGAGAACTGAACTTTGGCTCATCGGGTGTAGGCAGTGCCCTGCACATGGCGACCTTGCTACTGGAGGCGAAAACCAACACGCAGGTTATGCATATTCCCTACAAAGGCGGCAACTCCCTGGTGACCGATCTAGTGTCTGGTGAAATCGATGCGGCTTTTCTTGCTTTGCCCACCGCCTATGGACAAATTACTGCCCAGTCTCTACGCCCCTTGGCTGTCTCCACCAAACATCCTCTGAATCTGCTGCCCACCGTCCCCCCATTGAGTCAGGCCGGCATCCCCGACTACGAGTTCGTGCCCTGGATAGGCGTTATCGGACCTGCTGGCATGGACGAAGCCATTCGTACACGGCTAGAACAGGCGTTTATTAAGGTGGTACAAAGTGACAAGCTCAAGGAAAACTTTAACACCCAAGGCTTTATCACCGATGGCAGCAGCGCTCAGGCATTTGCAGCCTTCCTGAAAGACGACCTGGCAAACAGTGCTGCCCTGATACAACAACAGAAATAAAGTGTGGGGGCTGCCTAGACTTGCTGGTCACAGCAATATGTACACTGTCCAAAAAGATCAGCTCGTACATAGCTCATGCTCCCGAAGATTAAGGGAGCATGAGCAGAAAAAGTGGTGAGGAACGAGGCGAGCTTAATACATGCCGTGGAAGGCTGCGTCGTCTGAACCTATGTGCGAAGGTGGGCTCCAGGTTACGTCACGCATGGAATGCTGCACAAGATTTTCTACGCCTAGCAGTACGGCAAAGATAGCCATACGTACAGGAATACCATTGTCGGCCTGACGGAATATAGCCAAACGCGGGTCTAGGTTCAGGTCTACGCTTAAGTCATGTGCCCCCGGACGACTGTCACGCGGTAAGGGGTGCATAACGATGACATCAGGCTTACAAAATTGTTCGACCATCGCGCGGTTGACCTGGAACTCAGCGGTGTATGCCTCGCCCTGCCCTTCGGCAAAACGTTCTTTCTGAACACGCGTTGCATAAATCACATCGGCACCAGCCAAGCCCTGCTGCAAGCTATGTGTCTGTTCTATGGTGTGCAGTCCACTAGCCGCTACTTTTTCTATCACGTCAGTAGGCATTTCCAAGCCTTGAGGCGAAATAAGCGTAAATTTCAAACCTCGGTACAGGGCCAGCAATTTAATAAGCGAGTGCACCGTACGACCATATTTTAAATCGCCTACCAAAGCGATATGCGCTCCATCCATCAACTTACCCAAGCGGGAAAATTCGGTCAGAATCGTGTAGAGATCCAGTAAGGCCTGACTGGGGTGTTCACCTGCGCCATCGCCACCGTTCACCACAGGAATATTCGTCGCATGTGCAAATTCGGCCACCGAACCTTGCTCGGGATGCCGAATAACCATCGCATCCACATAGCCGCTCATTACACGACTGGTGTCATAAATCGACTCACCTTTGGCCATGGATGAAAAAGTAAAGCCTGTGGTGTCGCACACTGAACCACCAAGACGGCAGAACGCGGCTCCAAAGCTAACGCGGGTACGCGTACTGGCCTCAAAAAACAGGTTGCCCAGCACGGCTCCTTCTAGTACCCGGGAAACTTTCTGGCGTCGTGCAATAGGCTGCATAATATCAGCAATGCTAAACAGCTCTTCAACACTGTCACGACTGAACTGCTCGACCGAAAGCAGTTGATGCTTGCCGCCGACGGCAATACGATCACGTAACGGACCAGATTGCGCA
Source organism: Pseudomonadota bacterium (assembly GCA_023440825.1). Lineage (GTDB taxonomy): Bacteria > Pseudomonadota > Gammaproteobacteria > Burkholderiales > Burkholderiaceae_B > Alcaligenes. The sequence continues at coordinate 28,598 of JAEXRL010000028.1, read as the reverse complement.
CTTTGTGAGTACTTGGACAGCAAGGCTTCGTTTTCTACAATTTCGGTCACAAAGCGCTGCACCACTTCAGGCATACTACGCGCCTCAAGCGAGCCCTCGGGCAACAGCCAGGTGTCTAGAGCACGTCGTTTCACGCCTATACGGGCAGCAAAAACATCGCGAGTCAGGTTAAGCCTGCGCATCGCATCACGCAAAAACACTTGTTGAGAAACGGCCATGGATACACACCCTCAATAAAATATACGCAATGCGTATATTTTATTGCAGTTCACGACAAAACCAAGCCTTAAAGTCAAAGTACAGAAAAAATACAACAGCTTTGCCATGGCTGCCCGTAAATCGGCTCACATACCTAGGCTTGCAGATCAGTACTGACTATGTACCCACGCAAAATTTGCCAAACCTACGGTTCCCCATACACCTAATAAAAACGCTGCCAAACTACTGAACACAAACAGCATGGCGCAAAAGCTGGGGAACCACAGCCGGAATCCTTTCTGAATACCCAAATTTAGGCTGTGCTGTAAAAACTGGGCCCAAAACATAGCCAAAAAAGCACACACCAAGCCCAAAGAAAACACCAGTAAAGGCAATCGCAACCAAGCAGGTGCCAAGATAGATTCCAGCACCCCACTGGCCAATATAAAAAGATATAGAATAGCCACGCTATTAAGCGTGGCTACCCCGCGCACTGCACTCAGATAAAAAGCGACCATTCCGTCCTTGAGAAAGAGCCGAACTCGTTACTGTCGTGCACCGCCGGTATTAACCGGCTGAGCGTTTTCACCGGCTATGGCTTGAGCGGCTGCCAAGGCATTCGCTTCGCTGCCCACCATAAAAATCAAGCGCCCCTCGGTAACGGGTTGGCTATAGCCGGGCGCTGCTAGCATGGTATTACCCACAACCAAGGCCAAACGCATATTCGGATTTTCCGTGGTAATTTTGGCCAGACGAGCCGTGGCCTCGGGGTTAAGATCCAGTGCCAACAAGCCAATTTCTGGATTTTCGCCAGTGCCAGCCTGTACACCGATCAAGTCATCGTTATTCAGCACTGGCTCAGGGTTAACGTACAGCATGCTGTTACTCTGTACTTCTACAGCGGTCCAGTTAGCACGGCTAGTGGTATCAGCAAGAAATACACCCACGGGGGCACCCTGTTGCTGCACGGGCTGCTGCTGCTCTGGAGTCGGTGTGGCGGGAGCAGTTGGAGGGGTAACAGCCGTTTGAGATTGAGCAGGTGTCTGTGACGTATCAGTAGCAGCATCGGGCTTAGTTTGTGTGGTTTGGCAGGCGGCCAATAGTACTAGGCTAGTGGGTGCCAGTATTTGTGTGAGTCGACGAATGCTGATCATTGCTTTTCCTCTTTGGATAGACACGAGATAAAGAAGTGTATCAGTAGGCTTAAGCCGCATGCTAGTATTTGCACAATTCTTTACCTAGTTCGGCCTCTGACCTGGATACGCACTGTATCCAATGCACGATCACCAGCGTATAACGCTATGGTATGGCTACCCACCTGTGGCTCCCACCATAGTCGTGGGCCAACGCCTAAGACCTGTGCATTAATCCGCCAGCTCAATGTGTCCAGGCTGCTGTGATCCCCTGCTGCCTCCAGCAAGACGCGCTGATGCGAAGGGGGAATATCAGGATCAAGCGCCAGAATCGTGTCTTGGACTGGCTGCACTATATGTGGCTTGGCACCAGGCACTTGCCGTTCATCGACCAAGATGAAAGCGTCTTGTTCTGTGCCTGCCAAAAAGTACTCGCGGCGAGCTGGCTCCAAGGCGGGCTGATAATGAATATGACGGGTCCGCATACCTGTCGGCGGTAAAGGCGCTAGACTGGCTGTATGGGCATGCAAATAACGCATAATATCGTGCCAGATAGGAGCCGCACCACTGACACCGGATACATCTTGCATACTGGCGCCCGAACTATTTCCTACCCATACGCCCACTACATAGTGCTCGGACCAGCCCACAGCCCAGTTATCACGCATGTCTTTACTGGTTCCCGTTTTAACAGCCGTCCAAAACGGGGTGCTCAGCAAACTATCTAGACCGAATGTTTGCACTCTGGCGTGACGGTCAGACAAAATATCGCCCACCAGCCACGCTGCTTCTGGACTATAAACAAATCGCCTGCCCGGTGCCGGCTCCTCTGTGTCACGCACTTGCCAACGCCAATCTGACACTTGACCGGCCTGCGCCAAAGCACGATACGCATTTGTAAGGCTAAGCAAGCTGACGTCAGCACTGCCCAGCGCAAGGCTGTAACCATAGTAATCGCCGTTTTTTTTCAGTGGCAGGCCCAAATCCACAAGCGTGTCCACCATGGCTTGCGCGCCCAATAGCATCAACACGCGTACCGCTGGAATATTTAACGATGCCCCCAAAGCCGTACGGGCACTGACCCAGCCCGTAAAACGCTTATCGTAATTTTGCGGTATGTACAGCCCATTTCCGGTCGGTAGGCTTAACGGACCATCGTATAACAGGCTGGCTGCCGTCAAACGCTTGCTGTCCAATGCCAAGGCATACACAAACGGTTTTAGCGTAGAACCTGCTTGCCGTAAGGCCAAGGCATGATCCACTTGCTGTGCCGCAGACAAGTCCTTGCTGGAGCCCACATAGGCCAAGATTTCACCACTATTTATGGCCAGCACCACAGCGGCTGCATCCTGTACACGCGCATAAGACAAAGCCAGTAAATGCTGGCGCACACTGCTGACAAGGTGTTGTTGCAACTGGGCATCTATGCTGCTGTGCAGCCCTGTGCTCGGCCACTCAAACACTGACTCGGTTTTCTGCTGTACCAATCGTGCAAAATGAGGGGCCAAATTCGCCTGACCATAGGCGGGCTGAGCATGGCGCGCCAAACTAAGCGTTAAGAAATCATCGAGCCCAGTGCACGACTCGCGACGGTCCATTGCCAATAACACCGCACAGGCACGACGTTGCAATACCGCCTGCGGCGCATTAGGACCGCGCAGCAAAGCGGCCGCCAGCGCAGCTTCACGTACATTCAAGGCTAAGGCCTGCTTTTGAAACAGCACTCTAGCCAGAGCATCTACCCCTTGAAGTTCGCCGCGAAAACTCACCTTATTCAGATAAGCTTCCAAGATCTGGGCTTTCGTCCATCGAGTCTCCAGATCTTGAGCCGCCTGAATCTGTTGCCATTTTTGCATTACGCTACGCCCGCCCGCTGCGCGCTGCAATGCGGTGTCGAGCATCGCGGCCAACTGCATACTAATGGTGGAGGCGCCACGCAGCTGATTGCCCAGCAAACTGTCCCAGCCTGCACCCGCCAAAGCCAGCCAATCCACACCACTGTGCTCGTAGTAACGCTTGTCCTCGCTACGTAACACGGCATGCAGTAAAGCGGGTGACATTTGATCCAGGCTTAACCACTCACCACGACGGATGCTGAAGTCATGCCTTAACACCTGTACAAGTTGGCCATGGCGATCGTAAAGCAAGCGATCTGAACTACGATGGCTTTGTTTTATCTGTTCATAGGTGCTCAGCGCATACAAATCTGGACTGCCTAAGCACAACACCCAGCACAACAGGCCTTGCCACAGCTTACGGCAGGCTAGCATCATGTACTTTCCAGTGCTCAGGGTTAGGCCATACGCCATATATATCCGGGTTGTACAAGGCTTCGATACGGGTAGGGGGTAAAGAAAAATCGCCTACCGTATTCAAGCGCACGACGTACTCTAGCTGCGTTTGACCATCGGGCAGCAGGTCGAAATAAGCACGATATACATCTGCCTTGCGCTCAATATAACTGGGCCATGCCCCCACACCAGCTTGCGCAGCCGTTGCTGTCAACGCGGAGTCGCGCCCCAGACCGCTGCCTAAAATACTGGCACCCGCCGGTATAGGATCAGTCAGCACCGCCCAATGTACGCGCCCCTGAGCTCGAATACGTAATTGCACCAAATAACTGTCGCCAACTGACCAGCGCCCTTTCTGAGCCTGATGCACCACACTTAGCCTACGCTCAATGGCTATCCCCGCCATGCGTGCCTCAGTTTCTGGTATTGCCGCCCAAGAGCGGGCTTGAACCCAGGCGCTGCCCTGGCCCTGCAAGCTGACTTGTACAAGCTCCGTCTGGCCGGGCCAGTCCAGCATAAGCTGCGTCTGCCGCAGGCCTTCCTGTGAAGGTAAGGTGTTCCAGTCAAACTGCTGCACCACCTGTTTGGCCACACTAATTTGAGTCTGCCCCTCAGGTTCATTCTCGTACAACTGTGCAAACTTCATCACGGCCAAACTGCCCAATAAGTTTTCGGTGGTCATGCGCCAGGCACCCTGACGCTGCTCGGCCAATAAGCCCTTAAACAAACGCGGTATATCCTCTACCCACTCAGGGTCCTGCGCCTTGAGCAACAGTAATCTGGCCTGATTGCTGACTGGACTGACCATGAATAAAGCATCCTGATTCAGAGGGCTGTCATCAAAATACAGAGTAGTGGCGCGACTACGCAAACGCGTTCGTAGTAAAGACTCTGCCTGTGACTGCTCGGCTGCCAGATGCGCCAAGCCGGGTAAGCGCTGATAGATCGCAAGAAAATCCAGCAAGCTGGAACTGGGCCATTGCGCCAAGTTAAAACGTACACTATCCAGCATACCGGCATGAGCCTGACCATAGCGTGACAAGGTTTCTATGGCCACTAGGCGCAGCTGTTGCTGTTGCGCTGACGTCAGCCAAGCGGGATCAGCAAGTCGACCTTGAGCATACGCCTGCAAAGCGCGCAACATCGCACTTTGCTGAGCATCGGGTAGAGTAAAGGCCATGCCTAAGCGTTGCGCTTCATGGCTAATATCCAGTACATAGGCCGTTAATGGCACACTGCCCGACAAGCTGGCACTTGGGAAATAACGCAACAAGCCCGTCTCACTCAGATAGGCCGGTAGGCGCAGCATTAACGCGTCCCACTGCGCCGCATCTTGCATGCCCATAAAACGCGATGCTTGCTGCTCAAAACATGTATAAGGGTAGCGCTCGAACCACTGTTGCACACCGGGCTGCATCCCCGCTAGGCTAGACAATAGATTGACTTCAATACCACCACGCACACGCCCCTGTGCGCTACGCAAGGCCTGTTTAGGCGCCTGCACAGTATAGTCAAAAGACTGCTCTGCACGAACCTGAGCCAAGGCGGCCTGCTGCACAGTAACTGGCGTAGTCGCCAACACTTTTTGTACTTGCAGCAAACTGTCTTGAGCAGGGTTTTCAACGTCCAGCTCTTGAGCCTGCCAACGCCACTGAACCTCAAGACTATCGTGCTGGCCTTGCAGCACAGGTGCCTGCACCCACCAGCTCAACGTACCCGCCGCACCCGCCTCCAGTCGCAGTTGCTGTGGCTTTAGTGTGTGTGACTGAGCATCTTTTTCACCATACTGCGCCGTAATCTGGATGTTCATGGCACGCTCACTGCTATTTCGTACGGTCAGTTGTGCCTGATACTGATCCTGATCGCGCACAACGGTCGGCAAGCCAGAAATTAACTGCACATCTTGCGTGCTTATGATTTCGGTTTTCCCTGTCCCAAAGCGCTGTCCATTTTGCTCGGCCACAGCCACCAGCACGAAACGGCTTAACACGTCGTTTAACGGTACCTGAACCGTGGCTCTACCCTGCTCATTGGTTTGCACATTGCCTTCCCACAGCAATAGAGTGTCCAGTAATTCACGGGTGGGGCTTTTTCCGCCCCCGCCCCCAGCCGGTAAGGCCTTACGCCCATAATGCCTGCGCCCCACAATTTCAGACTGTGCCGTTGCCGTGAGCACGCCATAAGGTCGTAACGCCCGCATGGCGGTTAACAAATCCCAAGACGTATTAGGACTAAGCTCCAGCAAGGCCGCATCAACCGCCGCAAATGCAATATTGGCATGAGCGGCTGGCTGACCATGGGCATCCTTTACCTGAATCTGCACTTGGGCCTGCTCACGCACTTTATACTGCGTGCTATCCGTGCTTAGTTGCACCTGCAAGGCGTCTTGTTGCGCATTGACTTGAATCGACGCCAGGCCAAAACGATACGCTGGTTTAGACAAGTCGACGAGCTGACTAGGAGGACGGTATTCGCTAGCACCTTGATAGGCCTCATACCAGGCAGCAGGTCGCTTCCATCCCCAGCTAAAAAATGACTGCCAGGGTACATCGTATACCCGACCTCTTAGCACTAAGGCCGACACATATACATTGGGCCCCCAGTTTTCTTGCACAAGCAATTCAACAGTGGGCTTATCGCCCTTTAGGTGAGCAATCTGTGTATGCAGCACACCTTCGCGCTCAACGCTTATTAAAGCACTGGCCTCTCGAAACGGCATGCGTACCTGAAAACGTGCCCGCTCTCCCGGAGCATAAACAGGCTTTTCAGCTAACAGATCAATGCGATCATCGTTACCACCAGCAAACCAGCTTTGCTCTCCCGTGCTGACCCATATCTGCGTTGCCGCTGTTGACTCTCGGCCTTGTTGATCCTGTGCAATCACGATCAGCTCCAAGTCACCCCCTTGCTTGAACGTGTAATCACACGAAAACAAGCCCTGCTTATCGCTACGACCTTCACATAGCACGCCTAAAGGCTCTACCAGCTCAATATTGTCATAGCTGTAAAAGCCCCCCACCAAACGCTTGCGAGTGCTGTTAAATTCTCTGCGCGAGGCTTCGATACGTATTGCCGCGTTCGCCACGGCCTGCCCATCTGGGTCTAACGCTATGGTTTTAAGAGTAGTGGTTTGACCAAGGCTTAGCCAGTTCTCTGTTTGCAAGCCGGGCTGCACCGCAGCGGGCCAAACAGGCACAGTCTGGGTGAGTGTCTGAATTTGCCCATTCGGATCCGCAAAGCTGAGCTCAAACAGATACTGAGCCGGCCCCAACACAGCCGGGGCAGCATCAAGCTGCACACGAGCTCCCCCTTGCTCATCCAAGACCAAGGCACGCTTGTTTAAAAACAGCTTATCGTGCTCTAGAGCCGCCTCAGTGCTCTGGCTCGGGGCAGAAAAACTATATTCTGGATACGCACTAAAGCCCGGTGCATAACTTTGTTGCACAGCAGACAGCGTCGCAGGCAAATGCCCCGCTGCCCCCCCAGCCACATACTCGAGCTGTATGTCGGCCTGAACCGTATCTGGTGCAATCAGCACATTTTTGTGCTGTGCGTCGGACAAGCTTATGCTGCCCTTAAGCCAAGGTAACTTGAACTCCTCAACACGGAACTCCCCCATGGGCACATATAGGTCACTCCCCAGACCCATGAGTTGATATAGCCCCAAAGGCGCCTCTTTGGGCAAGGTAAACTCATTTAAGGCAAACACACTGCCTTGTTGTTGATCTTGCCACAGCAAAGGCAAGGTATAGACCCGATCAGACCCCTGGTGACGCAGCTCAAGCTGATCGGGTCGGCTTTGAGGCGCACGCAAACCATCACGATGCTGCACGCTATAGTAATGCTTCATATGCACGGTTTCGCCCGCAAGAAATAAACTACGGTCGAAAATAGTGTGTGCCAGTTCCCCCGCCTGATCCGCCCATCGATAAGGCACTTGAAAGCGCCAAGGCTCTATACCTCGATTCCACGAACTGAACGCAAAACTAAAATCCGCTTGCCCTCGTGCCTGCTTGTGCTCGGCATCCAGCCTAGCTGTCACATAAAGACCTGAGAGGCCTGTATCAGGGCAGTAACTATCTGTTTCTGTGCTAATAAAACGATGTACGATGCCCTGCTCATTGCTCAGTCCTTGCGCCAATACCGTACCATCACACTGCATGATACTTACCTGAGCCTGCGCCACAGGCTGAGCATCATCCAGCGTCGTGACCCACACCAATACATCATCTTGCCCCTGCTTAATATGTACTCCCAGATTGGTCACCAAGGCTGAACTACGTACATACATGGGCTCGGCCTTGCCCAGCAAGGCTGCGCCCAAACGTTCGGAAGCGATTTCCAGCACGTGAAAACCGGGCTTGTTAAGCGGAATCCCGAGCAACTCAAACTGCTGCGCCGATTCCGCGTTCAAACCCGGTAAGCGTAGCTGGGTGGTCTGCTCGTAGTAAGGCGCTAATAAGGACACCGAGCGCAAATCCAAATAGGGCTCATCCTTGCCATAGCTTAGCTCTTGTACAGCCTGCAGCTCGTGTAACTGACTGGCTTGCACACTTGTCTGGTTTGCACGCAACAAGCGCGAATACCATTGAAGCACCTGCAGATCGTCTTGAGAATGCAAGTTATGTACCTGCCCCAACGACACACTTAACTCACGAGTGACTAAATCAGGCTCGATACGCCGCACACTCAGCGCCAGTGCTGGTGGGGCCTTTTGCTCGGAAGCGTAGGCATCCGCATGGGCAAAACGCTCTACTATTGCAAACGGGGCAGCAGCAAACTTAATTAAGGGAGGATAGGCTCCTATTTGCACGCCCTGCTCTTGCAAAGCGGCAAGGTTGGCCAGCGGACGCCCCATATCATCTTGAAAATCAGCGGGAATACGCCAGACCCACTGCGTGTTTTCAGCAAAGGGCCCCGCGAACACTACGGCATTATCACTATCCCCAGGATCAGCCGGGCTAAGCTCCGTGCTCTCGCGCTGTAAGCGCACTTGCTGCAGTAAATCCGGGGGCACAGGCGCAGAAAACTGTAAACGTATGTCTGCCATTGGCGTGCATGGAGCTTGTGCGTTGTCACGCGTACACGAAAGCTGCGCGCTAAAAGGTTCACGTACGGTGAAGTCCAGACGCTCGAGCTGCTGACTGCGTATGCCTTGCCTGGACTGCTGTTCGCTGTATATGCCCGGCTCAAGCACAAGCGTAACCTTGGCGCCAGGAGGCAAGCTACGCTGACACTGCAAACCTTGCCACAGCGTGCGCTCGTCCTCTGCCAAATAATTCGCTTGAGTCACTTGCTGGAGCAGCGACGCATCCAGCATCTGGGTGGGTACTTTCTCGCCCACCCCCTCGATAATACAAAAACTATGCTGCTGAACCGACTCTGCGCTTACTACAGCATTAAACTTAAGCAGGAAAGCCTGATCTTCGTGAATATCCCCATAACTGGGCACGTAACGCTCTAAGCTAGGGCCGTCTGAATGAAAGGAAAACTCCTGTTTTCCTTGTAAAGCCTGTTGCTGAAGATCACGGAAATCGGGCGCTATCTGAGCGACGCACTGCAGGCCTGGCCCCGGCGGCTGGGAAAATTCGTATATCCAACGACGCGCATCCAGCCAACGGCCTTGCCCATAAACAGTCGAATCATTGCACTGAATCAAAACCGGTGCCGGCAAATGGGCATCACCCCAGGCCACTACAGCTTGATCAAAGCTGACACGCACATCGCGTAAATCGGCGACACTGCCTTGCGGCTCAAATTGGCTGATACTGGCAGCCTGAGCGATGGATACACACGCTATACTCAATAGCACACCGAACAGGCGAGATTTCATGGTAGTGGACTCCCAAAGCCCGATTAGTGTATGCAATCAGCGCCCTTGACGGAAACGCTTACCCTTAAGGACATGACACGTGTACTGTATTAGCAGTATAAACATATTTAATGACTAGCACATGGACTCAGTTTCCCTATCCACGGAGCCGCCTGCATGCAGCCCACGTCAATCAAACGCTTAGACGAAATCCGTAAAGAATGCCGCAAATTAGTCAGTAACCGCGCCCTACTCTCTGCGGCAGCAGCCGTCGTGCCTATACCGGGTGTAGACTTCGGCACTGACGTCGCCATACTGATGAGACTCATCCCTCAAATCAATGCACGCTTCGGCTTAGGCCCCACCGAAGTGGATGGCATGAGCCCCGAGCTCCAAAAACTGGTGATTGTCGGTGGCACCAGTATGGGACTGGGTTTAGCCGGACGCGTGCTGACCACTGACCGTGTCGTAAACGTGTTGCTCAAGCTGGGGGCTAAAAAACTAACGGGCAAGTATGGTGCCAAGTACATTCCACTGGTAGGCACAGCGATTTCATCTACTATTAGTTATGTGGTGTTGCGCAAAGTCGGGCACGCCCACATTGATGAATGTTATGAGTTGGCACGACGCCTAAGTCTGGCCCTGAGCAAGCCCAAGGCCGAACACTACATCAGTGACGAGCAGGTGGAGGATCTGGAGTTCACCCCCACCTCTGACAAGTGAACGGCTGATGCTAATAGGCTGGCTTAACGGTGGCCGCGTTACCTAGCATGTACTCCATCAGCTCACGCACACTACGCATCGCTTTGCCCAAAGGCAGGCTTTCCGAGCTACGGAAAAACAAGCCGCGCTCTACATCGCCCTCCAAGGCATAGGCCAGACGCTGGTCGATACAAAACTGGCCTTGCTTTGCCACGCCGTCTCGCAGACCACAATGCGACAGGCAATCAAATCCTTCACGGCAGGCACGCTCAGTGGCTACCGACTGTAGCTTGGCCTCTTTGTGCAAGTACGCATCCAGCCAAGGCGTACGCACCGCACGGGCAGGCAAGCCAGCCACGCTCATAAAGGTGACGATATCACTAGGCTCGGCCTCCAGTAACACGCGCTTAAAATTTTCATGACTATCGCCTTCACGTGTAACGGCAAAGGCGGTGCCTAGCTGCACAGCATCTGCGCCGCTGGATAGTAAACCTCGTAGTTGTTGCGGACTGTTCACTCCCCCGGCTGCAATTAAGGGGATGCGTACAGACTCCAGGCCTAAGTCTTTAAATAACTGACGACACCCCTCCAGTACACGGCTAAACGTGTAGTCGGGCTTATCCAGACTGGCGTCGTCTGGGGCGCCTAGGTGCCCTGCCGCATAACGCGGGTTTTCAATCACGATGGCATCAGGTAAACGTTGCTTACGTAACCACTTGCGTAACACCAAAGACACGCCACGCACATCAGAAAGGATGGGAATAAGCGCTACATTAGGATGGTCTTTAGTAAGCTCTGGCAGATCCATGGGCAAGCCAGCTCCTACTACTACGGCATCCGCTCCGCTCTCGCACGCCTGCTTAACATAGGCCGCATACTGAGACACTGCTTTCATAATATTGACAGCCACTGCACCACGCCCTTGTGACTGCTGCTTGGCGCGGCTTACTTCGCGGTTCAAAGCTTCCAGATTGGCCACATCAATGGCTTCTTTAGACACTTTACCCCGGGTATTGTCCATCAGATCAGGATGGTGACGCCGTAAGTCCACACTAGAAATGGTGCCCATACCCCCTAAGCTAGCAACCGCACCAGCCAGACGGGATGCCGACACCCCTACTCCCATTCCCCCCTGTACTAATGGCAGTAGCTTTTTGCTCATCAGTGGCAACAAGGGCAAATCTGTTTTTATTTGCATGAAATTCCTTTCCGTTAAAAGCCGGTCAAACCGACCGGCCTGTACGCACACGTCTGCACGAGCACGCCTTTAAATAAGTCGCGAATAGCTGGCTGTCGTAGCCTGGGACAAATAGCGATCAAATACCATGCTGATGGCACGTACGAATAAACGTCCCTTACCCGTGATCTGTATACAGCGCTCTGTCAGCGTCAATAGACCGGCGTCCGCATAACTGCCTAAATGTTGAAGCTCTTGCTGAAAATAGGTATTGAATTGAATGCCGTATTGCTGTTCAAACGTATCAAATCTAACCGGCATGCTGCACATCAAACGCATGATTACATCGGCACGTATCTGGTCATCGTCTTGCATCACAATACCTCGATCAACAGGCAAGCGCCCGCGATCCAGATCGGCATAGTATTCACGCAAGCTACGTTGATTTTGTACGTGTATGGGCCCTACCTTACCGATAGCAGAGGAGCCGAAGGCCAGCAAATCACATTCAGCACGAGTGGTATATCCCTGAAAGTTACGGTGTAAGCTTTGGTCTAGCCGAGCCAGGTTGAGCTCGTCTTGAGGAAGAGCAAAATGATCCAGCCCTATGTACACATACCCAGCCTTTAGCAAGCGCTCGGTAGACCGCATAAACAACTGCAAGCGTAGCTCTGCATCAGGCAAATCCGCCTCTTTAATTAGCCGTTGGGCCTTGAAGCGTTGCGGCAAGTGCGCATAGTTATATAAAGCGATACGATCTGGCCGTAAATCAATTAGGGCATCGACAGTGACACCAAATGAGTCCAGACTTTGTTTGGGCAAACCATAAATCAAATCGGTGTTAATTGATGTAAACCCCGCTTGGCGAGCCAAGCTCATGGCCGATTGCACCATATCCATGGGCTGGATGCGATTTACGGCCTGCTGCACATCAGGATTGAAGTCCTGCACGCCAAAACTGGTGCGGTTAAATCCTAAACTGGCCAGATCAGTAAAGCTGTGCTCGTGCAAGGTGCGGGGATCAATTTCTATGCCCAGCTCTGCCTGCGGTGAAAATTCAAAATGCTGACGCAAAAATGCCATCAGCTCTGCCAGTTCGGCATGATTAAGAAATGTGGGAGACCCCCCGCCCAGATGCAGTTGCTCGGTAAGACGGTCTTCGCCCAAATACTGGCTGACCATTTCTATTTCACGTTTTAAGTAACGTAAATACTGCGTGCTTTTACTACGATCTTGAGTTATTAACTTGTTGCAGGCACAAAAATAACAAAGCGACTGACAAAAAGGAATGTGTAAATACACAGACAAGGGTGGGTTGTTATGACTGGCTGCACGATGACTGAGCTGATGAATATAAGGCTGCGCGGGAAAGTCCTGATAAAAGCGGTCGGCAGTAGGATAAGAGGTATAGCGCGGCCCGGTACGATCAAAGCGACGAATAAGCGCTTCGGACAGGAAAAACTCCGTATCCGCTGACTGGGTAGCCTGAAAATCCTCAACTGTGCTGTGCATGATGTTCTCCAACAGTCGTGCCGACTGAGACTGCTGCAATGATGGTGAAGCAATCATTTTGAGATAAACTCTGCAGTAAGGCCTTGACTTGCATCAAGTTAAACGTAGTTGGGCTTTTCTCCTCCGCCAAGCAGCGCTTTACACCCTCATTACGAAAATTTAATTCATATTTAACTGACAATATGCTGAAAATAGCGACTTTTATCGTATGATTATGTGCTAACCCTCATCGCCTAGCTGGAGCCTGATGTATCTGCTTGTGATTTTGGCACTGCCTTTTGTCAGTAGCCTACTGTCTTCTTTGCTGCCTGCGCACGCGCGCAAACTCCAAGCCACTTTGGCCGGTGTGGTCGCCACCGTTTGCGCCTTAATGGTGGCCTGGGTCTACCCACAAATATCAGCCGGCTACATTATTGAATCATCGACCCCCTGGGTTCCGGCCCACGGTCTTAGTTTTACCCTGCGCATGGACGGCCTGGCGTGGCTATTTAGCTTTATTATCACCAGCATGGGGGCACTAATTGCGCTGTATGCGCATTACTACATGTCTGCCCAAGACCCTGTACGCCGATTCTTCGCCTTTTTACAGGCCTTTATGGGCTCAATGCTGGGCGTGGTCCTGTCGGGTAACCTGATTCAGCTCGTGGTGTTCTGGGAGCTCACCAGCCTGTCCTCGTTCATGCTGATTGCGTATTGGTACCACCGACGTGACGCCCGGCGGGGCGCCCGCATGTCGCTGATTATTACCGGTACCGGCGGTATCTTTTTACTAGCTGGCATACTGATGCTTGGCCAAATGGCAGGCTCATACGACTTAGGCACAGTATTAAAGTCTGGCGATGTGGTGCGAGCACACGCCTGGTACCCCCTAATGCTATTGCTGGTCGCTATTGGTGCGCTAAGCAAAAGCGCACAATTCCCCTTTCATATCTGGCTACCCCAGGCCATGGCAGCGCCTACGCCTGTGTCGGCCTACCTGCATTCCGCTACCATGGTCAAAGCGGGCGTATTTTTACTAGCCCGCCTTTGGCCTGTTCTGGCAGGTACCACTGAATGGGCCATTCTTATTGGTGGCGCAGGCTTGATCTCATTAACCATGGCGGCTTACACCGCGATGTTCCAGCGAGACATGAAAGGGGTACTGGCCTACTCGACCATCAGTCACCTTGGCTTGATCACCTTGCTATTAGGCCTGAATAGCTCACTGGCTCTTGTGGCTGCTTTGTTCCACATCATGAACCACGCCACCTTTAAAGCCTCATTGTTTATGGCGGCGGGTATTGTGGACCACGAAACCGGCACGCGTAATTTGAATCGCTTGTCAGGCTTACGGCACGCCATGCCTATCACCGCTACCCTAGCAACCGTGGCCGCGGCAGCGATGGCTGGAGTCCCTCTGCTAAACGGCTTCATTTCCAAAGAGATGTTTTTTGCCGAAGCAATCACAGCCGGCAATGGCGACACCCTAGACTATCTGCTGCCCATTGTGGCAGTCATTGCCGGTTCATTTAGTGTGGCCTACTCCTTGCGTTTTATCAGCCAAGTGTTTTTTGGCCCTGTCGCTACCGACCTGCCGCGCCCTCCCCATGAGCCACCACGACGCATGCTGATACCTAGCGGCATCCTGGTGCTGACTTGCCTGATGGTCGGTATCGCACCCGCCCTAACATTTGGCCCATTTTTAGCCACGGCCGCACGCTCTATCATGGGCGCCGATATGCCCGTCTATAACTTGCATATCTGGCATGGCTTTAACTTGCCCTTGCTCATGAGCCTGATCGCCACCTTGGCGGGTATCTTTATTGTCTACTTGCTAGGGCGTTACTATCCTAATCGCCAAGGACGCACTCCCTTTCTCTACCGTTTCGACGGGAGACACCTGTTTGAAGTGTTCATGGAGTGGATTGAAGTACGTGCGAATATTTTACTGAACCGTCTGTACTCGCCCCGTTTACAGCGTCAAATCTTACTCATCTTGCTGGTGACCCTGGGCGTAACAGCCTTGCCCCTGATACGTGGACAATGGGTACATGGCCCTATACACACGTCCATCGATCCCTATTTCTTACTGCTCTGGATGGTGGGTGGAGCCTGCGCTATCGGCTCGGCTTATCAAGCCAAGTTTCACCGCCCCGCCTCTTTATTGCTTTCCGGAGGCGCAGGCCTGGCTACCAGCCTGACCTTTGCCTGGCTTTCTGCCCCCGATCTGGCCTTAACCCAGCTTACCGTCGAAGTCGTCACTTTGGTGCTGATATTATTAGGTTTACGTTGGCTCCCTCCGCGCGTCAGCAGTATTCGACACCCCGAAGACGATAGTAACCGAGCGGCCTTGCGCCGTAGTCGCGACCTGATCATCGCCATTGTTTCAGGGCTGGGTATCGCCTTGCTCGCGTTCAGCGTCATGACGCGTCCCCCCAATAGCGATGTGGCCTCCTTCTTTATTGAGAAGTCCCTGCCTCTGGGCGGCGGAGCAAACGTGGTTAACGTCATTCTGGTCGACTTCCGGGGCTTCGATACCTTTGGTGAAATTACTGTACTGGGTATTGTTGCCCTAACAGTCTTTGCGCTGCTGCGTCGTTTCCGTCCTCCCCTAGAGGCTATCGCCATGCCTTTAGCACGTCGCCAAAACAAGCGCGACAGCAGCGAAGCCATCTTCGAGGAACCAGACCCAGACGCCTTACTGCCTGAGGGCATCATGCGCATACCTGCTGTATTGGTACGCCTGTTATTGCCTATTGCTACGTTGATCTCCCTGTACTTCTTGCTGCGCGGGCATAATCTGCCAGGCGGCGGTTTTGTAGGTGGTTTGATTATGGCGACGGCCATTATTCTGCAGTACATCGTAGGCGGCGTAGTCTGGATGGAATCCCGCCCCCTGATACAACCCCAAACCTGGGTGGCTACCGGTATGCTCACCGCAGGCGGTGCTGCCATGATGGTGTGGTGGTTTAACAAACCCTTCCTGGCCGCCCAAAGCTGGGATATTACCTTGCCCCTGATCGGTGTGATCCACACATCTAGCGCCTTGATATTTGATATAGGCGTGTACATGTTGGTCATTGGTTCAACCATATTGATGCTGGTTGCGCTGGCCCACCAGTCCCTGCGTTTTTATCGCAAACTGCCGGCTGCTCGTGCTGCCCTGACCGCCAAACAGGAGCAACTCTGATGGAACTCATATTAGCGCTTGCCATAGGCACTCTGGCCGGCTCAGGCATATGGCTGCTATTACGCCCGCGTACTTTTCAGGTCATCATGGGTCTGTCTTTGGTCGCCTATGCCGTGAACCTGTTTATTTTTAGTATGGGACGGATCAAACTGGGCGCAGCACCTGTCATTAACAGCGAGCTAGGCGATATTGCCGCTAACTATGCGGACCCACTCCCCCAGGCTCTGGTGCTCACTGCTATTGTGATTGGTTTTGCCACGACGGCCCTATTTCTGGTGGTCTTACTCGCCAATCGGGGCTTAACCGGCACCGACCATGTGGATGGGCGTGAAGAAGGCGAGGAAGACGAGCTGTGAACCCCATGCTGCAACACTTACCCATCTTTCCAGTCGCCATACCGCTTATGGCTGCAGGACTCATGTTGATGCTGCGCGATCAGCGGCGGCACTTCAAACTGGGCATCAGTATTGTCTCGCTCAGCCTGCAACTGGCCAGTGCCCTCACTTTGCTGCTCATCGCCGACGGCACGCTCAGTCACTCGCCGGCTGGCACCGTCAGTGTGTACTTGCTGGGCGACTGGCCTGCCCCGTTTGGAATTGTTCTGGCTGTAGACCGCTTAGCCGCACTCATGCTGCTGCTTACGAATGTACTGGCATGGGCTTGCTGGATTTATGCCACCGCCCGCTGGGATAGGGTGGGCGTACATTTTCATTCCCTATTTCAGCTTTTACTCATGGGGCTGAATGGCGCCTTCATGACGGGCGATCTTTTCAACCTGTTCGTCTTCTTCGAAGTCTTGCTGGCAGCCTCGTATGGACTGATGCTGCATGGCTCCGGTCAGGCTCGCGTACGCGCTGGTTTGCATTACATTGCGGTAAACCTGGTAGCTTCCTTCCTGCTGCTCATTGCTATTGCCCTTATCTATGGCACAACAGGCACACTGAATATGGCCGACCTAGCGGTCCGTGCGGGTAGCCTGCCTGATTCTGACCGCCTTATTTTTGAAGCGGCCATTGCGGTACTTGGCATCGCCTTTCTCATTAAGGCAGCAGCCTGGCCGCTGAACTATTGGCTACCGGCAGCCTACGGCACTGCCGCTGCCCCCGTCGCCGCTATGTTTGCCATCATGACAAAAGTGGGTATTTACTCGCTGCTGCGCATAGGCTCCTTATTGCTGCCCACCGGTGCGCCAGCCGCTTTTGGCGGAGCCTGGATGTTTCCTGCTGGAATCGCCACCTTGGCGTTCGGTGCCATTGGCATGCTGGCTGCTCAACAACCGGAACGCTTAGCCGGTTATAGCATTATTGTCTCCTCTGGCACCTTATTGGCGGCCCTAGGCATGCCCGGCGTGATACTTACTGGCCCAGCCTTGTACTACATGATTAGTAGTGTGCTGGCTCTAGGCGCTTTTTTCCTGGTGCTGGAATTAATTGGACGAGCCAAACCTTTTGGTGCAGACCTGCTGGCTGTGAGCCAAGAAATATTCGATCTGGACGACCCACACTCAGACGATGACAGCGATGACGTAGTCGGTATAGCCATACCCGGCGTCATGGTGTTTTTAGGCATGTCATTTATTGCCTGCGCTTTACTTATTATTGGCCTGCCCCCCTTGTCTGGCTTCGTGGCAAAGCTGTCTTTATTAACTGCGGCCCTCAAGGCCTCTGGCAATAGCCCAGAACCACTCAACGCCTGGATTCTAACCGGGGCTGTGTTGCTGGCCGGAATTGCTGGCTTGATCGCCATGGTACGTACAGGTATACGATTATTCTGGAGCGTCACCGATATCACCATACCGCGCTTAAAACTGATCGAAGCCATACCCATAGGCGGCATCATTGTCATGTGCGCACTCATGAGCTGGTATGCGGGCCCTGTGAGTACCTACCTGGAAGAAACCGCCAGCCAGCTAGACGAACCTAGTACCTATATTGATGCTGTCTTGCAACGACACTCTTTGCGCGATGTCACGCCAGGAGGCTTACGATGAAGATACGCCGTTACCACTTTTTCTTACCCCTGCTTTTGCTGGCGCTTTGGCTACTATTAAACGATAGCCTGTCACCTGGCCATATTCTTCTGGGGGCTATATTGGCGATCTGGCTAAGCTTGGCCGCACGTCCCTTCAGACCGGTAAGAGCTAATTTCAAACGTCCACTGCTTGCTTTGAATCTTATTATTAAAGTGGCGATCGATATCGTAAAATCGAACTATGACGTGGGGCGTATCGTCTTGCTGGGCAAACGATATCAAGCACAGCCTGGCTTTTTGTTGATTCCCTTACGTATCACAGACCCTCACGGGCTGGCCGCCTTAGCCTGCATTATTACGTACACGCCTGGAACCGTGTGGTCTGGGCACGACCCCCAGAACAATGTGCTTACCCTGCACGTGCTGGATTTGTACGACGAGCAACAATGGCTTGATACCATACAAAAACGTTACGAAAGTCCTTTACTGGAGATCTTCCAATGACAGACCTTGTGTACTGGGCGTGCCAGTTCGCCCTGGGCTGTTTTGTGCTGGGCATGGTGTGCGCCGTTGTGCGATTGCTCAAAGGACCCACTGCCCCCGATCGAGTTCTTGCCTTGGACACCATGTATAGCAACGGCATGATGGCCCTGCTCGCTTTAGGCATACGCTTTGATTCGTCCCTGTACTTTGATATTGCCATGCTTATCGCGCTGTTCGGATTTGTGGGCTCAGCCGCCATGGCCAAATTCTTACTGCGCGCGGAGCTTATAGAGCCATGAGCCATTTACCTTGGTGGATTGCGGTACCCGTTACCCTGCTATTAGTGCTAAGCGGCATCGTTAGCCTGGTTGGTTCATTAGGCCTCATACGACTTAAGCACTTTTACTCGCGCATTCACGCCCCTACTTTAGGCAATACCTTGGGCATATTCAGTTTGCTGATGGCCGTCGTTTTATTAAGTAGTTTTTTACTAAGCCGACCCATCGTGCATCCACTGATCATCAGTATTTTATTGATTATCACCTCGCCTGTAACCGCCATTTTCTTGATGCGTGCAGCGATTAAGCGCGAATTACGCCAACGACTGGCCGACTACGCCCCCGACGAGCCAGGCTATTTAAGCGTGCCCACTAAACACCCTATTTCAGGCGCTCCGATTCACCCTGATGAATGACATTTTCTGGGACAGCTAGAAAACTTCTCTTGCATTGTCTGAAGCCTAAGGCATTTATACTACAGTCATCCCTGTACTTACTACACAAGGAGCATCACTATGCATACAAGTCGCTTGTCATCGATTCGATACCTGAGCGCTGGTTTAGTATTAGGAACCGCTGTATGGGCGCTGCCTGCTCAAGCTCAAGACGCTCAACAGCGCTACCAACAGGAACTACAGCAATGTGCAGCCCTGCAAGGTGAAGCCCTTAAGGCCTGCCAGCGCGATGCTGGTGCCGCCTTACAGGCAGAGCGCCAAAATAAATTAGGGCAAGGTGATCAAAATCTACAAAGCAACCGTAATGCCCGCTGTCAGGCACTACCTGCTGAACGTCAACAAGAGTGCATGCTGACCATGCAAGAGAGCCAAAACACCGTTATTAGCGGCAGTGTTCAAGGCGGTGGCATTCTTCGTGAAACCACCACCACGGTACCCGCCAGCTCACAGTAACTACTACACTGCATTCGCGCGTGACGCGCGAATGCAGTATAAGCACCGCCTACAATTCAATTTGCATGCCCATTTCCACCACACGGTTAGGTGGAATCTTGAAGAACCGTGTACTTCTGGCAGCATTACGCGACATAAACATAAATAAGCGCGTGCGCCATCTTCCGCGCCCAGTCAGTACCACCGTTTGGCGCGACAAATAATACGAAGTCTGCATGGGGTCCAGATTCAACTCTGGATGTTCTCGACTAATTTGCTCGAGCAACTCCGGTACATTGGGTTCTTGCTTAAAGCCCCAGTGAGCCACAGCCTGCCAGCAATCAGGGGCTAAGGCCTCTAGCTCATAGCGCTCGCTAGCTGATACGGCCGGTATGCTCTGACTTTGCACTGTCAAAAATAATATTTGCTCGTGCAGCACTTTATTGTGTTTCAAGTTATGCAATAAGGCCGGAGGTACCACGTCCGGCAACAAGCTCATGAAAACGGCAGTACCCGAAACTCGTACAGGTGGATACTCCTGTAGGTTGCCCATAAACTCACGCAAACTCTGAGGGGTCTCATTCAGTTTGTCTCGTACCTGCTGACGACCCTGCTTCCAGGTCAACATCATGGTCAATAAGCCAGCCCCAACCAGCAAAGGCAGCCAGCCCCCATCAGGAAGTTTTAGTACATTCGCGGAGAATAGAACCAGATCTAGCAATAAAAACACCGCAATCAAGGCAATCCAAAACCACCGTTTCCAGCCCCTAGCACGACGAGGTAATAAGGATAAAGCAAGCAAGCTGGTCATCAGCATAGTGCCCGTGACCGCAAACCCGTATGCATGTGCGAGCCGATCTGAGGATCCAAAACTGATTACCAGCAGCAAGACGGCCACAAATAGCAACTGCGCCACTTTGGGTAAGTAAACCTGCCCTTCCTCATGGCTAGAAGTGTGCAAAATAGCCATGCGCGGCCAAAACCCCAACTGTACAGCTTGCCGGGTCACCGAATACGCTCCTGATATGACCGACTGCGAAGCTATCACCGTGGCGACAGTTGCCAACAATACTAAAGGCAACAAGCCCCAAGCTGGAGCCAAATGAAAAAATGGATTACGCAGCGCACTTATATCATTGATGAGCAAAGCGCCTTGCCCAAAATAGCACAACAACAGACACGGCATAACAATCAGAAACCAGGCACGACGAATGGCGGGACGCCCGAAGTGCCCCATATCGGCGTATAGCGCTTCGGCGCCTGTTAAGGCTAGCACCAAGGCGCCCAAGACAAAAAAAGTTTGCCAAGGCGCACTGAGCACAAAGCTGGCGGCCAAGCGTGGGTCTACCGCCATCAACACTTGGGGAGCCTCCAAAATACGCCATAAACCCAATGCGCCCAGCACCAAAAACCAGCACAGCATGACCGGGCCAAATAGCTTGCCCATCGTACCGGTTCCACGCGACTGCAAAGAAAACAGCAGAACCAGTACCACTATCGCTAAGGGCACCACCCAGGGATCAAAAATATGGGAAATCATTCCCACCCCCTCAATCGCGGAGAGCACAGAAATAGCCGGTGTAATCATGCTGTCGCCGTAAAACAGACATGCACCAATCAAGCCCAAAATGGTAAGTACCCAAGCTCGCCTGCCCTGCAAGCCCTGCGTGGCCAAGGCCATCAAGGCCAACACCCCGCCTTCCCCCTTATTGTCCAAGCGTAAAACAATGGTGACATACTTGATGGACACCAACAGGGTCAATAGCCAGAACAACAGCGACAAGACGCCCAACACCTGCTCAGGCCCTGGCTGCGCATAATAAGCCAGAGCCACCTTCATCGTGTAAAGTGGGCTAGTACCTATATCCCCGTAGGCCACCCCCAAGGCTCCGACCAGTAAGGCTTTTTTAGTATGAGCGGATGCCAATCCCGATGGTGAATTCACCTTAGTTAACTCCGGGTAAGATTTCTGTGCGAGATAAACGGGCACCGATACGTGGCCCCGGAAACACAATACTGATACGGGTTCCATCAAAGCTGGGGCGGCTACTTAAATTCCACCACGCTCCATGAGCGCGGGTAATTTCACGCACTATAGCCAAGCCCAAGCCCGAACCTTCACTGGACGTACCAGGGGAGCGGTAAAAAGCATCAAAAATACGCAAGGTATCTTGAGCATCAATGCCTGGCCCATGATCTTCGATAGCCAATGATGGAGGGTTATCGCTCACGCGCAAAGCAATCTCTGGCGTGCCTTGGGCGTAGCGTAAGGCATTATCAATCAAGTTGCCCAAGAGCTCGCCCAGCAAAATAGGATCCGCATCTATCCAAACCGGCTTATCCGGGGCATGCAAGACCAGCTCTATGTCGGCTTGGCGCGCTCGTAAAAACCAGTCGCCACCTTCGGCCCTGACCCATTCACACAAATCCAAACGACGAAAGCTGTCCTTCAAGGTAGCGGTAGAATCGGCCCGCGCCAAGACCATCAGTTGTTGGCCCAGATGAATCATACGATCGGACACTGTTTTAATGCGCGTAGCACGTTCTCGCACATCATCGGGCAATGGACGAGCCAACATCAACTCAGACTCCAAGCGCAAACCACTTAGCGGCGTATGCAACTGATGCGCAGCATGCCCTATAAAGCGCTTTTGCGCCTGTATGGTGTCGTCCAAGCGCAGCAGCAGCTCATTCACATGATCCACCAATGGCACCACTTCGGCCGGCAAGCCGGCAGGATCCAGCTTTTGCAAATCCACTTCGCTACGCTGACTAATCTGCTGTGACAGATCTTTAATGGAGGACAAGC
This sequence comes from Pseudomonadota bacterium, assembly GCA_023440825.1. Taxonomy (GTDB): domain Bacteria; phylum Pseudomonadota; class Gammaproteobacteria; order Burkholderiales; family Burkholderiaceae_B; genus Alcaligenes. Next base: position 6,176 of record JAEXRL010000028.1, on the reverse strand, counting down.
CCGAACGTATACCTGACAGCAAGATCCATGCAATCAAGGTCATAAGGAACAATTGGCTTAGCACCATGGTCCAGAAAATATCGCGCAGCAACCAATCTTCTAAACTCATTCTTTGCGTCAAGACCCAGGTCACGCTTAAATCCAGTATCACTAAAAAAGCAATGGGTGGAAACAAACGCACCATTAAGCGCCTAGCCAGCGACCCCTCGGGTAATAAGCGTGTTAGCCATTTTTTCCAAGCAGACGTACCGTTCGCAACAGGTGTAGACATGTAGGGCTCTAACTGAAAAATATTCCGTCAACCATCGCCTAGGCCTAAGATTTACTTTCTACATCCAGCAAATAACCAAAACCACGCACAGTCTGGATAGAAACTCCGGTTCTTTCCAAGCGCTTGCGCAGCCGGTAGACGTATACCTCTACGGCATTCTCACTGAAGTCTGCATCCCAGGCGGATAAGGAGTTCACTATTTGCTGTTTGGTCACCACACGCCCACATCGCATCATGAGCATTTCCAGCACAGACAGTTCACGTACCGAAAGCACCAAGCGTTCGTTGCGGCAGCGAACCTCGCGCCCTACGGTATCGAACACCAAGGGCCCGGCCTCAATCTCTGGTTTACCTTGTCCTGCCCGACGTCGCCGGAAGGCTCGAATACGCGCTGCGAGCTCAGCCAGATCAAACGGCTTCACCACGTAATCATCAGCACCAGCGTCTAGCCCAGCGACACGGTCACTCAGATCGTCTCTGGCGGTCAGCATCAGTACCGGGATCGCGTTATTAATCTCACGCAATTGTTGCAAGACCTCTAGCCCGCTAACTCCTGGCAGATTCCAGTCCAGCACTAACAAATCGTAGACCTGATTGTTCAGTTCTTCCAACGCTCGCTCGCCTTGCTGCAGCCAGTCGACGGCATAGCCTTGGTCAGTCAGATATTCTTGTAATGCGGCGCCCAAAGTGGCGTCGTCTTCTATAAGTAGTACACGCATGATGGCGATTTTATAAGAAATTAACCCCTGACGCCGTACCAGCAAGCCAGGGGGTTATTCATGTTACCGCAAGATAGGCAACAGCGCAGCTCATTTTGAGGGTCTATCGTGCAAACCGGCTATCTTGCGCCCGCCATCTGGCAAGGCGCAATAGAGTTCGTGCTTTCTTACATATATAAATACAAGTTAAAGCAAAGCCTTATAAAACCCCTAGCTATTATGAATTTTATTTCCTATATGGAATATTTAATATGAAATATTTCTCTTATATAAAGAGAATTAATTATGCTTTTTTTCTCTTATATAACAGTGTTTCAAGCCGCTCAAAAACAAAGCTCCACGTATAGGGAAAACCTTAATAAATAGGGGCTTGTGGGCATTTTTTCTCATGATATAGTTCAAACATGAAATTGACGAGACCAGCGTTTAAGCCACATAAAAAACGCTCTCAAAAAAAACAAATTAATAATACAAATTGAAAAACAAATTATTAGACATGATAAAAAACCGATCACAAATAAATTAGAGTTTAAGTAAAAAATATTAATTAAAATGTTTCTCACTTAGTCTTTTATATTAAGAAAAATAATTCTTAATTAAAAGACCCCATTGTTGTATCTGACTCGCGTTTTACCATAACTAAAGGAGATGACAATGCAGCATATTAAAATCAAACCGGGTGCCCCCCTTGCCGAACAGGCAGAAATTGGCCATAACCGCTGGCATCCGGATATCCCGGAGCTCACTAGCGTACGCCCCGGTGAAGAAATCATTCTGGAGTGCCTGGACTTTCTAGACAGCCAGATTAAGGACAGCGATAGCGCGAACGATGTACGCGATGTAGACCTTACCCGTGCTCACCCTTTAACAGGTCCGGTGCACGTAGAAGGGGCCGAGCCAGGCGACGTCTTAGTCGTGGATTTGCTGGACATTAATTACATTACACCGGTTGGTTTTTCTGGCATATTTTCACGCCAGAATGGTGGCGGATTCTTGGTCGACGACTTTCCTGACGCCGATAAAGCCATCTGGGACTTAAGCGGCCGCTATGCGACATCCCGCCATATACCTGGCGTTCGCATTGGATCCATGCTGCACCCAGGTCTTATCGGCACGCTCCCTTCACATGATCTGCTTAAAGAGTGGAATCGCCGTGAAGGAATACTAGCAGCCAAAGGTCAGGCACGTCCGCCACATGCTGAAACCGCCGTGCTTCGTGGTTTGAGCGGTGCGCAATTCGATCGTGTCGCCGCCGAGGCAGCGCGTACCGTTCCACCACGCGAACACGGTGGAAACCTGGATATTAAAAACCTCACCGTAGGCTCCCGTATCTACTTTCCCGTCTACGTGAAGGGCGCTGGTCTTTCTCTGGGCGATCTGCATTTCTCACAAGGTGATGGCGAAATTTCATTTTGTGGCGCAATTGAAATGGACGGCGCAGCCCATCTGGGATTTGATCTAATAAAAGGGGGAATGGCCAAATACAATATCAATGCCCCCATTTATGTACCAGGCGTTCATGACGTACGCTATGAGCAATGGTTAAGCTTTACCGGCATTAGCGTAGAAAAAGGCGTCAACCACTACCTAGATGCCACCGTCGCCTATCGCCAAGCGTGTTTGGCGGCGATCGACTACCTCACTACCGTCACCGACCTATCCAGAGCGCAAATTTATATGCTACTCACAGCAGCCCCGGTAGAGGGACGTTATGGTGGCGTTGTAGATTTACCCAATGCGTCCGCATCCATTGCTATCCCCACGGGTATTTTTGATGTAGACATTCTGCCTCAAGGCGCTATAGAAGGTGCTGCCAGCTACGGTCGACCCGGCGTGAAAATGACACTGGGCTAAAACAGGAATCACTTATGCCTTTATATGACTATCAATGTGGCTCCTGCCACGGCATGTTTAGCCAATTGCGCAGTATGGCTAAACGGCATGAACCCAGCTCCTGCAGTCGTTGTGGCACCGGGCAATTGCATTATCGGCTCACTGCTCCTAGCATGCTGATCAGTAAAGCCAGCCCGTTTCGGGCGGCTACGCCTCAGCAGCAATTAGCAGGTCCCAGCGTCTCAGGTCCTGGCACACATGCCCATGTAAAGAGTTCCGTTTTACACCAGTGTATAGGCCCCAACTGCGCAGTATGTGCATAAGTTATAGCCGCATCACCCACGCTCAACAAAAGCACCTATTGCTTTGACTATCCCGTTGCACTGGGGCGGCTCGCCGCCCCAGTGTTTACTCAGGTGATCATCATGCTGCAATTTTTCTTGGTATTTGTAGGGATCACACTCTTTGTCAATGGCATACGCATTTGCTATGCCTATAGCGACGATAGCAGCCAACACATAGGCCTGAAAGACGCAGCCGCGGTTAATGCGTTTACAGCCTTGCTTGGCATCATTTTACTGACAGTACAAGTAGTGAACTCCAGCCAAACTGGCAGTAGCTTAGCGCCAACAGCCTACATGGGCCTGTTTGTATTAACGTATTTCTGGCTCGCCCTCAATGCTTTTACTCAATCAGATGGTAAAGCATTTGGCTGGTTTTCATTAATGGTGCCATTTGTAGGCATTCCGGTGGCCTATTTCACCTATCAGCAAGCCACCACAGTATTTGATTACTGGATGGTATTTAGCTGGCTAGCCTGGTCATTGCTGTGGTTTATGTTTTTTTTACTTTTATCACGCAATGTGGCTATCGGAAAACTTACCGGAGCCATGACAGCCATACAAGGCGTTACCACCGCCTTCGTTCCGGCTATCTTGTGGTTTTGGGGGTTTATTTAAGCGACGCCAAGGCCGCTACAGAGCGATCTGCCTGAATACGGTAGATCGCTCCTTAAACCCACCTATTACTCCGTCTTGGGCTCAGTGTCGGCCGCAACAGGTGCCGTGACCCGACTATCAGGACGAGTGACAAATCCCAAACGGGTCATGCCTGCCGCCTTGGACTTGCTCATGACCTGCGCCAATACATCATATAAGGTATCCGCATCGGCTCGAATACGTAACTCAGGCTGCGGCTTGTCTTGGCTAAATGGAGCCAAGTAAGCGGTAAGATTTTCCAAGGCCACCTCCTGGTCGTTGACATAGACCACGCCGAATGCATCAATCGCTAAATCTATGGATTTCTGCTCTTGCTCGACGGGCTCTGCACTGGCCTGAGGCAACTGCACCTTAATAGAGTGCGACAACAAGGGTGCTGTAATCAAAAAGATAACTAATAGCACCAGCATCACATCAATCAGCGGCACCATATTAATTTCTGACATCGCTGGCGACGAGCCACGCTTATCAAAACTACCAAAGGACATGATTAGTGCTCCCGTTTAGCGGCCGCTGCCGTATGAGACGCATTCGCCCCAGAACTGGGCACACGACGCAAATGTACCTGACCTTCTTGCACTTGCTGGCCCGTGGACAGGAAGGTGAACAGGTCGTGGGCAAAGGCATCCAGTTTGGCCAAGTACACGCGATTCGTACGCACAAATGCGTTATATCCCAGCACAGCAGGAATAGCCACCGCCAAACCCAAGCCCGTCATAACTAAGGCTTCTCCCACAGGGCCTGCAATATGATTAATGGTGACGCCGTCCGCCAATCCTATATTGATCAGGGCGTGGTAGACCCCCCACACCGTACCAAACAAGCCCACAAAGGGAGCAGTAGACCCCACAGAAGCTAACAAGGTTAAGCCGTTTTCAAGACGTGCCGTTTCTTCGTCTATGACCTTGCGCATAATGCGTGCAATGAAGTCGCCCGTCGATCCCTTTTCCTCCAAGCGCATGGCACCATACTTTGCATGGTGCTGCTGCGCATGAATCGCATGACTGGCCAGATGCGCAAAGGGTTCGCGCGCGCCATGCGTAGCAATTTCATTTTCCACCTGCTCTAAGGAGCTCGCCGACCAGAACTCACGTACAAACGCCGTAGAACGACGCTTCAGGCGCATGGATAAAATGCCTTTAACAATAATAAGATACCAACTGGCCAAAGACATGATCGCCAAAACGATAAACAAGCCCTTACCCACCCAGTCACTTTGCTGGACGAAGGACAACACGCTGGTATTGGCTCCAGCATCTAGTGCTGCAGGTGCTTGCTGTAGCGCAGGCGCTGCCGCGCTGGCTGTCTGAGCGGCATTACCCACTGTTGAGCCTAGTGTCGCCAAGCCATCTGCGGCAGGGGCTACTGCTGCCGCGCCACTTTGCACTGTGTCGGTGGCACTGCTAGCCAAAGGGGCTGCCTGGGCTAATATCGCAAAAACGCTATCTAGTATGTCATGCATCACAAGCTATCCTATCTAAGGAACTCAAAAGGAATATCCGCCATAGCGCTTACTGCCACGCCGTCTTCCATATAGGGTTTAAATTGTGCCGCCTTCACTGCAGTCAAGGCAGCCTGATCTAATGAAATATGTCCAGAAGAATGATAAACAGTGGCTGATCGCACCCTGCCTTGCGGTGAAATTACAGCCCGTATTATCACCGACCCGTCGACTCCCGCTTTCTGTACCGCTGTACGCAAATCGACATGCACCTGATTCGGTAATATGAACATATCTGCACGTAGGGGCACCCGCGGCAACATTGGCTCCGCTGCCTTACTCACAAGGCTAAGCACCATAAACATCAAGGCTAAAAATGCTCGCTTCAGCATAAGTAAGACCCCATGGTGCTTACCTTACAAACTCAAACGGAATATCGGCCATAGCTCGAAATGCAATGCCATTTTCCGTATAAGGTTTAAAACGCGCAGAACGCACGGCTTTTAATGCCGACTCGTCCAAACGTTCGTAGCCTGACGATCTTTGTACACTGGCATCAAGCACACGGCCTTCGGTAGAAATCAGTACCCGTATCACAACACGCCCTTGCTCACCACGCCGTTCCGACAGCCTCGGGTACACCGGTACTGGCCGACGCCCTAAGTAATCAATATGCCCCACCACCTTGGGCTTATCCCCTTGAGATGGAGCAGGTCGGGGCGCAGCAGCCTGTGGTGCTGGCTTAGCGTCGGGTATAGGAGAGGTAGGAGCCGGAGCAGGTGTTGGCTTAGCCTGCTCTACCGGTTTGGAGACTGGCTTGGGCTTGGGCTTAGGTTTCGGTTTGGGCTTAGGAGGCGGCGGGGGCTCTGGAATCACCGGCTCCTGAACAGGCGGCTCTGGTTCAGGTTCAGGCT
>JAEXRL010000007.1 GCA_023440825.1 Pseudomonadota bacterium | reverse complement strand
ATATCTGCAAGACTTATGAACAGCAGCTTGATAAGGTGCAGGAGGACGCATTACAGGACACTATCCGCTTAAACCGTGAGCATGCCGAGCAGATAAACAATCTTAAAGCCGAGAACGAAAAGAAACTCGAAGATCTCCGCAAGGAACTTGAGGCGGCAAAGCGTGAGCAGTCGGAGCTTACCGTATCTGTGCCCGACACTAAGGAAACGTTCAAGGCATATCTTGCCACAGCTATTGATGCGGCAAAACGGCTCTGCGAGTTCATCGGCAATAATTCCGAAGACAGTAATCACGATCTGTTCGTGATAAAGGCAAAGCAGTTTTTTAATAAAATGACGGAGGAAATCGTATGAGCAGTACATTATATGATATAACCGGCAGGTTTGCCGAACTTTTCGATGCGTTTGACGCTATAAATGACTACGAACCGGACACCAATGCTGACGGCGAGTATATAGACGATGACGGCGAGGTCATCGCTGACCTTGAAGCATACAAAGCCGATATGCTGACAATGTGGTTTGACACTCTCGAAGGCATTGAGGGCGAGTTCAATGAAAAAGCCGAGAATGTTGCCTGCTTCATTAAAAACCTTGAACGTGAAGCGGACAGCCACGAGCTTGAAGCTAAGGAACAGACGGCAAGAGCAAAAACCAAGCGTAAAAAGGCAGAGTTCCTGAAAAAGCGCCTGCTACAGGATATGCAGGCGATGAAACTGAAAAAGGTCGATATGCCGAGAGCAAAAATAACGTTCTCCGAGGGACGTGACAGTGTGATTATTGACGATGAGCGGAAGTTTATCGATTATGCCGAAGCGTATAACGATTCACTTATAAAGTACAGTGATCCGACAATACGTAAGTCAGAGGTCAAGAAGCTGCTCGACAGCGGAGAAGAGCTCCCTGCCGTACATCTTGAAAAAAAGCCGTATATAACGATAAAGTGAGGTAGCTATGAGCAATATATTTACACCCGTAACAAGAAAGAAATCAAAGGCGAGAATTGCGGTCATGGGACCGTCGGGAAGCGGTAAAACGCTTTCGTCGCTCTATCTCGCAAAGGGCATAACAGGCAACTGGGGCAAGGTTGCCCTTATAGATACAGAACACGAGCGTGGCAGATTCTATGCCGATCGTCACGATCTCGGCACGGGAGAATTTCTCTATGCCCCGCTTACACCGCCGTATTCGCCAGAAAAGTACATAGAGTACGTCAGACAGGCGGCTGAGGCGGTCGGGGAGGACGGCGTAATAATAGTGGACAGCTTTTCACACGCATGGGATAACGAGGGCGGAGTGCTTGACATCAAATCACAGATAGCACAGCGTCAGGGAAAGAACGATTATACCGCATGGGACGAGGCAGGAAAGATACAGAACAATCTTGTCAATACCATACTGTCGGTCAACTGCCACACAATCATTACACTGCGTACCAAGATGGGCTATGCTATGGAAATCAACGACAGGGGCAAGACCGTTCCCGTCAAGATAGGACTTGCGCCGGTGCAGCGTGATAACACCGAGTATGAATTTGACATAGCATTTCAGATAAACAGGGAGCATATCGCAAGTCTTTCAAAAGACACAACATTCCTCGATAAGTGGTCGGGCGTTATCACCGAAGATTTAGGTACTCAGCTCGGCGCATGGCTCAGCGAGGGTGCAGAGCCCGACAGATGTGAAGAATGCGGCGCTGTCATTATGCCGACACCTAAGCATACGGTAGCGGAAATGGTTGAAAGCTCGGTTGCAAAATTCGGCAGAAAGCTGTGCATAGCGTGTGCAAAGAAGGAGGTCGAAAAGCAGAATGCCGCTAAGACCGTATCAGAGTGAGCTTGTCGAGCAGACAAGGCAGGCGTGGCGTGAGGGTTATCACGCTCCCTGCATTGTTCTCGGGTGCGGCGGCGGTAAGTCGGTGATAGTAGCAGAGATAGCACGGCGGACTACATTCAACGGGAAAAAGGTATTGTTTCTTGTACACAGGCAGGAGCTTGTTCAGCAGATAATAAGGACGTTCATACGCTGGGGCGTTGATATGAACTACTGTGACGTGATGATGGTGCAGACGGCAGCACGGCGGATAAAAAAACTGTCAAAGCCTGCGCTTATCATTACAGACGAAAATCACCACAGCCTTGCGCTGTCGTACAAGAAAATCTATGACGCTTTCCCCGATGTGCTTCGTGTGGGGGTAACGGCAACGCCTGTCCGCCTCAACGGTGACGGTCTGGGTGATGTCAACGACAAGCTGATAATCGGGCCGTCTACCAAATGGCTTATTGATCACAACTGTCTTGCACTGTATGACTACTATGCACCGTCCGTAGCCGACTTATCGGGGCTTCATATCAAAATGGGCGAGTTTGTTACGGCAGACGTTGAAAAGGCAATGATCAAAAAGGCTGTATTTGGTGATGTTATCGGATACTACAGACAGCTTGCAGACGGTAAGAAAGCCGTCTGCTACTGCTCAAGCGTTAAGCACTCGCTCGCTACCGCCGAAGCGTTCCGAGAAGCAGGCATAAACGCCGTACACATTGACGGTACAACTCCCGATGCAGAGCGTAATCGTATTATTTCGGATTTCAGAGCAGGACGGATAACGATACTTTGCAATGTCGATTTAATATCGGAGGGCTTTGACGTTCCCGACTGCGAATGTGCGATATTGCTCCGTCCCACTCAATCTCTTACGCTGTACATTCAGCAGTCAATGAGATGTATGCGCTATCGACCGGGCAAGCGTGCGATAATTCTTGATCATGTCGGCAATTACGCACGCTTCGGAATGCCCGATGATGACCGCCTGTGGTCGCTTGAAAAGCGCAAGCGCAACATAAAGAAAGAAGCTGCGGAGAATGCCGAAAAGGTGAAACAGTGTCCCGAATGTTACTATACATTCGGAGCGCCGCCGCCCGGTCAGCCCTGTATCTGCCCTCACTGCGGATATGTTTTCCCGGTAAAGAGCCGTGAGATAGAAACAAGCGAAAGCACCGAGCTTATTCATATCGAGGGCTTCAGGCTGGATTTCAGCAGTCCCGATGATTGTTCATCCTATTCCGATCTGCTTGCATACGCAAAGAAGAAAGGGTATCAGAGGGGCTGGGCGTTTTACGAAGCAAGAAAGAGAGGTTTTATCTATTGACAGAAGAACACAGTATCCAGAATGCTGTCAGACGTGTTTTGTCCGAGAACGGTTGTGTGATATTCCGCATTAACGTCGGCAAGGGCAGAACATTTGACGGCAGATATTTTGACACGGGCGTACCGGTCGGATTTTCAGACCTGTTCGGCGTAAGGCAGTCGGACGGAAAGGCAATATTCATAGAGGTAAAGACAAAAACGGGACGTATTCGCCCCGAACAGAAGAATTTTATTGAAAAAATGCGTCGTTCGGGTGCTGTTGCAGGTATATGCAGAAGCACAGAAGACGCAATAAGACTTATAACGGAGGATAAATAATATGGCATTTTCACAGAACAATTCAGCGGCTACGAGTGCGCTCAAGCCCGAAGGCAGATATGAAACGATAATCACAAGCGTAGACGAGAAAACATATAAGAGCGGCAGTACATCGCTGAGCTTCAGACTGACGATAAGGAATGATATTCCGGAGCAGAAATACGGCAACGCCTGCTTGTTTTATCAAATATGGAAGGCTAAAGAGCCTACAAAGGAAGACCTTGCGGTAAACGGTTATACGTTCGGCAGACTTATGGCAGTAGGCAAGGCCGCAAAGCTCACTGACGGCAAGGAATACAAGGATCTTGCGGAATACTGCGACGATCTTGTCGGCAAGTGTGTGATAGCTGTAGTAAAGCACGAAACGGACGATAAGGGCACCACAAGAGAAAAGGTAAGCTATCTTGAACCGACACAGCACCCCGACTGCAAGCATAAGTTCAAGACCGCCGTGACCGCCGATACCGTATCAGCGCCGAAAAACGAGAGCTTTGCGGCAACCACAACAACGGAAGCAGTTACGGAAGATGACGGTGACTATCCGTTCTGATGGGGAAATAATGTACGAATATATTCCCAATGAGCTTAAAAAGCTCTCAAACTGGGTGTGCTGGCAGGCTGTACCCGATGAGGCAGGCGGTAAGATAAAAAAACTTCCGATCAATCCTCATACGGGCGAACTTGCCCGCTCCAACGATCCGTCCACATGGTCGGATTTCAATACGGCTGTAGCGGCTTCGGCAGGTTTTGCAGGTGTCGGATTCATGTTCGGAAACTGCGAGTATTTCGGTGTGGATATTGACGGAGTGGGTGACGAGATAGCCGCATTCAAAACCGGCGAAAACAACATTATCACCGAATTTATAACAACACTCCAGTCATATACCGAGCTGTCGCAGTCCGGCAAAGGCATTCACATAATCTGCAAAGGAAACCTGCCGAAGCAGGGTCGCAGACGAGGCAATGTCGAAATGTACGAAACAGGCAGATTTTTCGTTATGACGGGCAATCCGTGCGCCGAATATATGGATATAAACGAATGCACAGAGGCTATCAAGGCATTGCACGAAAAGTACATAGGCGGAGGGCGTGAGCCTTCCGCTGTACCCCGTGCTTATGTGCCGGCACTTCCGGCAACCGCAAATGATATTATAACTCTCGCCGGAAAAGCAAAGAACGCACCACGCTTCAATGCGCTTATGCAGGGCGATTATTCAGGATATGTGTCACAGTCTGAGGCTGATATGGCGCTTTGTAATATGCTTGCGTTCTGGTGCAGGTGTGATGCGGATATGATGGACTGTATATACAGACAGTCGGGGCTTATGCGTGAGAAATGGGACAGACGGCAGTCGGGCAGTACCTACGGTGCAATAACGATACAAAAAGCCATAGCCGACTGTGAGAAGGTATACGAACCGGCACAGAAATCACCGCAGTTTACGGCAAGGTTCACAGGTGAAAGCTCTGTTGTACACGCAAAGCTCGATACAGCACAGGACGAGCCTGTAAAGCTGTACACGTTTGACGATACAGGGAACGCAGAACGGCTTATAGACTTATTCGGCAAGGAGATCCGCTACAGTTATACAGACAAGCGCTGGCTGTATTATGACGGCAGGAAGTGGTGCTACGACAACAGCGGAACAATAGAGCGCATAGCCGATAAGGCTGTACTTGCGATGAAGGCAGAGGCTAAGGCATATGAGCAGATGGACGCTGAGGACGGCGGAGATATGGCAAAGAGCTTTGAAAAACACCTGAAATCAAGCCGAAGCAACAAATCGAAATCTGCAATGCTGAAGGAAGCACAGCATCACGTTCCGATAGTGCCGGCACAGATGGATAAGTACAAGATGGTGCTTAATACTCCGAGCGGTGTTCTTGACCTGAAAAGCGGTACGCTGAGTGAGCATAAGCCGGAAGCATATTTTACCCGTATCACGTCGGCGGAGTACACGAGCAATGCCGACTGTCCGCAGTGGCTGAAATTTCTTGACGAGATATTCGGCGGCGACAAGGACCTTATACGATATGTTCAGAAGGCGGTCGGCTATTCGCTGACAGGCTCAACGGCGGAGCAGTGCGTATTCTTCTTGTTCGGCACGGGCAGAAACGGTAAATCAACGTTTCTTGATATTATCCGTGCAATTATGGGCGACTACGCAAGCAATATCCAGCCGGAAACAATAATGGTACGCAGTAATCAGAGCAGTGCCATAAACAGCGATATAGCACGTCTTAAAGGCGCAAGGTTTGTTACGTCTGTAGAGCCTAACGAGGGCGTGCGTATCAACGAGGGTCTGCTGAAGCAGCTTACAGGCGATGATATAGTTACTGCCCGCAAGCTGTACGGCGATGAGTTTGAGTTCAAGCCCGAATTCAAACTGTGGATGGCAACTAATCATAAGCCGATAATCAGAGGCACAGACACAGGTATCTGGCGCAGAGTGCATATGATACCGTTCACTGTACAAATACCCGAAGAAAAGAAAGACCCACGTCTTAAATATAAGCTGTGCCGTGAGCTGCCCGCTATCTTCCGCTGGGCAGTAGAGGGGTGCGTACTGTATCAGGCTGAGGGACTGCATATGCCGAAGGCGGTAGTCGCTATGGTCAAGGAGTACCGCAGAGAGATGGATGTTATCTCCGCTTTTGTCGAAGACAGGTGCACAGAGGGCAAGGACTGCTATGCGCAGGCTAACGTGCTTTATGCGGCGTATGCGCAGTGGTGCGATGACAATAACGAGTATAAGATGTCAAATACGAAGTTTGGTGTTGAATTGTCGAAAAAGTATCCTAAGGTGCGAGCAAAAAACGGTAATTGTTACATCGGAATAGCTATAAGCTGAAAGGAGGGTGAAGGGTGGTGAAGGGTTTAAGGGTTTTTCTAACCTTTCATACGGAAAATGAAAAAAATAAATATATATAAAAGGTGTTGGAAAACGGGCAAAACCCTTCACAACCTTACACCGAATGATTATGAAGAAGATAAATTTCAATGATCCGGCAACATTTGAAAAGCTGGAGCATATGGCATACGAAAACACGCTTGATTATACCGACTTTCCGCCTGCCGAGTATAAATACTTCGATAAGCTGTCACAGCTCGGCAGTATCTACCGCAGTGGTCAGCTTCCGAAGGGACTTTGCAAAGAGCGTAAGGACGCATATCTTTGTGATTATCGCAAGGACGCAGACAAAACACGGAAAAATCACGAGGCAGAGGTCGGATACCAGGAGAATATACGAAGGTCGGACGAGCTGAGATGTGAGATCAACAGCACAAGAAATCACGATGTCAAGCTGATGCTTGCACTGAGGTGTATCGAGCTGATGACCGGCGAGGAAGGATTTGAAAGGAGAAATTTAAATGATTAAACATTACTGCGAAATATGCGGCGAAGAGATCGCAGGTATACGGATTATGGAGGTATAGAGGATGGAAAAGTTTGATAAGCTGAACATCGAAACGCTTGGTAAAATTATTGATCAGTTTTTGACCGAAAACGAAGTAAATATGCTGATAACGCTTCCGAAAGGATCTTTAGATGCGCAGATACAAGAAAATATAAAACTCGGAAGCGTAGTACGGTTTTATATTTTTCTGAACTGCATAAAGCCGATAGTTGAAGAATTTGCAAAAGAAGCAGAAATCGACAAAACGTCTGCGGAATGGGAAGGAATTGTCGATACATATCTTGCTATGATCAAGAAAGAAATAATTGAAGGAGGAAAAATATGAGTGAATGGATAAGCGTGGAAGATAGACTTCCTGAAAAACAGTCGTGGAATCACATCGCCATCCTTGACACAAAAACAGGCAGAATCAGTGTAGAGCAAGACTTATATGCTATTGAAACGGCCGAAAAATTTAAGCAGAAAAAAGGGTTTTGCAAAGATGGAAGATTTAACGGTCGTGAAGTCGTCATTGCTTGGATGCCGTTTCCTAAACCGCCGATAAGTAAGCAGGTAACGAGTAGTAAACGCAAACCCGCAACTGAAACCTGCTTGTTTTGTGGGCAAGTAATACCAAAGTGGATAAAGTGGGAGGACAAGCTTCCGCCGGATCAGGAAGAGGTGTTAGTATGCACTGTGTCACAAAAAGGAATACGAAACATCGATAAAGGATATTGGTCTATCGATCATTTTATCCATAGAGGACGTGCACGGGTTACTCATTGGATGCCGCTTCCAGAAGCGCCTAAGGAGGAAACATGAAAGCCTGGATTGTAAACGAAAAATATGAAACAGCTTCTGCAGTTGTTTTCGCCGAAACACGAGGTAAAGCAAAAGCGCTCGCATTATGCACAAGCAGCTGTGAGGACGCAAATTTCTGTGATATTGAAGTCAGCCGAGCACCTGAAATGGACAAGTATTACGCTGAGGGAAAAACAGAAATGGACTGGTCAGATCCGAAAGACAGAATTGCATTGGTGAAAGAATGCGGATTTTACTGTGAAGAGCCGATAGCAGAATGTTGCAAATCCTGTCCTGCAAAAGATTTTTGCGATGAGGCAGTGCAGGAAAAGGAGCACCCAAATGACCGCTAAAGAATACCTATCACGCTATCACCTTATCAACATACGCATAAATCAAAAGATAGATCAGCAACGACAGCTTCGGGAGCTCGCTACCAACATATCGCCGTCATCCGGAGGAGGACACAGCAGCGGGGTATCGGACAAGGTGGGTACGGCTGTTGCAAAAATTGCAACACTGGAGCAGGAGATAAATGCAGAGATAGACAATCTTATCCGTGTTAAAGCTGAGATAGAGCGCACTGTTTCTGCGGTATCTGACGAGCGGTTAAGGCTGATACTGGCAGCAAGGTACATAAACTGTAACCGATGGGAACAGATAGCTGTTATGCAGAACATAGAGCTTAGATGGTTGTACCGATTACACGGGCGAGCACTCTCGGAAGTAAGTAAAATAATTGACCATTGAAATACACATAAAGAGTGTGATATGATTACGATAGAAAAGAAGCGAAAGCGTAGTGACCGAGGAGCGGCTAATAAGCCGCCAGGTCACCTTTTCTATCAATTATGCGTACAAGAGTATCCATTGGACCTCCTTTTTCTTAGTCGAGCCGTCCGCTCTTCTGATTCTTTCGTGCGGACGGTGACGAATACTTCAAGCACTCTGCAAAGGGTGCTTTTCTTATATCTTAAATTTATGTTAAAAGCTTGTTCGAGATGTGGCAAGATCCACAAGCCCGGAGAATGCACAGCCGGGATAAAGTATACACAGAAAATACGAGACAGCGAAGCCGACAGGTTTCGCAACCGCAAGATATGGCGCAGAAAAGCCGATGAAATACTTGAGCGTGACGGTCACTGCTGCAGGGTGTGCCTGTCGGCAGGCGTTATCAACAGCACGGACCTGTCTGTGCATCATATTGTACCGCTAAAGGTCGATTATGACCGCAGGCTTGATAACGACAACCTTATAACGCTTTGCCGCTATCATCACGAGGCGGCGGAACGTGGGCGTATCAGCAGGCAGGAACTGGCAACTATGACTTGTACCGTCGATTTTTCACGCCACAACATATAGTGGTATAATACTATACACAACAATATATAGTGTACCCCCCCTACCC
>JAEXRL010000009.1 GCA_023440825.1 Pseudomonadota bacterium | reverse complement strand
CAGCCTGGTCGGTATTCTGGTCGCTGCGCTGGCAGAAAATCTGGGCAGCCTGCCTTTAAGCGACGATACGGGGTCTGTCCGACGCGACCGCATCAAAGCCTATGTGCTGGAAAATCTGCGCGACCCGGAGCTGAATATAGGCAAGATTGCCAAACGTCTGAGCCTGACGGCCAGCACCGTGCATCGCGCCTGGGAGGGCGAAGCCGATTCACTGACAAACTGGATTTGGTCCATGCGCCTGAAAGGCGCTGAACAGGATTTGCGCCGGCTGGCCCACCACAACAAGACCATCACGGAAATTGCTTACCACTGGGGGTTCAGCAGCTCTGCCCATTTCAGCCGGGCATTTCGGCAGCACTTTGGTGTGCCGCCCAAAGAGGCCCGCGAAAGTATGCGGGCCCTGGTTCAATCAGACTCGATGCCTGTCTGATCAGGCAATGGCCTTGCCGTCATTCAAGGCCAGCAGGCCTTTGATCAGGCGGTACAGAATCCATACGCCCACAATTACGATGGTCACAAAACCCACCAGAATTGCCATCAGCAAGAACGAGAGCGCCACGCCCACAAAGCCCCACCAGAAGGTACGGATTTGCCAATCAAAGTGCGACTCCAGGTAGGTGCCGCGAACCTCATCACGCTTGATGTAATTGATGATGATGGCGACCAGCGCAGTAATGCCACCAAACATGGACAGGATGTACAGGGCGTAATTGATTAGCGTCAGATTACGCAGGCTGACCAGCTGGTTTGTACCCCCACCTTGTGGGACCGGGTTCATTTCATCATTCATCCGTCACTCCTTGGAAAAACAAACGGTAGCGTTACGTATGCCGTAACGCTACCGAAGAAAACCTGTTCAGGCCAGCTACTGCTACTAAATTAACGCAGTCCAATAAATGGCATGGCGGAACCGGGAACCAGACTTTCTGGCAGTTTACCGTCCCATTTCTCCACAGCATTCAAGTTGACCAGATTGGTGTTCTGAGCCAATGCCTGGGCCTTGGCAGAAATGGCCTTGGCTTCGGCTTCACCACGCAGGCGAATACCGTCAGCTTCGGCCATGTAGCGTTCGCGCTGAGCGCGGGCTTCGGCTTCAGCCTGAACCACCTGGATTTCAGCCTGAATGGAAGCAGTTTCTTTTTGCTGGCGGGTGGTTTCAATCTGAACCTGGGCCAGCATGCGGTTTTCAATCGACTGCTCGTAGGCCTTGGAGAAAGACACTTCCTCGACCTGCACGCCCATCATTTGCAAAGGAGCCGATTCCAGAGTCACGCGCATGGCTTCATTAATGTCAGCACCCAGTTTTTCACGATTCTGGATGGACTGAGCGGCAGTGTATTTACCGAACACGTTCTTGATCACGTCCAGAGCCTTGCGCTCCAGCAAACGGGCTTCCAGCGCTTCCAGCGAACCGTATTCGGAGTACAGCTGGGCCACATCGGTTTCAGGTACGCGGTACGTTACCGAGGCCACCATGGAGGCAGACTGCTGGTCAAAACTGTACGCCTCAAGCTGCATGCGAACCGTGTGATCGCGTACCGAAATCTTTCGTACCGTATCAAAGAACGGGACTTTAAAATCCAGACCTGGGTCGGCCACGCGGACCAGTTTACCGTTACGCAGCACCACGCCACGTTCACCCTGGTCTACCTGCAGGAACGAGCCCATGGAGGCTACGATCAGGATCAGGAAAATAACCACAGCAGCCCCAAGGAAACCCAGTCCCTTGGAGTAGTTGGTAGTGCCACCTTCTGGCTTTGTTTTAGCAGCCAGTTTCGTAAATGGATTTTTATCAGTGCTCATCACGGCTTCCTTTATGTGGCTGACGCGTCTGGTCTTTTAATTGACGACGTTCCACCATCAGTTGCCGTATGCCTTTGGCAATCAGGTAGGCCAGCACAGCGGCCCCCAACAAAATCAAGATGATACGCATGACGCTTCAGTCTTCCCACTAGATTTCAATCAGAGCGCAATTATCCCCGATTCCTTCTGTCACGCTCAGAAAAGAAGCGTCAAAATATGACAAATGGACAGTATTGCTGGTAACAAAACTTAAACGGACGCCATTGTGAGGTCTTGGGAAATAAAAAAGCGGCTTGCCTGACTATTCCAAGGAAGCCAGCGCAGCGTCCAGCTCCGCCAGATGAGCCTGCACGGGGAGCACATCGTTGCGAGTCGCAATCAAGCGCAGAATATGATTTTTGCTGGTCTGAAAAGTACGCATCAACTGCTCCAGCTCGGCCGTGGAGTATTGGCGAGCGTTGTCACGCAAGGCGGCTTCCAGAGCATCCAGTTGCTCGTAAACCGAGTCCAGATCTTCACGCTCCTGAATATAGAGACGGGTCAGCCAAATATGGCGCCCTACAGCGTCCCATTGCTCCAGCCCGGCAAAGCCGTGCTTTTGCGCCAGATTGTTCAAGTGACGGTAAATCTCCGAACCACGCTCGACCTGGTCCACCTCCAGCATGGGAGGAAAACCATCAGGCAGACCACCATCCCATACCGGCTCGCTACGCTCTACGGTTTGCAGCACCGGCAAGATCTCGCCCAGGCTTTGCACATAACGAGTCACGACCTGGTCATCCAATGCCAGCTCAGTTGACGATGCCAAGAAAGGCAGGCCCATCAAGGCCATGCTACAGATACAGAGGACTCGTTTAATCATCGCTCGCCCTAAAAAACAAGACTACCCGTCTTGAACGACGTAAAACACATTCGTCGATTGTAAGCATGGGAGAGACTGCTTTTCTTTGCCTGTGCCAAAAACGACACAGCCTTTTCAATCCTCAACAATCTTGTATTGAAAAGCCTTGCGCTTTGAAAATACATGCCGTTTGAAAGAGGCCTGCCGACAACGGTCAGAGGTTTAACTTCGCCTGAACCGGTTGAGATGAAAAAGTAACAATTATTTTTTTGTTCTTGTCACTGAAAAGGACCAAGACCTGTCTGCTTGACGCTGGCAACGCCCAGATCAGGGGCTTGCCTGAACCAGGATGGAATTGAAAACGCACCCGATCACTGTCCACGCCAAGCGTCAGACAATAAAAAAAGCCCTTGAAAACAAGGGCTTAATTTAATTCCAGCTGGCGGAGACGGAGGGATTCGAACCCTCGATACGGGTATAAGCCGTATGCTCCCTTAGCAGGGGAGTACCTTCAACCTCTCGGCCACGTCTCCAACTCAAGGCAAGACGTAACTATAGCATGAATCATTCAAACAAAGCTAGGTCTTTTGGACAAATAAGGCGAAATAAAGTCGTACTGAATAAACTACTTGATACGGCGAGATTATTTCGCGTTTTTACCAGAGAAAATTTATTTCTCCTGGTCCAGTTCAAATGTTTTGTGCAGGGCACGTACGGCAAGTTCCATGTACTTATCGTCGATAATCACGGAGGTTTTAATCTCGCTGGTGCTGATCATCTGGATATTAATACCTTCTTGCGACAAGGTACGGAACATGGCGCTAGCAACACCCGCATGGCTACGCATACCGATACCAACAATAGAGACTTTACACACGGTATCGTCGTAAATGACTTCGCCTGCCCCAACAGCCGGGCCAACCTGAGTACTTAACAACTCGTGCGTGCGTATGGCGTCGTTGCGATTGACGGTAAACGAGAAATCGGTCATGCCCTGAACGGATACGTTCTGCAAAATCATGTCTACATCGATATTGGCAGCAGCAATCGGACCGAGAATTGAATAGGCGACGCCGGGAGTATCGGGTACTGCACGCAATGTAAACTTAGCTTCATCGCGGCTAAAGGCTATGCCTGAAACGACGGCAGCTTCCATTTTTTGGTCTTCCTCGAAAGTAATCAGTGTGCCCGAAGTCATCTCTTCTTCGAGCGGAATCAATGGATCGGTGAGCGACGAAAGGACACGCACGGGCACCTGGTATTTACCGGCAAACTCTACTGAGCGAATTTGCAGGACCTTGGACCCCAGCGAGGCCATTTCCAGCATTTCTTCAAAAGAGACGACCTTCATGCGACGGGCAGCAGGCACCACTCGCGGATCGGTGGTGTAGACGCCATCCACATCGGTAAAAATCAGGCACTCACACGCCTGCAAAGCAGCCGCTACCGCTACCGCCGACGTATCGGAACCGCCACGCCCTAAGGTCGTAATATTGCCATCGTCATCCACACCCTGAAAACCGGTGACAATGACGACGCGACCTGCATCAAGGTCCTGACGGATACGCGCGTCATCAATGGAGCGAATACGGGCACGCGTGTAGGAGCTGTCGGTGCGCACAGGCACTTGCCAACCGGCATAGCTGCGTGCTGGCACGCCTTGTGCCATTAAGGCCATGGCTAACAAAGCACTACTGGCTTGCTCGCCAGTGGCTGCAAGCATATCTTGCTCGCGTGGATCTGGTTGCGGACTAAGCTCTTTGGCCAGACCGAGCAAACGATTGGTCTCGCCGGACATGGCTGACGGCACAACGATGACCTGGTGGCCAGCTGCATGCCATTTCGCCACGCGGCGAGCCACATTCTGAATGCGCTCGACCGACCCCATAGACGTGCCGCCATACTTTTGAACAATAAGGGACATCTTTATCTCTGCTTCAAATGGCTGTGTCTGAAAAAAGACGAAAAACACTCTATTCTAACGGTTTTCCGTCATTCAAGCAGAGCCTTGATACAAACTTGTTTAAATGACAAGACTCTAGGTATTTTTCGCAACACCCAACTGCTTATGCACAGTATTCGAATCTTAGCCTTCGGTCGCTTCCAAAGCCTGTATAAACACCCGGCCACGACGACACATAATCCATACTTGCGCGTGCTTGACGCGTAGATGTCGATCGTGCCCCAAAGCGTGTAAACCACGCAATTGACGCATCAAATCATTCAGTCGCGCCTCGGTAGGCATAGCCTGTCCAAGGGCCTGCAGCCAATAGCGCAGCACCAAGGCTTGCCGCTCAGGGCTCAGTAAACGCCAGGCCGCCAAACTAAAACTGCCTTGCTTATCCAGATCTAGGCTTGCCAGATCCTGCGCTGCCACCTCAGACAAAATACGGGCATGCTCCTGACTCAAGCGTGCCTGGCGCGCCAATACACGCTGCCAGCCAGGCCAGCGCTCATCAAGCACCGGCGTGAGACGATCTCGCACCGCACCGCGGGTGTAGTCAGGATTGATGTTGGTGGGGTCCTGTACGGCATGCCAGCCCGTATGCTGGGCAAAGTCTTGAGCGGCCTGAAGAATTTGCTTTCTGGCCACGCCCAGCCAGGGCCTAAGAAAGCTCACCCCTTGGCGCTGCACACTATTTTGCATCGCACCCAGTCCTTCCGGGCCGGCACCACGGAGCAGACGCATCAATACCGTCTCGGCCTGATCATCTTGATGATGAGCCAGAGCAATCGTATCCAGATCACAATGCTGTGCCAGACTGATCAAACCCGCGTAGCGTGCCTGACGCGCCGCCGCCTCCATACCATCCGCTCGAAAACGTGTGTGATCGACCTGCACTCGCAAGCTATGACAGGGGCGCTTTAATAACTGGGCCAAGGCATGGACCTGCTGCTGCCAGCCATCGGCCGCCGCTTGCAAGCCATGATGGATATGAAAATAATGCAGCGCTATGCCGTGCTGCTGTGCCCACACATGGGCGTGTACCGCCA
This sequence comes from Pseudomonadota bacterium, assembly GCA_023440825.1. GTDB lineage: Bacteria > Pseudomonadota > Gammaproteobacteria > Burkholderiales > Burkholderiaceae_B > Alcaligenes. The sequence continues at coordinate 406,345 of JAEXRL010000009.1, read as the reverse complement.
GCATAGCCGAATCGGCGCCACCGCTTAAGCCTAGCGCCAATGCAGAATGTGGATGCTCAGCCAGCCAAGGCTGCATAGACTGGGTCAGCGCCCGGAGCAATACCGGATCTGCTTGCCAGCCTGAACGAGAGACCTGCTGAGTCATGTTCTCAGGCGCGAGCTTCCTGAACGCGTCCATAGCTCATGAGACGATCCATGCGCTGCTGCAACAATTGCTCGGTGCTCAGCCCATTTACCTGACGCAAGGCATCGGCCAAAGCGCGGCTCAGTTGTCTGGCCATCAAGGCAGGATCTCGATGGGCACCGCCTACGGGCTCATTGATAATTCTATCAACCAGACCAAATTCCTTTAAGCGCGGTGCAGTAATCGCCAAGGCCTCGGCTGCGGTCGAGGCTTTTTCAGCGCTACGCCACAAAATGGAAGCGCACCCTTCAGGAGAAATGACGGCATACGTAGAGTACTGCAGCATGGAGACCACATCGCCCACTGCAATCGCCAAGGCTCCACCCGAGCCCCCCTCACCAATAATGGTGACGATAATGGGAACACGCAGCTTAGCCATGGCATATAAGTTATGACCTATCGCCTCAGACTGCCCTCTTTCTTCGGCGCCCACGCCGGGGTATGCTCCCGGGGTGTCCACAAACGTAAACACCGGTATGCCGAATTTTTCCGCTAGGCGCATCAGACGCAAGGCTTTGCGATAGCCTTCGGGTCTAGGCATGCCAAAGTTACGGCGTGCGCGCTCTTTGGTGTCTCGGCCTTTTTGATGACCAATCACCATACAAGGCATGCCATTGAAACGGGCTAGACCACCCACAATGGCCAAGTCATCCGCGTACATGCGATCACCATGCAACTCGTGAAAATCGGAAAAGATCTCGCGCACGTAATCTAGCGTATAAGGACGCTGTGGATGACGCGCTACCAAGGCTGTCTGCCAGGGAGTCAGCTTAGCGTAGATATTCTTGGCCAAGGTCTGACTTTTTTGCTGCAGACGGCTTAGCTCATCAGAAATATCGACAGCGGAATCGGACTGCACATAGCGTAGCTCTTCAATTTTGCTTTCAAGCTCAGCCAAGGGCTGCTCGAACTCCAGGAATGTATTTCGCATTATTAAGTCTTCAAGTTAATAGACTAACTCAGTATCGTACCGCAACTGTGTCCAGACTGCGCCATAAATGCCAAGTTGCCACAGTGCACCATGGAGCCCAGGCTTGCGCGACCTCGCGCGCCTCAAACCGGGATACTGGCTCGCCACTGAAATAATGTTGGGAAATTGCTCTCAATAAGCCTGCATCGTCCAAAGGTAATACATTGGGACGGTGCAAATTAAAAATTAGGAACATCTCGGCCGTCCAGCGACCCACTCCACGGATGGCACACAGCTCGGCGACCACGGCCTCGTCACTGAGGCTGGCCCATGCTTCAGGTTTAATTTTACGCTCTTTAAAATGCTGCGCCAAATCACGTATGTATTCCACCTTACGCTTGGGTAAACCAATCGCACGCAGCGCTGTCTCGTCTTGGGCCAGGACTGTGTGCGGATTGAGTTCGTTCGCGCAAAGCTCAGTAAGGCGCAACCACAAAGCATCCGCAGTACGCAAAGCCACCTGCTGCCCCACTATAGAGCGAGCAAGGGTAATAAAAGGCGATGCCGTGTGCTGCAGGGCTTCTTGCCCGAACTCTGGGATGAGTTTGCGCAAAATACGATCGCGCTTCATCAGATGCCGTATTGCTTCATCCCAGTATTCTGGCCTGGCCTGCTGCCCACCAGGCTGTAAGGCAGCCGCTATGCCCTGCGCCATTCTGTGGCACCTCCGGGTCGGTCTTCTAGTTCTATGCCCTGAGCCTTAAGCTCGTCACGCAGGGCATCGGCCCGCGCAAAATTACGTTCCTGCTTGGCTTGAGTGCGCTCGGCAAGCAGTTGTTCAATGCGCGCATCATCAAGCGGCTCAGACGCTGTGCCGGCATGCTGAGCGTAGCGCGAGGAGGTCTTCCAGTACTCTTGCGGATCAAGCTGCAGCAAGCCCAAGACACCTCCCAAGGCGCGTAACAAGCCGCTAACCTGGGCGGATTTAGTGCGGTTTGCCTCACCCGCCAGCTCGAACAATACAGCAACTGCTCCCGCCGTATTGAAGTCATCATTCATGGCTTGTGAAAAGGCCTGCGCCTGAGGGTGGTCCCAGTCAATTTCTACGGTTTGGGCGGGTACGGCCGCCAGAGTGCGGTAAAGACGATCTAAGGCATGCTGGGCATCAAGCAGGTTATCCGGCGCGTAGTTCTGCATGCTGCGATAATGATTGCGGACGATAAAAAAGCGCACCATCTCAGCTTCACGCACATTGGGGGTGTAGCTGCTTTGCTCATCGCTTAGTTCTGTCTGCGCTGCCAGCGTGTCACGGATACGATGAAAATTGCCTAAAGACTTGGACATTTTCTCGGAGTCCACCATCAGCGAACCACAATGCATCCAGACAGACGCCATCTCACCGCCAAACGCCCCTTCGGTCTGGGCAATTTCGTTCTCGTGGTGCGGAAACTTAAGGTCGGGGCCGCCGCCATGAATATCCAGGGGCAGACCCAACAGCTCTTTGCTCATGGCCGAGCATTCAATATGCCAACCAGGACGCCCAACCCCGTATGCCGACTCCCACTTGGACTCGGCCGGCTCTTGCGGCTTAGCCGACTTCCACAGCACGAAATCCAGAGGATCACGTTTTGCAGTATTTAGGGCCACACGCTCGCCTGCTCGCAACTCATCCAAAGTACGCCCGGATAACTTGCCGTAACCAGGGAAAGCGCGCACGGCGTAATTCATATCGCCGTCTTCCGACTGATAGGCCAAGCCATTTTCCTGTAGTTTGGCAATAATACCCAGCATGGCCGGCACGTGTTCCGTCGCTCTGGGCTCGAAATCGGGGCTTTGCACGCCCAGCGCACGCTCGTCGGCATGCATGGCCTCAATGTAAAACTGAGTCACTTCGTGCATACGCTGATTACGCTCGACCGCACGGCGAATGATCTTGTCATCGATGTCGGTAATGTTACGCACGTACTTTACTTCGTAACCCAGCACCCGCAGCCAGCGTTGAACCACATCAAAGCTCACCAACATGCGTGCATGGCCCAAGTGACAGAAATCGTACACCGTCATACCGCATACATACATGCGTACCCGATTGGGCTCAACAGGCTTGAAGACTTCTTTGGTGCGAGATAAAGAATTATAAATACGCAACATCAGCTGTAATCGTTTTAAAATGGTATGGGAAGCGATCGCGACATGCTATTTACCAGCAGTTTGCCACTCAGACTAGCTCTGAACAAGACAGTACCGCTGTTTTCGCTCCTGGCAATACGCAGGTTAGAATAATGGTCGATTAGTATAGCAAGCCGCCTCGCTTAAATGAACAGCAATAGATTAAATGGCTTGCCCCATCCTGACCTTACCGGACTTTAGCTTAACCGTGTACAAAAATTACTGTCACTTGCTGCGTACGCGCAAGCACACCGTCATCTCTGTCATGCTAAGCCTGACTACCTTGGCCTCGGCCGTGTACGCACAAGATAACACTGTTGCCGCACCGGCGTCGCCCAACGGCTCGTATACGGTCAACGACCCCTTGCTGAGCACGACGCCACCTGAAGAGCGTGGCTGGAAAGCTCTGGCACAGGCTTTAGAGTTGCTCGCACCCAGCGTGGATACCTCTTTGCCGCTAAGCGGCACGCAGGTGGCCGAGCGTATCGCCCAACTGATCGCCCAGGACCGCAATGAGCAAGCCTTGCAAGCCATCAACAACCGCCTACAGGAACGCACACAACAAAACGAGCCTGGTAGCGATGTGCAAATGCAGTTTTTACGCGCACGTGCCCTGTCCGGCTTACAGCGGCACAATGAAGCCATCAAGATTTACCAAGAGCTCACCAGCTATTATCCCGAGCTGCCCGAGCCGTGGAATAATCTGGCGGCTGAATACATACTCCAAGATAAGCTAGACATGGCGCTGGATGCGCTTAAAATGGCCCTCATGGCCGACCCAGCCTACACGCTGGCACGTACCAATATGGGCGAAACTCAATTAATGTTAGCTCAGCGCTCCTTTGATTTAGCATCGCAATCGGGCTCGAGCCGCGCCCGAACCCGAGCCCAACAAACATTGAAAATTCTGCAACAATAAGCTTTTCTGACTTTCAGGATACACAGTATGGTGGACTACCTCCACAAGACTTACGCGCCCCTGATGCGCACTTTCAGTTTGGCTGCTTGCCTTTCAGTGGGCTGTATTGTCAGTAGCCCCGCGGCGGCCGATTCATTAACTTCCCCACAAGGCACTACCATGAGCACAACACCTCGCGTCAAACTGCAAACCAATCAAGGCGATATTCTGATTGAACTGAATGCAGAAAAAGCCCCCGAAACAGTCGCTAACTTCCTGAACTACGTGAACAGCGGCTTTTACAACGGCACAATTTTTCACCGTGTCATCAACAACTTCATGATTCAAGGCGGCGGCTTTGAAGCTGGCATGAAACAAAAGCCCACCGAAGCTCCTGTTAAAAATGAAGCGGATAACGGCTTGAAAAATGACAAATACACCTTGGCGATGGCTCGCACCACCGACCCGCACTCTGCTACCGCACAATTTTTCATTAACGTCGCCGACAATGACTTCCTGAACTTCACCGCCCCTACTCCTAACGGCTGGGGTTATGCCGTATTTGGTAAAGTAGTTGAAGGCACAGAGGTTGTAGACGCCATGAAAACAAGCCAGACAGGCAATAAAGGTTTCCACCAAGACGTACCTGTAGCGGACATCATCATTGAAACAGCCACAGTGCTTGACTAAGCTGCATCAGCCCGGAACAGTCTGGATTGCTGCTGACATGCACTTAGGGCCGGACGCTCCGGCCACACTCCAGGCTTTTCTAGGCTTTATTCAAGAAGCGTCCGTCAAAGCGGACGCTTTGTTCTTGTGCGGCGATATTTTCAACGTCTGGATAGGCGATGACCACATGCGCCTGCCCCCCCCTTGGCTACAAGAGGTATGTCAGGCCCTGCAAGCCTATGGGCAGCATCGACGCCTATACATCATGCGCGGCAATAGGGATTTTTTACTGGGCGAGAGCGCAGCTAAACATCTGAATGCCATTTTGCTGGCTGATGTGGTGAGCCTGCATACCGATGCGGGTGTTATTGCCCTGTCGCACGGCGATGAGCTGTGCACCGACGACCACGCTTACCAGCGCTTTCGGCATATTGTGCGATGGCCCTGGCTACAGGCCAGTTACCTGACTCTACCCTTGCGCTGGCGCCAAGCAATTGCCGATTACTTTCGACGTAAAAGCCAAGGTGGCAATCGAACGAAAGCAAGCTACATCATGGATGTTAATACCAAGGCTGTGCAACAGCGCTTGCAAGATAGCCAGGCGATTGCCGTCGTTCATGGTCACACCCACCGACCCGCACGCCATAGCATCCAGACCAGCCCGATCGTCTATCGCTGGGTATTACCCGACTGGGATTACGAACACGATCAACGCGGTGGCTACCTCTGCATCAATGCCGACGGCCTATGTCTGATACGCCAGCAGCACGCTGAGCTATGCCAAGTCGTGCCGCCATCCCGCACGCTGTCATAAATAATTAAAAAAAACCCCGCTATGGAGCGGGGTCGATCAGGCTAAGAGTGATTAACGGCTGATTAGCCAGATAAACACGCAGCACCCCAAAGCAATACGATACCAAGCAAAAGGCCGGTATGTATGGCGAGCCACAAAGTGCAGCACTGCTCTTACCAGCACCAGCGCACTGAAAAAGGCAGCGACAAAGCCCACTACGATGGCCGAAGTTTCGGCACTGCTCAAGGCCCCCCCATTACGGTACAAGTCGTAGACCGTGGCTGCCAGCATCGTGGGCATGGCCAGAAAAAAGGAAAATTCTGTGGCAGTTTTTCGTTGAATGCCCGAGAGCATACCGCCCACAATCGTGGCACCTGAGCGCGACGTCCCGGGCACCATGGCCACGCATTGAGCAAAACCTACAATTAATGCCTGCTTCCAGGTAATTTCTTCCAGTGTGAAGGCCGTTGCTGATTGCTGTACAACCGTGTTGTTGCCATCGTTTTCAGTAGCCTTGGAATACTGCGGCTTGCGCTCTACCCAAAGCATGATGAAACCACCTCCTATTAGCATCACCACAAATACCATGGGGTTGGCAAATAGAGCTTTGATGTACTGAATGGTTAGGGCACCGATCACCGCAGCAGGCATGAATGCAATAAGCAAATTTCGAGCGAACATCAGCTCGCTACGCTCGCGTTTATACATGCCCGATAGCAACTGCCAAATACGCTGACGAAAAATCCAGATAACTGCCAGAATAGAACCAAACTGTATAACGACCTCAAACACCTTGTTGTCATCGGAAGTAAAGTTAATCCAGTCACCGATTAACAATAAGTGGGCTGTACTGGATACCGGAATAAATTCGGTAAACCCTTCAATTACGCCCAGGATCAAAGCCTTCAACATATACAGCGCGTGCTCAGTCATGAAAACAAACTCTCGTTAAGTTAATCAGTGGTGTCAGTAATGGGCTGGTTTACCCACTCAGCATCGCGGCGTTCCAACAACACCATAGCGATGCGACGGGCGACGATTTCAAGCACAGTAAAGGTATAAACGCTACTGCCCCACTCAAAATCACAGCGATCACCTGCCTTAGGCAACTGCCCAAAGCGTTCCAATAAATAGCCAGCTATGGTTGAGTACTCCGCATTATCATCCACCAGATCGTCTACATTCAGTAGTTGCTCCAGGTGGTGCAAATCGGTAGCTCCATCCAATTGCCATGTGTTTGGGCCTATGCGGCGGATATCGGGCATTTCACCGTCGTCGGGAAAGTCACCCGCTATGGCCTCGAAAATATCCAAAGGTGTCACCAGCCCCTCAAGCGTACCGAACTCGTCGGTAACCAGTACCATCTGACCACGCGACTGCTTAATCACACTTAACAGTTGCAGCACTCCGATGGACTCGTGCACATACACGGGTTCACGCAGTTGGCTAATATCCACCTTGCCGTGCGTCATTAGACTAGCGAGCAGTTCCTTGGTTTTTCCTAGGCCCACAACGTTATCGAGCGTACCGCGACACACGGGCAGCATACTATGCGTAATGGTAAAAATATATGACAACTGAGCCTGGGGATCGTCTTCAATGTTGAGCCAGGCCATGTCATTTCTAGGGGTCATAATTGAGTGGATATTACGCTCGGAAAGCGTTAATACGCCACTGACCATGTTGCGCTCTTCATCTCGGAATATGGCCTGCGGCAGCTCTGCCTGGGCTACACCTGCTACTGGCTGGGGCTCTTCGGGCGAGTACTTGCCCAGCATACGCAGTACTGTTTCGGCGGTACGTTCACGCATGGGGCGTCTGGATTGAGCAAGCAGTATCTTATGCCGCGCCAGTTGATTAATGCTTTCAATGAGAATAGAAAAAGCAATGGCACTGTATAAATACCCCTTGGGCACATCAAAGCCAAAGCCCTCGACGACCAGTGAAAAACCTATCATGAGTAAAAAACAGAGGCACAGGATCACCACACTGGGGCGACTGTTCACAAACTCAGTAAGCGGCTTGGAGGCCAACAACATGACAGAGATGGCGATAATCACGGCAGCCATCATGACAGGCAAATGTTGCACCATGCCGACCGCTGTCACCACAGAATCAATAGAAAACACGGCGTCTAGTACAACGATCTGCGCCACAATGACCCAAAAACTAGCATAAGCACGTACCGGGGTGCTAAGCACTGCAGAAGCTTCCAATCTTTCATGTAGCTCCAAGGTGCCTTTAAGCAAAAGAAAGAAGCCGCCTACGATCAGGATCAGATCGCGAGCGGAAAAGCTATGGTGTAAGAGACTAAATAAAGGGCTGGTTAGCTGAATCAAATAGGACATGAGGGTCAGCAAGCCCAAACGCATGAGCAGGGCTAAACTAAGCCCTACGATGCGCGCACGATCTCGATGCTCAGGAGCCAACTTGTCAACGAGAATAGCGATGAACACCAGATTATCGATGCCCAACACTATCTCAAGAACTATCAAGGTCAGTAAACCTGCCCAAACAGTTGGATCGAGAAAATACTCCATACCCTTCCCTAAGCCATCACTATGCCCTGGCAGCAGCCCAACTACAGCCGTGTATTAATTAGTCTTGCAAGTAAGCGAGCATGTGCGGAAAAATCTTAGGCGTGGCGGCCAAAATATTGCCTGAGTCTTTCCAGGTTTGCTCACCTTCGAAATCAGAAACCAAACCACCGGCCTCGGTAATGAGGAGTACTCCAGCCGCCAAATCCCAAGGCTTTAAGCCTACAGCGCAAAAGCCATCTATTCGGCCGGCCGCCACGTAGGCAAGATCAAGCACTGTTGCGCCAACGCGACGCACTGCCGCACATTCGGACAACATCGCCGAAAAAGGGGAGCTACGCTGCGGGCCGTAACCGGACTCGGCTACATGCGCACCAATAAGGGCGTCGTGATAACGGGTTAAGCCCGACACACGAATACGTCGGTCATTCAAAAAGGCCCCCGCACCCCGACTCGCAGAAAAAAGCTCGTTGCGGTTAGTATCAAATATAACCGCATGCTGGGTTTGCCCTTTATGCATCAACGCAATAGACACTGCGTAAAAGGGGAAGCCATGAATAAAGTTGGTTGTGCCATCCAGAGGATCGATCACCCACTGGTACTCAGGCTCCTCGCCCTCTTTGCCTTCCAGTGGAGGCCGCACACCGCCTTCCTCACCGATAAAACCATGGTCAGGATAGGCCTCGGCCAGCACCTCAATAATCGCTTCTTCTACAGCACGATCCACTTCCGTGACATAATCTTTAGGGCCCTTACGTGCCACAGACAAACGTTCCAGTTCAAGGCTGGCGCGAGTAATAATATTGCCAGCACGGCGAGCCGCCTTGATGGCGGTATTGAGCATCGGGTGCATAAGATTCCGTTTTTTAACAATCAATCGATCTGTATTCAACAAGACCACACTACAAGACGGTGCAGCTTGTTAACACAAATATTTATTCAAACCAGCTATTTTAAATGACTCAGACACAAGCAACGGCATTTAATGAAAATTTTGCCTCGGTACGCTTCATTATGGTGCAACCTAGCCACCCTGGAAACGTGGGGGCAGCAGCACGTGCTATTAAAACCATGGGTTTTACACAACTTTGCCTTGTTGACCCCAAAGACCCAGACGTCCTGCAACAGCCTGAAGCCGTTTCTTTGGCCAGCGGTGCTACCGACATTCTAGCCCAAGCTCGTATCGTACCCTCTTTAGCACAGGCTCTGGAACCTGTTACCTTAGCTTTCGCCTTGACGGCACGGCCACGCTACTTAGGGCCGCCCCCATTGGACATACGCCAAACCGCCGAACTGAGCCGTCAACACTTAGATCAACATCATGGCCAGGTCGCTATTGTATTGGGTACAGAGCGCGTTGGGCTAGCAAATGAACATATAGGGCAGTGCCAATATCTTTGTCATATCCCCGCAAACCCGGACTACAGTTCCCTGAATGTTGCGCAGGCACTGCAACTGGCCGCCTGGGAAATGCGTTATGCCCTGCTCAAGCAAACTGGCGCCGAGCTCATTCCCCATACCGATGGCAAGGCAGATCCTGGCAAACAACTGGCCAGCAATGCAAAAATACAGGCGTTTCTGGAGCACTGGGAGCAGGCGATTGAAAGTGTGAAGTTCCTGGATCCACAGCATCCGAAAAAACTGGTGCCCCGTATGCGACACATGTTTAGCCGTAATCAGCTTACGCAGGACGAAGTCGATATGCTGCGAGGTTTATGCACTGCTATGGTAAAAACAGCCCGCACCGCCGGCCATTACATTCCCGAACCCAAAGGGGATACGGAGCGTGCACAAAAAAACGTGTCAGAATAAGTATATATATCAAAACAAAGCGCTACAACATGTTCAAACAACTACGTGAAGACATACATTGCATCCTAGAGCGCGATCCTGCTGCCCGCAGTCGCCTAGAGGTAATTACCTGTTACCCAGGCTTACACGCTCTGTTGATTCACCGTTTCGCCCATGCCCTGTGGAACCGCCGCCTGTACTGGATGGCTAGATTCAGCTCGCATATGGGCCGACTGCTAACCGGCATAGAGATACACCCTGGTGCCCGTATTGGCCGACGAGTATTTTTTGATCACGGCTTTGGCATTGTCATCGGCGAAACCGCCATCATTGGTGACGACTGTACGATTTATCAAGGCGTAACATTAGGTGGCACCAGCTTATACAAGGGTGAAAAACGTCACCCCACCTTGGAAACAGGTGTGGTGGTGGGCGCAGGCGCTCAAATTCTGGGTGGATTCACGGTAGGACAAAATGCACGCATAGGCTCTAATGCCGTGGTGGTAAAACCGGTGCCCGCCCATGCTACTGCAGTGGGTAATCCTGCTCGTGTCCTGATCAAAGGACAAAATTCGTCTACTAACGAGGCAGAACAGCTCACTGCCTCACCTGAAAGCACGGGTCCAGCCCAGCCCGGCTCTACCCCATGCAGTCCGCAAGCACTGTCTGCCGAGCCACTGCAAGCGCTCTTACGCCAGTCAGCGCTGGGAAACTCCCACGCCGCCAAGCGCCCTGAGGCCCAGGAAGGTTTTGAAGCCTACGCTGTGTGCGCACAAGCGGACGACCCCTTGATCACTGTGATCAATGAGTTAATTGCCCATACTGCGAAACAGGATGCGCGTATACACAAGCTGTGCAATGCGCTAGAGGACTTAGGTCAACGTGTGGAAAATGGTCAAACGCCACTGGATGTAGAGCGCTTGAACAAAATGATGGAATAAGTATGGTCGCCAAACAAGGGGGGATAGCGTGCTTCTGGCTCGCTATCCCCCCTTGTTTATCAGCGCAGTGTCTTAATCGACTTGCGCCCCGGAGGCGATGACCACCTCACGCCAAGAATCCACCTCATCAGCTAAAAACTGACCAAACTGAGCACGTGTTGTGTTCTGTGGCACAGCACCCAAATCGTTCAAGCGCTTGATCACCTCAGGCTTGCTCAAAGCCGCTAACATGGCCTGATTAAGACGCTCGGTAATTTCATCACTCGTGTTCGCAGGTGCTACCACACCAAACCAGGACGACACTTCAAAGCTAGGAAAGCCAGACTCTTGCATAGTAGGCAAATCGGGGGCGGATTCTGAACGCTCACCCGTGGTAACCGCTAAAGCACGCAATTTTCCAGCCGCTACCTGTGGCCATGCCGAGGGCATATTATCAAAAGCGTAATCCACCTGACCACCCACCAGATCAGTCAATGCAGGCGCACTGCCACTATAAGGAATGTGCTGCACATCGATCTGGGCCAATTGCTTAAACAGTTCCCCTGCCATATGGATGGATGTACCACTTCCAGAGGACGCAAAGTTCAAGGTGGCCGGGTTCTTTTTGGCATGCTCCACCAGCTCTTGCACCGACTTGACCGGCACTTCCGGATTAACAACCAGCACATTAGGTACCTTCACCGCCAAGGCGACCGGCGCAAAATCATTTTTCAAGTCAAAGCGGACATTTTTATATAGAGTCTGGTTAATAGCCGCTGTGACCGCTACCATGTACAAGGTGTAGCCGTCTGGCTTGGCGCGCATGGCCATGTCCGACGCAATATTACTGCCCGCCCCGGGGCGATTTTCTACGATCACTGGCTGACCCAGAGATTTTTCCAGTTCGTGAGCCACGACGCGGGCGACTACGTCTGTTGTACCGCCTGCATTAAAGCCCACCAACATTTTAATGGGGCGCTGTGGCCAATCAGCCTGAGCGTATGCTGCGCTGCTTAAGCTTGCCGCGCCCATACCTACCACTGCTGCTGCTAGTAGCTTTTTCATTATGCTTACTTTGTGTGTCTGCATGAGTATGTTCTCCTCGTAATAAACCTTGTAATTCTGTCCATTTTATGGACATCATAAGAACTCTAGCCTTATTCTTACTCTCATTATTTATTTAGTGAAACCAAGAGTTCACCCTATGGACGCCATAAAAAACACTGACCAGGCCGGTCCGCGTACATTGCAGCGCGGTTTATTAGTGCTGCAAACCTTGCAAGCGCAAGCAGGCCACAGTCTTAGCATTACTGAAATTGCTCAGTTAACCCAGTTACAGCGTCCTACGGTGTATCGATTGCTTGCCGCCCTGATTGCACACAATCTCGTACAAAGAGACGCACAATCAAGGCGTTACAAAGCTACTCAAGACGCCGCCAGTACATTTCAACACCAGGATTCTCGCATCAGCATCATGCAGCCACTCATGCATGAACTTGCAGAACAAACCGGGGATGCGGTGTTTTTAGTGGTACGCGAAGGCTACGAGTCGCTCAGTTTATGGCGGGAAATCGGTGCTTATCCAGTACAAATACTGGCGACCTATGCGGGTAAACGACAACCCCTAGGAGTGGGGTCAGGAGGGATGGCCTACTTGGCCAAGCTAGATGATGCAAGTATCGATGACATTATCCAGCACAACGCCTTTCAGCTAGAGCAATACGGTGGCATGTCACAACGGGACATGCGCCAGCTCATTGAGAACACACGGATACGTGGCTATTCCGTAGTAGGAAACTATGCGGTGCGAGGTGCGCTGGGTGTGGGCTGTGCCTTATGTGACGCTCAGGGCCGCCCAATACTGGCCCTGAGTGTCACTGCGATCACTGAGCGTATGAATGCAGCGCGACAAAAAAACATCGCCAACTTGCTCCAACAAACGCTCGATAGTGCGGCGCCTTACTTCAGTGCGGCAAGCTAAATCCCGTATACGAAGGCACCGCCCTTGAACAAGCCCTATTAGGCGACTTTATCCTGAGGCAATGAGTACACTTGGCGCGCTGGGATAGGTGTGTGAAAGCCAGCAGCTTGCAAGGCTTTTAACACTTCCTTATGTAAATCAAAGCGCAATGTCCAATAGTCTTCAACATTGGCCCAGGCGCGAATATTCACACTGACCACACTCTCTTTGTAGCCCATCGCCATGACTTGTGGTGCCGGATCCTGAAGCACATCGGTACGTGCGTTAAGCAACTGGCTAAGTATCGAAATGGCCTGATCCAAATCATCACCATATCGCACCCCCACCTCTATATCGAGACGACGAGTTTTATTACGACTGTAATTAATAATCGGGTTTCCCCAGATCAAACTATTGGGCAAGGTAAAGTAAATTCCGTCCACTTGCACAAAGGTACTCACAAATAGTCCGACTTCGTGCACTGTACCGTCGCCCTTACCCACGACCGACACAAACTCGCCAGCCCGTAAAGGACGCAAGATGAGCAGCATAATGCCCGCAGCAATATTCTGTAAGGTGCCCTGCAAGGCCAAACCAATAGCCAGACCTGCTGCGCCCAGTATGGCAATAATACTGGCTGTTTGCACACCAAAGCGGGCTAACACCGCGATCACGACAAATATGCGAATTGCCCACACCACAACAGACTGAGCAATGGGAACGACGGTGGGATCGATGTGAGGTGCACGCTTGGCCAAACGCTCAACAGTACGACCTGCGAACGAAGACAGCCACCACCCCACCACCAGAATCACGAGAGATAGCAATAAGTTGAGCGCGATCTGCTCAAAAGCAGATAGGCCACCTGCTAAAAGACTGACACTTTCCATGCCTTCCACTCCAATTAACTGACGAAAGGCTTAAATCATAGCCGCTAGTGGACTGGAAACCCAAATAGAAAATGCACAGCGCACTTATCCACGTCTACTGTGGACAGCTACTTGAACAAGCTGGGCAGAGATTGAAAAACACCCATTAAATCAGCAGCTTAAAAAACAAGGATAATAAACAGCCAAAACTAAGGAATGCCATGACAATTATCCACGTATTTTGGGGATAAGTATTGGATAAGCGCGTGCATACCTTAACAATACCCTTACATATCAATAGCTTAACAAAGCCGAACGCAAAAACTACAACTTTAGATAAGTAAAGTTCTTACTCAGTCAGGAATGGGTATAACTTAGGAAATACGCTGCTTATCCACAAATATTGTGTATAAGCCCGCGGATAATTATTGCACTACTCATTTTTTTCATTTGATTTCAATAACTTAAGCAACAGGAACAGCAAACAACCAATGTGAGCACTTAGGCAGCCTTACGCCAAACTGATGCCAGCCAAGGCTGCTGAGCACGCGGTAAACCGCTTGGCCGGTAATAATGGTCTATTAGCTCAAAGCCTGCCTGCTCTAGTAAGTCACGCCACTCCGGCCAGTCGTAATACACACCATAGCGCTGTGCTTGCCAGCCTTCTTGACCTTGCCCTCTAGGATTAGAAGTGAACAACACGCCGTTAGGTCGTAAACAGTCATGCAGGTGTTTAAGCACTGTACGAATGCTGATGCGAGGCACGTGAAACAGCACAGCATTGGCAAATACACCATCAAAACGCTGCGCCGGTAAGTCCAGGTCCAATAAATCCTGATGCCAGATAGGGCAATCTGTTAAACGACTTGCCATCTCAACAAAAGCAGCGCAACCGTCTAAGCCTACGGGGCGGTGACCTAAGTCCTGAAAATGCTTCACGTCACGGCCAGGCCCGCAGCCCAGATCTAAAATATCGTACGTACCCGTACTGTTATCGGACAGTGCTTGCAGTAAAGCCTGTATATTTTGACTGACATCATGATCACGTGTGCCTTCCCAAAAAGACTGCGCATTATCCTGATAATAAGCCAGTGTTCGTGACGCGTACTGATTCATGCAAACCTCGAGCAAAATTTCATAAACTTGACGTAGACCCGTTCTATTACGACTATACGTTACATCCATACCTAGTAGATATCTCTCATGCCTGACTCCTATCCTTTATCGGTTCTGGACCTTGCCCCGATTAATCAAGGTTTAACGGCAGCAAATTCTTTCCGCGCCTCCGTGGACTTGGCTCAGCACACAGAGCGCTGGGGCTATATGCGTTACTGGCTAGCAGAACACCACGGCATGCCTGGTATCGCCAGCGCCGCCACATCGGTGCTGATTGCACACATCGCAAACCACACCAAACATATCCGCGTGGGTGCCGGTGGAATTATGCTGCCTAACCATTCACCACTAGTGATTGCCGAACAGTTTGGCACCTTAGAGTCACTGTTTCCCGGACGTATTGATCTGGGCTTAGGCCGTGCCCCAGGCTCGGATCAAACCACCGCACGTGCCTTACGCCGGGACCTGCAATCCCATCCAGACGCTTTCCCTCAAGATGTGCTGGAGCTCATGGACTTCATGTCCGCTGAGCCTAGACAAAAAGTGCTGGCCGTCCCCGGAAAAGGCCTATCGGTACCCATCTGGATTCTGGGTTCTAGCTTGTTTGGCGCGCAACTTGCCGCACACTTAGGTTTGCCGTACGCCTTCGCGTCGCATTTTGCCCCGGCACAACTTATGCCCGCCATTGAATTTTACCGACAGCACTTTCAAGCTTCTAAGCACCTGAGCAAACCCTACGTCATGCTGGGCTTTAATGTCTTTGCCGCCGACACCTACGAGCAAGCACGTTATTTGGCTTCCTCATGGCAGCAATCTTTTGTGTCCTTACGTAGCGGCAACCCTATTCAACTGCCTCCGCCTCGCACTGCTTTTTATGAACAGTGTCCACCTGCGGCTCAAGCCTTATTAGACTCTGTGCTCTCCTGTGCCGCCGTAGGCGATCCAGCCACTGTTCAAGAACAGATCCAAGCATTCATCACTAAAACAGGCGCCGATGAGCTGATGATCACCTCTAATATGTATGAACACCCAGCGCGCCTGCGTTCCTACGAGTTGCTCAGCCAAATTAGACCGGCCTTGCGTCAACGCGCTCAGCCATGAATGTACGCAGCATCCAAGACGGCTCACTGCGCTATTTTTACGAGGTAGTACGCTGCGGCTCGATCAGCGCCGCCGCGCAGCAACTGCATGTGGCCTCCTCGGCCATTAGTCGTCAGATAAGTAGTCTGGAAGCCAGTCTGGGCACAGCCCTGTTCGAGCGCCATGCACGCGGCATGATTCCTAATGCAGCCGGTGAAGCGCTGGCAGCGCATGCGCGCCGGGTATTTCTGGATGCTGAAAAAACCATGCAAGAAATCCACGCTTTACAAGGGCTGGATGTAGGCCGCGTACGTATTTCCGCATCTGAGGGGCTAAGCACCTACTTTCTGCCACACAATATCAGCGAGTTCAGACAGCGACATCAAGGTGTTATTTTTGACGTGAATGTGCAGGCTCCGCATACTATTAGCGAACAGCTACGTATGGGCGAAATTGATATAGGCATACAGTTCACGCGTATTTCGGAAAAAGACTTACACGTGCTCTATCGCCAAGACGCCCCTGTCCTTGCCTTGCTCCCCCCGAAACACCCATTAAGCCGCTCGAAACGGATCAGCCTAGAAACTCTGCTGGCCTACCCCTTGGCACTCCCTAACGCTGACACCACGGTGAGACAATTGCTTGAAGTCGCCTGCAGTGCCAAGCAGCTTACGCTAAGGCCGGTGCTAAGCAGTAATAATATGAACTCTTTACATCACTTTGTGCTGGCCGGTGGAGGGCTTAGCGTGGCGGCAGAAATCTCCGCGCGGCACCTACTTCAGCAAGGACTGATTCAGACCGTACTCATACAAGAGCCCATCTTGCTACAACGGCAAATAGAAGTGCAGGTACTGGCCGGTCGACAATTGCCCCATGCCGCCCAAGCCTTCGTTGATTTCATCTTACCTAGGCTACAAGTGAATTAAACCTAGCATTGCCTTTTAGGCAACGCTAACCTAGATATTTATTGCTGGTGCAGCAAGTCTAGTGCTCGTATGATCAATACTCACGTTCTTGTTTTTAGGGAGACAATATGAACCTGAGGACTTTTCAGCGTATCGCACTGTTTGCTGTCTTGGGTTTGTGCCTTGGTCAAGCTGCCTACGCACAAAACTGGCCTGAGCGGCCCATTCGTTTAATCGTACCCTTTCCCACAGGCGGCGCTACCGATATTGTGGGTCGCGTCATCGCTCAGCAAGCCAGTGTGGAACTGGGTCAAAGCATAGTGATCGATAATAAAACTGGCGCTGGAGGCACCATAGGCACAGCCGAGGCAGTGCGTAGCAAGCCTGATGGTTACACCTTGCTCATGAGCACCAATAGCACACAGGCCATCGCCCCGCATTTATATAGCCAATTGCCCTATAAGTCGCAAGACGATCTGACCCCCATTGCCCACCTAGGCGACGCCGCCAGTATTTTGCTGATCAATCCCAGCATCCCGGTAGACTCCCTGCAGGAACTGGTGAGCTATGGAAAATCCCGACCCGTACAATTGAATTATGCCAGCAGTGGCACCGGAACCATCGTGCACCTGAAT
The DNA here is from genome assembly GCA_023440825.1 of Pseudomonadota bacterium. GTDB lineage: Bacteria > Pseudomonadota > Gammaproteobacteria > Burkholderiales > Burkholderiaceae_B > Alcaligenes. The sequence goes on along the minus strand of JAEXRL010000009.1, from coordinate 388,909 downwards.
ACCGAGCTGTTCATGCATCAAACCGGCTTAGAGCTCTCGCACGTGCCTTATCGGGGGACTGGCCAGGCCATCACTGACATGATCAGTGGTAATGTACATGTGCTAATTGACGCTATTCCTTCCGGCTTGCCCTACGTACGCAGTGGCCAGCTCAAAGCCTTGGCGACCACAGGACGCACACGCACTGCCCTTACTCCTGATCTGCCTACGTTTATCGAAGCAGGTTTACCCGAGTACGAGTCGCTCGCCTAGTTTGGCTTGTATGCCCCCAAAGGCGTATCACAAGACATTGTGAATAAGGTCTACGATGCTTTTCAAAAGAGTATTCACCACCCCTCGGTACGTCAGCAGCTTGAGGCGCTAGGCGTGGACTTGCCGCGCAGCAACTCTACGCAAGAGTTTATCGACTTAGTGAAGCTAGATAGTGAGCGCTGGAAAGGCGTTATTCAACAAGCCAATGTTCCGATTCAATAAAGAGTTTAAAAGGTAGTTAAATGGACTGGACACACCCCTATCCCTCCGCACGTTCCGCTGTACTTGGGCAAAACATGGTGAGCACATCACAACCGCTTGCCGCCCAAGCAGGTTTACGTATGCTGCAAGCAGGTGGTAACGCCGTTGATGCCGCCTTAGCGGCAGCTATTGCCCTGACCGTTGTGGAGCCGTCGGGCTGCGGCATTGGCAGCGATGGGTTTGCTATTTTGTGGGATGGCCAAGCGCTGCATGGCCTGAATTCATCAGGACGGGCCCCACAGGCATGGACTGCGGAACGCTTCAAAGACCACGACATTATGCCCGACAAAGGTTGGGAGTCTGTTACCGTTCCCGGGGCCGTGGCTTCTTGGGTAGCCCTATCAGAACGCTTTGGACGCCTGTCGTTGGAGCAAGTGGCCACACCGGCTATTGAATATGCCCGTAACGGCTTTCCCGTATCGCCGATTATTGCGCGTCTGTGGGAACTGGGACGTGTTCGCCTGGGCGATCAGCCGGGCTTTGCCGCGTGTTTTTTACCTAATGGTCAAGCGCCCAAAGCAGGCGAATGGTATCGCAACCTTGATCAGGCCAATACTCTGGAGTCCATTGCGCAAACTCAAGGCGAATCGTTTTATCGTGGGCATCTGGCTGAAAAAATAGTGGCCTTTTCCAAGCAGTACGATGGAGCCATGAGCATGGAGGATCTGGCCAGCCATAGTGCAGACTGGTGCGGCACGATTGAGCAAAAGTTCGCTCAGTCGGTAATTCACGAAATTCCACCAAATGGTCAAGGCCTAGCCGCTTTAATTGCCTTGGGCATACTTGAGCACCTTGGTGTAGGTGAGCAGCCTGTCGACCATCCAGACACGATACACCTGTGTATCGAAGCCATGAAACTGGCTTTTGCAGATATTTACGAGCACCACGCTGAGCTCGAGCACATGAAACACCTGCCCGAGCATCTACTTGACCCTGCTTACCTAGAGGAGCGTGCTGCTCTGGTCAATCGCGCCATCGCTAGCGACCCCAAATACGGCACCCCTAAACCCAGTGGCACCGTCTATGTCACTGCCGCCGATGCCAATGGCATGATGGTCTCGTTCATTCAATCCAATTACATGGGTTTTGGCTCTGGCGTTGTGGTGCCAGGTACCGGCATTAGCATGCAGAACCGCGGCCACGGCTTTAGCTTGCGTGCCGATCACGTGAACCGGGTCGCCGGAGGCAAGCGCCCCTCACATACTATTATTCCCGCTTTTGCAATGAATGCCGACGGTACTCCACAAATGTCATTTGGCGTGATGGGTGGCCCTTTCCAGTCGCAAGGGCATGTACAAATGGCTTTGCGTGTACTGCTGTATGGACAAAACCCACAAGCTGCCGCCGACGCCCCACGCTGGCGGGTAACTGGTGCTAAGGGTGTGGCCGTGGAGCCTAACTTCCCGCCTGAGCTTGTAGACGCGCTACGAGCACGCGGTCACGAGGTCACTGTGGAACCAGGCAGCGGTGTGTTCGCATTTGGCGGAGCACAGTTAATCCTGCGGCAAGACCAACATTATGTCGGCGGCTCGGATCCGCGCAAAGACGGTTTAGTGGCTGCATATTAATTGAATGATGTTTATTCAGTGCCTGCCCCATACAGGCACTGAATACAGGCCTAGTCGATAATAGGCTTTGGGCCGCAACAATTTTGCGCCTACACCACAGTTGATTGCGAAGAATCTGCCTTCATCACCACGGTATTGAAAATCAATCTCATTACGGTACAATGGGTGTTTTTGGCATTCTAGCTCTATGCCTACCGCCCACCCAATTACCACTTGGCATAAATACCGGATACTCATAATCGACGACGATCAAGACATGACCCAAATGCTCAGTGAATACTTGGCTTTGGATAATTTTCAAGTCAGCGTCGTACAAGATGCCTATCAAGCGGAAGCTTTATTACAGCAACAGCAGTTTGATCTGCTCTTGCTGGACCTCATGCTTCCCTACGTTAACGGTCTGGATTTTTTGCGCTCATTCAAATCACAGTACACTCAACCTGTGATTATGCTTTCCGCTCACGGCCATGAAGCGGATCGCGTTCTGGGTCTGGAACATGGTGCCGATGATTATCTGGCTAAACCTTTTGGGCCTCGAGAACTTAAGGCTCGCATGCAAGCGGTGCTACGTCGCAGCTCGGACATCAAGCTCTCTGAGCCGGAGTTACTCAGTTTTGGACCACTGCAGTTTCATAGAGATACCGGGCAAATACTCTGGCACGGTGAAAGCACCAAACTAACCAGCACAGAAGAGCGTATTTTGACAACATTACTGCATGCCCCCTTAAAGCTGGTCACACGCGAGCAAATTTCTCTGTATGCGCTAGGCCGTACCTTAAGTGAACATGATCGCAGTCTGGATACGCATATCAGTAATATACGCCGCAAACTACAACTGGATCAGCGCAACGCTAGCATTAGTATTCGCAGCGTGCGTGGGCAGGGCTATATTCTGAGTTTTACGGGTCGCCAAGCCAGCTAATGAAATCCTTATTCTGGCGCTATCTGCTCACGCAATGGGCGGCCCTGCTGCTGCTACTGGTGCTTAGTATAGGGCTGACCACCTACTTTTCTAGCCACCGCACTGAAGCCTTGAATGCAGCACAACCTACCAATATGGTACTGAATGCTTTACGCATCGCTTCGCAAGAGGGCGAAGCAGGCTTAAAAGAGTGGGTAAGGGACATCAATCGTCAACAGATTGCCTTAACCATATACATTCTTAATGCACAGGATGAGGATATCTTAGGGCAAGAAATCCATCCACGCTTATTATATTCACTCAAGCTGGCACGCCAGGGGGCGAATAACAGGCACTCTACAAAAAACCTATTACCTACCGCTACATGGTGGCAAACGCACTTACTAACTTTGCCTGACGGGGGCAAGCTCAGGCTGATTTTCCTGCCTTACGACAACTCGCGTTGGGATCTACTCTCGCTGCTACCGGTCTCTATCACTCTAATTTTATTAGCACTGGCCATTACCTTTATTTTTTGCCTGTTGATGGCTCGCTATGTCGCTTGGCCGATCGAGCAACTGGGTCAAGCCACTCGACGCTTGGCGGCGGGACATTTGCACACACGAGCCCCTGTACGCGTCAGTCAACGCCAAGATGCTTTGGGCTCTCTAGCCCAAGATTTCAACACCATGGCCAGCCGTCTCCAATCGCAACTGGAAGCCAAAGAAGAGCTGTTACGCCATATTGCGCATGAGTTACGCTCGCCCCTCACCCGACTACAGCTTGCCGTAGAGCTAGCCAAACAAAAAAGCGCGCCACTGGAGCGTCAGCTAGAACGTATCAGGCGTGAAAGCGAGCGTCTGGACACACGACTCAAACACATATTGCAATTAGCCCGAAGCAGTGAATTAGCCGGTTCATGCCAACATTTTGATCTCGTTGAGTTAATTGAAGAAATTATTAGTGATAGCGCCTATGAATGCCAAAAGCCAACCATACACTGGAGCCCGCCACCAGAACCCATTCTTTTTTTGGTGATAGACATAACCTGCACAGCGCCATAGAAAACGTCATACGCAATGCGGTGCTCTATGCGGGGCATGCGGGGCCTATCTGCGTACAACTACTGCAAGACGGGCAATACACACATATTTATGTGCGCGACAAGGGAAGCAGCTTACGAGCACAAGACATAGCGGTGATGTTTGAGCCTTTTCAGCGCAGCATGCAACATAGACATCAGGAAGGTACGGGTTTAGGTTTGAGCATCTCAAAAGCATGCATACAAGCCCACGGCGGAGAGATATTTGCCCGTTTGCTCCCTCACCAGCAAGGGTTTGAAGTACACCTGCAACTGCCTTTGGACTAAGCTAAACCGTACACAGCCCCAATGTTTTGCAACGACGCAGGTGCTGCGTTTCCATGCCAATTGGGGGATAGCTTACTGCCACCGCCATACCTGCTCTGCTAGCCGGAGTTAGTCGTTGAAACAACCGCTCATCGTTATGTGCCTTGGCTAAAACGCCGTCCAGTTGATTCAAAACACTATCCGCCTGCATTTGTGAATCAGGCCTTAAAAAATGCACGTACGACATATGTACCAACGCTTGTAATAACTGATTAATCAGACCTGGCTGGGCACGGTAGGCTGGCAAGGCAGCCAACTCTGCATAGCTGCACTCGCCTGACTGCAAATGCATAAGTAAGGGCAACACCAGTGCTGCCTCCACATGCACCGTGCCAATACGAGTCGGCAACTGTAAGGCTTGCGCCTGTTGCAGCATCTGTGCATAAGGAGCGCTTAAGCTCAAACTCATGCGCTGACTCAGCAGCGCTTTTCTATGCTGATCACTCGAGAAGGTAAATGCGGCTGCCTGTTTTTGGTAAATGTCACGACGCTGATTTTGATTACGCGCTAGATCACGTGCTGTTTCCAAGCTTTCTATAGGCCAGCCCGCCTGCTGCCAACGTGTGAAAGACTCTGCTAATTTAGCTGGCAAAGAAAAAGCGTCCACATTTTCCAATAAATTAGCACTGCCCACATAATCGCAACCAATGCTATTCATTTGTCCTATCACATCGCTACTATGTAATGCCTGCCAGTGCTCATTGAGAAACTCATGAGCCAGATACGCGGATGACATATGAGCCAACTGCTCCACTTCTCGCAAGGCCGAGGCATGCTCAACAAAATAACCCGCCCCGCCCCGAGCCAGCTCGCTTAAATGACGTATCCCCGCGTGCACCTGCTCAGTGATAGGGGCAGGATGCTCTTGTTGTGCTGCCATACGAAAGAAACGTTGTGCACTACTAAACGAAGCGGCCCCAGGCTGGCTGATATAAGACAGATAAAATAAACCACCGGGACAAAGATAACGTTCCACAAGCTGACGTATGGCTTTTTGTACCGGTTCGGCCACCCAGGAATACACGCCATGCAGCACCATAAAGTCACACTCAGGCAAGGCAGCACTCGCGTCCTTTGCCATGTGCATGAAATCACTGTGTCTGAACTCGATATTACGTAACCCCAAGGCCTGCGCTACGTTTTTTGCCTGTGCGATTTGCTCGGCATTAAAGTCCACGCCTATAAAATGCCCCATGGGGTTGCAACTGGCTGCTACCATCGTGCTCAGACCAGTGCCACAGCCCAAGTCCACATACACGTAAGGGCGACTAAGATCAGGCGCTTGCTGCCCCACAGCAGTCATAGCGCTGACCAAGCACAAAGGCATGACTTCTCTGTGTACATGCTCAGGGTAAGTAATTTGGCGCAGATAGCTATCTGATACCGAGATGGACGACTCTGTCATTATTTCCAACTAGTTAACAAGTGAGTCACGAACGACTAACAGCATGCTTTCGTGACTCACTATTCACGCAGATTTTTCTGACGCTCTTAGAATGAAGCGGTCATGGTTAAATAATAAAAACGACCCGGTTCGTTATAAGTGGCTGCACCGGCACCATTGGTAGGGGCTTCTCGATACAAACGCTTGTCAAACATATTGTTCACCCCAAGCCTGAAGTACAAATTCTTGTCGTACTGATAACCCGCACTAAGCCCAAAAATGGAATACGCACCACGTACCTGCTGCTTTTCTATGGGTTCAAGATTATTGTTAGGATTAGCGTTCGGGTTTTGAGAGCGCGGCTTTTGCTTACCGTAAAATGTCGCTGTTAGCTGAGTATTCAACTTATCCGTGGCTTGCCAGTTCAATGTACTGTTTAAAGTGTATTCAGGAATGACAGACAAAGGCTGGTTAGTCTCGCGACTCTTGTTATCCTGCATATACGTGAAATTATTAATTAACTTCAGGATTTCACCCTGCTCCCCCATTAATGGCACATTCAAATTGCCTTCAAACCCGCGGATAATCGCCTTACCAGAGTTCACCCACTGATAGACTGACGCACCGTCAACCCGAGGTGGCGTGCCCTGTATGCCGTAATCGGCCACAATTTTATTTTTATAATCGTTCTGAAAATAAGTGAGCCCGGCTGTCCAGCCATCGCGCTCATACGCAATACCCAGCTCTTTATTGACACTGGTCTCTGCCTCTAGTTGATCATTGCCCACGATCCAGCAAGGTCCAGGCACGCCGTCTGGGCACCCCATACCCATGGTGACATAAAGATAACTGGGGTTGGACTGATATAGATTGGGCGCCTTAAACGCACGAGCTATCCCCCCTTTAAGCGTAATTTCAGGCGTTACATAGTACGAAGCGTTTAAGCTGGGACTCCAGTTAGAGCCGGCCTGATCGTGATGGTCAAAACGTACGCCTGGCGTCACGATCAAATCTTCGGTCAGCTCTATATTGTCCTCCATGAATAGCGCAAACGAACGCATTTCATTGACTTTGCTATAACTGGGTATGACACCATGCCCAGCCTGATGCTGAGCCTCTCCGAATGAGGTACTAAAAGGATCGTTCAAACGCTCTTGTGTCCACTCGGCCCCCAGCGTTAGCATCTGATCCAAGCCCGCCAGCTTAAGAGGAGTGGTGTATTCACCGTTCACGTGGTAATTATCCAGTCTGGACACAGAGCGCGGCTTATCTTCGGCCGTTATCGTGCCCTCTGAACTACCCGCTAGGCCTTCGTCCATACGGTAGTTATTCGTGCCCTCGTACGCCAAGGTGACACGTGAGGTTTTCCCCCCGCCATAATCCCCCCTATGGGTCAGCGATGTGGTACGCCGGTACATCGCATTGGTTTCAGCACCAAATAAGCCATTTTGAACATCCGCCTTGCCACCGTTCATGTAGTCGCCCGCATAAATATTGCCTTGGCGGCCAAATCCGGCTTCCCATTCAAGCACATTGTTTTGATTGATATCCCAGCGTAACAAGGCATTGATATCTTTATTTCTCACTCCTTCACGTCCACTAGGGGTAGCGGCCAGATTCGTGGCTTGCGCATTCAGCTCCAAAGAATCAGGGTCTGTCTTGGCTATATTCCCGTATAAACGAAATGATAATTTTTCATTTATCGGGCCACTTAAGTTAAACCCCATACGACGGGTTTCACCCTCTTCACTGTGCTCACTCAGTGATTGGTACACCGTCACCGAGCCCGACAATTTATCAGTAGGACGTTTGGTGATGATATTCACGACTCCACCGGCTGCTCCAGAACCGTAACGCGCAGCAGCGGGACCACGTAACACCTCAATACGTTCCACAGCTTCTACCGGCACCCAGTTGGTATCACCTCGTGAATTTCGTTCGCCCATGCGCCCCATGCGCACTGCATCACGCGAATGCACGGGTTTTCCGTCAATCAAGATCAAGGTATTTTCAGGCCCCATACCACGCAAATCAATTTGACGATTATTCCCATACGCACCCGAGGAGCTATTACCTGTCAAATTGACACCAGGCATAGTACGAATAATTTCCGCTAAATCGTTTACCGGAGGACGCTCTTTTAGTGCCTTTTCACCTATGATAGAAACGCCTGGAGCTTGCAAAAGTTCTTCTTCAGCAGAGCCTAAAACACGGATCTCTTCCAAAGCCTGTACCTGCGTTGTTTGCTGTGCCCACACAGAAGATAAGCCCAACATCAACAAGCTAGGGGTTAACAAGGCCTGGGAAACTCTGCTTTTATGCGTACTCATCGAATCACCGTAATAATAATGGTTATCAAAATCAATAAGCAAATAATAGAAATAATAAAACAGCCACACTAGCGACTTAAGACTTCTTAAGACTTCCCGTTGTTTCTTGGTCTCTTTTGCACGACGTTGAGCTGTTTGCACCTCTACCTACTACTAGGTAGAATGAATCAAAACTTTTTTCTGTATGCATGAAAGCGTCTACCTCCCCGATGCGCCAAACCCTCATGGACACGGCGCTCCACTTGCTTTGCACCAAAGGCTATAACAAATTGAGCTACGCTGATTTGGCAGTAGCGGTCGGTCTGCGTAAGGCCAGCATCCATTACCACTTCCCTGCCAAAGTAGATTTAGGACTGGCGCTTATGGAGCAGCAACAAGAACGCCTTGAACAACAGCTCCAGTCCATACAGGCGCGGTACAGCCATAGTCAGGACAAACTCAAAGCATTTAGTGCCCTTTTTACACAGCCTGTAGCAGAGTACTTTCCCCTATGCAGTGTGTTGGCTACAGAAATGGGCTGCTTACCTGAACCTATGCAAGAGGCCACTCAGTCGTTCATACAAGGGCAATTGCACTGGCTCACTCAAGTCATAGAAACAGGTCAGCAAAACGGGGAGATTCTGACCCCCGGCCTAGCAGCCGGCCTCGCTTTCGATTTTTTAAGCCTATTGGAAGGGGCATGCCTGCTAAAGCGCAGTCTGCCGCTTAGCCCTACACATCTTTCCTGCACCGTTGAACGCCTCTTTGCCTTTAGGGCACAGGTCTAACGGTATTATTTATTTCACCCGGCGAATCACTCTTGATTATGAGCAAACATTACGATTATTTAGCAATAGGCGGTGGCAGTGGTGGTATTGCCTCCAGCAACCGTGCTTCCATGTATGGCAAAAAATGTGCCTTGATTGAATCACAGCGCTTAGGCGGCACCTGCGTGAACGTGGGTTGTGTCCCTAAAAAAGTCATGTGGTATGCAGCCCATATTGCCGAGGCTATACAAGACATGGGCCCCGCCTATGGTTTCTCCGGTAATCAGCCAAGCTTTAGCTGGCCTACATTGGTGCAAAACCGCGAAGCGTATATTGCGCGTTTGAACGATATTTACGACAACACGCTAAACAAGAACCAGGTCGATGTGATACGCGGTCATGCTCGTTTTGTGGATGCACACACCGTAGAGGTGGATGGGCAGCGTTACACGGCTGATCACATTCTGATTGCCGTGGGCGGAAAACCCAGCAGACCCGATATCCCTGGCGCAGAACTAGGCATAGATTCAGATGGTTTTTTTCTTCTGACAGAACGTCCAGAACGTGTTGCCGTCATCGGTGCCGGCTATATCGCTGTTGAGCTTGCCGGTGTGCTGCAGGCTCTAGGTTCAGAAACTCACCTCGTAGTGCGTCGCGATCAGCCGCTGCGCCATTTTGACCCTTTATTAAGTGAAACTTTGCTTAGCAGCATGCAGGCACAAGGCATGCATTTTCATCCACATTCCACACCAAAATCGGTACACAAGAACGCCGATGGCAGCCTGACACTGCAGCTAGAAAATGGGCAAGAGCTCGTTGTGGATGAGCTGATCTGGGCAGTAGGCCGCCGCCCAAATCTGGATCAACTGAATCTTGCCGCCAGTGGTGTGCAGACCGACGCCCGAGGTTATATCCGTACCGACAAGTATCAAAACACTAATGTGCCTGGCATCTACGCAGTGGGTGATGTGACGGGGCGTATTGAGCTAACACCTGTTGCGATCGCTGCGGGTCGCCGTTTAGCAGAACGCTTATTTAACAACAAGCCCACTGAGCATCTGAATTACGACAATGTACCCACGGTGGTGTTCAGCCATCCTCCTATTGGAACCGTCGGTCTGACTGAGCCCCAAGCTCGCGAACAATATGGCGATGCCGTTAAGGTTTATCAATCCAGCTTTACCTCCATGTATACCGTCATGACCGAGCATCGTCAGATGACTAAAATGAAACTGGTTTGCGTAGGCCCCGAAGAAAAGATCGTTGGCATACACGGTATAGGGATGGGCATGGATGAAATCCTACAAGGCTTTGCGGTAGCGCTAAAAATGGGCGCTACCAAGCAAGATTTCGACAACACCGTGGCGATACACCCCAGTGCAGCAGAAGAGTTTGTAACGATGCGCTAAGCGCTAGCGTTTCAGATAGGTATAACAAAACGCCTGTGTCTTCAGTCAGACACAGGCGTTTTCATCGGTGTCATAGCTTACTCACGAACGGCTTGCACAATGACATCGGCGTCTTGGCTGGAGGGGGCCGGCAACAAGGGCACACATTCCAATGTGGTGCGCACATAGTTTTGCCCGCTCTCTTTGGCCTGGATGGCATACCCCGCCTCACAGCGCTGCTCATCCCCGTAGTTGACGAATAGTTTGCCACTGAGGTATTGCTCAGAAAGCAATAAAAGTACTCGACCAAAGGGGTCTGTCATACCGATTAATTCCCCTTTGTCATTAGTAACAGCCGCGCCAAAAGGCACGCGAGAGCCATCCGATAACAGCAAGGTGAACTGTGCCCGCTGTCCTCGGTCAGCGTTAAACACGGATAAGGCCACAGCACCGCGGGTGGGCACCACCTCTTGCATAGTCGTGTTTAACTCTATGTCCGCCACGCCCTTAACCGGCGTAAGCCCTACCCAATTGGTTCGGTAAGGGGTCATGGAATTCACAATGGCATAGCCATTGCCACGTGTGTAGGACTTGCGCACGGTGGACACTTCCAGACCGGCCATAGGTGGCTCAACTTTCGCCAAACCGAAGCCTTCCGACACTCTCCTACCCATATTAAGCCCACCCTCATGGGCAACGACCGAGCCCGCCACATTCATAGAGCTACTAAAGCCTCGGCTTTTAGAATGCGAAACGCCTGCATTCAGGTCCACATAGGAGGAGGAATAGCCCACAAATGCTGCATTGGTACTACCACCAGCACTATCTTTAGATGTATTCAGTGAATAGTTAAGCGCTTCCTGACCAATAGGGGCTTGACCATTCACTCCAACACCATAAGAAGTACGACCAGCCTCACGCGCAACATTTCCGTACATATTCGGAGAATAAACATCACTGCCTAAAGGAATCGAGAAGGACAACATAAGGGCATTGCGATACCCAGACTCGCCGCGCCCACTCACGTCATAAGAACGTGTCAGACTGAGGTTATAACTGTACTTGCGAGCCACCACACCACCATAACTGAGCGACATAGTACGCATGCTTTGCCCTGACCAGCTTTTCAGTGAGGAAATGCTGGCGTACATAGAGTCATTATTAGGCAATCGTTGTGATAGGTGCAGCGTGTATTTTTCCTTGCTTCCTGAGCGCAAGATTTCTTGAGCGAAATCCCCAGGCAGCACATTTTCTCGAGAGGCAGCATGCTCTGCCAAGCTGCGATACCCTTGTTGCAAAGATCGTTCGTAACTGGCGTTGATGCCCGAGCCGCTGCTTAATATGATGTTCTGGTAATTTAAGCTCCAGCGACTGCCACGCAATGACTGGCCATTCGTTTTACTACGGCTATGCGTGCCTTGCAAAGAAAAAGCACCTAGCTGCGTACTTAAGCCCACGCCCAGGCCATAGGCCTGAAAATCATTATCTGTGTATTGCAGGCCAGACGCCAGGGTCAGATTTGACGTTAAGCCATACACGCCTGTTACACCGCCGTAATGAGGGCGCCGTGGTGCCGCATCATGCAAGCGTACTTGCCCTGCCGACACATCGTAGCGAAATCGCCCTTCTCTAACCATTAAGACAGGCCGTGAGTATGCCTGTACAAATTCACGTCTGGAACCATCTGATTCGATAATCGTCACCAGTAAATTCCCCCCTGAGCCAGCGGGTAATAAATTACTAATTTCAAACGGGCCCGCCGACACATTGCGTGTGTACACCAAATACCCGTTTTGCCGCACTTCAATGGTGGCATTTGAATTGGCTACGCCGCGAATAACAGGTGCATAGCCCATTTCACTATCGGGTAGCATTTCTTCGTCGCTACGCAAGACACCACCTAGTATACGAACCCCTTCAAAAAGCGGAGAAGCCGTATAGGTTTCACCCAGCGTAATATGACTTTTCCAACTATTAATAGAGCGTTGCAAATACGTATTCTGACTACTTAGTGTTTTTTTGCCGTTCTCATTTTCACTATAACTGGAGTTATTTCTAAGTCTCCAAGGACCTATATTCAGACCCGCATCAAAATAGCCGTTGTACTGTGTTTGTTTACGCCCTACAGAATACTGTGACTTGGCATCGTGCCTTGCATTGAGATTATAGTTAATCCACAGCGCCTTTACCCCATCGTCCCAGGCTGCCTCATCGATATAACCGCGTGCTCCTTGCGTCAAGTAGTACTGGGGGATTTCTAAAGAAAGCGCTAAACTATTGGCATCGTAGTGCACCTTAGCGTCTGGTATTAACTCCGGCAAACGAATACAGGTTTCGCTGGGCGCAAAAGAGTGTGCGACTTTCTCCATATCCACCCCCAACAACTCAAGCTGTGAGAGTGAAAAACAAGGTTCTATATCGTTGCTTGCCTTGTTATATTTAAAGACAATATCACGCCGCCCCAGGGGAGCACGACCCACGATCACGTCCACTCGTTGCAAGCCTTCTACCGCACCGCTGGTACCAAGTAGACTACGGACATCAAGGTTCCCACTACTGGACTGATTGCCCTGCAAAAACGCCAAATTAAACCCCATGGACGTATCTGCTGCAGGGCTGTGTGCCACAGGCTCAGGCGTAAAGGCAAGACTCTGGGCAGAACGATTGCCCAGCACATAACGAGCTGCCGATGCCACGATAGGCTTGGCATCCAAAGTGTCATTCAAGCTTAGTGAGCCTGGAGAATCAAGAGCGGCTAACAGCGTGACGCCCACCTCAGCAGTTGGATGGGCAGACTGTGCACTCGCACTTTGGAAAGGTAAAAAATAACAAAAGGAACTTGCAAGGTACAAGGCTAAGGTGGAAAGGGCAAACTGCTGCTCTTGTCCTGTAACGACCCACTTTTTTGGCAGAGCAAGTGTTGATTTTTTTATCATGTTCCCAACAGCCTTTTTAAACAACTGATTTATTATTAATTATTTTTTACTATTTTCTTCCACTCCTTTTACTGGCCCTATAGATCCAGATGGTATTTTATAAGTATTTGCAGCACCAAAATCATTAATTACTCTATACATCACGTCACCACCTTTATAATTATTATTTAATTCTATTTTTAGTTTAGAGTATGGATTTATCATTGGCACCTCACTCACTATTTCCACATCATCACTATCCACCACTGCCCCCAAAGATACGTGATAGGCAGAATTATTATCAGCTATTAAATAATTCTTACCATCTTCTTTTCCAAATTCCCAAGTCAAGTTATTTGGACCATCACTTACATTACCGCGTATTCCATCAGGCCTGAAAAAAACCTTGATACGCTGTCTCACAGCTATCTGTAATTGGTTCTGTTCTGTTTCTATTGTTTGTGGTATTTCTTGTACGTTTAGCCAATACACAGACTCGCGATCTTTAGGTAATGAATCATCCAAACCCGCGTACATAACACGCAATAACTGCTGAGCATTGGCATTCACTTTACTTAATGGCGGCACTACAGCAAACGGCAATTCTTGCTGATTCACTTCATCTCCTGCATCCAACCAGGACTGAACCAGCACTGGGCTATCACCATTTCTTACAGTAATTGTCGCTTCTTGTTTGGCTTCGTCCACAATTAAGCGGGTTCCACTGAGAAAAATGCTTGCGTGACTGATAGAGGCATATAGTGAAACCACCCCCAGGCCAAGGGCAAGCATTACCTGATTGAGCAGTTTTTTTACTTGCATATTTTTCCCCTAAAAAGCATATGACCGAATGGCCATTGACGAATAAGATGATTATAAAAAACCGAAGCATTATTAGGCTTAGGAAAATTCTGAAAGAAAAGCAAAAGCAATAGCGATATAGTCTTATCGATAACTCATCGTGTAATTCAATACACCATCTGCTTTACCAGCTTGTACACCTTGAGCCTGCACGTTGGGTGCTAAAGCGTAATAGGCTTTCATGGGCAAATAATAGCTAGTAGGGTCCCACAACCATTTACTCTCCGGGATATCTGCTTTTCCGCTGGAAAGATCTAACTTAATCGGAGGGGAAACCCCGACCACGAGCATAATAGAGACCCCCTGGGCACCACCGGTAACCTGCACACCCTGACCACTAACAGAATCCGCACTGAAGTACCCTGTGGGCGCAAAGCCTGTAGGACAGCTTAAGGCTAGCGTGAATTCTTTCGCTATGCCCGGTTGTGGATCTTGAGCTTGGGAGCGCAGGTCTGCGCTGGATGCCACGCCTAATGACACATCGATCCGCCCGCCCCCCATGCCTCCGCCAGTACCACCAGTAACTGAAACACTACAAGAGGCCACGTTCACCTGCCCCGTAAAATTAACAGTTCCACCGCCTGCTATTTGAGCTTGTGCCAACACGGTAGGGGCTACAGAAACTAGCGCTAGTAACCATGCGCCGACTAAGTACTGTTTCATGTTCATATTCCTTGCGGGAAAAAAACGCGAAAAGCAGTGACACACTTCATTATTCATCTGCTCACGTTTATATAAATGGAAAACACAGCAAACTTATTGATAATTAATCACAAAGCTCAAACTGGTATTAGCCTGACCTGCCACCGTTCTGGGTTCAACACCGGGCACTAAGGCGTAATACGCCTGAAAATCAAATGAATACGTGTTTTCTGCTATTTGACGAGGCGTATCAATACTTATAGCGCCAGCGCTAAAATCAAGTACTTTTTCGGTACCATCAGTACGTTTCAGCATAATCTGCGCACCGGTGGCGCCCTGTTCAATTTTTATGCCTTGCGCACCACTCTGATAGGCTTGGGGCGTTAAGGTCAAGCTAATGTATGCTTGGGCATTACACTGCACATCTAATTGAAAACTCTGGCTCACTGTCGCCAGAGGAGGCAGGCTTTGATCTTTAATATCGCTGGCCTCCACGGAAGCAAAATTCACTTCGTGGCGACCATCGGCTGCGCCGCTGGCCAGAGAACAACTGGTTTTATGAATTTCACCCGAAAAATGAATTTTCCCCTGAGCCGCCTGCTGTGCAAGCACACCACTTGTACCTGCTAGCCATAACATCAGCATTACGGACACTCTACGCATTCTCACCCCTACGGTTTCCATTTTTTAAAACCGTCACAATGTGCCGATCACCTTTAAAGTGTATTGGGCACAATAGAAGAGAAATACAAGAATTATCTGAAAAGCTACCTATGTATACCGTCAATAATTTTTATCAAGCAAATAAGCAATCATCATTATTATTAGTACTTATTGGGAATAAAAAACCAGAACCAAATGCAGTATTCCAAACCCTAAAGGTTTAGCACTTCAGTACATTAAGGATAATTAATTTTAATATTCAATTGGCTTACGTCGACCATGATCGCCCCTTCTCATTAACCCTACAACTTGGATCAGCAAAGAAAGAAAAGGACCCTCTGCTCAAGGGTGTAGCAGAGGGTCCAAGCACTCAAATCACTGCACTACTGGACTTACTGATAAGAAATCGTGTAGGTCATAGAGCTATTCGCTACACCCGACACCACGTCCGCTGCCGCCTTACCGTCAGCCAATGTGTAGTAAGCAGTCATGGGTAGAGTGAACTTACCCCCTACATAGTCGATACCGGTAATTTCCGCCGTGCCCGTTGAGAAGTCAAGCACGGAGTCATCGCTGCGCAATAAGGTTAACTGTACATTTTGAGCACCACCCTGTACTGCCAAGCTTTTGCCTGACACACCTGCCGGACCTGCCGCGAACGTAACGCTCAAATCCTGGGGACCGGTACACTCCAGAGTTAAATCAACATTGGCACCCACTTGTGTCATTTTCCCTGCCTTAGGTGCATCCTCTGTGCCCAGGGCAAACTTAGAAACATCGTTCATCAACACCAGATGACTACCACCGTTGTTCTGCGAGCCCTCTACTAGCAAGATGCAGGAATCATCAACAATGCTGCCTTCAAAATTCACCGTACCACTGCCCGCCACCGTCTGTGCACCCGCCACACTTGCCATGCCCAAGGTTACTAACACCATAGAAGCCAGAGCTAGTTTTTTCATGATTTCATTTCCATTTATGAGTTTGACTACAACGCCGATTTAGCGTTTGCACCTCTGTAAGAGACATACTCATCATAAAAAAAACTCTGAAACAACTCTTTAAGAAACATCTCAAATTGGTGTATCGCAGGCAATTTCACTCGCTATCGAGACGCTCTTCCTAACCGTTTAACACGCTTTTTTTAGTCCGGGCTTTGTTTAGGGATAAGACACCACATATTGCATTTGTGCATTAATCAAACCGCCAGGCGGCATTTGTTCGACATTACTGATCAGGCCGTACATGGCTTTAAAATTAAACACTTGGGTTTCAGATCTGGGCGTGACCGAGTAAGTAGGAATACCAATGCCTGCTGTGGCGTTGGCTCGTGTCGACATTTGTAAAGGCTGAGTACCGGTATCCGTAAAGAGGCGAATACCTATGCTGTTCGCTAAATTTCCCGTCGTCGTCAAATAATGATTGACGGTGTTGGGCGAATTTGTGTCATAAAAGTACATGCTTAGCTGGCGATCCAAAGGACATTCAGTAGCCAAAATACCAAAAGTGCTCGACCCTGTCGTGCCGCTACCGGCATTTGCGGTAATCGGCACTAGCTGAGAGCTATCAATCGGACCGAGTCGAACCACTTGTGTATCATAAGGCTGAAATTGACAGGTGGGTTTCTCAGGTTCAGGCAAAATCGTAGGTGGAATCGGTGTAGCCTGCCCTAAAATCTCATTAAAAGTCTGGCTACCGCAATACACCCCACTGGTCGGTTCGGCCACGTTATTATTAACAATGCCCATCAGCCAAGGCGATGCGCCGCTCAGAACGACAGGTATTGCCTGCCCATTCTCTGCCCCTTTATAGGCATCCGGGTCCACCATCACAAGTTGGTACAGCATCGTTGCCGTGGCAGTACCTGCTGACACCACCTGAGCATCGAGAATAGGCAACGGGAGATGCCCCGCTATAGATACCCCCAAGTTTTTACCTGTTCCATATACTCCCCCCGTCACGGTGGTGGGGCCAACAACGATCTTTAAACCCAAGCCAGCAGGCTGGGAAAGTGGAAAAATCCCCCCTTGCTCTTGCCCAGACATCGTAAAAATGTGGAAGGCAGAGTAAACGCCATTGGGCTGAAATAGAAGCCTTGAACCGCCTGTGGCAAGCACGTCTCCGACCGCTATAGAATTACCCGTATTCACCCAAGGCAAGCTTTGATGAATAGGTAGGTGAGTACTACAACCTGACGGTGGCCCCTGAGCGGCTACCGGATTGGCGGAAAACATCATCGCTCCCAAGCTTGCGGCTAGGCCAAGCATAGGCCTTAAGTCTTTACGGGTAAGTGTGAACTTTCGCATCGCCCTCTCCTTACGCACACACGTAGTACAGACTAAAAGGGGCTATCATAAATTGCTAGCTGGTTCGTGCCTCTAGGACTTATCTGATTATTCGGTCAATACCCATCATTTAGGCTTGCTCGCCAATCATTGCTCTCGCTCTCGTTACTATTTGGCTTAGGTAATTTGTATGTCCTTCACAGGACTGCGCGCTCGAAACACATTAATTACAACGGCTGCCATGGCACAAGTGATAGCCACTCCTACCCCCATGCTGGCACCATATTGACTGCTTAAATGAAAAGACAAGGCCACTAAGGTCGTGCCAAAGCTTTGGCCAAAGACCCGGGTGGTGGCTTGCATACCTCCGGCCGCACCGCTACGACTGATGGGTGCTCCGGCCAGCATGGCGCGGTTGTTCGGTGTCTGAAAAAAACCGAAACCCAAACCAGCAATACCCATAAAAAAAGCTAATAATCCGAATGGAGCATCAGCTGACAGTATCAACACGCCTGTTAGCCCAAGGGCAATCCCCCCCGCCCCAATTCCGGACAATAAGGCGACGGCGTAACGATCTGATAAAAAGCCCGCCATAGGCGCCATGGTCGCCATGCCCAAGGACCACGCCCCCAACAACAAGCCTACTTGCGTGTAGCCATAACCATGCACTTGCTGAAAATAAAAAGGCAGAACCACAAACGCGGACGCCTGCGCCGCAAATGAAAATGCAGACGCCGCTACGGCATAGGCTATGGGTGTGATGCGTAACAAATCGACAGGAACTATAGGCGCAGACTGGGTACGGGAGCGTCTTAGTAAGACCCAGCCAGCCAACACGGCTATGGACAAGCACAATACAGCCACCAGCGGCTTTTTGCTGAGCATGTCCAAACCAATAATGCTCAGACCAAAGACAGGCACGCTTAATAAACAAGCTAGCCAGTCAAAGCGCCCTGCGGCACGGGGCACCTCGGGTAAAAACCGTGTTCCCCAACCCGCCATCACGCTAAGTGGAATATTGGCCAGAAATATCCAGCGCCAAGATCCCCACTCCAAAAATAGGGCACCAATAGTAGGCCCCAATACCAGCATCACACCTACCGTCATGGCATTGAAGCTGATTCCTTTACCTAACTTACTCAAAGGGTAAATAGCGCGTGTTAATCCGCCAAACAAACACATCAGCATGGCGGAGCCAAAACCTTGTAACACACGTGCCAATATGAGCCACAGCAAGGAGGTAGAAAACGCCGATAACAAGGAGGCCGCGCTAAACAAACTTAAGCCTATAACAAACATGCGTCGAAAGCCCACTCGCTCTGCCAACGCCGCCATAGGCAGTAAAGACACCACAACGATCAGGTTATAAGCAATGACCACCCACACGATGGCAGCGGGATCTATCTGCAAGGCTCGGGCAATCGTGGGCAAGGCCACATTAATCATGGCCGAGTCCAGCACAGTAATCGTAATCGACAGCAAAAGTGTCAGGCTGGCCCAATAGCGTGTTGGCGTATCTAAGCCATCAGCGGGCCGTGTAGTGAAAGACATGAAATGAAGCAAGTAAAGTTAAGGTATCAAACCAGCATACTCTCAAACTCGCCTCATGACACTAGCCGTACCTTGACAGGGGTCGCTACAATGTAAAGCCGTGCTTTTGTGCCAAGCGCATAGCCCGTTTGTTGTTTACTTTTTTTCCTTCTTGTGCCGATGACCACCTCTGACCTTTCTAATCACACCCCCATGATGCAGCAGTACTTGCGTTTAAAGGCCGAAGCCGGCTCGCATTTATTGTTTTATCGCATGGGTGATTTCTATGAAATGTTTTATGAGGACGCAGAGCGAGGCGCACGTTTATTAAATTTAAATCTCACCAAGCGCGGTAACTCCAACGGCGAACCCATACCCATGGCTGGCGTTCCCTTTCATGCCATGGAAGGCTACTTATCGCGTCTAGTGGCCTTGGGCGAATCCATTGCTATCTGTGAACAAATTGGCGATCCGGCCACCAGCAAAGGCCCCGTAGAGCGCAAGATAGTACGCATTGTTACCCCAGGCACACTGACTGACGATGCCTTACTCCCGCCTAAAGCGGACCGGATGATTGCTGCTTTTGTGCTAGGACGACAGCAACGACAAGAGTTGGCAGGCATCGCTTGGATGAACGTCGCCAGTGGGGAGTTTCTGGTCTGTGAATGCAGTCCGGACATGCTGGATAATGAACTGCATCGTATCGCACCGGCCGAGCTGCTGTACCCGGAAAGCTATCGCCACACACCTGACTTAGCCCATACCAGCAGTCACAGCCTGCCTGACTGGCACTTTGCGGCCGACGGCGCTCACCAAACCTTGCTTGATCATTATGCGGTGGACAGCTTGGCCAGCTTTGGTTTGGACCAGCTACCCGTAGCCGTACAGGCAGCAGGCGCATTATTACGCTATGTGGGCAACACGCAATCACAAGCGCTGAAACACTTACACAGCATACGCGTGCAGCACGGCTCTGATTTCGTGGTCCTGGACGCGGTAACGCGCAAGAATCTGGAGATCACTGAAACCATCAGTGGCGAAAACAGTCCTTGTTTGTTTTCCACTTTGGACCACTGCCAGACTCCTATGGGTAGCCGTTTATTACGACGCTGGCTGCATCACCCATTACGACTCAATAGTACGGTACAGCAGCGCCAAGATACCATCAGCGCCTTACTACACGCCCAGCAAGAGGGAGCCTTAGCTGCGCAGGCTGTGCTGGAGCAATTACGCACTGCCCTGCACCGCTACCCCGACCTTGAGCGCATGGCCACCCGTATTTCACTAGGCAGTGTACGGCCTCGCGAGTTAGCCAGCCTACGTGATGCATTAGCTGAATTACCCGTCTTACAAACTTTGTTGGAGCGCTATTTTTCTGATGCTGCCTTGCTGGATGACTATCAGCAACGACTGGCACTTCCCCCCGCTCTGGCTCAATTATTGAATACGGCCGTTGCTGCTGAACCCGCGCTCATGGTGCGTGATGGCGGTGTGATTGCCGATGGCTATGACGAGGAGCTGGACGAATTACGCAGTCTAGCCAACGACAGCGGCGACTTTTTACTGCGTATAGAAGCTCGTGAGCGTGAACGTACTGGCATCTCTACACTCAGGGTGGAATATAACCGTGTCCATGGTTTCTTTATTGAAGTGAGCCGCGCTCAATCCGATAAAGTGCCCGATGATTACCGCCGCCGGCAAACACTGAAAAATGCGGAACGCTTTATTACTCCCGAGCTAAAAGAATGGGAAGACAAAGTCTTGTCCGCACGTGACCGCAGTTTAAGTAAAGAGAAGTACTTATTCGAACAGCTACTCACTGAGCTGCAAGCTTTTGCCGCCCCGCTGTCTGTTTGTGCCGGTGCCATGGCCGAGCTGGATGCACTGAGCTCTTTAGCGCATCACGCGCTGGAACATAACTGGGTGGCCCCCGAACTGCTAGAGAGCCCGGGAATTTGGATACAGGCAGGACGCCACCCTGTGGTCGAACGTAGCATAGAGCGGTTTACCCCTAATCATTGCGAGCTGCATTCAGAACGCCGTATGTTGCTGATTACCGGCCCGAACATGGGGGGTAAATCAACGTATATGCGTCAAATAGCACTGATTGCTTTGCTGGCACGCATTGGTAGCTATGTACCTGCTCAGGCAGCTCGAATCGGCCAGATCGACCGTATTTTCACGCGCATTGGTGCTGCAGACGACCTAGCCGGTGGCCGCTCTACCTTTATGATGGAGATGACCGAGGCAGCCGCGATTCTTTCTGCGGCCACTGAGTACAGTCTGGTCTTAATGGATGAGATTGGCCGTGGCACATCGACTTACGACGGGCTAGCACTTGCTTGGTCTATTGCTCAACGACTGATTACGCACAATCAATCACTCAGCTTATTTGCTACCCATTACTTTGAAATAACTCGTTTACCCAAAGAGCAAAGCAGCGCCGCGAACGTGCATCTTGCGGCCGCAGAATCTGCCAGTGGGATTGTCTTTCTGCATGAGGTGCAAGAGGGGCCTGCCAGTCGTAGCTACGGGATACAAGTGGCACAACGAGCCGGTATTCCTGCTGCCGTGATACGCCAAGCTGGCCGGGAGCTTGCTCGCCTGGAAGCACAAAACGATCCTAGCTCCCAACTGGACCTATTTAACCGCGGCAGCGTTCCCGAACCGGTGCCCGAACTCAGTGCTCGCGAGGAAGCAGCACTGGAGCTATACCAAAGTCTTGAGCAGCTAGACCTGGATGAGCTCAGCCCCCGCGCCGCACTAGATATTCTCTACCAATGGCGTAAAACCCACAGCGCGTAAAACCATCCTTATACATCAGGCTGCTATGCTCATAGCAGCCGGACCCATCACGCTCCACTGACTATCAGCTAAGCTAAAACAGCCTGTCTACCGGAGTTGATGACAATGAAATTAGATCAGCCTCTTGCCCTGTTAGGTGGCATTAGTGCCCAAGAATTCATGAGCGTTTACTGGCAACGCAAACCTTTATTGATACGCAGGGCGTTTAGCCATTTTAAAAGCAGCCTCACCCCAAAGGACATACGCGAGTTAGTGAGCCGTGAAGAGGTGGAGTCCCGGCTAATCTGGCAAACAGATACCGGGTGGCATATGCAAACAGGACCGTTTGATACCTTGCCCCCCACCGAACAGGCTGGCTGGAGTGTATTAGCGCAAAGTGTAGACCTGCACGACGATGCTACGGCTGAGCTGCTGCGCCACTTTCGTTTTATTCCAGATGCCCGCATCGACGACATTATGATGAGTCTGGCTAGCGATGGAGGCGGCGTGGGTCCGCATTTCGATAGCTATGATGTGTTTTTGTTGCAAGGCTATGGCCGTCGTCGTTGGCGTATCAGTCAGCAAAAAGACCTAAGCGTCATACCTGCCCTGCCCTTAAAAATACTTCAGAACTTCCAGCCCGAGGAGCAATACCTACTTGAGCCTGGTGACATGCTCTACCTGCCTCCCCATGTCGCCCACGAGGGCGTGGCCATAGGCGCCAACTGCATCACGCTTTCCATAGGTTTTCGCGCACCGACTTTAGCAACCCTAGCACACGGTGTACTGGACGCTGCTGCTGACCAGCTTGCCGCTCAGCACGACGAAGGCTATGGCCTGTACTCAGACCCACCTATCGCCATTAACGATCTGCAAATACGCTACACCGATAGCGGCAGCCGCGCTACCCTCACACCTGCCGCCTTACCCGAAAAAATGATCCGCAAGGCTCTGGCTGCGGTCCGCCAGATCGACTTCACAGAGCACTTAGCGTCCCGCTTTTTAGGAGTGTGGTTAAGCAGTCCACCCGCTAACGCCGATTTCATTGAGCAAACTCCTGAGCATGATCTGCTTGAGCTCAACAGCACCTACTCCGGCCTGCTGAAGCTGGATCGCTGCACCCGCCTGTTATACGGCACACAAGAACTTTATATAAACGGTGAAGTCGCTCCCTGCCCACCGAGTGAAGCGTTGCGTAATCTAGCCGATCGGCGACAACTAAAACTGCACAGCCACGATTTCCAAACCCTAGCATCACATGAACGCAGCATGCTCAATGACTGGTTGCAGCAAGGCTGGCTCACCCTGCACGCTGTCGGTGCAGAATAAGTCGCCCAGAGAGCATCTTTACTTACGCCACTCGCGCACCTGTTCATCACTAGGTTGCACATCGGCTCCGTCCACATAGCGTATGTCGATCATTTTGCCGTCTTGCAAGCGGCCGACATACGCTCCCATGGTAGATTGGTGATCTAAGGCTCGATACTGAATGGGACCGAAGGGGGTACTTAACTCCAGACCCTTAAAGGCGGCAATCAGGGCTGCATCGTCTGTGCTGCCCGCTTTTTCTATGCCTGCCGCTAAAGACTGGATCGTGGCATACCCTATGATGGAGCCCAAACGGGGATGCTCTTTGTATTTTTGCTGATAGGCCTGTAAAAAAGCCTGGTGTTCAGGGGTGTCTATCGCATACCAAGGATATCCCGTGACGATCCAGTCTTGAGGCGCTTCCTTTTGTATGGGGTCCAGATACTCAGGCTCTCCCGTAAGCATACTGACTACAGGCAGCCCATCAAAGAATCGACGCTGATTACCGGCCCTAACAAAACGCGATAAGTCGGTGGCAAACAAGACATTAAACATCGCCTCAGGTTTGGCTTCAGCCAAAGCGTGTACGACGCTACCCGCATCGATCTTACCCAGCGGAGTAGCCTGTTCAACCACAAACTCAACATCCGGCTGGGCCTGCTTGAGCATGGTTTTAAAGGTGCTTACCGCGGACTGACCATACTCGTAATTAGGATACACAATGGCCCAGCGCTGTTTATTCAGCTTCACCGCCTCGGGAATGAGCATCGCTACTTGCATATAGGTAGAAGTGCGAAGCCGGAAGGTGTAAGGATTGGCCTCTTCCCACACCAACTTATTGCTTAATGGCTCACTGGCCAAGAAGAAACGTTTTTTATGCGCAGCCAGATCGGCAACGGCCAGACCTATATGAGAAAGAAACGTGCCTGTCAGCACATCGACCTGCTCGCGCGTCCACAGTTCCTCGGCGACCAGCACCGCATCACCTGGGTTACCGTTATCATCGCGCACAATCAGTTGCAGTGGCCTGCCCAGAACGCCGCCTGAGGCATTAATCTGCTCTACGGCCAAATCCATCGCCTTGCGATAGGGCGCTAAAAAGGCTGGCTGAGCCTTGTAACTATTTAACTCGCCGATTTTTATCGGCGTGCTGGTGTCCGCCCACAATGCACCACTTCCCAGCAAGATAAATAAAAAGGAAAAACTGGCATACAATCTTTGCACACGTAACATTGGGATGGCCCTAAAAAATAATAGCGACAAGCAATATACTCCGTATGAGTATATTATTCCAAAACCCAATTCTTTGCTTAGGCTTTTAGAACATATCTTCTGCCATGCGCACCTTAATTTATACATTCATACCAGCAGCACTAGGGCTACTCACGGTCTTTCGTCTCGCTTTTTCCCTGTGGCAATGGCCACGCGTGCGTCAAGCTGGAGGACTTAAGCCCGTATTGCTAGGCGGCCTGCGTATCGATTTACTGATGATCGCCGCCATCGTTGCACCCGTCGCCTTACTAGCTCCCTGGATAGGTCACTGGCCCTTAGCGCAAACGCTGACGGCAGTCTGGTTTACCTTTGCCTGGTTTTTATTGGTGCTGCTTGAGGTCTCTACGCCGCAGTTCATTATTGAATACGACACCCGGCCAAATCGCCTATATGTGGATTACCTTAAGCACCCTCAGGAAGTCATGGGTATGCTTTGGAAAGGCTATAAGCTCATGATTGCCATCGCCATACTCGTGCTGCTCGGTCTGGTCTGGGCCAGTTGGACTGCCTTTAGTTCACTAAGCCCTGATAGCAGCATGGGCTTATGGTGGCGCCCTGTCTGGATGCTTGTGGCGGCAGCACTGTGCACCTTAGCCATACGGGGCACGCTTGCGCACCGCCCCATTAACCCGTCCACGGTAGCCTGGTCAGGCGACAGCATGGTCAACACCCTGCCTTTGAACTCTTTATACAGTGTCGTGTATGCCATCTACAGCATGAAAAACGAGCGCTCGGCCGAGGATGTATATGGAAAAATGCCTACCGCTACCATGCAAGGAATTATTAATGCCTGCGCCGATATTCCTTCTGGACCCGACAGCATTCCTACCCTGCATCAGCAAAGCGCTCAAAAACATCCTTCTCGTCCGTTAAATCTAGTGCTTATTGTGCAAGAAAGCCTAGGTGCGCAATACGTAGGCGCATTAGGCGGAGCAGGACTAACACCCGAGCTCGACAAGCTTAGTGAGCAAGGCTGGCATTTTCGTCAGGCTTATGCAACGGGCACGCGCTCCGTTCGAGGCCTAGAAGCGGTGACCGCCGGCTTTCCACCCACCTTGGCCGATGCCGTAGTACGTCTGCCAGGCTCTCAAAGTCAGTTTTTCACATTGGCTCAATTACTGAAGCAGCACAATTATCGTTCACGCTTTATTTATGGTGGTGAAGCGCACTTCGATAATATGAAAAGCTTTTTTCTTGGCAATGGTTTTGACGAACTGCATGAACAATCCAGTTTTGAGAACCCCGCTTTTGTCGGCACTTGGGGAGCCAGCGACGAGGACATGTTCAACAAGCTGCACCAGCTACTAGAACAAGACCAAGACCAGGCCACACTAACTCTGGCCTTTTCTGTCAGCAATCATTCGCCCTGGGAGTATCCGGCAGGTCGCATAGACGTTGAGGGTGATCCAGCTACCGTGCAAAATACTGTACGCTATGCCGACTGGGCCATTGGCGACTTTTTCCGTAAGGCACAAGCAGCGAAGTATTGGGAAAATACGGTCTTTTTAGTGGTGGCGGATCACGACTCACGGGTAGGCGGTGCTAGCCTTGTACCAGTACGCCACTTCCATATTCCCGCTCTAATACTGGGCGCCGGGGTTGAGCCACGTCAAGACGATCGCCTCATCAGCCAAATTGACCTACCTCCTACACTATTATCGCTGATAGGAATAAGCAGTGAGCACCCCATGATAGGCAAAGATCTTTGCCTGCCATGTAGCGCCACGCATACGGGTCGCGCCATGATGCAATACAACGATAACTATGGTTACTTAAAGGGCGACCAACTGATAGTCTTAACCCCTCATCATGAGGCTGAACAGTACACCTACCAAGCCCCCAACAGCTATGTGCGTGGCACACTAGACCCCGCGCTTAACGCTGAGGCACTAGCACATGTACTGTGGCCTACCTGGGCGTACCACGAAAAAGCGTATACCTTACCGCACCTGCAAACGACGACCAGCCTACGCCCAAAAAGCTAAAGATCTTGTCAAAATAAATAGTATTTGCTATAGTAGCTATCTTTGCAGTCGGGGCGTAGCGCAGCCTGGTAGCGCATCTGGTTTGGGACCAGAGGGTCGTAGGTTCGAATCCTATCGCCCCGACCATCACACTAAAGGTTTGCCGCATATTGCCGCAAGCCTTTTTTGTTTTATATCTTCTATCTTGTGGCCTCGCCATACTGCTACCTGCGAATCTAGGCTAGCCACTACTGCCCCCACACCCCACTTACTGGATAATTCCCTAAGGCTACTTATGGTTTGTCTAGTCGTATTTCGCTATTTACGTTATTCTTTTAGTATTCCGTAACTAAAACATATTGGCATGCCTATCCCTCAGTCCCCAGCCGGTCAACGCGGGCCTAGTGAGCACCACAGGCGCCAGCAAATTATCGAGCAGGCCAACGCCCACTTTCGCCTATATGGTTACCGCAAAACATCCGTGGCGAGTCTGGCCAGACACATCGGTGTTTCCAGCGCCTACCTATATCGTTTTTTTGATTCCAAACAAGGCATAGGTCAGGCTATCTGCCATTCAGTGCTAGACAATATTGTCACACAGCTAGAAGTCATTGTACGCGGTCCGGGCAGCGCCATCGCACGCTTGCGACACTTTACACAGAGCGCGCTAAACCTGAGCATTGACCTATTTCTGAACGAAGGCCGCATGCAGGAAGTGGTACTGGAGGCGATATCTCAACAATGGCCTGCCGTACTGAAATATGAGCAAGAACTGGAACGCTTACTGACTGAACTTATCGCATCAGGGCGAGAAAGCGGTGAGTTTGAACGTCGCAGCCCCATAGACGAGGTCGCATTGGGTGCCATGGTGGCCCTTAGCGCTAGTCTGCACCCCGCACTGCTTGAATTGCAAAGCGCCGAAGAGTCACAACGCAATCAAGTGCTGGCCACTCAACTTATATTGCGTAGCCTGATGCCATAAGCCCAAAACGTTACCCTTTTAAATAACCGTAACTACAGAGCGAGCACTATGCCTGTCAAACCTTCTTTTACCGCACTCATATTGCTACTCAGTAGTAGTCTTTTGCTCGCTTGCTCAAGGTCTACGGCCGACACGGACCCCCGCTCACAAGCTGCCAGCGTTTTAGTCACTACCGTACAAACGGCTCAAGCACATACTGAGCGCCTGCTAGGTCTGGTACAGGCAAAGGCCAGTAGTCCGCTGAGCTTTCAAACCAGCGGCAAGGTTTTGGAACGTCTAGTACAAAATGGAGAGCAGGTTAAACAGGGGCAAGTCTTAATGCGGCTGGATCCCAAAGATGCCGAGCAACAAAAGCGCGCTCAAGACGCTGCCGTACAGGCGGCGCAAGCTCAGTATTCACAGGCTCAGGCTGAGCTCAAACGACAGCAATTGCTGGTAAAAGAAGGGGCTGTATCACGCCAGGCCTATGAGTACAGTTTGCAGGCAGCACAAAGTGCGGCGGCCAATCTGCGTGCCGCCCAGGCACAACAACAACTGGCTCAGCACGCTAGCGGCTATACGGTACTGTATGCACATGCGGACGGCATCATCAGTGATATTCAGGCAGACCAAGGACAGGTCGTGGCGACAGGTCAAACCGTCGCCATGCTGGCAGAGGATGGCCCACGTGAGCTGGAGCTCAGCTTACCCGAAAGCATGAATCTTCCTTTAGGCACACGGGCTGTGGCCTATGATGCAAAGCAGAATCGGTACTCGGCCACCCTGAGCGAACTGGCACAGCAGGCAGACCCGTACACCCGCACGTATAAAGCCCGTTTCTCTTTGGGCGAGGTACACGAGCCTCTACGCTTAGGAACAAGTTTGTGGCTAAACCTGCCCACCACGAGCCCCACTACTTTAGTACGCGTGCCCATTACCGCGCTCTATGATCCGGGCACAGGCCCAGGCGTCTGGTTACTGGACTCCAATCAGCTCGTACGCTTTGAAGCCGTCTCCGTCGACAGACTGGATGCGGAGTATGCTTACCTTAGTCAAGGTCCTGCCCCTCAGACACAGGTGGTCGCAGTGGGTGCTGCACTGCTGCATGAGGGGCAGCCGGTGCGCCCCTTACCTGAGCGGGCAGCTAGACCATGAAGATACCAAATTTATCTGCTCTGGCTGTACGTGAGCGCGCGGTAACGCTGTTTTTAATCATCGCGATCAGCCTATCCGGTATGTATGCCTTTTTTCAATTAGGGCGAGCAGAGGATCCCGCCTTCACGGTTAAAGTGCTGACTGTCACCACTCAATGGCCGGGAGCCACCGCCGAAGAAATGCAAAACCTGGTGGCCGAGCCCCTAGAAAAACGCATTCAGGAACTGCAATGGCTAGATCATGTGGACAGCTTCAGCTATGCTGATTTGAATCTGATGGTGGTGCTCTTGAAAGACTCCATGCCACCTTCTCAATTGCAGGAGCAGTTTTACCAATTACGTAAAAAACTACAGGATGAACGCCCCTTTTTACCGCAAGGGGTACAAGGCCCATTCATCAACGATGAATATTCGGATGTCGCCTTTAGCCTCTATGCGCTACAAGCGCCCAATTACCCAGCCCGATTACTCAGTCGCCACGCAGAGCGTATACGCTCGGAGTTACTGCATGTGCCCGGCGTACAAAAGGTGAATATTCTAGGTGAACAGGCTGAACGCATTTATATCAATCTCGATGAAGAGCGCGTGCATGCTTTAGGCCTGGATCTGAACACGCTTTTAGAAACACTACAAAACAATGCACAAATCCAGTCTGCGGGCCAACTGCAAACGCAAGGCCCGCACATCGACATACGCCTTGAGGGGGCGGTACAAAGCACCGAGAGCATTGCGCAAATCACCCTGCATCTGGGCGAGCACAGTGTACGACTGGGCGACATCGCTCAGATCACACGGGGCTATGAAGAACCGCCTAGCCACCTTATGCGACACCAGCAAGACTCAGCCATCATTTTAGAAGTGGTGATGCAGGCGGGCTGGAACGGCCTGGAGCTAGGCCACTCTTTACAGCAGGCTCAGCAATCTATCAGCGCGGAACTACCACTGGGCTTTAGCTTTACCACCATTACAGATCAATCCACCAATATCAAACAAGCTGTAGACGAATTCATGTTGAAATTCTTCGCTGCACTAGGTGTGGTCATGCTGGTCAGTATGGTAAGCATGGGCTGGCGTGTGGGCATCGTCGTATCCGCGGCGGTCCCCCTTACTCTAGCCATCGTCTTCATTATTATGCTGTATACAGGACGTGATTTTGACCGTGTTACCTTAGGTGCCCTGATCATTTCCTTAGGTCTGCTAGTCGATGATGCCATTATTGCGATCGAGATCATGCTCGTTAAACTGGAGTCGGGCATGGATAGGGTCAAGGCGGCAGCTTATGCTTGGAATCACACTGCAGCCCCCATGCTTTCGGGGACGCTAGTCACGGTTATCGGCTTTTTACCGGTGGGCTTCGCCCGCTCTTCCTCAGGCGAGTACGCGGGCAATATTTTCTGGATACTGGCTATTGCTCTATTAGCCTCATGGGTAGTAGCAGTCGTCTTCACCCCTTACATGGGCGTGAAGCTACTACCTCATATCCGCCCTCACCCAGCTGGTCCGAACGCCATTTACCAGACCCCTCACTACCAACGGCTACGAAGCACTATTGCTTGGTCTATACAACACAAATATCAGGTTAGCGTATTCGTTCTGTGTGCCTTATTGCTGTCTGTGCTGGGCATGGGATGGGTACAAAAGCAGTTCTTTCCCACCTCAGACCGTCCAGAGCTATTAATAGAAATACAGCACCCACTGGGTACCAGTCTGAACAACACGCTGAACACCACCAAAACGATAGAAGACTGGCTGGCCCAGCAAGCTCAAACCCAATCGCAAACCAGTTATGTCGGCCAAGGAGCGCCGCGCTTCTTTTTGTCATATAACCCGGAACTGCGTGATTCCGCTTTTGCACGCATTGTTGTGATGACTACTGGACATCGTGAGCGCGACACCTTGCTGCACAATTTCCGTACTGCCGTGGCCGATGGCCTTGCGCCTCAGGCACGCGTGCGCGTTAGCCAATTGGTATTCGGGCCGTCCACTAACTATCCAGTCGAGTTTTTACTACAAGGCCCTGACCCCGAAGTCTTGCAGGTACTCTCCAAGCAGGCACAGGAAATCATGCGCCAGCACCCCTACATGCGCCAAGTCAATGCCAACTGGGGCGAGCAGGTGCCCGCATTACGCTTGAAGCTAGACCAGAGTCGGCTGGATGCACTGGGTCTAGATCGCAGCAGTCTGGCACAACAACTTGCCCTGAACAGTCAAGGCATCATTATTAGCGAGTTTTACGAGGACATACGCCACATGCCCATAGTGGTGCGCAGTGCGGAACGCTACCGCCAACACCCAGACAGTCTTAGTGGCATCAGCATTAGCACCAAACATGGGGAAAAAGTGCCTCTGGCACAGATCGCCGACTTAAGCATTGAGTCTGAACCAGCCCTGCTGCAACGACGCAATCGCATCCCCACCCTGGTGGTACGCGGTGATATCGACGACCGTGTGCAAGCGGCTGAAGTAGCGCATCAACTCATGGAGGAGTTCGCCCCTCTTATAGCACGCTTGCCTGAGGGCTACCGCCTTGAGCTTGGGGGAATTACCGCCGAAGCGGACAAGGCTAACGAAGCATTGGCGCCCTTATTTCCCATCATGGTGGTACTGATGCTGCTAGTTATTATCGTACAAGTGCGCTCTTTGTCCGCCATGAGCATGGTTTTTCTGACTGCCCCCTTGGGCTTGATCGGCACTGTTCCCGCCCTGCTGCTTTTTCAGCAACCCTTTGGCTTTACGGCCATACTGGGACTGATAGGCTTGGCGGGCATACTCATGCGCAACACACTCATTTTAATTGGCCAAATAGAAACGAATCGTCAGGCAGGTAGCAGCCCTTATGAAGCGGTACTAGAGGCCACGGTACAGCGCGCCAGGCCTGTCGTCTTAACTGCCTTGGCCGCTGTACTGGCATTTATTCCGCTGTCATTTTCTGTGTTTTGGGGATCTATGGCCATCACCTTAATTGGCGGCACCACCATGGGAACGCTACTGACCTTGCTCTTTTTACCCAGTCTGTATGCGATCTGGTACAAAATTAAGCCGCCCGCAGCAGAAGCACTTGCATGAACACACAAAGTATGCAAATAATAATTTTCTGACGGACTTAACAGCAAGGAGTTGTATGCAAGACCCAGCTGGCTCGCCCACTCATGCAGCACGCGCATTCAAACAAGCTATTTATCAGGTACACAGCCCTGAGGGTCTGCTTGATCTGCACATAGGAAAAGTATCTCTGCCGCTCCGGGAACACATGGCTCATCACGGAGTACGGCATGCGGCACTGTTAACCGCATACAACCCGCAGGCACAACTAACTGCTACGGCCATGAACCGCCAGGCACAAATTTCCCTACTTAAAACGGTAGAAGATCTACATCTACCCTGGTGGCCAGGGGTTAACTTGGACCCACAGCAAAAATGGCCAGACGAGCCCAGTCTTCTGATCTTAGGCATGAGCGTGGAGCAAGCACGCTGGCTAGCCAGACGCTTCAGACAACTGGCTTTTGTGGGCATACCAGCCAGCGGCGTGCCCAAGCTACACTTTGTGCAGCAACGATTACCTATCTTTGGCGAAAAATCCGCACTCTTGCCCAGGGCAGATACCAGCCATCACTTAGCTGGGCCAGATCTTAAGCATTAGTAGGCGGCATGAGCAGCGCTTGCAACTGAGCAGGCGCCTCGCTTCCTTTTAATCCACCATCCGGTAAAGGGCTAGCCCAAGCACGCCACTCATGGCCGCTGACGATCAACTGCTCGGCCTTGAGCACTTCGTAAAGCAGTTGGAAACGCCTAGTAGTCCATGTTTGCATCTTCAGACGCACCACAATCTGCTCGTCGTACGTGGCCGGAGACAAAAAAGTTGCCCCTACATCCACTAAGGGTGTGATTACGCCAAAGTGCTGGCGTAAGGTACGTTGACTCAAATTCAGGCTACGCAGCCAGGCTTGATAGCTGGCATCGAACCAATAAAAATAGCGCGGATAAAACACCACCCCCGCCTCGTCACAGTCTCCCCACTCCACCATCACGCTATGCTCAAATTGCCACATATAGTTCCTCGCTTATTCACCTACGTGCATTGTAAAGGCCGCTCAGCAAGCAAGGAATAACACTTGGAAACATGATTCATTGTAAACAAATGAAACATAACATTGGCAGCAAATTAAAAGATGTTGAGCGATTTTAGCCAAAAAAATGTCTTACATTTAGTTTCACACTGACTGGCAACAAAAAATACTGGGATGTGTTTTTTGCCTAAAACACAGCGACTGCCTAGCATGCTCCTAAACGAAATGGAGTAAGTATGCATACACTAGACAAGCACTGGACTATTAAGCAGGTACTAGCCCTGTACGAGCAGCCCTTCATGGATTTGCTATGGCAAGCACACGGTGTTCATCGCCAGCATCACAGCAATAATCATGTACAGCTCTCAAGCTTGCTCTCTATAAAAACAGGGGCATGCCCAGAGGATTGTGCTTACTGCCCCCAGTCGTCTAAACACAATGCTGACCTTGAGCCAGAGCCCTTACTGGATCTGCCCGCCGTTTTAGCGGCCGCGCAACAGGCTAAAGCACAAGGAGCCAGCCGTTTCTGTATGGGTGCGGCCTGGCGCTCACCCAGCGAACGACAACTGGATCAGGTGATTGATATGATCATCGCCGTCAAAGACATGGGGCTAGAGGCTTGCGTCACACTAGGCATGCTAAAGGATGGGCAAGCGGAGCGGCTCAAGTCAGCAGGATTGGATTATTACAACCATAATCTGGATACCTCGCCTGAGTTTTATGGACAAATCATCAGTACTCGCACCTATCAAGATCGTCTGGAAACATTAGAACGAGTACGTCAGGCCGGGCTGAATGTATGCTGTGGTGGCATTTTAGGCATGGGCGAGTCGCGTGCTCAACGGGCCGGTTTGCTGGCACAACTGGCCAATTTGCGCCCCTACCCCGAGTCGGTGCCCATCAACCAGCTAGTTAAGGTGCCTGGCACGCCTCTGGATGACGTGGAGGATCTTGACCCCTTTGAGTTCGTCCGTACCGTTGCCATCGCCCGTATTATGATGCCCAAAGCCGTGGTGCGCCTTTCTGCTGGACGCGAATATATGAATGACAGCACACAAGCTCTGTGCTTTCTGGCAGGTGCTAACTCCTTGTTTTACGGCGAACAATTATTGACAACCGCCAATCCACAGTTTGATGCCGATCAGCGTCTGTTTCAACGCTTAGGCTTGAACTCAGAAACCGTTCACGAATCATCAGAGGCTGCAGAGCACTCTTTGGTCAATCCCCCCTATCACGCTACTTTAGAAGTTCTTTAAACACGCACCATGTTTACTCTTATCACCAGCATTGCTTGTAGTGTGACGGTGTCCATACTGCTTAAAATCGCCCGTCAACGCCAGATAGACGTAGGGCAAGCCATCGCCGTCAATTACGTAGTGGCGGTGTGCTTAGCCAGCTTTCTCTTGCAAGCCCAACCGCAGCGACTGTTTGAGCCTTCTACGCCTTGGTGGGTACTCATCACACTGGGCTTTTTACTACCCAGTATATTTCTGGCCATGGCAGCCGCAGTTCGGCATGCAGGTATTGTATTGAGCGATGCAGCACAGCGACTTTCCCTGTTTATCCCCCTTATTGCTTCATTTGTGCTCTTTGGCGAAGCCTTGGGCAGTCAAAAGCTCACTGGCATCGTCGTGGCCTTAACAGCTTTGGCGCTGCTGCTGTACAAACCCCAGAGCGTCTCCGGACAAGCCGGCCACGCTAAATCAAGTATTATCAGTCTGCTTTTGGTTTGGGTGGGATATGGAGTCATCGATATTTTATTCAAGCAATTATCGAAAAGTGGAGCGGCCTTTGCGAATAGCCTAGTCGTCACCTTTAGCCTGGCAGGTGTGCTCATGTTCGCGTATCTGCTGTATAAGCGCACGCGCTGGAATGCACGTAGCTTGCTGGCGGGCCTGATTTTAGGTCTGCTCAACTTTGGCAATATTTACTTTTATATACGTGCCCATCAAACCTTTCCCCAGAACCCTACGCTAGTATTTTCAGCCATGAATATAGGCGTGATTTCCCTAGGCGCACTCGTTGGCGCGGGCGTGTTTAAAGAAAAACTATCGGTCGTCAATATTATTGGCGTAGTACTGGCCATTGTCGCGGTACTGGTTTTAATCCCCCGATAAGTCCAAGGCGGACATAAGCAAATACACGCTTAGGCCATAACTACATGGCCTTTCCTTCGTTCCTTTAGCGCTCATATCTTCGCAAAATAAATACATCTCTTGCCCTGTCTGGGCAAGACTGTACTTCTAGGAATTTTTGCGATGCTTACTTTTTTTCAACGCTGGGCCATAACCAGCTTATTGCTTAGCTCACTTATTATTGCGAGCCCTACCAGCCACGCAGAAGGCCGCATTCGTATTTCAGAACAGCATGGCATAGTCTACGTATTGCTGCATATCGTACGCGATCAAAATCTGATCCAAAAGCAGGGTGAAAAACTTGGCCAAGCAATACAGGTAGACTGGCTACGCTTATCCGGTGGCCCGGCCATTAACGATGCCTTGCTATCGGACTCAGTAGATATTGCCGCGGCAGGTATTGGGCCCTTACTCAATATCTGGGACAAAACACAAGGCAAACAAAGCATAAAAGGGGTGGCCTCGCTAGGCGCTTTACCCACCTTGCTGGTCTCACATAATCCGGCGGTAAAAACCATCGCTGACTTTAGCGAAACCGACCGCATTGCCTTACCGGCCGCCGTTAGCTCGGTACAAGCACGTATTTTGCAATTGGCCGCGGCGCAGCAATGGGGCAAGGAGAATTACCGTAAGCTTGATCACCTAACCGTGAGCTTGCCCCACCCAGATGCCGCAGCGGCCATTATTTCCAATAGCAGCGAAATTACTGCGCACTTTGGCGGTTCGCCTTTTCAAGAGCAAGAGCTGGCGGCCAATCCCAAGGCACATGTTGTACTGAATTCGTTTGATGTATTGGGCGGCCCCAGCTCAGCCACTGTGCTGTACGCTAAGGAAAAATTTAGTCAGCAAAACCCAAAAACGTATGCCGCCTTTCTAGCTGCCTTACAAGAAGCCGCACACATTGCCAAGAACAATCCCGAGCTGGCTGCCGACGCCTATTTACGCTCAACCCAGTCCAATACTGACAAAGCCTTGCTGCTATCAATTCTGAACAATCCGCACACCTCATTTGACACCGTACCGCGCAACACCTTGCCCTTAGCAAAATTCATGCACGAAATCGGGGCAATTAAAACACCCGTAAATCAGTGGGCGGATTATTTCTTTGTGAATGAAGCGACACAAGGAGGCAGCTAAATGAGTGCAGAAACTTGCTTAGAAGCACGCGATGTCAGTTTGCATTACCCTCAAGGCAGTGAGCAATTAGTGGCCTGCCACAAGCTGAACTTCAGTATGGCCCAGCACGAGCGACTGGTGATACTAGGGCCGTCTGGCTGCGGCAAATCCACCTTGCTAAAAGCCATTGCTGGCTTTATTCCCACCAGTGGCGGTAGCTTGACACTGAACCATCACCCGATTCAAGGCCCGTCGGCGGACAGAGCTGTGGTGTTTCAAGAGTTTGACCAATTGCTGCCATGGAAAACAGTGCATGAAAACGTGGTGTTTGCCTTGGTACACAGCGGTCTGCTCAAACGTGAGGCCGCTTTAGTACGCGCGCAACACTACTTGCAAAAAGTAGGGCTGGGCGAATTTCTCACCGCCTATCCCCACACACTGTCAGGGGGCATGAAACAGCGGGTAGCCATTGCACGTGCCTTCGCCTTGCATCCCAAACTTTTGCTCATGGACGAACCATTCGCAGCGCTGGATGCCCTGACGCGACAAACCCTGCAACAAGAGTTACTGACACTGAGCCTTGAGACGCGTTTAAGTCTGATTTTTGTCACGCATTCTGTGGAAGAGGCCTTACTGATTGCCAGCCATATTTTGATTTTGAGCCCTCACCCAGGTCAGGTGCAAGCTTACATTACGCTACCCGATGGCCCACGCAGCCCACAGTTTTTAGCAGACACTCAGGAAAAAATAGAACGCTTGCTGTTTCAAACCATAACAGCCAAACACCTTAGGCAAGCAGCATGAGCCGTGCACACATCGCTTATTACGCGCTAGATCCTGAAGCAAAAACCAAGCTTAGTCTTAAACCACGTGGCTATCCCCTATCGTGGTCTACACAGGGCATAGGCACCGTGCTCACTTTGCTGGTCTTGGCCTTGCTGTGGGAGCTGGCCGCCTGGTGGCAAGACAACCCTTTGCTCCTGCCATCGTGCTCACGCGCCTTATTAACACTCTGGCAAGAAACCGTGAATGGCCAGCTTCCTGGACGCAGCTTAAATTCGCTAACTTTGTTGATACAAGCTTATTTGTTGGGCGTGCTGATTTCTGCGGTATTTACCGTCACCGCGATGACAACACGCTGGGGGCAAACATTGCTGAGCACGCTGACCGCCATGTTCAACCCCTTGCCAGCCATTGCACTCTTGCCCTTGGCCATGTTGTGGTTTGGTCTGGGTCAGGAAAGCCTGATTTTTGTTATTTTGCATTCTGTCGTCTGGCCTTTAGCGCTCAATGCACACTCGGGTTTTCAAAGCGTCTCCCCCACCTTGTCATTAGTGGGTCGCAATATAGGCTTAGGCTCTTTACGCTTAACTCTTTTCATTTTAATTCCAGCCGCTTTGCCTGCCATTTTTTCAGGCTTGCGTATTGCTTGGGCCTTTGCCTGGCGCACGTTAATCGCGGCCGAACTGGTCTTTGGCGCTGCCTCTAGCGGAGCTGGCGGCCTGGGCTGGTATATTTTTCAAAATCGCAACGAGCTCAACACAGATCAGGTGTTTGCTGGCCTGATCTGCGTAATTTTAATTGGCTTACTCATAGAGCAACTGGTTTTTGAAACACTGGAAAGGCTGACGATGCAGCGCTGGGGCATGAAGAATCGCTGAGCGACATAGGACTAGGGGCGAGGCAGACCTTGCCCCGACTCGTCTGCTGGCTGAGCGGGCGTGGCTGTGTCCTCTGCTTGCTCAGCGCTGGGCTGAACACTCGTTACCGAGGCGTCTAACTGCTCTTGCTCCTGTACTAAAGCTCGTTCCTCGGCCAACGCCTGCTCTACCGATGCGACCCGTTCTTCCATAGGTGGCAAATCATCAAATACCGGATCATGTGACACGTCCGACACGATATCGACACGGGGATCCAGTGCCACGGCAGCCACCGAGCTTTGCAAGCTGTCAGGCATGGGAACAAAGGTCGTAGGTGCATCCTGGCTTAGGTGATCGCCCAGTACCTTCTGAGGACGTACCAGTAAAACCAGCGCCAAACCACAACATGCTACAAACACATAAAACCAGCCATTGCTCAGATAGCTCATGAGAAAGCCAGCCAGCAAGGGGCCAGTACAGGCGCCCAAGCCATACACCATATACAGTATGGCGCTTAAACCAACGCGGCGCTCTGGGTCCACGTTATCGTTCGCAAAGGCAGCACCCAGCGGGTATAGGGTAAATTGCAACACGCCAAACAAAGCGGAAAAGCTAAGCAGGACCCAATACGGCACCGAAAACCAGCCCCATAAAGGGATGGCCAGAATTAATAAACACAGTGCATTCAAACGAATTAGCACGACTCGATTCAAGCGGTCAGCGAGCCAGCCCACAGGCCATTGAGCCAATACCCCCGCCGCCACAGAAACCGCGACAAACATGGCAGCCTGCTCATTACTCAAATTCACACGTACTGCATACACTGGCGCCAAACCATAAAAAGCACCGGTTAACATGCCCGCAATCAAAAGCACCATTAATGACAATGGCACGCGCTCAAGATAATACTTGGCATTAATCGGAGCGGGTACCTGTAAAGGAGGAATGCTACGGCGCGTCAAGGCCACCGGTACTAGGCTGAACGCTGAACAGATGGCCACAAACACCAAAGGCTCGAAGTTCAGATATGGGAATAAAGTCAGGGATAGCTGCCCAAGCACCGTGCCCAAGCTAGAGAACACCATGTATATAGCAAATGTGGTGCCACGCTGATGATTGTCTGTTTGCTCATTCAGCCAGCTTTCAATCCCCATAAACTGAACCACCATGGCTGCCCCTGCCATGAAACGCAAAAATAGCCAAACCCACATGGGACTGATCAGAATCTGTGCCAACACGCAAACCGTGACAATTGCCGCGCTGGCTGTGTAGGCTCGTATATGGCCTACGCTCATGATTAGCTTATGCCCTACACGAGCGCCAAATACCAAGCCCAGGTAATACACAGCAATGAGTCCACCCACCCATATCTCAGAAACTGAGATAGCTGTTAAGCGTACCCCCATGTAGGTGTTAAACAAGCCAGAACTCATCAATAACACCAGGGTGGCAAAATAAAGCGAAGAAAAACCCCGAATGGATACAGACATAGATCAACCTTGGGCAGAGACAAACAGGCCGGCAATATGCCGGCGCTGCTAGGTACAATGGTATCAGGCCTAAGGGCCTGGATACTAGTTTACGACTTTAGCTGCTGGAGCAAAGTGTCCGCATCGCTTTTCTCTAAGCCGCCACTTTCGTCGATATTCAGGAACTTGACCACTCCATCGTCGAGCAGGGCCGAGAAACGCTTACTGCGCACGCCCAGACCTTTGGCGCTTAGGTCAAACTCCAGACCCAATTTACGCGTCCAGTCACCGCTGCCATCAGCCAGCAAACGTATTTTACCGTCTACATTCTGGCTACGTCCCCACGCGCCCATAACAAACGCGTCATTGACAGCAAAGCACCAGATCTCATCAACACCCGCCGCTTTGAATTCCTCTGCTTTGGCAGCAAAACCAGGCAAATGTTGTTCAGAGCAGGTAGGGGTAAAAGCACCTGGTACGGAAAACACGACAATTTTTTTGCCTTTAACCAGATCTGAGACCTGAAAAGTAGTAGGGCCTACCGCACATGTGTCAGTAGCGGTCTCGATGTATTCACCCAGGCTAGCGTCAGGTACGCGATCACCAACTTTAATAGACATAAGGTCTCCACGTTAAAAAATCGCTAAGCAGCGACATATAAAGCTCTATGATACCGACAAGCGACACGGCCCCAAAGTGCCCATTACGACTGGGTGATGGAATACGGTATCGTGTCGAAAAAAAGGGCCGGACAGAACGTCCGACCCTTTACAGATACCACATAAATGAAGAATCTGGTATTACAACCAGCCCATTAGTCTGGGCAACCACAAGGTGATTTCTGGCACAAATGTAATAAGCAATAAGAAAGCTAAACCCGTTAACAACCAGGGGACGGTGGACTTGGTCACTTCAGTCAGCCCTAATTTAGAAATACTTGAGGCCACATACAAGTTCAAACCCACTGGTGGCGTAGCCAAACCAATTTCCATGTTCACCACCAACATAATGCCAAAGTGTACGGGATCCATGCCCAGCTTCATGGCAACTGGGAACAAAATGGGCGCCATAATCAGAATCAGTCCTGATGGCTCCATGACCATACCGATAATCAGCAATAGCACATTGACAAATAACAGGAAGGTAATTAAACCCATACCCTGCATGGTGATCCATTCGGCAATCGCCTGTGGTATTTGCTCGGAGGTCAGGATAAACGCAAACATGACGGCATTGGTAATGATGTATAGCAACATCGCACTCATCGCGGCAGACTCAAGCACTATGCGTTTTACATCAGTGAGCTTGATGTCCTTGTATACCCACACGGCGATCACAAATGCGTACACAGCACTAATGGCCGCCGCCTCTGTTGGCGTAAAGACTCCTGAGTAAATACCGCCCATGACGATGACAATCAGCATCAATCCCCAGATGGAATCCATAAAAGCCCGCCAGCGCTCTTGGAGCGTAGCCTTAGGCATGCGCGGATAGTCCAGCTTCCAAGCACGATACATGGTGGTGAGGCCAAGTAAAAACGCTAGAATCAAGCCTGGCACCACACCAGCGATAAATAATTGTCCTATGGATGCCGTACCCACGCGTACACCATCTGGCCCTTCGACCATCATGCCACTGGTGGCCAC
The DNA here is from genome assembly GCA_023440825.1 of Pseudomonadota bacterium. Classification (GTDB taxonomy): domain Bacteria; phylum Pseudomonadota; class Gammaproteobacteria; order Burkholderiales; family Burkholderiaceae_B; genus Alcaligenes. Next base: position 348,259 of record JAEXRL010000009.1, on the reverse strand, counting down.
GGCGTACATCACCATCACGATAGAGGGCGGGAGCAAGATACCCAAGCCACCGGAGGTGGCCACAATGCCGGTACCAAACTGCACCGGATAGCCTTGCTTGACCATCGCTGGAATCATGATGGAGCCAATGGCGGCCACTGTCGCAGGCGAGGATCCACTAATCGACGCAAACAAGGCACACGCCAGAACGGCCGCCAAACCCATGCCACCAGGAAAGTGACCCACCATGGACGAAGCAAAACGTATCATGCGCTGCGCTACGCCGCCGTGGGTTAGAAAACTACCCGCGAGAATAAAAAATGGAATGGCCATGATTTCAAACTTTTCAATGCCGGTGAAAAGTTTGAGGGCAATACTATCCATGGGCACGTCGGTGAAGGCGAACAAAAAGCCCATGACCGTCAAGCCCAGTGCAATAGACACTGGCATACCTGTTAAGAGCAGAAGTGCCAGTAAAGAGAAAATAATGAATGCGGTCATGAGCGTGCTCCCTGCCCTGCATTGGTCTCGGCCAAAGCGTCTTCAACTAAATCACCACCATGGGTATGCTGTACCAAGGTGCCAGTACGCAAATAGGCGACTAAGGCTTGTAAAAAGCGAAAACACATTAATAGTGAGCCAGCCGGTACGGCCAGGTACACAATCCAAACAGGCACTTCCAAATCGGCAGACACTTGCGCCGTCTGCGCAATGCCATACACAAACTTGCCGCCTATCCAGGCCACGATGGCCGTAAACAAGGCGCCCGCCAAAAACGAAGTAATCACCAGGACATGACGCCAACGTTCGTTGACCATGCCGACCAACACATCCACCCCCACATGAATGCCGATACGCACCCCGTAGGCGGCCCCAAACTTGGCCATCCAAACAAACAGGTAGATGCACAACTCCTGCGCCCAGAGCAAATTAATGCCGGTCACGCTGCGGTAGGTAGAGCGTAATTGCCCAGTTAAGGACTCATAGCCCTGAGCCCGTGACCACGCCACCATATCTGCCAGCACACTGACAGAGTAACGCTGGCAAACGGCGACAAAAATGATCAGCACCGCGGCCACCATGAGGAAAGAAATAAAGGTTTCCTCAAAGCGATCCAATATTCGTAAGAACATGATATCTCCAAGCTACAGCCTACTGGCCAAGCACAGACAGCACATAGCGAGTCGGAAAAAAGGGCTGGAATCAGCCCCTGACAGAACTGGCCATCTTTGACAAAGATGGCCTAAGGCAAAACAGATTTACTTGCTGGCCTTGTAAAACGCGTCGATCACTTCTTGCCCAATACGCGAGGCCATTTCTTTGTGTACAGGCTGCAAGTGCTTCACCCACTCAGCACGCTCATCCGCGGTGAGCTCATAAAACGTGGTTCTGCCAGACTCTTGCATGGCTTTCAAGGAGTCCTGATTTTCTTGCTCGGAAATCTCGTTGGCATACACGGTGGCTTCCTGCATGGCTTTCTCTAAGGGCACACGCACGTCTTCGGGCAAACTTTCCCAGAATTTTTTGTTCACAATCACGGCATAGCCTAAGTAACCATGATTGGACAAGGTGGCGTGTTTTTGCACCTCGTGCATTTTCTGTGTGTACATATTGGAAGGCGGATTCTCAGTGCCATCCACTACACCGGTTTGCAATGCTTGGTACACCTCGGAAAACGCCATAACCTGGGGCACGGCATCCAGGGCTTTCATCTGTGCTTCCAATACCTTGGAGGACTGGATGCGCATTTTTAAACCCAGAAAATCATCGGGTGTATGCAAAGGCGAGTTCGCGCTCATTACTTTAAAGCCGTTATCCCAGTACGCTAAGCCCTTAATCCCTTTGGGCTCAAGCTTATCCAAGAGCTGGCGTCCCACCGGGCCATCGGTCACTTTGCGCAGATCGTCACGGTTTTGAAAAATAAAAGGCAGATCAAACACCTCGAACTCACGCACGCCTAAAGGGCCAAACTTAGCCAAAGACGGAGCCAGCATATGCACCGCACCTAACTGCAAGGCCTCAAGCTCTTCTTTATCTTTGTACAACTGCGAGTTGGGATAAACCTCAACCACGACTTTGCCTTCTGTGTACTGCTCGGCCAGTTCTTTAAACTTGTTAGCGCCTTTGCCCTTGGGAGTGTCCGGAGAGACCACATGACTGAATTTAAGAATTAAAGGGCTGGCATATGCCTGTACCGATAACACAGCAGAGGCCAGCAAAGCGGCCATTACAGTTTTCTTCATGATTGCCTCCAGCCGGTCCATACCGACTTGAATTTATGATTAAAGGAAAGTGCCGCTAGTTTAAGTAGGTGACTAACACATAGCTATTGTGGAAATCCGAAACATGCCCTCATAATCCCTACTATGATTGGTATTCGCCGCCACGAAGGCAAAATCCTCTACACGCACCCACTGAGCTCCTATGTGCCCATCTTGGCCATAGTCATTATTGTGCTGCTGACCGGCTTGTTCGCCTGGACAGTCTCGCTAGACCGGCGTGACGAGCAACACAACGAGCTGATTCGCAATGCATTGTGGGTGGAGCAGGCGCTGAGCTTTCAATTGCAATCTATAGAAAGCAAGCTAGCCAACATTGTTGAGGAAACGGGCAGCACGGCCGACTCACTGGAGAGCAACCTGGTATTGCAGGAAAGGCTGCAACACTTTAAAACCGTACATCCGGAATTGTTACGCGTCATAATCTGGGATCAGCAAAGCCAGTTGCAGCTCGTGCGCCCAGCGTCCGCTCCCTTGCCCGAGGCTAAACCTGTCACCCCTAAGCTAAGCACGTGGCTGCCCGCAGAGGCCAATTCCGAATTTGATGAACCCATACTGAATTTACTGATTCCGGTTTTTCATCAAAATGTGCATATTGGCTCTATGCAGGCCTCATTTTCCTTAAAGCGCCTACTGAACGACAACGTGCCGTGGTGGATCGCTGAACACTATCACCTAAGCCTGATCAACACGAACGAGCAAGTGCTGGCAGAGCGCTCGCAGGCGCGGCTTGAAAGCGATGCTCCGCAGCACTCCATGTCCATTGATCCGCCCTTAAACGGCCTGCGGCTATTAATCAGTCCTTACCGCAACAGCAAGCTACCCACCTTTCAACTATTGCTGGCGGTAGTGGTGGGGCTGGCGGTTTTAGCAGTCATTAATTTAATTGTGCAACATCATTATGCCCGCCGACGACGCGCTGCCGAACAAGCGCTACTCCAAGAGCAAGCTTTCCGGCACGCCATGGAAAACTCAATCGTCACGGGCATGCGAGCACGTGATATGGACGGGCGCATTCTTTATGTCAATCCAGCTTTTGCCCGCCTCGTGGGACTGGATCAAAAAGATATTATCGGTTTAAGTCCACCCATGCCTTGGTGGCAGCCCGATACCATGGACGAAACCCGTGCACGTCGGCACCGCCTTAACAGGGTGCCATCGGTGCAAGTGTTCGAAACACAGTTTCAGCGTGCCGACGGTGCTATTCTTGATGTGCAAGTTTTTGAATCACCGCTGATCGATACCTCAGGCCAGCAAGTGGGCTGGATAGGCTCCATTATCGACATTAGCTCACGTAAACGTGACGAGGCCTTGGCCAGTACCGAATCAGAGCGCTTGCATCAAACAGCCAAACTCATCAATATGGGCGAGATGGCTTCCACTCTGGCTCATGAGCTCAATCAGCCACTGTCTGCTATTGCCAGCTATGCGGCCGGCACCCTTAACCTGCTGCAGCAAGACACGCTGGATCGACAGTTACTGACTCATGGCGTACAAAGTTTGGCAGAGCAAACCCGGCGGGCAGGCCTGATCATTCACAGAATCCATGACTTCGTCCGTAAGCGAGACCCACAGTTTCAACCTTTGGTACTGCAACACGCCGTACATGACGCCTTAACCTTAGCCAAAAAAGATTTGGGTAAGCACCACCTGCAACCTCGTCTACAATTACCCGAAACAGACATCTCTGTGTTGGGCGATAAAGTCTTACTGGAACAGGTGCTATACAACCTCATCCGTAATGCTGCCGAGGCCATGTCTGATCTGCCTGCTGAGCGACATCAACTCGATATACACATGCAGTTGTACGACTCGCATGTGCTCGTTAAAGTCAGCGATCAGGGGCCAGGCGTAGACCCCGATGTCATCGCCGACGTCTTTCAAGCATTCACCACCACCAAAACAGAAGGCTTGGGCATAGGGCTAAATGTGTGCCGTTCCATTATTGAATTGCATCACGGTCAGCTCTGGTTTGAGAATGACGCTAAATACGGAGCCACTTTTTTCTTTACCTTGCCTTTACATCAATATGATTGAATGCTCTGCTCCTGCTCTGGTTCATATCGTGGATGATGACCCTGCCATCCGTGACTCACTAGCTTGGCTGTTTGCCTCCAGACAGGTGGCTAGCCAAAGCTGGCCTAGCGGCGAGGCTTTTCTGGACGCTTTGAATGCGGACACACAAGGCTGCATCTTGCTGGATATACGCATGGTGGGGATGTCGGGGCTGGAGGTGTTTGAGCGTTTGCGGCGCATGCAAATCACGCTGCCTGTTATCTTTTTAACCGGACACGGAGAGTTGCCTTTGGCGGTACAGGCGCTCAAGCAAGGCGCCGCCGATTTTATCGAAAAACCGTTTAATGATAATGAACTGGTTGATCGCGTGCTCGACGTACTGGGCTCTTACCAAGCCAGGCAGCAATCACAAGAGCACTTGTTACAACTACGCAGCAAGCTCAACAACCTGTCGCTACGTGAGCGTGAAGTTCTGGCTCTGGCCTTGACGGGTAAACTCAATAAACAGATTGCCGACGAACTGAACATTACGATGCGTACTGTTGAAGTACACCGTGCCCGCGCCTTAGACAAAATGGATGCACGTAATCTCCTGGAATTAGCACGCGTGCTAGACCCGGCAGAGGTATATCAGAACCCCAGCTCTACGCCCTAAGGCCCACCAAGTCAGCAAATACCTGGCTGTATATAATGCAAGATAGAGACACTTTTCTCACCCTTCATCACACTAGGAGAACTCATGAGCTCTGCTTCAAGCCAGACGAGCCCAAACCCGGATCTGCAGCTCACGCATCTGGATGAACATGGTCAGGTTCGCATGGTCGATGTCAGTGACAAAGCAGCGAGCCAGCGCAGTGCCACTGCTGGCTGTACTGTGCGTTTAAGCCAGGCGGCCTTTGAGCTGCTTGACGCCAAAAAAAATGCCAAAGGTGAAGTGCTGAACACCGCCCGTGTCGCTGGCATACTCGCAGCCAAACGCTGCGCCGAGCTTATCCCCATGTGTCATAGCCTGCCACTAGACTTCGTCGGTATCACCTTCACCAGCGATGCGACGAAAAATGTGATTCATATTACCGCCACATGCCGTACGCACTACACGACCGGGGTTGAAATGGAAGCCATGACTGCCTGTAGTGTTGCTGCACTCACTATTTACGATATGTGTAAAGCGGCAGATAAAGGCATCATCATTGAACACGCCCGTCTGCTGGAAAAAACGGGCGGAAAAAGTGGTATTTGGCGCGCCTCTGAGTAGGCACGCCCACACCTGAATAAACAGGAGACTGGGATGAAAAACACGATTACTGTGCTGTACTTTGCCCAAATTGCCGAGTTGCTGGGTAAGCGTCAAGAAACCTGGGACTGGCCTGGCAGTGCCACCGTCGAACAATGGCTGCAAACACTGCATGAACGCTATCCGGCCACAGTATCAATTGGTGGCCGTCTGAAAGTGGCCGTGAATCAGCATTATGCCTCGCCCCAAACCTTGATCGAGAGCGGCGACGAAGTCGCTGTGTTTGAGCCTGTCACCGGAGGATAAGCCATGAGTCTAGTACGCATACAAACGGAAGACTTCGATGCCGCCCTGCTCAACCAACACTTACGCCAATTAAGCGCCGGACATGCTGGAGCTCAAGTCAGCTTTATTGGTTATGTGCGTGATCATGCAGAGCATATGCAAACGGTCAGCCTTTACCTGGACTACTACCCAGGTATGTGCGAGCGCGAAATCAACGAGCTTTGCGCTCAAGCAAAGCAACGTTGGGATATTCTTGATACTCTGGTTGTGCATCGTGTGGGCGAGCTCCAGCTTAGCGAACAAATTGTTTACGTTGGCGTAAGCAGTGCCCATCGAGGCGATGCTTTCAAAGCCTGCGAGTTTATTATGGATGCACTAAAAACTCGCGCCCCCTTCTGGAAGCGAGAAACTCTTAAAGACGGTCAGCAGTTCTGGGTAGAGCAACGCGATAGCGACCTACAAAAAACCGCCGACTGGATGACCTAAACCTACGCACACCTCATCACTATGGCCAAAGCGAAACCCAACTTACCTCCCATTAGCCTGAATATTGCCGTTCTGACTGTGTCCGATAAGCGCACTGCTGCTGATGACACGGCTGGGGACTACTTGCAAAACAGTCTGGAGGCGGCTGGACATAAAAACGTGGCACGCGCGATCTGCCCCGACAATCTTTACCACTTACGCCGTGTGCTCAGTGACTGGATATGTAATGATGACATTCACATCATTATTACCAATGGCGGCACGGGCTTTAGCCACAATAAATCCACGATTGCCGCCATCACTCCCTTGCTGGATCAAACCATACGCGGTTTTGGCGAGCTGTTCCGGCAACTGTCCTACGCTCAGGTTGGCAGTGCAGCTTTGCAGTCCGATGCTCTGGCGGGCACGGCTAATGGCAAATTTGTTTTTTGTGTGCCTGGCTCTCCCAAAGCCTGCCAGCTTGCCTGGGAAGACATACTGCACGACCAGCTTAACAGCACTTACAGACCGTGCAATTTTGCTTCTCACTTTATTGATTAAAGCGAATAACGAACCACTTCCATGATTGATTTTGATGTTGCCCAATCCCGCCTTACCGAGGCCGGAAAAGCCCCTCAACAGCACGAAAGCTGTGCCCTTACAACAGCATTGGGACGTGTTCTAGCCCAGGACGTCATCACCAAGCTGGACATGCCTCCGGCCGACAATAGCGCCATGGATGGCTATGCCCTGCGTCGCTCCGACCTGGACAGCTCGCTCACCTTGCCGATTCAGGCTAGAGTCTATGCAGGTGAATTACCGCCCACACTGCAAGCGGGTAAAGCTATACGCATTTTTACGGGTGCCCCCGTCCCAGAGGGTGCGGATACGGTAGTCATTCAAGAACATTGCCAAGAACAGGACAATCAAGTTCATGTCAATACAGCTCCTGCGGCAGGCATGAACATACGCCGACGCGGCGAGGACATGCGGGCCAACACCACACTCATCACTCAGGGAACCTTGTTACGGTCTGCGCATATCGCGCAGCTCGCTGCCCAGGGCATTGCCCAAGTGCCTGTCTACCCCACGCTGAAAGTGGGTGTGCTCACCACCGGGGACGAGCTTATCGCTCCTGGTGAACCGCTGCTAGCTGGGCATATCTACAACTCCAACGCCGCCATGCTTACGGCGCAACTGGCTGAGCTGGGCATTCACGATACCGTACACCTACATGCTAAAGACACGCTAGAAGGTATACAAGACGCGTTACAGCAGCTTTCACAGCAGTGTGACTTCATGCTCACGGTAGGCGGTGTTTCTGTCGGCGACAAGGACTACGTAAAACCGGCCATTGAAGCGGCAGGTGGGCATCTGGATCTATGGAAAGTCAGGATGAAACCGGGCAAGCCCTTGGCGCTGGCTTACCTGAACAACAAACCCATGGTGTGTCTGCCTGGTAACCCCGTATCGTCTTACGCTGTATTCACCCTGATGGTGACACCTCTTTTACGAGGTTTGCAAGGTCGTACCGAACGTTTGCCCCGCTTGACTAAAGGCCGCATTCAATTAAGCAAGCCTTGGTTTAACGAACGCGAAGACTTTATACGAGTACAGGCTAGCAGCGACGCACAGGGAAAGCTCATACTTGAGCCGTTTGGGCATCAAGGCTCTGGCGTTATCAGCTCTTTACCCTGGGCGACAGGGCTGGCTCGCATGCCATCACGCATAGACGTACAAACCGACACGCTGGTGGATTATTACGACTTTGCCTATTGGCAAAGTTAAAGGCTATTGAACTGGCGCCCCGCCAGCACTGTTTGTATCTGTGCCAGATCAGCCGGCGTATTCACATTAAAAAAAATCCGTTCGTCCAGGTCACTGCAGTCTACTGACTGCGCCTGGACGCGCTGCAAAAAGTGCATGACACGACGCTCCCCATCCACGACAAATTGACGCACTTGCTGCCCGACATCCCTATGGACAAGCATGCATAAAGGATGTGTACGCGCAGCCTGCACATAGTATAGGGGCCTCGTAAATCTGGAGCTTTGAGCCGCTTCCCATAAACGCTCGTACACCGTTGCACTTAATAAAGGCAGGTCTACGGGTGTCACATAGGCCCAGTCTAGACGCAGCCTACTCATACAGCTTGCCAAGCCAGCCAAGGGGCCTTGATAAGCGCCCAACTCAGGCTCATCAGCACATACCGTACCGTAATGTCCATACTGATCTGGATGGCGGTTAGCGCTAATTAATAACTGCCCCACCCTGGGGGCAAGCTTACGCTGACTATGCGCGACCAAAGGCTGCCCGTTAAGAAGCAGCAAGCCCTTATCCACAGCCCCGTCTGCATCAAAGCGTCTGGCACGACCACCGGCAAGTATGATGCCACCGCAGGCTGTATTCATTAACCACCTATATAACTCATTTCAATTTTCTGACGCTCTACGTGTGCGCTACCTCGTTGCTCAGAATAGCGATCACGTCGGCTAGTCCACACGCTATGAATGTACGCAGCCAGCTGGCTATCACTACTGCCGCCCCGTACCATCGCCCGTAAATCATAGCCTTGAGAGGCGAATAAGCACAGATACAGCTGCCCTTCGGGCGACAAGCGTAAGCGGGTACAGTCACCACAGAAAGGTTGTGACACACTGGTGATGACACCTATTTCACCCGCACCGTCCTGATAACGCCAGCGCGCGGCCACTTCACCACGGTACTGTGCATTAATTGGCTCCAGAGCGAACTGCTCGTGGATACGCGCCAAAATGTCCTTGCCGGTAATTACCTCATCCCAGTTCCAATTGTTCGAAGTGCCCACATCCATGTACTCGATGAAACGCAGGATATGGGGGGTGTGCCGGAAATATTCAGCCATGGGCAGGATCTGATCATCGTTCAATCCCTTGCGCACCACCATATTGACCTTGACAGGAGCAAGGCCCACCGCCGCGGCACGTTCTATCCCGTTCAACACGGTTTGCACCGACACATTGCTGTCACTCAGGTGAGCAAAACGGGCATCTTCCAGGGCATCCAGGCTCACTGTTACCCTGTCTATCCCAGCATCCTTCAGCGCCTGAGCCTTGCTGGCCAGCAAGGTGCCGTTGGTGGTCAGAGCCAGCTCTACGCGCTCCCCTTCCGGGGTACGCAATAGCCTTAATCGAGAAATTAATTGCTCGATATTTTTGCGCAGCAAAGGTTCGCCCCCCGTCAGGCGTATTTTACGCACTCCCAAGGCAACACACTGGATGGCTACACGCTCAATTTCCTCCAGCGTTAACAGCTGGTGCTGCGGCATGAACTGGTAATCCGCTCCAAACACCTCACGCGGCATACAGTATGTACAGCGGAAATTACATTTGTCCGTTAAGGAGATGCGCAAATCACGGAAAGGCCTGTGCCATTGATCCAAAGGCTGCTTCAAGGCAGGGTCCACAGGTCTAACAGTAGGCGCAGATTTAGGCAGTTCAGTACTCATAGTCTTTCTCATTTTATCTGGGACTTACCCAAACGAGCCTTACTGGCTCACCTCTAAGCAGGAAGAGGCAAACGCTTGCTGCAGGGTAAATATCTCGCCTATTCCCTTAGGATCGTAACCCACCAATTGACTCATGTAATCGCTATAGGCGTTGCCCCGAATCAAGGCCAATAACTGTTGCATGGCAGGGCTTTCTAACTGTTCAGCATGACAGGCAAAAAAGTAGCGCTCCTGGGCAAGAGGGATAAAATCTAATCCACAGCGCCAGGCTGCCGTTTCTACGCCCAGCCCCACATCGGCCATACCACTGGCAATATGCGCTGCCACAGCCATGTGAGTGAGCTCAGTGGTTTCAAAGCCGTTAATCTGGCTACTGTCCAACTTAAGCTGCTGTAATATGGCTCCCAATAAATAACGCGTGCTCGAGCCCATCTGTCGATTCACAAAACGCACATCGGGACGCACCAGATCGGCCACTCCGGTAATGCCTTTGGGGTTACCCGCCTCAACAAACAGGCCAGTATTACGTACCGAGAGAAATATTAAGCGATGCTTTTCGGGCGACAGGTACTCGGCATACGAATCCAGCACGCGTCCCTCGTACTCACCCATAGCGAGCTGAAAACCGGCCAAATCGCAATCGCCTCGCTGCAAAGAGGCCAGCGCCTCCACTGCTGTGCGGTAGCGCAACTCCAGAGGGAGCAACTCCATATCGTTTGCCAAACGCATCAAGCCTTCGACCGCAAAGCCGTGGCTAGCCTGCAAGCGCAAGCGTTCAACATGTGCGTTATACAAGCGTGCCAGCTCTTCTTGCAACTCCGATGCAAAACTCTCGAGCGTTGGAGTCAGACGAGCTTCCAAGCGTCGATTTGCCCACAATAAGCGACGGGCAAATTCGGTCAGTTTGGTGCCTTTACGCCTAGAGGTTTCAAGCAGACTGGTTTCAAACTGCTTTTCCGCATCGCGTAACAAGCCCCACGCATGCCGATAGGAAAGATTACAGGCTTTACTGGCGCCGGAAAGATGCCCCAGTGATTCAATAGCGCTCAGCAGCCGCAAGACATCCACCATCGACATTTCAATGCCGTCGGCGTTCTCTAGCAACCAATCTGAACGCAGCCTGGCTTTGTATTTAAAATTCGCCATGGTCTGCGCCGGAATAAATGTGTTTTCGATTTATGTACTTCACTCACATTATATATGTGAAATTTAACTTATTGAAAAACTCAATTTTCCTTTGTAGATTAAGCGTATAGGAAGCAAACCATATATGTAATGATTTACATATAAAACCGGAGACGGGTGAGTGCCACACTGGCAAAGCCCGATATTAACTATGCATACGCCATCTACGCCGCATGAATTTGAACCTGGCGCTGACGCTGCGCTGGAAATCGCGCAACACGCACTACAGGCACACGCTGACCAGCGAGGCTCATTGTTGCCTATTTTGCACACCATACAAGACAAACTAGGGTTTATCCCCGATTCGCTTATCCCGTACCTGGCTGAGCACTTACAACTGTCCCGTGCTGAAATTCACGGAGTCATCAGTTTTTATGCGCATTTTCGCAGTCAAGCCCCTGCCGCGACCATTTTGGAAGTCTGTAGAGCCGAGGCCTGTCAGGCTATGGGGGGCAACGCCTTAGCTGAACATGCTAAGCGTAGACTGAACTGCGACTTTCACGCACAAAGCAGTAACGGACGAGTCAGCCTAGAACCCGTTTACTGTCTGGGGCTCTGTGCCCAATCACCTGCCATTATGCTGAACGGCGAACCCCATGCACGTGTCAGTCCAGAAAAACTAGATGCTCTGCTACAAGAGCAAGGAGCACTTACATGAGCACAGCGATTAAGGTGTATGTCCCCAAAGACACTGCATCCATTGCCGTTGGTGCCAACGCTGTCGCCACTCGCATAGAGCAAGAAGCACAAGCACGCGGCCTGTCGGTACAAATTATTCGTAATGGTTCACGCGGCCTGCTCTGGCTTGAGCCATTGGTGGAAGTTCAGACTCCAGAAGGTCGGGTGGCCTATGGCCCGGTGAGCCCAGAGGACGTTGCCTCATTATTCGAACACAACTTTCTCGCCACTCAGTCCCACCCTTTATGCCACGGTCTGACCGAAGCTATCCCTTACCTGCGTGAACAAGAGCGCCTCACCTTTGCGCGCGTGGGCATTACCGACCCTATTTGCCTAAACGATTATCAGGCCCATGGAGGCTTTGCTGGCTTGCAACGCGCGTTACAGCTAGATAGCAACAGCATTGTGGATATGGTGACAGACTCAGGCTTACGTGGCCGTGGAGGCGCCGCCTTCCCAACAGGCATTAAATGGCGCACCGTGCTAAATACCTCAGCGGTGCAAAAATACATTGTCTGTAATGCGGACGAAGGCGACTCCGGAACATTTTCGGATCGCATGCTGATGGAGGGCGACCCGTATTGCCTGATCGAAGGCATGACCATTGCAGGGCTGGCCGTACAAGCCACCTATGGCTATATTTACGTGCGCTCCGAATACCCCTACGCTATTCAAGCACTGGAAGCGGCGATCGACCGTGCGCGCGCCGCAGGCTGGCTAGGCAAGAACATTCAGGGCAGTGGTAAAGCGTTTGATCTGGAGGTGCGTAAAGCAGCCGGTGCCTACATTTGTGGCGAGGAGACAGCCTTACTGGATAGTCTGGAAGGTAAGCGCGGCGAAGTCCGGGTAAAACCTCCCCTGCCCGCTATTGAAGGCCTATTTGGCTTGCCCACTGTGGTCAACAACGTGGTGTCTTTAGCCTCTGTGCCCATTATTTTGGCCAAGGGCGCGCACTACTACCGCGACTACGGCATGGGCCGCTCCCGTGGCACCTTAGCTTTCCAACTGACAGGTAATCTTAAACAGGGCGGTTTGGTGGAAAAAGCCTTTGGGGTGACCTTACGCGAACTGCTTTACGACTACGGCGGTGGTAGTGCAAGTGGGCGTCCCTTACGGGCAGTACAAGTAGGTGGCCCTCTGGGCGCGTATCTACCCGAGCACCAATGGGATGTGCCCTTGGACTATGAAGCTTATATGCAAATTAATGCCATGGTCGGTCACGGCGGCTTGGTCGCGTTTGATGACAGCGCTGACATGTCTCAATTGGCCCAATACGCCATGGAATTCTGTGCCATAGAATCCTGTGGAAAATGTACCCCTTGCCGTATCGGCTCTACCCGTGGGGTAGAGACTTTGCAAAAAATCCGTCGTCGCGAACAAGCCGACACTCAGGTAGTACTGCTGCGCGAGCTGTGCGACACCATGATGGCCGGTTCTTTATGCGCCCTAGGTGGTATGGCCCCTTACCCGGTGCTGTCGGCACTGAACCACTTTCCTCAAGACTTTGGCCTGACAGCGGCCGAAGCAGAAACAACCCAGGCCAGCGCCTGATAAGGAGCTTGCAATGCTAGAAACCGTACTGATTCGCGACCGAGACTTCGGCACTCCTGCTTCCCTGCACACTGAACTGGTCAGTGTCACTATAGATGGCAAGGTACTGGACGTTCCTGTCGGTACCTCCGTCATGCGCGCGGCAGCCATAGCAGGAGTCAATATTCCTAAACTATGCGCCACGGACAGTTTGGAGGCCTTTGGGTCCTGCCGTCTGTGTTTGGTAGAAATTCAAGGACGACGCGGCACACCCGCATCCTGTACCACGCCTGTTGAGGCGGGTATGGTGGTACACACCCAGAACGACAGACTGCAAAAACTGCGTCGTAATGTGATGGAGCTGTACATTTCCGATCACCCACTGGACTGCCTGACTTGCCCTGCCAATGGCAACTGCGAACTACAAGATATGGCGGGGGTAGTGGGACTGCGCGAAGTGCGCTATGGCTACGAAGGTGCTAATCACCTGGACGAGCTCACTGACTCCTCAAACCCTTACTTTGACTACGACCCCAGCAAGTGTATTGTCTGTAATCGCTGTGTGCGCGCTTGCGAAGAGACCCAAGGTACCTTTGCACTGACCATCGATGGTCGCGGTTTTAACTCACGCGTGGCGGCAGGCCAGAACCAAGATTTTCTCAGTAGCGACTGCGTCTCGTGTGGCGCCTGCGTACAAGTATGCCCCACCTCAACCTTAATGGAGAAGTCCGTTATTGAGCTGGGCCAGCCTGAGCACGCCGTTATTACCACCTGCGCCTACTGTGGCGTAGGCTGCGGTTTTAAGGCCGAAATGAAAGGCGATCAAGTAATACGCATGACGCCCTGGAAAGATGGCAAGGCTAATCGTGGCCATGCTTGCGTCAAAGGTAGATTTGCCTGGGGCTATGCGACCCACCCCGACCGTATGCTCAAGCCCATGATACGCAAAAGTATTCACGATGCCTGGCAAGAGGTCAGTTGGGACGAAGCTTTGAACTATGCCGCCTCGGAGTTCAAGCGTTTGCAGGAAAAATATGGCCGTGACTCCATAGGCGGCATTACCTCGTCGCGATGCACGAATGAAGAAACCTACCTAGTACAAAAACTGGTGCGTGCCGCATTTGGTAATAACAACGTCGATACCTGCGCCCGCGTGTGTCATTCGCCCACCGGGTATGGACTAAAAACCACGCTGGGTGAATCGGCGGGCACACAAACTTTTGATTCGGTTGAGCACACGGATGTGGTCATCGTTATCGGTGCCAACCCCAGTGCCGCACACCCTGTATTCGCCTCGCGCCTGAAAAAGCGCTTGCGCCAAGGGGCACGCCTTATTGTGATCGACCCTCGCGAAACAGAACTGGTCAGCTCGCCCCACATCAAGGCCGACTACCACTTGCCTTTGCTACCGGGTACCAACACTGCACTGCTCACTGCGCTTGCCCACGTTATCGTTACCGAAGGCCTGATGGATCAAGACTACATCAAAGAGCGCTGCGATCTGGACGCCTTTGATGAATGGCAGGAGTTTGTCAGTCTGCCCGAAAACTCCCCCGAGCAGATGGGCCCTATTTGCGGCGTCTCAGCAGAAGATATACGTGGCGCCGCCCGACTCTATGCGACAGGCGGCAATGGTTCCATCTATTATGGCTTGGGCGTCACCGAACATAGCCAGGGCTCTACCACGGTAATGGCTATCGCGAATCTGGCCATGGCAACTGGCAATATTGGACGCGAAGGTGTTGGCGTTAATCCGCTACGTGGCCAAAACAACGTGCAGGGCTCGTGTGATATGGGCTCATTCCCACACGAATTCCCAGGCTACCGCCATGTATCCGACACGCAAGTGCGCGAGCAGTTCGAACGCGCTTGGCAGGTCAGCTTACAGTCCGAGCCCGGCTTGCGCATCCCCAATATGTTTGATGCCGCCCTAAGCGGTTCATTCAAAGGCTTGTACTGTCAGGGCGAGGACATCGTGCAATCGGACCCTAACACCCAACACGTCGCCGCTGCCATGGAAGCAATGGAGTGTGTGGTGGTGCAAGACTTGTTCCTGAATGAAACGGCTAAGTATGCTCATGTTTTCTTGCCCGGCTCCTCTTTCCTGGAAAAAGACGGTACCTTCACCAATGCCGAGCGTAGAATTTCGCGTGTCCGCAAGGTCATGGAACCTAAAGCGGGCAAAGCAGACTGGGAGACTACATGTGCTTTAGCTCAGGCACTGGGTTACCCCATGGATTACGAGCACCCAGGCCAGATCATGGACGAAATCGCTCGTCTCACCCCCACCTTCTCGGGCGTTTCCTACCAGCGCATTGACGAGCTGGGTGGTAGTGTTCAATGGCCATGTAACGAGCAGGCACCCGAGGGTACCCCCACTATGCACATAGATGAGTTCGTACGCGGTAAAGGGCGCTTTATCCCTACCAAGTACGTGCCCACCGAAGAGCGCAGCAACCGTAAGTTTCCCTTGCTGCTCACCACAGGACGCATTCTGTCTCAATACAACGTGGGCGCACAAACCCGCCGCACCGCTAACGTGGCCTGGCATTCGGAAGACTTGCTGGAAATCCATCCGCATGATGCCGAAGATCGTGGCATACGTAGTGGCGATAAGGTGTCGGTCAAGAGCCGAGCGGGTGAAACAGTACTACGTGCTACAGTGACAGAACGTGTACAGCCTGGAGTGGTTTACACTACCTTTCACTTTCCCGAATCCGGCGCTAACGTGGTCACCACCAATAATTCGGATTGGGCAACCAACTGCCCCGAATACAAGGTCACTGCCGTGCAGATTCAACGTGTCACCCAAGAGTCAGACTGGCAAGAGCGCTGGAATCATTTTGATCAACAGCAGCAACACTTGCTAAAAGGTACCGAGCCACATGACTCAAGCGACACGGTAACCGAACGCGAACTAAGCCCACAAGTCTAGCTATGAGTGACCCTACCGCATACCCTGCTCAACGTACCCATACACCCAGTCAGGTCTGGCGCCAAGCCCGACCTGAGACGGGTAATCCTGTACCAGCACTGGATGGGCGCCACGATCAGTTAGCGGTAGAAGCTCCCATCGCCTTGGAGTACAAGGGGATTAGCCACAGTGCTTTACTGGCTACCCCCGATGATCTGGAAGATCTGGCCTACGGGTTTTCCTACACAGAGGGCATTATTCGCCAAGCAACTGATATTTTGGATGTACAGCTTGCCGAAGACGAGCGTGGATACCTGCTACAAATCGATATCGCCAATGCCTGCCTGCATCAGCTCAAGGCACGCAGGCGCCAGTTGGCTGGTCGCACTGGCTGTGGCCTATGCGGTCTAGAAAGCCTGGACGAAGTACGTCGTGTACTGCCCCCTGTCCCACCTCCTACACTCGGCCCTAGCGCAGAGGCTATTTTTCAAGCACTGGATCAAATTCGTGATCGCCAGGCCTTGCACTTACTGACCGGAGCCACCCATGCCGCTGCGTGGTGTTCCCTAGAGGGCGAAGTGCTGGTGGTGCGCGAGGACGTAGGTCGTCATAATGCCCTGGATAAGCTCTATGGCCACTTGCTACGGCAACAGATCGATGTACAACAAGGCATGGTGCTCATTTCCAGCCGGGCCAGCTTTGAAATGGTGCAAAAAACAGCCTCAATGGGTATACCATTTCTGATTGCTGTCTCCGCACCCACTTCATTTGCCTTACACATCGCCCAAGAACTGGGCGTCATGCTGGCCGCCTTTGCACGCCACTCCGGCTTCACCCTTTACAGCCACCCGCACTATATGCAGCAGGCTGACTCTCGCCACCCCACTTACACTGTATGAATATCGAACCTCTCATCCCTATGGCAAACCGCATTGGTGAATTCTTTGAAACCATGCGTAATCGTGAGCAAAGTCTGCAAGAAATTGCCAACCATATACGCAGCTTCTGGGACCCGCGCATGCGTATATCCTTACTTAACTTTATTGCCACCCATCCGGACGGCAAAGGACAGGCGGGCGAGCTCAGCCCCATCGTGCTGGCGGCGGTACAAAGCCATGCCAAGATGCTGACACCCGAAAAGTAACGCAGCAAGCATAAAAAAAGCGCAGCCTGTTCAAAACAAGCTGCGCTTTTTTGTGGTGTAAAAACTTAGTCGTTTTCTTTGACGCGATACACCAGCACGGTATTTTTAGCGATATTCAGCACTTTAATGGTGACGCTACCCAGCAAAAGGCGAGACAGGCCACTGCGTCCGTGACTACCGATAAAGATCAGATCGCACTCTTCTTCAGCGGCGGCCTGCACAATACCATCGGCCACGTTGAAGTTGGAAACAGACTTGCCCACCGCTTTAACACCGGCTGTTTCAGCGCGGTCTAGCACCTGGCGCAGATACTTTTCGGATTGCTCACGAGCTGTTTTGTCGTAATCCTCGTCGGTAATGGCATAGGCTGCAGCCATCCCATCAAAACCCACTGTGGCGGCAAACGGCTGCGTCACGTGCAAAGCAACAATTTCAGCACCGATTTGGCGCGCAAAGGTAACTCCTTTGTTAGCGGCCTGAGCGGATAATACCGAACCGTCGGTAGGGATTAAAATCTTTTTAAACATGTGCACTACCCCCTTTGAAAAGTAAACTACAGATAGCTTAACGTCTGCACTAAGAGAAACCAAGCGTGTAAAACACTTAATTTGATTAAGATCAGCTTTCCTGAACAGCGCGATATAAAACAGAACAACGATTACCACTGCGACAATAGGCTAGCACGGGTGCCGGTAAGGTTTCGAGTAGCTGACCAAAATAATGCACATCCGCCCCCGTTATCGCATTGCCCTGTACAGGCTGATAATGCACTTGTAGTCCTAACGCCTGGGCTGCGGCCATGACATCAGCCGATAAAGGTTGCTCGGCGCCCCCCTCAAAGTCTGGACGATTAATAATAAGGCTTTTAAAGCCAGCGTCGGCAACCGCTTGCATATCGTCTACGCTTAGCTGTGGCGCCACGGCAAAGGTTTCAGACAAGGATTTATATGGGATAGGCATAACAACTCCTGATTCAGGATTACACTGTAGAGGTAAAGGAAAAATAGTATGACCAGTATCAAGACGATGCAAGCAAAAATGCCTAAACCCGATACCGCCGCCTTAGCAAAACAGCATTTTCTCATACGTGATGCCGTGCATAGCGATTTTGAGCATATTCAGGCCATTTATGCCCACCATGTGCTGCACAGCACCGCTACCTTCGAAGAAGAGCCCCCCAGCACTGAGCTCATGCTTAGTCGTTGGCAGGCCATCCTACAGGACAAGCTGCCTTATTTGGTCGCCGTGATAAACGAAGAAGTTGTCGGATACGCCTACGCTAGCATCTATCGTCCCCGTGTGGCCTATCGTTACACCTTGGAAGACTCTATTTATCTATCAGGCCGCCACACAGGCAAAGGGCTAGGTTCGGCCTTGCTCAGTGCCCTGATCACACGCTGCGAGCAAGGTCCCTGGCGCCAAATGATCGCAGTCATAGCGGGTCACGATAAACATCAGTCGATCGGCCTGCATCGCTCTTTGGGCTTTGTACACGCCGGCACCCAAGCGGCTACCGGTTATAAGTTCCAGCAATGGATAGACGTTATTTTTATGCAGCGTAGCCTAGGACAAGGCAGTAGCACCGCTCCGGACCCGGGTACCTAAACGCTCGTCTTAGGCGACACGCAACTGATAGTGCTCTAGCCAACTGGTCATTTCCGTACTGCACAAAACCTCGTGCTCGGCTTGCCTTTGCGAACCTAGCGCATCATTAGGCACTGCGCTGAGCGCCGGATGGCACATCAAACTATCGCCTTGTTGCATGACACTTAGCCAGTGCTGCATCCACGTTGCGTATGCTTGTCTGCCGCCCTGAAAATTATAAACACCTGTCAGCGCCGCATTCATGCTAATGCCTTTCGCGGCTGCCAGACGTGCTAAATCACCAGCACCTAAAAGTGCGATAATACGCGGCTTGGACTGAGCGCTCAAGGAGCCCTGCCCCGTGATACGCTCAGCACCCGTATAACGTAACCAGGGAGAGTTCGCTCCGTATCGCGTCACTATGATCTCCAGCAGCACGTCACGTATCTGGGGCAACTGATGCACATGCTGATGCCCATCGATGTAATCGGGTGCCTGCTGCATATGCTGCTCAAACAGATCCAACTGTGCTGTTATGCCCTGACGCAGTGACTGTTCGGGTAAGCGCTGCAAATAAGCCAGTACGATCAGTTTTTTTAACGGCCAAACTAGGTGCTCAGTGCTTAGCAATTCTGTAAAATTTACATGCAGCCCTTTTTGACCACGTGTGTGACGCAAGTCCTGTGCAGAGCGTTGAAAAGACTGGCCATGCACCAGACAAGAAGTCCCGCTTAATCGCCCGTTTTCTAATAATTGCAATACACTGGCATCAATTGCCTGATGCTGCCCAAAATCATCGGCACAAATACTAATCGTTTTCTGTTTGCTCATTTTTGTTCCTTTACCACCATGTCACGCCAGCTTTTACTCTTCATCGTAATCGGCACCTTAGCCGCCGCTACACATTGGGGTGCGGTGGTATTGCTGGTCAGTCACCTGAAGATAACGCCCTTGGTAGCGAACTTGCTGGGCTGGCTGAGCGCTTTTATTGTTTCCTTCAGCGGGCACTATACACTTACCTTTGCGCAGCAAGCCAGCTCCTTAGGCACGGCGCTACGACGCTTTTTTTTGGTTTCAGCGCTGGGCTTTGCTGTCAACGAAAGCGCATACGCCCTGCTTTTACATTACAGCTCTGTTTCCTACCAGTATCTGTTGGCACTGATATTAATAGCCATGGCTGTGCTCACCTTTACGTTAAGCCGTCTATGGGCTTTTGCACGTACCTAGTGAGCAGCACAAGCGCAGCACATAAGAGACTAGCTATGCGTGTCGGCTGAACCCTTCACCGGCTCATCGGGCAAGCCTCGACCAGTGCGCTGACGTACCAGAAACAACGGTCGATCTTTGACTTCGACAAAGATGCTGGCGATGTACTCGCCCACTATGCCCAAAGACATTAGGTTTATTCCTGAGAAAAACAATACCACTGTGATCAGCGAGACCCAGCCACGCACCTGTTCACCAAAAAGAAAATACTTAAATATGACGAACAGGCCATAGGAAAACGAGAACAAGGCCAACACAATACCTAGCAAGCTAAGCAAACGTAAAGGCCAGGTTGTGAAGGCGGTCAGGCCGTCTACGGCAAAACGCAGTAATTTACCAGGGCGAAAACGACTAACCCCATGTGCGCGTTCCTGGGGAGTGTAATAAATCGGCCCCGACTCAAAACCCACCCACGCAAACAAACCTTTCATGAAACGACTACGCTCAGGCAAGGTCATTAAGGCGTCCACTACTGAACGATCCAACAAACGAAAGTCCCCGGCATCGCGAGGTACCCTTAAGCCGTTTGAAGTACGCATGAGCTGATAGAACATGGCAGTACCGATACGCTTGGCCCAGCCCTCGTCGTCGCGGCTACTGCGTACTGCATACACCATATCCAGACCTTGCTGCCATTTTTCCAGCATTTGCGCTATCAGGCTGGGGGGATGCTGCATATCTGCGTCCATGCACACCACTACCTGCCCCTGGCTGGCTTGCAGGCCTGCTGTCAGTGCCGCCTCTTTGCCAAAATTGCGCGACAGTTGTATGTAGACAAGCTCTGTACATTGCTGTTGCAGTTGCTTCACGACATTTTCGGTATTATCTGTACTGCCGTCGTCGACAACAATAATTTCAAAGCTGAGCTGTAACTTGCGCAACTCTTCTAAAAGTATGGGCATTAACAAAGGCAAGTTATCGGCTTCGTTAAGCCCTGGCACTATGCACGTTAACGTGGTGGCATGTCTCATGCTGGGTGATCTATCCGCGATTACAAAACGAGTTTGGACAATACATTCATCAGCAAACCCACTTTTCTTGAGTCTGGCACTCGCTTTTTCTTAACTGAAATGGTGGTGCTGACTGGTTAAATTTGCGTTGATATCTATGCAGTATAGTCCTGCCGTCAGGCCTTGACCATATGGCTTTCCTTACAGTTGCCTCGATACCCACAGCTTGACCCGGAGGAAACAAGCCAATAAGATGTATTTAATATATATCTTTATTAACGAGATCTTATGTCCACGGAAACACCGCTTTGCACCGAAGCAGACATTCAATCGCTAGTGTGGGACTTTTACGACCGTATACGACTGGATGAAACACTGGGCCCCATATTCAGTGCCCACATTCATAACTGGGACGAACACTTAGGCATCATGGTGCGTTTCTGGTCTTCTTTATTATTGAAAACAGCCAGCTATCAAGGCTCTCCGCTGGCCAAGCACATGCGTCTGGATCACTTACAGGCCGAACACTTTGAACAGTGGCTGCGCTTATTCAAGCAAACCTGTGCCGAGCGGGAGAATACGTCAATGGGAGAGCTGGCCTTAACGTATGCACAACGCATTGCACGCAGTTTTTGGATGAACTACCAATTTCATCATCACCCAGTAAAGGTCGCCAGCGATCTGACTTTGCCATAATATGCGCCTAACTAGCCTAACCGATTACTCCATGCGCTTGCTCATGCATTTGGCGCAGCACCCAGATCGGCTCTGCACTATCGCTGAAGTCGCTCAGCATCATGGTATTTCACACGCGCACCTGATGAAAATCACCCATCAATTAGCAAAAGGTGGGTGGATACATACCCAGCGGGGAAAAAATGGGGGCATGCAACTGGCTAAACCCAGCCAGGACATTAACCTAGGTGCTCTGGTGCGTTATATGGAAAATGATCTAGCTTTGGTCGAATGCTTGGGAGACAGCTCCCAATGCGTGTTAAGTGGCCGCTGCACGCTCAGCCACATACTGGATCAAGCCTTACAGCAGTTTTTAGCGCACTTGGACCAATATAGTTTGGCCGACCTGCTGCCCGCACTTACAAGAACGGGCAGCAGCGAACAAGCTATACAAATACTGTCAAGGCTATAAGGCCTTATAGTAATTCGCAACGCAAGGTAGCAGGGTGCTGGCGTATGCTGTTTAGTATGGCTTGATCAGGTTTGCGATCAACATCAATCAAGACATAGCCCAGCTCACCTTGAGTCTGCAACTGCTGACTCACAATATTCAAGCCGTGATCGGCTAACTGCTTGTTTAACGCGCTGACCGCACCGGGCATATTTTTGTGCACGTGCAAGATACGGGCATTGGTGGCGCTTTCCGCATAGGAAATCTCGGGAAAATTCACAGCCCCTTTAGTGGCTCCGTATTTCACAAAGCTCACTAGCTTTTCAGCAACCTCGCGGCCTATATTGGCTTGCGACTCCTGAGTGCTTCCCCCAATATGGGGAGTAAGAATCACATTGCTAAGCCCACGTAAAGGGCTTTGCAAAGCTTCGCTGACACTTTTAGGCTCAACCGGAAAGACATCCAGCGCGGCACCGGCCAAATGCCCTGATACCAGTGCCTGATGCAAGGCATCGATATCGACCACCGTACCGCGTGACGCATTAATTAAAATAGCGCCTTTCTTCATGGCGGCTAAGGCTTCAGCGTTAATAATGTTATCGGTAGCCGTACCCCCTGGTACGTGCAGGGTTACCACGTCGGCTTCGCCCAACATGCGCTGCAAATCAGGGCATACACGCGCATTGCTTAAAGGCAACTTGGATTCAACGTCGTGAAACAGTACCCGCATGCCTAAAAGCTCGGCCAGCGTACCCACCTGAGAACCAATATTACCGTAACCGATAATGCCCAGCGTTTTGCCACGCGCCTCGTAAGCCCCTTCCGCTGACTTATCCCAGAACCCTTCATGCACACGTGCATTTTTCTCTGGTATGCGTCGCAATAGCAGTATGGCTTCGGCTAGCACCAGCTCGGCCACAGAACGGGTATTGGAAAATGGAGCATTAAAGACAGGCACCCCGGCCACAGAACTGGCCTCCAGATCGACCTGGTTCGTCCCGATACAAAAACACCCCAGCACCCTTAGCGAGTCAGCTTGTGCCAACACCTCAGCATCGAACTGAGTCCGGGAACGGATACCGATAATACTGGCGCCCTTTACGGCCTCGTGCAGTGCCTGCCCTGTTAATGCACCTGGGTAGGTCTGGATGTCGGTATACCCAGCGGCTGCAAACACTTCACGCGCGCTAGGGTTGATGTTTTCAAACAAGACGATACGGCTCATATGCGAATTCCAGAAAATCAATTAGTCTATAAATGGTACTATTTTTTTTTTAGTTTCGCAGTAGAGTCCGAAGGCTTGTAGGGACAGTCGTTTGCTCGCTACATGCCCTTGTCTGCCCAGCAGACGCCAGGCAGACAATAAAACCAATATTAAGAACCAAACGGCACTGGACGTGGCGTGTCGTCACGCGAAGGTGGCAAGATAGGCAGCGTGATTTCAGGCTGCTTACCCGTTAAGGTTTTCAGGAAGGCCACAATTTGCGCGTTCTCTTCAGTGGTGAAGTGACGACCGAGCTGTAAGCGTCCCATGATATCCACTGCTTGCCCCAAGGTATCGACAGCACCATCATGAAAATATGGGTACGTCAGCTCCACGTTGCGCAAGGTAGGAACTTTAAAATTGAATCGGTCAGCATCCTTGCCTGTGACTGCCACTCGCCCCTCGGCAGGGTTATCCGTTTGATAGGGCTCGATCAAGCCCATTTTCTGAAACGATGTGCCACCCAAGTTCGGGCCGTTATGACACGCTACGCAACCACTGGCCTTAAATAGCTGATATCCCGCCAACTCTTGGTCGGTAATGGCGGTGTCGTCGCCCTTAAGCCATAAGTCAAACCGTGAGTCAGGCGTGACCAGCGTTTCCTCGAAGGCAGCAATGGCTGCCGTTACCTGATCGATGCCGATCTTGCCCGGGCCGAAAACCTGCTGGAACTCTGCCTGGTACTCGGGAATGGACGATAAGAACTCCAGCGCCAGTTCATGAGTAAATGCCATTTCCATGGGGTTAGCGATAGGCCCACCTGCTTGTTCCTTTAGATCGGCGGCGCGACCGTCCCAGAACTGAGCCAGATTCAGGCTGGAATTGAGCACGGTGGGGGAGTTTATCGGCCCCTCCTGCCAGCGATCACCAATAGAGGTTTTAATATTATCGGTGCCACCCATGCTTAAATTGTGACAAGAGTTACAGGAAATAAAGCCCGAACGAGACAAGCGAGGCTCAAAAAACAGCTTTTTACCTAACTCAACTTTAGTGGGATTATCGACCTGAGCTGCCGGTATAACCTGTACAGGCTCAGTGCGCTGTGCTGCGGCCTGGGTAGACAATAAGACGGAAAGCGACGTAAATAAAAGAGTAAGCACACGGATTTTCATAGTATTTCCTTAGAAACAAAAACAGCCCAACGAGTCCCAGATACTGGTCGTGCAAGCTCAGTACCCCTGCAATTCATAAGGTCATCATACCGTTTGCTTTTGTTACATCTATTGATACAAAACAAGGAAATGGTTTAAAAATCCCAGGGGTAAGCTCGCATACTTTGCCAGTGGCCTGTACACCAAAAGCAACAATTAGCCCAATACTCAGTGACCACAAACTTAAAACCGTCAGCTAGCGGTCTAACTTCCTATAATGGGATTTACTTACAATTTAGTTTCAGCGACACATAATCGGACCTACAACATCCACACATCGCAGGTGTGTCTATGTCATCAACTACTGCTACCGCCATACGCTCAGTGGCCGATACATTAATGTCTACCGGTGAAGGAATAGCTAGCTGGCGTGATGCCGCTGCGCACGCCGCCAAACTGATGCATGCTGATTCGGCCTGCCTGCTTTGGCGTGACAAGCATACGCGCGAGGTCATCGCCACAGAGTTCGTCGAAGTCCCTGAATCGGCATTAAAAACGTATAGCGAATACTATGCGGATCGAGACTGTCTGGCGCGTAAGTTCAGTCACTCTCCGGCGGGCACCCGTTTTATTACCAACACGGTGGTCAGTCGCCATGATCGCGATGACCACGAGTTCGTTTTCGACTTTTTACACCCCAATGGCATAGAAGAAATTCAGGGCTTTGTGATCTATAGCGATCAACAGCACGTGGTGTCCATCAGTTTTCTACGCGAGCGCATGCAAGCTCAGTCTGATGATTTGGCCTTGCGAGAAAAAAGCCTGTTTTTCTCTATTAATCAAGCTTTCTTAAGCCACGCTCAACGCTCCAAACACGAGCTACACCACTTAGCCAGCTTGCTACAGCCCCAGACACACTGCTGGATGATTGTGAACGAAGCAGGTCTGCTTCTAGAGAACGCCCAGCACAGCTTCGCGCAACTCAAGCATGGTGGATCGCTTGATGTTAAGAACCATAAGCTCAGTCATCGCACAGAGGCCTGGCAAGCTCGTTTAATGCAAACACTCAAACAAGTGGCTGACGATGGTCAAGGACAAAGCCTGCTGATTCCGGACGATTGGGGGCGCTCGTACCGACTGCATATTTCCCGTGCTCCAGCGCGGTACAGCTTTGGCTTTCACCAGTTACTTTTAGTGCGTCTAGAATGCAGAAGTATCTTTAATGTACCTAGCGCCGATGTCTTGAAGGACTACTTTAATTTAACGCCCACCGAGGCACAAATTTGCCACTATGTGGTGGCCGGACTCACTCTTAAAGATACCGCAGAAGTTCTGCAAATTTCGCCCGAAACCGCACGCAAGCACTTAGCCAGCATTTTTCAAAAAACCGAATGTAGTCGACAAAGCGAATTGCAACGTCTGGTCGCCTCACTGTAGATCCGCGGGGCAGAGCAACTTGATTGTGCACCAAGGCCAAGGCTATAGTGATTACTATCGAATCTATCTTTCAGGATCTTGCCTTGAGTCGCTCACGCCCTACCTCCTTGCTCTTTGCCGTCGGACTGGCGAGTATTAGCGTTGCTGCCTGCAATCAGGCACCTGACGATTTCAGCAATGTTAATCAGGAACAGCTAAATCAAGAAGCCGCAAAAGCTACACTTGATCAAATTAATCAAGAAAAAGAAATGCTGACCGCGGCTCTGCAAGAGCTGAAAAAAATAGACCCCTCCATCTCAGAGCTGTATTTCAGCTTAAGCGAGAATGGCGAACGTACAATTACCATTGCACGCGATTTACCCAATGGCGAAGTACAGACTTGGCAAGCCGATCCGGCCGAAATTGAAGGCCTGCTGAATAAAACTGACCAGCAGTTGCAAGACTCTCCTGGTGCCAGCGCCGGCTCCATGCTGATGCCTATGCTAGGAGGTATGCTAGCCGCCTACATGATGAGCAGCATGTTTTCTCGCACAGCAGGAAAAACCGTCACTGCGTCACGGGAAGCGCACCAGCGCCAACGCACCATGAGCAACAACGCTTACACTTCCTCCGTCTCTAATAAACAGCGACAGTCCGCGATGGCACGCTCTCTATCCTCGTCCTCGCGTAATCTGGGGCGCTCACGCGGAGGATCCTTTTCCAGTTCTGGGTCTAGATCTAGCGGCTATAGCAGTGGCGGTTAATGTAGCGTATGACAGCGCAAATCTTTCCTATTGAGCGCAATCTGGACGCACTCAGCGTGGCGCAAATCATCGCTACTGAATTGCCCTATGTACACGCTTTTTACCCGCAAACCGATCGTCTACACAAAGATGTGCAACAGTGGCTAGATTTTTTCATCCAGCACAAACAGCACTTGCCTATGTATGGCATGCGCGAGTCCTGCGCGGATGCGCTAATGACACAAATGACGCAATACCACGCCATGTTATTGGCTGCACTGCGACAAATTCTTAAACTGGACGTAGAAACAGTTCGCCAGTGGTTTCCCTGCAAGGCCAGTGCCGACCCTGCATTTGTGGCATTTTTTGAATATGCCAGACACGAGTTTTTTCGGCAAACGCCCTACACCATGAATAGCAGCACCATTTATGGTCGTTTCGATGCTGTGATCGAGCCTGAATCAGGCAAACTCGAGGGTATATACGAATTCAATGGCGACACCCCTGTCATGCTTTTTGAATCCGTGAACCTGCAAAACCTGATTGCCACCGCTTTAGGAAAAGGCGAAAGCCAAGCCAACGACTGGTGGCTACTGGCTCAAGAACACTTTGCTGCCTACCGCGATAAAAATATTGCTGTAGTCTGCGATGTGGGATTTATCGAGGATGCCTCAACCACGGAAACCATTGCGCAGCTCTTTGAGTCTGTGGGTGCACAGGTGTATTTCACCACGCTAGAAGGGCTCAACCATTCGGTACTCGAACTGGAGCAACCCTTTATGGTGGACGGCGTTGCTACCCGCCCAGATGTCATTTTCATGTTGCTTCCTTGGGAAGAAATGTGGATCTCGGGCAAAGACATTCTGGCGCACTGGCCAAACTGGAATAACACGGTGCAATTTCTTGAGCCTGCCTGGCGTTGGTTTATGTCTCATAAAGGGCTATTCGCCTGGGTGACACACTTGCTGGACGAGGACTCTGGCTTTAAAGAGCGCTGGCAGCACCTGCCCCACCTGCACACCACACTCAGCCCGGACTATTTCGTGCAAGCAGGCCTGGACTATGTGTCTAAACCGGCTATAGGTAGACTGAGTCAAAACATACGCATACATCAGGGTAATACGGTGAGCCAGCAAACGGGTGGCCAGTACCAAGATGAAAGCAGAGTCTATCAGCAATATTTGCCACCTCACCAAGTCCATGGACGCCCAAATTTTATACTAGGCGGATGGCTGTCCGGACAAAAGGTCAGTACACTTTGCTTTCGCGAATTCGATGGCCCTGTGCTGGATCTGAAAAATGAACGATTTATCGCTCATTTGCTACTGGACACTGAGTCTTAATTCCATTCAAGAGGCCGCGCCATGCTTGAGAGCTAGCTCAATAAAGGCACTCATCGCCGCTGATTGATAAGCACCTTTGCGCTGCATCAAAATAGCAGTACGTTGTGGTGGTGCAGGCTCTATATTAATGGCCAGCAAATACTCATTATTACCGGCTATCGCCGCCGGTAATAAGGTGCTTAAGCCCGTGCGGCGCACCACTTCAGTAATCGCATTTAAAGAGTTTGATTCCATTTGTACACGTAAGCTTAGCGTATGCTCATGGCAATACCGATCGATCTGTCGGCGTGTAGCAAACTCACCGGTTAATAAGACCAAGGATTCTTGCTGCAAGGTATGCTGATCAATGACTTTACGCTCTGCCAAAGGGTGTGTGCGATTCAATACTAAGGCAAGAGTTTCCACCAGCAAAGGTTGATAGTGTACCGCTGCAGAGGTGGGACGATCAAAAGCAATACCAATGTCCAGCTCGTCTTCCAGCAGCTTTGTTTCCACTCGCTCTTGCAACATTTCCTGAATAGTGAGCGTTACATTGGGGTAGCGGCGATAAAATGCCTCCACCAAAGGGCCTAAGAGATAAGAAGCAAAGGTGGGCGCTACCGCTATTCGTAATGATCCACGGCTTAAGTCACTGACATCATGCAAAGCACGCCGTCCCGCTTCCAAATCCTGTAAAGCCTGCTGTGCGTAGCGCAGATAGACTTCGCCCGCATCGGTTAAGCGTACGTGTCGCCCCTGTCGATCAAACAACTGTGCGCCCAGATGCTCTTCGAGCTGCCGTATCTGCTGAGACAAGGCTGGCTGTGAAACATGGAGCGCTTTGGCAGCACGGGTAAAGCTCAAGTACTGAGCTACCGCCTGAAAATAGTGTATGTGTCTGAGCAACATAGTAGTATAGGCAAAACGAATAGAATCGATCAGAAATGAGTATTTTACCTTATGGGTTATGCACAGTAAGCTAGCCGTACTTAATTAAGCAGTATGAAGGAAAAACATGAAAGACATTATTGAGGGTTTCCTCAAGTTTCAACGGGACGCTTACCCAAAGCGGGCTCATTTATTTCAAGGCCTTGCTACGCAACAACATCCCCGTGCTCTGTTTATTTCCTGCTCAGACAGCCGCTTAGTTCCCGAACTGGTCACACAGCGTGAACCAGGTGACTTATTCGTAATACGCAACGCTGGCAATATTGTGCCTTCATATGGTCCAGAACCTGGTGGGGTAACCGCATCGGTGGAATATGCAGTCGCCGCCTTGAAAGTTAAAGATATTGTTATTTGTGGCCATTCCGATTGTGGAGCGATGCGCGCCATTGCCAGTTGCCAGTGCCTGGACCACATGCCGGCAGTGGAGCACTGGCTACGTTATGCAGACTCCGCACGCCTAGTGAACGAAGCGCGCACCCACGCGAATGAAGAAGAGCGCGTCGCCTCCATGGTAAGAGAAAACGTGGTGGCACAATTGGCAAATATACAAACGCACCCATCCGTGCGCTTAGGCTTATCAGCCGGTACACTGACGTTGCACGGCTGGGTATACGATATTGGCGCGGGTACCATTCAAGCCTATAGCGGCGCCAGCATGAACTTTGTATCACTGGCGGATAATCCAAATGTTTGTGCTGCTCCTCTGGTGCCCCCTGCCCATATCACTAATTAAAACGGTGAACGCGCTCCGTGCCTAAACAGGCTTGAAGTAAAAAACCCAGAAAGCCAAACGCGTTCTGGGTTTTTCTATCTACAGCTTAGTAAGGGGCTTAAACGTTGAACAAGAAATTCAACACATCGCCATCTTTAACTACATACTCCTTACCTTCAGCACGCATTTTTCCTGCTTCTTTAGCGCCCTGCTCGCCTTTATAGCTAATAAAGTCATCGTAAGCGATGGTTTGCGCGCGAATAAAGCCACGCTCGAAGTCAGTGTGAATGACGCCGGCTGCCTGGGGAGCTGTATCACCCACGCCTATTGTCCAGGCGCGTACTTCCTTAACCCCAGCGGTAAAGTACGTTTGCAGGCCGAGCAAGCTATACGCAGCACGAATCACACGATTTAGACCTGGCTCTTGCATGCCTAAATCAGCTAGGAACTCTGCCTTATCCTCATCGTCCAGCTCTGCTATCTCAGCTTCGACCGCCGCACACACAGCAACCACAGGTGCGCCATCGGCCGCTGCATACTGCTCCACCGCAGCCAAGTGCGGATTATCAGTAAAACCGTCTTCTTTGACGTTCGCCACATACATAGTGGGCTTAGCGGTAATAAAGCCATAGGATTTAATCTGGTGCAGATCCTCGGCATCTAGGCCTAAAGAACGCACCGACTTGCCCTGCCCTAACGCCACCTGGATTTTTTCTAGTAAGGCCACCAGCTTAGCCGCATCTTTATCGCCCGAACGCGCCAATTTCTGATTGCGCTGCACTGCTTTTTCAACAATGGCCAAATCAGCTAAAGCCAATTCAGTGTTAATGATTTCAATATCGGCCAAGGGATCCACTTTGCCCGCAACGTGCACCACATTATCGTCAGCAAAACAACGCACTACATGTACTGTCGCATCGGTTTCACGGATGTTAGCCAAAAACTGATTACCCAGACCTTCACCCTGCGAGGCACCGGCAACCAGACCCGCAATATCCACGAATTCGACTACAGCGGGTAAAACACGCTCAGGTTTAACGATTTGCGCTAACGCGGTTAAACGTGGATCGGGTACCTCCACCACACCAACGTTAGGTTCGATAGTACAAAAAGGGTAATTCTCGGCGGCAATGCCTGCCTTGGTCAAAGCATTGAACAGAGTGGATTTACCAACGTTGGGCAGACCAACAATACCGCATTGCAGAGCCATGAGTATCCTAAAAAATTCAGTCAGTTATCAATAAAAACGCTATTGTAGCCCTGTACGTCTTAAGTCGTCAGATCAGGGGCCATCTTCAAGATCAAAAAGACCAATAACAAGGGTCCTGCATTAAAAATAGCGTGTAAAAATATGGCTGCCCCAATCCCTCGACGGATTCGCAACCAGCCTACAACCAGACCAGTAATAGCCTGTGGCAATACCAATAAGGGCCACAGATGCCAAGGCGCACGATTCAAATTGAAATTGTATAAATGCAAAGCAGCAAAAGCCAGTGTTGCAGTATAAAACACGTAAGGAAAGTAACGCCTGTAGCGTTTATACGCGCTCCAGGGCCACGGCCTACCCTGCACAAACGCCAGAGCTTTCACCCAAAAGCCTGCATTCGGGGCGATGCGATCGCGTGTGCTCCAGGCGGCACGACTAAATAGCAGGTATAAGCTGAGCGCCAGCAGTATTTGCACATACCATTGCGGCCCTGCCAATAAGCAAATTATGCCTATAGGCAAAATAAGGCACAGTTGTGCCGGACGTCTTAAACCATAACGAAACACCAGCTCTTCCACGAGCGGCGCCCATAATACCGCGTGCAACCAGGGAATTTGGGCCAAGTTTAAACGATGCTGGGCACCGCCTGCACCTGCGGCAGCCACGGCGATTGGGCCAAATATCAATAAATTAACCAGCCACAACAGCAGCGCCCACAAGAACAGACGGCCAACGGGAAAAGGGGCGAACCAATCCTTCAGCCAGGCATCGCCCAAAGTTTGACCTGGCAAGCGTGGCGAGAAGCGAGGCGCCCGTAGGAATTTCAGGAAATCCTTGAGTTCCGCGGTGAAACTCATGTTTGCTGTACGCTTGTGTACAGGCTCATGCATTCGGCGTCTCGCGCAACTGACGATTGGCTGTCGCCATATCTCCGGCCAGCAAAGCAGGCATGGCGATACGACAACGATCAAGCACGAGGGACAATTGCTCAGCCTCGGTTTGTCTGGGCGGGCTCAACACAAATGCGGACACCTGCTGCGCCAGATTCAGGGAACGTGGATGCCCTATGCCTAAGCGCAGACGCCAAAAATTAGGGCTGCCTAGGACGGCTTGGATATCACGCAAGCCATTATGACCAGCATGACCGCCACCCTGTTTTAACTTGACCTGACCAGGCAGTAAATCGAGCTCATCGTGCAAGACGAGAACTTGCTCAGGTAATAACTTAAAGAAACGCGCTAAGGCTCCGGCGGACTGACCGGAACGATTCATAAATGTCGTGGGCTTAGCAATTAATACCGTATCCCCCTCAAAACGAACCTTGGCAAGTTCAGCAAAAAAAGATTTTTCCTGATTAAAGCGGCCATGCATGTCATCGGCTATGTAATCAGCCAACCAAAAACCTGCATTGTGTCGAGTGGCTTGGTACTCAGACCCTGGATTACCCAAACCAATAATAAGTCGTATAGGAGCGGACATTAATGTACTTAACCTAGGTGAAGCGTCTTGGCACGCCATAAAAAAGAAAACCCCTGCCAGCATAAGCGGTCAGGGGTGTTTCGCCAAGTCCTGACTAGAAAGTCGAACTTGCCAGAGAAATTACTCGGCGCTTTCTTCGCTGTCGCCAGAGTCTTCTTCTGCGCTATCAGAGCCAGCAGAGCCACCTACGGGCAGTGCAGCAGCCAGTAAGGGGTTTTCGTCGTTACCTGCGTACTGAACACCCTCTGGTAAGGTGATGGCATCCAAGTACAAGTTTGCGTTAGCGTCCAGCTCACCCAGATCAACCTGAATATTAACGGGCAGATCAGCAGGCAAACATGTGATTTCCAGTTCAGTCAGAACGTGGCTAACAACCTGGCTGTGCAGCTTTACGGCTGGCGAGGCATCACCGTTGATGAAATGCAGCGGCACGCGTGTGGTAATCGCTTGGCTAGCAACAACACGCTGGAAGTCAACGTGCAGAACCAAAGGCTTGTATGGGTGCCATTGCACAGCACGCAACAATACGCTTTCTGTTTTGCCATCCAGATCCATATTCAGGATAGAGGCGTGGAAAGCTTCTTTGCGCAGATCGTGGAAGATCTGGTTGTGCTCAAGAGAGATAACGGTAGGCTCAGCGTTACCACCATACACAATGGCGGGCACACGGCCAGCGCGACGCAGGCGGCGGCTCGCACCCGTTCCCTGTACATCACGCGTAGTAGCTGCGAATTTCATATGAACTCCAAGATGGGACGTATCCCGAAAAAAGCTAGCTTAGCTAGCACTATGCGCTTTTGCCGCGACCAGCAAAAGCACGAAAAAAATTAATCGATAAACAAGGAGCTTACCGATTCTGCGTTAGAAATACGCAAAATGGTTTCGCCCAGTAAAGACGCACACGATAGCTGGCGTATTTTACTGCACTCACGCGCTTTGGCCGACAAAGGAATGGTGTCTGTTACCACGAGCTCGTTAAGTTGAGAGTTGGTAATACGCTCTACAGCCTCGCCAGATAACACAGGATGAGTACAGTAGGCATATACAGCGCCCGCGCCACGCTCTTTGAGCGCATCGGCCGCTTTACACAAGGTACCGGCGGTATCCACCATATCGTCCATGATGATACAGGTGCGACCATTCACATCCCCGATAATATTCATCACTTCGGACACATTTGCCCGAGGACGACGCTTATCGATAATCGCCAGATCCGCTTCTAGCTGCTTGGCCAAGGCACGCGCACGCACCACACCACCAATATCGGGCGACACCACAACCAGATCTTGATAATTGCAACGCCAGATATCACCTAACAAGATAGGCGAGGCGTAGATATTATCGACAGGGATGTCGAAAAAACCCTGAATCTGATCGGCATGCAGATCCATCATCATGACGCGATCCACACCAGCCACCTGCAACATATTGGCAACGACTTTAGCCGAAATAGACACACGCGCCGAACGTGGGCGACGGTCTTGGCGGGCATAACCAAAATAAGGAATTGCAGCGGTAATACGGCCAGCAGAGGCGCGACGCAGCGCATCCACCATGACCATAATTTCCATTAGATTATCGTTAGTGGGAGCGCAGGTAGGCTGTAAAACGAAGACATCGCGACCTCGGACGTTTTCGTTAATTTCTACCATTACCTCTCCGTCGGAGAAGCGACCCACTGTCATCTTACCGAGCGACATGTCAAGGTGGTTGACAACATCAACAGCTAAACGAGGATTAGCTGTCCCGGTGAAGATCATGAATCGGTCTTGTGCCATGATGAATGGAGATAGATTTTTGAAGCATGAAAAGCAAAGCTGTTGATCGAGACCCCTACAAGGAAACGACTCAACAGCTTTACGTGGCGCAGATTTACATCTGCAAAATGGCTGGGGAAGAAGGATTCGAACCTTCGCATGCTGGAATCAAAATCCAGTGCCTTAACCAGCTTGGCCATTCCCCAATAACTTGTCATATCCAGCTACGTAAAGGATGATCTTGTAAACCAGAACAAACCCAAGTTTGTTCGATAAGATCTGCTGCTTGTACGCATCCAGACATTTTACTACTTTTACCGCTTATGCTTTGCTTATTTTGCAAAGCTTCATGTTTACTTAATACCTCGACAAAGAAACATGAACCTGAGCCTGTCATTCTAGCATTTAATCCTAAAGCTTGCAAGTGTTTTTTTAAACTAGCAATTTTAGGGTATGTGGTAGTTACTACATGCTCTAAATTATTTTTACCAAAGTAAGCAGTGCTTTCTGCTTGCCAAGTAGTAAAGTCCATAACTTTAACGTAGCTCTCATCACGTGTCAAGCCCTTATGCTGAAATACTTCAGCCGTTGAAATAGCCTGAGGAGGCTTAATCAACAAATAATGCCGTTGTGGCAAGGAGATAGCCTCAAATTGCTCGCCTATTCCTTGCGCGAAAGCTGCCTGACCAAAAACAAAAATCGGCACATCTGCCCCTAGAGACATACCAATACGCATCAGCTCATTACGACTCAAGCCCAAAGACCAAAGCCGATTCAAGGCGATTAAGGTCGTGGCAGCGTCACTGGAGCCGCCCCCCAAGCCTGCTCCCGCAGGTATGTTTTTCTGACAATGTATCTCTACACCCAAAGGGCAGGCGCTCGCCTTTTGCAGCGCCAAGGCTGCCCGTACAATTAGATCCTGCTCTGCAGGCAGGCCCTGCAAGGTTTCCTGAGCACGCGTGACGCGCCCATCCCTGCGTAACTCAAAGCTCAGAAAATCTTGTAAATCAATAAAACGAAAAGCGGTTTGCAGCAAGTGGTAACCATCAGGCCGCCTGCCCGTTACGTGCAAGAATAAATTTAATTTAGCAGGTGCAGGCACATCGTAAAGTGTCATGAATAGCTCACTGGTCGATAACTAAACGCACACTAATAGAGCGAGAGGCCTCATGACGGTGAAGCTGCAATAAACGTGGCCCTAATTCGTCGTAGCGCTGCAAACTGACGCGCCAGCCGTCTTGTTCTACTTGTTCAAGACGCCCTGCTGAGTCGTAACGCGGGTTGTGGACTGCTTGCTGAGCCGCCGGCAAGCCTTGCATCCAATCACGCAATCCAGCAACCGGAACGGGGCTACCTAGCACTTGAGTGACTAAATCGTCCGGTGTCTTGGCCTGTTCTTGTCGACCATCGCTATAAACAAGCACAGCCTGTTGCCCCTGGGTGTAGACTCGGGCAAGAGTGCTGCCCATGGGGTTACGTAAGTCCAACTGCAGTCGGCCATCACGTTCGTGCCAGGTAAAGCTGCCCTGCACAGCATCACGCTGATTATTGCCATAAGTTGCTGTCAGGGCAAAACGTCCGGAACGCTCTAAGGTGGACGCGCGCTGTTGCACGCTAGGCGCATGCGATGGCGTAGTGCTAGGGGAAAGGCTGCTGCAGGCTGCCACGCTTAGCAACACGCCAAGGGCCATAATATGTGCAATAGTCCTCATGGCAGGGCTATCCCTAGTCGTTGCATGGTTTCCAGCAAGACGCCGCTGTCTGGATCTTTATTCAGGGCAGCCCGAAAAACATGCATTGCATCGTCTTTACGGCCTTTCACCCACAACACCTCACCTAAATGGGCTGCGACGTCTGATTCAGGCAGTTTTTCGTATGAACGCTGCAGGTACTCCAAGGCTGCCTGATAATCCCCTACGCGATACAGATACCAACCCACACTATCAAGTATGTAAGGATTCAAGGGCTCCAGCTCCATGGCACGCTCGAGCAAGTCCTGTGCTTCATCCAGTTTACGATTCTGGTCCGCGTATGTATAACCTAGGGCATTAAAGGCATTCGCATCGTTAGGACGCAACTCAATGACACGACGCATTAAACGTTCAAAATCACTGCCTTTGCCTTGACGCTCATAAAGCATGCCAAGCTGATACAGAATCTCAGGGCTATCGGGCAGCTCACCATCGGCGCGCTCCAAGACCTCTACAGCTTGATCAGTACGGCCACCTCGCTGATAAATCGATGCGTAAGTGAGCGCAATCACTACATGGTCGCCACGATCCCCAGGGCGAGAAAGCTCCAAGGTGCGGCGTGCCCCGGGTAAATTACCCATTCTGGCCTGCAAGACTGCTTTATGCACCTGAGCCTGAAAGCGCAAACCACTTTCTTCAATCAGGTCTAACTGTCGAATCGCCTCTTCCAGATTTCCTTCTGCCTCAGCAATATGTACTAGAGATAAACGCGCCTCGGAAATACTGGCCAAGGCTGTACTCACTTGGTCACTGACTGACTGACGGCGCTGGCTTTGCACCTGTATATAGTTTTCCAGCAACTGACGCGCTTGTGCATAATGCCCAGCACGACTTTGAATCTCGGCTTCTGTGTACAGCAAATCAAAATCTTCGGGCGCCTGGGCTTGCAACTGGTGCACTAACTGCAGTGCTTCATCGAACTGGCGCCGCTCAACCAAGCGACTGGCTAATTGCAGTTGAACAGTGCGACTTTCGGGGTTGCGTTGCAGATAGGCTCGTACACGCTCAATCGCCGTACGCGCGTCTACGGCAAGGCCGTACTCTAGGACACGCTGTATGGCCAGCTCAGAATCAGGCTCCAGCTCTAGAGCCAGCAAGGCTTCCTCATAGGCCCTTCCCTCATCTTCAGCATTCCAGGCCACGTCCGCCAAGACCAAGTGCGCAACAGCAATATGACGCACATCTTGCTTCAAAGCTTGATCCAACACTTCCAGCGCTAAGCGTCTGTCGACCATTTTGCTGACAATGCTCATAGCCTGCACAATAGCCTGCTCTTTGTCTTGAGCACGTTCAATACGTACCCAGAGCGCTTCTGCCAAGCCTTCGGTTTGCCCGTTAGAGGCTTCCAGAGCCAGCGCAGTTGCCTTGGCCTCGGGATCGTACGGAGCCAATAATGCCCATTGCTGCGCAGCACGTAAGGCACGCGTTAGATTACGATCCCCCATCGCGTACTGGAACGCATACTGGGCAAAACGGGGATCACTGGTGTCTGTGGCTAAGCTAAGAAAAATCTGGCTGGCTGCCTCAAGGTCAGAGCGCGATGCAGCAATCTCACCGAGCAGAACACGATAAAGAATGTCTGGCGTGAGCGTTACCAACGGCAATTGGCCATTGCGTAACTCGACATGTTCACTGTATTGCGGCGGGTCGACCAAGGCACCGCTCGACGATCCTTGCGCAAAGGAAAGCGTCGTTAGCAATAAGAAACCCAATAAAGTAAAAGGTACAGTAAAAACTTTCATCCAGAAAAACCAGGTCCGTCGTGCGCAAGTCGGAGCATCAGATGGCAAAATGAGACTATCGGATTTATTGATGGTAGCACCCTACTATGCCTGAACTGCCAGAAGTTGAAACAACTCGTCGCGGAATTGCGACGGTTATGACAAGCGAAATTGTCCAGGAATTTCGCGTTTACGAAAAACGCCTGCGTTGGCCTATCCCCGATGATATCAGCTCTTTATTGCAAAATCGTCGAGTTCTTTCCTGTGACAGACGCGGAAAATATTTACTTATTCATTTTGAGCATGGCTGCCAAATTATCCACCTAGGCATGTCAGGCTCTTTGCGGCGCGTACCACTGCATGAGCCACGCCGAAAACATGATCATGCTGAATGGCTGTTTTCACAAGCCCGTTTTCTTTTGCACGACCCACGACGTTTCGGTGCCATATTATGGCATGACAAGTCTGAGGGGCCGGTAGAAAAACACCCTTTACTCGCACATTTAGGCATAGAGCCTTTTAGTTCTGATTTTACACCTGCTTACCTTTATGCGGGTTTACACGCGCGCAAGCAAGCTATCAAACAAATTTTACTGGGCGGAAAAATTGTTGTGGGTGTGGGCAATATCTATGCATCTGAAGCCTTGTTTTTAGCTGGCATCCACCCCGAACTACCGGGACTGGCCGTTTCCCGCTATCGAGCGGCTAAATTGCATGCGGCTATTATGCACACCTTAAGCGCTGCCTTGCAGGCGGGAGGCAGCACACTGCGTGATTATGTCAATGCGACGGGCGGCCCGGGCTCGTACTTCGAACTACACGCCAATGTATATGAACGGGCTGGCCAAGCCTGCCCACGTTGCCAGCGTCCGATTAAACGTCTGCAACAAGGTCAGCGTAGTACCTATTACTGCTCTAACTGCCAGCGTCGTTAAAGGCCGAACCAAATAGCCAATGTCAGGCGCGGCCCCTTAGGTACTGGTCTCGCGCCCATTGCATAAAGGTAAATAATAGGCAGGCGTACAGACCCATGACAGCGCATGACCACAACACCTGACTGAAAAAATGATAGCCCTGAACAATACGCATCAGGCCAAATAATAGGCCTGCACTTAACCCAAGCCACAGACCCAAAATGCGTAAGCGGGGATTATCCGTTAGGCAGCCGATAAAAAAGAAGGCCAATAGTACAAAGCCTGCTGATGCATGGGCACTGGGCAAGGCATTACCGGCCTGGTGTAAATGCTTGGCCCAAAAATAGGCGGGCATGCTTTCTGAGCCTGAAAACACTTGCGCATGCAGTGGCCTAGGCATGGCCGTTAGATGCTTTAACACGCCAGCCAACAAAGGCCCGCTCGCCAGGAAAATAGCGCCTGCTCCCCAGGCCCACTGTTCTTGAGAGCCTGGCGCATAACGCCAGGCTCTTATCGCCATCAGTACAGCCCCTCCAAATGGTACCCACCAAATATAGGTGCCTATAAAGTCCAGTCCAGCTTGAAATTGGTAAGGAAAAACCGCGAGTTCCGCATCAAAAAACACCTTACTCAGGGCAATATCCACAGGGGATTGCTGCACTAAGCGCGCGAGAATGGCGACCAATAAAAACACACCAAAACTGTACTTAATCTGTGGCTTAAGGCTCATGCTTTACTGCGAAATAACCGGTAATACCTTACCTGGATTCATAATGTTTTTCGGGTCTAGTGCCTGTTTAATACGTTGCATCAAGGCTAGCTGGACTGGATCTTTATATAAAGGCAATACATCACGCTTTAACTGTCCTACCCCGTGTTCGGCACTGATGGAACCTTGAAAACGGTGTACGCTATCGTGCACCAACTGATAGACCTGCGGCTGCAAATCCAACAGCTCAGACTCTGTGAACGCCGTACCAGGTGCCACGTTATAGTGCAGATTACCGTCGCCCAGGTGACCAAAAATAATATGTTCAATGCCTGGAAACTGAGCTTGTAAGGCCGCGTTTGTTTCTTCTACAAACTGAGCGGTCAGCGATACAGGTATGGAAATGTCGTGCTTAATGCTTTTGCCATACGCTTTTTCAGCCAGTGGAATGCTCTCGCGCAAATGCCATAAGGCTTCACTCTGGGCTAGCGTCTCGGCGATGACCGCATCGAGCACCAGCCCGAGCTCCAAGGCCTCACCGATAACCGTTTCGAAGCGCTCGCGGGCACGTTCCATGCTCTCGTAATCAGAGAGCTCCAGCACGGCATACCAAGGCGCCTGAGCTGACTCGCCTTGGAACGGGATACGTTGCTCAGGATAACACTCAACCACTGCCTGCAAGCAGTTATTGGCAATTAACTCAAAGCCGGTCAAGCCAGCGGCCAGGCCACTACGAGCAATATTCAATACTTTTACTGCCGACTCTACCGAGTCCAAGGCAAGCAAGGCCGTGCAACTGGCTTTAGGCAAAGGATACAACTTAAGTGATGCTGCCGTAATAATACCTAGAGTACCTTCACTGCCAATATACAAGTTTCGTAAATCGTAACCCGTATTGTCTTTGCGTAAGCCCTGCAGGCCATGCACAATATCCCCTTCCGCCGTCACCACTTCCAGCCCCAAACACAGGTCGCGCATGTTCCCATAGCGCAACACCTGCGTACCACCGGCGTTCGTGGCCAAGTTTCCACCTATAGTGCAACTGCCTTCGGCTGCCAGGCTTAAAGGGAAAAGCCGATCTGCCTGCAAAGCAAACTGTTGCACATCTTGCAATATGCAGCCTGCCTCCACCACGATGGTGTCGTTCTCAATGTCTATATGCCGCATACGCGTTAAACGGTTAAGTGAGAGCACGATAGACTGACCGCTGTCGTCGGGTGTCGCTCCACCACATAAGCCAGTATTGCCACCTTGAGGCACTAAGGGCACGCCATGCTGACTACACCATTGCACCACCTGAGCAAGCTCCTGGGTAGAGCCTGGCCTGACCACGGCCATAGCTGTTCCATGATAACGGCCCCGCCAGTCCTCTAGGTACGAATCCATTGCGGATCCTGTCAATACATAATCTTGTCCCACAATGGAATACAACTGCTGAACTAGCGACATACTCTATTTTCCGAAATTGTGACAAAGGAATGACTATTGTAATTCAGTCGTTTACAAAGAACAGACACAGCACAAGCGGGTATTATTTGGGATAATGCCATCCACCTACCGTCTTTAAAAGGATACTACTTTGCTTACGCCCTTTACTCTGGCTGAGTCTGCCTTTAAGGCCTACGATATACGAGGCACGGTTCCTGAGCAACTGAATACTGCTTTCGCTTACCGCTTGGGCTTAGCGTTGGCGCACAGCGCGCACACCCAGAACGTACGCACCCTAGTAGTAGGCTACGATGGCCGCCACAGCAGCCCGGAGCTTTCCACCGCCTTGCAAGACGGTATTAATGCGGGTGGTATCGACACCATAGACCTGGGCATGGTGCCCACACCCGTGGTGTATTACGCTGCCCATACTCTGGAAACGGGTTCAGGCGTGGCCATTACTGGTAGCCATAACCCCTCCCACTACAACGGTTTTAAAATGATGATGGCCGGCAAAACCTTGCACGGTGCCGACATCCAGGCCCTCAAGCACATCATGCTCGATGGCGTCAGTCCGGCGGCACACGCTGGCAAGCGTCAGCAGCAGGCCTTGCTAGAGGACTACGTACAATATATTCGTGCCCACATACACTTGGCCCGACCCATGAAGATTGCTCTGGACACGGGCAACGGTGTGGGTGGCGTCGTGGCGGAGCAACTCTTTACAGCGCTAGGCTGCGAGGTGGATATGCTCTACGGCAAGGTCGATGGCGACTTCCCCAATCACCACCCAGACCCGGCTGACCCCGCCAATCTGCAAGACCTGATCGAGCATGTCAAAAACAGCGACTGCGAGCTGGGCTTTGCCTTTGATGGTGATGCGGACCGCCTAGGCGTCGTCACCAAGTCAGGTCAAATAATCTGGCCTGATCGCCAGCTTATTCTATATGCGCGCGATATACTTCAGCGCCACCCAGGATCGACCATCATTTTTGATGTGAAGTGCAGCCGTCACGTTGCCAAGGAAATCGCTGCGGCAGGCGGCATACCCCTGATGTGGCAAACCGGGCACTCTCTGATTAAGGCCAAGCTCGCCGAAACCGGCGCCCCTCTGGCTGGCGAAATGAGTGGTCACGTGTTCTTTAAAGAACGCTGGTTTGGCTTTGATGACGGACTCTACACAGGCGCCCGCTTACTCGAAATACTGGCTCGTAGTGATAATCCTAGCGCCGTGCTGGAGAGTCTCCCACAGGATATCTCTACCCCCGAACTTAAGCTAGAGCTCGCGGAAGGTGAGGCTCATGAGCTAGTCAAACGTCTACAGCAAGAGGCTCAATTTCCTGGTGCGACTGAACTGAACACGATTGATGGAGTGCGGGCAGAGTACCCGCAAGGCTTTGGCTTGGCGCGAGCCTCCAACACCACACCCGTTATCGTACTACGCTTTGAGGCACAAACTGATGCTGCATTAGCCGCCATACAGAACGAGTTCCGTCAGGCCTTACTGACCCTGAAACCGGATGCCGTTCTGCCTTTTTGAGCTTGTGCGGACACATGCAACGGGGGGTAGTACTATACTCCCCCTAGCTCACGGTACAGGCGCAGATGTGCTGCACACACCTGACGAATATCGAACTGCTGTTCGGCCAGTTCTCGGCCTGCCCGCCCCATTTCTTGGCGACGCTCTGCGTGCTGCGCAAGATTCTGTACTGCTTGGGCCAAGGCCTGTGCATCCCTAGCCGGTACCAACACACCTGTCACCCCTGGCTCAATTGCATCGCGACAACCCGGCACATCCGTAGTGACTACTGCTCGCCCACAGGCCGCCGCTTCAATCAGGGACTTAGGCAAGCCCTCACGATAGGAGGGCAAAACAACAATATGCGCCTGGGCGTAAGCTTGGGCTATATCGTCTTGTTCGCCCTTATAGTCCACCACACCACTTTGACGCCAATGGTTCAGCTCATCCAAGCTTATGCTGGCGGGATTGCCCGGGTCAGGACTTCCCAAAAGCTGCCAACGTACGGCATTGCCTTGCTCTTGGCTTAAACGAGCGGCCTCGACAAACTCACGCACGCCCTTATCCACTAACAGCCTGCTAGCCATCACCGCCACAGGCGTGCCGGGCGGCTCGGGCAACTGACTAAACCGTTCCAGATCCACTCCCGAGCCACGTATCAGCACCGCTTGCTCAGCTCGCAATACGTTTGCCTCCAGCAAGACATCGCGATCCGCCGTGTTTTGAAAAATAACTTTGCTGTTCGGGTGCCCTAAGGCCAGTTTATACAAGCGCAGTGCCAAGAAACGCACAGGATCCAAGCCTTGGCGTCGCATAAATATGTAGCCCAAACCTGAAACCGCCGCAAGATACCCAGGCACCTTGCTCAAACGTGCCGCAATCCCCCCATACAACACTGGCTTAATGGTGACTGCGTGCACTATGCCGGGCTGGAGCTGCTTAAATAAGCGATAAATTGCCCACACGGTCTGGGCTTCTTTAAGGGGGTTTTTACCGCTGCGTGTCATGGGCACGACGTGATGATGAAAACCATGCTCTAGCACCTTAGGCACGCTGGGGCCAGACATAGTGGCCACATGGACCTCATACCCTTGTTGCTGCGCCGCCAAGGCTACAGGCAATCGATGCGATAAAAAAAAAGCCGGATTATTCACCAAAAACAGTAAACGCTTAGATGAGGATATAGAATCCTGGCCGCTGCGCTGATGCGCCGCCAAACTATTGGCGTGGGGGCGTTGTTTGCCTGGCTTAGAAGGT
The DNA here is from genome assembly GCA_023440825.1 of Pseudomonadota bacterium. Lineage (GTDB taxonomy): Bacteria > Pseudomonadota > Gammaproteobacteria > Burkholderiales > Burkholderiaceae_B > Alcaligenes. The sequence continues at coordinate 304,899 of JAEXRL010000009.1, read as the reverse complement.
GGTGTGGGATATTGCTGACATAAAGCTTGCCAAGCCTGCTCGTAGGCGCGCACCATGCTTTGCAAACTAAAAAGGCGCTGTACCCGCTCACGAGCATGTTTATGACGCAGCTTCCAGCTTTCGCTACCCAGTTCTGAAATGGCACTGTTTATCGCACCCGAGAGGGCCTCGGCGTTGCGTGGCGGCACTACCCACCCTTCATTGCCGACAATTAACGCGGCATCGCCCACATCAGTGGCCACGCATGACACGCCTACAGCCATCGCCTCACAGACCACATTCGGAAAGCCTTCGGCATAACTGGAAAGCACATGCACGTCCAAGGCATTCATCAGCGCAGGGACATCTTCACGCATTCCCAGCAACAACACGTGCTCCTCCAGCTGATGTAACTCGATAAGGTGCATCAGCTCAGGATTGCGCTCGTGCATTCCTTCACCAATCAACACGCAACGTAGCTGAGGGTGCTGACGCACACTACGCGCCACAGCGGATAATAAGTTGGCATGATCCTTGAGAGGATTCCAGCGCGCCACACTGCCCACTAAAGGGGTGTCGGCCTGACAACCCAACTGAGCTCGCATCTGATCGCGCACCGATGCGTTCAATTGCCAGCGGCTTAAGTCGTATCCATTAGGAATGACGGTCATGATATCGGCGCGGTAGCCCCACTGCTTATGCCGTCGTGCTGCATTTTCTGCACACGAAATAATCAAGCTAGGCACAAAACGAGAGATGCGTGCACATAACCAGGCAATGACTCTGGCCTTGGGGCTGCCCTGATATAAATTTGCGCCCGAATTACGTATTCCCCAGGACACTGCTCGGATACCCGCCACCCTGGCCGCCATACCGCCGATCAAGTCCGAGTTGTACATCCAAGTCTGCACCACATCGGGGCGTAGATCAGATAAAAGCTGAACCAAGCTACGCAGGCCTTTTAAAAAACGCCAAGGCGATTTCATGTTCAAGCAGTACACGCTAACACCGGCCTGCTCCAGACGTGGCCCAAACACATCCGCGCCACCCAGACTAATGACGATGTGTTCGGTGCTCTGATCGGCCGCTGTACTTAATCTGTATAGCACCGTTTCAGCTCCACCTTGACCCAGGCCTGAAATAATGTGTACCACTCGCATAGTTTTTATTCGCTGCTCTGATTCTGTCATGAGCCCACTCCAAGATCTTCCATACCCCGGGCTAGACTGAACACCTGGTCCCAGCGTTGTAATATTCCTTGTAAGTCGTACTGCTCACGCACAGTCTGTGCAGCACGCCTACCCAGCGCATCACGTAATACACCCTCACTCATCACCTCGTCCAGAGCCATCCGTAACGCAGTTTCGTCACCCAGAGGGACCAGACGAGCCGCATGACCATTCACACTCATTTCCCGTGGCCCACTAGGACAATCTACCGTTACGCAAGGCAGCCCCATAGCCATGGCCTCCAACAACACGTTAGGAAAGCCTTCCACCTCGGAGGTCATGACAAAGGCTTGAGCTCGCCCTAGCTCTTGCCAAGGCTGTGTCGTTTTACCCGGTAAGCTAATACGATCCTGCATGCCAGTCTGTCGCACTAGGGCCTGCAAGCTCGTGCGCAACGGTCCTTCTCCGTAGATACAAAGCCGCCACTCGGGATGTTCGGTAGCCAAACGACTAAATGTGCGTATCAATACATCAAAACGTTTGCTATACACCATGCGCCCCATGGCAATTAAAGTGCAGTGACGACTTTCTGACACTTTAAGCTCTCGCTCCAGTAGCAGCAGCTCAGGGGGTAATGGATTGGGCACTACCGCCACCGAGCGCATACCCGGAACCATTGCTTTAAACGCGGGCACACTTGCCTCGGTCTGCAGGGTAACCACCTGAGCGTAAGGGTACAAACGCTTACGCAAGGCCTTCAACACCCGTCCTGCGCTAGAGCTGAATACAGGATTCGTGCGTTCACTGACCACAATGGGAACACCACTCTGGCGCAGGGCAAGCAAAACCGTCACATTCACATTAGTCAGAAAAGAAAGAATCAGATCAGGCTGTTTCTCACGCACCAAATCTTGCATCGCCCGCATTTTAGCCAAGGGGCCAGGTAGCCAACTACGGCGCATACGATGAGCTAACCAGATCAGCTCAACACGTGAATCAATATCATAAAAACTGGTGCCACTGCCTTGGCTATAGGCTGGCACTAGGCACACCTGATCACCACGACGCCCCCAGGCATTCGCTAAGGTCACCGCTACACGCTCTGCCCCACCTGCATTCAGCGAGCTAACAAAAAATAATATTTTCACATGACCTCCGCCTGGCTGAGTTCAATTTTGGCAGTATTTCTAGTTTACGGGCGCGTACGACACTGTTCCAGCAACTGCTGCCACAAAGCGAAAACTCGAGTTGCTGAAAAACGATCGCGTACATCGGCCGCACGCTGGCCATAAGCATGACGCTTATCAACATGAGCCATGAAGTCGGACAAGTGCGCCGCCAGCGCCTCCACATCCGACACCGGCTGAACTAAAGCACCATCAATGCCTGGCCGTATGATTTCCCGCGGCCCCGTCTCACAATCGAAAGCCACTGCGGGCAAGCCGGCCGCCATCGCCTCCAGCAAGCTATTGGACAAGCCTTCCATTTTCGAGCTTAAAACATACAGATCGGAACCTAGGTACCAGTCCGCCATATTGCCCACACGCCCAGGCAAGCTCACACGGTCTTGCAGGTTCAAGTCTAGGACCTGAGCCTCGAGCTGGGCACGTAACTCGCCCTCACCCACTATCACCAAGTCCCAATCTGGGAAGTAGTGCAATAAAGTGGCGAATGCTTGCAACAAAACGTCAAAGCCCTTGACCGGATGCAAACGACCGACGGCCAGTAAGCGGTATCGCCCCTGTTTTTCCGGCACTGGCACCAGGGGCTCAGCACTAGGCAAAGGCCACACCACGGCATTGGGAATCACCGCCAATTTACAGCCCGGCACGTGCTCCTGCAACCAGTCAGCCGTACCTTGCGTCAAGGCCACAACGTGATGTGCAAGTGGATAGCTTTTTTGTCTGGCCTTGACCCAAAATGGCGATAAAGACTGTGAGGGTGGATGGGTATGCTCAGTCGCAATCACTTGACAGGGCAAGCCGCGTGCCGCGTTAATGCTAAGCACCGACGAGGTAGTCATCATGCCCAACACCACATCAGGCTTATGCTTTTTAATCAAGGCACGCAATAAGCGCACACGCCGCCAATTCTTCCACAGTGCGTGCACACGTCCTTTGCTTGAGCCGGCAGTATTCAAAACATAACGCTCTACGCCGGGCGCTAAGTCGTAAGCGTCCTGATCCGTACCAGCCTGAGTCACCACACTGAGCCGATAGCCCTGCTCTAGCCAGCCGGCGCTTAGGTCGCGCGCAACCCGCTCAGCGCCACCGCCTGCTAAAGAATGGATAACAATCATGACATGTGGGCGTAATGAGGAACGCAATTAATTTTCCTGCTGTGGAGTAGATACGGGAGTTGGCACACGCTTGAACGCCAACAAAAAATAACACAAAAACGAACTAGCATACATGCAGCTGGTCGCGACCATAATACCCGCTGGCCCCATACGAGCAGCTAGCACTGGATTTAACAAGGCCTTAACAGCAAAATTGAGCACAGCCACTACAGCCATGGCTCGATAACGATTTTGGCTTGCCAGTAACTGCACCAAAATTAACACGGCAAAATAAAATGGCATTTGCACCATGCCCCAACGCAAAACAGTTGAGACAGTCTGGGTGTTTTCTGGTGTAAATGCGCCGCGCTCATACACCAGAGCAACCCCCCATGGGGCCAGCAGATTAGCTACCACCATGACTGCCGTACCGATCAACAGCATCAGCAAGGACCACTTCAAGGCTAAGGCACGCGCCCGAATCTGTTCACCCCGACTTTGTATATCAGCCAGTACAGGTAAGGCCGCACGTCCGACAGAGGCAGCCCCCACACCTAAAATTACGGCAATTAAGCGGCTGGCATACCCCAATGTGGCATTGGCGTTCCCTCCGAGTTGGGCGGCCGTATACTGATCAATGGGCCCAACAAAACTCATGGCCACCTGCCCGATTAACATGACGCTAGCCGCCTTTAATAAGGCAGGCCATTGCTCTGCACTAAGCCCAAAACGTGGTCGAGGCCACAATTGATCAGCACGACAAGCCAATATAAATAACAGCAAAGCCTGCAAAAACAGGCCCGATAATGTGCCCCATAGTAAAGGACCAACGCCAGGTGCCGCCCCGGCCAATAACACCATGATTAAAATCATGATAGCCGGCAAACTATCGAGCAAACTATTGATATGCCGCTCTCGAGCACGCAGTCGCGCTGCACTGATGCCAATAGCTACTGTTAGCAACGCTGCCGGAGCAAAAGCGAATAGCAGCTCCTGACTCATCTGCTGCACCTGGGGATTAAGCCCTTGCCCCATTGTTTGCAACACCCAGGGCCAGGCAGCATAAATCAGTAAGGCGAATAGGCCGCCTAGACTTAATGCCCAGGCCAGCAACTGATCCAGAAAAAGGCGACGTTGCGCCTGCGGCTGTTTACGCGCATGCACCAGCACCGGAATCAGTACTACCGATAACGCTCCTACCAAGGTAACGGGCAGCCAGTTCGCCATCACCATGGTGAACTGATAGGCATCCACGGTATCGCTGACACCGTAGCGATAGGCAACAGCCATTTCCTTGAGCGCCCCAGCCGCTTTACCCAGTAGCAAAAAAAACGCTACCCGAAAAGCGCCTGCGGCGATGCGTCTGTGGTCTTGGTGCAAGCCCTGCAGACGCTGTTTCAAACGAGAAGGTTTCAACTTAAGAACCGAATATACCAAGGCATTGCCAAGGCCAGTCCCTGCGTGATCGTTTGCGTGGGTACATAGCCATAGAGGCCTTGCGCTTTACTGATATCAGCCTGCGAGTGACGCACATCTCCAGGACGAAAATCCAGATATTTAGGAGCCTGATCGTAGTGCACACCATTTTTGGCGAGCGCTTGCTGCAGGTACTGAAAGAGCTGATTTAAAGAGGTGCGATCGTTAACGGCTACGTTCACCACTTCTGCTACACCCGCCTGCTGCTTTAGCGCAGCCAGCAGATTGATCTGCACCACATTTTGGACAAAGCAAAAGTCGCGACTTGTTTCGCCATCACCATTAATCTGCACAGCTTCTTGCCCTATCATGGCCGCTACCCATTTAGGTATGACCGCCGCGTAAGCACCATTAGGATCTTGACGTGGTCCAAATACGTTGAAATAACGCAAGCCCACACTACCAAACCCATACGCTCTGGCAAATACATCGGCATACAGCTCGTTTACGTACTTGGTTACAGCATAAGGCGATAAGGGTTTACCGATATTTGCCTCGATCTTGGGCAAGGCTGGATGATCGCCATATGTAGAACTGGAGGCAGCATACACAAAGCCGTCCACACCCGCGTCACGGGCTGCAAGCATCATGTTGAGCGTACCGTTAATGTTCACCTCATTGCTGGTGGCCGGGTCGTTCAGCGAACGAGGCACTGACCCCAAGGCGGCTTGATGCAAGACATAGTTAACACCTTGCACCGCTTGCTTGCAGGTGTCCAGATCACGTATGTCACCTTCTATAAACCGAAAACGGCTCCAGCATTCGGGGCCGACCAGGCTACGCACCTCATCCAGATTACGCTGATGCCCCGTAGCAAAGTTATCCAAACCCACAACGTGCTGATCCAAAAGCAGTAAAGCCTCTAGAAGATTAGAGCCGATAAAGCCCGCACAGCCCGTCACTAGCCATGTGCGGGGCTGTTCTACAAGTTGCTGTTTGAGCGCATCAAATGCTTGAGCCATAAGCTTGACTATCCCTTATAAACGCAAATCAGAATCAGCGAGGGGAAATACGTACTTCAAGTCGTACAAGACGTGGTCTTCACGCCCCCACTGCCTGACACCGCTGGCTCCTAGGTCGGAGAACTCACGATGCGCTACCGCCACGACTATGGCATCGTAAGCGCTTTGAGCCGGGTCACTGACTAGCTCAATACCGTACTCACGCTGCGCTTCCTCGACATCCGCCCAAGGATCATACACATCGACTTGTACGTCGTACTGCTTAAGCTCCTGAATAATGTCGATAACGCGGGTATTGCGTAAATCTGGGCAGTTTTCTTTGAAGGTTAAGCCCAACATAAGCACCCGAGCCCCTTGAACCTGTATCCGCTTTTTGGTCATAGCTTTGACCAACTGCGAGGCCACATAAGCTCCCATAGAATCATTCAGGCGCCGACCTGCCAGAATAATTTCGGGGTGATACCCAATGGACTGTGCCTTATGCGTGAGATAGTAAGGGTCAACGCCGATACAGTGACCGCCCACCAAACCCGGACGGAATGGCAGAAAATTCCATTTTGTACCAGCCGCTTCCAACACTTCCAGAGTATCAATTCCCAGACGGTTGAAGATCAGGGCTAGCTCGTTAATTAGCGCAATGTTCACATCGCGCTGTGTGTTCTCAATCACTTTTGCCGCTTCCGCCACGCGAATGGAACTGGCCTTATAGGTGCCGGCAGTAATGATCTGAGCATACAGTTGATCCACCAGCTCAGCCGTCTCTGGCGTGGAGCCCGCGGTCACCTTGCGGATATTAGGCAAACGATGAGTTTTGTCACCGGGATTAATACGCTCAGGGCTATAGCCAGCAAAAAAATCCTCGTTAAAACGTAAACCCGAAACGCTCTCGAGCACCGGTACGCAATCCTCTTCGGTCGCACCGGGATAAACGGTGGACTCGTAAATCACGATATCCCCACGCTTGAGCACTTTACCCAGCGTCTCACTGGCTCGAATCAAAGGCGTCAGGTCGGGCTGTTTGTAATCGTCGATGGGCGTAGGCACGGTCACGATATACACGTTCGCAGCCGCTAAATCGGTCACTTCGCAGGAGTACTGCAAAAACCGAGCTTGCTGCAACTCGTCGGAATCGACTTCCAGTGTGTGGTCCACACCATCCTTGAGCTCTGCTACGCGTCGGGCATTAATGTCATAACCGATCACGGGGCGCTGCTTACCAAACTCCACGGCCAAAGGCAGACCCACATAGCCCAAACCTATTACAGCTAATTTGACATTCTCAAGATTCAAAATCTTTCTCCAAATACACCTGTTTTGCCCTTACTGCACCTTGTGCTGCCAGGCAGAACTCGAAAAATTACTCACGATCAACACGTCGTCGCAAAGAGGGGAGCAACAACCAAGAAGGCCTACGCCACGTTACTAAACGGGCATACAGCCAAATATACACAAATGCAAATAACAGCATGCTGGCAGATAACACCCACGCGTTATCCCACCATATCGTTGCAGGCACTAAACCAATTAAGGCGAGTACCCATAAATAGGGTGACGTCATTGCATTACATAAAGCTGGTACGGCACCACGCTGACCACGGCTGAACGTGACCCTAACCAAACGTCGAAACACCAGCTGATGCAAGTGTAATGCATCTGGCTGATCGACTGGCACTCCGCGCTTAAAACGTCGGCGCCAAATTGAAAATAAAGTCTCAAACACGGGATAAAAAAGAACTGCCAAGGCGTAGAAGGGCGAAACACTAGGATTGCGAACCACTAATTGCACAGCCAGCTCAGCCAGCATAAAGCCTAAAAAGTACGCACCACCATCACCTAAAAACACCCTACCAAAGGGGAAGTTCCATACCAGAAATCCCAGAGTGGCCGAGGCCAAGGAGGCAGCTATCAGTAAGATCGGATAGTCTTGCACTTGCCAGGCGACCAAGGCCAAGGATAAGGCCATCAAGGTGGCAATCATGCCTGCCAGGCCATTCATGCCATCAATAATATTTAAGGCATGCGTACAGCCACCTACCGCCACCATGGTAAATAAAAGAGAGATGGGCCAATATCCCAGTATCCAGTCGGCCCAGTCCACGCCTACCCGCGACACCCCTCCCAATAGCCACCAAGCAATGGCAGCCGACAAAAAAGCGGCTAATAAACGCTTGAGCGAGCCCACGTCTTTGGTGATGTCTTCAACCAAGCCAGCAACAAAAACGGGCATGGCCGCCAAAAACAGCACGGGCCATAACCAAGTAAGCGTCATATTACTCGGCCCAAGTACCATCAGGCCCGCAAAACTGCCCGCTAGAATGGCCAGACCGCCCACCCGGGGCGTCGGTCTGCTGTGACTGGCTTGAGGCTTGTTTAAATCAAAGTCGCCGGTTAGCTTGCCATGCCAACGTTCGGAGAACACGATGAGCCCACCCACCATAAAGGCGACGACACAGATATACAGCCAGGTTAAAGATTCCCCCAAGTGAGGCATAGACAAAGCCGACCTTATAAAAAACAAACTTTATTATCAACATCTTCGGCGCTAGAAACAGTGACTAGTCGCTTTATTTGTTACCAAAACAAACGTGTGCAGCAACATCTACCGCAGCGCCTCTGGCTTTCAATCACAGCCTAAGGCGGCGTCGCGTACCATGTGCTAAAGAGCTTGCACCAAGGCTTCACTAGGCGCCAGTTGATTTCCACACTCGGTCAGTAAGCGCCGTAACCAGCGATGGCTAGGAGAGTGGCGATTGCGTTCGTGCCACAGCTGGTAAAAACGCATGGGCGGAAACTCAATAGGTGACTCCAGTATTGCCAAGGGCAAAAGCCGGCAATAAAACTCAGCAAAATGACGCGACGTGGTAAATACCAGATCCGTATTCTGTAACAGATAGGGTGCAGAGGAAAACGACTGCACTACAACGCTTTCCTCGCGCTGAATGCGCATGCCCGCCAAGGTGACATCAATCACACCGCGCTGATTCAAGGAATACGGCATGGGCACAACATGGCGAGCACGCAAATAATCCTCTTGCCCCATCCCCTTACGAGCCAAAGGATGGGTGGCCGCTACCAGGCATACGATGTCATCCTCAAGCAAGACTGATAAGTGCATACGATCTGGGGGTTCAGGCCAATTGCCAATCACCACATCCAGGTCACCCTCAGCCAGTGAGCGCTCAAAATCAAAACTGGCATCTAGCGAATGCAAGCTAAGACGCGCTTCGGGCGCCTCACGGCGCAAACGCTCTACCACGCTCCCGACAAAAACAGGAGCCAGATAATCAGGGGCGCCAATGTGAAACTCACTACGACTGACCTGTGGATCAAAGCTATCGGGCGTATTGATCATGCAGTCAATCTCTGCCAAGGCGCCTTTCGCATGGGCCAGCAAAGAGACCGCCCGTTCAGTGGGCACCATGCCGCCCTTCTCGCGCACCAGCAAAGGGTCCCCGATAATATCTCGCAAGCGTCGTAAGGCCGCACTAATTGCGGGTTGCGACTGATTCATTTTGAAAGCGGTACGCGATACACTACGCTCGGTAATCAATAAGCAAAAGACTCGGAGCAGGTAGGTATCCATAGGGTTATCGCCACGTCTAGCGGCCATTCATCATCTCCTTTCAAGATCATTTTTCTGCCCCATGATTGCATGAAGCCAGAATAAGCCTAGCCGTATATCAGTTATAAGGCTAATTCTATTTTATTTATGAGCAAAAATCTTAAACTGCCTAATTATCAAGAAAGAAAACATCAGGTCTGGAGACTTTAAACGACTCGGCAACCCGTACTGTAATTTAAGCCTAAACTAAGCAGTAAGGTTTCATTCAGTATCTCTGTACATCTTAAAAGTCAGCCCCGCTGACCGCGCCGGCACCTGAAAAATTAAGGGAATTACACATGAGCCAATCTACTACCACCCATCAGCTGAGCGACTTGACCGACCTAGATCAGGCAGACTTTGTTCAGTATCTAGATGGCATTTTTGAGCACTCGCCTTGGGTGGCTGAGCGCAGTTGGGCAGCACGCCCCTTTGACTCGGTCGAGGCCTTACATAGTCACATGCTTAAGGTCGTAGAGCAAGCCGACCCTGCAGAACAAAAAGCGCTTATTTGCGCGCACCCCGAGCTGGCTGGCAAAGAGGCTGAAGAGGGCTCGCTCACAGAGCACTCCACCGGCGAGCAGAAAGGTGCAGGCCTGGATCAGTGTACCGCTGCTGAACTAGAGCGTTTACGTGGTTTAAATGCACGCTATCGTGAGCGCTTTGGCTTTCCTTTCGTTATTGCCGTCAAAGGCTTGACGCGCCACCAAATTATGGACAAGGTAGATGCTCGTCTGGAAAACGACACCAAGGTCGAGTTTCAGACCTGCCTCACAGAAATTGGCAAAATTGCACGCTTCCGTCTGGACGCTCTGTTTGCTTAAATAAGTACACCTGCCCATCTAGGGACTTATTTCAAAGCGGAGTCGTGGCTACTTCTTGCTAGGTGGCTAACGATCCCGTTTTGCCGGTGACTATCACTCAATCGTTTCTGCTGCACTGACCAGCAGAAGTGTGGTTTCAGCATAAGGATAATCATGACTATTACTTTACAACTAGAAACACTCACAGCCGAAGCGTTTGCGCCTTTTGGCGATGTCATTGAAGTTTCTGACACGGTGAACCACTTCACCATTAACGACGGCAACACCGAACGCTATCATGATCTAGCCAATATAGAGCCGGGCCCAGACGGTAAAGCGATTGTATCTATTTTCCGTGGGCTTCCACGTAATTTACCGTTCACCGTAGAGATGATGGAGCGTCATCCCAAAGCCAGTCAAGCCTTCATCCCCACTAATGGCGAACCGTATCTGGTCATCGTTGCACCGGCAGGAGAAGCGCCAAAAGCTACTGACCTACGCCTGTTCTTAGCGCAAGGTACCCAAGGGGTTAATTACGCCACCGGTGTCTGGCATCACCCTTTAATGGCGCTGAACAAAGTGGGCGACTTTATCGTTATTGACCGCAAAGGCCCGGGTGATAACTGTGATGTTATTCAACTGGATCAGCACGCCATCATTGACGCCCTAGCATGAGCACCTGTAGCCAGCCCTACTACGACTACCGACCGGACGCTATCAGTATCGCTGAATGGCGTGTCCGCGTAGATCTGGCAGCGGCCTACCGCCTCGCTGCCCAGCAAGGCTGGGACGATACCATCTATACCCATATTTCGGCGCGGCTACCTGGCCGCGACGATGCCTTTCTGATCAATCGCTTTGGCCTGCGCTTTGACGAAATCACTGCCAGCAACCTTTTGGCTATCAACACACAAGGCACCGCGCTAGACCCTAGCGCCGGCCAAGCTAACCCCAGTGGCTTTGCCATACATGGTGCAGTGCACAGAGCCCGTTCCGACGCGCATTGTGTCATCCACTTACACACCGAGGCAAGTATGGCCATATCGGCGCTAGAGTGCGGTTTACTGCCCCTGTCACAACATGCGCTACGATTTTGGAACGATCTGGCCTACCATGACTATGCTGGCCTGGCATTCGATGCCACGGAACAAAAGCGTTTAAGCACACAGTTGGCGCAGCGCTCAGCCATGTTGTTGCGCAATCATGGTAGCCTAACCTGCGGACGTACGGTGGCTGAGGCCTATATACGTATGGATATACTGGAGCGTGCCTGTCGCATTCAGCTTTCCGCTATGGCGTGTAATACCCCACTACACAGTCCCAGCGAGGCCACCTGCCAGCTAACCCAGCAACAATGGACCTGCGACCCCGAACCAGAAGGGGAGTTGGAATGGCCTGCCCTACTACGTAAGGTATGGCAGCAAGACCCTAATTTTTGCCGATAACTCATTACTACTAAGGACACAAGCATGCCTTTAATTAATGTACAGCTCTTTGAAGGCCGTAGCGTAGAAGTAAAACGCGAATTAGCACAAGCCCTGACTCAAGAAGCATGCCGCGTCTTGGGCTGCTCCAAGGATGCCGTAGACATCATTTTTACCGACGTTAAACGTTCTGATTGGGCCAGTGCAGGTGAACTGTGGTCAGATAAAAAATAGACAGCTCGCTATATCGCTATCACCCGGCCCAGGCCGGGATTTTTTTGTCCTGACGCTTTCTGGCCACACAGTGATTTTTTGCGTTCTTAACGCTGCATGACACAAAAATACGTTAACAAACGTCTTTTTTACATAAAAAATATCATGACATGTCTAATAATTTGTAGTCATACAAATAGAGGAAAACGGCATATCTTAAGGCTTTGTAGCGAAAAACACGCAACAAAATCCGCACTGAACACTTTTATAAAAAAAACAGTTAGGATATTCCCTTAGCCGATGAAAACCACCGTCTTTAGCACCCTGGACTTCATGAAAACCGCTATCTCTAGCGGTATACGGGCAACGCCCTGCTAGCTCAAGCTTGCTATATGTTTTTTCATATTCCACTTATCAATGCTAGGGTGCTTCCAGTAATACTGCTCAATCCTATACCGTTATACACACGCTACCAGACATCGTAGCGTGCTCAGCTCAAACAATGCACAGAACACGTTCATCTGAAACGCGACTCCCGCATCACATAGGGCTGTTCGACACTGTCGTGCCACGCAATTTTTCACCTCTTTGCGCGACCGGCGTCAACAACGTATCACTAAGGAGACTCTTCGGATGTCAGCTAATACTCAGGCAAATTCAGACTCACTCTGCGAGCCAGGTGGAGTAGACGAGGTATTGCCGTTTAGCCGCTTGGCTACACTGGGCTTGCAGCACGTCATGGTTATGTACGCGGGTGCGATCGCCGTCCCGCTCATTGTGGGCGCCGCGCTTAACCTCAGCAAAGAAGAAATTACTCTGCTCATCACCGCCGACTTATTGTGTTGCGGGCTCATTACCATTATTCAGTCTTGGGGCGCAGGTATCTTTGGGATACGTTTACCCGTCATGATGGGGGTATCGTTTGCTGCCGTCACTCCCATGATTGCCATAGGGCAAAATCCAGAGCTAGGTATCACCGGGATTTTTGGCGCATGTATTCTCGCTGGTGCGTTCAGTATTTTAATATCGCCTGTATTCAGTCGCTTAATGGGCCTGTTTCCACCTGTGGTCACCGGCACCATTATTACTGTTATTGGTATTACCCTGATGCGCGTAGGCCTGAATTGGGTGGGTGGTGGTAACCCTGAAATCAAAGACCCCACCACAGGTCTGATGGTTGCAAATCCCGATTTCGGCTCACCTGAAAACCTGCTTATTGCCATAGGTGTGCTGGTACTGATACTGCTCATCACAAAATTTGCGCGTGGCTTCTTGGCAAACGTGGCCGTACTAATTGGTTTATTGGCAGGCTTTCTCGTGTCCCTGTCCATGGGTCGCATCACCTTTACAGGGCTAGAAGAAGCCAAATGGTTTGCCATCGTCAAGCCCTTTGAATTTGGCTTACCTACTTTTAACTTCAGCGCTGCTGCCGTTATTTCACTGATCATGATCGTCATTATGGTCGAGTCCCTGGGCATGTTTTTAGCGCTGGGTACCATATGCGGACGCCACCCCACTCGTGAAGATCTGGTGCGCGGCTTACGCACTGATGGTTTAGGGACTTTAGTAGGTGGCATTCTCAATACTTTCCCGCACAGTTCTTTTTCCCAAAACGTAGGGCTGGTGAGTGTCACTGGAGTGCGTAGCCGTTGGGTATGCGTAATGGGCGGAGTCTTCTTGATCTTGCTAGGCGTCTTCCCCAAGATGGCGTTTGTCGTCGCGTCCATACCTCACTATGTGTTGGGCGGTGCAGGCATAGTGATGTTCGGTATGGTGGCCTCAACGGGTATCAAAATTCTGCTCTCGGCAGATCTTAGCAAAAACCGTTATAACCCCTACATTATTGCCATTAGCCTAGGCTTTGGCATGGTACCGCTAGTTTCTGAAAACCTCTTGCAAAACATGCCTGATTCTTTGCAGCCTTTATTGCACAGCGGCATTTTGCTCTCTGCCGTCGCAGCGATCTTGTTGAATCTGTTTTTCAATGGCATGCATTCGCCTGTCGGTGAGTCTCACGAGATTGTGAATACACCTGCTCAGCCTGCAAGCCAGTCCAGCTCAAGCACTGAGAATCAGAGCCTAGCCTCGCAGCATTAAAGACAAGCTGCCTGAAGCCTTGGCTTCAGGCAGCAGTTTGCGGCCAAGCAAACCCAAAAAAGTAAGCAAATAAATCCAAAAGAAAGCAAACACAACGCCACAACAAGGCATAGACCTTGCCATATCGCAGCTGCGATTTATTAACTCGAGGAGACCTCATGCATATCGTCAAACAAACCGGCCTGGCATTACTCGCTACGGGCGCACTCAGTGTCGTCACACAAACCGCGAATGCCGCAAACTGGAGCGACACGTTCTTAGGCTATCGGTACAGCTCTGGATACACCGAGCCCATGAACGATAAAGACATCAAAAAACATATTCTCAGCCTCACGCATGTTAGCGGCTACCAGTACGGTCAAAACTTTTTTAACCTAGACGTACTGCAATCTGACAAGGCTGATCCATCCAATGGCAGCAAAAACAATGGCGCTACTGAAGCTTACTTGAACTACCGGCACCAACTACTGCTCAGCAAAGTCTTTGACACTACGCTGGCATTTGGCCCCGTCAAAGATGTAGCGCTCACGGCAGGTTTTGACCTGAATACCAAAAATACTGCTTTCGCACCACGTAAGCGCTTGCTCGTAGTAGGCCCTACATTCAAATTCGATATACCAAAAGGCTTCGTCGACTTGAGTCTGCTATACGGCAAAGAATGGAACCATTGTGGCCTAGGTGCTCCTGCCTGCCCCAAAGACAAAATCAGCTTTGATTCTCAGTTTATGGCTAGCCTAGCCTGGAATTACCCCTTCAATGCTGGGTCTGTACCGTTAAAATTCCAAGGGTTTGCTAATTACAACGGCCCCAAAGGCAAAGACTATGCAGGCGTGAGCACCAAGTCCGAGGTCTTAATTCGTACTTCACTCATGGCAGATATAGGCAAGCTTGCTTTCGATAAGCAAAACACCTTATGGGTAGGCGTAGGTTATGAGTTCTGGAATAACAAGTTCGGGAACCGCTACAAAGGCAATGGCGACCTAAAGCCAGGCATACGCACCAGCACACCTACCATACAGGTAGAGTGGCACTTTTAAGCTAGTGTTCCCCCACCCGCCTTGGCTAGTTAACAAGGCGGGAGGAATGATTGAGGCCTAGCCTACAGCTTGACCTCGCCATCCCAGTATCCTGGAGTGTTATAGATGGCGCGCAAATAATCAATGAATCGGCGTACCTTAGCCGGCAAATAACGCTGCTGCTGATATACAGCCTGAATGTCATAACTGGGCAGCTCGAACTCATCCAGTACGGTAACTAGCTCGCCACGCTTGAGTTCTGGCTGAATCTCCCATGTAGAGCGCCAACCTATTCCCCAACCCTGCTTTACCCAGTTAAATAACAGCTCACCATCGTTACAGTCCAGATCACCATCGACACGCACGGCAAATGGCTTGCCATCACGCAAGAATGTCCAGCCACGCTGCTGCCCACCTTGCAGATTAAACGCCAGACAGTTATGACGAGACAAATCTTCTGGTACACGCGGGACGCCATAACGTTCGAAATATTCGGGGGTACCGCACACTACACGCCGATTAGGAAATAAACGCACCGCGACATAGTTAGGATCGGTCACCTCGCCAATGCGTAAGGCCATATCGTAGCCCTCGCGCACCAGATCCACTACGCTATCGGTAAAGTTGAACGATAACTTTAATTCTGGGTAACGTTTTTTAAAACTTAAAGCGTGAGGTGCCACGTGACGGCGCCCAAACGCAGCGGGAGCAGACACCACCAAGTGCCCACGTACCACTTTTCGCTGTGCACTAATGCTGGCCTCGGCTTCTTCGAAGTCCCTTAGTATCTGTCTGCACTGCTCTAAAAACTGCTCGCCCAAATCAGTTAGGGTTAGACCACGCGTAGAGCGGTGCATCAGACGCACCCCTAAACGCTGTTCCAGCGCATCCAAGCGCCTTCCCATGACAACAGGGGTGACTCCCTCGACCACGGAAGCAGCAGCAAAACTGCCTTTTTCAGCAACCAGCACAAAACTACGTATCTCTGTATAGCGGCTCATTCAATACTCCAAGTATCGATAGAAACAATCGTACCACCAATTCAAAGCCAAGCCTTCACTCTCTATCATCGTAGTTATGTATTTCGTCAACCGATGATCTAGGAGACATCAATGGCCCGAATGAGAGCCGTAGACGCCGCAGCTGCGATTCTGCGCAAAGAAGGTGTAAGCACTGTATTTGGCGTGCCCGGCGCCGCTATTAACCCGTTTTATTCCGCCATGCGCAAAGAAGGTGGTTTTGAGCATATTCTGGCTCGCCACGTAGAAGGTGCCTCACACATGGCTGAAGGCTATACGCGCGCTGCCCCCGGTAATATCGGCGTTTGTATTGGTACCTCTGGCCCTGCAGGCACTGACATGATCACAGGCTTGTACTCTGCCTCGGCAGACTCAATCCCTATTTTATGTATTACAGGGCAAGCTCCGCGCGCACGTTTGTACAAAGAAGACTTCCAAGCTGTAGACATTGAGTCTATCGCCAAACCTGTCACAAAATGGGCCGTTACCGTACGCGAGCCGGACTTGATTCCACGCGTATTTCAACAAGCGTTTCATATCATGCGCTCTGGCCGTCCAGGCCCGGTCTTGATCGATATGCCCTTTGATGTACAAATGGCCGAGATCGAATTCGATCTGGACACCTACTCTTCATTGCCGGTGTATCAGCCTAGCGCCACTCGCGCACAGGCAGAAAAAGCCATTTCAATGCTGAACGACTCAGAGCGTCCACTGATCGTATCGGGTGGTGGTGTCATTAACTCGAACGCCTCCGACAAGCTGCAAGCCTTCGCCGAACTGGTGGGTGTGCCCGTCATTCCAACGCTAATGGGCTGGGGTACGATTGCTGACGACCACCCCCTGATGGCTGGCATGGTGGGTCTGCAAACATCACACCGTTACGGTAATGAAACCTTGCTGGCTTCAGACTTTGTATTTGGTATTGGTAACCGCTGGGCTAACCGTCATACTGGCTCTGTGGACGTGTACAAAGAAGGCAGAAAATTCATTCACGTGGATATCGAGCCCACTCAAATTGGTCGCGTATTTGGACCTGACCTGGGGATTGCCTCCGATGCCGGTGCTGCGCTGGATCTGTTTATCGAAGTCGCACAAGAATACAAAGCCGCTGGCAAGCTCAAAGATCGCTCTGCCTGGGTGGCTGACTGCCAGCAACGTAAGCGCAGCCTGCAGCGCAAAACCAATTTTGACAACGTACCGCTAAAGCCACAGCGCGTATACGAAGAAATGAACCGCGCCTTTGGCCGTTCCACGTGCTATGTCAGCACTATCGGTCTGTCGCAAATCGCTGCAGCGCAATTCTTGCACGTCTACGAGCCACGTAACTGGATTAACTGCGGTCAGGCTGGCCCTCTGGGCTGGACCATACCGGCCGCTCTGGGCGTTGTGGCAGCAACACCAGACCGTGAAGTCGTCGCGATTTCTGGCGATTACGATTTTCAGTTCATGATTGAAGAGCTTGCTGTGGGCGCACAGTTCAAATTGCCCTACCTGCATATTCTCGTGAACAACGCCTATCTGGGACTCATACGTCAGGCTCAGCGCGGCTTTGAAATGGACTACTGCGTACAGTTAGCATTTGATAATATCAATGCGCCTGAAACGGCTGGCTATGGCGTGGATCACGTTACCGTGGTAGAAGGACTGGGGTGTAAAGCCATCCGCGTACATAAGCCCGAGGACATTCAAGCCGCCATTGCCCAAGCCCGTGCCTGGATGCAAGAGTACAGTGTTCCAGTAGTCATTGAGCTGATACTTGAACGTGTCACCAACGTGTCCATGGGTACAGAGCTCACGAATGTGAGCGAATTTGAGGAGTTGGCTGCCAAAGGTGTTGATGCACCGACTGCCATTTCTCTGCTTGACTAATTACTGATTTAAAACTGGAGTAACGCATGCCCAAGTTCGCCGCCAACCTCACCATGCTTTTTAACGAGCATGATTTTCTGGACCGTTTCCAAGCCGCTGCCAAAGCAGGCTTCAAGGGAGTTGAGTACCTATTTCCTTACGCCTACGACAAGCAAGAGCTGGCCGAGCGCTTGCAGCAGCACGGCCTCACGCAGGTACTACACAACCTGCCTGCTGGTGACTGGGATGGTGGTGAACGCGGCATTGCTATTTTGCCCGAGCGCGTCGGCGAGTTTCAGGACGGCGTAGGGCGAGCCATTGAATATGCAACAGCCTTAGGCTGCACGCAGGTGAACTGCCTAGCTGGCAAGCGCCCCGAGAACCTGAGTATCGATAAAGCCCAACAAACTCTGGTTGAGAACCTTAAGTTTGCAGCAGCACAGCTTGAGGCGGCAGGACTGCGCCTATTAATTGAGCCCATTAATAATTTCGATATTCCCGGTTTTTTTATACGCCGTACCGATCAGGCTGCTCAGATTTTGGCCGAGGTCGGTTCGAGTAACCTGTTCATTCAATACGATATTTACCACGCTCAGCGCGAAGAAGGTGAGCTGGCCAACACCATCAAAAAGCACCTGCCGCAGATCGCCCATATACAGTTAGCTGACAACCCCGGCCGTAATGAGCCTGGCACTGGCGAGATTAACTACTCATGGTTGTTCAAATACATTGACAACACGGGGTATGATGGTTGGATTGGCTGCGAATATAAGCCTGCAGGTTTGACTCAGGACGGCCTGGGTTGGATTCAGGCACTGAGCGCCTAAACCCCATCAATACATACATTATTCAGGAGATTAAGAAATGGCTAAAGTCGGATTTATAGGTTTGGGTATTATGGGTGCCCCCATGGCGATCAACCTGCTAAAGGGTGGTCATGAGCTGTTTGTGCACACTCGTAGCCAAGCCCCAAAAAGCGTAGTCGAAGCCGGCGCCACCGTATGCGAAAACGGCACCGAGGTAGCACGCCAAGCCGACATCATCATTGTCATGGTACCCGACACTCCACACGTGGAAGATGCCTTATTTGGCGAGCACGGGGTTGCTGCCGGTCTGAGCAAAGGAAAAATTGTGGTGGACATGAGCTCCATCTCGCCCGTTTCCACCAAGGAATTTGCTCAGCGCATCACCGCTCTGGACTGCGAGTATCTGGACGCACCGGTCTCCGGTGGTGAGGTAGGCGCCAAAGCGGCCTCTCTGACCATTATGGTCGGTGGTCAACAAGCCGCCTTCGATCAGGTTAAACCGCTGTTTGAGCTTATGGGCAAAAACATCACCTTGGTAGGTGGTTATGGTGACGGCCAAATCACTAAAGTGGCGAACCAAATTATTGTAGCCCTGACCATTGAGGCCGTAGGCGAAGCATTGTTGCTAGCCTCTAAAGCCGGAGCCAATCCCGCTAAAGTCCGTGAGGCCTTGATGGGCGGTTTTGCCAACTCGCGCATTCTGGAAGTACATGGCGAGCGTATGGTTAAACGTACCTTTGACCCAGGCTTCCGTATCGAGCTGCACCAAAAAGACCTTAACCTGGCTCTGACTACAGCTCGCCAGTTGGGCGTTGCCCTGCCCAGTACAGCCATCGCACAAGAGCTGTTTAATACCTGCTCAGCGCATGGTGGTGCCGGACAAGACCACTCCGCCCTGGTTCGCGCTCTGGAAATCATGGCAAACCATGAAATCGGCCAGTAAGTAAGCTGTCCAAAAAAGCGGGCCAGGGGCCCGCTTTTTTGCTCCATACACATAATAACAAACCCCAGGAGACGAGCTCATGCATAGTTAGGCACCGCCATGCACAAGCTCAACCTGTTTTGTCTTGCCACACGCCCACACGACTTTATGAATATCACGCCTAAGACCTTACTCAAAGACATGTTTCTAGCGGCTGTCAACGCTGCTCAGCCAGAACATTGCATACCACCTTACCTCCCTGCCCGCCCCAAGGGTCGCACAATTGTGATTGGTGCAGGTAAGGCATCAGCCGCGATGGCACAGGCACTTGAGCGTCATTGGGATCAAGGCCCTATTAGTGGTGTCGTGGTCACACGCTACGGCTATGCAGTGCCCTGCGAACACATCAAAATTCTAGAGGCTGCCCATCCTGTACCTGATCAAGCAGGCGAAAATGCTGCTCACGAGATTTTACGTACCATTAACAACTTAAGCCCAGATGATCTGGTGATTTGCCTAATTTCTGGCGGTGGCTCTTCTTTGCTTCCTTTAGCTGCCCCGGGCATTTCACTCGCAGACAAACAAGCCATTAACAAAGCCTTGCTGAAATCTGGCGCTTCCATTAGCGAGATGAACTGTGTACGCCGACACTTATCTGCCATTAAGGGCGGACGTTTAGCTGCTGCCTGCCATCCGGCCAAACTGCTCAATTTAATTATCTCTGATGTGCCGGGAGATAATCCAATGGATATTGCCTCTGGCCCCACAGTCGATGACCCCACTAGCTGCGAACAGGCACTGGACATCATCCGGCGCTATGGTATTGACATCCCTGTTGCCGCCAAGACTTTGCTAGAAAGCGGTCAAGGGGAAACCATCAAGCCAGACGACGATCGTTTAGCCCATGTCACCACTCACTTAATTGCTACCCCCCAAATGGCTTTACAAGCCGCAGCACGCGTCGCCGAACAAGCCGGTATCAAAGCCGTATTACTGGGCGATAGTATCGAGGGTGAAGCCCGCGACGTAGCGAAGGTGATGGCGGGTATTGCACTTAGCACCAAACAACACGGACAGCCTGCCACCGCTCCTTGCGTGCTGCTTTCTGGAGGTGAAACCACGGTCACCATCAAGGGCACGGGACGTGGTGGACGCAACGTGGAGTTTTTACTATCGGCTGCGATTGCCACCGCAGGCACTGAAGGCATATACGGCTTGGCTGGCGATACCGATGGTGTCGATGGCCAAGAGGAAATAGCGGGTGCATATTTTGATCCCAGCACCTTACGACGAGCTTGGGATAAGGGATTACGGCCCGTGGAGAGCCTGGACAATAACGACGGACACGGCTTTTTCGAAGCACTGGATGATGCCCTGATCACCGGCCCAACACTTACCAACGTTAATGATTTTCGCGCAATTCTTGTTTTACCCAACAGCGTTTAAAGTGAACTCCAAGGAATAGTAATGAGAGACACAAAGTTACTCACTCTTGACGACGTCAAGCTGATTGCAGCGGCCGCTGAACAAGAGGCCCTCAGTAATAATTGGGCGGTCAGCATCGCTATCTGTGATGCTGGCGGTCACGCGCTATGGCTACAACGTATGGATGGTGCCCCCCTTATGAGCGCTAGCGTAGCGCCAGAAAAGGCACGAACCAGCGTTCTTAGCGGCAAGCCTAGCAAGGTATACGAAGACATGGTGAATCAAGGAAGAATCGCTGCTTTGGCGATGCCCGTCGTTCCTCTGGAAGGGGGGGAGCCCATCATCATTAATGGTCAGGTCATCGGAGCTGTTGGCGTTTCAGGCGTAAAAGCCGGAGAAGATGCCCAGGTCGCTCGCGCTGGTGTCAGCGCATTAACTGTGTAAACCGCCTAAGGAAAGCATTATGAAACGCACCCGACACTCTCGTATTTTAGCCACTCTTGGGCCTGCCAGCTCTACGCCTGAGCGCATACGGGAACTGTATGAAGCAGGCGCAGACGTTTTCCGACTTAACTTCAGCCATGGCACACAAGAGGACCACGCTGAGCGTTATCGCATTATCCGTGAACTCGAGAAAGAAAGCGGGCGCAGCATTGGCATACTGATGGATCTACAAGGGCCTAAGCTACGCGTGGGGAAAATCAGTGGCGGTAAAGTACAACTGGAGCCAGGTCAGAAATTCAGGCTGGATCTGAACCCTGCCGATGGGGATGCCACCCGCGCCAACTTGCCTCATCCAGAGATTTTTGCCGCACTGGAAAATGGCACAGACCTGCTTTTAGACGACGGAAAACTGCGCTTACGTGTAGACAGTTTCAGTGCAGAACACGCTGACACCACCGTCATCGTGGGCGGCCCTCTGTCCGACCGTAAAGGCGTAAATGTGCCCGGCGTCGTACTCCCTATTTCTCCCCTCACGCCCAAAGATCTGGACGATTTACGCTTTGGCCTAGATTTGGGTGTGGATTGGGTCGCCTTATCATTCGTGCAACGACCTGAGGACATACGCGAGGCACGTGCCATCATAGGCAATCAAGCATGGATCATGGCCAAGCTTGAAAAGCCCCAGGCACTGGAGCATCTGGACGAAATTATCGATCTTTGTGATGGTGTGATGGTTGCTCGAGGAGATCTGGGTGTCGAAGTACCACCGCAACGTGTGCCCGTCATACAGCGACAGATAGTACGCGCGGCACGGGCTGCAGGGCGCCCCGTGGTGATCGCTACACAGATGCTGGAGTCCATGATCAGCTCACCCGTGCCCACTCGTGCGGAAGCCTCGGATGTCGCGACAGCCATCTACTCCGGTGCCGATGCAGTGATGCTATCAGCAGAGTCGGCATCAGGTCAGTTTCCTCTTGAGGCAGTCAGTTTCATGGATAGTATTATTTCTGAAATTGAACATGACCCGAACTGGCGCACGGTGATTGAAGCCAATCACAGCCCAGCCGAAGCCACCACGCCAGATGCCATATGTTGTGCCCTGCGCCGCGTCGCAAATATCCTGGAACCTGCCACTACCGTGGCCTACACCACGACAGGATTTAGTGCCTTGCGTGCCAGCCGCGAACGTCCAGTGGCCCCCATTCTGGCATTAACACCTCTAATTCAGACAGCCCGCAGACTGACTATCGCTTGGGGCGTACACCCTATAGCTGGTGAGCATGTGCATGACGTAACCGAAATGGTGGAACACGCCACTCATGTGGCCACACGTCAGGGCTTTGCCACTACTGGAGACACTATTGTGATTATTGCTGGCGTACCGTTTGGTACCAGTGGCAGCACGAACCTACTACACGTAGCCGAAATTCACTAAGCACACACCAGCTACTGTAGGCCCAATTATCCCAAGGCAGCACGCCTTGGGATTTTTTATGTAGGATGGAGAAATCAGGACGGACAAAAAAAACCCGAGATCTGTAGATCTCGGGCAAATCCACCAAAGGAGGAGGGTGGAGGAGACAATCGTGGCATGTCAGGCTACTAGACTATATGTCGAGCCAGAAAGCTAAGGGTTTTACCTGTTGCGTTTTTCCCTGCTTTCGTTTTGACATCCTATAACTAAAGTTTATCCAGATTCATGGTGCATTGCAAGATAAATCAGCAATTACCCTATGTTTTCCAGCTAATGTTGCAATAACAACACAAAGCTTTTGAATTTATAGTCGATAGGCGGTAGTTGTCATGACTTTTGACATGAAACGCATGGCAAGTTTGACGGGCGCAGGCAGTTCTACCGCCCCATGCTGTTCGGCGGTTTGCCTGTGCTCTATTTCGTCCGCTTTCATTTGCTCAACAATGGCACGTGAGCGCTGATCCTGAGCAGGCAAGATCTCTAGGTGATTATCCAAGTGCTGCTCAACTTGCCTTTCTGTTTCTGCCATAAAGCCCAGGTTATACGGCACGCCGGCCTTGCTAGCGACCATGCCCAATGTCAGGGAAGCCGCATACCAAAATGGATTCAATATACTGGGGCCACTGTTCAACTCACGTAAACGATCATCGCACCATACAAGATGGTCCACCTCTTCTGCGGCTGCCTGATACAGCACGGACTCGATGTGCGGATCGTTGCACATAAGCGCCTGCCCCCTATACAGGGCCTGGGCACACACTTCGCCCACATGGTTAATACGCATTAGACCCGCCGCATGACGAGCCTCAGCCGGGCTTAAGGCAGGCTCATCAGGCTGCGTCCTACCTGCTGGATTGGATCGTCCAGCCGTGGCAGAACGGCTCAGTACGTGTAGAGCCTGATTTAGTTCGCCCAGCAAGCCATCGAAAAGAGACTTGCGACGATATAAGGTGGTGGATGCATTCATAAACGTGCTCATACTATTTTGACAATGAACCAAGACTCTATTATTGCCGCAAAAAATGAATGACTGCTTTGATCTCGGCCAATAACCAGAGAGTTGGCAACACGCAGGCCATCACAACCAAGCCTATGCCCGCAATTTCCTGGTCTGATTGCAAATAAAAATTACATAAACGCTCGGGGTTTTCTTGATACAGTATGCCGACTATCGCCATCATCCAGCACAAATTACCCAAGAAAAAAAGTCTAACCACCAGATGACTGCGTGACCAAGACTCTTGGAACAGCATTCCCGCCAAGACCAGCCCGATGTATTTTACAACCGCCATTGTTGGCGAGAGCAAGACATCATCCAAGGCCTTGGGCACCATCCAATATGCGCCCACAAAGCTCACCAGGATTAAGCCGGGCAGCCCAAGTTCGTTGCAACGGTAGTAGATACGCAAGAAGGGCTGCACCCACCCCCAGTACCCAGCGCCTTGGTAATACAAGGCACGCTGCAACAGTGCACCCGACAGCACCAGCACAGGAATGTGTACCAGCATATGCAAGCTCATGAGGCGCGTCAGGGTATGGTCCCAGTAAGCCGCTGCAAAAAATAATAATGCCGACACCGTCGCCAGCACGCTACCCAAGTAGGGACGCCAAGCGCTGCGGGACCAGGCAGGAAAGGCAAACCCGCTCATAAGGCGGCTCCGGACTGCTCCGCCTGCAATAACTCACGAACCGCCGCCAGAGCCAGGCCAGGTTCACCATAATCCACTATTCGAGATAGTAAGTGATCTGCATTCATCACATGGTAGGCGGCGTTATGCTCATACTCATTGTAGGGAGCGGGAATAACAATAATGCCAAAGTCATCCAGTACCTGTTGACGCTGCTCGCCGTCTTGCATGGTGACGAAATTCCACACACGCGGATCGGCTTTCATCAAATGCATGTAACGCTGAAGCTGATCAGGCGTGTCGCTCGGATCAAAGCTAATACTCAGCAAGCCAATTTTATCTTGCTGACCTGCAGCAATAATGGCCTCTTGGATTTGTTGCATTTCCGAACCCATGGCTAAACACAGGGTAATACAACGGGTATAGATGAAGTTCACGATTAGCAAACGATCGTTTTGCCGCATGAACTCATGCAAGGACAGATGTGTAGCACCCGGAGTGATTACCGTGACGTCTGAAATTGTGCGGGGATGTTTAGCCACATCATTGCGACGGGCTTGCTCAGACGTTAAGGCTGTATAGCCTACGGTAAGATGGGATAGCGCCCCGAACCCCAGGGCGCAAACCAGTATTAGGCAAACCAGAAGTCTCATGATTTGCCTACCTGCAATTTACTCTTCCATGGGAGCCAAATCTGCATCGCCATCCCAGTGCGCCGTTCTATCGGCTGTCTTCTCACGCTCCGCAGCAACCATGTCCGCACTCACTGGATCAGCACTATTGTCGCCCAGCTCTGCACGTAGATACGTTGCAACAGCAGCTAGTTCAGCATCGTTGAACTTGTCACGAAACTCTGGCATGACGCCATTGTACTTATTACCTTTAACGGTAATTTCGCCACTTATGCCATGCAAGAGAATCTGTACTAGCACTTCCGGCTTGCGTAATACCCACTCTGAGCCTACCAAAGGTGGAAACACGCCAGGAATACCTGCACCAGTTGCTTGGTGACAGGCTACACACTGTGCCACGTACAACTGATGGCCATCCACTTTCCCACCCTCAGGCTCGGGTACGTGGAAGTCAACAGCGATACGGTTATCACCTACTGTAGATTCGTACTTCAGTTCGGTATTGAAAATGTAAAAAATACCCCAGCTAAACAGTCCTGCAATCATCAAGAGCAGAAACCAAGGCACAGGAGCCGCATTCTCATGTGGATCCTCGTGCTCGCGTTTTTGGGGATCATATTGCCTATTGTCAGTCATTTAATTCTCCGCTGCCTCTGCGATGCAGAGGCTTACTCTCGCGCAACGAGGCGCCCTTTATCTCAGAACGCTTTGAGGGTCTACTGGATAGGTACGATCCAGCGACAATAGATAAGACACTAACTCCATAGCTTCTGGAGTAGCGACCACTACTTTGCCCTCAGGTGCATAGCTACCAGGTAGATTCACTACCTTCTCGCCCTCATCAGCTTTGTCTTTGACTTCAAATAAGAAGGGGTAAGAAGGCATATTGCTACCGGGCACATAAGCACGTGGCTGATACAAGTGACCCAAATGCCAATCAACGCTAGGCTGACGAGCACCGATATTCATCAGGTCGGGGCCTGTACGCATGGTACCGAGTAAGTGCGGAGTATCGTAGTAATAGTCACCCGCCACCGAAGCACGACCCCAGCCACGCTGAAAGTCAGGGGCTTGATTCTGGCTACGAGGTTGCTGCGAGTGACAATACACACAGCCATTCGAAATATAAACGGCACGACCACGTAGTTGCTCAGAGGTGTAAGGCTTCAGGCCGGGTGAGGGCTCTACCTTTTTAACCTGCATGTACGGGACTACTACCAAGGCTGAGATTGCCAGGGCGATGGTCACCATCGCACCGCCCAATAGTTTGTATTCGTTTTCCATAACTGTATCAGACCTCTGCTACTTTACTGGCTACTGCAGGCTGATGAAACAGCGCAGGACCTACACGACGGCTACCATAGCGCAGCGCCATTGCCACAAAGTGGAAGGCAAAAACCAAATGCCCCAGCGTCATTAATGCGCCGCCTACCGAACGGGATTGCAAATAGGGAATCGTGACATTAACGGAGTCCATGAAGCTCTTGGCAGCATCCAGCATGTACATACCTTGAATCCAGCCACCAATGCTCAGGCCTATGGCGTATATACCAAAGCCCAATACCACTAGCCAGAAGTGCAAGGAGATCAGCTTGGGATAAGGCCACTCCCAGGACATCACGCGAGGCATGATGTAGTAGATCGCGCCAAACATCACGATGGTGAAGAAACCATACAAACCAATGTGCGCATGCGCTACCGTGAAATGCGTAAAGTGCGCAACGGTATTGATGGAGCGCAGGGCCTGGAAGGAGCCTTGTATGGAGCTGACCGTATACATCATGCCACCGAGCACAATAAAGCGCAGTGTGGGTGAATGAATCAGTGTACGGAAGTGCCCTTTCATGGTGTAGTGCTGGTTAATGGTAAACGCCATGACAGGAATGATCATCATCATGCTTTGCACGATAGACAGCGTCACCATCCAGCCGGGTACAGGACCACCTACCAAGTGGTGACCACCTACCTGACCATAGAAAAAAGCCAGCCCCCAGAAACCAATCAGGGACAAGTTATAGGAACTGATAGGACGACCAATGATTTTGGGCAGGAAGTAATACACTGACCCCAAAGCCATAGGCGTATAGAACAAGCCAAGCACGTTATGGCCAAACCACCAGTTCATGGTTGCCTGTTCGACACCCACGTGTACCGCTGGCAAGTTACCCACCAAGAACAGAATGGGGAACCAGAACAAGGCTGCACCCATGTACCAAACCGAGACATACAGATGGTCTGCTTTACGGTTTTGCAAGGTGAACACTAAGGGGAAAGCCAGCAAGGCACCGCCGATAACGAGCAGGATGTCCACCTGCCAAGGCATTTCCAGCCATTCCATACCGTCGCTAATACCAACAGCAATACTACCCAGACCAGCAATCAAACCTGCGTTCCACAGCAGTCCGCCCAAAATGGCAAAGCGTGCACCCATAAGCGGCGTTTTCAGCAAACGGGGCAGCATCCACATGGCCACACCAAAAGCTGCCATAGGCGCCCAACCGTAGGCCACTGCGTTCAAGTGCAGGGTGCGCATACGCCCGAAGGTCATCCACGCTTCCTGAACCAAGAAATCAGGCTCGTGCAATTTGATGGAGCTGACCAAACCGGCAACCGATGCCGCGACTAGCCAGACAACCGAACAGGCCAAAAACATAAACGCAACAAAAGCAGACGATTTATCTGCCTCAATACGTTCAGCCAATTCGGTATCCAACGCTTGCTGTACGGCAGCAGAGGGTTGAACGGGTTGTCCCATTTCCTGCTGCAATGCCTGACGTTGTTCAGGGGTTGCAGAAGGGTCATCCACACGCCCCACCTCGCCAGTGGAGAAAATTTCGCGTGCAGCAGCTGGGTCAGCATCAAAAAAGTTTCGACGTAACGACCAGATGAAAACAAAAAGTCCGGTAACGGACAGAACAAAAGCGAGAAGCAGTATTGAAACGGTATTCACAATGATCCAGGCCTGGTTAATAGTAGGCTGCGAACAGCTCACGACGCTTTGCAGATCGAAAAAGAGCGGACACAAAAAAATCACGACCCCAATGTGACCGTGAGAGCCGCCATGTTAAAACATCTGCAAGACCTTGCCCGATAAAACCCACACTGGAAACATGGTTTATTGAGCAAGAACAATTACAAAATCAAAAAAATCTGATATATAGCATCAGCAATTATAGACGCCAGAAGGCCTTAGCTCCACGTCTTGTTACGAAATTATCCGTACCACGCAACGCAGCCGCCACCTGCTTTATCAGCAAAACCCATAATCCGTATATGACGGTGTTTATCTAGCTTGGCCATGTGATCTGAGCATAACCGCCGTCATCAAACACCCCCTGAACGCGTTAGCTGCCGTACAATTTAAGCCATCATCGATACAGCCCGCTACTTGAGGCGCGGCCAGAAAGTAATTGAAAAGGATAGTTCATCATGGAATGCACAATCGACTGGGGTGGCCCCGAAGGCATGCTATTTGTAGCCCGTACAGGCAGCGGTCATGTGGTGGCCATGGACGGCGCTCCCGAAGGCGGGGGGAATAACCTGGCACCCCGTCCTATGGAACTGATGCTTGTGGGTGCGGGTGGCTGCGCTGCTTACGATGTCGTGCTGATTCTCAAACGCGGGCGTCATCAGGTGCTAGACTGTCAGGTGCAATTGAAAAGTGAACGTGCACAGACTGACCCAAAGGTATTTACCCAAATCCACTTCCACTTTGTCGTAAAAGGCAAAAACCTGCCACTTGCGGCGGTAGAGCGTGCCGTCAATCTGTCGCATGAAAAATACTGCTCGGCCACAGCCATGCTAGAAAAAACCGCCACAGTTACCCACACGTTTGAAGTTCAGGAAAGTTAATGAGCCCATTTCCCTATGAAGCTCTGATGCGCCATGTATACACGCACGGGGTCACAAAAACAGACCGCACAGGTACAGGTACGCGCTCGGTGTTTGGACACCAAATGCGTTTTGACCTAAGCCGTGGGTTTCCATTGATTACTAGTAAAAAACTGCATACCCGCAGCATATTCATTGAGTTACTGTGGTTTTTACGCGGTGACTCCAATGTGCATTGGCTCCAAGAGCGCGGTGTGAGCATCTGGGATGAGTGGGCGGATGAGCAAGGCAATCTGGGACCAGTATATGGGGTGCAATGGCGCTCATGGCCGACTCCTGATGGCCGCCACATTGATCAGATCAGCCAGCTTATCGAGCAAATTCGTACACAGCCCGATTCTCGCCGCCTGATTGTGTCTGCTTGGAACGTAGCCGAAGTCAGCAATATGGCCTTGCCACCCTGCCACGCCCTATTCCAGTTTTACGTGGCCGATGGCAAGCTATCGTGCCAGTTATACCAGCGCAGTGCCGATATTTTTCTCGGTGTGCCCTTTAATATCGCTAGTTACGCCTTGCTGACCCACATGGTTGCTCAGCAATGTGACCTAGAGGTGGGCGACTTTATCTGGACGGGCGGCGACTGCCACTTATATAGCAACCACTTCGAGCAAGTACAAACCCAGCTTAGCCGTGAACCTCGTCCTTACCCACGACTACATATTAAGCGCAAGCCGGCCAGTATTTTTGAGTACGAGTTTGAGGACTTTGAAATCCTAGACTACGACCCTCACCCACACATTAAGGCACCGGTGGCCGTATGACTACACCCATTATTCGTCTGGTTGTCGCCTACACACAAAATCGCTGTATAGGCAAAGACCAAGACATGCCATGGAACCTGCCCAACGATCTACAGCACTTTAAGCGCGTAACGATGGGGCTGCCTATCATCATGGGCAGAAAAACCTGGGAAACCTTAGGCAGGCCTTTACCGGGACGCCCCAATCTGGTGGTTAGCCGCAATCCAGAATACTGTGCGCCCGGCGCACAGGTGTATGGCACTCTAGAAGAAGCGCTACAGGCTTGCCACGCATTCGACACCCTATGTGTGATTGGTGGCGAACAATTATTTAGGCTGGCCTTACCGCTGGCTCACGAGCTCTATGCCACCGAAATTCATGCTCACATCGACGGTGACACGTTTTTCCCTGAGCTACCTGCCCAAGGCTGGAAAGAAATACAGCGTGAACCACAAGCTAGCGAAAATGGCCTGAGTTACGACTTTGTTGTGTATCAACGTACGTAAAAAACAGGGCAGATCATCACTGCCCTATTTTTTATAAGCTCTAATCCAACTGAGCCTGGTAAGCACTGGCATCGAGCAAGGCATCAAAATCTGTCGCATTATCTGGTTTTAGCTTGAAAATCCAGGTGTCATAAGGCGATTCATTCAATAAGTCTGGCGCGTCTTGTAATTGCTGGTTAAATTCCAGCAATTCACCTGACATCGGCGCATAGATGTCCGATGCGGCCTTCACCGACTCCACCACACCTGCTGTATCACCCGCAGCCAAGCGAGTACCTGGCGTGAACTCGCCTACGTACACCAAGTCGCCTAACTGCTCCTGGGCAAAGTCGGTAATGCCGACCACTATCAGCTCACCCTCTTGCTTGACCCACTCATGGGTGGCCAGATATTTACGGTCTTCAGGTAGTTGCATACGTCCCCCACAAAAATAAAAATAAAATCAGGCAGCCTGCAAGGCTCGCGCACAAGCAAAGGCGGATGCCCACGCCCACTGGAAGTTATAGCCCCCCAGCCAGCCTGTAACATCGACGGCCTCACCAATAAAGTACAACCCAGGCACCTTTCTGGATTCCATACTTTTCTGGTTTAGTTCACGCGTATCCACACCACCTCGCATCACCTCCGCTTTTTTATAGCCAGCGGTACCACTTGGTGACAAGGCCCAGTCGTGAATGACCGTACCGAGCTGTCGCACTTGCTTATCTGGTAAATCAGCCAGACGCTGCTGCGCAATCTCAGTGGGCAACAGCTCTGAGTGATGCAACCACTGTTCGGCCAAACGACGCGGCCACAAGCCAGTCAGCACATTCAACAAATACTGCTTATTACCTGGCTTTAGCGCCAGCAACTGTTCAGCCAAATCTTGCCCAGGCGCCAAATTAATACGTATGGGTGTGCCCGGCTCCCAATAACTGGAAATTTGCAAAATACCCGGCCCAGACAGTCCGCGATGCGTAAAAAGCAAATCCTCCAGAAAGGTCTGTGTTCCTTTCTTGCCTTGCCCTGTACTGACTTCAACCTCGAGTGCCAAGCCACTTAGTGCCGAAAAGGCCTGCCACTGCTGCGCATCAAATGTCAGTGGCACTAAGGCAGGCCTAGGCTCGATGATCTTCAGGCCAAATTGCCGTGCAATCCGCAAGGAAAAGTCTGTGGCCCCCAACTGAGGAATAGCCATCCCACCAGTGGCCATGACCAAATCTCGAGTCTGTATGCTGCCCTGACTGGTCAGCAAGGTAAAACCAGCTTCTGTCTTTTGTATTGCATCAACGCTACAGGGCATGCGCCACGCCACCTGCCCTTTGCTGCATTCCTGCCGCAATAGCTGAATAATGGACTCACTGGAGTCATCACAAAATAACTGACCTTTATGCTTTTCGTGATAAGCAATACGATAGGCTCGCACTAGGTCCAAGAAATCATTGGGCGTATAGGCACTCAGCGCCGAACGACAAAAGTGCGGATTTTGAGAAATAAAGTTGGCAGGCGAGGTGTGTATATTGGTGAAGTTACACCGCCCTCCTCCTGAAATGCGTATTTTCTCACCCAGTTTACTGGCGTGGTCAATTAACACAACCCGCAAACCTCGTTGCCCTGCAATACCGGCTGCCAGCATACCAGCAGCCCCTGCGCCAATTACGGCCACATCAAAACTTGGCATTACTTTATTTGATCCTGCTCTACGTGCTCTTCGCGAATACAATCCACATAATAGCGAGGCAAGCCATCAGGACCTATATCCTGCGCCAGACCATGCACATACGTTTCAAAGCCTGGGAAGCGAGCATTAAACTCCCGCGCAAACTGTAAGTACTCGACAATTCTAGAATTAAACCGTTCGCCAGGAATCAGCAAAGGAATTCCTGGAGGATAGGGGGTAAGCAGTACACCGGTCACGCGCCCTTCCAGTTCATCAATACCGACACGCTCGATTTCGCGATGCGCCATTTTTGCATAGGCATCAGCCGGTTTCATCGCGGGCACCATATCGCTAAGGTAAACCTCGGTAGTCAGGCGAGCCAAATCATATTTCCGGTAGGCCTGATGAATCTGCTGACAAAGATCACGCAAACCCAGCTTATCGTACGGGGGGTGCTTTTTACAAAAATCAGGCAATATCCGCCACATAGGCTGATTACGATCGTAATCGTCCTTGAACTGCTGCAAGGCGGTGAGTAAGGTGTTCCAGCGTCCTTTGGTTATACCAATGGTAAACAGAATAAAAAAGGAATACAGCCCCGTTTTTTCAACCACAACGCCATGCTCAGCCAAATACTTGGACACTAAGGCAGCAGGAATCCCCTGCTCGGCGAAAGTCCCTGAAATATCCAAGCCTGGCGTGATCACCGTTGCCTTAACTGGGTCAAGCATATTAAACCCACTGGGCAACCTGCCAAAACCATGCCATTCAGCACCAGACTCTAAAATCCAGTTTTCACGGCTGCCTATGCCTTCTTCCGGCAAGGTGTCCGGCCCCCAGACACGGAACCACCAATCATCGTCACCATACTCTACAGCCACCTTACGCATCGCACGCCGAAAATCCATGGCCTCGCGTATGCTTTCTTCCACTAAAGCAGTGCCACCCGGTGGTTCCATCATGGCAGCGGCCACATCGCAAGAAGCAATAATGGCGTATTGTGGCGAGGTCGACGTATGCATAAGATACGCCTCGTTAAATACGTTACGATCTAGCTGACGAGTCTGGGCATCTTGTACCGTGATTTGCGATGCCTGCGACAAACCGGCCAGCATTTTGTGTGTGGAATGGGTGGCAAATACCATCGTACTCTTGCTGCGCGGACGATCAGCCCCGATCGCATGCATATCATGATAAAAGTCATGAAAAGCGGCGTGCGGCAGCCAAGCTTCATCGAAGTGCAAGGTATCAATCTCGGCGTCTAATGACTCTTTAATCATTTCAACGTTATAAATGACGCCGTCATAGGTGCTTTGCGTGAGCGTCAAAATTCGTGGACGCGGATTACGTACTTGGCTCGCAAAAGGGTTCGCAGCAATTTTTTGCCGTATGTTTTCCGGATCGAACTCACTACGCGGGATAGGGCCAATAATGCCCAAATGATTACGCGTAGGACGTAAGAACACGGGAATCGCGCCCGTCATGGTAATGGCATGTAAGATCGATTTGTGACAGTTCCTGTCCACCACCACCACATCGTTATTGCCTACATTGGCATGCCAAACAATTTTATTGGATGTGGAGGTGCCATTGGTCACAAAGAAACAATGATCAGCATGAAAAATACGGGCGGCATTCAACTCAGACTCTGCCACCGGTCCGGTGTGATCAAGTAACTGCCCTAATTCGTCGACCGCATTGCACACATCTGCACGCAACATGTTTTCACCAAAAAATTGGTGAAACATTTGCCCTACCGGGCTTTTTAGAAACGCCACTCCACCTGAATGTCCTGGACAGTGCCAGGAATAAGAGCCATCCATGGCGTAATCAACCAAGGCCCTAAAAAAAGGCGGTGCCAAGCTATTCAGGTAAGAGCGCGCTTCACGAATAATATGACGAGCGACAAACTCGGGCGTATCCTCAAACATGTGGATAAAGCCATGCAACTCACGCAAAATATCGTTAGGAATGTGCTGAGAGGTACGTGTTTCCCCATACAGATAAATCGGTATTTCGTCGTTGCGAAACCGTAATTCACCAATAAAAGCACGTAAGTTTTCAATTGCGTGCGTCGCCCCCGAAGGCGAGTCCGTATCGAATTCCTCGTCATCTATCGACAAAATAAACGCACTGGCACGACTTTGTTGCTGAGCGAAAGAGCTCAGATCACCGTAGCTGGTCACGCCGATTACCTCCACACCCTCGGCCTCGATAGCCGTGGCTAGCGCTCGAATACCCAGACCGGACGCATTGTCGGAGCGATAATCCTCATCGATTATGACAATAGGAAATCGAAATTTCATTCCTGTACTCCTAGGTACGAGGTAGTGTTACACCTTGCTGCCCTTGGTACTTACCACCACGATCTCGATACGAGACTTCGCACACTTCATCGCTTTCAAAGAAAAGCATCTGCGCACACCCCTCGCCTGCATAAATTTTCGCAGGTAAAGGAGTGGTGTTAGAAAACTCCAGCGTTACGTGCCCTTCCCACTCGGGCTCTAGCGGCGTCACATTCACGATAATGCCACAACGGGCGTATGTGCTTTTGCCCACACACATGGTCAAGACACTGCGAGGAATACGGAAATACTCTACAGTGCGCGCCAAGGCAAACGAGTTTGGAGGAATAATGCAGACATCACCTACAAAATCCACAAATGATTTTTCATCAAATTTCTTAGGGTCAACAATGGTGGAGTTGATATTGGTGAAGATTTTAAATTCGTTGGCACAACGCACATCGTAACCATAGCTGCTGGTGCCGTAACTAACGATACGTTCGCCATTCATGGTACGAACCTGGCCAGGCTCGAAGGGCTCGATCATGCCATCGGCGGCAGCGCGCCTAATCCACAGGTCACTTTTGATACTCATAGCA
Source organism: Pseudomonadota bacterium (assembly GCA_023440825.1). Classification (GTDB taxonomy): domain Bacteria; phylum Pseudomonadota; class Gammaproteobacteria; order Burkholderiales; family Burkholderiaceae_B; genus Alcaligenes. Next base: position 270,023 of record JAEXRL010000009.1, on the reverse strand, counting down.
ATCGCCTTTATTCAATAAGCGCGTATTTTATCGTTTACACAAAATATAAGGGGGTGAACAGGGCACAAATACGACATTACCCCGTTCACTCAGAGGAGAACCACCGGTAAATCAGCGCTAGACCATTCACAGTGCCCACACTCAGGTCAGCAGTTAAACCGCGGGCCAAGCGATAACTGGCACGTCCTACTGTACCCGTATCTGACAAAGCCTGCTGCAAACTGAGCGTAATATTACTCGACACCGATTTAGAAATGGTCACAAAACGCCGCTCCGCATCGTTCACACCGTCCTCTAGGGAAGGCACTACATTTTCTACCGGTAACACACTACCCACGCTACCCAAATCGCCAGAGCTCATCGACACTTCATCAATGCCAAAGCGCCGGTAAAAGGGTTCGCCATCACCCAGAAACGAGGTACCAACGCTTAGCAATAAAGCCAGATCTCCCCCTGAGTCATCTGAGCCGTGCCCCAGTATCAGCCAACTTAGCTTCTCGGACTCGTCCACATCAGGATAAGACACCAGATCAATACGCGGACGACGCGCGGTGCCCACCACTTTCACACCCGCCTGCACAGGCAAGCCGCTGCGTAAGGCCTCAATATCCAATATGGGTGCGGTAATGTCGCCTTGGAAGGTGACCATACCACGTCTGAGCAGCAGTTTCTGACCGTATAATTCGACCCGGCCACCACGGGTGCGCAACACGCCTATCGCTGTCAAGCGCCCCCCTATCATGGAGATTTTCAAACTCCCCACCAGCCCGGAGTTAACGCCATAGCCCGTCAGATAAAAACGCGGCCCCAGATCGACTTCGATCTCCATACTTAAATTATCTAAGCCGCTCGCCTGCTCATCCTCGGACTCAGTGTAAGCACCACGCACCACAATGACATCGCTATCCAGGCTTGGAATTCCACCTAGCATATCCAAATTGAACCACCCAGCGTCCGCCGTCACCTTACCGCGCACTACCACCTGCGGCAGATTCATATCCAGTTGTAGCTGCCCAGAGATCATGGCATAACGATCAGCCCGCTGAAGAATGGGGAAGCGGTAGATATCCGTTACAAACGCGCCCCGCTGATCCGCTAAATTCCATTGACCACTGACTGTTAGGCCACCGCCTTTGGCATCCGGGTTTTCAGTCACCCAGGTCGCTGTACGCCACTCATGGGGTTCTACACGCAAGGCTGCAGGAAAGTACAGCTTATCCAAGCGAAACGTTTCATTGTCAAAGCTAGCTTGCAATGTACCGTTAAGTAAACGCACCCCCTCGTCTAACAAGGTAAAGCGTAAATCACGGCCATTCATTTTACCCGTGCTGGTCCACTTCCAGTTTGCCCCCACGTCAATACGCAAGTTGGCGTCCAGCTTGCCACCCAGCTCCATGGCATCGCCCAGAAACAGACTGGTCCAACTTAAATCATCAATGTGCGCATCAATATCAATACGCTTAGGATCCTGATCGCGCAAGCTCAAGCCACCCTGCGGGGTCGCATGAATGAGCGTCTCTGCTTTGGCAGACACATAGCCCATTTGTTTGGTGCGCACATCCATGTGCGCTTCCAAGCGACTGCGCCCGCCTTGCGTGGGACTGGCCTGGATACGCAATGCCAACTGCTCCAAACCCAAAGCAAAGGGAGGATCTGCCGGAACCATAATATCGCCACTTACCCGCTCGATATCAATGATGCCTTTCAGGGCCCCAGCAAAGGCTAAGTCCCACCGTGCCTGCATCGCAATTTCTACCGGGGCACGGGCAGAGTCCGATCTAAGCTTCACCCCTCCTTTAGACCTGGACTCGGCGGCTTGTTGCGCTAAACCCAGACGCTGCTCCAGAGTTTTCAAACGGGCTTCTGACAGCACCATTTGATCGATACCGCCGCGAGTCTGCCACTGCCCTGCCTGATAGCGCGATCCATCGTGCACCAACTGCACCCATGGGCGGCCATTAATAAGAGTCGCTAAACGACTAGCCCCAACTTGCACCCACCAATCTTGTTCTTTTCCGCTGGCGGTGCTTGACGTGGAATCAAGGCGCGGTAAGGAAAACAAGATGGGCATGGCCGATTGAAGCTGCACGCCGATGCCCGCATGTTGCACATCCAAGGCATTTAAACGGCCATCCCAGCCGCCAGACTTTTCGGCGCTGGCAAATGCCCATTTGCCCTGCACATTCAGTTTTGCCTGTACTGGACCGTGCCCCAACTGCTCTTTTTTAGGCTCGCCCCCCAAGTCGTAATCGGCCTGAAGTTCAAGACTATGCTGTGCAATTGTGCCTTTAATTTCAGCCTTTGCATTGAGCTTGCCCAATTCCAGCCCAGGCCATAAGGCCTTGGATTCCGGTACTTGAGCCAAGACACTGAGGCGGCTGTCTGCGAGTCCCAAGCTGCCAGCCAGTTTGATCTGGTTTTTACCTAAGCGTAAATCAATCAAGCTATCTGCTAGCTGCAGACTGCGCCACCAATCAGGCTGCCCGGGCTCTGCTTGGCTGTGTGCGTGTAAGTTAAGCTGGCCTTCGAGCGCTTGCTGATTCCAGCGGCTTCCCGACTCCACCGCCATATTCAGGTCGGCCTGCTGCACTTGCACACGATTAATAAGTCGTGCCTGCAGCTTACCGGACCCTTTTAATAACGCCTGCGGCAAACCCGCCGCCTTACCTGCCAATTTATAAATATCCAGGTTGTGGCTTTCAAACTCAGCTTGCAGCGCATCATACAGCACGCCATCTTTGGTTTCCGCCTGCCAGTTCAAATCGGCCATAAAGCTTGAGTCATCGGGCAAACTTAAGACCACCTTAGCCTGTTCCACGGGTGCTTGGGCAAAAGGAGTCACATAAGCATGGGCTTGCAAATCCAGCCCCTGACCTTTGCCAGTTAAGTCCACCTGCGCCGCCTCCAGCGATCCACTCACGTTAAGCGTAGCCTGTAGCGCGCACAGCAAGCTTGGCGAGCTTGTATCGGAAGTTTGCAAAACCTGCGAGTCGGAACGCGCCTGTGTTTCAGGCTCAGTAAATTCAGGTAAATAGTGCTGAGCGCATAAGGGGGCATCTAAATCCGTCGCATGCGCCTGAAGACGCAACTGTGTACTCAGGGGATAAGGTGCATGCAAGCTCGCCAAATCCAGTTCGCCCTCCAAGGAGGTCTGGATATTCTCATATGCTGCGTCCAAACTATACAGACGCAACTGTCCACCCAACTCCCCCAACGACACCGCCGCCATGAAACGGCTAATATCTACAGGCAAAGGCTGCCCATCTTGCTGCACAAAAAGTTGCCCCACTGCCACCTTATCAACTGCAATGCTTACCGGCAGCGTAGGCATGGAAAACTCGGTGTCCGAAACCGGCTTGGGCTCGCTAGGTGTACTTAGGGCAATATCCAGTTGCTGCGCCGAGATCTCACGAACATGCAGACGCCGATCCAGCAGCTCACGCCACTCCACGAATAAACGCGCTCCCGAGACCTCTATATGCGTGTCCGGCACATTCAGTATCAAACGCTCAATCCTCAAGCCAGACCATATCGTACCTTGCACACCCTGTGCGCTACCTTGCACATAGGGCATTGCCGTTTGCACAGCCCATCGGCTGCCTGGCTGACTGGCTACTACCCAGTAGATAAAACCGGACAACAGCATCAATGCCAAGACCAGCAGCGGGATACCCCACAACAAGAAACGACGTAGCCAGACCTTCAATACGCTCATCAGAATGCTATGCCCATAGAAAAGCTCAGTCTCAATTTACGGTCACGCTGCGCCCAGGCCACATCAAGATTAAAGGGGCCAGCAGGCGTACGCACGGCAGCCCCTACCCCGTATCCCCAGGCCGCTTTCATATCACGGAAACTCTCGGCCGCGTCTCCTACGTCTACAAAGCCACGCATCCCAAACATCTCCGTAAAGTAATGCGTGTACTCTGCACTGAGCACAGCCAGGTAAGGCGCACCAATAGTGGCTTCACCACGGCGCAAGCCAATGCTCTGATACTTATAGCCGCGGATGGAACGCGAACCGCCTGTACGATAACCAAAGTCAGGCGGGATCAGTGCAGATTTAGACCAGACTCGCCCAATTTCACCGCGAATAGAAAAAACATCCCACTTACTGATTGGCCACCATTGTTGCGCCCGCAAACCCGCACGATAAAATGGTTTTTCTTTGTTAAAGGGAAAGCCAGCGGCCAAATCTAGGTTCAACAAATTACCATCACGGGGGTCGTACTTATCGTTAATGTCGCGCCGCAGCCAGTCCCAGCTAACAATGGCAGAGGGTATTTCAAAGGTTTCTGCACCTTTGATTTTGGTTTTGTCCCACGCGCCTAACACGCCCCACTCATTTTCATAGTCCACTCTGGGATTGCTCATCGAACGGCGTTGGTGACGCAACTTCCAGCCCAATGCCGCTCGGGTATTGTCTTGTCCTTCTATGTCGATATGCTCGTAAAGCAAGCCCACACTATGCCTGTAGGCCCCCGAAGTAGGAGGGAAGTGCAGATCATAAAATGCTTTTTGTCGCTTTGGATCGACCCCTATGCCGGTCTCAATCCAAACTGGCTGCCCCATGACAATGTTTTGTTTATACAGCCCCTCCAGACGGGGGCCATGGTCACTGTCCACGCCCAAAGAGCCAGTAAATTGCCGCGCAGGTGCTTCGGTCAGGCGTACTAGAACAGGTATTTCCACCTCGCCGTCGGGACGTACCCGCTGATCGTTTGAGGTGTCATCCAAGGTCACAAAGGCTCCCCGAAAAAACGTGGTGGCTGCCAAAGCCTGCTGCCATTGGTCAAGGCGCTCCTGATCATAGGGCGCCCCTTTTTCATAATTGACGTAACGCTCCACGAGCGACAGAGGAACACGCTTTAAACCCGATGTATACAGCGTTCCCATGCGTACACGCGGCCCGCTGCGCACGTCTAAAGACAAGTCCGCTTTAAGTTCGTCTGCATGCACCACGGCACGCGTCTGCTGATAGCGAGCGTAATAAAAATCCTTACTACGCACACTTTCAATCAACTCTGACTTGGCCGAAGACCATTCCTTGTTCAAAAAGGGATCGCCCTCACGCAGAGGGAAATCAGCCTTTAATCCTTCAAGGCGTACGCTGAACTCAGGTCGGGTAATTTGCCCATTAAAACGTAAGTCCACATTACGCACAGTGGTGAGCTCACCGGGTTCAATAATAATGTCCCAGGTTTCACCCCCGATGTCCTCACCGACCTCTAGGGTGACCACAGAATCAAAGTAACCCTGAGTTTCTAAGGTTGAAACGGTCGCATCATAAGCGCGTCGCCGCAAACGTGAGACCTCGCTAAGATCTTGATCGTCTGCCAAACGGGTAATGGCTTGCACGGCCTGACGAATATGCGTCAAGGCCGCTGGCGATACACCACCCGGATCAATAACCACCTCGGGCCCGCTCGCATACACCAGACTGGCGCTGGTTAAACTCGCTAGCAGAAATACACCCCGTTTCAACATAGGCCGTTATAAAGGACGTGGAACAACTTTAGGACGCTGGGCCGATGTGTCTGGCGGCAGCACAGATATATTGGCAGATACCCGGGTGGCGATCTCTTGATAGAGGCGCGCTTCAGCACTATCTGGCGCGGCGATCACAGTAGGGGTACCGGCATCAGTCTGGCTACGAATACTCATATTTAAGGGCAAGGCCCCCAACCAGGGCACATTAAACTCAGTGGCCATATCGCGGCCGCCGTGCTGACCAAAGATTGCCTCTTCGTGGCCGCACTGACTGCAAATATGCAAAGACATATTTTCAACAATCCCTAACACAGGAATATTCACCTTTTGGAACATGGCCAAACCGCGCTTGGCATCGATCAAGGCCAGATCCTGGGGGGTCGTGACAATGACAGAGGCGGTAACGGGCACCTTTTGTGCCAACGTTAAGGCAATATCACCCGTACCTGGAGGCATGTCAATGATCAAATAGTCAAGATTGTTCCAACGTGTTTGTGTTAGTAACTGCGTAAGCGCCTGTGTCACCATTGGACCACGCCATATTGCTGGTGCATCTTCATCAATAATGAAACCAATCGAGTTCGCTTGCAGACCGTGGCCGATCAGGGGCTCCATCTGATTGTCTTCCAGCGCCTTGGGCTTGCCACGTAAACCCAGCATAGTGGGCACGCTAGGACCGTAGATATCAGCGTCCAGCAGACCGACCCGGGCACCTTGCATATGTAAGGCCAAGGCCAGGTTGACCGAGGTCGTGCTTTTACCCACACCGCCCTTACCCGATGCAACAGCAATAATATTGCGTACATTCGGAAGTGGGCGCTGGCCGGGCTGCACAGCGTGTGAGCCAATCTGGGCTTGTAAATGCAAGCGACCCAAAGTCAAACCTTCTGCACGCATAGCAGTAGCAATACGCTGACGCAGTTCCCCATCGATGTCGTAAGCCGTGTAGGGCAGCTTAAGACTCAACTCAAGCTCACCATTTTGCTCACGCACCTCACAGGTCGACGCGTCAAATTTCAGTTTTTTATGGGTATGAGGGTCGGTAACTGTGGCCAGTACCGCCAATAATCGATCAATATTTACATTCATTGGGCCGAAACCTTGTTATAAATAGATAAAACAATATCCTGTAACCACAAGAAAAGCGGAAAAAAGGAATTTTTTTCAACTGATAGTGTCATACTAACCCTATGAATACATTTAACCAGATTATCCGCACAGCCCTGTTTGCTTTGTTAACCTTGGTCGGCATGTTGATGGCCGTCATATTCATGGTTTCCACAGCTATTGCAATCGGGATTTTATACATAGTGGCGCGCATTAGCGGTCGCCCGTTTGGTGTCAAAAACTATTGGCAGCAACGTCGTCGACCAAAAATGTCACCCATGTCCAAAACATCAGGCTATAGCAAAAATGATGTCACAGATATAGAAATGCGCGAGATTCGCTAAACAACTTGCCAACTTGCTCTAGGCGCAGGCACTTGCCCACTGCCCCAAAGCATTACAAAAAGAAACCGCACCTAAAATAAGGTGACGGCACGTGTGCCGGCTGCTTTTTTTGGGTCTTGAAGCAGTGGCTAGGCCTTAAACCTGCAAAAAGTACTAATAACACTTAGAATCTTACTTCTTGTGTTCAACCTTTAATACCTTATTTCATGTCACGCACGATATTTGTTACGACAGCGCTACCTTACGCCAACGGCTCTTTCCACATTGGTCACATCATGGAATATATCCAGGCCGATATTTGGGTACGCTCGATGCGAATGTCGGGCCACACGGTGCACTTTGTGGGGGCGGATGACGCCCACGGCGCTCCCATCATGCTGAAAGCGGAAAGCGAAGGTATCAGCCCTGAAGAGCTGGTTGCCCGCATTGCCGCCGAACGCCCTCAATACCTGAATGGTTTTCATATACGCTTTGACCACTGGCACCGCACCAACTCCCCCGAAAATATTGAGCTGGCTCAGGAAATTTACCTGCGCTTGAAGGCGGCTGGCTTTATCGACTCGCGCACCATTGAGCAGTTTTACGATCCGGTTAAAAAAATGTTTTTACCAGATCGCTACATCAAGGGCGAATGCCCAAAATGTCACGCCAAAGAACAATATGGTGATTCCTGCGAAGCCTGTAGTGCCGTGTACTCGCCTACTGAGCTCATCGAGCCATACTCCACACTGAGCAATGCACAACCCGTGCTCAAAAGCTCGGAGCATTTCTTCTTTCGCTTATCTGACCCACGCTGTGTTGAGTTCCTACAGGAATGGACACACGGTAAAAATGCTCTGGGGCAACCCCGACTACAAGCGGAAGTACTGAGCAAAACGCGTGAGTGGTTAGGAAGTGGCGAGGGTGCCGAGGCCTCGTTAAATGACTGGGACATCTCGCGCGACGAGCCTTATTTTGGTATTCCCATTCCTGATGCGCCCGGTAAATATTTTTATGTCTGGCTTGACGCCCCAGTGGGCTATTTGGCCTCGCTCAAGGCCTATTGTGCCAAACAAGGCATAGACTTCGAGGCCCTGCTTGACCCCGAGGCAGATACCGAACAGGTACACTTCATCGGCAAAGACATTGTCTACTTTCACGCGCTGTTCTGGCCAGCCATGCTGAAGTTTTCAGGTCGCAAAACACCGGATGCGCTTAACGTACACGGCTTTATTACCGTCAGTGGCGCAAAAATGTCCAAGAGCCGTGGAACTGGCATTTCGCCACTCAAATACCTAGAGCTGGGCATGGATGCTGAGTGGATGCGCTATTACATGGCCGCGAAACTGAACTCTCATGTTGAAGACATGGACTTCAACCCAGAGGACTTTATCGCCCGCGTAAACAGTGACCTAATCGGAAAGTATGTCAATATCGCCAGTCGGGCGGCCAACTTCATCAGTCGCCACTTTGACGGCAAGCTGGCCTATCACTCAGACACCACCGAGCTGCTCACACAGCTCAACACGACCGCCACAAAGGTATGTCAGGATCTAGAAAAGCGCGAATACAACCGTGCCGTGCGTAATATCATGGCGCACGCCGATCAAATCAATCAGGCTTTTGACACCGCCCAGCCCTGGGTCATGGCAAAAGGCTTTAGCAGTGCAAGCGCTGAGCAACAAGCTGCCTTGCAAGACATTTGCTCACGCACCTTGGCTGGTTTTAAGGCCTTATCCGTCATGCTCAATCCTATTTTGCCTGCTCTGGGTAGCAAAGTGGCACGCGAGCTTTTCGGCATGGAACGCGACTTTATCTGGTCTGATGTCACTGAGCTTCCCGCCCAGATCGCCCCATTCAAGCACTTGTTGCAACGGGTAGATCCTAAAGTCATGGATAGCCTGCTGGAGCCTGCACCCGCCCCTGTCGTGGAACCAGGCGGTGCTCCTATCGCAGACACGATAGACATAAAAGACTTTGCGAAAGTCGATTTACGTATTGCAAAAATTGTCAGTTGCACCGAAGTAGAGGGCTCAGACAAGCTGTTAAGGCTAGAGCTTGATGCTGGCGAAGGACGTTTACGCCAGGTGTTCTCAGGCATTAAGTCTGCCTATAAAGCTGAAGAGCTGGTGGGTAAATTCACTGTACTGGTAGCTAACCTCGCTCCTCGAAAAATGCGTTTCGGTGTTTCGGAAGGAATGGTGCTTGCCGCTAGCCATGCTGACGAAAAAGTCGATGACGGCATCTATATACTCGAGCCCTGGCCGGGTGCTCAAGCCGGTATGCGCATTAACTAAGAATCCAAACACACAGCCCGCTCTACACAGCGGGCTGCTTTCTTTACGTACTCAGCCTAAACGGGTGCTAGCCACGTTTATTAACTTAGTGTGCCTACTAGACACTCGGCAAGGCTACACCGCAGGCTGTTCACTCGCTGTTTCTTGCTGCAACATCCTGCCCAGCATTTGACACAATGCCTGAACCAGCGGCTCTGCATTGGGCCGATGGCACAAAGCCAGCTCAAAGGCATCGATAAGCGGCAAACCTTGCTTAATGCCTAACTCAATATGAGCTGGCTCCACAGCTCGCCGGGGCAATAAACTAATCCCCATACCATCGGCTACTGCACCCTGTATGCCGCGCAAGCTTGAGCTGGTGAAACTAATACGCCAACGGCGTCCTAATGACTCAACAGCACTAATGATTTCCTCGCGATAAACCCCGCGTTTAGGAAAGGTGACTAACGGTATGGGATCCTGATGAAAAGCAGGATGAGTAGCACTATCCACCCAGGCCGTTTTTTCCGGTAAACGAATGACCGCTTCACGGCTATGCTGCCTTTGCTTAATGAGTACCAAATCTAATTCGCCTTGGTCATAGGCCTGTATCAGGTCACTACTTAAACCACTGCTTACTTCTAGCTTGACCTGTGGATAGTGTTGACTGAATTGAGCCAGCGCACGTGTCGTTTTGCCACCTGCAAAATCATCGGGCACACCAAGACGCACCGTAATCGTTACCAACGCACCAGATAGGGCCTCAAAAAGCTGATCATTCACGTTTACCATCTGACGGGCATAGGCCAGAACAATCTGCCCCGCTTCCGTCGTCAATACCCTACGACTATTGCGCTCTAGTAACTTGTGGCCAACACGCTCTTCCAGTCGTCTGACCTTCTGACTAATCGTAGACTGGGTGGAATGTAAACGCTCCGCAGCGCTAGTAAAACTACCTAAATCGATAACCGCCAAAAAAGCCTGCAGTAGGTCCAGCTCTAGTAATCGCTTACTCATGCTCTGCGCCCGCCTCAACAATTCAAAAAACAAATACCTTAGATTAATACATTTAATTTGTAAATAGCTAAAAGTATCGTTATGGTGTACAGGTAGCCAATGCTAATGTTCCTGCATCGCAGCCAACATCACGCTCTTCGGCAAACAGACAGCCGCCTCCGCGGAGTTTTGAGTATATTTACCGAGAAAACCATGTCTAAAGTAAGCTATTACGCCCCTGCTGGCGGCCACCCGCCACAAACTCAGCTGCTCACCGACCGTGCCATGTTCACGGAAGCCTATGCCATACTGCCCAAAGGCGTATTGCAAGATATCGTTACCAGCCACCTGCCTGGCTGGACCAATATGCGTATGTGGGTGCTAGCTCGCCCATTATCAGGCTTTGCCGAAACGTTCTCGCAGTACATCGTAGAGCTGAGCCCCCAAGGCGGTAGCGATACACCTGAAAACGACCCCGAAGCTGAGGGCGTCATTTTCGTCGTGAGCGGTGAGGTAGAGCTAACCCTAAATGGTACAAAACATACCTTGCAAGAGGGGGGGTACGCCTTTATTCCGCCTTCTACCAATTGGTCTTTACATAACCGTAGCCAAGACCTGGCCAGCTTTCACTGGATTCGTAAGCGCTACCAACGTGTAGAGGGTCTGGACGCCCCCGAAGCATTTGTCACCAACGAAAAGGATGTGGCCCCACTGGTGATGCCTGACACAGAAGGCCGCTGGAGCACCACGCGTTTTGTCGATATGGCTGATATGCGCCACGATATGCACGTCAATATCGTAAACTTCGAACCCGGTGGCGTGATCCCTTTTGCTGAAACGCATATTATGGAGCACGGTCTCTACGTTCTGGAAGGTAAGGCTGTCTATCGCCTGAACCAAGACTGGGTTGAGGTGGAGGCTGGCGACTTCATGTGGCTACGTGCATTCTGCCCACAAGCCTGCTATGCAGGCGGCCCAGGCCGTTTCCGCTACTTGCTCTACAAAGACGTCAACCGTCACGCCAATCTGACCATAGGTGCAGACCCACGTCGGTAAGCATCCCTAGTCTGCACGTCCACACAGCCCCTCTTGCAGGGGCTGCTGTCGTTTATGCGCCCGAAATACAGACGGGATAAGCTGCTCACAGACAGGACTGTGTACACTGAAGATGACTATCCCCTGCCCTCTAATGCCATGAGCTCTTACCACCGCGAAAACCTAGAACGCACGCGTGCCAGTCAACGATCGACGTGGGTCAGCGTCATCGTTAATCTGTTGCTGGCCAGCCTGCAACTTATTATCGGTATACTTGCCAAATCCCAAGCTCTAGTGGCCGACGCCATACACTCGCTTTCGGACTTGGTGTCCGATTTCATTGTGCTATTGGCCAACAAGCACAGCAGTAAGGCCGCTGACGACGATCACCATTACGGCCATCTGCGTTATGAGACTGCCGCCACCATGGCCATAGGCCTGATTTTACTGGCCGTAGGTCTGGGTATGCTCTGGAATGCCGCAAATAGCCTGCAAAACCCGTCTCAAATTGCCACCGTACATCCTATAGCCTTGGCCGTCGCCTGCTTCGCCCTCGTTGGCAAAGAACTGCTGTTTCGCTACATGCTCAAAGTGGCAAAACGCGTGCGCTCTACCATGCTGATTGCCAACGCCTGGCATGCCCGCTCCGATGCGGCTTCATCACTCATTGTCAGCATAGGCGTGCTGGCTAACCTATGCGGTCTACCGTTGGCCGATCCCTTGGCCGCCGCACTGGTCGGCGTCATGGTTTCACGCATGGGCTGGAAGTTTTCGCTGGGTGCTTTTCATGATCTGACTGACCGGGCTGTCGATGCCGAAACCGAGGACCGCATTCGTGCTCTACTTTGCAACACACCAGGCGTACAAGGCATACATGACCTGCGCACACGCAAACTGGGCGATATGATTTGGGTCGAGGTCGACTTGGAAATGGATGCTCAGTTAACCATACGCCAAGGGCACGCTATCGCCACCGAGGCCAAGCAACGAGTCATGCAAGCTGAAGCAGTACTGGATGTCACCACCCACTTTGATCCAGTAACGGTGCCAGACTCTAATCGTCCCCTCAAAAAGGCATAACAATCATGCCCTCACTCTGGATACGTTCTACTCCATTAATTTTCGTGCTGATCTGGAGCACTGGTTTTATTGTGGCTCGCTATGGCATGCCCTATGCACCCCCCATGAGCTTTCTTGCTCTGCGTTACGCCCTCTCCTTACTGTGCTTTTTGTTATGGGCCTTTCTAGGTAGGGCAAGTTGGCCAACACAAGGGAGTCAGTGGCTGCACTTGGCGGTCACTGGTTGCTTGCTGCAAGCCAGCTATTTAGGCGGTGTGTGGACAGCAGTAAAACTAGGCATGGGAGCGGGTCTGGTCGCTTTGCTGGTGAGTTTGCAACCCATACTAACTGCCTTATGGATTTCCGGTACAGGCGGTGCAATACTGGCGCGCCAATGGTTGGGCTTAGGCTTTGGCCTGAGTGGCTTGCTACTGGTGGTATGGACCAAGTTAGCAGTCGGTGAGATCAGTCATACTAATCTAGGCTTTGCCATATTCGCTTTGCTAGGCATCACGGTGGGCACACTTTATCAAAAGCGCTATGTTACCCACACCGATGTGCGCAGCGCCAACACCATACAGTTGCTTGCTGCTCTGGCGGTAAGTCTTCCATTTGCCCTGCTGGAAACTGAATCTATGCAATGGCTAAACGCCCAGCAACACATTAACTGGGAACTGACTGGTGCCATGGCTTGGTCAGTTCTAGGGCTGACGCTGGGTGGTAATTCTTTGCTTTACCTGCTTATTCTGCGCGGCGCCGCCAGCTCAGTTAGCAGCCTTTTTTATCTGGTGCCCCCTACAACGGCCTTCATGGCCTGGCTGCTATTTAAGGAGCCCATTACAGTGTGGATGCTTGGCGGTGTCGCCCTATCCGCTTTAGGCGTGGCCTTGATCATGAAAAAAAATCGTACACCATCCAACTAAATTTATTTGTTCCGCACGAACCAATCTTGGGCTTTGGCCACCAAGTAATCAATGACTGTACGTGTTGCAAGGGTCTGATAGCGACCCGGCATACGTAGTAAATACATACGCGTACCAAATATGCTTAAGTTCCAGTCTAGCAAGGACTGCACTGCGCGCCCTGCGTGAACGTCATCGGCGATCACATAGTCAGGCACCAAGCCCACGCCCAAGTCAGCCAAAATAGCAGAACGTAAAAAGGCGAAATTCTCAGACGCCAGAGTGGGTTGTATTCGTAGCTCGTAACGCTGCTGATCCTTATAAGCTGCCACACGCAAATCTGTTCCTTCTACCGCCGAGGTAATAATGGGAACCTGCGCCAAGCCTTGTAAATCATCGGGAATCCCGTGCTGAATGGTATAGGCCTGGGACGCGCACACCACATAACGTACCCGCGCCAACTCAGTGGCAACTAAAGCTTGAGGTGGCTCGGACATGACGCGAATGGCGATATCAACCTCGTCTCTGAGTAAATCGTCCACTTTGTTTTCAAACAATAGGTTCAAAGCAATATGCGGATACTGCTTTTTGAAGTCGATTAGCCAGTCTGACATCACCAGCGCACCGAATCCTGTCGGCACACTCAGACGCACAGAGCCATGCAAGCTTTTCCCCAACGTGCTTATTGACTCTTGTGCGGCTTCTAATTCATTACGTATGTGACAGGCGTGCTGATAAAGCTTTAGCCCTAATTCCGTAGGTGCCAGGCTACGCGTTGTGCGCCGGATTAACTGCTGTCCGACGCTTTTCTCAAGCTGCGTTAAATGGTAGCTAATATTGGCTCGACTCATTTTAGCGCGTCGTGCCGCCAAGCTTAGATTGCCCGCATCCATGATATCGGCCAATAACATTAAAGAATGCGCATTGAGCTTGTGCATAGTTAAGATTCTTTGACAATATTACAATTATATATAACTGTTAAGCATCATCAAAACTAGCTTCGGCGTCAATCCACATGTGCTTGATGTTCACTGCACCATCTGGACTGTCATGCATAGACAAAAAAACACCGCCCTCTGGGGAGCGGTGTTCTGGACGGCAGGTCTGCTTTAGTCAATACGAATATTAGCCTCGTTGATCAAGGTTCCCCAACGATCTGTTTCTTGCTTCAGATACTCGGTCATCTGAGCCGGCGTAGAGCCCACCGCCTCTACGCCGATCAAAGCAAAACGCTCTTTTACCGCATCGCTTTCCATCGCATTAACTAGCGCATCACGCATTTTTTGTACTAAAGCTGGGTCCGTACCGGCAGGTACGAATACGGCAAACCACGGAGACACTTCGTAGCCCGCCACGCCCAACTCAGCAATGGGTTTAAGCTCTGGCAAGGAAACAGATGGCTGAGTCGTAGTCAAACCCAAAGCCCGTAATTTTCCTGACTCAATATAAGGCTTCGCTGAGGTGATGCTATCGAACATCATATCAACCTGACCGCCTAATAAATCAGTGACAGCAGGGCTACTGCCACGATAAGGAATATGTAAAATGTCCGTACCGGTTAATTTAGTGAAACTAGCACCTGCCAAATGAATGGATGTACCCGCACCCGCTGAGGCGTACGTGAGTTTTTCAGGGTTTGCCTTCGCTACCTGAATCACCGCCTGCACCGAATCAAGCTCTTTATTTTCCGCATTCACTACTAAGACGTTAGGAACCACGCCCAACAAGGTCACCGCCTCAAAATCTTTTATGGGGTCGTAACTGAGCTTGCTATACAAGTGTGGATTGGTGGCCATGCCGATGGAGGTAATCATCATGGAATAGCCATCTGGGCGCTGATTAGCGACATGCTGCGCACCTATATTGCCACCCGCCCCCGAGCGATTTTCGATGACAAAAGGTTTACCCAGCTCACGCGACATCGCATCGCCCAAAGTACGAGCCATCACGTCCATCGCACCACCAGGAGGAAAGGGCACTGTCCAGCTCACTGGGCGTTCTGGCCAATTCTGTACAGCGTCTGATGCCATCGCAACAGGTGCAACGGTCGCTAGACTAAAGGTGCCTACCGTCAATAATTTGGCAAAGGGCTTAATCATCGTGCTTATCCTCTTTTTTCTCACATCAAGGCGGCTGCCCTGCTGAACAGCGCAGTCGTACCACACTGCACACTAAGCAATGCATACCTAGGGCGTACGTATTACTAAGAAAAATGTATACCCATCTATGTGCTAGAGGCCAATACCATTTGCGCATCAAGCAATACCAAAAAGGTATCAAAAAAAGATAAGCCCTTGATATTAATTAAAAAAACACTCATACATACACGACCAATCTCAGTATCGATGTATGGATCTAAACAGAAGATACAAAAAAGCCCTGACATACGCCCTTCAGTATTGATGGGCAGATGCAGGGCAAATCAGTGCTAGCAAAGAGCTAAGCCACACAGCCTCTTGGCATACAAGATCGTTAATTTGACTGTATAAAAGCGTGCAATGCTGCAAAAAATTCGCTTGGTATTTCATTAGCCGGAATATGTGCAGCACTCAGTTGCTGAATCACGGCACCAGGAATGGCCTGAGCGATATACTGCCCAGCCGCATGTGGCGTGGACATATCTCGAGCACCTGTCAGCACCAAGGTAGGCACTTTAATACCCTGTATCACTTGGCTCAACTGCATATCACGAATTGCCGCACAACATGCGGTATAACCTAAGGGGTTAAGAGCTAAAAACGTACTACGCACATGTTGATAAGCAAGGCTATTCGCCTGCACATATTCAGGTGTGAAGAAACGGCTCATGGCCATCTCTACAATTGCAGCCATACCGTGCTGTCGCACTGTATCGATACGGGTTTGCCACGCGGCAGGATCCATCTGTACCGAGGTATTACTAAGTATCAACTTGTCCACCCGCGCTGGGTAATCCAGAGCGTACTGCATGGCCATCATTGCACCCAATGATACGCCACACAGGGAAAAGCGCGTTAGGCCTGCCGCCTGAGCCACCGCCTCGATATCACTGGCCAATTGCTCCATCGTGTAGGAAGGTGGCGATTCAAGGGCGGAATCGCCGGAACTCAGACTTGGGGCATCCGAGGCTCCGTGGCCACGGGTATCCATGCGAATCACACGATAATGTTCCGATAACACCGGCAATATATCGTCCCACACATGATGGTCGGTTCCAATAGAGTTACACAAAAACAAAGCAGGTAATTGATGGTCGCCATCACTATACCAAGCAATGTTCACGCCCTGATTAGACGCATAGTTCATGCGAATTTGCTCCTAGCAATAGAAATACATGAGTTAAAAAATACCTGAAAACCGGCTGCAAACCCAGTTATTCAATTTTTTTGACCGCCGTATGGACTATTCATACGGCGAAAGCTCGAGTCTACATCTAGCGTGAATAAGGCCTATTTCTTGAGAAAATAGACTAAGCGCCACCCAATTAGATAAATTTCCTTGACAGTTATTCCAATAAATTAGCAATTGTTCAATAAGCTAGGGAACCGCATAATTTAAAAGATCATTAATTAAGGAACATGACATGTCGCTTGACCAAGAAACGTTTGGACTATTACTCGCTAGCGTGCAACGCTTTGTGCTGGAACGTCTGCGGCCTGCCGAAGATGAGGTAGAACACAGTGACGAAGTGCCTGCCGATATTGTCCAAGACATGAAAGAGCTTGGCCTTTTTGGCTTATCGATACCAGAGGAGTATGGCGGTATAGGGCTAAGCATGGCTCAAGAATGTGCGGTTGCGTATGAGCTCGGCCAAACCGCCTTGGCTTTTCGTTCTGTAGTGGGTACCAATATAGGTATAGGTTCCCAAGGCATACTGATGGACGGCACAGAAACGCAGAAACGCGCCTATTTGCCGCGTATTGCACGTGGCGAGCTAATTATCTCTTTTGCCCTGACCGAACCTGATGCAGGCTCTGATGCAGCGGCGTTAAAGACCCGCGCGCAAGCAGATGGCGATGAATACATCTTGCATGGCACCAAGCGCTTTATTACCAATGCCAGTCGGGCTAATGCCTTTACTCTGATGGCACGTACAGGAGAAGCTGGCGCCAAGGGGATATCAGCATTTATCGTTCCTGCCGACAGCCCTGGCTTAAGTCTGGGTAGCCCAGATCAGAAGATGGGGCAACGAGGCACTCGTACTTGCGATGTCATTTTGGACCAAGTACGCGTACCCGCTAATCATATTATTGGTGAGCAAGCTGGACTAGGCTTTAAAACAGCTATGAAGGTTCTGGACCGGGGACGCTTGCATATTTCAGCCGTCGCCTGCGGTATGGCGCAACGCATTTTACAAGAAAGTATTGCTTACGCTCAGCAACGTCAGCAGTTCGGCCAGCGCATCGGTGACTTTCAACTCATACAGGCCATGCTCGCTGACAGTCAAGCCGAGTTGCTAGCGGCATGGTCTTTAGTGCAGTCAGTGGCACAAAGCTACGACAAAAAGCCTGTTGGTCAGCACGATCCTCAAGTAAGCATGCAAGCCTCATGTGCCAAGCTATTCAGCACTGAAATGGTGGGCAGGGTGGCCGATAGAGGTGTACAAATACACGGAGGTGCAGGCTATATGAACGAGTACAAAGTTGAACGCTTTTACCGCGACGTACGCTTGTTGCGTTTGTATGAAGGCACCACACAAATACAACAAATGCTCATCGGGCGCCATCTGGTGCAAAACGAACGATAACAAACAAGGCGGCATCCTGGGATGCCACCCATAAGCTCGGCCGCTTAACGCGCAACCTTAGGCAGGCATATTAGGTGCCACATCCAGACGCACCACCTTACCCTGCAACGCTGCGCTCGGAGCAGGGTAATACGTCATGACCAAGGGATCATGCCCTGGAATAATATGCTCTTCAGAGTCAGCAAGAGCCCGTACAGTGTTGTGTCCATCCAGCATATCCCCTACGTTATGCACAGCCGGAAAAGGAATACCCCATTCAATATTGCCATATAAATGGGTGGCATCAGAAGCAAGTACCACCCAACCACGCTTAGTCCACACTCGTACAATTTGCAAACCTGCCGTGTGACCACCCACCCAATGCACTGATAGACCGGGGCATAGTTGCGCATTGCCTTTATAAAACTGAACACGCCCTGCGTACAGGGTGCGCACAAACGTCACTACATCCTCAACATAGTACGGAGCGCGCAAAGCGTGATGGCACATATTTTTCCCGGTGGCATAGCTACTTTCTGCTTCTTGAATATGAAACGTTGCGGCAGAGAACTCTCCTAGGGTTCCCGCATGGTCATAATGCAGGTGCGTAATAATGACATCTTTGACTTTCGCAGCATCAATACCAAGCAGAGCCAAGGCATCTGGTGCACGCAGCAATAAAGTACGTCCGCGCTGCTGTGCAGAATCCTGATCAAACCCCGTATCTACAACAAACACCTCGTCATCACGGCGCAAGACCCAAATGTAATAATCCAGATTACTGTCGGCGTCGTGCAAATCCACATGCCCCAAATAGTTTTCGCTAGCATTGCGTTGATCATGGTAGGCATAGCGAATGGCATATACCTCGAAAGGACGCATCTGAACCGATGCCGTCGTTAACTCACTGTTTCTCACAGCCGTCTCCTGTTTTATGTGTTCATCGTAAAAGCACGCCCCACGTACCCGACCCAGCTATTTATATGACGCTCTACCCTCGAATGGTACGAGCTCTAGCAGTGTCTAGCGAAAAGCGCTATCGAGCAAGAAAAGAAAACGCAGGGTTAAACCTAATTCCCGTACAGCACTAATAGTTCCACAATTTAGATGTTATTGCAATATTGTATGACAGGAATACAATAATAAATAACGGAGCGGGATTAAATCAGGAAAAAGGCTGGAAAAAGCATTTCACCTTTCCCGAAGAAGTCCGTAGCTCAGAGATAAAACCATTCATCGGAGACCTTGGTGAACACTTTCTTACGTCTTTCACTCGCGACCGGCCTAGCCGCATTTACTTTTCACGCTCAGGCTTTTCCCAACAAGCCCATTAGCATGATTGTTCCCTACGCTACAGGAGGATCAACTGACGGACTTGCCCGTATCGTGGCTGACTCGATGGGAGAGGCATTGGGCGCAACCATCATTGTGGAAAACTATGGGGGAGTCGGCGGAGTACCCGGAGTGCAACGCTTTTTGCGTGCAAAAAACGACGGTCATACCATCATGCTAAGTAATATGGGCTCGTTCGCAATTGCTCCTACTCTGTATCCGAACATGAATTTCGACCCTAAAACAGAAATAAGCCCTATTGGTCTAGTCGCCGAAGTGCCCATGGTGTTAGCAGTCAGCGAGGCTAGCGGTGTGAAAGACTTGCCCAGCTTGCTACAACGCATGCGCGATACGAGCCAAAGCACCCTAACCATGGGTAATGGAGGACCAGGCGGCACTGGGCACATTGGTGGCGAATACTTTCTACACCTGACCAATACTAACGCCGAGCTCATTCCTTATCGTGGTACTGGACCTGCCTTAGTCGATATCATGGGAGGAACAGTGGATATGATTATCGATCAAACGGTAGCCTTGATTCCAGCCAGCAAGGGCGGACGCGTCATCCCGTTGGCTGTCGCCAGCCCAGAGCGAATCCCTCAAATGCCAGAAACACCTACCTTTATTGAAGGCGGGGTGCCAGAGTTCGATATGTCTGTGTGGAATGCTATTGCCGTGCCTAAAGGTACTCCTGAGGAGCACGCCCAAAAATTAACACAAGCCTTAAGCACGGCTTTAGACTCCCCAAAAGTAAAAGCTGCCCTAGACAGTCTGGGTGCACAGGCTCCCCAAGATGCACGTCGTGGCCCAGAGGAAATGAATCGATTAATTCATCGCGATGTCGATCGTTTTGCCAAACTCATACATGATGCAGGCATCCCTATCAACTAAGTCGATAAAAAACATCTCTCATTTTGGCCCTTTCGGGCCTTTTTAACGTAAAAAAACCCTGCCATAACTGGCAGGGCTTAGAGACTACAGGTTTACTCACTGCTCAACGCAGTGCAGAGTAGTTAGTAGGTTCTAAAAACTGATTCTCGACTCGTTCAACAATAGCCTTTACCTGCTCAGTTTCTGTCCGTTTAGCAATCCACTCAGGATCTGCCTGGAACGCCCCCCACTTTTGCTCGCGCTCGGCCATGCTTTCCCACTTTAATAAATACGTCAGGGCATGGTTATTGGCACCCACAGCCGTCGTCCAAAATCCAATCTGCTCAATACCGTATTTTTCAAAAAAGCCTAAAGTGATATTACGAAAGCGTTCATGTAGTGCAGGCAAACGCCCTGGCAAGCAGTAATATACGCGCATCTCTACTAGCATAACTACCCCTCCTGCCCGTCTACTGAACGCATTCCGGATAAGGCGTCCTGAACTTCTTCCTGCCAACTGCTTTTACCTAAAGAAATCGCGGTATGAATCATGAACGTATCCGTATCTGCGCCATGCCAATGGCGCGTGTGAGGAGGTATCCATACTGTGTCACCTGTACGAATACGCTCAGGCTCCTTACCATCCTCACAGACCCAGCCTTGACCGGAGGTTACCTGTAGCAATTGCCCTAGCTCATGGGTATGCCAGAACGTGCGTGAGCCAGGTTTGAAAAATACAGACGCTACTGTCACGTTATCCACGCCAGGCAAAATTGGCTCTGCCCAGACTTCACCCGTAAACGTCGCTCCTCGCTTCTCAGACGCTTTTCCTTGCGCGCGATGAAAAACCTGAATACTCATAATCCACTCCTTCTATTGATGGTCGCTGACTCGCACACCACCTGATACATCGCCGATGGCATCAACAACTCGATTGCTGATCACATCCCCATAACCTAATGCGGTTGCCAATCCAAAGCTGGCCATTGGCCCAGCCGCATTTAAAGAAGCTACGCCCAAGTCTCGTACTCTATCGACGTAGAGCAATACATCTTTGGTCATCAACTTGTTTGTCAGTCCCCCTTCCAGGTAATCACCCTTCACTATATGGGGAAAGCGATTTAACGTAGCAAAATTCACACCACTGCTACTATTGAGCACCTCTAGCAGTTGTTCTAAATCCAAACCAGCCTTTTTCCCGGCAACCATCACTTCTGCTGTTGCTGCCAAGCTTACTGCGTTTAAAAAATTATTTAACAATTTGGTGGTATGCCCTGCGCCGCTCTCTCCCATCACCAGCACCTTCGCACTAATGGGATCAAACACCCAGCCTAACTGTTCAATGGCCTGAGCGTCTCCACCCACCATCAAAGTAAGCGTTCCTTTCTCGGCGGCTGCCGCACCACCTGAAATACCGGCATCCACGTACCAAGCACCACGCTCTCTGACTCGCCCGTGTAAACGCACAGTAGAACTGGCTGCGGCAGTGCTTAAGTCCACGACTATCTGATCTGCCCTGAGCACTGACAAGACGCCAGACTCTGACTCCATGACAGACTCAACAACATTACTATCGGGCAAGGACAATAAAATGACATCACTCTGAGCCACTACGTCCGCAGGTGAAGCCGCACACTGCAGCCCCAACTCTCGAACACGTTCCTGATCCTTGTCATAGCCAGTCACGACTATGCCCGCTTCTAGCAATCGACGTGCCATGCGACACCCCATATTGCCTAAACCGATAAAGCCAATTCGCTTCATATCACCTATTTCTCCGCCATTTCAATCGTCTAAAACTAAACGGACTGAGCTTCATGTTCAGCAAACACTTGTGTCGCCACACGTGCTGCCGCCAAACCTAGTGGAACGCCTCCGTACACGGCTGCCTGCATGATTACTGCTCTGATTTCCTCTTTGCTCACGCCATTATTCAAAGCCCCACGCACGTGTACGCCTAATTCGTGATGCTGGCTCATTGCCGTTAACATGGCGATATTAAGCATGCTGCGTGTTTTTTTAGGGAGTGTAGAGTCTCCCCAAATGTCTCCCCAACAGTACTCAGTAACAAACCGCTGAATAGGACGATTAAACTCATCCGCTGTACTCCAGGAACGCTCCACATGCTCGGCTCCCAACACAGCTTTACGATTTTCCAGCCCTATTTCAAAACGATCAGTTTCTTTCATTGCCTACTCCTATATTCAAACGAACAACAAGCGCTCCCTAAAAGCCCCTAAATCTATCCCTATCCGTCCCTGACTGGACGGTGACAGCGATCCCGGGGCTTTTGGAACGTGTACAAACCCTATTTATTAGGCCAAATAGCGTCGGCGACCGCCTGCTCCTCTGGGAATACCGTAACGGGCACTCCGTCTTGCCACTGAATCACCGTTAAGGTGGCTCCCTCACGATGTCCCGCCTTATCAAATTTCAGTACCCCGCCTGGGAAGTAAGGCGAAGGTCCTTCATTGAGCTCGTGCATAGCCTGAGCCACCGCGGCTCGATCCACCTTACCTGCCGCTTCCAAAGCGCTTTTCAAAATCCACATATCACCGTATGTAGAAATCGCGTTTTGTGTCATCCAGGGCTCCTGATACTCGGTTTTCATACGTTCTATCAGTTGCTCCTGGCCCTTTGCCCCCCAGTTACCCACGGCTGACATCACCCCATTCAACAGCTCAGGGCTAACTGTTTTCAACACTTCAGGCTCTGCGATGGCAATACCAAATGACACGACTGGCACTTTGACATTGGTTTCATTCATTTTTTCCAAAATCAACTTGGAATCTGAAATCACCGTAGGCAGGAAAAAGACCAGCTCTGGGCGGCGCGAGCGCACCTTCTGAATCAAAGAAGAGGCATCAGCCAAAGGAGGGGTAAACGTTTCGTCAACTACTAGCTCCAGACCATTTTTTTCCAACAGCCCCTCTTTTAGGGCTTTAACCGTAGACAGGGAGGCCGCCGTATTATCAGTAATAATGGCCACTGTTTTTGGTCGCTTGCCTGAAGCCTTCTCAGCCAAGTCTAAAATCATAGGAATAGCGATCTCAGCTTGTTTTCCAGCAGGCGCTGAAGTCTGAAAAATGTACTCGAAGCCCCGATTCGTTATCTGATCTGAATAAGACAAGGTCAACATGGGTAATTTGGCGCGCTCTGTGACCTCAGTGACCGCCAGGGTAAACGAGCTTAAATACGCTCCCGTGCCAGCGACCAAGTCTGGGTATTCAGCCACCATGCGCTGTGCCGCGCTCTTGGACTTTTCTGTACTGTCTCCGGAGTCCACGACCACCAGTTTCATTTTGGCACCACCCAAAGACTGGATACCACCTTGCTCGTTAATATCTTTCACTCCCATTTCTGCACCCATGCGCATTACCTGCCCATAACGCGCATACACCCCAGACATAGGAGCAATCAAGCCCACACTGACCGTCTCTGGGTTTTGCGCTTGAGCACCATAAGGGGTTAGCGCTAATGACAGTGGTAAAGCCAAGCCCACCTTGCGTAATATCCTTGTTATGGATGTGTTCATTCCTGTCTCCTTTATCATGGTTAGACCATGTGTTTGTTTACATACCCAAATAAGCTTGCCGGATACGATCATCAGCCTGTAATTCCTGGCCCGTTCCCTCCAGCACAATCCTGCCCGTCTCCAACACATACCCTTGATCGGCATACTGCAGTGCCTCAGCCACTCGCTGTTCAACCAGCAAAATAGTTAAGTCGGACTCTTTTCGTATTTCAATTAACCGTTCGAAAATAAAATCGGCAATCGCTGGAGACAAACCCATGGAGGGTTCATCAAGCATCAATAATCGAGGAGCGGAGGCCAGTCCACGCCCAATCGCTAACATCTGCTGCTGGCCTCCCGATAAGGTACCTGCCAACTGTTTTTCGCGTTCTTTAAGAACAGGAAACCACTCGTAGATTTGCTCTTGATTACGCTTCCAGTGCTTACGACCCATGGATGTGTAGGCGCCCATTTCCAGGTTCTCCAACACCGTCATCGAACTAAACACCTGCCGTCCTTCTGGAACGTGGGCTATGCCAAGATGAGGCCGCTGAGCACTGGGCACTTGAGAGAGGTCATTACCATCGAATAAGACACGCCCAGCCGTCACACCCAATACACCTGATATCGTTTTGAACAAGGTGCTTTTACCTGCTCCGTTCGGCCCAACAATCGACACAAAATGCCCTTCCTTCACCGAGATCGAGACATCCTTCAAGACCGGAATAGCTGAATAGCCCGTTGTTAGTCCTTGTATTTCAAGCATGATTCGCACTCCACTTTTTACCTAGGTACGCTTCCACAACGCGTTTGTCTCGCGTTACTGACTCTGGAGTACCACTGACTAACACCTGTCCATGATCGAGCACCAAGAACTCATCCACCAGCTTCACCATGGCCTGCATAGTGTGCTCAATAATGACGATGGTGATTCCCTGCTCAGAAAGGTTCTGGATGGCCTGAACGACATCCTCCACCTCGCCATGGCCCAGACCAGCAAGGGTTTCATCCAATAACAACACATCGGGTTGCCCTGCGACGGCACGTGCTAACTCCATCAGACGCAGCTCTCTGGTCGTGAGGAGCGATGCAATTTTGTCCTGGCTGTCCAGCAAACCCACTCGTGTCAGCGCTTGTCGGGCGAACTCATCGGCCTGCTCCTCATCCTGTGCCCGGATATAGGCACCCACCTTCACGTTCTGCAATACACTCAAACGCATAAACGGTCGCATGATCTGAAATGTCCGACCCACGCCTGCTGCACACAGCACATGTGGCTTACGCCCCGCCAAATCCGTACCTTTCACCAGCACACGGCCCTGTTGCGGCTTAATAAAGCCATTGAGCAAATTAAACAGAGTCGTTTTCCCGGCTCCATTGGGACCAATAATGCCCAGAATCATCCCTTTGCGTACGCTAAAGCTCACGTCTTGTACAGCTTTCAATCCACCAAAGCTGTGCGACAAACCCTCTACTTGTAAAATTACCTCATCCTCGGAAATCACTCGAGACTCGCGAGATACAAGCTCAGATTGTTGCTCTACAAAGTCCCTTATCTGTTCACCTATTTCTTGCTGAACATCCATGGAGGACGGAGTGATTTGCTGCCTGCGTTGACGCAAAAAGTCACGCGCTTTCCAAAAAATACCTTCGGGTGCCAATAAAATCACCATCACAATGGCAATTCCCAAAATAACGCCCTGAATTCCTGGATAACTGGCGCCCAGCTCTGCGTGCAGTATTTCTCCCAATGGCACCAAAATGGCGGCACCAATAATGGGGCCCCACACTGTGCCTACTCCGCCAAACATAGACACTGTCAAAGCCTGTGCAGACACCAACATGCCGAATACCGATATAGGAGTCACCACAAGCAATACCACGGAATAAAAAGCCCCAGTTGCTCCGGCTATGGCTCCGCTCAGAGCAATCGCACGCAACTTCCAGCGCATCGTATCAATTCCGGCTGCCTCGGCCGCGGCTTCGTTTTGCTTGATAGCAATAAGTGCCATTCCAAAACGAGTTTTCTCTATACGTCGAGTAATGTGTACAAAGACCAAGAGCAAGCCCATGGCCACCAAGGTGTAAAGGCGAGGATCAGAAAACTGCATATACCACGCGGCATTTTCTCTTTGCATGGGAAACGTTAATTCCTGATACCCTAACCACTCAAATACATAAAGTAAGGCTAAGGGATACGCCAGCATAGACAAGGCAAAATAATGGCCACGCAAGCGAAACGTAGGTAGGCCAATCAGTAGACCCGCTATGGCACCTAGCGCTGCCGACACGGGTATCATGAGCCATGGAGAAATATTCCAGTGAATTTGAGCCAGTACTGTGGCATAGGCACCCAAGCCGAAAAAAGCGGCGTGCCCAAATGACACAAGCCCGGTATACCCACTTAACATATTCCACGACAAGCCAAAGCAAGCCCACACCAAGACCAGTGTCAGAATCAACTGGTAATATGAGTTAGTGACCCAATACGACAGCCCTAAATATAAAAGCGCGGCGGCAGTTATCCGAATTGAGGTTGGCAGAGTTTTCATTATGTACGCTCCGACACACGGCCAAACAAACCCTGCGGACGCAAAGTAACGACCAATAAGAAAAAGACAAAAATAGCGGCATTCTGCAACTGGGTAGGCAATACCAACGCCGACACCTGTTGAACCAGGCCAATAATCATGCCACCCCAAAATGCACCAATAATGCTGCCCACACCTCCAAGCACCACCCCTGCGTACATGATGATGACGAACTCCAGGCCAATAAAAGGATGGAAAGGATAGTTAGTGGCCAGCAAGCCTCCCGCCAAGGCGGTCACACACGTGCCGACCGCAAACGCTACCCGATACGCCTTGTTCACATCAATTCCCATGTACGAGGCTGCCACCGGATTATCGGCCGCGGCTCGCAAGGACTTACCTAAAACAGTGCGGTTTACTAGGTTGGCTAACAAGAAGATAGCGACCAGCGAAATGATGGCTGCAATAACACGGCCTTTATTCACAAATACGCTCACCATATCGCCCCACAGAGGACCGATCTCCCATGCCGAACTGGCCAAAGGAATACGCACCGACTCTAGCTGAGGGCCAAACAACATCATGGCGCCGTTTTGTAGAATTAAGGCTATGCCTAAAGTTAAAATTAATTGTGCATAATGCCCATCGCCATCTAAGTTTGCACTACGGTTGCCCGTGACACGGGATACCAAAGACCAGTGAATAAAATAGCCAAAGCCCAGCATCACCGGCATCATTAGCAGCATAGCGATATACGCCCCTACATTGCTGCCTACAAAAGACCCCACTAACAACACAAAAAAGTAGTAGGTAACGTACATCCCTAGCATCATGAAATCACCTTGGGCAAAGTTAATTACCCGCATAATTCCAAAAATCATCGCTAGTCCAACACACATCAAGCCGTAAAGGCCCCCAACCAGTGCACCCGCAGCAATAGCTTGTAGAAATGCCTCTAGGTGGATTTGTAGTTCTGTCATATCTCCCCCTTTTTATTAATGTGAGTCTGGCGCACTTGCTACCAGCCTCCCAAGTACCTTCATCTCTTGTTTGTGTTCCAGATCGTCTACGAACTGCTCCAGCTGCTGTGCTTGCACGCTGCCTATTTGCGCACTGGCCGCTGTTTGAAAGCGTTGACGTATGAGTGTTTCGTCAGCTGCCTGTACCTGATCCAATTGCGCCACAACGGTCTGCCCATTACTCATTACCAAGGTGACCTGAGCACCCTGACGAGCTGGGTAAGCAGCCGTAAAAGCTGGGTCCTCATCGATCTGCATCACATCGATCAGGCGGAGAATTTCAGGGTGATCCAGCTGCTCATAGATACTTTGCTCGATACAGCCATGAGCCAAGGTGGCAGCCACCCCAAAATAAATGCTCATTTTGGCTTGCAAGGTACGCAAGAACGGCCCTTTAACAGAGCAACCCGGGTAAGCCGCGGCCGCCGCCGTTACCGCCACACGTACGGCACGGATAGACGCACTATTTCCGGGCGCCTTACGCAATGCCTGCAACGCTGCCTGGCAAGGCGTTTGAGCAAAATTACAAGCGGGTACGACCTTATGGAAAACCTGCAGTATTTCCTCTTGCCCTGCTTGTTTAAACAAGCTTAAAGACGTGGGTGCAGTCTGCTTGGCGTACGCGTGGAAAAATCCCGAATCGCCTTCAAGCACGGAACCTGAGGCATGAGCACCGGCACGCGCCAGCATTAAGCACTGCCATGCATTTCGTAACGCAAACCCGGGGTGAAAATACATTTCATCTCCCCCCGTATGACCCCACTGATTCAGGCCGCCTGCACAGTTCGCCGCTAATGCCAAAGCCGTCACCGTTTGCTCAACGGACAAATTAAGCAGCTTTGCCCCTGTTGCCACAGCAGCCATAGGTCCTAATAGACCTGTAGGCCTGAAAATACGTGCAGTCGCTGAGCTAATACAGTGCCTACCTAAGCAAGCCCCTACTTCATAGCCTGCTATGGCTGCCTCGAGAGCCTGTTTACCACTGATGGGGAACTGAGAGCCCAAGGCAAGGACCATGGGCCAAACCACTACGCCTAAATGCGTGACGCTGCCCACATGCATGTCTTCACGCACCAAACCATGCCCCGCCACAGCATTGGCAAACATAGCATCGGCTAAGTCATACTCACCCTTAGCACCGATAATCTGCGCTCCCTGAGGGGTTGAGCGAGCTATAGATCTGGCCTGCTCACTCCAGGACTGAGGCACAGCTGCGAACGCACACGACAAGAAATCCAATAAGCACACGCTTGCATAATGCTGTGCAGCAGAAGAAAAATTTTCAAATCTGGCGTCCACGATCTGCTGCGCAAGCGGCATCAGTAAACCCGAGCTTATTTCAGCGTTCATCCGACTTTTCATGTCTTGGGCTCACTCAATAACCAACGACAGTCAAACCCGCATCAATTTTCAGGGTCACGCCATTAATGGAAGCAGCGCCATCAGAGGCCAAAAACACCGCTGCTTGGGCCACTTCATCCGTACTGCTCAAACGTTTCAGAGGCGTACGCAAGCGCCGCTCTTCCCATCCTTGCTCACTGATAACAGAACCTGCTCCTGGCGTTTTCACCGGCCCTGGTGCTATGGCATTTACTCGGATCCCATACTCTGCCAACTCTACCGCCTGCTGACGCGTCAAGGTATCCAAAGCTCCTTTAATCGAGCTATATACAGCAGCATTTTTGATCGCTACTGACACGGCAACGGACGAGAGGTTAATTACTGCGCCCTCTTTGCGCTCTTTCATGTATGGGCTAACGGCCTGTAGCGTCCAAAAAGTACCTTTTAGACCCACGTCCAACATTCTCTCAATCTGCTCTTCTGGCATCTCTACTAAAGGAGCGTAGTAAAAATAGGCGGCATTATTGACCACAATATCTATACGTCCCATGTCGGCGGCCCAGGCATCCACCTGCGCCTTCACGGCCAACCTATCGGTGATATCACACAGTAAGGCACGCGCTCCTGGGGTTTGTGCGACGGCCTCTTGCAATAGCTGCTCGTTATTATCGAGCATGCCTACCTTCGCCCCCTCCCGTGCAAAAGCCTGTGCAATCGCTCGCCCCAGCCCACCTGCCGCTCCTGTTACCAGTGCAACTTTACCTGCCAATCTAGCCATCCCTGTCTCCTTCCTCATTATTTGTAGTACTGCTCAACGAGGCAGCGCTTTAGCCTACGAGTTTCATACCTACAGAAAACATATTATTAAATTATTGTATGATTGAATTATCCGTTTTTTGAGTCTTGAGTGCAAGTTAATTCAACAGAAAAACCCCTACTTGATGGCCAATGGCATTAATCATCAGTTGCTGGCTACAATGTGTTGACTCCAATAAGGCTGATTAAACGGATACTTAGGTTCAGACTTTGACCGTATTCCTTAACAGCCTGCCTCTTCGGAAACGAACACACTATGAATGCTCCTACTAACAACACCACCAACTTCAAGGTTCAACGTTCAGCATCCGTTCTCAGGCACAGCGTGACTGAAAGCATCCGTAACGCCATTCTTACTGGGCACTTTCATCCTGGTCAGCGCTTACCTGAACGGGAGTTATGCGAAATGACGGGCGTAAGTCGAACTTTGGTGCGCGAAGCTCTACGTCAGTTGGAATCCGAAGGACTAATTCAAGTCATCCCTTATCGCGGCCCTGTAGTCTGTCGTCTAACAGTGGAACAAGCACAAGACATTTACTTAGTTCGAGAAGAACTTGAAGGGCTGGCTTGCCAGCTGTTTGCCGAACGCGCCACAAAAGAGCAACTCAAGGCGCTTAAAGTGGCATTTCAAGACCTTAAGCGACAAATTTCCGGCACGCCTTTAGAGAAACTGACGGCCAAAAATTTTTTCTATCAGCAACTCATGGACGGCACAGGCAGCGAGGCCCTTAGCAACACACTGCATTTATTAAACTCCCGTGTCATGTTGCTGCGCTCGACGTCTATGCAAGTACCTGGCCGAACCCAAAAAAGTCTGGACGAGCTGGCTAACCTTATTAAGCATCTTGAAGCCAAAGATGCTGTAGCTGCCCGCGCGGCAGGTAGCTTGCACGTACGTAATGCGGCTCACTCTGCTTTGCAAACTCTCACCGCAACCCCTGAACAAGAGTCTGACTAAGTGCCATAAGGCCTTGCTAGCCAAACCAACTGGCTGGCAAGGCATGCCCAGGTATATCCAGAGCTGATCCGGCTACGCCCCTAAATACCGGAACAACTCGGTATGGTCTGCTGTAGGCCCTAGTGCTTGCGAGGCCTCGGTCGTGATCTGACGAGTGCACTGTGCCATACTCATAGAAAATCCCATATTGCGCGCCAAGGACTCGGCTATTGCCACATCTTTAGCCTGTAAGGCCAAAGAAAATCCTGAATTAAACGCTTCATTTAGCATGAACTGATGCGCTTTATTTTCTGTCGTATTATTTTTCCCTGTCGACACATTCAGCACATCAACCACGACACTTGGCTCAATACCAAAAGCAGCCCCCACCTTAACCGCCTCGGCCGTTGCGATTAGCGCTGCAGCAGATACATAATTATTCAAAGCCTTTAAGGCATGCCCTGCTCCCACTCCCCCTACATGCATCACCGACTTTCCCATCGTCTTTAATATAGCTTGGGCCTTTTTCAAAGGCTCTGGCTCACCGCCCACCATGATGGATAACTGACCATCCATCGCCTTTTTCACACCGCCTGAAACCGGAGCGTCAATTAAGTTCACCTGCTTCTTGGCTAAGCGCTCAGCGAGAGCTCGTGTCTGTGTCGGATCCGCCGAACTCATTTCAATTAGGCAACTGCCCGGACTGATGAAAGGCAAGATCTGCGCTACTACCGCATCAACAATGTCGGAGTTGGGCAGCATCGTAATAAATACGGTGCAATCTTTATACGCTTCTGGATTCGTTACGGCGCCTGCACCCGGGTGCTCTTGAACAAAACGATCTACAACATCTTGCCTGGCATCAGCCAGTAACAGAGGATAACCCGCTTGATGCAAGCGCTTTGCCATAGGCCAACCCATCATCCCCAAACCGATAAATGCAATTTTCTCCACTTCCTTTTCTCCTGTTGTGGCACTGCGTATTTGTTCCGTTTTCTCAGTGCAGTAGAACTGCAGTGGAGGAACATAAATCAAAAGTCGTATTGTATTACGATAATACTAAAAATAGGAGTATGCAAGAAGCAATTCTTCAAGACAAACCATTCCTGATACCCATACTCCTACAACCAAAGTCGCGTATTGCGTTAAGGATTCTCGTTCTATATTGCATAAAAAAGAACCGCAGAATATTGGCTACCCCCTAAGCCATTTCAACGCATACCAAAAATGTATTTCACTCCTAGGAGACAAAAATGGACTCTTCTCAAGATGTGGTGTCCGCGGTGATGCAGCATCCTGCTTACCAGCAATTGCTGAAACGCAGAAACCGCCTTAGCTTGATCTTTTTTGCCGTTGCCATCTGTATTTATGCAGGTTTTATTCTTACCTTGGCATTCGACCCTGTCCTGTTTGGCGAACCACTGGGCAATCTCACCATGACTATTGGCATTTTCTGCGCCACCTTAGTGGTCTTTAGCGCAGTCATCATGATCGCCATCTATGTCTGGATTTCAAATAAAGTATTTGACCCCCTACTCGCGCAAATCATCAAGGACATAAAATGAGACAAAAACTGCTATGGTTGGCGCTACTGAGCTCTTTCAGTACTAGTGCCATGGCTGCGGAACAAGGTGCGTCGCGCACTTCAGCTATTGTGATGTTCCTTATTTTTATCGCCGGCACTATGGTGATTACATGGTGGGCGGCAAAGCGCACCCAGACCACTTCTGATTTTTACACCGCTGGTGGCGGCCTAACCGGTTTTCAAAACGGCTTAGCCATTGCAGGCGACTATCTCTCTGCAGCGTCCTTCCTAGGTATTGCAGGCATGGTGTATGTATCCGGTTTTGACGGCATGATCTATGCAACCGGCTTTTTGTTTGGCTGGCCAGTCGTCATGTTCCTGATTGCTGAGCGTTTGCGTAATCTGGGTCGCTACAACTTTGCTGACGTGACTTCCTATCGTCTCAAGCAAAAGCCCATGCGCATATTGGCCGCCAGTGCTTCATTGCTGATCATCGCTTTGTACCTTATTGCGCAAATGGTCGGTGCAGGCAAACTCATCGTGCTGCTCTTTGGCTTGAACTACAACGCAGCGGTGGTTATTGTCGGTGCACTAATGATGATTTACGTGGCATTTGGAGGCATGACAGCCACTACTTGGGTACAAATCATTAAAGCGGTGCTAATGCTATTTGGTGCCACCCTAATGTCCGTGCTCGTACTTGCTGCCTTTAACTGGAATATAGACGAAATCTTGTCTCGTGCTGTAGCCAGTCACCCCGAAGGTCTGAAAATCCTCGCACCAGGCTCACAAGTCAGTGCCAACCCCCTGAATGCCTTATCCCTGGGTATCGCGCTCGCCTTTGGGACAGCCGGTCTGCCCCATATCCTGATGCGTTTCTTTACAGTAGCTGATGCCAAAGAGGCGCGTAAGTCTGTTATCTGGGCCAGCAGTTTTATCGGGTACTTCTATTTGCTTACTTTCATCATTGGCTTTGGTGCCATTGTGATGCTGGTACAGCACCCTGAGTACTTCGTGCGCGATGCGGCGGGCAACTTCAATATGCTCAAAGACCTCATCGGTGGCACCAATATGGTGGCTGTGCATTTAGCTAACGCCGTAGGTGGTAATTTATTGCTGGGCTTTTTGGCCGCAGTAACCTTCGCAACCATTGTAGCGGTAGTCGCTGGGCTGGCTTTGGCAGGTGCTGCCGCTATTTCTCACGATCTGTACGCGAACGTATTTGCCAAGGGCGAAGCAAGCGAAAAAGACCAAATGCGTATTTCCCGCATTTCCACTATCGTACTGGGCGTCTTGGCCATCTTACTAGGCATTATTTTTGAAAACCAGAACGTGGCTTTTATGGTCGGACTCGCATTCGCCATTGCCGCCAGTGCCAACTTCCCCGTCTTGGTACTGTCAATTTCCTGGAGAGGCTGCACAACCCGTGGCGCTACCATCGGTGGCTTTCTCGGACTGGTGGTGGCTACCGGCTGGGTAGTACTGAGCTCTACGGTCTGGGTGGATGTATTCGGTTTTGCCGAGCCCGTTACTCCCTTCCCCAACCCAGGCATCTTGTCTATCCCACTGGCTTTCGCTGCCATCTGGCTCTTCTCAGTGCTCGATAACAGTGAACAGGCCCGCAAAGAACGAGATGGTTTTGCTGCGGTCACCGTTCGTAGCCAAACAGGCATAGGTGCATCCTCTGCCAGCCAGCACTAAAACCTGAGCTGCACTATAAAAAGCAGGGTACAACCGTACCCTGCGCAGCCGTGTAAACTAGGTGCTGCAAGCATCCTTTTCATAACATGGCCATTGATCCAATGACAGAATTTCTGATTGCTGATGATCATCCGCTATTTCGCGAAGCGTTACGCGGGGTCGTCCTTAAATTATTCCCAGGCTGCACCATTCGAGAAGCAGAGCGCATCTCCGACTTATACGACTTGGCTGAGCACTACTCGGATGCCGACTTACTGCTGCTTGATCTGAACATACCTGGAGCCATAGGATTTAGCGCATTGGTGCATTTACGGGCCTTGTACCCTTATCTGCCCATAGTGATTATTTCCGCTCACGAAGATCCCCAATTAATACGTCGTGCCCTGGATCACGGCGCGGCTGGCTATATCCCTAAATCGGCCGACTCGGCCACATTGGCGACTGCATTAAACGAAATTTTGGACGGCAATAGCTGGACGCCCAGACTTCATCAGTCCACCCCAGGTGCAGGTACTGAAGAAAAGCAGGCCGCAGCACGCGTACGCCAACTCACCCCGCAACAATTTCGTGTCTTGCAAATGGTCGGGACCGGGCAACTTAATAAACAAATCGCCTACGAGCTGGGCATATCAGAAGCCACTATCAAAGCCCACATGACCGCTATTTTACGTAAGTTGGGGGCATCCAACCGTACTCAGGCTGTACTGATTGCCAATGAGCTTAGCTTGCCCAATAACGATACAAGCATCTTTACCGAGCACGTGTAAGCTCAGTGCTTACTGTCTGCCTGATTGCCACTTCAGGCATGACGCTGCTCTAAACTCATCAATAAAAACGCTCTTAGCGAAGCGGGTTTGACAGGTTTAGTTAACACTGGATAACCTCGCTCGCGCGCAGCGGCTTTAAGTTCGTGGCTACCATCGGCCGTCAACAAAGCACCCCGAGCCAATGGTACTGCTCCGGCAAGCACCTCCAGTGCTTCCAAGCCATCAAGACGATCGTGTAAATGGTAATCCACCAACAGTACATCCAAGTCCGGATGCGCCTTTTCCAGTGCCTCATCAACCGTAGTGGCCGTAAGGCTACTGACTCCCCAACGGGATAATAAGGCTTGCATGCCCTCGATAATTTCAGGGTCATTATCCAGACACAGCACACGTAAGCCCTGCAACCCAGACGTCACGCTAGGCTCAACAGGCACGTTACCCAACTTCTGGGCAGGCAAACCGGCACAGGGCACCCAGATGGAGAACATGCTGCCACGCCCCACTTGCGAGGCTACATCCAGACGGTGACGCAATAGGGAGGCAATACGCTGACAAATGGACAAGCCCATGCCAAGACCCCGCCCATCCCAATCGAAGGGTTGCTCGTAACGATGAAACTCTGAATAAATTTGCTGAATATGCTGTTCGGGAATGCCCTGCCCAGAATCCCACACCTGGAACTCCAGTTCGCTCCCACGGCGACGGACACCCAAAATAATGCGCCCAGCACGCGTGTAACGCAGTGCATTGGCGATAAAGTTTTGCAGTACACGGCGCAAAAGCTTGGGGTCG
Organism: Pseudomonadota bacterium; assembly: GCA_023440825.1. Taxonomy (GTDB): domain Bacteria; phylum Pseudomonadota; class Gammaproteobacteria; order Burkholderiales; family Burkholderiaceae_B; genus Alcaligenes. The sequence continues at coordinate 234,985 of JAEXRL010000009.1, read as the reverse complement.
CTACGGACATACAGATCGGGCGCATACACCTTTAAGGCGATATTACGCCGTACCGCTATCGGAGCATATTGATCGGCCAAATTATGCAATAAAGACGGTACGTGAATAGGCTCGATTTCCGGATACCAGACACCCGCATCCAGACGCGAAATATCCAGCAGGCCGTCTAGTAGCTCTTCGGCAGAACGCAATGCGGTATCCACACGTTCACTCAGCCTAGCCATTTCTTTAGGCTCATGGGTTTCGCTCAGTGCAGAGGCAAATAAACGTGCAGCATTGATAGGTTGCAAGACATCATGACTGACAGCCGTCAAAAACTTTGTGCGTAATTCTTGAGCTTTTTCCGCCTCCTGAGTGCGCTCTGCAACGCGCTGCTCCAAGGTTTCATTCATATCACGCAGCTCACGCTCGGCTTTTTTGTAATGTGTAATGTCGCTATAACTGGTGACGTAGCCGCCGCCTGACAATGGCCGGCCACGCAATTCAATTACTTTTTTATCATTCAAAATGCGTTGCTTAATATAGGCCTTGCCTTCCCGCATGAGTTGTAATCTGCGCTGGATTGCATGTTCAACCTCTTGATCATCAGCCCCAATCATCTCGCCACGCGATGCATTCAAACGCAGTAAATCTTCTACAGGCCGACCCACATACAGCATGCCTACTGGATACTCCCATAGGGCCTGATAACTTTGATTCCAGGCTACCAAGCGCATATCCGCATCGACCACACTAATGCCCTGATCAATGTTTTCTAGGGTAGCAAGCAAAATATCGCGATTAAATCGTAATGCCTGCCCCGCCTCGTCTAACACCGCCACAACCGTGTTCAGCTCCATACCAGAGCCTCGTAAAGCACTGGTGATAACCAATCGTGCTGATGCCGCCCCCACGGCGGCGGCCAGCAGTAGCTCGGTGAATTGCACCCAAGCCGTATCGGCTTTTTTATCGCGGGCTAAAGTCTGGCCTTGCTGCGTCAGTGCATGCGCCTGGAAAGCCCGTAAAGCCGTTTTACTACCTGTAATGCGGCTTGCCAGCTCAAGCAAGTCTCCAACAGTCAAATTGCCCTGCCACTCCAAGGCGGTCAACGTTTGGCGCTCTGCGTAAGGATTTAAAAAAGGCTCGGCATGCAAACGCTCGCCTAGACCAGGCTGGCGCCGCCACGAGACCCATAGAAACGCCGCCGTATTGCAGGCTAAAGACCAAAACGTACCGTGACTAAGCGGATCTAAGCCATCCACACCAAATAACTGGTAAGGACGTAACCAACTCAGGCCAAATAAGCCATGATGCAGCCAGTGATCATCCAGCCAGCCCGCTTCGGTTAAGGTGGGTAAGAACAGGGTATAGAGCCAAATCACAAAACCCAGTAATAAGCCCGCTTCTACACCCTGACGACTGGCTCCCCGCCAGTACAGGCCACCGATCAGGCCTGGTGCGAACTGTGCCACCGCGACAAAAGCCATTAAGCCATAGGCAGCTAAGGCCGTGTCAGTACCACTGATGCGGTAATACCCATAGGCGGCTCCGGCCAAGACCATAATGGATACCCTGCGTATCCAGAGCACTGTAGAGGCCATATTCCCTTGCTTGGCCTGCGCCCAGCGACGGCGTAACAGCAACGGCATCACCAGATCATTACTGACCATGGTGGATAAGGCCACACTGGTCACAATCACCATTCCAGTGGCTGCTGAAAAACCGCCTATATACACCGCTAGAGCCAAACTTAATTGGCCCTCTGATAAGGGCAAGGCCAGTACAAACGTATCTGGTGCGGTTCCCTGAGCCGTCACAAACGACGCGCCGACGGTGGCAATGGGCAGCACCATCAGGCTAACCAGAAGTAAGTAGCCTCCAAATAACCAGCGTGCCCGCCGAATATCGGTCACATCGCCACACTCAACAATGGCAACGTGAAACTGTCTGGGCAAGCAAATAATTGCTAAAAAAGCCAAAAGTGTTTGGCTGACAAAACCTGCTCGGGGCGAATTATCGAGAAAAGTGTGTACAGCACTACTTAAATTCAACTCACTTTTTTGAAACCAGATCATGGCAAACACGCCCACCGCTATCAAGGCGAGTAGTTTGACTAAGGACTCAAACGCAACGGCTAACATTAGCCCAGGTCTGTGCTCGGTCGCATCGACCAAACGGGTGCCAAACAGAATCGAGAACAGGGCCATCCCGACCGCTACATATAAGGCCGGATCGCCCCATACAGAACCCGTAATGGGAGTGTTAGTCATGACCCGCAAACTAAGCGTAACGGCCTTGTATTGCAGTGCCAAATACGGGACGGCTGCCATTACAGCCATTAAAGCCACCAGCGCTGCCAGGCCTTGAGCGCGGCCATAACGACTGGCAATAAAATCGGCAATAGAGGTCGTTTTCTGAGACTGCGCCACCAAAGCCAGCCGCTCTAGGATGCGCCAGCCAAATAAGAACATGAGCATGGGGCCCAGATAAATGGGCAGAAAGCTCATGCCATCACGCATGGCAGAACCCACCGCACCATAAAACGTCCAGGACGAACAGTACACCGCCAAGGCCAGGCTATAGACGAATGGACGCAACCAAGCACGCTGTGGATACAAGGGGCGTCGGTCGCCTATCCAAGCAATCGCAAACAGAATCGCTGCATACACCAGCGAAGCAAAAATGACCCAGGCAGGCACCATTAGAGCAAGCCTCCTTTTTATCTGAATCCGCAGTAATAACCGTCAGATCAAAACAATGAGATATAAATTATGCTACCGTTTACCGTTGGCCTTGAGCACCGCCTCCTCATGTTTGCACGTACTTGTGTAAGGGCAAACTTTCTGGGTAATCAAGACCTGCATCAATACACGGTTTTTTTTAATTTTCATGGGTTTGTTTCTTGCCCTGCGCCTAAAGACGTATTTACTGACAAGGCAAAGCCATTTAAAAATAGTGTATTCGTGCCACTGGTGAATGCTTATTGTGGCATTAACTATAGCCGTTATAACAAAAAATTCTGATTTTCAAACCGTTAAAAAACTATATGCATCTGGAGGAACTATGGAGCATACCCTGCATTTTGACCGCTATCCCCAGCAACCTCATGGCGGGAAGCTTATTCAAAGGGTAGTACCAGCAGACAAACGTGAAGCAGAAATTGCTCGCGCCCGTACACTACCCAGTATTCGGGTCGACCTGGAAGCCGCTATCACCATCGAAATGATCACCACTGGTGTTCTTTCACCCAATGAAGGCTTTATGAACCAAGCCGACTATCGCTCGGTATTAAAAACAGGGCGTTTGGATAACGGTATCATCTGGCCTGTCCCGTTAAGCTTTGCTCCTATTGGTGAGCGTAACCAGCAAATCATCAAAGGCTTATCAGTAGGCGACGAAGTTGCCCTGACTGATCACAACAATGACCCTATCGCCATACTCGCCATCGAAGATATCTTCGATTACGACAAGGCCGAGCGCGCACAACAACTGTTCGGCACCACAGATCGCAACCACCCTGGGGTAGACTCGGTTTACCGCCGTATGGGGGATACCTCCCTTGGCGGCAAACTAAGCTTGCTCCAGCGCGTAGATTGGGGGCCGTTTGAAAAACTGCGCCGCGAACCTAAAGACACGTGGCACTTATTTTACGAGCAACAAAAATTTAACTCGGTCGCTGGCTTCATTACTGGCGCTAACCCTTTGCATCGCGGTCACGAGTACATACATCGTAATGCGCTAGAAGGAATCGACGGTTTATTGCTGCAGCCTTTAGTAGAAATGGCCAAGCGCGAATATGTCCGCCATGAATATCGCATGCTGGCTTACCGCAATGTGCTGGATACCTACTACCCTAAAGAACGCGCCATTTTATCTCCACTGCGTGTCACTTACATTTTTGCAGGCCCGCGCGAAACCATTCTTCATGCACTGATCATGAAGAACTACGGCTGTACCCATGCTCTGATTGGCCGCGATCACGCCGGTATTGGCAGTTACTACGACAAATACGCCAGCCATAGTATTTTTGATGAGTTCAGCCCCGAAGAAATGGGCATAGATATTCGCCTGTTCCATGAGGTGTTTTACTGCACACGTTGTGCCAGCCATGCCACATCGCAAACCTGCCCACACGACGAACGTTACCGCCTGAACATTTCAGGTACGGGCATACGCGAAATGCTGCGCCACGGCATTATGCCTCCCAAAGAAGTCGTGCGCCCAGAGTCGGCCTTGGCCGCCATGCAAGGCGTACAACCCAAAGGAATTTGCCCAGAGGACGGCCAAGCCACCCTGCCGGTGTCAAAGGTCATTCAAAGCATGTTCCCGTACTACACCAAGTACAACCGCTTGGGTGGTGCACCACGTAGACAAGAACTTAGCCCAGACAGCCTCACCATACGGGATCTGGAAATAGCGGCACACGACGCACGTACGCACTCCCAGGATATCTACAATGGTGTCTACGATGAGTACAGCACAGTCGTGGATCACAATCGCAACCACCACCCACAGTGGCTGGACGAAGCACGTAGCACGCTACGCTTCCAGCAGGAACGTATTATTAGCGACCTGGAAGAAAAGCTGCGTCAATCCCAAGATGAAACCTCTGACGAGTTCATGTATCAGGATAAGGCCGAGGTTGAGCGTGAACTTGAGTCCGCTCTGAAATTACTCGCCGATATTCCTAACTCGCCTGACCCAGAGACACTGCAGCAACGTATCTGGAACGTTTTACCCTATAAGCGTTACCGTGGCGCCGACTAAGTAAGTGCGCTTTCTCAACACACAGGGCCAGCAAGGCTGGCCCTGTGTGTTCTACTCCCTCACGCACCTTAACAAGGTCATCAAAGCAGCCTTGCATCCTGAGGCAGCGCTACAAGCAACCCAGCTAACGGGTGCTGCCATCAGCACGACATATTGCCTACGTACCATGAGCATTTATTCAGCGAATTTTCGTCATGCTCCGCATCCGTATCAGGCACCGTTTCTCACAGCTTGCCTTACTCACTCTACTGATATGGCGCAGTTTGGCTGCTACGGCACTGGCCAGTACTAGCGATACTCTCTTGCCTTCCGCGGCCAGCTTACATACGCACGCCAGCGGTGTGTTCATCAATAGCGAGGGCGATGTACTGACAGCCTACCACGCCGTCGAGCACTGTCAGCACATCTACGCCATTAAATACCGCCAAGTAGTGCCTGCACAGATTCTGGCTCATCATGCGCAACTTGATCTAGCGGTACTTACAACTCGCTTGCAACCTTATCTAAGCGCGACATTCATGCGATCTGCTGGCCCCCTTAAAAAAGGACAACCTGTCTTCACCGAGTCATACAGCGAGCTGCAACGTATGGATAAGCGTGCTGAAACGGTCTATAACGCTGTTATTACCACCAACAAAGAACTTTCTCTGCTGTCAGCCGTACGCCCAGGCGCAAGCGGTGGTGCGGTACTGGGCGCCTCCGGCCTCATGCTTGGCATGGTGGTTGAACGGCATATTCTAGCGCCCAGCCCGAGCGGAAAAATTATGCTTAGTCGCCCAGCAAGCGGCCGTCTGGACGGTCAGGCTAGCACCCGGGTCAAAGCCGTCAGCGCCGACGATATCAAGCAATTTCTACGATCACACAAAATTAGCCACCACGAAAGCGATGAGGCTCAAGCTCCTCGCGCCGCTACGCTGGCAGTAGGCATACTCTGTCAATAAATCCATAACCGGCCACTACACTATGCTGACACACGCTTTCGTTCGATCAAAACATCACGCCCAACGCGCTTTGGGCACCATAAGCCTTTGTGTGGCCGGCTTACTGCCTCAGTCTTTAGCTGCGCACGATGTGCCGGAGCACTGGGTACGTTACGCCACCCTAGCCAGTCAACAACTGGAAGACAGACTGAGCAACACAGAAGAAGAGCATGTCGCACAGCTTCAACAATGGCTACGTAAAAGCCAGGATCTAACACGCTCTGTTGTAGTGGCGGTATGGATCAGTAGTACTGGAAAAATTCACAAGCTAGAGTTTGCGCCTCTGACCCATGCAGCCGCCAACGAGGCGCTTGAATACCTGCTAAGCAGTACTCACCTAAGCGAACCGCCACCTTCCGATATGCCACAACCCTTACGCCTGCAATTGGGGCTAGGCGATCCCCAGCGTACTACGCCATAGCCTTATCGATTCAAGGGCTATTTACTGTATGGCCCGATCAATAATTTCTAGCAAACGCGTCAAATTAGGCAGAATTTTTTCTTCGTTCACACTGGCGTACCCGAATAATAATCCGGGTCGCGGGTGGTGCGCATAATAACTGGACAAAGGCCTGACCCAAATTCCAATAGCCTGAGCCTGTGCGGCAATCGCCGCATCGTTGGTGTGCTCAGGCAAATGCAAAATTAAATGTAAGCCTGCCTCGTGATTTGATATAGGCCAGTCACGACCAAAGTGTTTGATCAAGGCCTCACGTAATATGCTTTGCCTACGTGCATACACAATTTTGGTTTTACGTATATGCTGAGCGTAGTGCCCCTCGGAAATAAAGTCCGCTAAAGTGGCCTGCTCAACCAAGCGCCCTTCGCGGTATAGCTCTGAGAGTGCCAAGGCCACCACTTCGCTCAAGGTTTTGGGCACAACCATATAACCAAGGCGCATACTGGGAAACAAGGTTTTAGAAAATGTCCCTAGGTAAATCACTCGTCCGTAATGGTCTAACCCTTGCAAGGACGGAATAGGACGACCATCAAAACGAAATTCACTGTCGTAATCATCCTCAATAATCCAGCACGCATGACGTTGCGCATACTCCAGCAACATCAGACGTCGCGCTAAGCTCATGACACACCCCAAAGGGTACTGATGTGAAGGCGTGACAAAAATCATGTGCGGTGGCTGCTTTAACTGTTCCTCGTTGGGATGTAGGCCATCATCGCACACCTCCACAGGCTCCAGCTCTAGCGCCCTAGCGCGCAACATATTACTGGCGCCCCAATAGCCCGGATTTTCCATCCAGACACGGTCTCCAGCATCAGTCAACAACTGCGCCAACACACTGATTGACTGATGTATCCCCGCTGTAATAATGACCTGCTCCGGCTCACACACTACCGATCTGGCCATGCGTAAGTGCTCTGCCACGGCACGACGTAAAGGGTAATACCCTGCACCGTGCGCATAGGTTAGCAAAGAAGGCGTCATCGTGTTCCAGTAACGCCGTTGCAAACGCAACCACTGCTTGTGCGGAAAAAGCGTCACGTCGGGCACACCCGGTACAAAGGCTCCCCATTGACGCTTTGCCGCAAACGTGTGACTCAGTAAAAGCTGACCACGCTGAGAAATACTGGGCGTGTGTACCGAATCAGCCAATGCCCCCAGAACAGCAGGCCCGGCGGGCAAGCCTGGGGCAATATCGGACACATAAGTGCCGCTACCCGTATAGGCCAATACATAACCTTCAGCCAGCAGTTGCTCGTAAGCAGCCATAATCGTGTTGCGCGACAGTTTCATTTCGCTGGCCAACACACGACTGGCCGGCAGCTTGCTTCCAGCAGGCAAGGTGCCATCGAGAATCAAACGACTGAACGCCTCATACACTTGCCGCGTCAGCGTGTGCTCCGAGTCTCTGTCCAAAAACTGCAAGAGACGTTCATGCAATACCATTTCCAGCACGGTGACTCCTTTGCTGTGTAAACCCTAGCTATTTGTGTTTTTCAGTCCTTATATTAACAAAGTGGCACCATGAGTCATGCTGAATATGGATCTTTATCAAAGAGCCAAAGTAAGGATATTCTAATCCAATCACCAAAAACAAAAGGATAGTTATCTATCTGGCCTACAGGAGAGAGTAAATGAAAAACACGGATTTACAACAACGTAAAAATGCGGCCACCCCACGCGGTGTTGGAGTGATGTGTAATTTTTATGCTGACAAAGCGCTTAATTCAGAACTCTGGGACGTAGAAGGTAATCGTTACATTGACTTTGCAGCGGGTATTGCCGTACTAAATACAGGCCATCGTCACCCAAAACTGGTGCAAGCGATCGAGCAGCAGCTAGGGCGCTTTACGCATACCGCCTATCAAATCATCCCTTATGCCCCCTACGTCGAGCTGGCTGAAAAAATTAATGCGTTGGTGCCTGGGCCTAAAGCAAAAAAGACAGCTTTTTTTACCACGGGTGCAGAGGCCGTAGAAAACGCAATTAAAATTGCTCGTGCCTACACAGGCCGCCCCTCTATCGTCGCGTTTAATGCCGCGTTCCATGGGCGTACACTATTGGGCATGGCCTTAACAGGTAAGGTCAACCCATACAAAGTGGGCTTCGGTCCGTTCCCAGGTGATATTTATCACACTCCCTATCCCAATGACTTAGCGGGTGTATCGCTGAACGATGCCAAACGTGCGCTGCATAGCTTGTTCACCTATGAGCTCGATCCCAAAAAAGTCGCTGCCATTATCTTAGAGCCCGTACAAGGCGAAGGTGGCTTTAATGTGTGCCCACCTGAGTTCATGAGCTTTTTGCGCCAACTATGCGATGAGCACGGTATCTTGCTCGTGGCTGACGAAGTACAAACCGGCTATGGACGTACGGGCAAGCTGTTTGCCATGGAACACTACGACGTACACGCTGACCTGACCACTATGGCTAAGAGTCTAGCGGGTGGCATGCCTCTATCTGCTGTATGTGGGGCTGCGGAGATCATGGACGCCCCTGCACCAGGTGGTCTAGGTGGCACCTACGCGGGTAACCCCTTAGCGGTGGCCTCAGCTCTGGCCGTGCTGGAAGTCATGGAGGAAGAAAAACTGCTGGCGCGTGGCCAAGAGCTAGGACAGCGCCTACAAAACCGACTCAACACGATCGCCAAGGACGTGAAAAACATTGCCGAAGTGCGTGGTCTGGGTGCCATGGTTGCCGTGGAATTCCGCCACCCAGAAACCCAAGCAGCAGATGCAGACTTTGTCAAATCTGTACAGGAAAAAGCATTGGCTAAAGGCCTGCTTTTACTCAGCTGCGGTACTGAAGGAAACGTCATCCGATTCCTCTTTCCGCTGACCATCCAAGACGCCATCATGGACGAAGCCTTGGATATTCTAGAAAGCGTACTGCGCGACTAAACACATAGCGCAATCTGTTACCTGCTGACGTTCTGCCCGCTTTCAAGTCGGGGCAGAACGTCAAATAACGTCCCGACACGACACCTTACAACAATGCAGTAACAGCGATCGAAACACACAACGCTTCGTGATAACTATGCGCTCTGATCGGCGGCGCATGTGTAGGGAGACTTTTATGCAGGAGCACGGTTTTTCCAAAGTTTTGGGTAGTAAAGATGTCTTGGCGCTCGCCTTTGGTGCCATGATAGGCTGGGGCTGGATAGTGCTAACCGGTGACTGGGTTATTGCCGCTGGGAGTGCGGGCTCTATTCTGGCCATGGTGCTGGGTAGCATTATTATTATTTTCATTGGCCTGAGTTACGCCGAATTGGCCGCCACCATGCCAGAAACCGGCGGCGCTCAAGTCTTTACGACACGCGCCTTTGGCCCTTTAACTTCTTTTATTTGTACTTGGTCGCTCATACTGGGCTATGTGTCGGTAGTTGCTTTTGAGGCTGTCGCCCTACCTACGGTACTCGACCACATCACCACGGATTATCAAGCCATTTACTTGTGGACAGTAGCAGGCTGGGATGTTTACCTGACCTGGGCACTTGTGGGCATGGCGGGTACCGTATTGGTCACATGGCTAAATTACAAAGGGGTAGAGAACGCAAGCTCGTTTCAAAAAATTGTCACCTTAGTCATTGTGGTCGTAGGCGTGGTCTTCGTTCTGGGTTCCAGCGTACAGGGCTCTGCTGCCAATATGCAACCCTTGTTTAACCACTCCCTAAGCCAAGACAGTGCCTTACCCTCATTTGTATTAGGCATGCTGCCTGTACTCATGGTGGTGCCTTTCATGTTTGTGGGCTTTGATGTCATTCCACAAACCGCCGCAGAAATTAAAGTGCCACAAGCCATGATAGGCAAGCTATTGGTGGTATCAGTACTGGCGGCCATGCTGTTTTACTGCGCCATTATCTTTGCTGTGGGCTATGCCTTACCCCACGAGCAAATGTCAGCAGACATTCTCACCACGCCCCAGGCGATGGAGGCGGTATTTAACAGCCCCTGGGCAGGTAAAATTATGGTGCTCGCCGGCTTAGCGGGCATCGTTACAAGCTGGAATGCATTTTTTATTGGTGGCAGTCGCGCTATCTATTCTCTGGCCACTGCCGGCATGTTACCGCGCTGGCTTGCCTATCTGCATCCGGAATATAAAACGCCAACACGCGCTATCTTGCTCATCGGCGGTGTTACATTTTTTGCCCCGCTGTTAGGTCGTAAAGCACTGCTCTGGTTTGTGAACGCCGGTAGCCTGGCCATCGTTATCGCCTATTTGCTGGTATGTCTGGCCTTTCTCACACTACGCATACGTGAGCCTAATATGCCACGCCCTTTTAAAGTACGCGCTGGTTTTCCTATAGGAGTACTCGCTGTTATTGGCAGCGCAGTCATGCTCTATATGTACTTGCCATTAAGTCCTTCCGCCTTAGTGCTGGAAGAATGGCTCATGCTAGTGGCTTGGGTAATTCTGGGCACAGCCCTATTCAGACAAAGCAAACAAACTGCCTAACCCTACAAGGGCCCTTTAAAACAGGGCCCTTGTAGCCCCTACCCTAGCTCATGCGATCACGATACGCCCCGAAAATCGCTGACCTACGCCGCTTCAGGCACACGACGACTTACTCAGCTCAGACTCAACTTAGCGCATTGGTCCTATACTGGTTAAGATTGATCGCTCAACTGTTTATACTGACTCATTATCACCCTCGTGCCTTAATTTTCATGCTCACTCGTGAACTGTTACTTTCCGGCGATTATCTCGACTCTTTTCAAGACTTACCAGGACAAGCCCGCTGGACAGAGGCGCAAATTCGCCAGTCTTTAGCGCAAACGCTAGCTGAACAAGCTGAGCACGATGTGTGGGTCTTCGCGTACGGATCACTGATCTGGAACCCGATCTTTCATTACACCCGGCAAGAGCCAGCCTTACTACAAGGCTGGCACCGTAGTTTTTGCATGATATTAAATGCAGGCAGAGGAACGCCTGAGCAACCCGGACGTATGCTGGCACTGCAAGCTGGAGGAAGTACCCAAGGAGTCGCGTTCAAAGTTGCACAAGAAAATCTGCAACAAGAACTATGGCTGATCTGGGCGCGTGAGATGGTCTATGGCAGTTATCTGCCCATATGGTGCCCACTAAAGTTGGCCAGCGGGGAAGAGGTGTTGGGTATCGTGTTTGTCGCCAACCCCGAACACGTACAGTACGTGGCCGACGCAAGCATAGCAACTACGGTACCCATCATTTTACAAGCCACGGGAATGTTAGGTAGCAACCTGGATTACCTGCTACAACTTCAGCAATCCTTATTACGCTTTGATATTCAGGATGCCTACATTCAAGACTTAAGCCAAGCCGCTTTGGCTAACATGTCCACCTAAACGTTGCACTTAAGCCCCCACCCATTGCTGATAGCCTTGTGCACGCAGCTCGCAAGCCGGACACTGACCGCAACCATAGCCCCAATCATGTAAGGTCTCTCGCTGATTCATATAACAGGTATGGGACTCTTTACGTATGAGCTCCACCAGCCCTTGCCCTCCTAACTGATGCGCCAGTGCCCACACGTCTGCCTTAGCGCGCCACATTAACGGCGTTTCGATGCGTAATTGCCTGTCCATACCCAAGCTTAAAGTCACTTGCAAAGCTTTAAGGGTAGTATCACGGCAGTCAGGATAGCCCGAATAATCGGTTTCAGACATACCCCCCACCAATACACTCAAACCGCGCCGATAGGCTAGGCCAGCGGCCAGTGTAAAAAACAAAAGATTTCTACCGGGTACAAAGGTGTTGGGTAAGCCGTCCGCCTGCATGCTAATAGCGATTTCTTTTGTCATGGCAGACTCGCCCAATTGCCCCACTACACTGGCGTCCAGCACATGGTCAGGTCCCAGACGCTCAGCCCACTCGGGTACTACCTCAGGCAGGCTCCTCCTAAGAGTTTGACGACACTGCAGCTCAATGCGATTACGCTGGCCATAGTCAAAACCTATAGTTTCTACACTGTGGAAATTAGCCAATGCCCAGGCTAGGCAAGTAGTCGAATCCTGCCCTCCCGAAAACAACACCAGGGCACGAGCCGAAGACGAGGCGACTGAACTCATGACTTAGCCAGCACAGAGGGTTTTTTCATACGACCGACAATAGCAGCCAGCACTACCCCATAAGCGGGGACAAAAAACAGCAAACTCACCACGAGCTTGATCACATAATCCACGTAGGCAATCTCGACCCAGTTGGCCGCCATGAACTCATTGCTGCTATGCCAAAAAGCTATCGCAAAAAATGCCAAAGTATCTAAGGCCTGCCCAAAAATGGACGCTGCGGCTGGCGCTAACCACCATTGACGATAGCTACGTCGAATGCGATCAAACACCTGCACATCTAGCAACTGCCCTAAGACATAGGCCGAAAAGCTAGCGAATGCGATACGAAATACAAAGCTATTAAATTGGCCTAATGCAGAAAAACCATTGAACAAGCCGTCTTGAAATAAGACTGACACCATATATGAAGCGACTAAAGCTGGCATCATGGCACGCGCAATCACGCTGCGTGCCTCACTCTTGCCAATCAAGCGTACCGTTAAGTCAGTGGCCAAGAAGATAAAGGGAAAGCTAAACGCCCCCCACGTGCTATGAAAGCCAAAAAGCTCAATGGGAAGTTGTACCAGGTAGTTACTGGCAATAATGATGAATACGTGAAACGCTACCAGCAGCGCCAAATAGAACGACGTCCGCGACTGCGGAGAAGAAACCGGGGTCATAAAGAACCTTTTTGATGGATGGGGTTAGGGAACCCATGGACTAGTCAAGGCAAAAATTATAGGCGCAAATGACTAAATTTACCAAGCCCCTAGTCTCACTACCGGTAGCGCACACACACTGCCCCACCTCTTTGCTAGACATTGTGCACAGTTGCCAAGCGCCAAACACTTGTTACCAGTTGGACAAGATAAATGGTTCGACTCCTGCGCTAGACTGGCTAAATTATTAACACAACAATCAAATTAGGATAGAATTTTTCCAGTATTTTATTCTACCGGTTTACAACAAGGCACTATCCCTATTTATTAAAATCACCACCCAGTCGCTCTACAAGAAATTCATCACTACATTATATTTTTTCAATCACCATATCGATTTTAAAATCCGATTCCAAGAGGAGACACCCAATGACAATCAAAACACTCAATCCAGATTCAGTACCGGCACCTGTAGGCCCCTATAGTCAGGCCATCTTGACTACAGCGCCTGGCCAATGGTTACACATTGCAGGCCAAGTAGGTATTACTACACAAGGCGAGTTAGCAAACGACTTTCAAACGCAAACCGAGCAAACATGGGAAAATATTTGTGCCATTTTGGCTGAAGCTGGCATGGGCACGGAACACTTGGTTAAGGTCGTCACCTATCTAGTTGATGAGCAGCACATTCCTCTTTTAGGCCCCATACGTTTAAAGTATTTAGGAGATGCGAGGCCTGCTGCAACCCTAATTGTCGCTGCCGCCTTAGCGCGACCTGACTGGAAAATAGAGATTGAAGCGGTAGCCTTTAAAGCAAACTTATAAGAGTACTTTTAAATAGCTGTATATCAAAAACGTAGTCAATAGATATACAAATAATATTGTACTTGCCTACCTAGGCTCACTAGCATGACTTAACTTCCAATGAATTATTAATGATAGGAAATAAGTCATGAAACCATCGCTACTTGAAGAGCTCACTCCAGTTCCAAATCCTTATCCGATTAACGCTGGATTTGAGCTCGTTGATGTTTGGGGCTTATGCATAAAAGCACGCGATCTAGCCTGGAATCCTTTAGACATCGACTACTCCGACATAAGAGAAGCAGATCTACCGCCGGAAGTCAGAGAGGCTGGTGCTGAATGGTGGAGTCTGCGAGCCTGGATGGAACACGGCGCTATCCCTTATGGCTTAGAGCGTTTACGCGACGCCATCTACACGCATCTTCCATTTGAAGTGAAACAGCATGTACTGTGCTTTATTGACGAAGAGCTCAGACATCATGAGTCTTCGTTTCGAGTGGCTATGGCTCTGGGCGGATACCAAACCTCACCTCGATCAGACTACTTCAAATCCATTATTCCGCAGTTCCATAATGAAGAAGACGAGCGAGCCATGTCATTTTATGGAGGAATGGCTGTGAACACGCTCTTTGAGCAATTGTCTGGTGAGCTGCTGCAGGCCCGGTATGAAAACGCCAGAATTGGATCCATTAAAGAAACCTGCCGTCTGATACTTCGCGATGAAGCTCGACATATTCAATTTGGCCGCATTATTATGCGCCAGTTTTTCGAAACACTCAGTGCAGAAGAAAAGATTTTATTAGGCAAGAAATTTGCTAAAAAACTGCAAGGGTCACTGCTAAGTGGCGTATACGCCATTGTGAACTTACCCGCAGGCGAACGCGAACGAGCCGGCAGAAACCGAGCTCTAGCCGCTGACTATGGTTTGGGCGCAACTCACCCAAATGAGGAAATGGCAATTATCAAGCGCTCGTTAGACTCCATCCGCGAAGACGTCGGCGTATATGGGGTAGAAATTCCGTTAATTCCAGAAGTAGATGAAATGAAACCAATCACTATTGATTAACGATAAAAGGAGGGACACCTCCTTTTATCGTCTCAGGGGCATTATAAAAAATAAGTGGAGACAACTATGCATTCATACTCTAGATGGCTAAAAAACCTCAGCTGTTTCTGTACGATCTTACTGTGCTCAATGAGCTTTCCCGCCCAAGCACAGAGCAAAGCGGTAACTCTAGTTGTACCCTACCCCCCTGGTGGCTCTGCCGATGTCATTGCCCGACTTATCGCACAAAACTATAGCCAAGACACTGGCACCACAATGATTGTGGAAAACAAACCGGGAGCAGGCGCTATTATCGGGGCACGACACGTTATCAATGCCAAGCCCGATGGAAAAACTTTATTACTGGGCACGGTAAGTTCACAAGTCATGACTCCCGCTATTAATCCCAACGCGAAATACGATGCAGTCAACGACTTTACTCCCATTTCATTCGTGGCCTCTATGCCTTTCATGCTCATCGCTAAAACCGAAGGGAACATTAAAGACTTAGAGACTCTAAAACAAACTACTCAAACAGCAGTTCACGGAGTGAGATACTCTTCCGCAGGAATAGGGACCTCTAACCATCTAGCCGGTTTACTCTTTGCAAAACAAGCCGATGTCCCTTTAGAACACATTCCCTATAACGGCAGCTCACCCGCCTTGACTGCTTTATTGGCTAATGACGTCGATATCATGTTCGACCTGATTCTGACGACTCTACCTTATGTGGATTCTAAAAAAGTTATTCCTATTGGGATTACCAGTCATGAGCGTAGTCGCTTTGCACAAGATATCCCCACTTTGCAAGAGTTAGGCGTAGCCGATTTTGATGTCAGTGCGTGGTTTGGTATTTTTGCTCCCGCTAACACCGATCCACAAATTGCGGAAGCTCTTAATCGTGATATCGAAAAGGTGTTGAGCAGCCCTGAGATACAAGAGCGATTTTTAAAGCTAGGTATTGAACCGACGCCCATGCCCCTTAATGACTTTAGTCAATTTATCCAAGCAGAAAGCAGCAGATGGAATGAGCTGATTCAAAACTCAAACATCGCGATCACAAAGGAATAAAGAAATGCTGCCTACGCTGCCATTGTCTGCTCAGAGCGCACCATATAGCATCCAGCATCCCACGCTAGGTAGTGAAATGGTCATTTCTTCCCAGCCTCTGTCTGCACAAGCGGGCTTGAAGATTCTGGCAGCGGGAGGCAATGCGGTAGACGCTGCCATTGCCGCCGCAGCAGTTTTAGCCGTAGTAGAACCCACTAACAATGGCATTGGCGGAGACGCTTTTGCCTTGGTCTGGGATGGGGAATCCTTACAGGGCATCAATGCCAGCGGCTGCTCTGCCCAAGAAGCCTCAGTCGAAACTTTATACAAAAAATATGGCACTCGTATGCCTGATCAGGGCTGGGACAGCGTTACTGTTCCTGGTGTCGTCTCTGCCTGGATGGAACTGTCACAACGCATAGGAACTCTACCCTTTCCGGACTTACTCGCACCGGCCATCCATTACGCTGAACAGGGCTTTCACGTGACACCCATGATTGCCGAGAAATGGCAGCAGGAATCACAACGACTCGCTAGCTCAGCTACCTTCAAGCATACATTCACTTTTGACGGCAGACCTCCAGAATGTGGAGAACGATTCATTCAACATGACTTAGCCCGCACCTTACGACGAATCGCCAAGTCCAGAGGAAGAGACTTTTATCATGGCGAGACCGCACAATATATCGACAAGCATGCAAGACTCTGTCAAGCCCCCCTCAGGGCAAGTGACTTAAGCAGCCATCAGGCTCTTTGGTTAACAGAACATTCAATTCCTCATATTCAAATTGCCAATACCCATGTTTATGAGATGCCGCCTAATGGGCAAGGCTTGATCGCTTTATACGCCCTTTCATTGCTGCGTATTTTAAAAATAGAGCGCTTTGCCCTTAATTCCTCAGAGTCCATACATTTACAAATTGAGTGTATTAAAAAGGCCTTCGCTGATGTCATGCCGCTTATTGCAGACCCCAGGAATATGCAACACAGCCATGAAAGCTTTTTACATACCGATAAGCTGAAATTGGCCGCGCAAGAAATCTCACTTCAGAAAGCGCAAAACTATGCACATGCCATTCCACCTCTGGACGGTACAGCCTACTTAACGACGGGCGACAAGAAAGGCATGATGGTTTCCTTGATTCAATCGAACTACAAAGGATTTGGATCGGGCGTGGTTGTACCTCAAACCGGCATTGCCTTGCAAAACAGGGCAGCGGGCTTCTCCTTAGACGGGACATCGGCCTCACGATTTGCTGCTGGCAGGCGACCGTTCCACACCATATTGCCTGGTTTCTTTAGGACCAGCGATGGTGATATGGCGGCCTTCGGCTCAACTGGCGGCACATTCCAGCCCCAAGGGCACGTACAACTGGTGACACGTATGCAAATCTATGGACAAAACCCTCAAGCAACGGTTAATGCACCACGATTCAAAGTAGAACATGGCATGAAGGTTACGGTTGAGCCGGGATTTTCCCCCACGCTGATAGAGCAACTAACGAAAATGGGACATCAAATTAGCCCGAGCAGCGGCAAGGATGATTGGGGTTTTGGCGGCATGCAAATTCTACTGCGTAGGCAAGGCATGTATCTGGGAGGACGTGATTTTCGACGTGATAGTCATATCGCTACGGCTTAACTCCTCCCTATTTCATCGCGCACACTTGCAATACGGAGAGCACGCACACTAACAATGAATAGGGTATTATTAAAGCCTAAAACATTAGTCTGAGATCTATGCGGGCGACAATCCAACTACTACTAGAATGACCATAGCAACGCACACCTCAGTTGGACTCTAAGGTTTTAATAACAATAGAGCGCTAAACAGCTAAGTCGCTGGCGCACCGCCTCCAAACTGACTTCACAATGTGCAGCTTGGGGGAGGAGACAAAAATTGAAACAACTGCGCCAATTCATTGTGGTTGCGCAAGAATTAAATTTTAGCCGCGCAGCTGAACGTCTTTGTATCAGCCAACCACCACTCAGTGTATCGATACGCAAATTAGAAGAGCATGTGGGAACACCTTTATTCATACGTGAACGCCCACAGTTACGATTAACCGCGGCAGGAGAACACTTTCTCAAACATGCCATTCAAATGGTCGCCCAATATGATGCAGCAATTAAATCGGCACGTAGTATTAGTGTTGGCGCTGAAGGCATACTCAGGATATCTTTCTTACCCAGCGCGGCATTTAATGTATTACCCGCTATCATCCGTCGCTTCAAAACAGCACACTCGAAAGTGCGCATTATTCCCAGTTCCAATAACAGCGAGCATATCTTCACCGCAGTACGCAATGGAGATGTGGATATCGGTCTTGCAGTAAGATTTGGCTCTACCGACAACGATCTAAGCTTCATTACCGCTGGGTACGAAAAAATCATGTTGGCTGTTCCTGAACATCATCGCTTAATCAGCGACAGTAAAGTGAATGTACATGACTTAAAAAACGAAGCCCTTATTTCATTTCCACTGCATAAGGACTTCGGTTTTGGTAACCGTATTCTTGCTATGTGCAGACATTACGGTTTTTATCCCGACGTAATTATGGAAGCGGCTCAAATGCAGACAATTCTTACCTTAGTAGCCAGTGGTATCGGTATTGCTTTTGTACCTTCAACCTCTATGTCGATACAAGCGGCTGGTGTACAGTTTCTTGAGTTGTTCGACCCGGAGGACAGACTTAGGTATGAGTTGTCATTTCTATACAAAACCGATAATGACAACCAAATAATTCATACTTTTATTCAAGAGGCACGCAGCCATATCCCTCAACTATGCACATAAGTACTGCCTAAGGTAAGCCGTCATATGCTACGTAATATGGCTCTAGGCCTTATATAGGGTGTCTCTGCGCTCATAACTGCTTACGGTACTGTATAAATCCAGACCGATCAGCCACCTTTTCGTACAAATGCATAGCATCCTGATTAGACTCGTGTGTCAGCCAATAAACACGCGAGCACTGATGCTTTTCAGCGTCTTGATAGACATGCTCAATGAGCTGGCGCCCAACGGATAAATTGCGCGCCTCGGGAGACACATACAGGTCTTGTAAATAGCAATAGTCACCGGTAGTCCAGGTTGAACGGTGGAATATCCAGTTCACCATACCAATTGCCTGTCCCTGGCTCCAGGCTAAAACGGAATACATAGGCTCTGCAGGATTACACAAACGAGCCCAAGTCTGCTCGCTGACAGACGGATCAATCTGCACTTGATAAAAATTTTGGTATTGCTTCCAAAGTGCTAACCAGGATTCAAAATCGTCTGCCTGAACATGCTGTATCCGTACACTCATGCCTACTCTCCTTGTATATGCCTATCTTATAGATACTTAGCAACATCATGCACTGGTACACGGGAGCAAGTCCAGTGATCCCCTTTGGCGCGACAAATATCGTGATCAAACCGCGCTTCCATTCGGCCTTTGCTTGAACTGTTGAGAGCGCCTCTAGTGCTCTAACTCACGCTACAAATATCTATATTAGACACAGATGTATCGCCACTCAATATACCCGCACCGCTTCTCACTATACAATATGAAAAATAAAATCATTACGCCCCTAAAAGAAACCAAGACAAAGGGTTCATGAGGCTCGTAAATATGGGTATGCTGTTACGGATCTGGCAGCACAGCAGCCCCTAAACATAAGGAAGTAGAAACTTCCATTATTTAGTTTACATATAAAGGAGTGAGAATGAAAAACGGTGCACAATTGCTTTGTGACAGCTTACTGAGCAATGGTATTGATGTTTGTTTCGCCAACCCAGGCACCTCGGAAATGCACTTTGTGGCCGCACTGGATGAGCGCCCCGAAATGCGCTGTGTGCTGGGTCTATTTGAAGGGGTAGTGACCGGCGCTGCTGATGGGTATGCGCGTATGAGTGGTAAACCCGCCGCCACCTTGCTACATCTTGGCCCTGGTATGGCCAATGGCTTGGCCAATATGCATAACGCTAAACGCGCACAAAGCCCCATGGTCAACATTGTGGGGGATCACGCCTTATACCATTTACGTTACGACGCCCCCCTGACCAGTGATATCGAGTCATTGGCTCACCCTATGTCTGACTGGGTGCGTCGTATCTTGGCGCCCGAAGACCTGGCCGCCGATATTGCCGCCGCTATCGCTAACAGCCGTCGCAATCAGGGGCAGGTCAGCACTTTGATCCTACCGGCCGACATGGCCTGGGCTGACATGCCAAGTGGAACCGAACCCATACACGTAGGCGATCAAGCGCAACCCGTCAGCGTAGACATGAAAAAAATCCGACATGCCGCGGATGTGCTGCGCTCGGGTGCCAAAGTGGACATGATTCTGGGCGGTAACGCGTTAATGGGCGAAGCCTTGAGCCTGGCCGGACAAATTGCCCAGAGCTATCAGGTACGCCTGTTCTCTGAAACCTCCAATAAACGCATCGAACGCGGACAGGGGCGCACCAGTGTAGAGCGCTTTCCCTACGACGTAGATGCCGCTACTAAAGCCCTACAAGACTGCACCAATCTGATACTCATCGGAGCACAAAACCCGGTTGCTTTTTTTGCTTACCCCGATCGTTCCAGCATATTTTTACCGGCTTCTGCCGCTTGCCTGCAACTGGTGGAGCGTCACCAAGATACGCTGCCCATCTTGCAAGCTCTGGCCGACGAACTCAACATCCGTGCGCAAGCCCCCATTTACCAAATTCCCCAAAGCGCTGCGCCCAGCCCACAAAGCGGCACTCTATGCAGTCAAACGCTCACGCGGGTCGTGACAGAGCTCTTGCCCGAAAACGCCATCGTATGTGACGAGTCCATTTCCCAAGGGCGGGAGTTCTACTTGCACAGCCACCAATCTGCCCCCCATGACTACCTGCAACTTACCGGAGGCGCTATTGGCATAGGGCTTCCCATGGCCACTGGTGCAGCCATTGCCTGCCCCGATCGCAAGGTAATCACTTTACAGGCTGATGGCAGTGCCATGTTTACCCTGCAAGCCTTATGGACACAAGCCCGTGAGCAACTAGACTGCATCACTATCATTCTTTCTAATCGCAGCTACGCCACGCTATTTGGGGAAATGAAACGTATGGGGATTAATCACCCCAGCACCAATGCGCTCAATATGTTTGAGTTACAGCGACCAGAAATTGGCTGGGTGGATATTGCCAAAGGCATGGGCGTACCCGCACGTCGAGTGGAGACAATACAAGATTTCCGGGATGCACTCAAAACCAGCATTGCATCATCCGGCCCCGTATTGATTGAAGCCGTCATCGACTAATTCATTTACAGCAAACCAAACAAAAAATGACCCGCCTCGCACTGCCTCTTTTTTAAAAGGCAATGCGAGGCGATGGAAATCATGGTGAAGCTTAAGCATCAAGCATATTCATATACGCTCTAGGCCAAGTACAGAATAATAAGCCCCTCCTGCAAGTGGCCCCCATGAAAGCCAAGCAAATGGCTCTTTCAAACATGCCAAAGTAGCGATACTCTTTTAAGGTGGCAAATACTTATAAATCAGCCACACCAAAGAGTCCCACGGACCTAGGAGACATCATATGTACACACTCACGCTCACTAGCGACCACCTCAGCCCTTGCTATGTGTTCATCTCACCCTAAAGCCGTATCGCCTGTATGCGTTCAGAGCAGGTTCAAGACCAATTCATTGACCTTCCTGAACAACACATAACCGTAAGCTCAGCGTTTTATTAGGGAAAACGCCGTAATCAAAGTAAACGACTTACACTAAACTGGTCATGTGGCCTGACCACTGATCAAAATGTGTACAGGCAACGTTATGTCATACATCCAAACTGGTTATAAGACAGGTCTGGCAAGTAGCACTAACTCCACCGTCTAACCAGTGGCAGCACCTTGGACGGCACTAAGCATGCTCAACCCGTAAGGTCGCAATGCTTACCGTACTTATATAACTATTAGTGTAGGAGGATGGAGCGATGATTAAAAAATGGCTTAGGCTAGGATTGGGCGCCAGTATTCTGGCTGTCAGCTTGGGCGCTCAGGCGCAAACCCAAGGGGGCACATTAAGCCTAATCGTACAACCAGAACCCCCCATATTGATACCTGCCCTAAACCAGCAGGCGCCAACACAATTTATCACCGGAAAAATTTACGAGAGCCTGTTCCAGTACAACCATGACTTGGAGCCCATGCCGAATCTGGCTAAAGAATGGGAGCTAAGCGAAGACGGCCTGCGCTACAAGTTCGTGCTGGAAGAAAACGTAAAGTGGCACGATGGTAAGCCCTTTACTGCCGATGACGTTATTTTCAGCATGACGGATATGCTACCTGCCGTACACGGACGTGCGAAAGTCATACTTGGCCGCTACTTAGATAAGGTGGAGAAAGTGGATGACCATACAGTCATCATCCACCTAAAAGAACCTTTAGCTGCCTTCTCGCTGATGTTCGAACCCGCTTTTGCACCCATGATGCCTAAACACATTTATGAGGGCACAGACTATCTGAACACCCCCGCCAACCAAACGCCTATAGGCACAGGCCCCTTCAAATTTAAAGAGTGGCGACGTGGCGAACACATCAAGCTGGAACGTAACCCCGACTACTGGAAAGAAGGCAAACCTTATCTGGATGAGATTATCTTTAACGTCATACCGGACTCTGCCTCTCGAGCCGTAGCCTTTGAGCAAGGCAAGATTGATGTTTTGCGTGGTGGCGATATTGATAACGTGGACATCAAGCGCATCTCGGCCTTACCCAACACCACCATGAGCACGGCTGGCTGGGAATTGTTTGCACCACAGGCCTATTATTTGTTCAATATGCGCCAAGCTCCCTTTGATAATGTGAAGGTTCGCCAAGCCGTCATGGCTGCAATCAACCGCGATATTATCGTCAACAACATTATGTTTGGACTGGGTAAGGTTGCGGTCGGACCTATCTCTAATACCACCCGCTTCCACAACCCTGAGCTAGAGAGCTATAAATTCGATATTAAAAAAGCACGTGAACTCATTAAAGAATCCGGTATCAATCCGGCAGACTACACCATTCGCCTGCTGAGCTTTCCTTATGGCGCAACCTGGGAACGTCTGGATGAGTACACCAAACAAGCTTTGGAGCAATTAGGTTTTAAAGTCAATCTGCAAGCCACTGACGCAGGTGGCTGGGCCAGTCGCACCAGTAACTGGGACTTTGATCTCACCACGACATACGCCTACCAGTATGGGGACCCAGCTTTTGGTGTAGAGCGTTTTTTCATCGAATCAAACGCGGTAAAAGGCTCACCTTTTGCTAATGTACAAGGCTACATCAATCCCGAGCTCGATAAGGTTTGGGCCAAAGCAGCGGCGTCCACCAGCAGCGAAGAACGACAAAAACTCTACGATCAAATTCAAGTCCAACTGATCGAGGATGTGGCACAGGGCTCGCTCGTAGATATGGAATTTGCCACCATCTACCGTAACAACATCAAGAATCTCGTCAAAACGGCTATTGGCCTGCATGACAGCTTCGATGATGTGTATATCGAATAAGCAGTAGCTTTGCTTTAGCTGCCTCGCCCACGCGAGGCAGCCATACGCATCCTTGAAGCACATAGGATAGAAACCATGAGATTCCTGCTATTTTTGTTATCCAGGGCGGGCAAAGCCTTGTTCGTCATTCTGGGTGTAGTAATTATTAATTTCTTTTTAATCAGGCTCGCCCCAGGTGACCCTGCTGCCGTCTTAGCAGGGCAGGCAGGGGTCAGCGATCCCAACTACGTAGAACAGTTGCGTGTCGCGTTTGGTCTGGACAAACCTGTTATGACACAGCTGTGGTTGTACATCAAAGGGGTACTACAGCTGGATTTAGGCTACTCATACCGTAACCATGTACCTGTATTGACACTGATACTGGAGCGTCTGCCCGCCACCTTATTACTGATGTCAGCGGCTTTTTTATTCTCCATCATTGCAGGCGTTACCCTAGGTGTGATGGCTGCCCGTGCTCGTTTTACCGCAGGCAAGCGCTGGATAGACAGCGTGGTGACTTCCACCGCATTAATACTGTATGCCACTCCCCTCTTTTGGCTCTCTTTAATGGGCATACTGCTTTTTTCAGTCGTACTGGGCTGGTTACCTGCTTTCGGCATGGAAAGTGTGGGATCGCGCCTAACGGGTATAGACAGAGCCATGGACATTGCCACGCATCTGGCCTTGCCCACCTTAACCTTGGGCTGTTTCTTCATGGCCTTTTATGTGCGCCTAACGCGCGCCTCCATGCTGGATGTCATCGGTATGGACTTCGTGAAAACCGCGCGCGCAAAAGGTGTGCCCGAAAACCGTGTCATACACACGCACGTACTGCGTAATGCTTTACTGCCCGTCATTACCTTTGCAGGTATACAGCTTGGACAAATGGCAGGTGGTGCGGTGCTCACAGAAACGGTATTCGCCTGGCCGGGGATAGGCCGTTTAATGTTTGATGCCTTATTGCAGCGTGATTATCAGCTACTGCTGGGTATTTTCTTGGTGACATCAACCATGGTCGTGGTATTTAACCTGATCACTGAAATCATCTACCGTTTAATCGACCCCCGTATCAGTGCGGGCCTGCAGGAAGGAGCGGCCTAATGATAGCCTTTTGGAAACGTTATTCACGTAACTGGGGAGCTGTCTTCGGACTACTGATTATTGTAGTGGTCTGCGCACTGGCTCTACTTGCCCCATATCTTTACGAAGACTCACCCTGGATGATGGTGGCTACTCCACTGATTCCCCCCTTAACCGATCCGGCCTACCCTTTCGGTACCGATATGCTGGGGCGCGACATTACAGCAGGTCTGGTTTGGGGAGCGCGAGTATCACTTATGGTGGGCTTGCTGTCTACCGTCATATCGCTGGCCTTTGGCATTGTCATCGGCACCACCGCTGGTTTTTTCGGTGGCTGGATAGACGATGCCTTGATGCGCTTTACCGAGTTCTTTCAGACTATCCCCCAACTCGCACTGACCGTGGTGATTGTTGCAGTCATGTCACCGTCGTTATGGTCTATCACCGCGGCCATTACAGCCGTTTCATGGCCTCCGGCAGCCCGCCTGGTGCGATCAGAGTTCCTCTCCTTACGGCAACGTGAGTTTGTACAGGCAGCAGTAGTCATAGGGCAAAAACCAGGCCGCATTATTTGGGCACAAATTTTGCCAAACGCCATGTCACCTGTCATTGTTTCGGCCTCATTCATGGTGGCTACTGCAATCCTAACTGAATCGGCACTGGCTTTTCTGGGACTGGGCGATCGTAACTTAATGAGCTGGGGGTTCATGATCGGCGCTTCACGCACCATGATACGAGAAGCGTGGTGGATGTGTGTCTGGCCTGGCGTGGCCATTATGTTAACGGTGCTGGCCATCAACCTGATTGGCGAGGGCTTGAACGATGCACTGAACCCGCAACTTCGCAAGCGCGGTGAATAAGGAGTCGAGATGTCAACAGAAACAACTTTGTTATCCGTGCAAAATCTGAGTATTCCACTGGAAGCGGGTGGTGACCGTCAGTACGCCGTACAAGAGGTATCGTTTGAGGTGCATGCAGGCGAAATCCTATGCATAGTGGGTGAGTCTGGCTCGGGTAAGTCCATGAGTGCCAATGCCATCATGGGACTACTGCCACCTTATCTACGACCTAATCAAGGGAAAATTTTATTTCGTGGCCAGGATTTGCTCCACAGCACACCCGCTCAGCTACGGGACATGCGTGGTAAAGACATTGCCATGGTGTTTCAGGAACCTATGTCGGCTCTGAATCCGCTAATGACAGTAGGTGCACAGGTCTATGAGGTCATGGAAGTCCACCAGGTGCTTACACCACAAGAGCGCCGCCAACGTGTGCTGGAGTTGTTTGAGTTTGTGGGCCTACCTGATCCCGAACAGCTCTATCACACGCATCCGTTCAGGCTGTCAGGTGGGCAACGACAACGCGTGATGATTGCCATTGCTCTGGCTCTAGAGCCCGCCTTACTGATTGCCGATGAGCCCACTACCGCACTGGACGTCACCACTCAAGCGCAAATACTGGAGCTCATTGCAAAGATTCAACAAACCAAGAACATGGGCGTTATCTTTGTCACACATGATTTTGGCGTAGTAGCTGAAATTGCAGACCGAGTCGCCGTCATGGAAAAAGGACTACTGGTAGAGCAAGGTAGTGCAGAACAAGTACTGAAAAATCCTCAACACCCTTACACGCAAAGCCTGATCGCCGCCGTTCCTCACCTTAGAGCCGAAGCGCATGAGTGCAAACAGGCCGAAGATATCGTGCTGGAGGTACGCAATCTGCGAAAAACCTATGTGACGGGCAAGACATGGCTAGGTCAATCACGCTTAGTCAAAGCGGTAGATGGCGTCAACCTGACGGTACGTCGTGGCGAAACGCTAGGCATAGTAGGCGAGTCAGGTTCGGGCAAAAGCACCATCGGAAAATGCTTGCTGCGACTAATAAGCATAGACGAAGGAGAAATTGTGTTTCAAGGCAAGAATATTGCCGATTACTCACAAAAACAACTACGCCCAATCCGACGTCACCTGCAAATGATCTTTCAAGACCCCTACTCGTCGTTAAATCCACGTCAGACGATAGGTCAGTCAATTTGTGATGGACCGCTTGCCTATGGCGCTGACCGCCGGAGTACAGAAGCGCGGGCACGTGAGCTATTGGAACTGGTCGGTTTGGATCCGTCCTCATTTAACCGCTATCCCAATCAGTTTTCTGGCGGCCAGCGGCAGCGCATAGGCATAGCACGAGCGCTGGCCTTGAACCCCAGCCTGATTGTGGCCGACGAGTCAGTGTCGGCCTTGGATGTCTCGGTGCAAGCACAAGTGCTCACGCTTTTACAGTCCTTACAAGAGCAGTTACAGATCGGCATTATTTTCATCACTCATGACTTGCGTGTGGCCTCTCAACTTTGCCACTCTATTGCCGTCATGCATCAAGGAAAAATTGTCGAATATGGTAAGCCCACCGAAATTTTCCAGCGGCCCGAAAGCAGTTACACCCAAAAACTCGTGCAGGCCATCCCCGGAAAACAATGGGAACCACAAGCACAATTAGCTTAAGGAGCGTTTATGTCTGGTCAACGACCTACCGCCATCCCTACCGTACAAATCGATAACGACCTGACCCGTGTTACGGAATGGCACTTTCCTCCCGGAGCACAAACCGGTTGGCATAAACATGGCATGAGCTATGTCGTCGTCCCCATGGACACAGGTCCGCTGCAACTGGAACACCCTGATGGCACTGTCACCACTAGCCAGCTCAAAGCAGGGCAAAGCTATGGACGTGGGGCTGGCGTTGAACACAATGTGATCAACCCGAGCGAACACCCATTCACCTTTGTCGAAATCGAATTTAAAACCACCTTTATCGATCACTAAGCAAAGCGCTTAGTGAACAAGCACAACAAGAACAACCTAGGAGAACCTCATGCACACTAGCTTAAGCGTCAATGGCGAACGCTTGTGGGATTCCATCATGGAACTCGCAAAAATTGGCGCCACCCCAAAAGGCGGCAATTGCCGTCTGGCTCTTAGCGATCTGGATCGTCAAGGGCGTGATCTGCTTTGCCAATGGCTACGTGACGCTGGACTAACGATCACCATCGATAAAATAGGGAATATTTTTGCGCGACGTGCCGGACGCAACCCCGACTTGGCACCGATTGCAACGGGTAGTCATATTGACACTCAACCCACGGGAGGGAAATTTGACGGTTGCTTTGGTGTACTAGCCGGTCTGGAGGTCATGCGCACCTTACAAGAGAAAAACATAGATACTGAGGCTCCTCTGGAGCTGATCATCTGGACGAACGAAGAGGGGGCACGCTTTGTCCCAGTCATGATGGGATCAGGTGTGTACTGTAATGTATTTACCTTAGAAACGGCTTTATCCGCTCAGGATACGGAAGGAAAAACCGTACGCGAGGAGCTGACGGCTATCGGCTATGCTGGTGATTACCCGGTGCCTGGCCATGCCCTAGGTGCCTATATCGAAGCGCATATCGAACAAGGCCCTATTCTAGAGGCCAATCACACCACAATAGGTGTGGTCAAAGGTTCTCTGGGCTTACGCTGGTATGACCTGACCGTCACAGGCATGGAAGCGCATGCCGGGCCTACCCCCATGGAGCTACGCCAAGATGCGCTATACGCCGCCAGCTATCTTATGCGTGCGGTCATAGACATCGCGCGTGACTTCGCCCCTGCGGGACGAGGCACGGTAGGCGTGGTGGATGTTTACCCTTCCTCCCGTAACGTTATACCCGGTCAAGTCAAATTCAGTGTAGATCTACGCCATGAAGACAGTGCACAACTGGATCTGATGGAGTCGCGTTTGCGTGATGTATGTCGCCAGGTAGCAGCCGGAGACCATACTCAATACGCCACAACAGTGCAGTTACAAGAAATTCAACGCTTTGCGCCCACTCCTTTCGATAAGCATTTAATCAACTCAGTACGGGCTCAGGCCGAGGCTTACGGATATTCACACCAGGACATCCTGACCGGTGCCGGGCACGATGCGGTGTATGTCGCAGCGGTGCACCCGACCGCCATGATATTTATCCCCTGCAAAGATGGTATCAGCCACAATGAAATTGAATACGCCTCACCAGAACATGTCACAGCAGGCGCTAATGTACTGCTAGGTGCCCTGCTGGAGCAGGCAAACGCACACAGCTAAGTCTATGCATCGCCCTGCGCTTGGCAGTCACTCGCACACCTACTCGCATCAGCTAGGTGTGCTCTTGTTTTTTCTTGGTCTGATTACATTTGCTATTTTTGATGCAGGCAGCAAGTACTTCCTGGATATTTACCCTGCCCCGTTTCTAAATAGTATTCGCTACTCCACGGTGGGGTGCGTGGCCATACTGATGGTGCTACGCCACGGTTTAACGCTAAGCTCCCCACTACCTTGGCGAGCTTTATTACTCCGCGGTATCGCACTAGGTACTGTAGGCACGGCATTTATGACCGCACTGGCCTCCATGCCCTTGGCCGAAGCCACCGCCATTTATTTCACTTCTCCCCTGATCATCGTGGCTTTGTCCCCTTGGATGCTGCAAGAGACTGTGCATCGAGCGCAATGGGTAGCTGTCATTGGTGGGCTCATTGGTATGCTGCTCATCGTGCGTCCTGGCGGAAACTTGCCTTGGCTAGGCACCACACTCATGGTGGTGGCGGCACTCAGTTTTGCCTTGTTTCAGCTACTAACACGTCGCTTAGCCGGTCAAGTGCCCGGACATATTCAGTACGCGAGTACCGCCTTAATTTGCTGGATCATCACGGCTATTCCCGCCCCTTTTTTCCTGCCCGACACTTGGCCCAGTACAACACACTGGATCATGCTGATTGGTCTGGGCATGCTGAACGCCACCGGCCAACTATTGCTAATTGCGGCCTTTCAACGCGTGTCTGCCTCGACGCTAGCTCCATTTAACTACTGTCAGCTTCTGATGGCCGTTGCCATAAGTACCTGGTTTTTTCATCAAACGCCCGACCTCTTAGCACTACTAGGCATCGCCTGCATTATCTGCGCAGGCATTTTTTTAGCACGCCACTCTCGCCCGACTCATTCTTAGATAAGGAGAACTTTCCATGCACAACGCCAAAACCCTTCAAGACTGGGAAGCTCTAGCGGCCCAGCTACGCTTTAGTACACATGCTCTGATTGATGGTAAGGCCCACCAGGGAGAAGGTGTGCTGATGGATATCATTAATCCAGCAAGCGGTGAGCGCTTGGCGCAAGTGCCCGCCTGCACCGAAAAAGACATAGATCTGGCCGTTAAAGCGGCACGGCGCAGCTTTAAAAGTGGAGTGTGGGCCAAAATGCCACGGCGCGAACGCAAAAAATGCTTATTGCGTCTGGCCGAGCTAATCGAACAGCACAGTGATGAGCTAGCCTTGATCGAAACGCTCAATATGGGTAAGCCTATTAGTGATTGCCTCTTTCTCGACATACCAGAATCAGCCTATACCTTTGCCTGGTATGCCGAACTTATCGATAAACAATACGATGAAATCGCCCCTACCGACCACCACGCACTAGCCACCATCACCCGTCACCCACTCGGCGTGGTCGCGGCCGTCGTACCCTGGAACTACCCCTTAATGATGGCTAGCTGGAAAGTGGCGCCCGCTCTGGCGGCGGGCAATAGTGTGGTGCTTAAGCCGGCCGACTCGTCCCCTTTAAGTGCGATACGTTTGGGAGAGTTGGCACTGCAAGCGGGGATTCCCGCAGGTGTACTGAATGTGGTACCGGGCAGTGGCCCCGAAGCAGGCCAGGCTTTAGGTTTACACCCGGATGTAGATTGCATCGCTTTCACCGGCTCGACGGCCACGGGTAAGCGTTTTATGCAGTACTCAGGGCAATCCAATCTCAAGCAGGTCTGGCTTGAGTGCGGAGGTAAATCGCCTCATATCATCTTTGACGATTGCCCCGATCTGGATCAGGCCGCACGCGCTGCCGCGATTGGAATTTTTAACAATCAGGGGGAGGTGTGTATCGCCGGCTCCCGCCTTTACGTGCAAAGTGCCATTTACGACACCTTTATGGATAAGCTCATAGCATGCGCTCACGATATGCAACCGGGCAATCCACTCGATCCAAATAGTGCAATGGGTGCCATGGTCAATGCGGAGCACATGCAACGTGTATTAGGATATATAAAATCGGGCCAAGAACAGGGGGCAATCTTACGCCTAGGCGGTCAGGCCGTACACCCCCAGGCAGGCGGCTACTTTATCGAACCCACTATTTTTGAGGTACACAGCCAAGCGCTGCGTATAGTTGAAGAAGAAATTTTCGGGCCTGTGCTCGCTGTCACCCGTTTTGATACGGAAGAGCAGGCTTTAGCCTATGCCAACGATCACTCTTTTGGCCTAGGGGCAGGCCTCTGGACAGCTCAACTTGCTCGCGCTCATCGCGTCGCACAAGAACTAGAGGCGGGTTTAGTCTGGGTTAACTGCTACTTTGATAGCCATGTTTCAGTGCCATTTGGCGGCGTCAAACAATCAGGCTTTGGCCGGGACAAATCTATACACGCGCTAGACAAATACACCAGCCTAAAATCCACGTGGTTTAGCCTAAAGCATTAAGCCCACACCTTGCTGTGTCTGGATGCTTGCCACTTTTCCCATTCGCATCCAGACACAGACTACTTATGACTGCAGTGCCCGTTCACGTATAGCCTGCAAGGTCTCACCAGGAGCGATCACATTAGGGTCATAGCGAATGTCGAGCAAAGCCGGCAGATCATGCGCTTGAGCGAATTCCAGCGCACGCTCAAACGCCGCTGCAAACTGCTCGGTACGATCCACAATTTCCCCATAGCCATCGTAGCCTTGCACAATACGCGTAAAGTCCGGATTAACAAAATCCAAAGCAATGGCTCGTCCCGGGTACTCCCGTTCCTGATGGGCCCGTATGGTACCCCAAACACCATTATTAAATAGCAAAATCACAATCCCTAAGCGGTACTGTAATGCCACCCCCAGCTCTTGCATAGTCATCTGGAAACACCCGTCTCCAGCATAGCAGACCACGGTCTGATCACGGTTTTCTAACTTAGCTGACAATGCCGCGGGCAAGCCATAACCCATAGAGCCTACTGTAGGCGCCAAACTTGTTCCTAAGCGTCTAAACTGACGGTATCGATGTGGATACAAGGCATAGTTACCAGCGCCAACCGTCAAACAAGCCTCTGGCCCTATGGTGCTATTCACGTGCGCGGCCAGCGCATCCAGATTTAAGGGGCCCTCGCACGGTAAAGGCTGCAGACTCGCCAAATACTCGGCATGTGCCGCCTCCACATAGTGCTGACGTGCAGACGCGGACTTAGGCTCACAGGCGGCCAAAGCGCTGGCAAAGCCTTGCACTCCCGATACGATCGCCAGACTCGGCGCATACACACGCCCGAGCTCATCTGCATCAGGATACACATGTACCAAGCTCTGATTTGCGACGGGAGCTTTTAACAAGGTATAGCCCAAGGTGGTCTCTTCACCTAAACGCGTGCCCAAAGCAATAATCAAATCGGCGTTTTCAATCCGCTGCTGCCAGGCTTGATCCATCCCCCAACCCACGTGTCCGGCCGCATTCGGATGAGCCTGGTCAAAGCACTCCAGACGACGCCACGACGTACCCACAGGGATGGCAGCGCGTTGCGCAAAATCTTGTACCTGGGCAATAGCCTCGCTCGTCCAGCCACTGCCCCCAACTATCATAACGGGACGCTGTGCTTGATCCAGGTGCTCCATAAATGCGTGCATATCCGGCGCACCTGGATAGGTGTGCTTGCGCTGATACTTCGGTGCATCCTCAACCTCGGATACACCCCATAAGGTATCTTCTGGCAAGGCCAATACCACCGGACCTGGGCGTCCACTGGTCGCCACCGAATACGCGCGTGCAATAAACTCTGGTATACGATCCGTACGATCTATCTGTGCTACCCATTTACACATAGGACCAAACATGCGCCGGTAATCAATTTCCTGAAACGCCTCGCGCTCCATAAAATCGCTTCCTACCTGACCAATAAATAAGATCATGGGAGTGGAGTCCTGATACGCAGTGTGCACGCCAATACTGGCATTGCTTGCACCAGGTCCTCGAGTAACAAAACACACCCCTGGCTCACCCGTTAACTTCCCATACGCCTCCGCCATGTAAGCGGCCCCGCTTTCTTGACGACACACAATGGGCTCTATGGCTTCTCTGTGCTCATTGAGCGCATCGATACAAGGCAGATAACTCTCACCTGGGACCATAAAAATCCGCCGGGTTCCGTGGATTTTTAACTGTTGCATCAGAATTTGTCCGCCATTTCGGCCCGTTAAGCCATGAGTAGCCATATCAGTGCCCCCTATTAAATAGATAACTGGAACAGGAAAAAAACGTCTTGCTGCCAAATGTGCGAACAGGCTTTGCACCGCAGCCATGAAACGGGATCAAAGCAAGCTCTACACCTGAGCAAAATCAACGCGCAAGCGATCCAATATGCCGCTAAGGTGGGCACTCATCGCAGCATGCGCTCCAGCACTATCACCCGCTGCAATCGCCTCTAAAATGACCGCATGCTCTTGCTCTGCGACTCGCCACACCTGCGCATCTACTAAATGTTTATCCAACTGTGAATACACGGCGCTACCCAAAGCAAGCTGCCAAACATGCTGTATAACGGCTGCTAATGCCGCATTTCCGCACGCGTTAGCAATAGCTATATGAAATTGGTAGTCCGCCTGCGAGGGCTTATCGCTGGTGGCCATTAAACGATGTGCTTGCTCGATGGCCTGCACGTGTTCTTTCGAGGCCACTTGGGCAGCCAGCGCCGCACTGCTGGGTTCGAGTAACAAACGCGTTTCCAGCGCATCAAAAGGTCCAATATCACTAGGGCTAGACAGCCCCTCTGTGTGACTGGTAAGCCGAGCCAGATCCACACCCTGATCTCTTAGTACAAAAACACCTGTGCCTACACGCACCGTTACATATCCCTCCAGCTCCAACGCGATCAAGGCTTCTCGCACTGAGGCACGACTTACCTGCAACTGCTCGGCCAGCTCACGCTCTGAAGGCAAACGCCCCCCCACCTTGAATTCGCCCAATCGTATTTTTTGAGCGATTTGGTCAGCAATGACTCGGTACAGGCGTGGAACGGTAACTGCTTCTAAAGTACTCATTTTTTAGCCATACTCGTATGGTCCAGTGGTCAGGCCACCAGACTATCGCATATGTCCGGCCTTGATCAAGGATACAGGCTCAAATTGAGGGTTAACCATCACGCAAGAGCACGCAGCGCCACGATAAGCCATTCATATATCATAAAAAAAACCTGGTCAGCCAGATGAGCTGCCAGGCAACAAAAGAGATAATAGGCTGAAATGACACCTGAGCAAAGAACTAAGCACTGTCTCCCAGTAAGCCAGATATCAGCCCTTACCCATGTCGCTTAAGGCGTAGCTCTGGGCAAGGGCTGATGGATTAATAGCCCAGATCGTGATTAAAGATATGCGGTAGATCCTGTCCCTTTGCATGACGCTGTATCTGCTGCGCTACATACTGTACGCGCGAACGTCTGGAAGGATTGGCGGCAATGTGTGGCGTCACAATGACTTTGGGATGATTCCACAAAGGTGAATCGGCCGCTAACGGCTCAGGATCAAAAACATCGAGCACAGCACACGCTAAATGTCCGCTATCCAAAGCCTGAATAAGATCAGGTACATTGACATGCGTACCTCGTCCCACATTAACAATCGCTGCCCCCTGAGGCAGTTGTGCGATGGTTTGTGCACAAATGATATGACGCGTCTCTTCTGTTTGGGGCAACAGGCACACTAAAATATCCGTTTGCGCCAAAAACGCGCCTAACTCTTGCTGGCCTGCGTAGGTGTTCATCCCATCTAAGCTCTTAGCAGTACGCGACCATCCTGATAGCTGAAAACCCAAGCCCCCCAGTGCCCTAGCCGAGACCGTACCCAAATTACCCAGTCCCATCATGCCTATCGTGGTTTGTTTGGCCGTCCGGTCAAGGTCATAGGTATCCCAGTGACGCCGCTGACTATTTGCAATGGCTTCAGGCATTTTTTTAAGCGCCATTAATGCCGCCAGAGTCACAAACTCCAGCATCAACTGGGCCGACTCTTCCGTGAACAAGCGCACAATCGGCACATGCTTAGGGTAACTGGGGTCAGCAATAATATGATCGACGCCCGCCCCCCCCACTGAACGTTACTTTTAAATTGGGGAACTGTGCCAAACGACCAAAGTCCGGCTCCCACACCAATGCGAAGTCCACCGTGCTTGGATCGACGCTTTCATCGTCTAGCCAATACACATCAACATCCGGGGCATACTCGGCAAACAATCTTTGCCAATGTTCAAAGGTCGCTTTTCCATCAGCCTTAAGCATCAAGGTGTATCGCATTGTGTGATGTCTCCTATGTTTGAATGTATGTAAGCCCATACGTTAAGACGATCTAGGCTTTTTGGCTAGCCTAGGGACATCTGCACAAACATAAGCGCCCAAGATAGAGTATCGCGATGTAAGTCTTTTGCTCCTGGCGCATGAGCTACGCCAGGAACATCGTGAAAAACAGTTCGCCTATAAGCCTGCCTTTAGCCCATTGAAAAAAGCTTCTGTATTCACCTGCAAGTCCTCTAGGTAGTAACCTCCCTCCTGAACCACCAGCACAGGTAAACCTGTGCTCGCCATCAGTTTGCCCAAATGTTCAAAACCCGCCGTGGTAATACCTTGAACCTGCGCTTGAGGATCCTTTTCATAGATATCGAAGCCCAATGAAAGCACTAAGGCATCCGCTTTATAGTCTTTCATTTGCTGTATGGTTTGCTCGACATAATCAAAAAACACCGATGCTTCAGAGCCATGCGGCATAGAAAGATTCAGGTTAAATCCCTTACCCGCCCCTTCCCCTTGTTCTTCGGAAAAGCCTGCCGTCACAGGGTAGAAGTTTTCGGGATCTCCGTGTACGGACATATAAAAAACATCGTCTCTATCGTAGAAAATTTCCTGTATGCCCTGACCATGGTGCATATCAGTATCCAGCACCACCACACGCTCAAATTTTTGTCGTAGGTGCTGGGCCGCAATCGCCGCATTATTTAAAAAGCAAAAACCACCCGCTGCAGAGCGCCGTGCATGATGCCCTGGAGGACGACAAATGGAGTAGGCACGTCGCTCACCCTGCAATAAAGCCTGCGCCCCAGCCACGGCATTTTGAGCGGACCAATAGGCGGCCTCCCAGGTGTGCTCACCAATAGGGGCACTGCCATCTGCAATGTAGTAGGCCGCCTGCGCTAAAATGCCACGCCGAGGATTAGGCTCGCGCACAAAAATATTAGAGATGACCTCCTGCCCCCAATCGGCTGGCATTTTCTGCCAGGCTTGATGCGCATTCTGCAAGAACTCAAGGTAGTCCTGATCATGTACCGCCAGCAAAGGCTGCATACCAAAATCATCGGGATGTACCAGTTCCATACCCAGCGCACGCGCTGCGTCCACCAGATGCTCTAAGCGCTGCGGCACCTCTTGGGGCTCACGCATCGCACCCCGCGAAAAATACGTACGCGGGTGATGCTTGAGCTGCGCGGGGTGGTAAAAAGCCTTCATGCTGCACTCCTTTGTGATCAGCGACAGAACCTAAACGCTGCTATCTTGTCTCGCCGCTGTAGTTAGAATTATGAAGCGGGGCAAACGCGACTGTATGCTCCCACCATGACTATCCTATCAGCATAGGCTTATCAATTTCCAGTGACGCGCCGATCACACTGCCTAAACAGCTACCAAAAAAACGGATATATCCGTTGCCTAGGCCAATTGTTTAGCCTGTTCCCGGGCGCAATCCATCAGCGCATACAGAGCAGGAGTATTGTCCTCATCGTCACGCCACACCAGATTCATTTGCGCATCCATCCCCATCCCCACCCAGGGCACATTTACCGTGGTGGTCAGATCCATACTTTCGACCATTAATGCAGACATCAGCGCCAAGCGATTCGTACCTGGCAACAAACGAATCATGGTTGACACTGAGTTGGACTCTATCAACACAGTAGGTGGATGTAAGCCCAAACGCTCTACGCCCATTTCCAGTTGCTCTCGGATCGGGCTGGTGTGTCCGGGTGCTACCCATGGGTACCTGAGTGCCTCTTGCCAAGAAACGTGCTGCTTTTGAGCCAAAGGATGCGTTTGGCAACAGGCCAGACAGATAGGCACATGGCACAAACGCTCTTGTTCCAAGCCATACAGTACTTGCCCTGTTTCCACTCGCCCAATAACCAAGTCCAGCTCGCCCTGCCTCAAACGTGGCAGCAATATATCCAGTGAACCTTCCACCACCTGCAAGCTCGCCTTTGGATAACGCTCATGAAATAAGCGACTTAGCAGCGGTAAAAACACAACAGCAACCATAGAGTTAACCCCTATGCTGACTTGTGCACTGGCCTCTCCCACCATTTGCTCCACGAGCTGCCGCACCCGCGTCATACGGCCGCCAATCGCCTTAGCTTGACGTGCTAATTCTAGAGCTATGGGTAAGGGAGTTAAGCCTCGCGCATGACGTCTAAAAAGCTGTACACCTAAGCTTTCCTCAAAGTCACGCAACCATTTGGACAAGGCGGGCTGCGTCAACTGGTACTCCTGCGCTACCTGAGTAATAGTGCCTACCTCACACAAGCGTTCCAGCATTTGCAATTGGCGTAAACGTAAATTACGAGTCCAGTCGTTTTGAATAGTCATAACATTTATTGATGTAGATCAAACAAATTCTCATTATTCAATTATGCCTGAGACATCAATAATGTGAAGCATCATTCTGTTTAC
This sequence comes from Pseudomonadota bacterium, assembly GCA_023440825.1. Taxonomy (GTDB): domain Bacteria; phylum Pseudomonadota; class Gammaproteobacteria; order Burkholderiales; family Burkholderiaceae_B; genus Alcaligenes. Next base: position 197,854 of record JAEXRL010000009.1, on the reverse strand, counting down.
GTCGTCAAGACAATGAAAAAACCCAATATTCTGTTATTTATTACTGATCAACAAAAAGCCCAGCACTTAGGTGCGTATGGCAACAAGATAGTTAAGACACCCAATCTAGACGCAATTGCTCAACGAGGCTGGCGTGCAGATAACTTCTATGTCGCCACACCCATTTGCATGCCAAATCGCTCCTCGTTAATGACAGGACGCATGCCCTCTGCACATGGCGTGCGACATAACGGGATTCCATTACCCCTAGATAGCGTGACCTTTGTCGAAAAGCTTAAGGAAGATGGCTACGAAACGGCCTTGATCGGCAAATCACACTTACAGAATATGACCGGCTTTGGCCCACACTGGCCTGGCCCCACTGATCCACACACCGAGGGTGAAGCCTATCACCCCAAGGACGGCAACTACGAGCAAGAATGGGGGCCTCATTGGCGTGAGGATGCGTCACACGATGTACAGACTCCGTTCTATGGGTTTTCACACGTTACGCTGGCGGTGGACCATGGCGATCAGGTGTGGGGGCACTACTGGCGCTGGCTTGAAAAAAATCATCCCGAGGTAGCCGCTAGTACAGGACGGGAAAACGCTATCCCTACACCCGAATACGAATTAAGTCAGTTCGGACAGGCCTGGCGTACCCGTGTCCCTGAAGAGCTATCGATCAGCTCGTATCTGGGACAAGAAACTAAAGCTCGGTTACGCGATTATGCCAAAGGTGATAAACCTTTTTTCATGATGTGTTCCTTTCCGGATCCCCATCACCCCTTCACCCCACCAGGGCGCTACTGGGACATGTATGACCCTGATGATATGGATCTGCCCGAGTCTTTCCACGCCTGTGAACACTATCCTACCAGCCCGCCCGTACAGTGGCTCTATGATCAGCGTGATCAACGTGTTGCCCTAAAAACCACGCCTGCGGTGTTTGCCTGCAACGAGCGTGAGGCCCGTGAGGCGATCGCCCTGAACTATGGCTCTATTACGCATATTGACGAGGTGATTGGTCAGGTCATGCAAGAGCTGAAAGACCAAGGCCTGAGCGACAATACCATTGTGATATTCATGAGTGATCATGGAGAGTACTTAGGCGATCACCAGTTACTCTGGAAAGGTCCGGTACACTTTCGCAGTGTTCTACGCACACCATTCATCTGGATGGATCCTCACGACCCACACGCCAACGGGAGCTCTGATGCGCTCAGTTCCACACTAGACTTAGCGTCCACCATTTTAGATCGCGTCGGCATTACGCCTTACAACGGCATGCAGGGTAAATCTTTATTACCCTTAATGCGTGGTGAGTGTGATCAATTACGCGATAAAGTGCTGATCGAAGAGGAAGGTCAGCGCATTATGTTTGGCTTTGACCGTCGCGTTCGTATGCGCACCTTAATCAGCACGCAATACAGGTTAAGCATCTATGACGGTTGCGACTGGGGAGAGCTGTATGACCTGCATGCAGACCCACACGAATTACAGAACCTGTGGCATAGCGAGTCCCACAAAGATGCAAAGCTCGCCATGCTGCAAGCCTTATCCCTAGCCATGATAGAGCACTCGGAAACCAGTCCGGGGCCTACCGCTATCGGCTAATACTCCCTTTGCTCTATTACTATCTACTTCGTGGAGACAACAATGCTATGTAGGAAAACGCTAGGTTTATTCGCGCTGGGCGCCGCCCTGGTACTGCCCACTGGGCCCGCCCTAGCGGCCTATCCTGAGCGTCCTATCACCTTAGTGGTGAACTACCCACCCGGAGGGCTGCTGGACATTACCGCACGCCTCTTTGCGGAAGATGCAGGAAAACAGCTAGGTCAAGCCGTCATCGTGGAGAACCGGGCCGGTGCAAATGGCCAGGTAGGTGCTCAGCATGTCGCACGCCAAAAACCTGACGGCTACACCCTGCTATTAACTGTAGACACGCTCTACACGGTTAACCCTTTCATCTACGTGAAAAGCAATTTTGACGCACGTAAAGACCTCAGCCCCATCAGCATGGTGGGCTCGTTTTCGCAAACGCTTTTAACTCATCCAGATGAGAAAATTACAAGCTTTGCAGAATTTATTGAAAAAGCACGGACTGAAGACATTACCTACGCCACGGCAGGTATTGGCGCTCCCGGCCACCTCACCATGGAATACCTGAACCAAAAAATCAAAGGCAATATGATTCATGTGCCTTACCAAGGTAACGCGCCCGCCACCACAGGCCTAGTCAGCGGGCAAACCCAAGCCGGCTTCTTAGCAATAGGTGGCGCCATCCAGTTTGTAGAGTCTGAGCGCCTCGTTCCACTGGCCGTATCCAGTGCTGAGCGTGATCCGCTCATGCCCAATGTGGCCACTATCCAAGAGTCTGGACTGGAAGGCCTGGAAGACTTTGATGTGGAGTTCGGATTTACCTTAATGGGCCCAAAAGGCCTGTCTGATGAGCTCAAAGATAAGTGGAGCGCCCTGATCGAACATGCTTTCGCTAATCCGCGCATACTCGATACGCTGCAAACAATGAACTTGAACCCCTTGCACACCAAGCCCGTAGACACCCAAACACGTCTGGACAAGGTTGCCGAGCAATGGAAAACCGTTATTGAACACGGCAATATCAGTACAGACTAAACCCTGATCTGGCTTGTAGGCTTTGCCCATACAAGCCAAACAACCCCTCTCATCGACCCGCGCATTTGCACCCGCCTCAGGCTGAGCACGAGCTACTTGAAAAACTCGAGGCACGGTATTAATACGCTGGTCTATTTTTATACCCAACTAGTTGCGCACACAACAACATAGGATAAAAAATCATGTCTCACACTGAACTGCCAACGCAAACACCCGTATTGATTGCAGGTGGTGGGCCAGTTGGGCTGGCTCTGGCCGCTCTCTTGGCCAAATATGGTATTGCCTCCCTAACCATAGAAGCGGATGACACCTACTGCACAGGCAGCCGGGCCATCTGTATTTCACGTCGCTCACAGGAAATCATGAGCTGGTTTGGCGCAGACAAAGCACTGCTAAGTAAAGGACTTGGATGGACAGCAGGACGCAGCTATTTTCGTGATCAAGAAGTATTGCACTTTGATATGCCGCACGACCCCACCCAGCGCTATGCGCCCATGGTCAATATTCAGCAATACTATATAGAGCAATACGCGCATGAGATCATGCAACAACACCCTGAGCTGGCACATATTCGCTGGAACAGTCGCGTGCTTGCCGTGCAGCAAGATGGGCAGGGTGTACGTGCCTTGGTCGAATCACAAGGGCAGCAACAATGGATACAAGCGCAATGGCTAGTGGCCTGCGACGGCGGTCGTAGCACTGTACGAGACTGTTTAGGACTCAGCCTTAAGGGCATGCAATACGAGGGCCGTTATGTCATCGTGGACATAGAGCAAGAATCAACGCGTCCAGTCGAGCGCTTAGCTTGGTTTGACCCTCCTTCCAATCCTGGCTCCACCATTCTTATGCATAGACAGCCAGAAAACGTGTGGCGTATCGATTACCAATTAGCCGATGACGAAGATGCTCACGCTGCTGTTCAAGCAGAAAACGTCCTGCCTCGCGTACAAGCTCATCTAGATATGATTGGCGAAACGGCCCCTTGGAAACCACTATGGATCAGTCTTTACAATGCCAAATGCCTTAGCCTAGAAAGCTATCGTCACCAGCGCGTGCTGTTCGCGGGTGATGCCGGGCATTTAGTGCCTATTTTTGGTGTACGTGGTCTGAACTCCGGTTTAGACGATATCGGCAACCTGGCCTGGAAGCTCGCCTGGGTCATGCGTGGTCAGGCCACGGATGATTTACTGGACAGTTACAGCAGCGAGCGCGTATATGCGACGCAGCAAAACATCAGCTATGGTGCTAAAAGCACCGAGTTTATGGCTCCCCCTCATTACGGCTTTACACTGATGCGTGAGGCCACGCTACGACTTAGCTTGGTGGATGAAAAAGTACGCTCACTGATCAATCCTAGGCAGTCCGCTCCTATTGCCTATACAGGCTCGGCCTTAAACCTAGAGGACACCAGACGTGATGCCGATCCAGCCCATGCTCCCGGACAGGCTGCACGCGAACTATTATTACGGCGCCATCAAGAGCAACGACATTTTAGCGAGTTCTTTGGTCAAGGCTTCGTTGTACTAGGTGTAGAGCTGAGCCCTGCCCAAGCCCAGGCTGTAAAAGATACGCTGGCTCGCTTCGTCACCCCAGAGTCACTGCCCGCTTTACAGCTCGTACTGGCTCAACACCAAGCCCCCACCTGCCCCGCCACGTGGCACATCGACAAAGCCAACCACCATCGCTATCAAAGCGGCTGCCTCTATCTACTGCGTCCCGATGCATATATCGCAGGACGCTGGGACGCGGAACATATCAAGCCCTTGCAAGCCGCGCTGCAAGCCTTTTATATGGAAAAGACACGATGAACGAACAAGAACTCGATACACTGTACACTGCCATGAGTGAAACCATAGGACGCATAGACCCGGACAAACTCCATGTCTTCTTGTCCATGCTGGCCTTGTCTCTTTTGGCCCGACACGACAGCCTCGACGGTGCCATGCAGCTTTTACAGCAGGCCGAAGCACAAGCTGCTCTATAAAGCCGAGCTTGACTGTATTGAGTAAAAAACGCAATACAGTCAGCGCCACCCCACTCTTGTACTACTACCCAGCCATGCCACAGCAAGCCCTGTCTTCACCTTTGCTTGAGCAGTTTCTGACCTATCGGCTACACAGCCTTAGCAAACTCAGTGATAGCGTTACCCACAAAGCCTATATGGATGAGTTATCTCTGGCCTTGGGGGAAGCCCGCTGCCTCGCCGCACTTGGGCGCTTTGAGCCGATTGTGCTCAATGAGGTGGCTAAATACGCCAACCTTGATAAAAGTCATGCTAGCCGCTCGATTCAGTCTCTAGTTCAGCGCGGACTCGTCTACAAAGAACCCAACCCCCAAGACGGACGTAGTCATCACCTGCGCTGCACCAGCGACGGATTAAGGCTCTACCAAAAAATCATTACGCTCATCGCACGCCGCAATCAGGAAATTTTTTCCTGCCTGAGCGCCACAGAGCAAAACATGTTTAGCACTATGCTAGACCGCATCATTGCGCAGCAACACAAGTAAGTCGCTCTGTCTGTACCGATGACGCTAAACATAAAAAAAGCTCTTGAAACCAAGGTCTCAAGAGCTTTTAAATTTTGGCGGACAGAGAGGGATTCGAACCCTCGATACGCTATTAACGTATACCCGCTTTCCAGGCGAGCGCCTTCAACCACTCGGCCACCTGTCCTATTTTCTAACATGAATTACATTTAAAAAATGTAATCTAACGCTGGAAAGCATTCTATTATAGCAGTAGATCAAAGAAAAAAGCAAACCACTAAATAGAACATCTAAGACTTACAAAAAACCTTAGTTCTGCTGCAAACTCACCATACGTTCTACGTAGCGCGCAATCGTATCAACTTCGATATTTACCTGGCTGCCTGCGTGCAAATGTTTCAGTGTAGTCACTTCCACCGTATGTGGAATCAGGTTAATACGTATCTCGCAACCCGCAGCAATATCGTCCACTTGATTCACGGTTAGGCTCACGCCATTGACGGTCACAGAACCTTTGTAAGCAAAATACTTAGCCAGCTCTGTAGGCACAACTATACGTAAATCCCAAGACTCTCCTACCGTAGCAAAATGACTGACTGTTGCCACGCCATCAACATGACCTGACACGATATGGCCATCTAGCGAATCGCCCAAGCGCAAGGCGTGCTCAAGATTAACCTCGCCCGTTTGCCCCAGTCCTACTGTGCGATTCAAGCTTTCGCGTGACACATCCACCGCAAACCCTGTCTCCCAAAGCTGCACAACCGTCATGCAAGCCCCTTGGATAGCGATGGAGTCACCCAGCTTGCTTCGCTCCAAATTCAGTTGCCCTGCTTCGATATGCAAACGGACACCTGCATTGGCATCGCTTGCGTCCAGTTCCTGAACCTCAGAAATCTGCCCAATGGCAGCCACTATTCCTGTAAACACGCTTTTATACCTCGGTGAAAATAGTAGTCAGACGTAGAGTGCTGACCTGTCAATCCAGTCTTTTTACTGACTGAACCTGTTGCAACAGCCTGTCCCAATGCGCTTGCTTACGAGCCCTTAAACGCAAATCAGGCCCCACACTTTGCACATCAAAAAACTCATACCTAGGCGCAACATCAACATGGCTTAGCTCTGCCAAATCCGCCACACCACGCCCCGCCCCTAACAGGGTAGGAGCCATATAAATGAGTAGTTCATCGACACAGTCCGCACTTAACAAAGCACCGCTTAGCTTGGCTCCTGCCTCTACGTGTATTTCATTAAACTGCTGCTCGCCTAAGCACTGCATAACAGCCCTTAAGTCCACATGCCCTTGAAACTTGGGCATTAGAATTGTGCGTACCTGTCGCGCTGCCAAACGTTCAGCTTTTGCCTCATCCCGTCGGCAGGTAAATACCCAGCAAGGATTGCCATCAAACATAGCCGCATCCTCGGAAACCGCAAAATGCGTATCAATGATGGCTCTGACGGGCTGCCGCTCAGTCTGAACGGCTCGTACTGTGAGCTGCGGATTATCCGCTTGCACCGTCCCAATGCCCGTTAAAACCACACAACTGCGAGCTCTCCAATGGTGTCCATCGGCGCGGGCCGGTGCACTGGTAATCCACTGAGACTGACCATTGGGCAAAGCGCTACGCCCATCCAAAGAGCATGCCATTTTCAACCAAACCCAGGGAGTCTGGCGCAACATACGAGCAAAAAAACCCACATTAATCGCCAAGGCCTGCTCGACACACAAAGGGCCTGCCACATGAATACCAGCCTGCTGCAAACGACGTATACCCTGGCCTGCCACTAAAGGATTGGGATCTTGCATAGCCAGCACCACACGCGCTGGCTTGGCTTGCAGCAAAGCATCGACACAAGGTGGTGTACGCCCATGGTGGCTGCACGGCTCTAGGGTGACATATACCGTACTCCCCGCCACCTCAAGCCCACGTTCGGCCGCCTGTCTTAAGGCCATGACCTCGGCATGAGGGCCTCCGGCTTGCTGCGTGACCCCACTGGCAAGAAGTTCACCATCACGCACAATCAAGCACGCCACGCGAGGATTAGGACTGGTGCAATACAAAGCCTGCTCTGCCAGGTGTAAAGCCTGCTGCATCCAGTGAGTATCTTGCTCAGTAAGATGACCCTGCATCGTTTACTCGTGCCCTGATCCGCGCATTTCATCTATGGCATGCACAAACTCACGGATATCCTTAAAGCTTTTATACACAGAAGCAAAACGCACATAGGCGACTTGATCCAATTTAAGCAGCTCATCCATGACTAGCTCACCGATGTACTCGGAGCTGACCTCACGTTGTCCGCTTAATTGTAATTTTTCTTCAATGCGTGCAACGGCAACATCCACGGTGCTCATGGTGATGGGTCGCTTGCGCAGCGCCACACCCATGCTCGTACGTAGACGTCCCGGATCGAACTCCATGCGCGTGCCGTTACGCTTAACGACGGCGGGCAGGGATAACTCTGCCCGCTCATACGTAGTGAAACGCCGCTCACACGCCGCACAGCGCCTCCGGCGACGAATAGAGTCGCCCTCTTCGGAAGCACGGGTATCAATAACCTGAGTATCAGCGTTATTACAGAACGGACATTTCATACTAGGTGCGGGCCGTGTTAAGCGGCCCGATTCGTAAAAGTATTACGAGTATACAGGCAGACGGCTGGTTAATTCGTGCACCCGACGACGCACATCAGCAATCACCGCCTCGTCATGGGGATTATCCAGCACATCGGCGATCAGATGCGCGGTCAACTCGGTTTCCGCTTCCTTGAAACCGCGCGTTGTCATAGCGGGTGTACCCAAACGCACGCCACTGGTCACGAAAGGTTTTTCCGGATCGTTCGGAATCGCATTTTTGTTGACAGTAATATGCGCCGCACCCAAGGCCTCTTCTGCAACCTTGCCCGTAATGCCCTTGGCGCGCAAATCCACCAGCATCACGTGGCTTTCTGTACGCCCAGAAACAATACGCAAACCACGTTCCACAAGAGTGCGTGCCAACACATCGGCATTTTTCACGACTTGCTGAGCATAATCTTTAAAGCTGGGTTCCAGGGCCTCTTTAAATGCTACCGCCTTACCAGCAATCACATGCACTAAAGGACCGCCCTGAATGCCTGGAAATATAGCCGAGTTAATCGCTTTCTCGTGCTCTGCTTTCATCATGATCACACCGCCACGTGGTCCACGTAAAGACTTGTGCGTAGTAGAGGTCACGAAATCAGCATGCGGCACAGGGTTGGGGTAAGCACCGCCAGCCACCAAGCCTGCATAATGCGCGATATCCACCATGAATAAGGCCCCATTTTCACGGGCAATTCTGGCCATACGCTCGAAGTCGATATGCAAGGAGTACGCCGAGGCACCGCCTACTATCAACTTAGGCTTGTGTTCTTTGGCCAACTGCTCAAGACGGTCATAATCCAACACTTCGTCGGAATCCAGACCATAAGAGATGAAGTTATACAGTTTGCCCGAAGCATTAACGGGTGAGCCGTGCGTTAAGTGTCCGCCTTCAGCCAAGCTCATGCCCAGCACGGTGTCACCGGGCTTGAGCACAGCCATATACACCCCTTGGTTCGCCTGTGAACCAGAGTTGGGCTGAACGTTGGCTGCTTCGGCACCAAACAGCTCTTTCAAACGATCAATCGCTAATTGCTCGACGATATCCACGTATTCACACCCGCCATAATAACGCTTACCTGGATAGCCTTCCGCGTACTTATTCGTTAACTGAGTGCCCTGAGCCTGCATAACTGCGGGACTGGTGTAGTTTTCAGAGGCAATCAACTCAATGTGCTGTTCCTGGCGTACATCTTCTTTCTCAATCGCAGCCCACAGTTCGGGGTCTACTTTATCCAGAGTAAGGGAGCGGTCAAACATGGGTATTCCTAATAAGGTAAAGGTGCAAACAAAAGCTTATTTTAGCCTGCATCGTGCCTAGTGCGCCTGAAGAGCACACTCGAGCACCTGAAAGAACAAACTTTAGTCGTAATTATCACGCAGTTCCGCTTGCACCTCGTGCGGCAAGATGAATAAAGCTCATACTAAGCCTGTCTAGCGTTCATGGTGCTCGAACAAACGAGGATTCAAGGTATATAGGCCTGTCAGGCTGGCTTGCGCTAAAACATGGCCCGCCATCGCCTGAACCACATCGTGGCCTGTGAAACGCCCTTCAAGGGGCAATTCTGCTACATCCAGTGCGTAAACAGTAAATACATAGCGGTGCACAATAGCGTCATTCCAGGGTGGGCATGGGCCGTCGTAGCCAAAGTAATCACCATTCATGTCACGGTCGCTAGCAAACCACGACGTGTAATCATTAATACCCTGACGCGTATCATCCAGCGCCAGTGGCCCTGCTTTTCCACGCGGCGTAATACCTTTGGAGTACGAGCCTTCTTCAAGAGACTGCACCTGGGCGCCTACATTTATCAGCACCCAATGATAAAAATCCACTCTGGGCAGATCTGCCGATACTTCGCGCCCTTCCTGATTCACGTCATCAGCTTGACTTGGCACATCGGGGTCGTGGCAAATCACCACAAAAGACTGTGTGTGTGCAGGAGCACCAGACCAGGCCAAATGAGGGTTCACATTACCCGCCAAAGCCACTTTGCTTTGCGCGTCATAGCGACAAAACGCTAAGCGCTCAGGCAAAAATGCCTGATCAGAAAAAGAATCACTATGCAGTCTCATTGCACATCTCTCCTTTAATTTTTAGCCACTCAAGGTAACACGGGCAAACTTGCGCTTACCAACTTGCAGAATATAGGTGCCTGGCTCCAGAGTCAGGCCTTTGTCTTCCACACGCTCGCCATCGATACGCACTCCACCTTGCTCAACATTACGCTGCGCTTCAGAAGCCGAGCTCACCAAGCCCGCCTCACGCAGAACTCGTAACAGCCCCAACTGCCCTGGCACTGTTACCTCAGGCATGTCTTCGGGCATTTCGCCACGCTTAAAGCGAGCCTCAAAGTTTTCCAAAGCACGCTCTGCGCTAGCCTTGTCATGGAAACGTGTAATGATTTCCTGCGCCAGCGCAACTTTCACATCACGCGGGTTTAAACCCTGCTGGACCTGATCCTGCAAGCTTTGAATATCGGCCACGCTGCGGAAAGACAGCAACTCATAATAACGCCACATCAAGGTATCAGAGATCGACATTAGTTTGCCAAACATGGAGTCAGGTGTCTCGCTGATCCCCACATAATTCCCTTTGGACTTGGACATTTTCTCTATGCCGTCTAAACCCTCCAGCAAAGGCATAGTCAAGATGCACTGGGGCTCCTGGCCATATTCTTTTTGTAATTCACGCCCAACTAACAAGTTGAACTTCTGGTCGGTACCCCCTAGCTCCAGATCGGCCTTCAGTTGCACCGAGTCATAGCCTTGCAATAGCGGGTACAAAAATTCGTGTACGGATATCGGGACACCACTTTTAAAGCGCTTGGTGAAGTCATCCCGTTCCATCATACGCGCCACGGTATAACGCGAGGCGAGCTGAATCATGCCACGCGAACTGAGGGCATCGCACCACTCTGAGTTGTAACGTACCTCGGTGCGCTCTGGATTCAGAACCAGACTGGCCTGCTCGTAATAGGTTTTAGCGTTTTCCACCACCTGCTCAGGCGTTAAGGGAGGGCGCGTCGTGTTGCGCCCGCTGGGGTCACCGATGGTGGAGGTGAAATCACCAATCAGAAAGATAACGTTATGCCCCATGTCCTGAAGCTGACGCATTTTGTTCAACACCACGGTATGCCCCAAGTGGATATCGGGTGCGGTGGGGTCCAGGCCTAGCTTGATACGCAGGGCTTCGCCGGTTTTACGGCTACGTGCCAGTTTCTGCGCAAAATCAGTTTCAACAAGTAACTCGTCGCAACCTCGTTTAACAAGACTCAGGTCTGCCTGGACATCGGCGGATAGGTTTTCTAGTGGGGATGACATAAAAAGGGCGTTCCACGGAACTAAATAGCAATAAATGCTTAAAAATACTCGAAAATTACACACTAATGCGCTAGGATAACGGACTATTAGCTGCTTATGCCAAGTGTTTCCAGTGCGCAAGTTGGCAACCCCTATATTATCAGACCAACAGGCCCCCTTTCGTGAGCCTAAGGTCTTTATTTATTTTTAGTACCCGCGTCTGTTGCTGCTCTACCCCAGTTACAGCCACTCGTACGTCAAACAAGGTTTTTGGCTCTATGTCTCACAACGGGAAACCCGACGCCCCACTGAACATCCAGCAACCTCGGCATCGTCGAGCTTACTTTATCAAAGCCGGACTACTAGGACTGTCTCTGTGTGCCTTTATCGGCGCAGCCGCTGTAGCCGTCATACCTGGCCCTCCAGACCCTGTTATCTATCAAACCCAGCAAACGTTGGCCCTGCCTACCGAGATCACCGTGCTGGAAACAGATTCTGAGCAAAGCTACCTGGCCGAGACTCGCATCCGGCGAGGAGACACCCTCGCCGCCCTGCTGCAACGCCTGAATATCAATGAGCCCGGTTTACTCCAGTTTTTAACGGTGAACGAAAGCGCTCGCTCTATCTACAAGCTGTATCCTGGTCGTAGCCTGCAAGCCTCTCTGGACGCAGACCAAAATCTGCAATGGCTGCGCTATAACCACACACCCTACAAAGAACAAGCGGGTGATGCCTCTGCCTCCTGGCTGCACATCAGCCCCGATGGTAACGGCGGTTTTACAGCCCAAGAGTTACAAGATACGCCGGCCCCTCGCTTGCGCCTTGCCAAAGGGGAAATAAACAGCTCCTTGTTTGGTGCCACTGACGCCCAGCAAATTCCCGATGGCATTACCGTCCAGATGGCCGAGATTCTGGGCAGCAAAATCGACTTCATCAAAGATCTGCGCAAGGGTGACACCTTTGAAGTGCTCTATGAATCGTACACTCACGAAGGTCAAGAGGTCGGGGCGGGTCGCTTGCTGGCCGTTGAATTTGTGAATCAGGGCAAGACCTATCAAGCAGCTTGGTTCAAGCCCGATGATGGCGCAGGCTCCTACTACGACTTCTCCGGCAGCAGTCTACGTGGTGCATTCTTACGTACAGCCTTAAAGTTCTCTCGTATTAGCTCAACCTTTGGCTCCCGACGACATCCCATACACGGCCGCTGGACAGACCACAAGGGAGTAGACTATGCCGCCCCCACAGGCACACCCATTCATGCTACAGCCGATGGCACAATTGAATTTATCGGCACCCAGCGTGGTTATGGCAACGTCATCGTACTAGAACATCATGGGCAATACAGCACCCTTTATGCACACCAAAGCCGCTTTGCAGCAGGTTTACGCAAAGGCACTAAAGTCGAACAGGGACAACTCATTGGTTATGTCGGCTCTACAGGCTGGGCAACAGGCCCACATTTACACTACGAATTTCGCATTAATAACAAACCTGTAGATCCCTTATCCGTCGATTTACCGGTACATCGCAGTCTGGAAGCGAAACAAAAGCAGGAGTTCACCCGTATGATTGCTTCGTACCGCGACACCTTGTCCTTGTTACACGCGCCAGATAAAACCACCTTGCTCGCACAACGCTAAGACGGTGTTGTGCTAATGACAGCCTTATACATAGGGATCATGTCAGGCACTAGCATGGACGGCGTAGACGCCGTCCTTGCAGACTTTAGCGGTCAGTATCCGCAAATACTGGATTTTTCCAGCCGCCCACTGCCCACAGAACTCGCCCAGCAGCTCATTCGTTTGCAGCACCCTGCTCATAACGAATTACATCAAGCCCAAATGCTGGCTCAAGCATTAGCTCATCACTATGCTGATATTTGTCAGCCCTGGCTGAATAGTGCATGGAGCAAACGCATACGCGCTATCGGCGTACACGGACAAACCATCCGTCACGAGCCCACCCAAGGCTATACCATACAACTGAACGCACCAGCACTGATTGCCGAACTGTGCAACAAAGATGTCATCGCCGATTTTCGTAGTCGAGACATTGCTGCCGGTGGACAAGGCGCACCGCTAGTACCCATCGTTCACCAAGCCCTATTTGCCGATACGAATAAAAAAAGAATCGTGCTCAATCTGGGTGGCATTGCCAACATTAGCATTCTGCATCCCGGCAAGCCTGTCTGGGGCTTTGATACCGGCCCTGCAAACATGCTGATGGACGCCTGGATTCAGCATCACCAGCAACTCCCGTACGACCACCAAGGGCAATGGGCCGCCAGCGCACACGCAGACAAGGACTTGCTTCAATCCTTATTAAACGAAGACTGGCTACACGCCCCGCCACCCAAGTCCACGGGTCGCGACCTGTTTAACCTTGACTGGCTACACAAGGTGTTAGCGCAAGGGCACGCCCAGCTTAGTCCCGCACAAGTGCAGGCCACCTTACTTAGCTTTACGGCGCAAACGATCGCGCAAGCGATCAAGCAGCATGCGCCTGGCAGTCAAGAAATTATTGCCTGTGGAGGCGGAACTCAAAACCCGCACTTATTGGCTCAAATAGCACAATACAGTCAATTATCGGTACAAAGTACCGCGGCCTTAGGGATAGACCCCCAACACATAGAGGCCCTGGCCTTTGCATGGTTAGCCCATGCACACGTACAACGCATACCAGCCAGTCTGCCCGCTGTCACAGGAGCCAGACACCCTAGAGTATTGGGTGCCTGTTATCCTGCCTAAGCAACGTTAGAAGGCTTAGCTTAAATCGAGAACGACGAACCACAGCCACATGTTGTGTTCGCATTAGGGTTGCGTATAACGAACTGCGCCCCTTCCAGATCATCTTTGTAATCGATTTCAGCCCCTACCAAATACTGGTAGCTCATGGGGTCAACAAGAAGCTGAACACCGTTTTTGTCTATGGTTGTATCGTCGTCAGCGGTTTCATCATCAAAGGTAAAACCATACTGAAAACCCGAACAACCACCACCTTGCACAAATACGCGCAGCTTCAAATCGGGCTCACCTTCTTCCAACAAAAGTTCGCGCACCTTCTCAACCGCCGCATCAGACAATGCAATAGGGCTGGGTGGGGCCTGCAAATTGACCATTTCAGTAGAAGTCGTCATTAGGGTCTCCGGCGGATCAGTATCCGCATCACAAATTACAGTATTACTTTAAGGTTCATGCTTAGCCTGCACAGCAAATTGGCGTGACAAGCGCAATACATTACCCTCAAACACTTTTAGTGTAACCGACTGCGGCTCAAAACCTTCAGGTATATACAATAACCCTGCTGAGCGCTGGAATCGATCAAACTCTAAACCTAGTGTATCAGGCGACTGCTCCTCATCTGAATCAGACCAGCCAGTCGTCGTTAACACCCTATTTTTAACTGCCTCACCGTTTTGCACACCCGAGGCCTCGAACTCGAGTCGGCCCACAAAGGTACCTGCCTGCTGCGCATTACGTTGTAATAAGACACGATATTGCAGTTGCCCGTCTTGCCAGGCCACCTCAGCCGCTCGCAAGCTAACTACTCCGCTTGGGCCGCTGGGCATTAACTGATCGTAAAATGCCAGCTGTTCGTTGGCACGTTGCAACTGCTGCTGAGTGTCCTGCAAGGTACTTTCTAAACCTTTACGCACTCCCTCTTCGATGGCCGCCTGGGCACGCAGCGCATCAAACTCGGTTTGCAAATGCACTAATTCCTGACGGCTTTGCTGCAACAGAGTCATGGCGGACTCAATACGATCGGTCTGCTTTTCGTGCTGCGTACCGGAGCTATATAACAGGTACGCGGCAAGCACCACAAACAGGGCCAGTAAAGCACTGCATAAAGAAGGCCAGACTATGCGCCGCTTAGAAGGATTTTTCTGAGCAGGGGCAACAGGCTGGGCGGACGAGGGTAATTGTTCGCGACTCATAAGTTTCAGACCAACGGCGCGCGCTCAAGTTCCCTTCCGCCGCAACGCATCAGGGCAAAATAGCCACATGCTGCAAGCCCGTGCTTTCAGGCAAGCCAAACATTAAGTTCATATTCTGCACTGCCTGACCAGAAGCCCCTTTCACGAGGTTATCCTGCACGACCAATATGATAAGCTGGTCGCCCCCTGCTGGGCGTTGTATCGCAATACGTAAGGTGTTACTAGCGCGTACGGAACGAGTTTCTGGCAAGGTGCCGGCTGGCAAGACATCTACAAAACCTTCATTCGCATAGTGCTGTTCGAACAATTTCTGAAAATCAGTCTCGCGGGCTTCGGGAAGTATGCGTGCGTAAATCGTGGAAAACATACCACGAATCATGGGCACCAAATGCGGTACAAAAGTTAAACCTACCGGAGCACCGTGCAATTTTTGCAACTGCTCTACAATTTCTGGATGATGCCTATGCCCAGCCACAGCATACGCTTTAAAGTTGTCACTGGCCTCGGCAAACAGATTAGGGACTGAAGCCCCTTTACCAGCACCCGACACGCCGGATTTGCAGTCAGCAATAATATGCTGTGTATCAATTAAGGTATTGCCCGCTTTCACTAGCGGCGCCAAACCCAGCAAGACCGTTGTCGGATAGCAGCCCGGGTTGCCCACTACCTTAGCATCAGCGATTTGCTCGCGGTGCAACTCAGGTAGTCCATAAGCGGATGCGCGCAACACATCGACGCAGCTATGCTGCATTTTGTACCACTGCTCAAAAGCCGTGGTGTCTTGCAAGCGAAAATCGGCCGCCAAATCAATCACTTTGACACCTGCCTGCAACAACTGCTCAACTTGACTCATGGCCACGCCGTGGGGCGTTGCAAAAAAGACAACATCGCACTGCTCTAAGCCTGCTTGCTCGGGCGCCTGAAAAGCTAAATCTACGTGACCACGCAAATTAGGGTACATATCGGCTACGGGCACACCACCTTCTTTACGAGAAGTAATCGCCACCAACTCAACCTGAGGGTGCTGCGCCAATAAACGCAACAACTCGACCCCGGTGTAACCCGTGCCGCCGACGATTCCTACCTTAATTTTGGTATTGCTTTGTGTACCCATGATTCTTTAGCCTTAAAGACAAACAATAATAAGCCGTAGTCGTGCTACCTATGCGGAACACGCATAAGCAAAATAATATGATAACCGCAAAAACAACAAAACCCCGACATAGAGGTCGGGGTTTTGTGATCGCAACAGTACGTAAGAGATTAACGCTTACTGAACTGCTTACGACGACGCGCTTTGTGGAAACCGACTTTCTTACGCTCAACAGCACGAGCGTCGCGAGTTACCAAACCAGCCTGTTTCAAGGAGGGTTTCAATGTCTCGTCGTAATCGATCAAAGCACGAGTCAAGCCGTGACGCACTGCACCAGCCTGACCACTTTCACCGCCACCATGTACGTTGACTTTGATGTCGAACGACTCCAGGTGCTCGGTCAGAACCAAAGGCTGACGCACAATCATGCGACCTGTTTCACGAGCGAAATACTCGTCAACGGGCTTACCATTAACAATAATTTGACCCGAGCCTTTCTTGATGAAAACTCGAGCTACGGACGTCTTGCGACGACCTGTACCATAATTCCAGTTACCAATCATGAGCTGTCCTTAGATATCCAGAGCTTTAGGCTGTTGCGCTGAGTGTGGATGCTCGGCACCAGCGTAAACTTTGAGTTTCTTAGCCATAGCGTAACCCAAGGGCCCTTTAGGCAACATACCCTTGACGGCTTTTTCTATAGCACGGCCGGGGAAACGCTCTTGCATAGTCTGAAAGTTCGTTTCGTAAATACCACCTGGGTAATTCGAGTGACGGTAGTACTTTTTATCTTGTGCTTTATTACCAGTTACAGCAATTTCAGCAGCATTGATAATGATAATGTAATCGCCAGTGTCTACGTGAGGAGTAAATTCAGGCTTGTGTTTACCGCGCAAAAGGCGTGCGACTTCGCTGGCCACACGACCTAGGACTTTGCCTTTTGCATCGATCACAAACCACTCACGTTTGACTTCATGCGGCTTGGCCACAAAGGTCTTCATGATGGTTCCTAATAAAAACGCACCCTAATAAAGGGTAATATTTATGTGTTTTTCTACTCTTTTTGCCAAGACGTTATTAATCGCCCGTGCTTCTAGCAAAGAGTAAAGCAGAACATTCTATCACAGGCAAACCTTTGGCAGCAAACACAATTAACTTTGCGGCGCCAAGACCACACTATTTTTTCGCATCCCGGCGACAGCCTCGGCCATTTTAGCCGCAGACACTACTGCATCGATGACAGGCACACCCACACGCTCGGCCAAATACCCGGCACGGCCAGCCAGCCCGCCGGAGCCCAAAATGAGTGCCCCCACGCCTACCTGAGCAATCAGCTCGCGCGCCGAGGCCACCAGCACCTCCATGACATCAAGCTCGGACGCAGCGGCTTGCGCTACGCCAAGCCCTGTAGCGCGAACCACGCAACGGTCTTGCGCCCCATAACGAACAACCAGCTCATAAATACTGGGCAGCGTTGTGGCCATCGTGGTGATGATGGCATAACGCTCCGCATACACTTGCGCAAAGGCGATACTTGCCTCGACCGCACCAATAATAGGTCGATCAACAAGCTGTCTGGCCTGCGCCAAACCGAACTCATCATAGCAGGCCAGCACATAGGCGTCGGGCTGCTCAGCCTCAAGCTGCAATAGCTTGGCGTGCCAATGGGGAATAGCAGCTACCCGATGCTCAGGTAGCTCTATAGATCTGGGCCCAGCATCTGAGTTGACGCACAGTAGCTCAGTGGCTGGATTTAACACCTCTTGTACCGCTTGCCGAATAATCGCAGTAACTGCTGCATTTGAATTAGGATTAATTACTGCCAGCCTGCTTGCAACACCCATCCTTAGCCTCCAACGCTCATTGATCGCGGTAGCCACAAAACAATCTCAGGCCACAACATAATCACAAAGGTAAATCCCAGCATAATGAAGACATAGGGCAATGACCCACGAATCACATCACCAAAGCTTCCCCCATCGGTACGAATCCCCTGAACCACGAACAAATTCATACCTACTGGAGGGGTGATCAAGGCTACCTCGCACATAATGATGATAAAGATGCCAAACCAGATCGGATCTACTCCAGCGGCGACCACAACAGGCACCGCAATAGGAACGGTTAACACCAGCATGGACATGGCATCCATAAACATGCCCAGCAATAAATAAAACAAAACCAGCAAGGCCAATAAGGCAAAGGTGCTTAAGCCCAAAGAGCTTACCCACTGGGTAACGGCCTGGGTGGCACCGAGCATGGCCAAGGTCACATTCAAAAGCATGGCACAAGTAATAATAAGTATGACCATGCCCGTTGTACGAGCCGCCTGTCTGAAACACGCTTCCAGCAAAGCAAGGTTAAGCTTGCCATTTCTCCACACAAAACCCAAAGCAACAATAACCGCCACCGCAGCCGCTTCAGTTGGCGTGGTTATGCCACCGTAGATGCCCCCCATGACCACACCAAAAATAACTAGGGGTGGAATTAAATATTTCAAATAGGACATGCGTTCCTGCAGGCTTAATGCCTGAGCCGCAGAGTCGCGTCCCGCCCCTGAGTGCGCAATCGCAATGTACAGAGAGAACAGCCCTACCATGAGCAAGCCCGGCACAATGCCCGCGATAAAAAGCTGACCTACCGACACATTCGCCAAAGAACCAAAAACCAGTAGGTTAATACTGGGCGGTATCAAAATGCCCAAGGTGCCACCCGCTGCCAAAGACCCCAATGAGGCGGCCACCGGATAGCCTCTGCTTTGCAAAGCGGGCAAAGCAATTGTGCCCACCGTGGCTGCGGTCGCCACAGACGAGCCCGAAGTCGCCGAGAACAAGGTACAAGTTCCAATATTGGTATGCAATAAGCCACCGGGCAAACGTCCTAGCCACGCAGCCATGGCGTCATACATGCGATCCGCAATTCCGCCGCGTAATAAAATTTCGCCCAACAGCATAAATAAGGGGATGGCGGTCATTACGCTATTGTTCAAGGTGCCCCAAACCACCCCTCCCCACAAGTCCAGCATGGGTGGGCCCATGGTTAAATAACCGCCCAAACCCCCTACGGCAATAATCGCCACCGCTACCGGCAAGCTCAAAAACATCAAAGCCAGCATGAGCAAAAAGCCGAACAGCAAAGTCAATATATCCATCGCATCACCCCACTTTAGCGGCGTTGAAGATCAGCCAGTTCGGACTCCAGCTCCTCTTGCACGGAGCCTGGCCCAAAACTCTTGTTTAATACCTGCCAACGCTTGCTCCACATCAGGCAAGCCGCCTTCACACCCAGCACAAAGGCGGTCAGGGCAAAAAAAGCCATCGCCAGTGCCCATAAGCTTTGTGGATAGATCAGCGGGGTGGCCCAAGGTGTTTGCGCCAAGGAGGCATAGTCCGACGTTTCCTGCACCGTAGTCACTGTGAAATAACCCAGAAACAAGGCTAAAAGAAGCAGGGACAAGGCCGACAGGCCATCCAAGATAGCCCGCGTGCGTAAGCTCAGCTTCATATACAGCAAGTTAATGCGTATATGCGCCTGATCAATTAAGGCCACCGCAAACGCCAAGGGAGCACATATCGCCACCACATAACCCGACAATTCGTCTACCCCGCCGAAAGAAAACTGCAGGAGCTTACGTAACAGTGCCTCTAGGGTTACCAACACAGACAAGGCCAGCATCAGCACCCCAAAAACCAAGCTGGCTATACGAGCAGAACGATTCATTTTTTTTCCTTAGGCTAAGAACGGTTCCGCCGCTGGCAGAACCGCCCAAGGCCAAGCATCACCACAAGGTGTTACAACCCTAATTCCTTACCTATGGTGGCTCGCCAATTGGTTTCACATTCCTTGTTGACCGCATTACATTGCTTGGCCCATACAGGTAGCGAGGTTTCTTTCAAGGCTTGCTTCACCGCTTGTAGGTCTTGCTCGTCTGCACTCACGGTTTTCAGCTTGTAAGGTTTACCTAACTCGCATGGCTGATCGCCCGCATTACATCGCATCGCGTCGTCATACAGCTCTTCGGAATACGCCCAGATATCAGCGCTTAAGGAGTTGACCGCTTTTTCTAGCGCAGCCTGCTGCTCCTGGCTCATGGCATTCCAGGTTTTCAAATTAATGGCATAGCCATTAATGGCCATCTGTAAAGCAATGGGTAGCACCGTAGAGGCCGCCTCAGGCCAGCCACCGGAGTTGGCAGAGGCAGGGCCGGTAATCGCACAATCCACCACACCACGAGCCAAGGACTGCTGTACCTCGCCAAAAGGCATAGGAACACCGGTTGCGCCCAGGCTACTCATAAAGTTAGCCGTATTCTGGTCGCCCACACGCACCTTCAAGCCCTTAAGATCAGCCAGACCTGCAATCTGAGGTTTACAGAAAATAATTTGTGGTCCCGCTGGCCACAAGCCCAGCAACTTGGCATTAAAAGAACCTTGTAAGCGCTGATCCAAGGTCGAAAAATACGCATCGATATTGCGCTTGCCCTCTTCAAACGACGTATTCAAGCCAACAAGATCAGCCCCCATGAGGGTTGGTTCATCACGACTGACCTGACTGCCACGTATAGACACAATATCAAACAGCCCCGAACGCAATACCCGTAAACCATCCGTGTCCGGAATACCGGCCACATCCACAGGTAAATACTGCACGCTGAAGTCCTGACCCGTATGCTCGGCCAAACCCTCAAAAAACGGCTGCTCTTTTTTCTGCTGTATCAGTCCAGAACCTACTGGCTGGCCCAGTACACGTAAGGACGTTGGCGCTGCCTGCGCACTCAACGCCACGCCTACACTCAGGCCCACACTCATCACGCAAGACTTCCACATAGTCCCCACCTTTTTATCTATAAGTTATCTGTAGTGTGTGTCTGCACGCTCATTGAGCTCTCTTCCAGACACATAACTTCATACCGCAGACTAAACTATAGTTTTATAGATCATTATGTGAAACTGTATTTTCACCACTAGACGTAATCAATAGACTCGGGTATAGAATTGTATTTTTAGAGTTCTCGCAACGCGTCGTTCAACATTTCTATATCGCGCAACCGCGTGCGACCTTGCACACCAGCCTGCTCAATAGCACGTGTAGCAATCAAGTGACACAAAGCCATGGCAGAAACATGGCTGAACAAAGGGCCTGGCGCTAAGGTTTGGCAGCGTATATGCCATTGCGCTCGGGATAAAAATGGACCGCCCTCATCGGTTACATACAGCACCTTAGCCTGAGTATCCAAGATACGCTCCAGCAGCACATCCAACTGCGCCACTCGCCGACGCAAGCCAAACACTATCACCACATCTGCGCTTTGCATGCTTGCAATATGCTCACCCATAGTTTGCCCTGCGCCGGGCAAAGCCACGATGTTTTCTATTACCTGGGTTAGCTGCCACTGTAAATACGATGCAAACGAATGGCTACTGCGAAAGCCAATAACCCATACTTTACGCGCTTGCAACATGGCGCTGACTAAGGACTTGAGCTGTGCTTCGGGCAAGCTGCTCAGAGTCGCCTCCAGGTTACTCACCCCTTGCCGAATATGCGCGTCAATAGACTGTTCCTGACTCACCTCGGCCGCCGTGCTCAAAAACAAGCGCGAACCTGTGCTTTTTTCCTGCCGGGCATGTCGTCTGGCCTCTTCGTAATTCTCATAGCCCAGCCGCTTCACAAAACGGCTTACGGTTGCTTTAGACACATGCGCCAAGGTGGCTAGCTCGGAGGCAGAATAACTGGCCAGCTCCCCTGGAAAGTCACAGACAAAATCACCTAAGCGTTTTTCCGCAGGATGTAGCTCGGGCAACACTAGCCTTACCCGAGCGAGGAATGATGGCCCTGTCATGAACATACCTCTTTCTTATTACTGTGGCGCGCGAACAGCAGTTAGTCGCTTCCCATAAGGATACTTCAGAAAATAAAAAGCCACTGCAACCTTAAAGATTGCAATGGCTTCACCAGAATACTACCGTTAAGCGATTAGCCGCGACGTGCGTTAGCTAGGGCACTTGCTAAGTAGTTATCATAGGAGTTTTCGGCCACTCGGAACCAAGGTACGATCGCATCGCGAAAGCCCATATAGTCGTCGTGAATCTTCTTGAACATGGGGTCTTTATCGCAGAACTCTTTGTAGACCACGTTCGACATACGGAAAGACTCATCCATGACATCACGCGGGAAAGCTTTCAGTACCGCACCACCCGCAATGAGGCGACGCAAAGCACCTGGGCTCTCAGCATCGTATTGCGAAATCAGGCGTTCACCTGCCGCGCGCGAAGCGGTTTCAATGATGCTTTGGTATTGCTTAGGCAAACCCTTAAACGCTGCATCATTGATATACAGCGCCACCTGAGCGGAGCCTTCCCACCAACCGGGATAGTAATAGTATTTAGCTACTTTTTGGAAACCCAAACGCTCGTCGTCTACCGGCCCCACGAACTCCACGGCATCCAGCGTGCCTTTTTCCAGTGATGGGTAAATATCACCGGGTGGTACTTGCTGAGGAATGACGCCCATGCGAGCCAGCACCTCTCCAGCAAAACCCGCTGTACGCATTTTCAGACCCTTAAGATCTTCCAATGAGTTGATCTCTTTGCGATACCAGCCACCCATTTGGGTACCGGTATTACCGAAAGGGAAGTTAATGATGTTGCGCTTGGCGAATAACTCACGCATCAGCGTCAAGCCATTACCCTCTTGCATCCAGGCATTCATTTGACGCGCGTTCAAACCAAACGGTACAGCCGTATCAAAGCTGTAGGAAGGATCTAGGCCGTAATAGTAGTAGGACGCGGTTTGACCACATTCCACCGTGCCATTACTGACTGCATCCATCACACCGAATCCGGGAACAATTTCACCCGCCGGGTAAAGGCGAATTTTGAAATTACCATCGGAAGCCTCTTCCACCATTTTGCAAAAAGCCTGGGCAGTCGAAAACAACGCAGGGGTAGAGGGGCCATAGGTGGATGTTAATTTCCAGTTCACAACAGGATTGCTTTGCGCAATCGCTGGTGCAGCCACGGCTGCACTACCTGCTACAGCACCCAAACCGGCTTTTTTCAAAAAGGAACGACGTTGCATTTAAGCTCTCCTTGTGGGCATAACTTATACGTGCTAAGTAAATATTTTTATCTGTAATGATGAATCTTACACTGCCATGATGCTAAATGTAATCGTAAATTAACAGGGTTTATCCGCAATATTCGCTACTTGCTCTTTTCAGAATCTATTACTAAGCGCCAGCCACCGACATGCTCTCGATGAGAATAGACCCACTGGCCTTGCTGCCTCGCTGGAGCACATCTGCGCCTACCGCGACAATGTGCTGGAACATGTCTTTTAAGTTACCCGCAATGGTGATTTCTTCAACGGCATGCTGGATAACGCCATTCTCTACCCAATAGCCAAACGCGCCACGCGAATAATCACCGGTTAGATAATTGACGCCTTGACCAATTAGCTCAGTTACCAGCAAGCCTGTGCCCATCTTTTTTAGCATGGCATCCAGGTCATCCTGTGCTTGCGTCAAGCTGGAGCTCAAGCGCAAATTATGTGAGCCACCCGCATTCCCGGTGGTTTCCATGCCTAATTTACGCGCACTATAACTGGACAGAAAATAACCTTGCAAAACCCCCGCCTGCACCAGTTCACGATCTCTGGTTCTGACACCTTCCGCATCAAAGGGTGAGCTGCCCAGCGCTCCGCGTATATGAGGACGCTCTGCCACATGAATATGGGAAGCCAATATCTGCGTGCCCAGACTATCCAACAAAAAGCTGCTTTGGCGATACAGTGCCCCACCGCTAGTGGCCTGCACCAAAGCTCCCAACAAGCCCACTGCCAAAGGTGCCTCAAACAATACCGGATAACGCCCGGTAGGTATTTTTCGAGCAGATAGGCGCGCCAAGGTGCGCTCCGCAGCATAACGACCTACCTTTTCTGGAGCAGGCAAATCCTCGTGGCAACGGCGGCTCACATGCCAATAATCCCTATGCATGGCATTACCCTTACCCGCAATCGGGCTAACCGATAGAGAGTGACGGCTATACGCATACCCCCCTAAAAACCCTCGGCTATTTCCCATCACAAAATGCCCTTCGCTGGTATCCAGCCCCGCTCCCTCGCTATTGCTAATCAAAGGGCTTAGCTCCAAAGCGGCACGCTCGGCACGTACCGCCAGACGTACTGCCTGCTCTGCACTAATGCTCCAGGGGTGATGTAGCTGTAAGTCTGGGTATTCAAAGGCCAGCTTATCCTCATCCGGCAAACCTGCGGCTGGGTCTTCGGCGGTATAGCGCGCTATGTGCCAAGCCGCCTCTACGGTTTGACGCAGCGCTTGCGGAGAAAAATCGGAGCTAGAGGCCGAGCCGCGGCGCTGACCTGCAAACACCGTCACACCCAAGCTACGATCCTGGGTTTGCTCTACCGTTTCCAGTTCGAGTTGACGAACTGATACGCTTAAACCTTTGCTTTCCGATATATCTACGGCGGCATCACTAGCGCCTAATTTTTTCGCATGCTGCAAAGCGTCTTCTAGCAGCTCACAAAACTGAAACTGATGCTCGGTTACTGGTAATTGACTCATGTTTCTTTGGCTCTACACTACTCTTTTGGGTACAGGCGGTTATGATAGCTAATTGGCGAACACTTTATACATACTTATGCAGCGCCCACGTACAGAAATCGATGAAAACGGCTATGACCGTCCCAGCAAGTCACAAGTAAAGCGTGAGATGCACGCCCTTTTAGACTTGGGTAAACAACTTATTGAGCTCTCTGCTGACCGCTTAAAGCAACTTGATCTGAACGACGAGCTGCTAGCGGCGATCAAACTGGCTCAAAAAACAACAGCGCGCGAAGGCAAGCGTCGGCAAATTCACTATGTGGGCAAACTTATGCGACAAGTGGATCCCGAGCCTATCATCGCACAACTTCACACCTGGGAGCACGGTTCACGCGAACAAACCCGGGCTATGCACAGGCTTGAGGCCTTACGCGACCTGTTGCTCCGTGACGACGAGGCCCTGACTCAATTCATGGACGAGTTTCCCGGTGGCGATATCCAGCAACTTCGAGCGCTCATTCGTGCCGCCCGCAAAGAAGCTCAGCATAACGCTAACCTGCAGACCGACCAAGAGCCACAACGCAAGCATTACCGCGCTTTATTCCAACACATTAAATCTCAGCTAGACCTTACGGAGAACCAATGAGCCCCTTGCTAGAGTCAATCGAGATCGAAACCGCCCCTAAGCCTGAGCACGCCATCATTTGGCTGCACGGTCTGGGTGCCGATGGCCATGATTTTGCCCCCATTGTGCCCGAACTTAGATTACCGCCCGAACAAGCAGTGCGCTTTGTGTTTCCTCACGCTCCCGTACAGCCCGTTACCATCAACGGCGGCATGGCTATGCGCTCTTGGTACGACATTTACGTGGCCGATCTGGTACGCCACGAAGACGAGCAAGGTTTACGCCAATCCGAGCGAGCGATACAAGCGCTCATTGCTCGCGAAAACGCCCGCGGCATCCCCAGCAAGCAGATTATTCTGGCCGGCTTTTCTCAAGGCTGTGCCATGACACTGCAAACGGGCTTACGCCTGGCCGAGCCGCTTGCGGGCATGATCTGCTTATCAGGATACTTACCCTTAGCCGCCAAAACAGAGGCGGAGCGCCATACAGCCAATACCCAAACTCCTATTTTTATGGCCCATGGCACCATGGACCCGGTAGTTCCTATTGCTCGAGCACAAGAGTCCCGAGACCTATTGCAATCGTGGGGCTACACCGTGCACTGGCACGAGTATGCCATGCAGCATTCGGTGAATGCCCAAGAAGTCCAGGCCATCTCACAGTTCATACACAACACATTCAAATCAGCGCAACCCTAATCAGAGCGTCGCGTCTCGCCTAAATCCAGCCAGACGCGACGCATGCTTGGATCCTCTATATCCGCATCATTCTGAAACCCCAAATGCTGCATCAAAGCTTGCATCGCCTGATTACTCCCCAGCACATACCCATCGATATAAGTCAGCCGCTGCTCTCTGGCCTCAGCAATTAAGGCGGTCATCAACTCAGTTCCCAGCCCACGGCGTTGCCATTCATCACCCACCACCAGGGCATATTCAGCGCCACGACCATCTGCATTTCTAAGGTAATGGGCAAAACCAATAATATCTTCTCGCCCTCCCGCTGCTTCTTGGCTAGCACGTACTGTGGCCACCAGAGCCAGTTCACGGTCAAAATCGATACGCGTATAGCGCGCCAGCATTTTGGGCGTTAACTCGCGTAACATCGATACAAAACGCATATAACGCGTTTCATCGGATAGGGCACGCATAAATACCTGCAAAGCTTCAGCATCTTCGGGGCGCACTGGTCGCAGCATCCAGCGTTGTCCGTCATCAAATTGACGGCGCTGCACCATGTGACGTGGATACGGATGAATTGCCATGTGCCCATAACCCACAGTTTCAGGTAATACCAGCATAGAGTGCGCACTCAATTCGATCTGTAGGCGCCCAAAAAACAAGCCTTCATCCGTGGCGTATAAAGGATCCAGTGATAAGCCGCGCACCGCTGGCAACTCACACACCAGCTCGGACACACGCTCTAACACTGTCTGCAACTGGGTAAATACGGCGGCGCTTAGTTGCCGTGACAAGAACTTTTGCCAAATGGGGCTACGCTCAATCAGTTGCCTAGCCAAATAACGATTAAGTGGCGGTAAGTCCACCGCTCGGTATGAATCCGGTAACCACCCTTGATTGCCCGCCGCCCCAAAGACCACATAAGGCCCCAGCTTTTTGTCGGTCTCAAAACGCAAGCCCATAGGAGGAACATCAAAATGAGCGGCAGTAAGCGCTTCCCCCGGCAAGAGCCCTACCAAGGGAACGTTGAAATACGCGAGCAACAACATGCTCTCTTGCTGGCTTAGGCCTCTACGCTCACTTTGGGCCCGTGCCACCAGCTCACGCGCAGGACCTATATCTGGATGGCGACTTAAGGGTAAAGAGGGCAGCGTCTGCTGCGCCAATTGCTGGTTATAGTAGTGAATAGCCAAAATATCAAAAGCGTTCGCTGCCGTATCCGGCGTACGAAAAGCCGGCGTCCCCACCCCATCAAGAAGATGACGCAAAGGTCGCATGTCGGCATCCCCCAACAAGCACGTGATAATGGGCTTAGAGGACTGGGCTGAAAGTTGAGCAAGCCGTTGTACCACGGCGCTCATAGGCGCCAGAGGATCGGGTGCTAATAACACCAGCACCCCATCAATTTGCCTATCACTGATTAAGCTATTACATACTTGCTCAATCCGCTCTGGACTTAAGGGGGCATAACTGACGACCGGATTTGCTGACTGATCGCCGGGTACCAAAGCCTGTTGCAACTGCGCCTGCGTGCTCTCGGATAGCTCGGGACAATAGACGGCCGACTCAGGCCCTATTACTTCCAACGCAAGCTGCGCCGCACCATTGCCATTCGAAAACAGAGCAATACGCCGACCTTTGAGCTTGCGCGCATAAACCAATACCTTCAATGCCGAAAACAACTGCACAAAATAGCGTATGCGCACAGCGCCAACTCGTCGCATCAGCGCATTAAACACTGCTTCCTGCGGCTCCTCCGGGTTGCGGCTGCCCCCCACCTTCAGAACAACAGTAGGTTTAACCGCCGCCAAGGCATATAAAGCACTGGTGAATCGACGCGAGGATGGCGTGTGCTCTAAATACAGGGCAACGCTATCCGTGCGTGAGTCCGTGGCTAAGTAATCCAGCACATCCGCCACGTCTAGCTGTGCTTCATCACCCAAGGTCAACACCGATGAAAAGCCCAAACTGATATCTTCTGCCCAATCCATAATGGCCGAGGTGATGGATCGGGACTGCCCCAGTAGAGCCACCCTACCAGCGGCCACCACCTGTGGTTCGTGGCTTAAATTCAAGCCTAGGTGCGGCCTGAGCAAGCCAAACGCTCGGGGCCCAACCACCATGCTTTGGTTAAGACGTGCCCAAGAGCGTGCATACACCATGTCCTCTACCGGATCGTGTGATGGCTCATCGGCCGCCAAAATCAACACCACCCGTGGACGGTGTTTTTTAATCGCATCCAAGGTTTGGGGCAAGCGACGCGGTGCCACACAGATCAAAGCCATATCTAGGCGTTGCTCGGCTGTCAGTCCCTGCAGACTATCCGGTACGAATAAGGCGGTGTCGTGCACCGACGCCAGGCTTAGGCGCCCTTGCAAACTGGGAGGAGTAGCTCGAACAACCGGCAAAGGCAGGCTAGACACCACCAGTAAAGAGCGTGGTTCGAACAAGGCGCTTAACGTGTGTCTTAATGCTGCCATCTGCACTCCTGCCTCTATAACGACGAATGTAATCCCTTGCTGCCCTAAGGTAGAATATACATAAACTCGTCCACTATGTTGGATATCTACAGCCTAAGCACAAATTATGAGCACGTCTACCTCCAAACCTGTACGCACCCGTTTTGCTCCTTCACCCACAGGCTTTCTGCACCTGGGCGGAGCACGGACCGCCTTATTTTCATGGGCATTTGCCCGTCACCACCAAGGCACTTTTGTTTTACGCATCGAAGATACCGATGTTGAACGATCCAGTGAAGCCGCCGTTCAAGGCATACTTGATGGCATGCAATGGCTAGGCATGGAGGCCGATGAAGGGCCGTTCTATCAGATGCAACGCCTGGATCGCTATAAAGCCGTGATCCAGCAATTGCTGGATCAAGATCATGCTTACCTGTGCTATAGCACACCAGAAGAAATCGACGCCATGCGTGAACAAGCACGCAAACTTGGACATAAACCCCGTTACGACGGAACGTGGCGCCCGGAACCGGGCAAAACTTTGCCTGCCGTCCCCGCTGGCCGGCCTGCCGTCGTACGTTTCAAAAGTCCACAAACAGGTGTAACCAGTTGGGATGACCTGGTCAAAGGCCGAATCAGCTTCGATAATAGCGAGCTTGACGACTTGGTGATCGCACGCCCTGACGGCACCCCGACCTATAATTTCTGTGTCGTTGTGGATGACTGGGACATGGATATTACCCATGTTATTCGAGGCGATGACCACGTCAACAACACACCTCGCCAAATCGTAATTTTACAAGCCCTAGGGGCGAGCTTACCGGTGTACGGCCACGTACCCATGATACTGGGACCAGATGGTGAAAAACTGTCCAAGCGTCACGGAGCCGTTAACCTCATGGAATACGACACCGACGGTTATTTACCAGAAGCCATGGTGAACTACTTGGCCCGCTTAGGCTGGAGTCACGGTAACGACGAGCTCTTTAGTCGCGAACAGTTTGTGGAGTGGTTCGATACCCGTAACTTAAACAAGTCGCCATCACAGTGGGATCCTAAAAAACTCAACTGGGTCAATGCGCACCACATTAAAAACACCGATAACGAACGCTTGGCAGAACTGGTGAGCCCGCGCATCGTGGCTCTCGGCGGTAAGCCCGAAGCCGTTAATCTGGGCCAAGTTATGGGCTTGCTTAAAGACCGTGCGGAAACCTTGCAACAGTTGGCACAAGGCGCACTGCTGTTTTGCTCTGTCTTTACGCCTGCCAGCGAAGAACTTCAAAACGAAGTACTAACAGACGAGGCTCGCGGCCTGCTGCGCATCTTTGCACAAGCGGCAGCCAGTTTGCCACGCTGGGATCAGGAAAGCCTAGATGGTGTCATCAAGCAAGTGCTGGCTGAGCAAAACGTGAAAATGCCCAAGCTTGGCATACCGTTGCGGGTCGCCGTAACCGGCCAGAAACAGACCCCAGCTGTCGATGCTGTATTAGCTATTTTGGGTCGTGATGTGGTCATTGGGCGCTTAGCCGGTATTTAGCGCACAGCAGGAGAATTAAAGCCTGGCCATAACAGCCAGGCTTTTCAAAAAGCTTAAAATGGTAAGCGATACCCTGGAGACATGCGTGTTAAGCGATACACCAAGCCTTCCTCGGTACGCAGTTCAAGCTTGTCTGCCGTCATCGCAAGTATGGTGTAAGTGTGCTGATAAATAGGGTCGCCCGGCTCAGTTTCCACACCATGTGATTCTTGAGTGTTTAATACCAATTGATTACCTGAAACCTGCCAGCAACCGCTTTCATTCAAACCTTGAGACGGCTTGTTAGGGCGCTTCACCTGCTCGGTATAGGCCATTCTGCCATCGGCTTGCAAGGTAAACAAAACACGCATTTCACCCGCTACGCCTTTTTGC
Organism: Pseudomonadota bacterium; assembly: GCA_023440825.1. Lineage (GTDB taxonomy): Bacteria > Pseudomonadota > Gammaproteobacteria > Burkholderiales > Burkholderiaceae_B > Alcaligenes. The sequence continues at coordinate 167,565 of JAEXRL010000009.1, read as the reverse complement.
TTGTGCTTGCTCAACCAGTTACCTGCAACCGTGCTGCCTGGTGCCGCTGGCACACAAGCCGGATGAGTGGCCACGGGCTCTGCTGGCTCGGGCGCAGACACCGGAGACGGTGACGGCACAGCGCAAGCCGTCAACACTATGCTAACTAACACTGCCAAACTACGCGCTGGCTTATACACCTTGAGCGGGCCGATCATAAACATGCTCCTTACATGCACCACAAAGGATTATTCTACCCGATGCCAGTCCTGGCTCGCACCTGCTGACTAGCATCAAAACGTTAAATATTGGGCTGGCTTGTACTGCTCAGCGGAACACAAATAGCACAAAGCCGAGAAAGTAATCACCATACCCCTAGTCTACGCTCGATACACAATTACTTGCTTTTAACAAAGCACTGAAAAAGCTACAATTGTAATCATGAGAGTAGTCCAAAATAGCCAAAGCCTTAGTCCATCACATGCTGCAACCAAGCCTTAGTTTCAACTGCTTACAAGCTTCATAAAGAAAAAAAAGCCCCTTGCACAGTCAGCACGGGACTACTACAATTAGTGCCACACCCCTAGCCAAACCACTATATATTGTAGTTTGCGTGCCAATTCGGGGTAATAAGCACAAAACACCGTATCACCACCTCACAATAACTCTACACACGCTTTGCCGTGTGCCTATTCACGAACAGGAGTCCTCATGCCAAGCACACAAACTGCTGAGTCCACAACTGCCGCCAACATCAAGCCCATCAGCACAGAAAGCCAAGAAGCCGCTTCTGCCAAATGGTCTATGTTCAGCGTTATCCGACGTAACGGCGCAGTCATGGGCTTTGAGCCCAATAAAATTGCGGTCGCCCTGAACAAAGCTTTCCTCGCAGTAAGCGGTGGCCAAGGAGCCGCCTCAGCGCGTGTGCGCGAACTGGTGGAAAGCCTGACTGAACAAGTTGTCGCTGCACTCATACGCCATCGTCCTAGTGGCGGCACATTTCACATCGAAGAAATTCAGGATCAGGTAGAACTGGCGCTCATGCGCTCAGGTGAACACGATGTTGCACGTGCTTACGTGCTCTATCGTGAAAAGCGCAATCAAGAGCGCAAGCAGGCTGCCGAGCAAAATGCCGTACCAGGCCTGCAGTCCACGCTAAATGTGACGGATAACGGTCGCTTGCGTCCACTAGATCTCAACTTGCTGCATAGCACGATTGCAGAAGCCGGTTCGAACCTTAGCATCAAAATTGACGTAGATGGCATACTACGTGAAACCATCAAAAACCTGTATGACGGCGTTCCCATCGAGGAAGTGTTCAAGTCCGTTATTTTGGCTGCACGTGCCCTTGTCGAGACCGACCCCAGTTATAGCCTAGTCACTGCACGTCTATTGCTGCACACCATTCGAGCAGAAGTTCTGGGCGAAGAAACGTCCCAAGCTGACATGCATACTCGCTACGCCAGCTACTTTCCTGAGTTCATCCAAAAAGGGATAGAAAACGAACTGCTGGATAAAAAGCTGGCTGAATTCGACCTAGAAAAACTGGCACAAGCCCTCGACGCCGAGCGAGACTTCCAGTTTAACTACTTAGGTTTGCAAACCCTGTACGACCGCTACTTCCTGCACGTGCGCGGCACGCGTATCGAATTGCCTCAGGTGTTTTTCATGCGCGTCGCCATGGGTCTGGCCCTAAACGAGCCAGAGCGCGAACAGCGTGCCATTGAGTTCTACGAAATTCTGTCGTCTTTCGATTTCATGAGCTCTACCCCCACCTTATTTAACTCAGGCACAATTCACTCACAGTTATCATCGTGCTATCTGACTACTGTTCCTGACGATCTGGCGGGTATTTACGACGCTATTAAAGATAATGCCCTGTTAGCCAAATATGCGGGCGGTCTTGGAAACGACTGGACACCTGTACGCGCTTTGCGTAGCCATATCAAAGGCACCAACGGAGAAAGCCAAGGTGTCGTGCCCTTCTTGAAAGTGGTGAACGATACGGCCGTGGCCGTTAACCAAGGGGGCAAGCGCAAAGGGGCAGTATGTGCCTACCTAGAAAGCTGGCACTTGGACATCGAAGAGTTTCTTGAGCTGCGTAAAAACACAGGTGACGAGCGTCGTCGCACGCACGATATGAATACCGCCAACTGGATTCCTGACCTGTTCATGAAACGAGTCATGGAAGATGGCGAATGGACTCTGTTCTCGCCCTCTGACGTACCGGACCTGCACGAAAAATACGGCCGTGAGTTTGAGGCCGCCTACACCGCGTACGAGCGCAAAACACAAACAGGCGAGATTGAGCTATTCAAAACCATTCCAGCCTTGTCCTTGTGGCGCAAAATGCTATCCATGCTGTTCGAAACCGGACACCCGTGGATTACATTTAAAGATCCATGCAATATCCGCTCGCCTCAGCAACACGTCGGTGTGGTCCACAGCTCTAACCTGTGCACAGAAATTACCCTGAACACCAACGAAAACGAAATTGCCGTATGTAACCTGGGTTCAGTGAACCTGGCGGCGCATATGCGTAAAAACGAGCAAGGTCAGTACGAGCTAGATCACGAAAAGCTTGAGCGCACGATCAATATCGCGATGCGCATGCTTGATAACGTAATCGACATTAACTACTACGCGGTAGACAAAGCACGTAACTCTAACCAACTGCATCGTCCTGTGGGCATGGGCATGATGGCTTTCCAAGATTGCTTGCACCTCATGCGTGTTCCGTTTGCATCCAAAGAAGCCGTCGAGTTCTCCGATCGCTCCGCAGAAGCCGTTTGCTACTACGCCTACAAAGCATCCAGCGACCTGGCGGTAGAACGCGGTAGCTACTCCACCTTCAAAGGTTCGCTTTGGGATCGCGGTATCCTGCCTTTGGATACTCTGGAGTTGCTGCGCCAAGAGCGTGGTGGCTATGTAGAGGTCGACACCAGCAAAACCATGGATTGGGATAGCCTGCGCGCACAAATCCAGAAAAACGGTATGCGTAACTCGAACTGCATCGCCATCGCCCCGACCGCCACGATCGCGAACATTATTGGCGTCTCGCCTTGCATTGAGCCCACCTACCGTAACCTGTACGTTAAGTCCAACTTGTCCGGTGAGTTCACCGTCGTGAACGAGTATCTGGTTAAAGACCTGAAAGAACTGGGCCTGTGGGACGAAGTCATGGTTTCCGACCTCAAATACTTTGACGGTAGCCTGGCTCGTATTGACCGTATCCCGGCAGAACTGCGCGAACTGTACGCCACTGCTTTTGAAGTCGACACCCAGTGGGTGGTGGAGTGCGCCTCACGTCGCCAAAAATGGATAGACCAGGCACAGTCCTTAAACATCTTCATGACCGGCGTGTCGGGCAAGAAGCTGGACGAAACATACAAACTTGCCTGGATACGCGGCCTTAAGACAACGTACTACTTGCGTTCCAGCAGTGCCACTAACGCCGAAAAATCCACGGGTCGTATTGGTGAACTGAACGCCGTTTCTAATCAAAGTCAAAGTTCTGGTGCTATGGCTGCCGCAGCGGCCTCCATGCCCGAGCCAGAAATGCTCGGTGAGGTCTGCACCATGAGACCTGACGACGAAGGCTTCGAAGAATGCGAAGCTTGCCAATAAGCTCTTTGACAGGAATAACACTATGTTGAATTGGGATAACGAACCCACAGCTAAGCCTACCGTGCCTGCCAACGGTGAAAGTCCCAGTCCGGTTTCCTCCACGGCAACCGGTCTGAATACGGGCACAGGTGGCCGTATCCGCGCCGCTGACAAGCGCATCATTAACGGTGAAACTGACGTTAACCAACTGGTGCCATTTAAGTACAAGTGGGCATGGGAAAAATACCTGGCCACTTGCGCTAACCACTGGATGCCACAGGAAATAAACATGTCGCGCGATATCGCTCTATGGAAAGACCCCAACGGTCTTACCGAAGACGAACGCCGTATTGTGAAGCGCAACCTGGGCTTTTTTGTTACTGCGGACTCCCTAGCGGCCAATAATATTGTGCTGGGTACCTATCGTCATATCACTGCTCCTGAGTGCCGTCAGTTCTTACTGCGTCAGGCTTTCGAAGAGGCGATTCACACTCACGCTTATCAGTACATCGTGGAAAGTCTGGACCTAGACGAGTCCGAAATCTTTAACGCTTATCACGAAGTTCCCTCCATTCGGAACAAAGACGAATTCTTGATCCCATTTATTGATCAAATTTCACACCCTGAATTTAAAACAGGTACGGTAGAAAACGATCAAAAGCTGCTGGAATCACTGATCGTCTTTGCATGCTTGATGGAAGGCTTGTTCTTTTACGTAGGCTTTACCCAAATTCTTGCTCTGGGTCGTCAAAACAAAATGACGGGCGCCGCTGAGCAGTACATGTACATACTGCGTGATGAGTCCATGCACTGCAACTTTGGTATTGATCTGATCAACACCATTAAGCTGGAAAACCCACACCTGTGGACGGAAGAGTTTCGCGAAAAAATTCGCGGTCTGTTCGTACAGGCTGTAGAGCTTGAATATGCCTATGCTGAGGACACCATGCCACGTGGCGTACTGGGTCTGAATGCCAGTATGTTTAAGTCGTATCTGCGCTTTATTGCCAATCGCCGTTGTCAACAAATTGGCCTAGAGCCCTTGTTCCCACACGAAGAAAATCCTTTCCCATGGATGGCTGAAATGATTGACCTCAAGAAAGAACGCAACTTTTTTGAGACACGTGTGATCGAATATCAGACTGGTGGTGCACTTAGCTGGGATTAATGCTTGACTCCATAAGCACTTAAGCTAGACTTTTAGGCGTATAAGGCAAAGTAGTCTTATACGCCTGCGTCATTTGCGGATGGCCATAATGTTTGCAGCTTTGGCTACGCCAAATGGGTGGATAACCGAAACGACTTCTTCTCAGGAGCACTACCATGGCAACAGCCAAAAAAGGCACACCTAAAGTAGCAACTAAACCAAGCACGGCCAAAAAAGTCACCAGTAAAACCACAAGTGCCGCAAAACCTAGCACGGTCAAAAAAACGACTGCGAGCAGCTCTACAAAAGCAGTTAAAGCAGTAAAGGCCGTCAAAACCACGGCAAGCACTAAAGCAGTCAAGACGACAGCCCCCAGCAAGACCGTGAAAGCCACTACGAAAAAAACGGCAACAACAGCTAGTAAAACAACTCAGGCAGCTAAAGCTAGCAAAACTGCTAGTACCGCAAAAACCAGCAGTAGCGTAGCCAAAAAAGCAGCAGCAAAAAAAACCGCTATCAAAAAAGTGGCGACGGCAAGTAAAACGCCTAAAAAAGCGGCAGCCAAGACAACTGCCACAAAAAAAGTAGCCAGCAAATCCACCACTGCGGCTAGCAAAAAAAGCACCGCTAAGCCTGCTAAAGCCGCTTCTTCCTCAACCCCTAGTAAAAAGACAAGTAGCAAAAAAGTGACTAACTCCTCTACCTCCACGACAAAGAGCAGCAACAAAACTGCAGCGCGCAAAGCCAGCAAAGCAAGCAGCAAGGCCGAGCCCGCAAAAAAAGACACAAACCCAGCAGGTTCTTGGCCTTTCCCTACAGGCGAACGCCCTTAATTCTTCACGCTATCAGTCAGAGCCACTTAAGCACTAAGTGGCTCTTTGGCTTTATCGCTACGCGTGCGACAATGTAGCACTCAGTCACTCACACTTCACGGTTCTCATGTTTAGCGAAGCTCTTACCTTCCTGATCAACATTGTTTTTTCACTGCTTGGTGTGGCCCTACTACTACGGGCTTGGGCGTATACCGCAAGGCTTCACCCTTTTAACCCTGTATCGCAAACCATATTCAAGGTTACTGATTGGCTGGTTCAGCCCTTGCACAAACTGGTCAAAAATGCCAAGTTTCTAGACTGGCCTAGCCTATTAGCTGCTTATCTGGCGGCTCTGGTCTATACCATTTTGGTCTTCATGATCCAAGGTGGCGCGGCACATCTAGACATATTCATTAGCCTGCTGCCCCAATTACTGATGCTGGCGCTGGTGTACTTGTTACGCTGGTCATTAAGCCTAATTTTATGGATTGTACTGGCTCAGGCCATACTCTCCTGGGTCAATCCAGGTGCACCCTTCATGCCATTACTCCGCATCCTGACTGAGCCCTTATTGGCCCCAGTGCGACGCTTTATGCCTAACCTGGGGGCTCTAGATTTATCCCCCCTGATTATTATTATTCTGACTCAGTTGGGTAGCATTATTCTCAACAATGTCTCGCGCAATCTGATTGGTCTGTAAGCACAAAAAAAGCCGATGCAAGCTCTTAGCGCATCGGCTTTTTACTACCCTCAGCAAGGCAATACGCCTTACATTGGGGCTATGCGCGTGGGCCCACCACCACTGATAACGCGTACCCGCTGCCCCACCGACAAAGGCGTGTCATCGGCCTGAGCGACCACACGGGTTTCTCCATTATCAAGTTGCACGGTAACTTCCACACCACGTGTCTTGTCGACCTGGTTCTCAACCTTATTACCAATCAAGCCACCCAGCAAGGCTCCGCCAATACTGGCCAACACGCTGCCACGCCCACCACCTATAGTACTACCTGCCACCCCGCCCATTGCAGCACCGGCGATGCCACCCACGCCAGAGGAGTGATCGGACTGTATGGTCACAGGGCGCAAACTGGTAACAGTACCCAGACGTACAATTTGCTCTCGCTGAGCTTGATCGTAACTATAAACGGCTCCGGACGCCGATTGGTTCGCACACGCACTGAGTAATAGTGCCGAGCCTAACAGGCTTGCCACCAAAAAAGTGCGCGCCTTAGGCAAGTGAAGCTTAGATTGCAATTTCATGATCTGGCCTCCAGGAATAACATTGATAAGACTACGGCTGCCGCATCAAAGGCTATGCTGGACACCATAATGTTTTTTTAACATGGCCTCGATATCATCACGCTCAATAGTATGATTTTGCGGCCCCTGCTGGGCAATTTTAATACTGCCCATCAGATTCCCTAAACACACACTATCATACAAAGACCAATTATTTGTAAGTCCATATAACAATCCTGCCCGATGCGCGTCGCCACAACCAGTAGGATCGGCAATTTGTGCGGGCGCAATAGCGGCGACCTGACGGCTATTGCCCTGTTCGTAAAGCGTGCTACCTTCAGCTCCACGGGTCACCACAGCCGCTTGCAGACGGGTGGATATCTGTGCAATGCTGCGCCCTGTACGCTGCTCAATGACCTCGGCTTCGTAATCATTTACCGTTAGAATCTGACACAGATTTAACATTGCTTCAAGGTCTGCTGCATCAAACAAAGGCATAGCCTGACCCAGATCAAAAATAAAGGGGATACCCTGCGCATGCAAGCGGCGCGCGTGAGCAAACATCCCATCTTTGGAGTCCGGAGATACGATAGCCCAGGCCGCCTGCTGCCCAGTCAAGTCGTTTTCAGCCGAACGTAGCATGGCACCAGGGTGAAAAGAAGTGATCTGATTACTATCCAGGTCAGTAGTGATAAAACACTGTGGGGTAAAGGCATCGTCCAGCAAGCGCACCATGCTCACATCAATGCCCAGATCTTGCATACGCTGCAAATACTCATGGCCATCCTGCCCCAGCATCCCGACTGGCACAGCCTGGGCACCTAACAAACTTAAGCTATACGCTATATTTCCTGCGCATCCGCCCCACTCTTTACGCAAGGTAGGCACGAAAAAAGAAACGCTTAAAGATTGCACACTATCGCTGAGAATATGGTCTTTAAAGTGACCTTCGAATACCGCAATCGTATCGAAAGCGATGGAACCACATACCAGGATACGTTTAGACATAAAAAACCTTATGGAAAATAAAGGCTCAATTGATAGCCGTTCACGTGCAAGTCACCCACCTGAACAGGTACTTTCACAGCAATATCAGAGTGAGCAGGAAATGGCTGCGCCAAGGTCTTGGCATCAAGATAGGCTGGCGGCAGTATATTACGCCTTGCCAGCAAAGCCCCTGAGACGTCTTTGAGTTCTAAGGTCAGTGCCGGCCACTCTAGCGCACGGACAAACCGATTTCTCAGGGTAAAACTAAGATTAGCCTGCCCTTTATCGCTGGCCGAGGTCTGAAAAGCAGAGCCGCTAATCGCCACATCGCCCAAACGACGCTCATACGGCACCTGGCAGCTTAAATGCGTGCAGGCATACTCTAGCGCAGGACGCACAGCGGGCACGTGACTGGCTATTTGTACGCGATAGATATACACCAGTTGTACGGCAGCCAAGATTAAACCGAGCACACACAGTAGCATTAGGCCCCAACGCATTAGGCGTTGCCAAAAAGTGGGCTCGCCTACATAGACGGTTTCACTAATACGACTGCTATCGCCTGGTAGTACCCAGTCAAGCTCGTTACGCTGCCTGTCATCACCTGGTGGCTCATCTTGCTGTGAGTAAGACGCGCTTTGCTCGGTCTCATACAGCAGCTCAGGCGGCTCTACACCTATGCAAGGCTCATCATCGTCTTGTACCCGCGAAGAAAGATTCGGCTCAACGCGTATTGGCATACTGAACTGGGCTTGCCCTCGAGCACGTATCACAGTGGGCTCTTGTGGCGAAGGACGGGTAATCAGTGGCGGCAGATAGGGCTCCAGATCTGGGCTTGCCTCTGGTGGTATAGCGCTCACGCTAGGTAAAGCTGGGCTATCATCTTGCTGCCATACAAAAGGCTCCGGACTGTGCAGCACAGGGCTACTCGCCTGCGCTGGTGTCTCATGCGTCACGGCCATAGGCTCGGCCAAGACAGGCGGCGCAGCCGTGAAAGCCGGACGCCGGCGTATGACTAACTCATGGGGCTCAGGATCAGTGCGCGGAGGAGCATGGCGCGATAGCTCCTGCACTTGCCAGCCCGCACTCAGATCCTGCAAATTGACCGGTTCTGGTGCGGCGCGAGGCATTAACACAGGCGCAGATGCAGGCACAGACGCCGCCAACTGATTTGACTCTACAACATCGACTGGATCTGGCACAGGGGCAGCAAAGGCAGGCAAAGCCATAGACGGTTCGTCTGGGGCTGCAGGCTCATCTAGCACTGCCTCAAAGCCATCAAAAATATGCGCACACTGTCCGCAGCGCACATACCCTCGGCGGCGCTGAAGCTGCTCTACACTGATGGGAAACACCGTGTCACAACGAGGGCAACGGGTTTTAAGCTCCATATATGACCTTAAACCAGAACAATCAAGTACTTATTTTACGGACGGCGCCCAGACAAGCATACCCAGCCTTCGCGCTCACGCCACACTTCCATAGGGATCCACTCAGCATAAGCCTCTATCATTTCTTGTGCCTGCCATGCAAAAACCCCTGACAACACTAAAAAACCACCGGACTGGACTCTATTAGCCAGCATCGGCGCCAAGACCTTAAGTGGATTAGACAGAATATTCGCTACCACAACCTGAGACTGGCTAGCAGGCAAATCATCCGGCAGATAGGCCTGCACATCCACCTGATTAACCTGCGCATTGTAACGTGTGGAGTTCACTGCCTGCTCATCAATATCAGTAGCCAAGGTCTGCGCAGCTCCCAGCTTTTTAGCGGCAATCGCCAAAATTCCTGAGCCACAGCCATAATCGAGCACACTCGCGCCAGCAGGGAGTTTGTCCGCCAGCCATTCCAGACACAAATGCGTGGTCGAATGGCTGCCTGTACCAAAGGCTAGACCCGGATCGAGCTGAATCTGGATGCGCCCGGGTACGGGTTCGGCAAGCACGTCGTCTTGATGCCAACTGGGCACAATCAATATACGTTCACCCACCTCGATAGGACCAAACTGAGACTGGGTCAAACGTACCCAATCCGTATCTGGCACTTCACGCACGCTCCAATCCAAACTACGTTCGTCAACCATGTCCTTCAGCAAGAGCTGGTGTACGAGCTCGTCCACATCCATGCTATCGGGCAATAAAGCCACGACCCGATTGCGATTCCACGCATAGACCTCGGGCTCCATGCCAGGCTCACCAAATAATGCCTGCTCGGCCTCCGTATCGCCATCGGCATCTTCCACCGAAACCGATAAGGCACCCAGTTCCAACAAGACGTCAGAGAGCTGCTCCGCCTCGTCTTCCAAGCAAGTTAATAATAATTCACGCATCGTAGTTTCCAGAAAGCAAAACAGGGGCGAACCCCTGTTTTACCATGTTTGAGAGCAGTGCCTTAAGGCCGCTGAGCGAGTTTTTGCTCAAGATAATGGATACTAACCCCTCCGGCCTTAAAGCTGGAGTCCTGCATCAATTCACGATGCAACTGGATATTAGTTTGTATCCCTTCAACCACCATTTCAGATAGGGCGATGTCCATGCGTGCAATGGCTTGTTCGCGCGTGGCACCATAAGTGATCAACTTGGCAATCATGGAGTCGTAAAACGGCGGCACTGTATAACCAGTGAATACGTGCGAATCCATACGCACCCCGGGGCCACCTGGTATGTGCCAGTTGGTAATCAAGCCTGGGCTAGGAATGAACTTGAACGGGTCTTCTGCGCAAATGCGGCACTCGATGGCATGTCCCTCGAACTGAATATCACGCTGACGCAAGGTGAACTTCTCGCCTGCTGCAATACGAATCTGCTCTTGGATGAGGTCAAAGCCAGTGATCATTTCTGTCACCGTGTGCTCGACCTGAATACGGGTGTTCATCTCGATAAAGAAAAACTCGCCATTCTCGTACAGAAACTCAAAAGTACCCGCTCCACGATACTGCATTTTACGACACGCTTCGGCACAGCGCTCGCCAATACGCTCGATCAGCTTACGTGGAATACCTGGTGCAGGCGCTTCCTCAATGACTTTTTGGTGACGACGCTGTAAAGAGCAGTCGCGTTCACCTAGCCAGACAGCATTACGTTCACCGTCTGCCAACACCTGAATTTCAATATGGCGCGGATTTTCCAGATAGCGCTCCATATAGACTTCAGGGTTGTTAAATGCCGCCGCTGCCTCGGCTTTGGTAGTTGCTACCGCTGTCAATAAAGCCGCTTCGGTGTACACCACCCGCATGCCTCGACCACCGCCACCGCCAGAAGCCTTAACAATTACTGGGTAACCAATTTCACGAGCGATACGCACTATCTCTTCTGGGTCGTCAGGCAAAGCCCCATCAGAACCCGGTACCACCGGAACGCCCGCAGCGATCATGGTTTTCTTAGCCATGACCTTATCGCCCATTTCACGTATGGTTTGTGGACGTGGCCCAATAAACACAAAGCCGCTTTTTTCAACGCGCTCTGCAAAATCGGCATTTTCAGCTAAAAACCCGTAGCCAGGATGGATCGCTTCCGCATCGGTCACTTCCGCAGCAGAAATAATCGCCGGCATACTCAAATAACTATCACGCGGAGACGAAGGGCCTATGCACACCGCCTCATCCGCCAAACGTACATATTTGGCACCACGATCCGCCTCAGAGTAAACCACGACGGTTTTAATGCCCATCTCGCGGCAGGCACGCTGAATACGTAAGGCGATTTCGCCTCGGTTGGCAATCAGGATTTTTTCAAACATGGGATTAACCAATGATGAACAAAGGCTGACCGTATTCAACAGGCCCACCATTTTCGACCAAGATTTCCTTGATCACGCCTGACTTATCCGCTTCAATCTCGTTAAGCAGTTTCATGGCCTCGATAATACACAAAGGCTCGCCTTCCTTAACGGTTTGACCCACTTCGACAAAAGGCGTTGCACCAGGATTGGGCGCACGGTAAAAAGTGCCGACCATAGGTGATGTTACGCTGTGCCCCTGAGGGGCAGCGGGGGCCGCAGCGGGTGCCGCTGCAGCAGGCGCCGCCGCTACCGGGCTGAGCTGAGCAGCGACTGCCTCGTTCGCGTAGACCACAGGCTGTGCCGTGGCCTGGGAAAACTTCACAATACGTACTTTATCGTCGCCTTCGGTAATTTCGAGTTCCGCTATACCGGACTCAGCGACGAGATCAATCAGGGTTTTAAGTTTTCTAAGATCCATGGATGCTTCCCGCAACACCTCACTGTCTATGTTAATTCAGAGCAGGCGTCAAAAAAGAAATTGGTAAATAAAGCTCGGTGATGGTTACTGTTCTAACGCATAGCGCAAAGCAGCCTCGTAACCATACACACCTAATCCCACGATAACACCTTCAGCGATATCGGACAGAAAGGAGTGGTGACGAAAAGACTCGCGTTTATATACATTAGAGATATGAACTTCGATAAACGGAATACTGACAGCTGCCAGCGCATCACGTATTGCCACACTGGTATGTGTATGGGCGCCAGCATTAATCAGAATGTAATCACTATGACCACGTGCCTGATGGATACGGTCCACCAACTCACCCTCATGATTACTTTGAAAAACCTCACAGTGGGCACCACTGTCCTGCGCCAGACTTTGCAGTCTGGCATGCACAGCGCCCAAGGTCTGACTGCCGTAAATACCCGGTTCACGGGTACCCAGCAGATTCAGATTCGGGCCATTTAGAACAAGAATGTGTTTCGCCATCGCGGATTTTTCATGTTGATAGATCGCCTTTTTACGCTAAAAACCCGTATTTGTCTATCAAACAAGGAGTATTCGATAGTTAAACAAGTACGTATACCCTGCTTTGTCCAGAGCGCTCGACGACATAAATCGGCCTTACAAATAACAAATCAAGAGGCTAGCAAGCGCTCAATGCGCTGCTCCAGAACTTGAGGATCAATTTGTCCCAGCAAGCGATCCTGAATACGGCCACGCTCATCAAAAGCCACCGTAAACGGCAAGCCACCCCGACGATTACCCAAAGCACGCATCACGCTCACCCCAGCGTTTCCAGCCTCCAGAATCGTGTAGCTGACCGGGACTTTGCGCAAAAAATCACGCATATTCTGAGCCCTATCCACACCGATTCCCAAAAACTGGACATCGGGATAGGCCTCGTGCAATCGCTGCAGATCGGGCATTTCTTCCACGCAAGGCTTGCACCAGGTGGCCCAGAAGTTAACAATAAGGGGTTGACCCAAATAGTGCTTGATCTCAATGGGCTGACCGTTGAGGTCCGGAAATGTCTGGCCAAAAAAAGGGTCAGGTGGAAATAAGGCCGCCCCAACGGGGGCGGACAAACCCAACACTGCCGCACCTAATAGGCCACAACGGACAAAGTCACGTCGTTTCATGGTTATTTACACATCAAAAAACAGAATACAAGCATCATATCACCCCATTATCACAGCAGGCGCGACGCGCTGCGGCACATCTGACTAAAATACAGGCCGGAGGATTTACATGCACGTACACATATTAGGCATTTGCGGCACATTTATGGGAGGCTTGGCACTGATTGCTCGGGCCGCTGGCCACCGCGTCACAGGCTGTGACAGTGGCGTCTACCCCCCCATGAGCACGCAGTTGCAAGAACAAGGAATAGATCTGATTGAAGGCTTTAAGGCCGATCAGCTCACGTTAAATCCCGACCTTTATATAGTGGGAAATGTGGTCAGCCGCGGCAACCCACTGATGGAAGCCATACTCAACCAGCAACTGCCCTACACCTCCGGCCCCCAATGGCTGGGCGAGCAGGTACTACGTGGTCAGCACGTGCTGGCGGTAGCTGGTACTCACGGCAAAACCACCACCAGCTCCATGTTAGCCTGGATACTCGAATGCGCAGGCCTGAGCCCCAATTTCCTAATCGGCGGCGTCGCGCCGGATCTCGGTCTATCTGCGCGCTATCAGCCTGAACATAGGCACTTTGTCATCGAGGCGGACGAATACGACACGGCGTTTTTTGATAAACGTTCAAAATTTGTGCACTATCGCCCGCGCACGGCCATTTTGAACAATCTGGAATATGATCATGCCGACATATTTCCTACTCTTCAGGCCATACAAACGCAATTTCACCATTTGATTCGCAGCATACCGTCTCAGGGAAAAATTATACGGCCCGCTCACTGTTCCGCCCTAGATGAAACGCTGGCGATGGGCTGCTGGTCTAAGGTGGAAACGTTCGGCACGGACGGACTCTGGCAAGCGCTTGATCAAGACGGCTCAAGCTTTGAGCTCCTGAAAGACCAACAAGACCTAGGACGGGTCAATTGGTCGCTAAGCGGTCGGCATAATCAAGACAACGCATTAGCAGCGATTGCAGCGGCAGCCGATATAGGCGTGCATCCGGAACAGGCCATAGAAGCACTGGCGGCTTTTCGGGGTATTAAACGTCGCATGGAGTTACGAGGAACACAACGAGGCATTAAGGTGTACGACGACTTTGCCCACCACCCCACCGCCATTACCACCACACTAGAAGGACTGCGTCGACAAGTAGGCCCAGAACAACGGATACTCGCGGTACTAGAGCCTAGGTCCAACACAATGAAGCTGGGCGCTATGGCGGCTCGTTTACCCGACTCGCTGGCCTGCGCTGATCTGGTATTTTGCTATAACCCCAGCCAGGGCAAGCACGCACTGAACTGGGATGCACAGCTCGTCCTCGCCCCACTGGGGGAAAGTGCCACTGTCTGGACGGATTTAGATAAAATGGTCGCTAACATTGTCCAGCTTGCCCGTCCCGGTGACTCAATACTGGTCATGAGCAACGGCAGCTTTGGCGGCATACACCAACGCCTGCTTGAACAGTTAGCCTGACTTATTTTTGCAAAGGTGCGCGCTTGATACTGTATTTACATGGCTTTCGCTCTTCACCCCAATCGTACAAAGCACGCTTGCTGGCCAAGGCGCTGGCAGAACGCCAACTGAGCCATTTATGGCTCTGCCCTGAGCTGCCTGCCAGCCCGGCCGCTGCCATTGAACTGTGCCATCAACTCATCGCCCAGCACGCTGACCCATCCCTGTGCATCATAGGTTCCTCCTTAGGTGGCTACTATGCCAGTCATCTGGCTCAGCACTACGGCTCGCGGGCAGTACTGCTTAATCCAGTCATACATGCTGCTCGCGACCTAGCCACTCAGGTTGGCGAGCATCAGTGTTACCACTCCGATGCCCCTTTTCACTTTTTACCTGAATACGTGCAAGAACTGGAACAACTGGCTGTGCCGCGCCCCACTAAGCCCGAACTGTTTTACCTCATTGCAGCAAAAGGCGACGAAGTACTAGACTGGCGTGAAATGGTGGACTGGTATCAGCATAGTCACATTACTTTGTTGGAAGAAAGCGATCACGGCATCAGCGACTTTCCGCTCTACCTGCCCGCTGTGCTCGACTACGCACTTCCCACTCCCTAACTTTTTACGATGGCATGGCCATCAAGATGGAAAATCATGTACGTTCTTTTCGAAGACAGCAACAACTTCAAAGCAGAGAAAGTCTTCTCCGAAAGTGCTTCGACCATGCAAGTCGAGTCATCCAGTGGCAAGCGCAGCAAAATTAAGAAAAACGCCGTGCTCTTTCAGTTTGAGCAGCCTGAGCCGACTACCTTACTAGAACAGGCACGTGAACTGGCTGAGTCCTTAGATATTGCTTTTCTGTGGGAGTGCGCCCCACAGGAGGAGTTCGATACGGATGGCTTAGCCGCAGAGTATTTCGGCCACACACCCAGTGCTGTGGAAAAAACCGCACTGATTTTTGCACTGCACAGTGCGCCCGCCTACTTCCACCGTCGCGGCAAAGGGCTATATCGCCCGGCTCCACCCGAGATACTGGAAGCCGCACTGGCCGCCATAGAAAAGAAACGCCTGCAACAAGAACAGGTTGATAATTGGACACAGAATCTGATAGACGGAGTATTACCGGAGGAAATCGCGGCACAAAGCGACCGTCTCCTCACACAACCGGACAAAAACTCTCTAGAGTGGAAAGCATTCGACGGTGCGCTAAAGGCGCTCAATACCACACCTGAAAAGCTCCTGCTGTCATTAGGTGCCTGGTCTAATCCTCTAGCCTTGCACCAGCACCGCTTTATGAGCCAGCATTTTCCGAAAGGAACTGGCTTTAATCCCGTTCCCATTCAGAACTGGGGGCACGATTTGCCTTTGGCGCAGGTCGAAGCATACTCAGTGGACGATGCCGCCACCACTGAAATTGACGATGCCCTGTCTGTGTCTACGTTGGACAACGGGCTTTTGCGTGTAGGCGTGCATATCGCCGTTCCTGCTCTGGCCATTACCCGTGATAGTGCACTGGATGATATTGCACGGGCCCGTATGTCTACGCTGTATACGCCAGGCTACAAAGTCTCCATGCTCCCTCCTGAGCTCATAGAATACTTTTCACTGAATGCAGACGCACCGCGTCCCTGCTTATCGCTCTATGTGGAAGCCAACATTGAAACCGGCGAAATTCTCAAGCAAGAAACGCGTCTGGAACGTATACAACTAGCCGAAAACCTGCGTCAGCACAACTTAGAGCACGTCTACACCGAAGAGGCCTTGGCCGATCCTGAGCAAGAGCTGCCCTATGCACACTGGGTGCGCCCGCTGTGGCGATTCGCCCAGCAACTCTCAGCTCAGCGCGACGCCCGTCGTGGCAAACCTGAAAACAACAATCGTGTGGAGTACGGCTTTGAGCTAGAAGGGGCACATGACGACCCTCACGCCATCGTGCATCTTTTACCGCGCGTACGAAATGCACCACTGGGCTTGCTGGTCGCTGAATACATGATTTTAGCGAATCAACTGTGGGGGGGATTACTAGCCCAGCATAACGTACCGGGCATATATCGCTCGCAGCAATATATGCGTACCCGTATGTCAACCACACCGGGGCCCCACGACTCCATTGGTGTTCCCCAATATATCTGGTCGACTTCTCCCTTGCGACGCTACGTCGATCTGATTAATCAGGGACAAATCATTGCCGCGGCACAACACGGTATTTCTGCACGGCTGGCCGCCCCCTTTCAACCCAAGGATGCCGATCTCTACGCCATTATTACCACCTTTGAAAACCAGTACGGTGCCTGGTCTGATTATCAGCACACACTAGAGCGATACTGGTGTCTGCGCTGGCTACAGCAACACAAGCTACGTACCGTCAGCGCCCACGTGATCAAAGAAGACCTCGTCAGACTGGCGCAAGCCCCTCTAGTCCTACGCGTTCCAGGGCTACCTGCCCTAGAGCGTGGCCAAGAGGTTCAGATAGACCTGCTTGGGTTCGACGAATTGGCCTTAGAGGTCGAGTGCCGCTGGCGCGACCCCTCTCTGGGTTAAGACACCATGCGCGCGCCCACCACACTCAAGCAAGACTATCTCTGGTGGGCTGTGGCGTGCTCGGCGCTCGTGCATGCTTTGCTGATTTTTTGGCCAAGCCCCCAAGCACCCGCTCATCACACGGACTCGCTTAACATCAGCCTGGTTAACTACAGCACCCAAGAGGCCCCGCTACATCCCGATATCAAAGCACAGGCGAATCTGGACGCGGGGGGTGATCAGGAGTGGGGCCAGCTTAGCAGCCCCCTTCCCTATTCAGCCTTAGATCCCAATGAGCTCGTCTTGCGTGCAATGAAAGCACGTCAATACAACTTAGAAGCCACTCAGCAACGTTTACTGAGCCAACTGCAGGCTCAATCGCACGTACCCGTCAATACGCCACAACTTGACGACACGGCATATGCCCGCCAGGGAGGCGAGGAGCAGTTCGAGCAAGCCGAGCTACGGGCACAAGATCAGTTGGCTAGGATCGAAAAGGACATCTCGCGCTATCAACAACAACCTCGCTATCACTATATCGCACCGTCGGCCTTGGCCGCCCCCGAAGCAGCCTACGTAGAAAACTGGCGAATCCGGGTTGAAAATACAGGCACTGAGCACTACCCGAAATCAGATAAGCTGCCTATACACGGCAGTCTGCAAATGAGCGTGTACCTGAGGCGCGACGGTTCAGTGCTGAAAACACAGGTGAATCAGGCATCGGAGCACCCCGCCTTAAACCTGGCTGCTCAGCGTATCGTGCAACTGGCCGCTCCCTTTGCTGCGGTGCCCTCAGAAGTGGCGCCCGATACAGACATACTGGTCATCACTCGATACTGGCACTTCACCCAAGGGGGGCTATACACTCAGAGCTCGCCCTGATGATGTTTTCACCCTGTTCTGACCTGTCAGGCGACAGGAACAGGTAAACTACAGCGTAAACTAGCCCTAGGCTGCTAGCTGATTCGTACTCTTTTTCCAGGTCTTACATGAGTCGTTCTACCCCTACACTGCGTTTTGGCGTTGTGGGCAATCCTATCGCTCACAGCCGCTCTCCTGACATTCACGCCTTGTTTGCGCAACAAGCAGGCTTAGTGCTGAGCTACAAACGTATTCTCTCTCCGCTGGATAGTTTCGAGCAAACCTGTCTGACTTTTTTTCATGACAATCACGGGAAAGGTCTCAATGTCACGGTCCCATTTAAAGAGCAGGCTTACCAGCTAGCCTCAAACCATCTCAGTGCCCGAGCAAAACATGCGGCCGCTGTTAACACCTTATGGATAGGCGAAAACGGGCAAATACATGGCTGTAACACCGATGGCATAGGCCTGTGTCTGGATCTGACTCGTCTAGGGCACGCCCCTGAAAACAAAAGAATTTTATTGATCGGGGCAGGTGGTGCAGCACGTGGGGTCGTCTTCCCTTTACTAGAACAAGGTTGTGCAAAACTGCACATTATTAACCGTACTGCCAGCCGGGCACACGAACTCCTAGAAAGCCTCACCGCTCAAGCTCCCGAGCTGGCTACGCGCGTCAGCGCGGGCGGCTTAGATCAGCATGCGGGCCAATGGGACATTTGTATCAATGCCTCGTCCTCCAGTATGCAAGCGGATGCCCCGGAGCTCCCTCTGGCTACATTTAGCACGCACTCACTGGCCTACGATATGTATTACGCCCCGGAGCCCACTGCCTTCATGCGGCGCTGCCATGCTGCTCAGCAGCAAAGCGATGGTCTGGGGATGCTGGTGGCTCAGGCCGCTGCCAGCTTTGAAATCTGGAATGGCTACCGCCCAGACATCACTCCAGTCTTGCAGCAGGTACGGGCACAACTAAAGCCTGCAGCACAGTGACGGCGCGCAAGCTCAATACACTCAAAGTGATCACCGTCTCGGTGATCGCATTCATTATTGGCTTTTTACTGTATCAGGGCGTGCTGTTCATGATGGTGCTCTGGTATAAGGTAAATGCCCCACGCATGACCCCTGTCATGAAGGCACAATTACTCAGCCTGCAGGCCGAGGCGCCTGAGGCCACACTGAATTACCAGTGGGTGCCCTACGAAAAAATCAGCAACAACCTCAAACGAGCGGTGATCGCCTCCGAAGATGCAAACTTCACTGACCATACTGGCATAGAATGGGATGCCATACGAAAAGCTTGGGAATATAATCGACAGCAAGCCGCACAAGGCTCGGATCGAAGACGCGGCGGCTCCACCATATCGCAACAGTTGGCTAAAAACCTATTCCTGTCCAATTCACGCAGCTACTTTAGAAAAGGCCAAGAGCTTATCCTTACTTACATGATAGAGGCCGTTATGAGTAAAAAGCGTATTCTTGAGCTCTATCTGAATATTGCACAGTGGGGCACACAGACCTTTGGGGCGCAGGCTGCCGCACAGCACTATTTTCGTGGCAGTGCGGCCCAGCTCAATACGCAACAGGCTGCCCGCTTAGCGGCCATGCTGCCTAACCCAGCCTACTACGACAAACGTCGCGATAGCCCTTATCTGCAGTCTCGTACCCGTACAATTAGTGCCCGGCTACGCCAGATTACCCTTCCCTAATGCCTTACACACTCACTCCCTGACCCCATGCGTACAGCCCGTCGTTACCTTGCTTCTGAAATTTACCGCTCTAGTGCAGTTGTGCTATTGGCGTTACTGGGTCTGTTCACCTTTTTTGCCTTAATCGACGAGCTCGATAAAGTGGGAACTCGCTTCACCTTACTGAACCTGTTCTATGTTCAGGCGCTAGAGCTACCCACTCGACTCTACGACCTTTTACCCATAGGCTTGCTGATTGGAGCCATACTCGCTTTAGCCAGCCTTGCACAGCGTAATGAGCTCGTGATCCTAAGGGTATCCGGGGTAAGTGGTCTGCGCATGATGCTGATGCTGTGGGTCATCACCTTGCCCCTGGTAGGGGGGGCCTTCGTACTGTCCGAATACCTCACCCCGGCGGCGGAAATCAAAGTTAGTGAACAAAGCATGGCATTGCTGGGGCGTTCCAGCGGAGGACGCTTAGACAGCGGCTATTGGTTTAAAGAAAACACGCCTAACGGTGGTATGCGCATAATTAATATTTCTCAGCTCCATGGCAGTGGCCGGGTCAGCAATATCACGCTCTACGACTTTCTCGAGGACGAAACACTCAGCTCTGTAACCCAATCTGCCAGCGGTGTGTTCAACAACCACACCTTGGTGCTCGACGCCCCTACACACACCACTCTGGACACCAATGCCATCCAGGCACTGAAAGATGCGCACCCCCCCACAGAACCCTTAGTCACCGTTGACCAGCAAGCTGAACTGGAAATTAACACCAGCCTGACAGCCGAACGTCTACTAGCTCGCGTCCTTACCCCCGAGCGCATGTCCATTATGGATCTGATCGACTACATTGAATACTTAGACAGCAATAAGCTACAAACCAAACGTCAGGTAGTGGCCTTGTGGCGCAAAGTAGCCTATCCGTTTACGCTACTGGTCATGATTACGATCGCCACGCCCATTGCCTTGATGCAAACCCGTCATGGCGGCGTGAGCACTAAGGTTTTTACCGGCATTTTGCTAGGCGTAGGTTTTTTCATGGTTAATCAACTCGCTCTGAACGTGGCTATGCTCAGCGACCTTCCCGCCTGGGTCACAGCACTCATGCCCAATATTGGCGCTATGTTGCTCGCCATTTTGGCTTTGCTACATATGGAAAATCGCCACCACCTGCGACGACGCACCAGCACAACCAATTAAAGCACGACCCATCATGCACGCTACTCCTTCTATCTGGGCTATTGGGGATATACAAGGCTGCTGTAACTCCCTTGAAAAACTCCTTGCACAACCCACCATACAGCAGGACTCCACAGCACAACTCTGGTTTGCTGGGGACTTAATCAACCGAGGTCCGGACTCGCTTGGCGCCCTACGCCTGATTAAAAACCTAGGCCAACGGGCGCGCTGCGTACTGGGCAACCACGATATTCACTTCTTGGCCGTGTATGCCCAAGCCCGTAAGGCGGGTAAAAAAGACACGTTTAAAGAATTACTCAACGCCCCCGACTTGCCCGAGCTTATCGACTGGCTACGACACCAGCCGCTGGCCCATTTCGAGCACGGATATCTAATGGTACACGCGGGTGTACAGCCCGAATGGAGTGCGCAACAAACCTGCACCTATGCCCAAGAAATTCAGCAGGTGTTACAAGCCCAAGACTGGCAGGCGCGTATCGGTGACTTGTTCGGTAACCAGCCTGATAACTGGCGAGACTCCTTACAAGGCGATGAGCGTTTGCGGGCCATTATTAATACGCTCACCCGCCTGCGCATGTGCCACCCTGATGGAACCATGGATTTTCAGTACAAAGACGCTCCCGACCCAGACTCGGGCATGCTGCCATGGTTTGAGTTGCCTAACCGGCGTAGCGCCGATACCCCGATACTCTTTGGCCACTGGTCAACACTCGGTTTTTTTCAGCGCCCAACACTAATTAGCCTGGATAGTGGCTGTGTGTGGGGCAGACAACTTAGCGCCCTAAGGCTACATGATAGACAACTAGTTCAGGTGCATTGCCCGGCGGCACTCAAGCCTGGCGCTTAACTTAGGCTTACACCAGCGGAGCGTGAGCGCTACTGGCCTGCTGATCCCGCACTACGGCAAGTATTTGCTCCCGTGCATGCTGAGCGACCAGGCTACGCCCCATCTGGGCACAACGCTGCGCCTCAAGCGGCTCCAAAAAACAGCTTTCCACAGACACGCCTTTGGCACTAAGTAAAACCCAAACGTTTTGCACGAGAGTTTGCTCACCCACAAATGCAAACCGCTCGCTACGCTGGCCTTGCTGAAAAAAGCGCAGTGCGACGGGCTGTATATCGATGTCCAGGGCAATCGCGGTCTCAAATAAGCTAGAGTGAAAGTTTCGTACATCCAGCCCCGTCGTCGTAGTCCCTTCAGGAAACAAACCCACGGCATCACCACGTTCAAAACAGCGCATCATTTGGGACGCTACGGTTTTGACAGCATGTCGTTGTCCACGCTCAATAAATACAGTACCCGCAGCAGCCACTAATAAACCAACTACCGGCCAGCGGCGAATTTCACTTTTGGCAATAAATGATGTGGAGCGCACACTGTTGAGTACGAAGATATCCAGCCACGAAATATGATTACTAACCAGTAACACAGGCCGATCAGTGACCGGTGTGTGACCGCGCACATGAACCTTAACCCCACACACATGCATCAAGAGGCGGGACATACGCAAAACCAGCCAGCGTCGTGTCGCTTGTCTCAATATGGGAAAGAACAGCAGTGCAATAATCAGGCCAAATAATATCCAGAGTACGAGGATAGGGGCACGTAGCAAAAATCGGATAATACTCAAGCGAAGGGAGCCTCAATAAATGACAGCAACTAGGAAAGATGATCCAAATAGCGCTGTAAGATGATGCTTGCAGCGACGGCATCATCATCGTCGTTGCTACCCATCATTTCCTGCGCCTGCATGCTAGACCCACGCTCATCGACCAGCTCTACCGGCAGCCCAAAACGCCCATGCAACTGATTGGCAAAACGTCGACAGCGTAGCGAAGCATACTGCTCACCGCCATCTGTCGTCAAAGGCAATCCGACAATTAAACGATCTGGCTGCCAGGCTTGCAACACCTTCTCAATCATCATGAAGCGCTGCTCACGAGTCACGGGCCGCAAGATGGAAACGGGGCGCGCTTGGCGCGTTAGCGTATTACCCAGAGCCACCCCTATTTTCTTGAGGCCGTAATCAAAGGCCAATAAGGTTTCTTCAGGCATGACCCGCATCGCCAGTGAGCATCATTGGGTTAATCCCAAGCACGGCTAAGGCACTGTCGTAGCGCTGCTCAAACGGCGTCTGAAACAAAATCTCTTCGTTGGCCTTGACGTTTAGCCAGGCGTTCTGAGACATTTCCTGCTCCAGTTGGCCAGCACTCCACCCTGCGTATCCCAAGGTGACCAGCACGTTCTCGGGGCCTTTACCCTGAGCCAAGTCCTCAAGAACATCTCGCGACGTAGTCAGGGACAAGGCGCCTACAGCCAAACTTGAACTGTATTGCACTTTTGAGTCATGCAAAACAAAACCCCGGTCGGTTTGCACGGGCCCCCCGAACATCACTACCCTGTCTTGCAGCGCAACATGTTCGGCGATAGGCACGTTTAAACGGTCGAGTAAATCCCGTAACCCAAGATCAGTGGCTCGATTAATCACCAGCCCCAAAGCGCCCTGATCGTTATGTTCACAGACATAAATAACGCTGTCTGCCAAACTGCCGGACACCACACCAGGCATGGCCAGCAGTAGATGATGGGTCAGATCGGCGCTTTCTTGAATGAGTGGCGAAAGTGTCGTCGTCATAAGCGCCTCACAGAGAGATTAAAAGTAAAAAAAGCAGAATTAAACCTCAATCAGTTCAAAATCCTCTTTGCGTGCACCACATTCTGGACACACCCAGTTTGGGGGCACATCTTCCCATAGTGTACCCGGGGCTATACCCTCTTCAGGTAAACCCGCTTCTTCATCATAGATCCAACCACAGATCAGACACATCCAAGTACGCATAGCTATCCTAACTCGTTAAACCACGGACTGATTTGCTAGTAAAGCAAATCCATCCTTTAAAATGGGGACAATATTACTAAACACCAGCCCTAATGGGCTAATCTTAATTTGTCCTTAACCTAATGACTGCTGAAAAAGGCATGACTTCTCTTCCGGTAGCACTTATTCTGGGGCCTTATGACCCTAGCGGCGCCGCTTACCTGCCCGCTGACATCGTCCGCAGTGCAGCCTTATCGTGTCACGCCCTGAGCGTGCCTACCTCCTTACTCGTGCGCGATAGCGCGAAACTCGAGCATGTGCAGTTACTCACTGACGAGATCATAGACGATCAATTACGCTGCCTGCTTGAAGACACACTAATTCAAGCAATTAAATCGGGACCAGTATACAGCCCCGAAGTCGCCAGTATATTAGCCGAAGTCAGTGCGGATTATAGCGAGGTCCCGCTCGTTCTTCACCTTACCAGCTTACCCGAACATACACTCATAGACCCAAGCTGGCCCGAAGACACCTTCGACGCCATCTACAAGCTCGTCCTGCCCCAGACCAGTCTATTGGTGGTCGACCGCGCCAGCCTACTTCAATGGCAGGCTGAAGGTCTGCTCAACGAAGACAGCCCGGCCACACAACAACTGCTGGACGCGGGCGTAGACCACGTGCTGTGCACAGCCTATGGCTGGGAAGCTGGCATGCCCACCTATAGACTGTATAGTCATGTAGACCATCTGGACTACACCCTGAATATGCCCGCCATATTGCGCCAACAAGACTTAGACAGTCTACTAAGCACCGCCATTTGTGCTCATTTGGCTCAAGGTTTAGAGCTAGCAGCCGCCATCGAACGCAGCATAGAATATCTACAGCACGCCAGCCAGCAACATTTTCAGCTCGGCATGGGGCAACGCCAGTTAAATCACATTACATACCGACATGACTGAACATAACGCATCGATTTTTCCCACTGGACTATATGGTGTTACTCCTGAATGGAGTGACACGAACCGCCTACTGGATGCCGTTGCCGCCGCCCACCAAGGAGGCCTACAGATTTTACAGTATCGCCGCAAACACGGTCAGGCTTCAGAACGCTTGGACCAGTTAACGGCACTTAGCCAACTGTGCATATCTCTGCGGCTACCACTGCTGGTCAATGATCACTGGCAATGGGCTCAACAATTACCCATACACGGCGCTCATCTGGGTGGCGACGATGGTTCACTGCAAGAGGCCCGGATTGCACTGGGGAACACTGCCTTGCTCGGCCGCTCCTGCTATAA
This sequence comes from Pseudomonadota bacterium, assembly GCA_023440825.1. Lineage (GTDB taxonomy): Bacteria > Pseudomonadota > Gammaproteobacteria > Burkholderiales > Burkholderiaceae_B > Alcaligenes. The sequence goes on along the minus strand of JAEXRL010000009.1, from coordinate 142,585 downwards.
CAGCCTAGAGCTGGCACAACAGGCCTGGGATCACGGCGCCAACTATGTGGCTTTCGGAGCTGTTTACCCCTCTTCAGTCAAGCCCAAGGCACCTCGTGCAGACCTTAGCACCATCACTGCTGCACGTGAATGGTCTGACTCCTTAGCCTCTCCCATCCGACCACGTATCGTGGCCATAGGGGGGATCACTATCGACAATGCTGCGGCGGTCATACAAGCTGGCGCCCATAGTTTAGCCGTCATCAGCGGCCTGTTTGAAGCGCCCGATATACGCTTGCAAGCACAACGTTTCGCCCAACTGTTCCCGACTACGGACTAAATACAGTTGGCTCCTCATTCTCTTTTATTGCCTGGAACTTTCCATGTCTAAAAATCAGGAACTCTTTGAACGCGCTTGTCGCTCTATACCCGGCGGCGTGAACTCGCCCGTACGTGCGTTCGGCTCTGTCGGCGGCACACCCCGCTTTATTAGTCGTGCTAAAGGCCCACTTATCTGGGATGCCGACGACACACCCTATATTGATTACGTAGGCTCTTGGGGCCCCGCCATTTTAGGACATGCCGACGACGATGTGATTCAGGCGGTGCAAAAAGCAGCCGTCACAGGACTGTCATACGGTGCCCCTACCGAAGGCGAAGTTCAACTAGCAGAAACCATTTGCCGGCTCATGCCATCCATCGAGCAAGTACGTTTGGTTAGCTCAGGCACCGAAGCGACCATGAGCGCCATACGTTTGGCTCGAGGCTATACAGAGCGCAAAAAAATCATCAAGTTCGAAGGCTGCTATCACGGCCACGCCGACAGCCTACTGGTTAAAGCTGGTTCGGGCCTGCTGACCTTTGGTAATCCCACCTCGGCAGGCGTGCCCGCTGAGTTCGTCGAGCACACCATCGTTCTGGACTACAACCAGCTTGATCAAGTCGAAGCAGCGTTCAAGCAAAAAGGCGATGACATCGCCTGCATCATCGTCGAGCCTATCGCTGGCAACATGAACTTCATACGGCCAGCCCCCGGATTTTTAGAAGGCTTGCGCGAGCTGTGCACACAATATGGCGCCCTGCTCATCTTTGACGAGGTCATGACAGGCTTCAGAGTCGGCCTACAAGGGGTACAAGGCCTTACTGGCATTACGCCTGACCTCACCACATTAGCCAAAGTAATTGGTGGCGGCATGCCTGTGGGTGCATTTGGCGGGCGCAAAGAAATAATGCAAAAGATCGCCCCCTTAGGCGCGGTCTATCAGGCCGGCACACTATCGGGTAACCCGGTCGCCGTCGCGGGTGGTTTGGCTACACTGAATAAAATCAGCCAGGCTGGATTTTACGAGCAGCTCAGCGCACAGACTGCCACGCTGATGCAAGGCTTGCAGAGCGCAGCTACCCAGCACGGCGTAGAGTTCAGCGTAGACCATGAAGGGGGGCTATTTGGTTTTTATTTCCGCGCCGACGTGCCCACCTCACTGAGCGAAGTTTCCAGCGGCAACATCGAAACATTCAAACGTTTTTTCCATGCCATGCTGGCACAAGGCGTATATTTTGCCCCATCTGCCTTTGAAGCTGGTTTTGTTTCTATCACTCACACTGATAGCATCATTCAAGACACTCTACGTAAGGCTGAACAAGTGTTTGCTCAATTGTAAGTCTGCACCACTACATATTGGACCATGTACGATTATTAATAATACTCAGTTCATGTAATTTAAAATTAAACGGGAACTATGTTCCCGTTTACTATTTTTGCCCCAGCTCTAGCTCCATATCACACAAACTACAGCCTCCATCATTACAAAAAACAATAAAAAATCATTAGACTATAGTTGCATAGCTTGCAACTTAAGACAGAATCTGTGTCGATATATTCAAAAATGCTAACTTAATAAAAAACCCTTGCTTAGTTTTTCTATACATTGTCATAACCCACAGTATCCAACACTTTCAACAAATACAAAAATAATAACAAAACTTGAAAAATCAGCTTAACAATGGCTAGAACAAAGGACCAAAATCACAAAAAACGATACCCGTTATTAATTAACATTCTATATAAAAAACCATAATATCGTTTAAAATTAAACCCGAACATATTTTAGCTCTTGATTTTTACACCATAATTCGTATTTAATTAAATAAATAGTGTTTCAAAATACAGAGAACATGTATTAATGAATTTTCTTTGATCTGACTCAAAGCCTAATATCTACTCTGTCTTTTAAACTATTTCTCTAGGCGCTACAGTTTACAAAAACTGATGTCTTACCCGTTAATCGCTGTATTTTTGGCAAACCCAATAGCGAGTTTTTCCGTACGACCATGAACGATATTTCCGCCCCTATTCTCTCCCCGGACATTCCTGACCTAGAAAGCCGTGCGCGCAATGATGATCACCTCGATACTCGTCTGTGGTTACGACTAATGGCATGTGCCTCCCTACTCGAAGGACATATCCGTAGCCGCCTGCGCACTGAGCATCAAACAACACTGCCGCGCTTTGACCTCATGGCTCAACTACAGCATTACCCAGCCGGCTTAAAAATGAGTGATCTTTCCAGACACATGATGGTCACTAATGGCAATATCACAGGCATCACCGATCAACTCGAAAAAGAAGGTCTGGTCGAGCGTCTCAAAGTCATCAGTGATCGCCGTAGTTCACTCATCCGGCTCACGGTCAAAGGCAAGCGCCAGTTCAAAAAAATGGCTGCTTCTCACGAAGAATGGTTATCTGAAGTCTTTGCCGATATGCCGGACAATTTACGACAAAACTTGTTTCATGCTCTGGGCGAACTCAAAGTCACTGCTCGCAACAATACTCTGGCTCAAACGTCTACCAATAGCTAAACACCACAACGGTACCGAGACGACCCAAATACAAGTATCATTGAGTTTTGCGTCGTCTCTCTTTACCTAGCGGGTTAGCACTATGGCTGTCAATCTGTTCATTCCCAACGAATCTGATATTTTCCCTGTCGCCGGCATTAAAATCGGTATTACTGAAGCTGGTATACGTAAGGCTCAACGTCGTGACCTTACCGTCTTTACACTAAGCCCTGGCACCAGCGTTGCAGGTGTTTTCACCACCAACCGTTTTCGTGCTGCCCCCGTACAAGTGTGCGAATCACATTTGGCGAGCGACGACGATATACGAGCCCTTGTGATCAATACCGGCAATGCCAACGCGGGCACGGGTGAAAAAGGCTTGGCAGACGCACGTCAAAGCTGTACCACGCTGGCCAAGCTGCTGGATCTGCGTCCACAGCAAGTGCTTCCATTTTCAACAGGCGTGATACTCGAAAATCTGCCTATGGATAAGCTCTTAGGTGGCCTTCCCGCCGCCGTCGCTGACCTGCAAGAAAACAACTGGATGCAAGCAGCTCACAGCATCATGACTACCGACACCCTGCCTAAAATCTACTCACGTCAGATTACGCTAGGTGGCAAGACCGTTACCATTACAGGCATCAGTAAAGGCGCGGGCATGATACGGCCCAATATGGCTACGATGCTGGGCTACTTGGCCACGGACGCAGGGATCGCTCCCGAGCTGCTCAAAGACATTTGCAAAACTGCTGCTAATCGCTCTTTTAATCGTATTACCGTTGATGGTGACACCTCCACCAACGACTCATTCATCATGATGGCCACTGGGCAAAGCGGCCTGCAAATCAACTCTATTGCCGACCCCAACTACAACCAGTTGCTGGATGCATTGATTACTGCTGCCAGCGATCTGGCACAAAAAATCGTCCGTGATGCGGAAGGCGCAACCAAGTTCATTACTGTACAGGTTGAAGACGCAAAAAATGCCGAGGAAGCGCTTAAGGTCGCATACGCCATTGCTCAGTCCCCCTTGGTAAAAACAGCCTTCTTTGCTTCCGACCCTAATCTGGGTCGCATCTTATGCGCAATCGGCTACGCGGGCATTCAAGACCTGGACGTCAGTCAATTGCGGCTATGGTTAGGCGACGTATTAGTAGCCACCCAAGGTTGTCGTAATCCTGAGTACCAAGAATCAGACGGCCAACGCGTCATGCAAGAAGCCGAAATCGTGGTACGTGTTTCTCTGGGGCGTGGCACTGTCTCGGAAACTGTGTATACCTGCGATTTTTCGCATGAATATGTCTCGATCAACGCCGATTACCGCTCGTAAACACCGTCACCACATCGCTTAGCGCCAGACCTGCTCTAGCGCTAAGCCCAGTTGCAATAAGCGGCTGTCCTGCCCTGGCCAGCCACTTAGCTCCATGCCCACGGGCAAACCCTCAACGCTCTCTCCCACTTTCTGTACTACCGCAGGCACTCCGGTCGCCGCTGCCAGGGCGCTGTTTCGCGTCAGCAAAGAGAATGTGCTGTGCTCAGCGCCTTGATGCAGCATGGTCTGGGCACACTCCAGCAAAGGTGCCAAGACAGGAACGGCTGGATAACACAAGGCATCCAGTTGTTGATCTCGCAAACAGCTCAGATAACGACTTCTCAACAAAGGTTGACGCATGAGCCTTGCCTGCTGCCAGGCATGGACCGATCCACCAGGTAACACATAATCTTTGAACACATCACGCACATCTGGGCTAGCGATTTGAGCCGCCAAGGCCTGCAAAGACACAGCACATTCGCCATTGTGCTCCCTCAGATACGCGCTGATGGCCGGTCCAGCCTCGTACATGCAAATATCAAATAAGGCTGTGCGTGCAAGGCTCAACATATCAGGAATATCTATGTCTACGAACTCTACGCCCTGCTCCCGTAATCGCTGACAAGCCTGCAGGCATACGCGCTCGAGTTGTGGGTCCAGATCGGCCCATAAAGGCCGTGGCAAGCCTATTCGCAAGTGCTCCAGTTCAGGCATGCTAGGCTTCAGCACATGCCCTTGCAGGCGGCCATCAAACCACACTAGGTCACTAAGCGTACTGGCCATAGGGCCTATCGTATCCACACTGGGCGCCACAGGTAGACACGATTGTGTGCTGTACACAGCACCATAATGACTGCATGGGCTTTGGGTAGGCCGTAAGCCCGCAATACCATTTAATGCCGCCGGAATACGAATCGACCCGCCCGTATCCGAACCCAAGCCAAATGGTGCAATTCCCAAAGCAATCGCCACCGCCGTACCACTGGACGACCCGCCTGCCAGATGCTTTATGCTGTGAGCATTGGGCACTGTCCCTAAGGCAGGATTCTGGTTCACACCGGACACACCAAAAGCAAGCTCATGCATATTGGTTTTCGCCAGCAACAAAGCGCCCGCACGGCGCAAGCGTTGCACCACTGGCGCATCTACCCTAGGGATATGGTGCTGCAAGGCTGGAGTCGCTCCCGTTGTCGGTACGCCCGCCCAATCAATATTATCCTTGATCACAACCGGTATGCCGGCCAGCAGGCCAGTAGCCTGCTGAGCTTGTGGTTGCGCCGGATCTAGTAACTGCGCAGTATTTAGCCAGCTTAAACTATTCCAGTCACTATACTTCTGGGCACGCGCTAAGCTGCGCTGCACAAGTTCAATCGTGCTGTCTGGATCAGCGCTACGCATGCTACGGATCAAGGGCTAGGGGCACGCGTCATCTCACCCATCAGAAACGCCAAATCTGCAGCAGAGGATAAGGCGGCCACATGCGCATCCGCACGGGCCAACTGGGCATCCAATAAGCCATTGGCAGCCTCGTGCGCCAGCGTCACTGTACCCACTCCATGCGTGTAGGCTTCTAAGGCTGCATCATAGGCAAGCTGCGCCGCTTCCTCAAGCTCACCCGCCGCCTCATAAGCCGCCAAGCTTGAGCGTAAACTGGCATGCATCGCAATCATTTCACGCATGGCATCCTGCTGCAATTTTTGCAACATATCCTGTGCTTTGCTGACATGTATTTGCGCATCCTTCAAGCGCGCACTTCGCAAGCCTGCGTCAAAGATCGGAAAGTTCAAACCGAGTAATAAGGCAGAAGGATAAGAGCGTCGCTGCCAATCGGGCAGATTATTCAACCCTACAGAACCACGATTATGCGCCACGACCCCCGCCATGAATATTTTGGGCGAAAACTCAGCCTCGGCCGCTTTCACGTCTTGATGAGCCGCTTGCAAGGTAGCATAGCTCGCCAGCACATCAGGACGTTGCGATAAAGCCTGCTGAATCGCTTGATCGGTAAGCTCTGCCGAGACAGCGCTAAGTGGCTGACTCATTTGCATACTTACTTGAATGCGCTGCTTGCCCGGCACACCCACCGCCGCCAACACTTGCTGATAAGAGGTGGTACGCAAACCTTCTGCCGTCACCTTACGCAAGCGCGCCTGTGCCACGTGCTGGCGAGCCAATGCTGCCTCCACCGACGTTCCTATCCCTGCTTCGTAACGAGCTTGTACCGCCTTGGCGATGTGTTCGGCATTACTCTGTCCTTGTTCAGTAATGCGCACACGCTCTCGCCCTAAACCATAGTGATAGTAGGCATGAACCACGTCGCGAATCACTTTCTGGTGGGAGGCATTGAACAAAACATTAGCGGCATAGGCTAAATGCTCCGTTCCCTTGGCAATAGCACGCCTTTGACCAAAGTCAAACACCAACCACTCAAGCGCCAGAGCGGGTACGACTCCCTGTGCTCGGGAGTCAATATCCGTTTGCCCAATAAAAGGGAGGGTGATAGGCGTACGGCTGCGTCCCCACCCCCCAATAACCCGTGCTGATAAGACGGGTAAGAACGTGGATTCCACCATGCCCTGTGCCAGCGCCGCTTGGCGAGCTGTATTCCACGCTAGGCGAGTAGAAGGATTTTCACGTTGAGCCAAGTCAATCAGCTCGTATAACGTATAAGGATGGTCTTGCTGAAGTACAGGCTCGGGCGGCAACTGACTGGCGTTAACGTCCGGCCCCACTGAAAAGTCTGGCGGTAATGATTCATGGGTAGCCTGAGTGTCCGCCGACACTGCCCTCCAGGGCTGCGCCGCACTTTGCGGAGCATGCTGCAAGGCATCGCTTGCGCAGCCTTGCAATCCCAGCCCCATGAGCGCAAGAGCGAGTAACTTGCAGCGTAACGTGAACCCAATACGAAAGGGCAGGACCATAACTACACTCATGAAGATAGAGGATCTAAGTATTTTTGCCATACGGGCAGCTTAGCAGCAGCTTGCTGATACTCAGGGCTACGACGACTAAACTCAAATGGCACCAAACAACACGCTTGCTCGGTTTGCGTAATCAAAGCCTGCAAATCGGCCAATTCCTGCTCGGTCATTCTCATGGAGCTGCGTTCAAACCGACTAAGGCGCAAGCCCTCGCGAGCCAAATCAATCTGTTGCATTGTCGCGGCTACCTGCGTGACGGTAGGACTGCTCTGCTGTGACGCCTGATTCATCATACCCTGCAAGCTCATCAGTGCTGCGCTCATATGCCCTTTGACTGACTCCATGACACTCGTGGGCCACCATAAGCTGAACGCTAAAAAGGTCACAGTATTTCCTAACAAAATACCGATTACCCGATCGCTTGCCGCAGAGATTTCCATGGTGGGCCCAGAGCCTTGTAATACCGTAAGCAGAAACGCCAAACCTATTTGCACCCCCGCATAGGAAATACGTTCGCTGCCAGCCGTCACCCACCCTGCTATTAAAATGGCCACAAACACCAATAACATCAAAGACAAGATGGAAGTCATATAAGGCATCAGAAAAACAATCGACGCAATGCCCATGGCAGCACCAATCAGACACCCTGCAATACGCAAAAGAAGTTTATGCACCGTTTCTGCAGTACTGCCTAACGCCACCACATAGCAGGTCACCATGGCTGTGTGAATGTCTTGCCAGTCCAGCGCCGTATAAATCAAATAGCAGATCACCGCGGCTGCGGTTGTACGCAAGGCAAAATACACATAGGCTGGATTGGAAAAAGCATCTGGCTTCATGAAACCTTCTTTGGCTGCCGGTGACTTGTCTGGCTCATGAGCCTGGACCAATGCCAACAAAGCCCCTTGGGCCTCATCGGCCCAGCCCGTGTTATAGCTATGCTGCGGTAAAACGTCTGCTCGCAAGTGTAGCAATGCCCGCTCGGCCTGTTCACACTGCATGAGCAACTGCTGCTTAAGCGCTTCAGGAGCATCATCAGGCATGGCTCGCACGGCCAGCAGCAAACGATAGCTGGCCGGGTTGGCCCTGTACAAAAAGGTCTGCTGAGCTTTAGTCCCTAAATAAAACAAGCGCATGAAACTCAGGCTTTTCGCTACTTCGGCATCCCCTTGCTGAAGCAGCTCGCCTAAACTATCCACCGAAGCCTGTCCTTGCAAAACATACTTGACGGCCTGTACGCGCTGCAACAAACGGTCACGCACCAACTTAGGGGTAGAACGCCCAAGCAAAAGATTAAAAGCAATAATGACGCCCATTGGCGTTAAAGCCATCAGCCAGGCATATAACAAGCCGCGTGTCGCCACTTCACCAAACGGTACATCACTTAACACGGTCATGACAAAACCAATGACTAATGCCAGGATATTGCCAGCAAGTCCTAACTTGCTCGCCGCTGCTAAAAATAAAAACAAGAAAGAGCCCAGTACTAGCACCGTCATACGCAAAACAGGGTACTCAATGCTCCAGCGCATCAAAATAAATAGCAATCCCACCACCAAAGCCAATAGGATCGTAATACCTATGGCCATTAAACTGCTCTCTGCGCTATCGGGCCGTAAAATGAACAGGATTAAGTAACATCCTATCGCCGCCAAAGGAATGCCATAGGTCATAAAAACAAGGCTGGCTATAGCGCATTGCGCCGCAACTCGCCACGTCATTTGCCAACGCCCATCGAACGGCATTAATTCATCTCGAATACCGTTTAACAGTGCACGCAACGTACTATTATTTGCAGTTGTGCTCATCACGAATCACCACATTAGCCGAGGCGCCTACACGCAAAAGCTCTGGAGGTGGATCTGAAAGCTGTATACGCACGGGAAAGCGTTGAGCCACCCTGACCCAATTCAGTGACTTTTGCACATAGGGCAAGGACCTTGGCAAACTGAGCATATCGGCGGAGCTCACCCCCCAGCCTATCATTTGTACTTTCCCTTGTATGGGCAAGTCGGGGCGACCCAGCACATAGACCGTAGCACACGCCCCTAACTGAATATTGGGCAAGTCCGTTTCACGGTAAAACGCGGTAGCAAACCATTCCTGAGTATTGATTAAGGTAAACAAGGACTGATCGGGTGCTACATACTCGCCTGTGGACACTTTAAGCCCCACCACCAAACCATCATGGGGCGCATACACCTGCGTATCACTCAGGGCTTTTTGGGCAAGTGCCACAGCACTACTAGCCACTCGCACTCCGGCTTCAGCGCCCTGCACATTACCTACTAAGGCCGCTGCCGCATCAGACTGCGCCAATGCCTGATTCAAACTAATCTGGGCATCACGCTTTAAGGTCATGGCGTCATCGATTTGCTGACGCGTCACGTAACCCTTACTCGATAAGGGCAGTAAGCGCTGCAAGCTACGCTCGGCCAACTCCAAATTCGTGCGCGCGCGATGAATCTGCTCATCAGCGATCGTGCTGTTTTTCGTTTCCGCTTGGATCTGGCGCTGGCGGTCATTGAGCAAGGCTTCCGCCATAGCTAATTCCGCTTCCGCTTGTTCAACACGCAGTCGGTAAGACACCGGATCCAGCGTGAACAACAAATCGCCTTGCTTGACTCTGTCACCATCTTTAACGTGAAACGTTTGTACCCGCCCCGGCACTGGGGTGCTGATATGCACTATATCGGCATCAATAGATGCATCCTCAGACATGGGGTTCACGCTTAAATGTTTCCAGAATGCCCATAGCCCAGCAATCGCTATGAGAATAACCATGGCCGCCACGACTCGTCCAACTACTTTACTAGATGTTTTTGTGTCCATAATTTACGAGGCAAAGCCAAAGTAGCCAATGATCATGGCAATAATGAGCGCAACGCTGACATAGAAAAACAATCTGAGCGGCAAGATATCCTCAAAACCAGTTTTTATGGATATCAGCCGTACCACCAGAGCACCCACTACGCCAAACACAATACAAATGAGCCAGGCTGGGAAGAAAGAGCCGGCAATATAAACCGTTGGGGCATGCTGCTGACAAGCCGTCAGCAAAAAAGCCACGCCAAGAGAAAGATAAACACTACGCTTCACGACTTCCTCACAGAGCATGTTTCTTATTGCCTCAAACATTAGCATGCGCGACTGAATATTACCAAGCGAATCACGCCACCGAAGGAAGTAATTTGCATAAAAACGAGCTTTTTCATCACTTCAAACACAAACATCTGCCGATCTCTTAGTTGAGGTGTCCAGGCGGGCACAATTAAAAAACCCCAAGGGCAAAATGCGCTTGGGGTTCGTTCACCTAAACTATCATTTACTTCAGGCAGGCCTTTAATTTGTCTAGATCAGGACCATCTGGATTACGGCCTAAGTTAAACGGCTTGGATGCCTCACGCCAGTTTTTATAGTCATCCAAGTACTCGACCTGGCTCACATACACTTTAGCTGCTAAGGGACTGCTGCAGGCCACCTCTATCATTGCCTGGTTAGACACTTCCTGAATCTTAGCCAGTGCCTCATCGTCCATGCGATTAATTTCTACACCCGCTTTCGCAAAGGTATCGTACCCATCAATGGCACGCTTTTCCGTATAGGATAAGGACCAAAGCATGGCGGCATCGGCAGCAATCTTGAGCTTATTCTGTGTTTCCGGGCTTAAGGCATCCCAGGCCGCTTTGTTAATCATGACACCAAAGGTCGAGGACGACTGGTGCCAACCTGGTGTTGCCCAAAACTTGGTAACCTGATGCAAGCCAGCGGAAACGTCAACATTCGGCGTAGAAAATTCTGCGCCATCAATGACCCCTCGCTCCAAGGCTTGGTACAGCTCTTGTCCAGCCATAGACACCTGGTTTCCACCCAGCTTTTCTAACACTTTACCTTGCTCTAGCCCCGATAAGCGTAAGCGCTTGCCTTTTAAGTCTTCTAGGTTACGGATAGGCTGGTTCGTACGAAAACCAGATTCGTTATTGGTGACCCCATAAGGTAAATACACCATACCAAACTTACCGTAGACCTCGTTAAACAACTCAATGCCCCCCCATTGCTGCAACCAGTTCACGTAATCCACAGCATTAAACAGGCTGGAGTGTGTGGCCAATGGTGAAAACGCCGGATCGCGGCCTGCCCAATAACCTGGCCAGTCTCCTGAAGCTTGAATGGCTCCGGATTCTACTGCCGCAAACACCTCGCCAGAAGGCACTAAAGAGCCGCCTTCGTGAAAGTCAATCTTGAGCTCATCGCCAGCGAGCTGATTGGCCAGCTCTACCCACTTTTTATCCAGTTCCATCAGTTCCAACGATGATGGCCAGGTACTAGTCATGGTCCAGGTATGCTTTTGCGCCCACGCCGTCGTACTTAATACGGCTGATGCCAGCAGACTCAAACCAAGTTTCATTCCAATTTTCATGTCATCCTCCTTGCGAACTTTGTCGCATTAGTCAGCTAATTAAAGGCTATTTCACATAGAGCTTATTAGGTAGCCAAGTCACCAGTTCCGGAAAACCTGCCACCAGCAAACACATCAAAACAATCAAAGCTATAAACGGCATCACACCCCTAATAATGTCACCCGTCTTGACCTCTGGTGGCGAAATGGCGCGCAAGTAAAACAGGGCATAGCCAAACGGTGGAGTCAAAAACGAGGTCTGTAAAACGACGGCGATCAAAACGACAAACCACAATAGGCTAATGCCCATTTCCTGCACAATAGGCAAGAAAATAGGGAAAGACAGCAACACAATGCCAGTCCAGTCCAGGAAGCAGCCTAAAACAAAAACAATGAGCAACATCACTGTCAGCAGCATCCATGGCTCCATCTCGAGCGCACGCATAAAACCTTGTACTGCTGCCAAGCCGCCCGTCGCATTGAATACCCCGGTAAAGGCCGTCGCACCGACAACAATGAACAAAATCATCGCGGACGTACGCCCCGTTTCACGCAAAGCGCTAAAGAAAGTTTTCCACTTGAACTTCCCGCGCATAATAACGATCAGCAAGGCCAGCAAGGCACCAATCGCAGAGGCTTCGGTCGCCGTGGCCACACCCGCCAACATCGTGCCAAGGATACCTAATATAAGTACTAAGGGCGGAACAGCCTCGACAATCAGCATCTTAATCAGGGCTGACGTGCTGATACGCTCATCCGATGTCACAGAGGGCACATCCTGAGGTCTGATGATAGCGATGAACACGACATAAATGGCGTACAGCACCCCTAGTAGCAAACCAGGAATCATGGCGCCCGCAAACAGCTCACCCACAGATAAAGGGGAATAACTGGCCATCAAGATCAGCATAATAGACGGTGGAATCAATATGCCTAAACAGCCAGAAGCCGCAATCACACCAGCCGTCAAACGTGGGTTATACCCATAACGCAACATAGGGCGCAACGCCATCACACCGGTCACAGTAATGGATGCACCAATAATTCCAGTGGTCGCTGCAAGCAAGACTGAAATAAACACCACCGCCAGCGCCAAGCCACCACGCACATTGGCCATGAGCAAGCGTAACGCCTCAAACATTTTGTCCGTGACTTCTGAATCTGATAAAAACCGTGCCATTAAAATGAATAATGGAATTGCAATCAGGGTGAAGTTATCGAGTACCTCGCCATAAATACGATTAATCACCAGTCCTAAAATTAATGGCTTACCCGCGACAAACGCACCAATCACTGCCGTGCCGCCCAATACAAATGCCAGCGGATGCCCCATGAACAAGCCTAGTAGCAACAGACTTGCCATAATCAATGCAATGTATTCACCACCCATTTTAATTTTCCTTGTTCAACACTAATTTCAGGAACTCAGAGATTCCTTGAATAAAGAGCAAGCAGGCAGCCAATGCCATCGCCATTTTCAAGGGATACACAGGCAGTTGAACTGCCCCATAAGTGGTTTCACCCTGATTCCAGGAGCGCAGTGCAAACTCATAGCTCTTGGTCATGAAAACCCAAGCAAAAGGAAAAAAGAAAATCGGGTAGCCCAGTATTTCAACCCAGCGGCGTACCGTCGGAGAGAAACGCTCAATAAGTAAATCAACGCGTACATGAGCCTGATGCCGTAATGCATACCCTCCCAGCATCACAAAATAAAACCCATATAGCTGTTTGGTAACATCAAATCCCCAACGGGTCGGCAAATGAAAGACATACCGCATCACGACATCAAACAAAATGAGCACGGCAAATACAGCCGCCACGCAGGATACAACTCGCCCAACTAGCTCGTTAATCCCGTCAATTATTTTTATAAGCATTCTCCCCCCTGATTTACGAGCCTAACTAAAGACACTGAATCTGTAAGGTTTCAGTAACATAAGGTGCATACAAGGGAGCAGTCTAGAACCGTATCCAAGGTGTCACAAGCGGGTTAAACCCTTAATGCTGAAATTAATATCTCCAATCTTTTCAGTCCCTTATAATAAAAATTGAAAATAGAATAGACAGGCGACGACAATCTATCGGCGCAACAGCATGACCACGACCTTACACAGTGCACATATGCCTGTAAGGCTTATGCGACAATAGGCATTAGCCGGGCGTTAATTACTGTGTCATCACCGGCAAGAATCACTACAATAGTAGGTTCCCTATTATTGCCTGCGCGTAAAGCGTTACTGCGGCGGCGCGAGTCCACTATGAGTTCCAGCACAAGTAAAGCCTCTTTTCTCAACCCTAAGGTTGCCAATACAGATTCCGGTCAAACCCATATTCGTAGCTTCGTGCACCGACGTGCACACATCACACCGAGTCAGGAAGCTGCTCTGGAACGCCTGCTACCTTTATGGTCGATTACCTATAAAAATCAGCCCTTGAGTCTGGAGCACACGTTTGGCCGTCAGGCCCCTACTGTTCTGGAAATTGGCTTTGGCATGGGCGAGACCACGCAAAAAATCGCGCAAAGTCGGCCCGAAGATAATTTCTTGGGGGTTGAGGTCTTCAATGCAGGGGTAGGAGCATTGCTCAAGCGTATTGACGATGAGCAGTTAACAAACATCCGCATTATTCAGCACGATGCGGTAGAGGTCGTACGCGATATGCTAGAGCCCGGAACACTCGCCGGCATACATATTTACTTCCCCGACCCCTGGCCTAAAAAAAGACATCACAAGCGCAGGCTAATACAAAGTGCATTTATAGAGCTACTCGCCAGTCGCTTAGCACCGGGCGGCTATATTCACTGTGCTACCGACTGGGAAAACTATGCTGAGCAAATGCTGGCCGTATTAAGTGCCGAGCCTTTGCTCAAGAACCAGCATGTAGACTACGCACCCCGCCCCGATTATCGGCCTCTGACTAAATTTGAAAACCGTGGCATACGCCTAGGACATGGCGTGTGGGATCTTATCTTCACGCGTCAATAAGTACAAAGCACTGAACACGCAGGCAAAGTCAACTCTACATGCCTACCTGCACTGAGCCCGAGCAGGTCATCAGATGTTGACTTCCCCTCGGCATACTGAGCTGTTTGCTCATGCGCTTACCTAGCTCCATCATGGCTCACAGTGTTATAGGAAAAATATGAATATCACTCTGAACGGACTTCCCCAGTCACTGCCCCAGTTACACACAATCGCCGAATTGATCGCGCATTTAGGCTATACCAACAAACGCATTGCGGTTGAGCTAAATGGCGAAATTGTGCCCAAAAGCCAGCATGTCAGCACCCAGCTACACGAGGGCGATACCCTGGAAATTGTGGTGGCGGTCGGCGGTGGCTAAGCAGCCAAAACGCTAAAAGAGTCTGTTATCCTTGTGTCTCTACAATTTATAACAGTTACGCGTATGCCAACTCTATCCGTGCAGGCATAATAAGGCTCGGAAAACTTCTATCCTTTTTACGGAGTACATGCAAAATGGGTGTTTTCAGCTTTCTAAAAGACGTGGGTGAAAAACTCTTTGGCGCCGAAAAAGCACAAGCAGCCAGTGCCGATGAGCTTAAAAAAGAGTTAAACAAACATGCCCTGGCCGCCGAAGGCCTGGATATCTCTGTCGATGGCGACAAAGTCACCGTTACCGGGCAAGCCAGCTCCACCGAAGATGCCGAAAAGATTATCTTGGCGCTGGGTAATACCTTAGGAGTTGCTCAGGTAGACAATCAACTTCAGGTCGCAGAAAAAGGACAGGACGCCACCATGTACACTGTACAAAAAGGCGACACCTTATGGAAAATTGCCGAAACGCATTATGGTAAAGGTAAAGGCGATCAATACCCTGTAATTTTCGAAGCCAACAAACCGATGCTAAGTCACCCCGATAAAATTTATCCGGGTCAAATGCTTAGAATCCCCGCCCTGTGACAATATAGAAAAATGGCCAGCGAAAGCTGGCCATTTTGCTTTGCATTGAACAGAAACACACGTTTACCTTTGCGCAACGATTCAATATCAAGCTTAGGGCAAGGGCCTGCAAATTTGTATGCAGGCCACGCTAGCGTAATAAACAAACGCCTTACAGCCCCTTTATTACTTACTGCTAGGTATCACAAACTCTGGGCCTTGCTCTATTATGGTCTCGGGCCAGCGCTGCATAATACTCTTTTGACGTGTGTAAAAACGCACCCCTTCCTCTCCGTAAGCGTGCATGTCACCAAACAGGCTCTTTTTCCAACCACCAAAGCCGTGCCACGCCATAGGAACTGGAATCGGTACGTTGATACCTACCATACCTACCTGTATGCGACGCCCAAACTCACGCGCTGTGTGACCATCACGCGTGTAGCAACTAACGCCATTACCAAACTCGTGCTCATTGATCACACGCATGGCAGCGCCCAAATCCGCAACACGCACACACGCCAGCACCGGACCAAAAATTTCTTCCTTATAAATGCGCATATCCGTGGTGACATGATCAAAGACCGTGGCACCCAGCCAATAACCTTGCTCGCAACCAGCGCCTGCTTGAGCCGCATCAAAATCACGACCGTCCAGCAATAACTGCGCACCTTCTTGCTGGCCAATATGAATGTAATTGCGAATACGCTCCAATGCCGCAGCCGTAACGATGGGACCCATCTCTGCGGACAGTTCGCGACCATCCTGTACCTTTAGTGCTTTGGCCTTTTCCAGCAGCTTGGGCAAGACACGCTCGGCAGTACCCTCACCCACGAAAACAGCAACACTAATCGCCATGCAGCGCTCTCCTGCCGAACCAAAAGCAGCGCCGATCAGGGCATCCACAACCTGATCCATATCCGCATCAGGCATCACAACCAGGTGGTTCTTCGCACCACCTAAAGCCTGTACGCGCTTGCCGTGTGCTGCGCCACCCTCGTAAATGGCTTGCGCCACAGGCGTTGAGCCCACAAACGACAAGGCATGTACATCTGGGTGTGTAATCAACGCATCTACGGACTCTTTATCGCCCTGTACTACGTTAAACACACCATCGGGCAAACCGGCTTGCTTTAGCAAGTCTGCCATATACAAACTGGTACTAGGATCAGTAGGGCTGGGCTTGAGCACGAAAGTGTTACCCGTGGCCAAGGCCATCGGGAACATCCACATCGGCACCATCACTGGAAAGTTAAAAGGTGTTACGCCCGCCACAACACCCAAGGGCTGGCGCAACGTCCAGTTATCCATATTGGTGCTGACCTGGTCCGTAAAATCAGATTTCAATAACTGCGGAGCACCACATGCAAACTCCAAGATTTCAATACCACGCGTGACCTCACCCTGAGCGTCCGTGAATACTTTTCCATGCTCAGCCGTAATCAGGCGAGCCAACTCATCGCGATGTTGGTACATGAGCTGCAAAAAGGAATTCAAGATTCGGGCACGACGTATAGGCGGGGTGTCGCTCCAGGCTGGAAAAGCATCTTTGGCGGCTTGAACGGCTGCCGCCACATCGCTGGCATCACCCAACACGACTTTGCCTGTTACCTCACCGGTAGCGGGGTTATGAATATCCTGGGTACGGGTGCCATTACCTTGGCTTACCTGACCTTTTATGTAATGTGCAATGGTCTGACTCACAAATACTCTCCTCAAAACTGTATAGATTCCTGACCAGTGTAAAAAAGCAAAGCACACTTGCCTAGATGCAGATGATTGACTTATTGTTCATATATGTAAACAATAAAAGGATGGACGACAAAACAATTAATTCACTCTGGTCGCATATCCACTGTCTGATGGTTCTGCACCAGCAAGGCAGCTACACGCGCACGGCTCAATACTTAGGTTTAAGTAAAGCCGCTATTAGCCAACGTATTAGTGAACTTGAAAAGCAAATTGGCGTGGCTTTAGTTCAACGCACCACACGTAGCGTGCAATTAAGCGATGCAGGTAAACGTCTGGCTGAACAGGCCAAACTCTCGTTTAGCGATTTGCGACAGGGGGTCGCCCAATTACAGGATCTGCTTGATCAAGCCACCGGCCTGATACGTGTTACCTTGCCCGTTGCGCTAGCCAGACAGCAAATTGTGCCGCGCTTAGAGGCTTTTTTAAATCGTTATCCAGATATACAGATAGAGCTTCATTTATCGGACCAGTTGCTAACTCTCGAGCACGAAGGCTTCGATTTAGCCATCCGCCACACCGCCAGCCCCCCCGAAAACTACATTGCATGGTCTTTATGCACAACGCAAACGCATTTAGTCGCCAGCCCTCGGTATCTGGACCAGCATGGCATTCCCACTCAACCCAGCGACCTAAGCCAACATCGCTGCCTGTGCTACCCTCGCCCAAAAGGTTTAAGCAGCTGGACACTGGAACACCGGCAGCACTCAGCCCAAAGCATCACGGTGCCCATACACCCAAGCTTTAGTGCCAACAATAGTGAGGTACTAAGGGATATCGCCCTACAACACCAGGGCATCGCGCTACTGCCCGACTTTAGTGTGCAAGACAATCTGGAGCGCGGTAATCTGGTAGAAGTCCTGCCCGACTGGCGCAATCTGGGTATATTTGGTGATCAAATCTACGCACTACGCCCCTACTCACCCCATGTACCTCAGGCAGTCCGGCTTTTTGTTGACTATCTACGCGCCTCTATGGCTAAGGGGTTCTCGTCAAACCCCTAAAGAGCCTTAGCGAAAGTTTTTAAAACCACCCTTGGCCAAGCCACGCAAGGCACCCATGCCTCCTAAGCCGCGCATCATTTTGGCCATTCCACCTTTTTTCATTTGTTTCATCATGCCTTGCATTTGCTCGAACTGATTTAACAAACGATTCACCTCTTGCACACTGACTCCAGAGCCCGCAGCAATGCGGCGCTTACGCGATGCTTTTAACAACTCTGGCTTGGAGCGCTCTGTCGGAGTCATGGAGTTCAAAATACCTTCGGTACGGCGAAGCTGCTGCTCTGCCTGTCCACCCTGCAACTGCGAAGCAGCCTGGGAAAACTGTGCTGGAAGTTTTTCCAACAGTGAGCCCATATCACCCAGCTTTTTAACTTGCTGTAGTTGCTCACGAAAATCGTTCAAATCAAACTTGCCGCCTGACTTGATTTTTTCCGTCATTTTCTGAGCTTCGGCAATGTCAATATTTCGTTGCGCCTGCTCAACCAAGGAGACAATATCACCCATGCCCAACACGCGCTGAGCCATGCGTTCAGGATGAAAAGGCTCCAGCCCGTCCAGCTTTTCCGATACCCCGACAAATTTCAAGGGCTTGCCAGTGATATGGCGCACCGATAAGGCGGCACCACCACGAGAATCACCATCTAGCTTGGTTAAGATCACACCCGTTAATGGCAAGGCATCGGCAAAGGCACGGGCCACATTGACAGCATCTTGCCCTTGCATGGCATCTACTACAAACAAGGTTTCAATGGGCTTAAGCAAACCATGCAGCGCACTGATCTCGTTCATCATTGCTTCGTCTATACCCAAGCGGCCGGCGGTATCCACGATGAGCACATCATAATGATGACGCTTAGCGTGATCCAGAGCCTGCGTGGCAATATCCTGAGGGCGCTGACTGGTATCAGTGGGCAGGAAATCCACGCCGACCTGGGCGGCTACTGTTTTTAGCTGATCTATAGCAGCAGGACGATACACGTCAGCACTGACCACCAGTACTTTTTTCTTGCCGGTCTTACGCCCATGCTGCACGTGACCACCTTCGTGTAGCCACTTAGCCAGCTTACCCGTGGTTGTCGTTTTACCAGCACCTTGCAAACCCGCCATCAGCAGCACGGCAGGTGGCTGCGCGGCCAGCGACAGCTCGCTAGCCTCTTCCCCTAGATCGCCCCCCATTAAGGCCGTCAATTCTTTATGAACAATACCCACCAAAGCTTGGCCAGGGTTTAAACTATCTGCAACCTCGACACCCAGGGCGCGTTCTTTGACCTTGTTCGTGAATTCACGTACCACGGGCAAAGCAACGTCGGCCTCAAGCAAAGCCATGCGCACTTCACGCAACATATCCTGCGTATTGGACTCGGTAAGACGCGCTTGACCGCGCATGGTTTTCACCACACGGGACATGCGTTGGGTCAGATTTTCAAACATAGGAGTGGTATCGCTTAAACTGGGTTATCGTGTAGGACTAGGAATAAGAATAAAATGCATGTTTGGCGTAAGCCATAACAGTCATTTCGGTATTAACGGATCATATGTCTGCAAGTATTGTATTTCACTTGCTGGCTGCCTTGGTGTATATCGCATTGTCGATCTCGCTTTGGCGGCCTATTACGCAAGGTAGCTCTAAGCCAGCACTAGATCGCACCAGCCGGGTGGCCTTACTCGCCGCTATCATTATGCATGGTGCAGGCCTCATGCTGACTATTATCATGCCACATGGCTTACACCTTGGATGGGCCTTGGCATTTTCAGCGGCCATTTGGCTGGGCATGGTAGTGTTCTGGTTTCAGAGCCTGTACTTACGCCTAGATAGCCTGCTACTCATTTTACTGCCTGCTGCCACGCTCGTCAGCATCATGGCTGCCTTATTCCCACAAGGTGCCATTGTTGAGCACGCTAATAACGAGTGGCTACGGCTGCACTTGCTGATTGCACTGATTGCCTACGGGCTCAGCACGGTTGCCGCCTTGCACGCTATCTTAATGATAGCACTCGATAAGCAACTGCACAGGCCAGTGGCATTGCATCACGAACACGGCCTGCTAGGCCGGGCGCTGGAAACCATGCCACCGCTACTCGTACAAGAGCAAGTACTCTTTCGTTTACTGCGAGTAGCATTTATCATTTTAACCTTAACCGTTTTAAGTGGGATTGCTGTCTCGTTAAAGGTAGATGGCCACCTGGTTCCTCTGGACCATAAAACCCTATTTACTCTTTTATCCTGGCTGACTTTCGGCAGTCTGCTACTCGGTCGTCGTATTCGAGGCTGGCGCGGACGCGTCGCCCTGCGCTGGACGCTGGCTGGTTTTGCGTTTTTGCTACTGGCCTACACAGGTAGCCGTTTTGTTCTGGAAGTCATCCTGCAGCGAGGCACAATTGGCTAAGGTTTTAATCTGGATTTTGGTAATTTTGGGTGCCATGATTATCATGCGCATCATATCTCAAAAAAAACATAAATCCTCCAAGCCCCCCACTCCTTATAAACGCGGCAAACATGCAGAATCCATGGTGCGCTGTGCCCATTGCGGTATTTATCTGCCACGCTCTGAGGCCTTGATGAGCAATCATCACACCTGGTGTAGTCTAGAGCACGCCAAACTGGGCCCGCGCAACTAAAGCCATGGTTGGACATCGCAAAGCTTACGAGCTGACCCAGACTGGCTGGCTAAAACGGCACGCCAATGTGCACTTAGCCCCCTCGCCCAACCATGACGACAGGCCGGATAACACCAGCATTGATTTGGTGGTGCTGCACAATATCAGCCTGCCGCCCAATCAATTTGGCGGCCCATACATACAAGATTTCTTCCAAAACAAATTGGATATAGAGGCCGACCCCTGGTTCGAAAACATACGCGATATAAAAGTCTCGGCTCACTTTTTAATTCGTCGCACTGGACAAATTATTCAGTTTGTATCCACGCTCAAACGTGCCTGGCATGCCGGCGTATCAGAGTTTTCAGGGCGTGAACGTTGCAACGACTTTTCTCTAGGAATTGAACTGGAGGGTAGCGATTACGTCCCGTTCACCGATAAACAATATCGTGAACTTGCCAGTCTGTGCCAAACCTTGCGACTGCATCACGCCATTAATGCCGTGCGTGGCCATGAGCACATCGCCCCAGACCGTAAAACAGACCCCGGCCCACACTTTGACTGGGACAGAGTCGCACGCGAACACGGCTGGCCGCGTAGCGCCCTGCCCGATGCCTAACAAGGCTTAACGACTGTGCCGATAGAGTACTTGCGGGCTGATATCGCTAATACGGGCACAGCCAGTTAAAGCCATGGCAACCTCCAGCTCTGCACGTAACAAATGCAGCACATGAGCGACCCCACGGGGCCCTGCTGCTGCCAGTGCATAGACGTAAGGCCTGCCAAGCAATACCGCTTTGGCCCCCAGTGCCAAAGCTTTCAGAATATCGGTGCCGCGGCGTATGCCGCCATCCATCAAGACGGGCACTGTCGCCACGTTAACGACCGCCTCAAGCACATCCAAGGCTGCAGGCGCACCATCTAGGGTACGGCCACCATGATTGGACACAATCACCGCCGCTACTCCGGCCTGTTCCGCTCTCCGTACATCCTGAGGGCGCATAAGCCCTTTGACAATAACGGGCAAGGGGCTGTGTTGCACCAACCAGGCCAAATCACTCCAGTCCGGAGCATGCTCAACCAGACCACTTCCAAATAAGGGGCTAGTTCCTGCCGCGCCGTGAACACTGGTGACTTGCTGACTCGCGCGCAAATTTACTGCTTCTACCCCAGCAGGCAGACTAAACCCCGCGCGCTGCTCACGATTACGCACGCCGTTCACCGGCGCATCGACGGTAAACACGATTGCCTGATAGCCACTGTCCCGAGCACGGGACAGTAAATCCAACATGAATGCCTTATCGCTTTGCCAATACCATTGCAGCCATAAGGGGCCATGCGCCTGGGCAGCAATATCCTCGATACGGTAACTAGCCTGCATGCTAATAATGGCAGCCGCCTGCATCGCGCCCGCCGCCAACACAGTGGCTAGCTCACCATCGGGATGAGCCATACGTTGATAAGCAATAGGTGCCAAAATAATGGGATACTCCAGCGTTTGCCCCAATAACTCAGTACGCGTGTGCGCATTGCGTAATGAGGCCAAGGCCGCCGGCCACAAACCATAGCGCTGATAACTAGCCAGATTATCGTTAAGCGTCTGCTCATCAGCGGCTCCACCACTGAAATACGCCCATGCCCCGGCAGACATGCGCTGCTGAGCATACGTCTCATAATCGCGCACACTGGCAATCTGCGCAGGGATCTGGTTCAACTCTGGCAACACCTTCTGATTCATGCTGTCATCCACCTTAGAGCTCAGCCCATTCACGCAGCAAATTGTGATAAACACCACTTAAACGAGCCAGTTCGGCCTGATCCGCCCCCTGATGCGCCAAGGCTTGTATGCTTTGGTCCAGACTCCACAGCAAGCTGCGTTGATGGGCCTGCCTGACCATGCTTTGAGTCCAGAAAAATGAGGCATAGCGTGTGCCCGAGGTAACGGGGTTCACTCTGTGCAGGCTGGTACCCGGATAAACCACCATGTGACCTGCTGGCAACTTCACACTTTGGGTGCCGTACACATCCTCAATAATGAGTTCGCCCCCCTCATACTCCTCTGGGTCACTAAAAAACAAGGTGCTGGACACATCAGTGCGTATACGTTGTCCGGTATCAGGCACGCTGAAAATAGCATTATCAATGTGATTTCCATACTCCCCTCCCCCCTCGTAACGATTAAAACGAGGAGGCAAAATCCGAGCGGGCAAAGCGGCCGCAATGAACTGAGCATGCTCACTGAGCACGTGTAATAGGAACTCACCCATTTTTTGACTTAAAGGACTGCTCAAGGGAAGCTGTAAATTCGTTTTGCTTTTTACCGCCAGATAGCCCGCCGTCTTGCGTCCATCTTCCCACTGTGCTTGTTCTAATGCTTGCCGACAGTCATGAAGCTGTTCAGCATCCAATACATCGGGAATGACAATTAGCATGACAACACCTTGATTTAATCACTCTACAAAGGAAATGGGGCCACCTTACAGTGACCCCATCCATTCTACGGAGATACTACTACTTATTCAAAACGATACGTCGCGTTTAGCATGTAAGAACGACCTGGCCCTACGTTAGCAAATAGACCAACGTGAGAAGCGTCGTATACCCGAGCATTGCCCAGATTATTACCGTTTAAACGCAAGTTGAAGTTCTTAGTCACATCGTAGGAAATCATGGCGTCGTATACGGTATGCGCTGGCAGTTTCAAGACGTTTTCATCATCAACAAAACGCTGTCCTACATACGTCACCCCTGCACCCACTGTCCACTGTGGCAATACTTTGTACGTCGTCCACAAGGTGGCATTGTTCTTGGCAATAAATTTCATTTGCTTGCCATCGAACACATTCGCACGATTGCGGTACTTCAACACTTTAGGATCCAGGTAGGTGTAGCCTGCCCAGATGCTCCACTCAGGTGTAATCGCACCATTAATGCCTAGATCCAGGCCTCGTACTCGATTACTACCTGCCAGCCTTACCGTTCCATCCACGTCATGAGAACGCGCATCGGTTTTCTTGGTTTCAAAAATCGCGGCGCTTAAGGACAGACGTTGCTGCATCAGATCCCACTTGGTACCTAGCTCCCAACTATGGCTACGCTCAGGCTTGACGTCATGTAATTGAGCTCCACCTGCCGGGCCGTCTGCACCACCTGCTTGTCCCAGATTCTCTCCCGAAGGATTGCTGGAGGTACCGTAAGACAGATACACCGCTCCGAACGGAACCGGTTTATATACCACGCCTGCCTGATAGTTCCAGATGCTATCCTTGCGGCTCTTGGCATTATTCCCGTCTTGGCTCACTTTGAAGCTATCATAACGCAAACCCGCATTCAGTAGCCACTGCTGGCTAAGATGTATGGTGTCAAAAGCATAGATTGAGGAGTTACGAATACTGCCATTTTTGGTTTTTTCACCGAAACTCAAAGTATTCACATAAGTGCGGTTTGGGTTGGGATTCCAGAAACTATCTGTATCGCTTTTCACGCCACCCACAGCATTCCGAGAGTAAATGTCCTCTTTGCTCAGCTCCGCACCCACCACAAACTCGTGCTTAATAGCCCCGGTCTGCAGATCTCCGAACAACTCGGTCTGGTTAACCAAAGACTCGCTTTCACGCCAGCGCGCGCGATCAGCCCGAGTAAACTGTAAGCCTGCGTCCTCGGACGCGCATGAACCGCCTGCACCCGCCTTACAATTATCAAATGAAGGACGGGTATACAAGTATTCATTCAGGCTTTTACCGTAACGCGTGACGTTACGTACAGTGAGCCTATCAGTCAGATCATGTTCTACATCCACGGTGGCCGTATCGAAAATATTTTTTCTATAGTCCACGTGCTTACGACCATAAAAATTATCGCGATTAGGCTCAAGCGGCGTTACACGACCCGGATTGGCCGCATTTCTGAACGGAATCCCCCAATCAGGAGAGTCTTTATTTTCTATATGGGAATAGCTTAACGTCACGCGTGTAGGTGTACCCAGACCAAAAGCAATAGAAGGAGCAATGCCCCAACGGTCTATTTTCACCTGATCACGACCGGGCATGTCGCCGCCCATGCGCATTACGTTTAGACGGAACGCAGCGGTTTCTGTAAAGCTATAGTTACCATCTACCGTCATGCGATACTGTTTATCCGTACCTACGCCTGCCGAAGCTTCAAAGAAATCTCCCAAACGTGGTTTTTTGGTTTCCAGATTTATACTGCCACCTGTACCACCACGACCGGTAAATGCCGAACTTGGCCCTTTAAGAACCTCTACAGCTTCCAAGTTAAAGGTTTCATGGCTACCACGAGCGTAATCGCGTACCCCGTCAATAAAAATATCGGTACTGGCCTCGTAACCACGAATAAATGGACGGTCTCCCTGAGGAGTGCCGCCCTCACCTGAACCCAAGGTAACGCCAGGCGTAAAGCGCAAGACGTCCTGCAAAGAGGTAGCACCACGATCCACAATTACTTCTTCAGGAATCACCGTTACCGTGCGTGGCGTATCCAGCAAAGGGGCAGTGAATTTATGCGACTGCACTTGCTTGGTCTGATAGCTCTCGGACTGTCCCTGAACCTGTATAGAGGGCAATTGGGTAACATCAGAATTGGTGCCTTGCGCTAAGGCTGAACTGCTTAAGGCAGCGAACAAGGCTGCGGACAAGACCGTTTCTTTGAATGAAAACGGCTGATACGCCAACGGCTGAGACATGAACTGCTCCGTAATAAGTCGAATTCCCGCAGGCAAAAGCGGGCCCCGGCGCCCTACGTGAGTGCATCACGGACACCTGATTAACAAACAAAAAGGAAAAGATAAAAACCTATTTCTAAATGTTAATCATTCTTATTCTGAAACACCATCTAAAAACTAATATATTGCTAATTTGACTGGCTGAAGTGAATATTCACGAACGTTTTGTAGTTTCTGTGCAACGAAAAGCCTAAGCGACACGCTTTTTTACACACAGTCATCAATTAGATTCGCAACAAAAAAGGACTGAATCCAGTAAACCTCTGGATTCAGTCCCTATTTATCCAAATCTGCATGCACGCTAGCTCAATAGCAGCATGCGCACATTAGATGCAAGCTGCCCGAAGCATACGCTTATAGCTTCAGCAACAAGCGATTGACGCGTTTCACAAATGTTGCCGGATCTTGCAAGGATGCTCCCTCAGCCAACATGGCCTGCTCTAGCAGCAATAAAGCCCACTCTTGAAAGTCGCTATCATCAGCTTGCTGCACACGAGCGATCAACTCGTGGTCAGGGTTAATTTCCAAAATAGGCTTTACCTCGGGTGCTTCCTGCCCTGCGGCCTGCAGCATACGCAATAGATGCGGGCTAAGTTCATTAGCATCGACCACTACGCAAGCAGGCGAATCCACCAAACGGGCAGTGATGCGTACTTCCTTCACCTTTTCGCCTAAGCTGGTTTGCAAACGCTCGACCAAGGGCTTAAATGTTTCAGCCACCTCGGCCTGATGCTTTTTCTCTTCCTCGTCTGCCAAAGCATCTAAATCTAGGCCACCCTTAGCCACGGACACCAAGGACTTACCGTCAAATTCACGCAAATACGACAACATCCACTCATCCACACGATCGGTAAGCAACAAGACTTCTATGCCTTTTTTACGGAATACTTCCAAGTGAGGGCTATGCGCTGCTGCTGCATAAGATTCCGCAGTGACATAATATATTTTGTCCTGCTCATCTTTCATGCGAGCAATGTAATCGGCAAACGAAACATTTTGAATCGCATTGTCGTTATGCGTCGACGCAAATCGCATCAAGCCAGCAATACGCTCCTGATTGCCAACATCCTCACCCGCTCCTTCTTTTAGTACCTGGCCAAACTGGGTCCAGAACTCGGCATACTGCTCAGGCTTGTTTTCTGCTAGGTCTTCCAGCAAAGCCAAAATACGGCGCGCGTTGCCTTCGCGAATGGAGCGCACATCTCGGCTCTCTTGCAAGATTTCTCGCGACACGTTCAATGGCAGATCCGCCGAGTCAATCACACCACGCACAAAACGCATATAGGCAGGCAGCAGTTGCTCTGCATCATCCATGATGAACACGCGCTTCACATACAGCTTCACACCACGGCGCGCATCGCGGTCCCACAAATCAAAAGGTGCCTTTTTAGGAACGTATAAAAGCTGCGTGTACTCACTGCGCCCCTCTACTCGGTTGTGCGTCCAAGCCATGGGATCTTCAAAGTCATGGGCAATATGCTTGTAGAATTCGGCATACTGCTCATCGCTGACTTCTGACTTAGAGCGTGTCCATAATGCACTCGCCTGATTAACGTTTTCCCATTCATCTTGCTTAAGCTGCTCGTTTTTCTCGGCATCCCACTCTTCTTTGCGCATTTGCACAGGCAAGGAAATATGATCGGAATAACGACGCAACACATTACGCAAGCGCCAGCCATCTAGGAACTCGTCCTCTTGCTCACGCAAATGCAAGGTAATAGCAGTACCACGCTCTTGTTTCTGGGCTGCTGCAATAGTGAACTCACCTTCGCCCGCAGATTCCCATAATGTAGCTTCTTGGCCCTCCCCCGCACGGCGGGTCAGCACAGACACCTTATCGGCCACAATAAATGAGGAATAAAAACCCACGCCAAATTGACCAATTAACTGGGTGTCTTTTTGTTTATCACCGGTTAACTGGGCAAAAAACTCTTTAGTTCCTGAGCGCGCAATCGTACCCAGATTGGCGATGGCTTCATCACGCGACATACCAATACCGTTATCACTAATGGTGATAGTACGCGCCTGTTTGTCGTACTCAACACGGATATGTAAATCGCTATCGCCTTCAAGCAGTGCTGGATCGTCCAGCGCTTCGAAACGTAATTTGTCGCAGGCGTCGGACGCATTGGACACCAGTTCGCGTAAGAATATCTCTTTGTTGCTGTATAAAGAGTGGATCATCAAATGCAGCAACTGTTTGACTTCGGCCTGAAAACCTAGTGTTTCGGCAGTGGATACGGGTTCGGTCTGACTCATGATCAAAATATACGGTAAAAATGTTGCCCAATTGCCGCCAAGCGGCACCATGCTGTATACATAGGGGCAAGAATGGTAATTTCAAGGCTTGGGCATCACACTGGCTGTGCTAGCGTTATTTCATTCAGCATCTAGCACCTGATCCATCACCCGCACCAACTGCGCCAAAGAGTGGGTCTGCATCTTGCGCATAGCCTGTGCCCGCCGAACCTTAACCGTGATTTCACTCACTCCAAGCTGTGCCGCCACCTGCTTATTCAACAAGCCCTGCACGACCAAACGTGCTACTGCCTGCTCTCCCTCGTTCAACAAGGACCAGCGCTGCAATAAAGCCTGACGCTCGGCACGCTGCTGGCGCTGCTGTGCATTAAGGGTTAGGCCACGCTGGATAGCATCAAGTAAGTCTTGGTCGCGAAATGGCTTGCTTAAAAACTCTATCGCCCCATTTTTCATCGCCTGCACCGCCATAGGTATATCCCCGTGCCCCGTCATTAGCACCACTGGGATATCCAGCCCCAAACCGCCCATTTGTTGCTGAAAGTCCAGACCACTTTGTCCTGGCATGCGTACATCTAAGGCCAGACACGCCGGGACATCGCTTAGTTGCGCCGCCAAAAAACTGCTTACTGAAGGAAAGCTGAGTACAGGCAGACCAACTGAAGCGAAAAGATCCTCTAAGGCTAGGCGTATGGATGCATCATCATCAATCACATACACCATATGCGCGGGATCGACGTGAGTAGATGTGCTCATTTTTCCTCCGTATCTGCGGGTGGCAAGCTTAAACAAAATACCGCCCCGCCTTCTATCTGGTTACTCGCCCACAGCTGACCGCCCAATGCCTCGACCATGCTACGGCTAATGCTTAGCCCCAGCCCCATGCCTTGAGGCTTTGTCGTCCAGAAAGTCTCAAAAATCTGCTCTTCCTGCCCTGGCTGCAAACCCGGTCCTTTATCCCCCACGGTCAATAACAACATATTGTCATCAAGACGCGTACCCAGTTGTAGAACTCGAAACTGCGGCGGAACCTGCTCCATCGCCTCCATCGCATTCAGAAACAGATTACTTAACACCTGTTGGACATACACTTTATCGCCCCAAGCACTTGGCAAATTTGGCAGCAAACTGCTTTGCACGAGAATCGAATGCGCGTGCAGCTCTGTCTGCAACAGTCCTAGTACCTCTTGAATAGCCATATTCAAATCGAAGGCATGCGCTTGAACCGCCCCCCCTTGAGTCAAGCTACGCACCCTTGTAATAATGGCACTGGCACGCTGCGCATCGTGCACAATGCGTTCAGCAGACTGCCGAGCTTTGTCAGTATTGGGTGGATCTTGTGCCAGCCATCGCTGACAGGTTTGAGCGCTAGTGAGCATGGCAGCCAAGGGTTGATTAATTTCATGAGCAATCGACGAGCTCAAGCCCTCTAGGCTTTGTATGCGCGTTAGGCGCGCGATCTGCTGCTGCGCTTTTTGCGCTTGCCGGCGCGCAATATCCATTTTGCCATGCACCGTCACAATCAGCGCGATAGCGACCACACTAATCGTGGTGTTCACGATGCCCGTGGCCAAATTTCCGCTAGGGGTAAGCAGCACGCTAAGCACGGTTAAACCGACACATAGACAAGCCAGCTTCACAATCTGATGATGGCTTAAAGTGCGTCCTGCCGCCAAAATCAGCACAGCGTAAAACACGGCGACTGCAACCTCATAGTGGGTCAGGGTATCCAGCAAAAAAATCAGCACTATGCCAACAAGCAACCATGGCATGCGTACCAGAGAAAACCAAAAGCTCACCTGCGCTCTCCTTTGTAGGGCAGAATCAAGCGACTTATTCTGAATCTCAACACGAGAGTCTACGCACCTTGCCGTATTGTAGAGTACGGGTCGCGCCAACAAAACTATGACATCTGCAACACCAGTAAACCATCTATCCTTGGGCATCAGCGATCTATACCAAGGTATGGCTTGCTTTATGCTTAGCGCCACAAGGCGTGGCCAGACGCTTGCTAAATCATTCAATACCCTGTAAACAACAGCTAGCTTCTCGCATCAATAACAAATAGTTTTACTTCCCTCCTGGAGCGTACGCATGACCGAGCAAACATCACCCTTACGTATACTTTCTATCTGTGGCAGCCTACGGCAGGGCTCTTTCAACGCGGCACTGCTGCGCTGTGCCCAACGCGTCGCCCCACCGCATCTACAATTCAAGCAAGCGGACATCAGTGAAATTCCTCTGTATAACGATGACGTATATCAGGCAGGCTTACCGGCTGCAGTACAAGCTTTCCGTAACGACATAGCTCAGGCAGACGCCTTGCTCTTTGTCACCCCTGAATATAACTACTCCATACCCGGTGTCCTGAAAAACGCCATAGACTGGGCCTCACGTGGCAGTGATCAACCTTTTGCGCACAAACCTGCCGCTATCATGGGCGCTAGCGCTGGCCGCTTTGCCACTGCCAGAGCACAGTACCACTTACGTCAAATACTGGTTTTTCTGAATGTGCACCCGCTCAATCAGCCAGAGATCATGATTCCCACCGCGCAAAATTTGATCGCCGACGACGGAGAACTGCGCGATGAGCTCACCGAAAACTATGTACGCAAACAAATGCTGGCTCTGGAACAATGGACGCGCCAGCTAAAAGGCTGATCCACGCCCAAGCTACCTGACAAGCCCCACTTATTCCGCTACTTTAGTGGGGCTTGCAAACAAACTACTTTGCCCATTCATCAACGATTGCTGATCCAGCAGGTCAAACACAATCTGAATATTGGCTTCCAGCCCCCTGCGTATTGCCGCGGGCAAGGATTGTCGAGTTTTACGGCAGAGGCCTGCTTGTTCCTGTAAGTCGATATTCAAACCACGCACTGTACGTAATTCGTTAGGCCCTACTTGTATCGTTAAGCGTATACCTAGCTGCGTATAGAGCAAACCTTGCATATGCCATAAATCGTCCAAGCTGCGCAATTGCTCCAGCCGTCCGATCAGTTTTTTTTCCTCATCACGCGTCAAACGCAAAACACGCGTATCAGCCTGGGGCGCTTGCAGTAACTGTTCACGCTTACAAATACAGGCTCCCGGAGGGCACTGCTGACGCAAAGGAAAGGGCAGCTCCATAACGATAACTCATAGATCGCGGACACCTCCTATCGTATACGATCAACTGCGTAAAACCGATAAAAAATGCGGGATAACGGGATTATCGTTATCACTCAGATACACGCTCATCAATTGAGCCTGAAAGGCATCGGCATCTAACAAAGGCAAATAGCACAAGGTGTCTTTACGCAATCTAGCCAAGGACGCGGGTACGATCGCGGGGGCAATACCGGCCTCAACCAAAGTCAAAATCGTAGGGATCAAGCTTTCTTGCGCAAACCTAGGCACACAGCCTGAGGCCGAAGCCATGCTATTTACCAACTGACAAAAATAACGCGAGTACTCGCGTGAATAACTTAATAACTCATAGGAAAAGGCCTGTGCCAAACTCAAGCCTGACGCATGCTGTAGCGCACGAGGGTCGTCCTGCCGCAACACGAACATCATGGGCTCACTCGCCAATAACTCTGGATTCATGTCCGCATCGGCAAACGATGGACGAATGAGTCCCACATCAATGTGACGGTCGTATAAAGCGGCTGGCACATCTCGTGAATTGAACTCTAATACCTGCAACAAAACGTGAGGATACACCTGACGAAAGCTATACAGTAAACGGGAGACTTCAGCATAGGCACTGCTAGGTGTTAAGGCCAAACGCAGTACCCCCGCCTGCCCCCGATGAATTTGCTGTATGGCCTGAATGGTTTGGGTGTGCTCCATCGCCAAGAACCGTAAACGTCTTTGTAGCTCTTCTCCTGCCGCCGTCAGCCTTACTGAGCGTGTACTGCGTACAAATAACGTCGCCCCCACGTCTTGCTCTAGGCGTCGGATGTTCTGGCTCAAGGGCGGCTGCGTCATGAATAAACGCTGTGCCGCCCGACCAAAGTGCAGTTCTTCGGCCAACACCATAAACATCTCACTGAGCCGCGGATCTAACATGATAGACACACCTATTAGGTCGATAAAAAAATTAATAACAAAGAAATATTATATTAGACAACCTAATACTAGGAATTTTAAGATAGCCACGAATGCTTACATAAACTGAGTACATCCCCGTAGCGTGAAGGAAAACTCAGACATCAATAACTAGGAGGAATCTCAATGCGTCCCACCTTGCTTCATTACACTTTAGCTAGCAGCCTGTTTGTCAGCGCAATGGGTTTAAGCTCAGCCACGTTCGCGCAAGCGGCTTACCCATCCAAAACAATCACTTTCGTTGTTCCCTATGCCGCAGGCGGAAGCTCAGATACTCGCTCACGGCAGTTGGCACAAAAAATGAGTGAGTCATTAGGCGTGACCATCGTGGTGGAAAACAAGCCTGGCGCAAGCGGTAATATTGGTACCAGCTACGTGGCTCGTGCCAATGCCGACGGCTATACAATAGGCTTGGGAAACTTCGGCCCCATGGCTGTCAATAAATCGCTATATGGCGATAGCTTGCCCTTTGATCCACAAAAAGACATTCAGCCTATTGCACTGATAGAGCGCGGTGCGATGGTATTGGGCGTAAATAGCGAGTCACCGTACAAAACCGCCCAAGAACTGCTCGACACGGGCAAGAAAGATCCAAATAAACTGGATTATGCTTCCACCGGCGCTGGCGGTGCCTCACATCTGGTGACTGAACAACTGAAAGATATTGTGGGCTTTGACGCTACACATGTACCTTACCGCGGTGGCGCACCAGCATCAGCCGACCTCATGGCAGGAAACATTAGCTTTTATCTGGAGTTGGCCAGCCTCTTTATTCCCCATACCAGCCCTCCTAACGGTCGTATACGTACATTGGCCGTCAGTTCCGAGGAGCGTTTACCCGCGCTACCCGACACGCCCACCTTTAAAGAACTGGGTGTAGATCTGGTCGCGTCCAACTGGTTTGGTGTGATTGCTCCTGCTGGCATTTCCGACGAGGTGCTCAGCACCTTAAACAAAGCTGTCAATGACGCCTTGCAAGATCCGGCTTATCGCCAATTAGTGCAAGAGCAAGGGGCAGAAACAGTCGGCGGCACTCCCGAAGAGTTCCGTGACTTTATTGCTCAGGAAGGTCAGCGTTGGGATGCGCTGATCAAAGAGAAAAACATCAGTATTCAATAACCTTTATAGGCCGTAGTCAGGTATGCAGCACATCGACACTCAGCAGCTTCAAAAGCAGGATGCCACCATTCAGGCTTGGGCTTATCTGCCCGATACGCTTACAGCAGCTGGCCCAGGTCCATTACACGGCTTATCGTTTGGTGTAAAGGATGTGATTGATGTGCGCGACATGCCCAGTTGCTACGGCGCGCAAGTCCTCGCACGGCCAGCTTCATTTGACGCAGCCTGTGTAGCCAGCCTGCGCGCCGCTGGCGCGCAAGTTATCGGCAAAACTGTCACAGCCGAGTTTGCTTACAAAGCACCGGGCCCTACCCGTAACCCTTTAGACCTAAACCGTACTCCTGGTGGGTCCTCAAGCGGTTCGGCTGCTGCCGTGGCAGCAGGCATGGTGGATTTTGCACTGGGTACCCAAACCGGCGGCTCCATGATGAGGCCCGCCGCATTTACCGGACTATACGGTTTTAAGCCTAGCTTTGGTGCGGTCCATCGCTCGGGCATGTTTGTGCTCTGTGATACCTTAGACACTCTGGGCTGGTTCACCCGCGATGTCGCCACCCTATCGGCTATTAACCAGGTGCTGCTCCCAATACCCCAGCACGCCACCGGCATGCGCCAAAAGCTTGCTGTGATGTCGCTAGACGCCTTGGACGCTGCTCACCCTACATTTAAACAACTACTGCCCAAATTCATACACTTGGCACAACACGCAGGCTATGACTGTGAAGTACTAGATACAGACACGCAGGCATCCGAGTTGCTGTATCTGCATGGTCAAATCATGCATTATGAGATGGCTAAAGCCTTATTACCCATCTGGCAGGCGCAACCCAATGCGCTGCGCGAGGCAACGGTACGCGATATGCACAGCGGCCTGGCACTCGCAGGCGCCCAATACCACCAGTGGCAAGCCCGTCGGCAAGCACTACAGACAGAATGGGCACTGCGTTACGCGCAATACGATGCCATTATCACCCCCAGCAATCCTGGTCCAGCTCCCGTCGGCATTCAAAGCACGGGTTCCTCGGTCTACAACCGGATCTGGTCCTTACTAGGATGGCCAAGTATCAATATGCCCTTTGGTGACGCAGACCGCATGCCTCTGGGGCTACAACTGATTGGTCGCCCCCATCAAGATCACGAATTGCTGCAAGTGCTGGATAACTTAGTCACTGCACGAGCGCACTAAGCGTCCTTTCCGCCAGCATCAACAAACCTGCTTGACGCATAGCCAAGCAGGCTTATATCTGACTAATGCGACAGTGCTTAGTGCGCTGTCATACCATAGGGCAAAACCTGACTCATCAAGGGGCCTCGCTGAGTTTGCTGTGGCTGGGCAGTCACTCCTCGATAGCTGGCTGCTCGTTCTTGCAAGGAAGCAGCGCTCAGGGGCCCACCGCTAACAGTTCGTGTTTCAAGCTGTACACGCACACCCGGCAGATCTGCCAAAGCGCTTAACACACGCTGCTGCAACAAGCTGGCCACTGCGCTATCGGCCTGAAACGTAACACTCAGGGCTGTACGCCCATGATCGGTATCTTGAGTCATGGTATCTGGTCGCCAGCCTATGATATCCACTCCGGTACTGCGAGCAACGCGGGCTAAAGCACGTCGCGCAAGCTCGCGATCCGACTTCAACAAATTAATACTTAAACGATGCTGTAAAGCGGTACGGTTAAAGAGTTTTAATTTAATCATTTATTTTCTCCCGTAAAAAACGTCGGTGCCCAAACCTACACAAAGGCTGACGTAAATATGCCATGCCAGGCATATGAAAGCAGTAAGACAATACTTAAAAAGTAAGAAACTGCGTAAGCGGATAACGAAAAACCCGACAGGGTCACCCGCAAAAAGGCTTATTGAAATTGAGTTTTTGCCTGAAGAACCTAAACCCACATACTGCGGGCTAGACCTTCTATTGTATACAAAACAGGCTAAGCCCGTCAAGTCGAGCTGTATTTTTATTCTTTTAAATCAAGTTATTACAAGTTTAATAGCCTAAGTAAGGCTCAGCCCCCCCTTAACGCAAGGTGACTTACGCAAGAGACGTCACGCCATAACCACGCTGGTGCCACACACTATTTATTACACCATCGCCGATACTCGGAGCAGGCAGCTGATGGACCGCTTAGCTCGAGCTTGCCTTGGAATACCACAAACAATATGAGCATGCCGTTCAAGAATCAGCCCTGCACACACAGGTAAATCACTACACCCGTACATCGGCACTGAATAAAAAATGCCTCATTCGCCGTGTCCTGTTAGTGCATATAGAACGACTATGCCTCACATTCATATACATAAAAGACCTAGGCTACCTAAAGACCCCGTACGTACGAATATACAACGGCGATCGTAGCATGCTGCCCTTTAGCAAGACGCAAAAAAAGCCCCGTAGGGCTTTTTCTTTACTTAAAGTATTGCTTACGCTGCACGCTGCCTGGACACTGCGCGTCGTAATGCCCTGCCACGTATTTGCTTGTACACAACGAAGAGCAACATAAGAATAACGATGGCCATAAATGTACCAGCTAAGGGACGCGTAAAAAAGGTGGACATATCGCCACGCGACAACAGTAATGCGCGGCGGAAGTACTCCTCCAGCATAGGCCCTAACACATACCCTAAAAGTAGAGGTGCGGGTTGAAAGCCTAAACTGGACGCGACATAACCAAAGATACCTAGTGCCAAAACCACATACACATCAAATAGGTTGTTATTAGAGCTATAAACCCCTACCGCTACCAAAAACAGAACTACCGGGAAAATCATGCGATACGGCACAGACAAGAGCTTTACCCACATGCCGATTAACGGAATGTTTAGGATCAGCAACATCATATTACCGATCAAAAAGCTTACCAGTAGCCCCCAGAACAACGCAGGGTGCTCGACCATCAACTGAGGTCCAGGCGTGATGTTGTGAATCATCATGGCGCCTAGCATCAGTGCCATAACCGCATCACCCGGAATACCCAATGTTAAGGTAGGAATAAAAGCAGTAATAGCCGCCGAGCTATTCGCCGCCTCAGGACCCGCTACCCCTTCAATCGCTCCTTTACCAAAACGACTTGGTTCTTTAGCCACTTTCTTTTCCATGGCGTAGGACATGAACGAAGCCATCGTGCCGCCCGCCCCTGGCAAAATACCCAAGATTGAACCTACTGCCGAGCCACGAGCAATCGCACCGGAGGACTGACGAATTTCTCCCTTAGCCGGACGAATAGACTGCCCGCTCACTGATTTGGATATTAGCGTGCCCTCTCCGATCTTGCCTGCATTGGCCAAGACATCTGAAATACCGAACAGGCCCATTGCCAGCGCAATGAGCGACAGTCCATCTTGCAACTCAACGATGCCGAAATCAAAACGTGCCACGCCACTGTTCACGTCTGTTCCCACTACACCTAATAGCAGGCCGATCACGACGGAAGCAATACCTTTAAGGGGAGACCCGCTTGTTAGTGTGGAGGCAGCCAACAGACCCATCACCATTAAGGCAAAGTATTCTGCAGGGCCAAACAAAAAGGCCACACCTGTTAGCAAAGGGCTAAACAGCATCATCAGGATAATACCTACTACCACCCCAATGAAAGAAGCAAACATAGCCATGAAAATAGCCGCGCCGCCTCGACCCTGACGTGCGAGCGGATTACCATCCACACACACCACTGCGTGTGATGCTGTACCGGGCAGATTCAGCAAAATAGAGGTGGTCGCACCACCAAAGCTCGTACCATAGTACAAGCCGGCCAACATCAACAGCCCCCCGGTCGGATCCAGACCATAAGTAATGGGCAACAACATTGAGATCGCTGCCAGCGCACCAATACCAGGTAATACGCCAATTAAGTTACCCAGGAAGACCCCAACAAACGCGTAGAGCAAATTATTCCAAGACAACGCGGTCTGAAAGCCTAGTAATAAATTATCTAACATCATGCTTTATCAACCCCAGGTAAACAGCGGAAATTGCAATTGCAGCCCGTAATGAAACAGACCAACAGCCGCCAGTGTTACCCCAATCCCTAAAAACAGAGCACTCTTAAGACTATTCGCCCGGTCACCCAAGGCAGCAAGAAAAATTAAGGCAAACGTTGCTGGCACCAAACCACCGTATTTACCAACCCAGATAAAAATGAGCATGGACGCCACTATGGCTATCCATGGTCGTATATGTTCAGCTAAAGATTTAGCGGCTGTCTCCTCTGTCTCGCCTTGCTCTATCATGCTGTCCATTAAGGCCATGTCTTCCGCTGAATCAGGGAGCACCAAAATCATGATGCCAAACACAACCAACAAAATACCGAGCATGAGTGGGTAATACCCCGGCCCCATGCGTGCGGCCGAGCCTATGGTGTATTCAAAGCTTTGATAGACCGCTCCCAGTCCCATGAGCAGCAACAGCAGGCCGGAGCCGTACTTGCGACGCTTCAAACGCTGACTTTGCATAATATTTTTCAACCTCTGGTGTTATTGCTTTCAAACAGTCGAAACCTGAACAACTGCATAGATGCGCAGTCTACGCAAAGCAAGCTGTCTCAAACATTACCGTTTTGTCATGTTTGGGCGACAAGCACTCGAAACCCTTTATTCATGCGACTTTAGCGACGCCTCAGGGTTTGCCCCAAGGGCTAAAAAAAGCAGGCACTCATACACCGCGCACGACTCGCTCGAGCTTGGCCTATAGCCAAAGCTCTATACCTTTTTCGTATTTTCAAGGTTTTCACTGATATTAAAAAAGCACATTCAAGAGATAATGTGAGTGATATTGCGTATGTCATAAAGCACCGCCTCGTTGCCTTATATATTTAGTTTTGTTTTTTCATTTTTATTGAGAAAAAGAAAAAACAGTAAACAAAATTCACTTACTGAAGCGATTAACTCTTATGAGCAGCCAAATTCTTTTCAGCCATCAAGATCTGAGCGAGCTTCATAAGGCCATTACCTTACTCGAGGCAAAAACCATTACCGCCCGCTTAGCCGAGGTAAATAAACATGCAGTACTACCTGCCATAGAGTCAGATACAGATTATGCTTTTTCCTATCTGCATAATGCGGTTCAGCATGCCTTAGCCTATGCTATTAATCATGTACTGCTTGCCCCAAAGGCATTTGAGTCTTTCAGCACACACTCTACCTTCACCGCTATCTCTGGGGCTATAGGTGGCTCATTCGGCTTTGCTGGCTCAGTTCTGGAGTTACCATTAGCGATACGCTTACTGCTGCAGGGAATCCGTCAGATAGCCGCCGACCATGAGCTCCCCTTATCCGATTTAGCCACCCATAAAGCCTGTATCGAAGTGTTCGCTATGAACGGCGCACCCGCTCAGGAGCACGATTGCTACCACTCTATTTATTACCTGAACCGGGCCGAGCTCAATAAGGCAAAAACAACAGATAAAGCCGTCGCCACACAACCCTTAGGTAGTATGTGTGCCACATTTCTGTATCTCGTCGCACAGCGCTTTAGCCAAACGCTCAAGAAAAAAATCTCGCTGCAATCACAGTTGAACATGTCACGTGTTACGGAAGAGCAAGTTAATAACGTATTTATCAGCCACTATCTGAGTATGGCGCAAGGGCATTTTATGATTATGCGTCTGGAAAAAAAATATGGTCACACCGAAGTGAAACAAGCATATTTTCATATCCATCATGCCAATGCAGAAAATTACTCGGCACCCTAAATAGCTATATCAAGCTAGTTATAAAGTTTGCTGCACTCACCGCCGCGCTTGCATAGGTCTCACACAGGAAGCCGCACACCATTAACCCATGCGCTGCGACTTAGTATTATTTTTTTGAATCGAATCACTACCCTGCCTGTCTAAGCATGAGCATAAAAAAACCCGCTTACCTACTAGATAAGCGGGTTATTAATTCTGGCTATATGAGCAATTTAGTCTTGACGGTTCGTCACTTCAACCAGATGGTAACCAAATTGAGTTTTAACAGGGCCTTGTACTACACCCACTGGTGCACTAAATACAACCTGATCAAACTCGGGGACCATTTGTCCACGACCGAAGGTGCCCAGCTCTCCACCCTGACGGGAGGAAGGGCAACTGGAATTTGCTTGCGCTAGCTGAGCAAAGTCAGCGCCACCTTCAATTGCAGCCTTCAGCTCATTCGCTTTCTCTTCGCTGCTGACCAGAATGTGACGTGCAGAAGCTTGTGCCATGAAATACTCCTTAAAAAATAAGCTTACAGCTTAACGTGTTTTATGCCCTGTTGTTAAGCCCTAGCAGGGCTCATCGCACAAAACATTTACACCTGTTTCTTACGCTTACCCAAGAGATAGCCCACACCCACCACCAGCAAGGCGCTCGCCACTTCCACGGCTAGTTTCACTGTCCAGGGCTGAACGCCGAAGTGCTCGACAACCACGACATCAGTGAGCAACATACCTCCGGCTATCCAGCCTAATAAGCCCGCACCTATCGTGACAACAAATGGGAAACGATCGATCAGTTTCAATACCAGAGTACTTCCCCACACAATAATCGGCACACTAACCACCACGCCGAAAATCACTAGACCTAGCTGATGATCAGGATCAGCATTTTGTGCAGCACCCGCGATGGCAATAACGTTATCCAGACTCATAACAAAGTCCGCGATAATAATCGTCTTCACCGCGCTCCATATGGAGGCGCTACCTTTAATATTTCCATGATCGCCATCATCGGGCATCATTAGTTTGATACCTATCCACGCCAAGAGCAGCGCTCCGACCAGTTTAAGGAATGGTATGCCTAACAAGGTGAGTGCAAAAGCAATCAGCACTACCCGTAAAAATATAGCGCCTGCCGTACCCCATAAAATTCCTTGCATGCGCTGCTTGGCTGGCAAATTACGACATGCCAAGGCGATCACAACAGCGTTATCGCCCCCCAGCAATATATCGATCAAGATGATCTGAAACACTGCTCCCCAATGCATTGTTTGTAAAAACTCAAGCATAGAACACCCTATAAAAGTTATGTATGGATGCGCCTTTTTTCTTGATGAGCCTACTGAGTGCTCAAAAAAAAAAATGGCCCGTCCCATGTGGACCAGGCCATTTCATTTTCAGAGAACGCACCTTGCCCGTAATGGCAAGGTCTTGCTTGCAACATTCATGTTGCCCGCGCACCGGGAGCAAGTATTAACACAAGCTGCCGTGATGACGATGCGACGGTAAGTAAGCTACTCCCCTTGATACCGTAAGTGTATCGCAAAACTTTAAAAAAAACATCTGATTTCCTCTGCCTACGGTGGTGGGCAATTCTCTAGGATTCAGGGCATACCAACATGCCGCGCACAAGTGCTAAGCGAGCGCAAAAATTAATTACTAATTATTCTATATAGCAATTAAAAACAGCATAGAAAATTAAGCATAAACAATAAAATTCTAATCAATTAAAGCTTAAATCAAAAACCAAGAAAATAAAAAAATTAGATACAAGGTTCAATCCCAGCGCAGCAAGACTCAAGCGCAAATCCCCTAACTCACCAACACCGACAAATCAAGCCCCATACGGCCAGATCAATTAATCCAAAAAAAAGCTATCGTAATCATATAAAAATAAACATAAATTTTATTTTAAATAATACAAGAATGAACTAAAAAAACAAAAAAATAGAGAACAGGAATTAATGAAAATGAAATAAAAGTCCGTCACACTGCTTTTTTTAATCACCACCGAGGTGTAAAAAAGCTTTTTTATTTATAGGAATAACGATGAACAAGCTTGTTTTAAAATATGGAATTACCGCACTTTTACTAGGCGCCCTGAGCGCCTGCGGCTCATCGGGCAACGTCACAACCACTAGCTCGAGCACACCTCGCCCTAGCCCAAGTCCTGGTCAAGACCCAAAACCCGGACCGTCTACGGAAGTATCGTTTAATTTAAATGAGGACACGACAGGCGCTCAACTAGAAGCACTGCTTAGCCAGCACTTAGCTAACGCTGACATTGACGCGCAATTCTCCGACAAAAATTACGCGAGTGATCAGCCTTTATTTCCTATGCTAGATAGTCTGCAATCGCCAGAGCTGGCTTCTTTTACTTACACAGACAAAAAAGGCAGAGCTGGTGAGTTAACGGGTCAGTTACTGGCTTACAAACAAAAGCACTCAGCCATTGTCTATGACTACCATCTGACAACGAGCGGCATCTTTTCAGATAAAAGCGCGGCGCAAACATCAAGCTTGGTTGCCATACTCGGTACACCTACAGCCGTTCTACCTACCACTGGCGAAGCCATTAACTATACAGGTCAAGCCTTTGGATTTAACGATACGGGCAATTTGGCTTATACCGTGAACTTTGCCAAACAAACGGCAGAAGGCAGTTTATATGGCTTTAGCAATGGCACCCCTGACTTAGAACTCAAGAAAATCACGCTGAGCAATAAAGCCCAGTTTGATGAGTTCAGTGGCGCCGGTGGTAACAATGGTCAGGTGGCTATCGCTGGCCCAGGCGGTGGTACACCCATCTCGGGGCTAAACTACGCTGTCTTATTTTATGGACCGAATGCCGCAGAAATTGTAGGGCGTGTGCAGAATAATGGCGCTCAAGTAGACTGGCTGAAAAACGATAGCGAACTTAGCTTTGCGGGCAAGCGCAGTACACCCTAATCCCACTTGAATTTTTCATTACCCGTATAATTTTAGTTCACTACTGCTAAACCCCATTGGCAGCTAGCCCAAGATGGTTGCCAATGGCTTTTGTACTTTACATGCATAAAAAACTCGTACTTATTATTCTTTTGTGGTTGTTTGGCAGTAGTGTGCAGGCACAGCCACGCCCCGATAGCCCCAGTCTGGACCACGACACTCGCCCCCACCAAGAAAAGCCTCAAGCTCCCGAGGCCATAGCAGCACCAGTGGGATCGCCAGCCAGCCCCACTCGATCCACACCAAGCGAGATTTCCTTACACGAGCTCAGTCAGCAGCCCGAGCGTTTTATACAAGTCATTAACCACACCATTTACACACGAAACTGGCCTCTGCTCGGTCGTCTGGTCCCCGTCTACGAAAACACGGCAGGGCATGACCCCTTGCTGGTCTTGTATGCCAAGGGCATACTTTACCGACAAAATAGTCAGCACAATAAGGCCATCGCCGCCTACCGCGCTTTATTAAGCTCAGACCCTGATTTGCTATACGTACGTTTTGACCTCGCCATCATGCTGTACGAAAACCGAGAGTACGAAGCAGCCATGGATCAGTTTCAAAAAGCCTTAGCAGGCAATCTGCGCCCTGAGCTCCAACAAGTGGCCGAGCAATATATCGAGCGCATACAAGCCCAATCCACTTGGCAGTGGTATGTTTCCGCCCAGCCTGAGCGCACGGATAATATTAATAATGCTGCCAGTGTGGACAAGATTCCCATCGGCAACGGCTCCTACCAGCTCGCGGGATACGAACCCCCACGCAGTGCCACAGGCCTACGCTATTACGCTAGCGCAGACCGTCAACATAATCTGCACACTAACCACTACCTAAGCTGGGGTTTAGCAGGCTACGGCGTTGAGTATCAGCATAAAAACCGCGCTTATAAGGAAACCACACTGCGGGCGCAGTTTGGCTATGTATACCAAGATGTCAAACACCAGTTTGCGAGTAAGCCTTTTATCGAGCGCGTGTGGTTTGGGGGCCAAGCCTACCAACGCGGTTACGGCCTAACTAACAATTATCGTTATTGGCTGCATCGCCATATACAACTAACGACTGACCTAAATTACAACCGTAAAATCTATCAGGCTGATTGGTACAAAACCTACGATGCCCACCACTATTTCGCCAACCTCGGCATCAATTACTTTTACTCACCCACGCTCATCTTTTTAGGTGGTATCGATTATTCTCGTGAAAAAGCCAGTGCAGACCCGAACTCCTATCGCCGTTACGGTGTACGCGCTGGAGCCATCAAAGAATTTGAAGGGGGACTGAGCGCACGCTTAGATTTACGCTATAGCTACAAAAAACACGATATCAAGCGCTGGCCGGAGATAAGACCGGGCACCCTGGCTTCTGTGTTTGAAAAGGTAGTCAGTGCCGACACGCCACGACGAGATCGAGAAATACGCAGCACACTGACAGTCTGGCATCGTAATGTGCACTTTTATGGTTTCACACCCAAGCTCAGTTATACCCATCACCGCATTAACAGTTCTATGCCACTGTTCTATTCGCGTCGCAATAACAACGTATACCTGAATTTCGAGCATCAGTTTTAATCTACCCGAGTAGGCTGCACAGGACAAACTGGGCTTAATTATATTTTTTTAAAAAAGCCAATAACTCTGGGGCAGCCACTGGCTTGGAAACGTAATACCCTTGTATGTCATCGCACTCGGTCGTGCGTAGCATCGCTACATCTTCTTCTGTTTCC
This sequence comes from Pseudomonadota bacterium, assembly GCA_023440825.1. GTDB lineage: Bacteria > Pseudomonadota > Gammaproteobacteria > Burkholderiales > Burkholderiaceae_B > Alcaligenes. Next base: position 99,299 of record JAEXRL010000009.1, on the reverse strand, counting down.
ACTCCTTCGGCCGTTACCTTCAAGCCTAGCTGCTTACCTAAAGAGATCGAACTGCGCATGGCGGCGGCACGCGTTTCATTTTGCGAGGCGCCCTCTATAAACAGCCGGTCAATTTTTAGCTCAGTAAAAGGTACGGTAGTCAGCGTCTGCATAGAGCTGTAGCCAATACCAAAATCATCTTGTGCAAGCTGAAAGCCCTTAAGACGTAAGCGCCCTGCTCCCATGAGCAAATGATTTTCATCCGAGGCAAGTGAAGTCTCTAGTAGCTCGAAGGTTATATCGCCAATGGGCAAGCGAAGCTGTGTCGCCAACTCCAGCAAATCGTCTGGTAAGCTGGGCAGATCCAGTAAATGGGTAGGCAGGTTTAATGAGACAGGTACCACATAACCTGCCTCGCGCCACAGCCAATATGCCTGAGCAGCTTGCCTAAACATGTGCAGTAGCAGTAATAAATCTAGACCATGGCGCGTAATATCGGGCAAAAACTGAGCCGGTGAAATTAAGCCATACTGCGGATGCTGCCAGCGCGCTAAAGCCTCTACACCCGAGGTTAAGCCTGTCTTCAAATTACGCTTAGGTTGAAACCAAGCAATAATTTCTTGCGCTTGCATGGCCTGACGCAGCATATCGGCATTAAGTGGTGGCAAATTACTGCGCGTGTGCGGTGCGCTGGGCTGCTCCTGGGAGCACAGCCTTAAGGCGTGTGCCAGCTCAAAAGCATGCTCAATTAAAAATGGCTTGGCATAATGCCCTAGCACGTTTAATTGATGGCCTCTGGCCATCCGTACCGCACTGTCGATGATATCCGCGGTGCAGGCGCTACAGATGGCTACGGACGTATCACGATGATAGAAAGCAAGCTGCTGAATAAAAAGCAGGCCATCCATATCGGGCATATCCAAGTCCAGCAAAATCAGGTCAACATCGCCCTGTTTCAAGCAATCCAAGGCCTGTATAGCCCCATCTACGGCCTGTACGCGTGAAAAGCCCGCCTGCTGCAATACATCCAACACATATTGCCGTTGCAGAGCATGATCCTCGACCACCAGTACGCGATAAGGGTAAGACATTTAAGGCTAGCTCTCAAAGACGCCGTAACACATCACTTAATACGGACATGGATAAGGGCCGTGGCAGCACATCCAGCATACCAGCGTCCAACGCTTGCTCAACGGTGTAATTGGCCGCCGCTGCGGTCACTCCGTATACCGGTATAGTACATCCTTGCTGGCGCATTTGCCGGACTAAGTCGATACCATTTATAAACGGCATATTAATATCAGTCAGTAACACATCAAAGGATAATTCCTGCAAACGACTCAGGGCCTGCAAGGCATCCTGCGCCAAAACCACCTCGCACCCTAAATGCTGAAGCTGCTCGGCCAACACCTCCCGGTTGATCGCATTATCGTCCACTACCAACACGCGGTATCGTTTGGGCAAGGTGTCTAGCGTCTGTGGTGTAGACGCCGGCTCCTCTTTGGCTGGAACGCTTTTAAAGGCTTCGTACAACTGCTGCAGGTCAAAGGCATGCACACAGCTTTGCTGTCCCCTATCTCTGGACTGCGTTACATATCCAGGTGGCTCTAACTGGATCACCTTACCGTTCCAGTCAGGTATCTGAGCCGCTGCTGGCCAGGTATGCAACAAAATGGCCATTTGCGCAAAACGTTCATCCCCCGGTTCAAAAGGTGTGGCTTGTAAGCCCCAGCTTTGTAGCCAGGAGCAGGTGTTCAATACCAGCTCTTTAATGGCACCACACACGAAAACCCGCTGAGGCGCCAGAAGCGGACATCGCTTGGAAAGATCTGCCCTCACATCCAGCGCAAGATTCACACTGGTGCCCAAACCCACTCCACTGGTGACCGTCAGGCTCCCACCCATCAGCTCGCTCAGGCTTTTACAGATAAACAGCCCTAAGCCACTGCTATTGGGTAAGCGGCTATGCTCAGTAGTTTGCCAGGCCATAAATATTTTTTCTTGGGTGCTAGGGCTCATGCCCACCCCAGTATCGGCCACTTGGAAGCGCAGTTGCACCGTATCCTCATCCACACTGGGGGCACAGCTCAGGCGCAGTACAATTTGCCCAGCAACCGTAAACTTTAGCGAGTTGCTGATCAAATTATTTAATATTTGCCGGATACGTAGCTCATCGCCATACACGGTCAAGGGTATGTTTGTCTCGGCCACCGCGTACAACAGTATATTTTTTAGTCTGGCGCTATCTGTATACGTGGACAAGACACTGTGCATCAGACTAACAGGGCAGAACTCAAGGCTTTCCACAGGTGCTTTGCCCGCATCCAGACGTGATACGGTCAAGACCTCGTTGATAGTCCGTAAAAGCATGTCCGACGATTGCCTTGCCGTCGCCAGATACTGACTTTGACGCTGATCCAAATTAGTCAGCCCCAATAGCTCCATGGTGCCCATAATGCCAAATAAAGGAGTACGTATCTCGTGGCTCATCGTAGCCAAAAACTCAGATTTCGCCCTATTCGCCTCGTCAGCATCTTGTTTGGCGGCGGTTAAGGAACGCTCGATAGCCGTGAACCCACTCACATCGATGACCGAGCACACCACTATCTGTCTGTCACGATAAGGTGCTGTCCGTAATGTCACCTGCACACTAGTACCTGCTTGACGCTGTCGCAACACCGAAGCTGCGCCACGCTGTAACAAGGTTTGCACAAACGCCTGATCCTCTTCCTGCAACCAAGCCCTTGCCAGATGATTACCAAACAATACCTGGCCATCCTCTTCCAATAAGCACAGACCTATGGGCGCCATATCAATAATGGTCCGCGTCAGTTGTTCGGTTTCATGTAAGGCTTGCACTTGCTGCGCAGCAGGCAATAATAAGCGTTTGCGAATCTGCCAGACTACCGCCAAGACCATCAGCCAGCCTACTAGCACACTCAGTAATGTGACGAATAAGGGCAGCAACTGATTGTGCACAATATCCTTAATGCGCACATAAAACACCATGCTCCAGCCGTCTTCGCCCAGTGTTTTTTGCAAATACAAATAGCGGGGCCAGTGTTTGTCCCACGTAAGCTGGTATCTGTCCCTCTTTTGACTGGCCAGCAGCTCTGACACGTTAAGCTGCAGATCTGAGCGTAAAACCCCATTTCTTTCAATCACCTGCAAGTCTGAGGTCAACAATAAATGGTTGGGATGCTGCAGACTCTCATCCGGTGCGGGCAAGAATCCCGCTACGCCATTGACTTCCAAGGCAAGCCAGGCTTGTTCGGGCTGATCAGCCCAAACTGGCGTCAACATAAAAAGGCGTGGCTGTACCCCCAAAGCATAACGCCAATAAACGGGCGCTAACTTTTGCTGCCGCAACGACGCGGCTGCCAGCTTAGCCTGATTGAGCAAGAACCCTTGCGTCACAAGGTCAAGGTGCCTTTGTTCACCAAAATAGCTGGCCCTCGCCTCTTGCGGGTACACCAGAACAAGCTGAGCGTGATAAATGTTTAAGATATCTTGCTCAGCGTCGCTCATCGACAGACACCAAGCTTGCCCCGACGCATCTTGAATAGGCGCCGAATACGCAAGACCTCCGGTGCACTGCTCGCCTGACGGCATGCGGTATACCGACGCCGCCGCAGCACGCAAATACATCTCGCGTTGATCAAAGAAAATTTGCGCCTGATAGGCAGCATCATTCATGCCACGACGAAGATCCGAAGCCTGCTGAGTGTACGCATTATAAAGATACAAACAGCCTGCCCCCGCTATGCACACTACTAGCGCTACTGCCAAGCTATAAAGCAAGTATTGTGCGACTTTAAAAGTAGGTTTGAATACCATAGCAAAGCACAAGAAAAGGTGTCTGGAACCTTAATTCTAGGTGCTCACTGACTTTCTATCTGTCAGAACAATCTTAAATGGAAGGCAATATTTTTATTGGAACAAATTGGCGCGAATACAGTAGGAAATTAAATCCTGATCATTTTTTGCATTAAGTTTGCGCATGGCCGATCGCTTTTGATTACTCACTGTTTTTATGCTGCGATTCAGTGCTTCACTTACACTTTTCAAGGACTTTCCTTCGATAAAGTGTCGTACAACTTCGAGCTCACGTGGCGATAACTGCTGTAAAAGATCATCCTCCAGACTCTCAGACACGCTCGGGACAATCGGCAGATCACCTTTATAAATGCGTCCCGTCCTCACCGTACTCAAGGCCAGGCCCAACTTGCTCATGTCCTCAGACTTTAGCACCACGCCACTAACTCCTGCTTTATACAAAGACTGCAGCACCACAGGGTTAGACAACATGGTAACCACCAAGATTTTGACGTCTGGAAAACGGCGCAATAAGTAACTAATGAAATTCAGGCCGTCACCATACGTTGGGTCATCGGGCATGGAAAAGTCGGTAATTGCTACATCGGGCTGGTGCGCCACAATCGCATCCACAAGCTCGGTGGATGAGGAAGCCATAGCTAAAACATCGACACTAATATCACCGAGCAAAAAATCGCGCAGTCCAGCCAAAACCAGAGGATGGTCATCAGCAACAACCAAGCGTAATCGATTCATGTAATAGCCTTGGTAACAATCATAGGGACTTAAGCAGGTAAGTGCGTAGAGATCATGTGCTGCAAATCTTGCGCCAAGCCTGCTACTTTTTCGGCGGCGAGCACGATGTCTCCGTCTTGTACAGCCGCTTGCGCCAACTGCACCTGATGCGCAAACGTTTTTTGCTGCATAGCCAGTAATGCTCCTAGCAAACGATGCAATCCGCGCCGCAACGCAAGCGTATCAAGCTGTTCGGCAGCGCTGAGTAAGGCCTGTGCATCGGCCCACATAGAATCTTTGTACAGTTGCCTATGTCGATCCGGCACAAGTTGCAGTTCTTCCACGGCCTGAGTATACCAAGCTTGTGAGCCCAAACTCGACGCGCTATCTTCTTGATTGTTGCCCACGTTCTGTATGACAGGTGGCAAGGTTTTGTTCTGGCTAACATGGCACCAGTGCTTAAGGTGAGAGTGCAAAACTTCCAGGCTCATAGGTTTTACTAACCAGGCTGACATGCCCGCCGCTTTACAACGCTGTTCTTCGTGCCGGGTCGCATTCGCGGTCACCCCCAGAATCGGGATAGTCGTATCACTTTGACGAATCGCTTGCGTTAGCTCATACCCATTCATATTGGGCATATTTACATCTGTTAATACTGCATCAAAGCGCTCAGACTGCCAATAATTTAAGGCCTCGCGCCCATCATCCACGATACGCGCGGTACATGCTAGCTGCTCTAACTGATCACGCAGCGTGGCTTGATTAATCGGATTATCTTCCGCAACCAGCACGTGTAGATGCAAGGGACTCAAGGCATTTATCGAGGCCGCAAGCAGGCGCTGATCTGAATAGGCATCAGTAGTCTGGCTTAAAACTCCAGCCGCAATAGCAAACGGACTATACGAGCCAATGACCTGCCCTTTGGACTGACCACCCGCCCTCAGGTAGCGTCCCTGCCACCCAGAGGGAATACTGTACTCTTCAGCCAGCACATCAACAAACACTGCGGACAAATCTGTCATGGGCATATCTGTGTCGTTATCCCAGACTGTCGCTCTCGCCCCCCATAACTGTAACCACTGACCTAGGCTATGGCTGAGCTCAGCGTGCGGACTACGCAACACGATTTGCACTCCCGTCAGCGAAGGAAGCGGCTCGGAGCCGGATGATCCCAACGGCACACTTAGCTCCAAGGTAAAACTACTGCCCAGGCCGGGCTCGCTGGTTACGTAGATGTCCCCCTTCATTAAGGCGGCAAGATTGGCGCAAATATTTAAGCCCAACCCTGTTCCCTGTGCCATTAAGCCACTATTTTCAACCTGATAGAAAGGCTTGAATAATTGAGCCTGCGCATCAGCAGGAATACCTATCCCCGTATCACTTACCTGAAAACTTAATGTCACCCTACCATCAGCTAGCACTTGATTGCGTAGACGCACGATAACTTGGCCAGACTGGGTAAACTTGATGGCGTTACTAATAAAATTATTCAAAATCTGTCGAATACGATCCGCATCGCCCAATACGATGGCAGGCGTATCCGTAGGTGCTACCGCAAACAAAAGCAAATGTTTCCTTGCCGCGGCATCCGTATAATGGTCCACACAAGCATAAAGCAAGGCGGCGGGATTAAAGGCTTGCTCCACGAGCACCAATTGATTCGCTTCTATTTTGGTTACATCCAAAATATCGCTGATTAATTGCATCAGAGCATTCGATGACTGCTGCAAGCGCATTAAATGAGCCAGTTGCCCTTCCCTTAAGGGGCTTAGCAGCATCAGCTCGAGCGTAGCTAAAATACCGTATAAAGGTGTACGCACCTCATGGCTTACAGCGGCCAAAAAACGGGTTTTGGCGGCGTTCGCATTATCAGCCTCCGATTTGGCCCGAGAAAGCGCTGCTTCATACTCAATACGCTCGCTAATATCGGTGAGTGCGCATAACACAACAGGCTGTTTTTTATACTTAGTGAAGGCATACACCACCTGCAAAAAGTGCCCTTGAATCTCAAGGCTGTTTTCCTTGATATTCGTATCTCCCTCCACACTGATCGCACTCAATAGTGCAGCAGGTATGGTTCCCAGCTCATCGCTTAACGCCAGCCATTGCCTTGCCAGGGAGTTTGAAAACACCACTTTGCCCTCGGCTAGGGTAAACACACACAGTGCCACCGGTGCAGTGTCCAAGACGGTTCGGTTAAACAGTTCACTTTCCACCAAAGCTTGCTGTGCCGTTTCCGCAGGCAGTAATACCTTATTGCTATACCAACGCACATACGCCCAAACAGCGGCCAAAAACATCAGCAACAAGCTTAAGGCTGTGCCCGGAAGCCACAAATTAGCCTGCATCAAGGTGGCATAAGAAACACGAAATACACCTATCCACTTCTTACTCTGGCTCTCTAAGGTCAGCACCAAACCTTTGGTGCCCATACTCACGCCTGGTTTGCCTGACCCGGGAATATCCCCTTGCCCCAGTAAACGTCCGGTTTGCTCACGGCTTAACCAAAACTGGTCATACACCGCGGTACCCAGCACACTTTGAAAAACTTGGGTTCGGTCTATGGTCGATAGGCTCACAACATAAAGATCATCACTTGTTGCAAAGTGGTGACCATGGGAATGTGGCATAAACTGCGTATCCAACTTCACCACAGCCGCTAACGCTGTGTCGCTGGCCTTAACCGGCCTCCATTGCACTCCTTTATCTACCTGAGTCCACTCATCCTGTTGCAAGAGCTGCGCGCGTATTTCCTGCATCATGCTCACACCACTCTCAACGTACAACTGCCCCTGTAGCGTGGAAACATCCAAGGCGGGGATGACTAAAGACAAAGGGCTGCGAGTGTCCAGCAATATCGTGCGCGCACCCGGAAAATAAGATCGAGACCAGTGCTCGGTATAAGCGTCTACAAGATAATGCCCTAGCGTGTACAAAGAGGGCGAGATATTTTCAGTAAAATCAACCTGAGTGCAGGCAGCGTCAGGCAGTTTGCAAGATATGGTAAAGGGTGTCCCTAAAGGACTAAGACGTACCTTATACAGGGCATAACTGTCGGCTACAGCCGGCGCAGCCTCCACGCTGTATGCCTGCATCAGCCCTGGCATCGGCTGTGGTACAGAGCTTAAGGCCTGCAAATGCTCAAGAAACCGCTCCTGGGAATCCAAGAACGTGGTCAACGACATAAAGCTCAAGCGCACTTTCTCGCTTTCTTGCTGCACAATACGTTGCCCACCCCAATACAAAGCAACGGCCAGTAATAACGCCAATGACAAGCCGCCAATACTGACTATATGTAGCCACTGAAACGAGCGGACGATTTTTTTAAAGGGCTGATTAGGCATAGGGCTGGGCAGCAAAGCTGTCGCTAGAACTCAACAGAACAGATAGGTGCAGCAAGACGAGTCATCCCAAACACGGCTGACACCATAATGCCAGTACCAATAAAGCCGCATCGTCAGTGCTTGCATTGCCTAGTCACGCAATGAGTGAACATCTGTATGCGCAGACATGAATATAAGGCGGCGCTAAGCGCCTGTAAATAGACTGTGGCCCACTGTTTTGTAGATTTTTGATAAGCGCCACTTGCAAAGGCTTGGTACGCCCGACTGTTATACCGACTATGTCTAACGAAGCTAGCAATCAGCCATCAACGGCAGCCTACACACCGCCCATTAAGCCACTGCTGTTACGCGAGCGCCCCACCCTAAAACGCTCGCGTACCTAAAGATGCCTTCAAACTCGCTGATCACTGACTACTTCGTAATCACCTTCAATAACGTGAACAAAGCCAGTACCAGGAAAATGAAAAACAGTACCTTAGCGATGGTCGCAGCACCTGCTGCAATGCCACCGAAACCTAATACGCCGGCAGCGATGGCCACGATGAAAAATAAAATAGAGTAATACAGCATGGCAGTCTCCTGATTAATATGAAAAACATCAACGTGATACTGCGTGGACTATGTCACTACCCTACGTCAAATCTGTGTCTGACTACCGTACGATTTGCAATCAGCTGTAAAAAAGTACGTCACCAATCGCGTACAACCATAGCAGTAGCCCGCTTCTGGTATATCTGATGTACTAGATGCGGCCTTCTATCGCATGCTCACCCTTAATATGATTCACAACCTTATCCACTAATAAACTTCGTTGTGAGCGCAAAAAAGCCAAGCCTATTCCAATGCTCTGTCCACTGGGCGTATCACTTAAGGTGAGGCATTTCACTCCTGGCTGTACGTGATTGCGTGCAATACCGGCAATTAACGCAACACCCAAACCAGATGCCACCAGACTCATAATAGTTTGCACCTGCAAGGCTTCTTGAGCAATATGTGGCAAAAAACCTGATGCCTGACAACGCATCATTGCCATCGCTGACAGATTGGGGACTTTACCTCTGTGATACATAATAAAAGGCTGGTCCGCAGCTAGCGACAAGGCAATACTGTCCCCCTGCTCTGCTAAACGACAGCCCTCAGGCACAGCCAACACAAAAGCGTCTCGATCAAGCGGCGTTACATCACAAGCCAAAGGGTCTAAAACCGGGTAGCGCAAGAATCCAATGTCTAGCTGTCGTGACGTAACGCCTTGAAGCACCTCAGAGGACGTTGCCTCTATAAGCTCGAGCTCTAACTTAGGAAAACGAGCACGCAACGAAGGCACAAGCTTAGGTAATAAGGCATAAGTTGCCGAGCCAATAAAGCCAACGCGCAATAAGCCCCCCAGCCCTTGCTGAACATTGATGACCATTTGCTGGCACTGCTCGGCATGAAAAAGAGTATGTTGAGCCTGAATAAGCATGGCTTGACCAGCGTCGGTCAGGACCGTCCCGACTGATGTCCTATCAAATAAAGCAGCACCTAGATCACGCTCTAAATTACGTATAGATATAGAAAGTGCTGGCTGCGTGATATGCAAGAGCTCTGCCGCGCGATGAAAATTTGTGGTCTGCGCCAAAGTTACAAACTGCTGTAATTGTTTAAGCCTCATCTGATAAATCTTTTTTATCAAAAATACAATAATTAATATTGGACTCTAATCTACCGAGAACGATACAGTATTTCGGATACAGCTAGCAAGGCTGTATAGAGCACTAAAAATAGTACAAAACACAAAAATGGAGACAAGTATGATGCGAACCCCAATACGTACTCTGGCACGTAGCCTAGCCATGGCACTGTTGAGCCTGATGCCTTTACTGGGAACTAGCGCACAAGCGCAGTCCTTTCCTTCCAGAGCCATAAAATTTGTCGTACCTTTTGGCCCTGGTAGTGGCACTGACATTACCGCGCGCTACTATGCAAAACACTTTCAAGACCTCACAGGACAACCGGTCATTGTTGAAAACCGCCCTGGAGGCAACGGTTTTGTAGCAGTAAGACAAGTTCTGAGCGCCCCTGCTGATGGACATACTATTTTTATTGGTAGTAATTCCACATTAGCCGTCAACACAGCTGTATTGAAAGACCTACCTTACGACCCTGTCAGTGACTTCGCCCCGCTTTCCTTGTTAATGCGATCTCCTGCTCTGGCTCTCGTGCCCAGCTCTTCAGAACACAACACATTACAAGACTTCATTAGCAGCGCTCGCGCTAACCCAGGCAAGCTCAATTATGGTAGCGGCTCAGCGGGATATCAGTTAATGGCCGAGCTGTTTAACCAAACAGCCGACGTGTCTACTTTCCACGTTCCATTTAATGGAGGTAACGAAACACTCACGGCCGTAGCCTCGAATGTGGTGGAGCTGTCTTTCGTAGAAATAACCAGCGCTCAAGCGCTCATCAAAGGTGAAAAGATCAGGGCACTTGCTATCGCTGCTGAAACACGAAGTCCGACACTTCCAGAGGTTCCTACAGCGATAGAAGCTGGTTTACCCAATTTCACCGCTTACACCTGGGTGGCAGCCATGGCACCTGTTGAAACACCAAAAGACATACAGAATCAATTGGCCCAGCACTTCTCCACGATTGCAAATATGCAAGAAACACAAGATTTTTACGCTAACCAAGGAGCCGAAGTCGGCCAGGCCGGTGCTGAAAATCTACGCGAATTTCAACGTAAAGATATTGAGCTATGGAAACGTGTCGCGACTCAGGCAGGGATAGAGCCGAAATGACGCAAGCTGCACAGCAGGAAGTACTAAGCGGCGCACTAAGCAAGCTAAGAGTACTTGACCTATCTCGTATATTAGCGGGGCCATGGGCCTCGCAAACTCTGGGCGATCTGGGGGCTGACGTTATAAAGATAGAGCGCCCTAAGAGCGGAGATGACACACGTAGCTGGGGTCCGCCTTTTTTAGACCATAAGGCTAAAACGGGTGATGCCGCCTATTACCTATGTGCTAACCGTAACAAGCAATCTGTAGCCATAGATATCACGACACCGGATGGCCAACACTTAATACGCGGGCTTGCCCGCAACAGTGATGTACTGATTGAAAATTTCAAGTGTGGCAACCTTGCCAAGTATGGCCTGGACTATGCCAGCTTAAAAGCAGTCAACCCACGGCTGATTTATTGTTCCATAACGGGGTTCGGCCAGACAGGTCCGTATGCCCATCGCCCTGGCTATGACTTTCTCATGCAAGGAATGAGTGGCCTAATGAGCTTGTCTGGACACCCTGAGGGCTTGCCCGGTTCGGGTCCGATGAAAGTAGGCGTTGCACTGACCGATATTTTGACAGGCCTGTACGCTAGCACTGCCATACTTGCCGCAGTACAAGCCAGGGAACACACTGGACAAGGACAATATATCGACTTAGGGCTCTTAGACGTGGGAGTAGCCTGCTTAGCCAATCAAAGTATGAATTACTTTTATGGCGAAGCAATCCCAAGTCGCATGGGCAATGGCCATCCTAATACTGCTCCGTACCAAGATTTCCCAACCAAAGACGGCCATATGATTCTTGCCATCGGCAACGATCAGCAGTTTGAACGGTTCTGTCTAGCAGTAGGACGCACCAAATGGGCTAAAGACCCACGCTTCATGGAAAACTCAGCCCGACTCGCGCATCGAGAATCATTAATTCCAAAAATACAGCAACTCACTCGCACACGCACCACTAAAGAATGGATAGACCTATTAGACAAGGCTGCCGTACCTTGTGGCCCTATCAATACCGTCGCGGACGTATTTACGGATGAACAAGTGCAAGCACGGGGCATGCAAATCAGCATGAAACATAGCACTCAAGGCAATATCCCCCTAGTTGCCAGCCCAATACGTATGTCTGATACCCCAGTTCAGTATCGCTTTGCCCCACCCACCTTGGGGCAAGACACACAACGTGTTCTGCACCAGATTTTGCACATCCCTGAACAACAAATACAGGCACTACTGAAAGACGGAGTAATAGCATGAGTGTCTTAGAATCATTATCTCTCACCACTATCCCCGCCTATGCGGAAGCTTTACGTACCGATATACGGCATTTTTTAGAGCAAGCGCTTAAGGATGTACCTCCACATATACGCGCACGCTCCTGGAGTGGCTGCAGCCCAGAATTCAGCCGTAAGCTAGGAGAGAAAGGCTGGATTGGCAGCACCATTCCTAAACAATATGGCGGAGCGGGTCTAGACGCTTTTGCACGCTATGTTCTCGTGGAAGAACTCCTCAATGCTGGGGCTCCTGTTGCATGGCACTGGTTTGCTGACCGACAAAGTGCTCCTTTACTTTTACGCTATGGAACAGAAGAACAAAAGCAGTTTTATATCCCTGCTATTTGTCGAGGAGAAATCGCTTTTTGCATCGGTATGAGTGAACCTAGCTCAGGCTCGGACTTAGCTAGTGTACGCACACGGGCGACTCGCAACCCAAATGGGTACGTGCTGAACGGACAAAAAATATGGACCAGTTATGCCCATCACAGCCAATACATGATAGCGCTGGTGCGCACCTCAGGGCAGCCTGAAAACAGGCAGCAAGGCCTCTCTCAATTCATCGTAGACCTATCCTTGCCCGGGATCACGATTCAGCCCATCACAGACCTATGTGGAGAGCAGCACTTTTGCGAAGTCTTTTTTCAGGATGTGCAACTATCGGAAGCAGACCTCATAGGGACGGAAGGCCAAGGCTGGGAACAAGTCACAGCCGAACTAGCACTAGAGCGTAGCGGGCCGGAGCGCTTATTTTCAAGCATTTTATTATTCGAAGAGTGGTTAGCATTTGTACGCACTAATGAGGGGCATACTCCCTATGCAGCTAGACTCGCCGGCCAAGTGCTTTCCCGATTAGCCACACTCAGAGCAATGTCGGTCTCTGTCACCTCGCGCTTGGCCCAAGGCGAGAGCCCTGCCATCGAAGCTGCTTTAGTCAAAGACTTAGGTACAACACTTGAACAACTCATCCCCACCTTGATTGCTGATGATCTTCACTCACGGGCAACTCAGAAAATACCACTTGAATTGTCCAAAACCTTGCAATACATCACACATATAGCCCCCTCTTACTCATTACGAGGCGGCACTCGGGAAATCTTACGCGGCATGATTGCACGCGGCCTTGGACTACGTTAATCAGTGGTGAGCCAATATGGACAAATTATTAACTGATGCTCTAGAAAATTTACTCGCTAACTGCAGCACGCCAAACGTCATCCGCGCCGTAGAGCGCGATAGCAACATAAGCGAACTATGGAATGTACTCGATCAATCTGGTTTTGCTAACGCTCTGCTACCAGAATCGCAAGGCGGAGCAGGCTTGAACCTGCACGCTGCCTACCCTTTGCTCGAGCTTTGCGGTAAATATGCTCTGCCGGTTCCACTGGCGGAAACTATGCTCGCACGAGCCGCTTTACAGCAATCAGGCATTACACCACCTGAAGGCCCCATCACCATGGCATGGACTCAGGACGCGGCGCCAATATCGGTTCACTATGGCAAGGTTGCTGAATGGGTATTACTGCAAAGCCCTAGCGGAACGCAACTTCTGCCTATTAGCCTAGCGACAGTAGGAACGGCATTATTCCCTTTAGATGCCCAACTTTCCTGGCCGGCACACTGCTGGGACACTCACACGCCTATTGAAGGGATACCCAATTTGCAAATTTTACTGGCCTGCACCACAACGGCTCAGTTAGTGGGCTTGGCACTCACAGTCTTTCATTACACCCTGAAGTACGCCAACGAACGCGAACAGTTCGGTCGGAAAATTGGAAAATTTCAAGCAGTACAACAGCAAATCAGCGTTATGGCCGAACACGTATTTGCTGCTCGCATGGCAAGCACCATCGCTTGCCTCTCGGCAAACTGGCAACCCGACCCCGCACGAGTGGCTATCGCAAAAGCTTATGTCAGTGAAACGGTACATGACCTAGCACAGATCGCTCATGCCATTCATGGTGCCATTGGGATTACCGAAGAATACGACCTGCAGCTTTATACACGTAGGCTATATCAAGGACGGCTTACAGCAGGCACCGAATCATACTGGTACCAACAAGCTGGTGAAGCACTGATTGAGCAAGGTGGCTCTACGTTAGACCGTATCCGCTTCCTCACTGAACTAAACCCCACCAATATTCCACTTTACGATCACAGCACAGAAGCCGCCTAGCATGAAAAAATTTCTCAGTATCCAGCGCGAAGGTAATATTTTGATCCTGACGATGAACCAACCTGAAACCCGTAATGCCCTAACAGGCAACACTGCGGTTGAAGAGCTCGTTCAAGCCTGTGAACGCATTGAAACTGACCCCAGTATCCGTGCAGTTATTTTAACCGCAACAGGTACAAGCTTTAGCTCAGGTGGCAATATCAAAGACATGCAGCGTTACTCTACAGAAGCACTATGTGCCAACACAATCCGGCAAGAGTATCGCCACGGTATACAGCGTCTTCCCAAGGCACTCTATAAACTCGAGGTACCTGTCATCGCTGCGATTAACGGCCCAGCCATAGGAGCTGGCCTGGACTTGGCATGTATGTGTGATATTCGTATCGCCTCAAGCACTGCCAGCTTCGCCGAGAGTTTTGTACGGATGGGAATCGTGCCAGGAGATGGGGGAGCGTGGCTACTTCCACGCGTAGTTGGTTACTCCAAAGCTGCGGAAATGGCTTTCACAGGCGATAAGCTCGACGCCATGGAGGCATTAGAGTGTGGTTTGATATCACGAATTACCGAACCAGAACAACTGTTAACAGTAGCTTTGAGCTTAGCAGGCAAAATTGCCGCTAATCCAGCTTACGCACTACGTATGACTAAGCGCCTGCTACGCGAGGGCGAGCATCAATCACTAGACTCCCTACTCGAACTATCTGCCAGTTTCCAAGCCATTGCGCATCAAAGCGCCGACCACAAAGAAGCCGTACAAGCCTTTATTGAAAAACGACAGCCCAACTTCGCGTAGTACAAAGTGGCTTGCATCATGCCAGTAAACATGGGGTGTGATAAACATACACAGAGGCCCTAATCTATTGACTCATACTAGTATTTACGCTAAAGTGTTTTGCTTGGCTATTTTTATTTATGGTCAAGCAGATCAGATCATATGATCATTTTTTCAAGGATTACCCTATGTACGCGGTTATAAAAACTGGCGGTAAACAGTATCGTGTTACTGCTGGCCAAAAACTCAAGATAGAACAGATACCGGCTGACATTGGGCAAGAAATTTCGCTGGACGAAGTACTGTCCGTTGGCGAAGGTGAGGCACTGAAAGTTGGTGCTCCTTTCGTTACCGGCGCTTCAGTCAAAGCTACAGTTCTTGCGCAAGGCCGTCACAAGAAAATCGTTGTGTTCAAAATGCGTCGGCGCAAAAACTATCGCAGGACACAAGGCCATCGTCAAAACTTTACTGAAATCCGTATCGACGCCGTTTCGGTGTAATGGATTCCAGACGACTCTACAGGAGCTAAAACATGGCACAGAAGAAAGGCGGCGGCTCTACGCGAAACGGCCGTGACTCACAGGCCAAACGACTGGGCGTTAAAGTATACGGCGGTCAAGCAATTTCGGCAGGCAGCATTATTGTTCGCCAGCGTGGCACACAGTTTCACCCCGGTGCGAACGTAGGTATTGGTAAAGACCACACCTTGTTCTCATTGGTAGATGGAAAAGTTAAATTTTCTATCTCTGGTGCCCTGAACAAACGCACGGTCTCGGTACTTAGCGCCGAATAAACGACTATTGCGTCGCTCAGTACAAGCCCTGCCTTAATGTAAGGTGGGGCTTTTTTGTTTATTATTACCGGATTACGGCACGCCCGGCTACACGCGCTCCGTCCGGCCTCTTTCCGACAAGACACGATTATGAAATTCGTAGACGAAGCAACAATCGACGTAATTGCAGGTAAAGGCGGTAATGGCGTGGCCAGTTTCCGTCGAGAAAAATTCATCCCGTTTGGTGGCCCTGACGGCGGAGACGGTGGTCGCGGCGGAAGCGTATTCGCCATTGCAGATCGTAATGTCAATACGCTGGTCGATTACCGTTATGCACGCATGCATAGGGCCCGCAATGGTGAACATGGCAGAGGCTCAGACCAGTACGGCGCCTCAGGTCAAGATATTATCTTACGCGTTCCCGTAGGCACCATGATTTTCGATGCTGATACGGGCGAACAACTTTACGATTTGCGTAAAGATGGGGAAGAAGTCACGCTGGCTAAGGGCGGCCAAGGCGGCATGGGCAATCTGCATTTCAAATCCAGCGTTAACCGTGCCCCACGACAATTTACTCATGGTAAAGAAGGTGAACAACGTAAGTTGCGCCTAGAACTAAAGGTCTTGGCCGACGTGGGTTTACTGGGCATGCCCAATGCAGGCAAGTCAACCTTTATTGCCAAAATATCAAATGCCAAGCCACGTATTGCAGATTACCCCTTTACCACCCTGCATCCCAACCTCGGTGTGGTGCGTGCATCCCCTGCCCATAGCTTTGTGGTTGCAGATATTCCGGGACTCATAGAGGGCGCCTCCGAAGGCGCAGGTCTGGGGCATCTTTTTCTACGCCACCTCACCCGCACACGCTTACTACTACATATTCTGGACGTATCTAGTCTGGACCCCGACGAGGATGTCGTTGCAAAGGCTGTAGGTGAAGCACGAGCTATTGTGGAAGAATTACGTCTGTACAGCGAAGAACTGTATGCAAAACCGCGTTGGCTTGTACTGAATAAGCTGGACATGGTGGATAATGCTGAAGAGCTTAAAACGCGCCTGCTGGAAGAACTGGCATGGGAAGGCCCTGTCTTCAGCATATCTGCCCTGACGGGGGCGGGTACACAAGAGCTGGTGCTAAAGATCCAGGACTGGCTAGACAAGCAACGCATTGCTGAGCAAGAGGCCCAGGATCGTGCTGCAGGCACATTTATACACGATGACCCGCGCTTTGATGAATCGCGCTCCTGACTTCTTTTAATTCCAAACTAATGCAAGCATCAACCCCATCCTCCTCCATTGTTGCCTCATCCAAACGTCTTGTCGTGAAAGTAGGCTCCTCCTTGGTCACCAACGAGGGAAAAGGCATAGACGTAGAAGCTGTCGAGCAGTGGGCTGCCCAAATTGCCCAATTACATGCCCAGGGATGCCAGATGGTACTGGTCTCCAGTGGCGCCATTGCTGAAGGCATGGCGCGTCTGGGCTGGCCGCGACGCCCCAAGGCCATGAATCAGCTACAGGCAGCGGCGGCGGTGGGGCAAATGGGCTTAATTCAAGCATATGAAGTCGCCTTTGCCCGTCACGGCATACGCACAGCACAAATTTTGCTCACCCATGAAGACCTGGCCTATCGGCATCGTTATCTGAACGCACGCAGCACCCTGTATACCTTATTGGATTTGGGTGTGGTGCCTATCGTGAACGAAAACGACACCATCGTTACCGATGAGATTCGTCTAGGCGATAACGACACACTGGGCGCCTTGGTGACCAATCTGATTGAAGCGGAAACCCTGATCATACTGACGGATCAGAGTGGTTTATACAGTGCAGATCCGCGCAGCAATCCTGATGCCCGCTTTATCTCTACGGCACAGGCCGGTGACCCTGAGCTTGAGGTAATGGCCGGCGGTGCAGGCAGTAATGTGGGCACAGGTGGCATGATCACCAAAATACTGGCGGCCAAACGTGCGGCCAATAGTGGCGGACACACCGTTATCGCTTCTGGGCGTGAGCCTAATGTGCTGGTACGTCTGGCTTCAGGCGAGGCCATAGGAACTGAACTGCAAGCCGTACTCCCCGTAAAGTCTGCGCGCCAACGCTGGTTAGCGAATCACTTACGTACACGCGGTCGCCTTACTCTGGACCAAGGAGCCGTCACCGCGCTGACGACAGGCCACAAAAGTTTATTAGCTATTGGCGTAACACAAGTTGAAGGCGAGTTTGGACGTGGAGACGTGGTGGCCTGCGTAGATCAGCACGGTGTGGAGTATGCACGAGGACTGGTCAACTACTCTGCCGAAGACACGCGTCGCATCATGGGGCACCCCAGCCAAAGCATCGTCGATATACTCGGTACCATGAGTGACTCAGAGCTCATGCACCGCGACAATATGGTCTTCAATACGGATAGTCCTCAGCAAAAATAAATATTTATTGCACTAAAAACTTGACCCTAGCACGCGCAAGCTGCTGAAATATGTAGCATATCGTTCATTGTTTACATTCAGGCAGTTGTTACACCCACTGCCCTGAGCATAAAAAACACAGGAAAATATGAAAATCATCATATTGGGCGCAGGCGTGGTGGGAGTGACAAGCGCATGGTATCTGGCTAAACAAGGCCATCAGGTAACCGTCGTAGACCGCTTAGACCAAGCGGCTCAGGAAACCAGCTTTGCCAATGCCGGACAACTCTCATTTGGCTATGCTTCACCTTGGGCCGCACCCGGCATCCCCAGCAAAGCCATTAAATGGATGTTCGACACCCACCCGGCACTGACCATACGGCCCGACGGGAGCTTGCATCAACTGCAGTGGCTCTATCAGATGTGGCGCAACTGCACCCCAGAGCGCTATGCCACCAACAAAGAACGTATGGTTCGCTTGGCAGAATATAGTCGACATTGTTTACAAGCTCTGCAAAACGACACCAATATTGCTTACGAAGGGCGCCAACAGGGCACTTTACAAGTGTTCCGTACCCAAAAGCAAATCGATGCTACCGCGCCAGACATAGACGTTTTAAAACAGGCAGGCATCCACTACACCCTGTTAAGTGCACAAGAGCTCGCCACCATAGAGCCCGCCTTGAGTCATGTAAGCCATAAGCTCAGTGGTGGCTTGCACCTGCCGGATGACCAAACAGGGGATTGCCAGATTTTTACGCGTAAGCTCAGTCGCTTAGCACAAGAGGCTGGCGTTGAATTTAAGTTTGGCAGCGAAATTCGCGCAATCCAGACCCAAGGTAAGCACGTCACCGCTATACAGTGCGCAAATGAAACGCTCAGTGCCGACGCTTATGTGGTTGCACTAGGCTCATGGTCTACGCCTTTACTTCATTCGCTGATCAAACTGCCCGTTTACCCGTTAAAAGGGTACTCAATTACTGCCCCCATCGTAGACGAAAGCCGAGCACCAGTATCAACCTTACTGGATGAGACTTATAAAGTTGCGCTGACCCGCTTTGATCAGCGCATACGTGTCGGAGGCATGGCCGAGGTGGTGGGCTTTAACAAAACGCTCAACCCCAAGCGTAAAGACACACTAAGCATGGTGTTAAGCGATTTGTTCCCGGGTAGCTTTCAAAGTCATGCAGATCTGCAATTCTGGACTGGCCTACGCCCCAAAACACCAGACAGCACGCCCATAATCGGCAAAACTGATTACGACAATCTGTATTTAAATACCGGCCATGGCACCTTAGGCTGGACGCTAAGTACGGGCAGCGCGCAATTGCTTGCGGATATCATTTCAGGTAAACAGACCGAAATTCGTTCTGATGACCTGAGTATTCACCGCTACCGCTAAGACGATACCCGGCTGGGTACCTGACACTCGGCCGCGAACATATACCCCCAGTTATGGATGGAGCGTATTGGCAAGTCAATATCGTGGCGGTCGAACTTACGCCGCACACGACTGACCAATACGCCTAAGCGGTTAATGTCTGTCAGGCTGTAGCTAAGCGGCACGGGCTCGCTGGGCGGTCGCACCCCGGCGCGCTCATTAATTGCCCTTAACAAGTCAGTGTGCGATGCTTGACGCTCGGTATTATTCAATAAGCAAAGAAAAAATGAGCGCTCGGCCGAAGTCAGGGAAAAAGTTTGGCCGCAAGGGCTGCTTAATACCCAACCATCTTGCTCAAAACGCCACAGATCCCGTGATTGCTGCGTATCGATAAGGCTGGCGGGTAGCTGACGCCGAAACATACCGTAAGCGCAACTGGCTATTAAATCAGCGCTAGAGTGGGAGGGAATAAGCATATCAGCACCGTTCTGCAAGGCTTGTAAAAACGCATTTTCGCTCCAGTCAGACTGCAAGACTATGCACAAGCGCGGATAACTCATGCGCAAGCGCATGGTGTGCATCAGCAGCTCACTGAGTGGGCCTGTCAAACACACCAGCCCAAACCACCAACCTGAGGCAGGCATGGCTTGGGTTAGCGCAGAGCTTAATGAGGCAAAACAAGAGTAGTGGATCAGCGTAAAACCGCGTTCACGTAACGCCTCGAGCTGTTCAGAAATGGCGACGTCATCAACGCTTTGAGTAGATAGATGAAAAACGATGGGGCTTTGTACATCTTGCATGCTTGACACCTCAATAAAAATGACCAAAATCAATGATTTATGTCATTATAATCACGTTCGTTATGCGTGCACACCACCATCGTGTTGTCACTAAGAAGAATAATTCCATGTGTGAATCTATTCTCTGATCGACTACGCCGCGCGCGTGAGTTCCGCAACCTATCACAAAGTGCTTTAGCACGAGCTTGCGGTCTTACTCAAAGCGCCATTTCTAATTATGAAAACGGTACCCGTAAGGCACCCCGGGAAATACTCGCGCTTGCAAATGCCCTCAATGTAGAGGCAAACTGGTTGCTCAATGGCAAAGGGCCAATGCTTAAAACGCCTGAAACACCGCTTACGGCGACTTACCAACTCCATGACTCAGGGACAGAGCTCATACACAATTGGCCCTTTCCCAGCATTGCCCCCAATGAACTGCAAGCACTCAGCACCGCGCAACGACAAGAGCTAGAACGAGCATTACGTCTTATGCTTAACGGCATGACGCAAGACACTAAACAGCGCTCGGATAAATAAGACTTATATAAGAACAAATAAGTAATTCAGCCTATACTAGGCAGCACGCAGGGGTACTCGCTTAACAGCGGGTTGAGAAACACCCTCGTACCAGTACGGATAATGCCGATGCTGGGAGCGTGTAGCACGGGTGCAATGCCCGCCGTCATACTTCCATATCGGCTCCTTCTTTCTTTTGGAGCTGTCATGAATCAAAAAACATCCCCCTTTAACGCCACTACTGCTGCGGTAGACCCAGCGGCCATACAGTCTTTGCCGTGTTCCCGTAAGGTATATCAAACAGGCTCCCGAGCGGATATACGTGTTCCTTTCCGGGAAATATCGCAGTTGGACACACCTAGTCACTTCGGTGCCGAACCTAATCCGCCCTTAACCGTCTATGACACCAGCGGCCCTTACACCGATCCGCAGGTACCCATAGACATACGCAAAGGCTTACCCGCCTTACGTCAGACGTGGATACAAGAGCGCCAAGACACGGAGCTCATGCCCGGTCTAAATAGCGAGTATGGACAACAAAGAAGAGGAGACAAAACGCTACAGCCACTGCGCTTTGAGCTCAGGCGCCAACCTAAACGTGCCAAGTCTGGAGCAAACGTCACCCAAATGCACTACGCTCGCCGCGGAATAATTACCCCAGAAATGGAATTCGTGGCCATACGCGAGAACTTGCGTCGTCAGCACTATCTGGAGTCCTTACGTCAAAGCGGCCCTAATGGCGAGGAAATGGCTCGCAGGCTGGGCAAGGTACACCCAGGCATGACATACGGTGCGCAGTTACCCGACCACGTTACGCCTGAGTTCGTTCGGGATGAAATTGCTCGTGGCCGCGCAATCCTGCCCAACAATATTAATCACCCTGAGACTGAGCCCATGATCATAGGGCGTAACTTTCTCGTAAAGATCAATGCCAATATTGGTAACTCCGCACTGGGCTCGGATATTGGTGAAGAGGTGGAAAAAATGACCTGGGCGATACGCTGGGGCGCCGACACCATCATGGATTTATCTACCGGTAAAAACATCCATGAGACCCGCGAATGGATTATTCGTAACTCACCTGTACCGGTAGGAACGGTACCAATTTATCAAGCTCTAGAAAAAGTGGGTGGGGTTGCCGAAGACCTAAATTGGGAAATTTTCCGCGATACCCTGATTGAGCAAGCGGAGCAAGGTGTGGATTATTTCACTATCCATGCAGGTGTACGTTTACCCTTTGTTCCCATGACCGCTAACCGCATGACAGGCATAGTGTCCCGTGGTGGCTCAATCATGGCTAAATGGTGCCTGGCTCACCATAAAGAAAGCTTTCTGTATGAGCGTTTTGAGGAAATCTGCGACATCATGAAACAGTATGATGTCGCATTCTCCTTGGGCGATGGTCTGCGTCCAGGCTCTGGCTATGATGCGAACGACCAAGCGCAGTTTGCTGAGCTACGCACATTAGGTGAACTGACCCAGTTAGCCTGGAAACACGACGTGCAAGTCATGATTGAAGGCCCTGGTCATGTGCCCTTACACCTGATTCCAGAAAATATGCAGATGCAACTGGAACATTGTCATGAAGCCCCTTTTTACACCTTAGGGCCTTTGGCTACCGATATTGCACCAGGCTACGACCATATCACCTCGGGACTCGGTGCTGCCATGATTGCTTGGCAAGGTACCGCCATGCTGTGTTATGTCACACCCAAAGAGCATCTGGGTTTGCCTAACAAGAAAGACGTCAAAGACGGCATTATTACGTATAAGATCGCGGCGCACGCAGCCGATCTGGCCAAAGGTCATCCCTCGGCTGCCTTTCGCGATAATGCCTTATCTAAAGCACGTTTTGAATTCCGCTGGGAGGATCAATTCAATCTTGGTCTAGACCCTGATACAGCACGACAATTTCACGACGAAACGCTGCCTAAGGAATCCATGAAAGTCGCCCACTTTTGCTCTATGTGTGGACCGAAGTTTTGCAGTATGAAAATTTCTCAAGATGTACGCGAATACGCTAAAAGCAAAGGGCTGGATGAGCAACAAGCCGTGCAAACAGGTATGCAGGAAATGACCGTACAATTTGTAGAACGCGGCAGCAAACTCTATCAAGAGGCATAAGACAAGGTTTTCACACTACTAGTCTTAACACGAACCGTTACAAAAAAGCCCGCTACCCGTCCATAAGACGGATCTGCGGGCTTTGCTTTGCCGGCTTAAGGTAGCAGGCAGCTAAGGCTTATTTCTGTGGCGCGTACAGATACAGTTCCACGCGTCGGTTCATAGCACGACCTTCAGCCGTGGCATTATCGCCAATAGGCTGGGTAGCAGCACGCCCTTCAGCGATTAAACGCCCCGCAGCAACGCCTTGCTGAGTCAGATAGCTATTGACAGCCTGAGCACGGTTTTGCGACAAAGACTGGTTGGTCTGTACTGAACCTGTGCTATCGGTGTGCCCAATAGCAACGGCTCGCAGTTCAGGATGCTGAACCAAAGCACGTGCCACACTGTCGAGTACCGGCAATAAAGCAGGCTTTAACTGGTATTTACCGGTATCAAAGGAAACGTGGCTAGGAATATTAACGCGCAAAGAGCCATCAGGCATTTCTGTGACGTCCACACCCAGACTGCTCGCACCTGACTGCTGCACATCTTGCTTAATTCCAGACCAGTTATAGCCCGCCACACCGCCGGCCAGAGCACCAATACCGGCACCAATCATGGCAGCTTTACTGCTATCGCCAATCAGGGCACCCAAACCAGCGCCCACTGCAGCGCCAGCACCTGCCCCCATGGCGGTACGTCCCCCCTGCGATTGAGTTGTTACACAACCGGCCATCAAGGCCACCATGCCCAAGCATGCGCCGAGCTTTGCAGTACGTATGGAAATTGTCATAGTTCCTCTCGAAGTAAGACAAGCTTTAATTAACTAGCGCTTGTACGCGCCATATGCTAGCAAGAGCATACCGTTATGGGTGTTACCGAATGGTTCATTTCACGTATCTTGACATATGAGCAAGGTTTTATGCCATGTTTCAAAATGAAGAACACTCGATAAATACCATCACCTTAATAAAGCTGTGCTCCCGAAGCAGCCACAATATCTTTGTACTTATCCAATTCAGACTTCACCATTTGAGCAAACTCAGGCGCGCTCAAAGCCTTCGCCTCCGATCCCATTAAGCTTAACGCCTCACGTACCTTGGGCTTCTGTAAAGCACGGTTATACGCCGTGTTTAATTGCTCAACAATTTCAGGCGCTGTGCCCCCAGTAGCAAACACACCGAACCACGTGCCCAGATCGAAATCCGCCACCCCCGCCTCTTCCATGGTTGGCACATCGTTCAGAAAGCTGGAACGCTCTGAGGTCGTGACCGCCAAGGCTTTTAACTGCCCGTCTTTAATTAAAGGGGCTGCCGACGCCAAGTTATCAAACATAAAATGCACTTCGCCTGCCAGTAGCGCGGTTTTTGCTGGGCTAGCACCTGCATAAGGAACATGTACCGTGTTCACATCGGCACGAGAGTTCATTAAAGCCCCTGCCAAATGCCCTGCGCTGCCATTACCGCCTGAAGCAAAATTCAATTCTCCGGGGTGTCTTTGCGCGTAATCGAGCAAGTCGGCCACATTGGTGATCTGATTGGCATCCGCGAAAGCCGGATTCACTACCAGCACATTGGGCACGGACGCGACTAAGGCGACAGGCTCGAAGCTTTTTACCGGATCAAAAGGCAGGCTGCTATATAACCACGGATTGATGGCATTGATAGCCACTGCCCCCATAACTAAGCTGTATCCGTCCGGTTTAGCTTTAGCCACCAGACTGGCACCAATATTGCCACCCGCACCGGCTTTATTCTCAACGACCAGCGTTCCTAGGTCATCTTTCAGTTGCTGGGCCAGCAAACGCGCCATGATATCCAGTGGGCCACCCGGCGGATAAGGCACTACAAATTGAATAGGCTTACTGGGATACGTATCAGCCTGCGCTGCACCACCTGTGATGAATGCGGCTAGCCCTATGCTCAGCGCAATTAAAGGACGCTTCATATAGCGCACGATACTCATAAACCCACTCCCAGGAAGAAAGAATACTGTACATTCAATATAGTACTAGAACAGTATATTAATGCAGTATTTGTCCTAAAAATGCTTTGGTACGCTCATTTTGCGGATTATCAAAAAATTGCTCGGGCGCATTCTCTTCAATAATCTCACCCTTATCCATAAATATCACCCGATCAGCCACCTTACGGGCGAAACCCATTTCGTGCGTGACACAGAGCATAGTCATACCAGTATCAGCTAAACCGACCATGACATCCAGCACCTCTTTCACCATTTCTGGATCCAGCGCAGAGGTAGGCTCGTCAAACAACATGATTTTAGGTTTCATACATAAAGAACGGGCGATGGCCACGCGTTGCTGTTGACCACCCGATAGCTGCCCGGGATACTTGCTCGCCTGCTCAGGTATGCGCACGCGCTCCAAATACTCCATGGCGGTAGCTTCCGCCTCGGCTTTGGGGCGCTTTAATACCCACATAGGACCTAAAGTCAGGTTTTCTAGCACCGTCAGATGTGGGAATAGATTAAAGTGCTGAAACACCATCCCCACGTCTCGGCGTATGGCTTCGATTTGCTTTAGGTTATTACTCAGGGTCACACCGTCCACCACAATATCACCCTGCTGGTGCTCTTCCAGACGATTAATGCAACGTATCAGCGTAGACTTGCCCGAACCTGACGGGCCGCAAATCACAATGCGTTCGCCCCCGGCCACATGCAAATTAATATCGCGTAATACATGAAACTGTCCATACCATTTATGCACATGTTTTAGCTCAATAATGGCTCGGCTCATGCAACAACTCCTTCTAAACCAGTTCCAAACAGGCGGTTAAACTGAACGCTCATAATCGGTTGCCAGCCTGCGCTCTAAGGAACGGCTGTAACGCGATATGGAATAGCAGTAAATAAAATAAATGAGCGAAATAAAAATATAAGCCTCGGCGCTAAATCCACGCCAGCTAGCATCCGCCAAGGCCGTTTTAGCCGCTTGCGTCAAATCAAAAATACCAATGATGACCACTAAAGAGGTATCTTTAAATAAGGAAATAAAGATGCTGACCAAAGGCGGAATGACAACTTTCAAGGCCTGAGGCAAAATAATTTTACGCATGGTCTGCCAATAACCTAAGCCCAGTGAATCAGCCCCTTCGTACTGCCCCTGCGGAATCGCCTGTAGGCCTCCACGCACAGTTTCAGCAATATACGCCGCCGCAAACATGATGATGGCTATTTGAGCCCGCAAAAGCTTGTCGATACTAAAACCAGCCGGCAAAAACAAAGGCAACATGACCGACGACATAAACAGCAGACTAATTAATGGCACACCGCGTATTAACTCGATATACACCACACATAAAGCCTTCACCGCCGGTAGCCGCGAGGTACGTCCTAGTGCCAACAACACCCCTAGCGGAAACGCTAGAGCAATGCCGAATGTGGCCAGTATCAGGGTAAGGGGCAAACCTCCCCACAAACTGTTATCGACGTGCGTCAGCCCAAACACCCCACCCCACATGAGTACGGCAACAATCGCCAAGCCAGCAATCCAGAATAAAGGTAGCCAGGCTTTCCAGAACCAGCGGATACAACTACAGACAATCAGAGCAGTTAGCAAAATCGTGGCAAGCAATGGGCGCCACTGCTCGTCATAGGGATAGATGCCAAATAAAATCAGTCTGTGCTTTTCGCGAATAAAAGCCCAGCAGGCACCGGACGCCTCGCGACATTGCTGAGCGGTGGTCGCTTCGAAATCCGCATCAAAAAACAACCAGTTCAAAGCCGCAGGTACGCTCATTAGCAAAAACCATAGGCCTAAAACCGTAATAATGCTGTGCAAGGGGCTGGCAAATAAGTTTGACCGTAACCAGCCCGATATTCCTTGCCCTTTGCGAGGAGGCATGAGCGTGACAGAGTGTGCAGTCGTCATCTATCTCTCCACCAAAGCAATACGCTTGTTGTACCAGTTCATAAAGACAGCAATAGACAAGCTGACAGTTAGGTAAGCGGCCATAATGATCAAAATGCCTTCTATCGCCTGCCCAGTTTGATTCAGCGTGGTATTCACCACAGAAACTATATCGGGGTAACCAATGGCCACCGCTAAAGAGCTGTTTTTGGTTAGATTTAAAAATTGACTGGTCATGGGCGGAATAATGACTCGCAAAGCTTGCGGCAAAATCACTAATTGCATCATGCGTGTACGACTTAAGCCGATCGCCTCGGCGGCCTCCCACTGCCCCTTGCTAACGGCCTGTATGCCTGAGCGCACGACCTCAGCAATAAAAGCCGCTGTATAGCTGATCAGTCCTACTAATAAGGCTGCTAACTCGGGTGAGAACGTCCAGCCACTCACAAAGTTAAAGCCTTTTAGCTCTGGCAGTTCGAGCTCAAGCGGAGCACCTGCCAACCACCAAGACACGGTGGGAACCAGGATCAGCAAGCCCAGTGCGGAGCGTAATAAAGGGAAAATTTGTCCGGTACGCTGTTGGCGCTGACGAGCCCAATGGGCAAGCACCAGAATCAATACTATCGCCAAGCCCAAGCCAAGGAAAATCCAGCTTAGCCCCTCTCCTACCAAGGCGGGCACCTTTAGGCCTCGGTTGGACACAAATACACCTGCTATAGGATTCCAGGCCTGCCGGGGGCCGGGCATGGATTCGGTAATCAGCGCATACCAGAAAAACAGTTGCAATAATAAAGGTACATTGCGCATGACCTCTACATACACCGTGGCCAGTTTATTAATTAACCAGTTTTTGGACAGTCGAGCAATACCCAGCACTGTACCCAAAAAGGTCGCGACGATTATGCCAATGAGCGACACTTTTAAAGTATTCACCAGCCCAACCAAAATGGCTCGCTGATACGTGTCGCGAGGCGAGTACGCAATCGTACTTTCACCAATGGCAAAACCTGCTTCGCGATCCAGAAAACCAAAGCCCGTAGATATATTGCGCACGGCCAGATTGTGCAAAGTATTAGAGACTAAATACCAAACCCCTAGGCCGACCAAACCCACAATAAAAACTTGATACACAATGGAACGTGTTACGGGGTCGTGCCAAGATAAACGCCAACGAGGTTTACGTGGTGTAGGAGTGGAAGATGCCATACAGTGCTGCCAGTAAGTGCAAAGCGGCACGCCGCTTTGCGTTATGCGATGGCCACTTTGCCGGCCAGAGCAAAGTGGCTGAACTGCCTGAGCTGAAAGTTTACCTTACTGGCCATCCATACATCAGACCGCCATCACGCCATTGTGCGTTCAAACCGCGCTCCAGCTTGAGGGGAGTTTTACTGCCTACGTTACGGTCAAAAACCTCTCCGTAGTTACCGACTTGCTTGATGATGTTGTAGGCCCAATTGTTATCCAGTTTCAAGCCTTTACCCATTTCACCGCTAACACCCAAAATACGCTGGATATTTGGATTATCGCTTTTCAGCATTTCATCCACATTTGCTGACGTAATACCATACTCCTCAGCCTCCAGCATGGCATTTAAGGTCCAGCGTACCAAGGTAAACCACTCGTCATCGCCCTGACGCACCATAGGTCCTAAGGGCTCTTTGGAGAAATCCTCGGGCAAAATAATGAAGTCCTCAGGGCTACCCTGAGACGCTCGCATAGACGCCAAGCCTGACTTATCCGTGGTGAAGGCATCACAACGCCCAGACGTAAATGACCGCATCGCCTCTTCGGGGTTATTAATCACGACGGGGTTGAACTGAATTCCTTGCGCCCGGAACCAGTCGGCCAAGTTCAATTCGGTGGTTGTGCCTGGCTGTACACACACCGCTGCACCGTCCAGCTCCTTGGCGCTATTCACCCCCAACGATTTTTTCACCATGACGCCCTGGCTATCATAATAATTCGTGCCAGTGCTCATCAGTCCCAGCGTAGTGTCGCGCGTGACAGTCGCTGTGGTATTGCGGGTCAGAACATCTATCTCGCCCGACTGCAAAGCGGTGAAACGTTGCTGTGTAGTCAGTGGGGTAATTTTAAACTTGCCGGCATCACCGAATATCGCCGCGGCGATGGCTCTGCAAGCGTCTACATCTATGCCTGTCCAATTGCCTTTACTATCAGCAATGGAAAAGCCGGCTATTCCTGTGGATGCCCCGCACTGCACAAAACCTTTTTGTTTTACTGCGTCTAAGGTTTGGTTGGCCGCTGCAAGACTGGAAAATCCAGCTAGAATAGTTGCAACAGCGATGGTCTGAATTAACCTCATGATATGTCACCTCCTGTTTACTTTTAGCAAAGGGATGCGGATTACAATTGTTGCAAGCTTCAGGTTTCAAATCGTAATGGCTTGTGGCATAAACCCATATCGGGAATATCCCTTTACTATTCAGGCTGTCGGAGTAACCATAGAACCTTAAAACTGTGCTGCGGCCAGTTTCTGAGTTTTCTCCAATCGCGTGCAACTGTTCCCACTACTAACCACATGATAGAGTTCCAACACGTATTCAAGTCTTACGGGCGGGGTAGAAATATTCTTGCAGACCTCAATTTTTCCGTACAGGCAGGAGAGTTTGTCTTCGTTTCAGGCCCTTCTGGAGCGGGAAAATCGACTCTGCTGCGCCTAATAGGTGGTCTAGAGCCCCCCAGTCGAGGCTCTGTTACCTTGAAAGAGCATCGTGTCGATAGGCTCTCGGCCAGAGCTCGTCCTTATTTGCGACGCGCGGTAGGGGTCATTTTGCAAGACACCCATCTGCTGTATGACCGCAGCGCTTTAGAAAACGTCATGGTGCCTTTGGCGGTAATCGGCCTAGATCAACGCACGGCTCAAACCCGGGCACGTGCTGCTATGGAAAAAGTGGGTCTTGCAGGCAAAGAGGGACACAATCCAGTGGAAATGTCAGGTGGCGAGCAACAACGCTTGGCCATTGCACGCGCTATCGTGAATCGCCCCGCTATCCTGATTGCGGATGAGCCTACTGCCAACCTGGATGCTGACAGTGCTCGCCGTATCATGGACGTGTTCCGCGACTTTAACCGGGTCGGCGTGACCACCCTGATTGCCTCTCACGACAGACGCCTGATGGCACATTATGCTCGTAGAACCTTGCTGATTGAGGCAGGACGTTTTAGTGACTTTCCTGGAGTACAAGCATGAAGCGCTGGCTCAGGTACCATCACTACGCCTTTAGAGTGGCGCTGCGTCGCTTAACTGTGCAGCCTTTTTCCTCGCTAGCCAATTTGCTGGTCATTGCCTTAACCTTATCGATTCCTATCTTGGGCGGTGCCATCCTGCAGTCTGCGCAACCCGTCGTGCGTGAGACACCTATCTCGCCTGAGCTGACGGTATTTATGCAACAAGACGCCAAGCTTACGGATGCCCAGAGCAGCGCTGCACACATTCAAGAACGTTTTGGTGAATTACTGTCCGGGATACGCATTATCGAACGCGATCAGGCTCTAGCCGGCCTAAAAGCCAATCCGGCGTGGGCACAGGCCCTGGAAGTGCTGCCGGATAACCCTTTACCGCATGCACTGGTTATCACGCTGTTAGACGCCCCTGATCTGTCTGCGCGAGCCACCACCTTAGCCACCGAGCTTTCCACCTGGCCAGCTATTGATACCGTCCAGCTTGACAGTGAATGGGTGCAAAAACTGGAGTCAATTTTACGCTTTATTGAAATTGGCCTGTGGATTCTGGTGGCCAGTGTTGGCATCGTGGTCGTCGCTACCGTATTTAATACCGTACGTTTACAAGCACTTAGTCAGCGTGAAGAGATAGCCGTAGCACGTTTGGTAGGTGCTGATGAGGGCTTTGTCAGACGCCCCTTCCTTTATTTGGGCGCCCTGACCGGTTTGGTGGCCAGTGCCTTAGCCTGCGTGATTGCCCGTGCCGCCTTAAGTCCTCTTAACGAGGCCTTGACCCAACTGGCAGCCAGTTACGGTACCCAGCTTACCCTGCATATGCCCACAGCCTCCACTCTGATTACTGGCGCCATTGCGGTCGCCATACTCGCCGCTACTGCGGCGCGTTGGTCTGTGACGCGCAACACCCAGTACTAAGCAGCCTGACTGTCCACGCACGAGTCTTGCCCCCTTCACTGCCCTGGCAGCCTGGGGGCTGGCTCCATCCACCCGTCTTTCCTTTTTTCATGACCGAATCTCTCCTTCCCCTATCCCTGTTTGCCAGCCATGTGGTGACGTGGCAAAAACAGCATGGCCGTCATCATTTACCTTGGCAACATACTCGCGATCCGTACAAAGTCTGGCTATCAGAAATTATGCTGCAACAAACTCAGGTCAGCACGGTCTTGGCTTACTATGCACGTTTTCTCGAACGCTTTCCCGACGTAGCCAGCCTGGCGGCAGCCGAACAAGAGGAAGTCATGCCCTATTGGGCAGGCCTGGGCTATTATGCCCGCGCACGCAATTTGCATCGTTGTGCTCAAGCGGTTATGCAGCACTGGCAAGGACAGTTTCCACAACAGGCCAAAGATTTAGCCACTTTACCGGGTATAGGGCGCTCTACGGCCGCGGCCATCGCTGCATTCTGTTTCGGTGAACGCAGCCCTATTATGGATGGCAATGTAAAACGGGTATTTACCCGTTACTTTGGTATTTATGGTGAAACTCAGCGACGTGCGGTAGAGCAGCAGCTCTGGCAAATAGCCGACGACGTGGTGGCCAAGGCACCGCTGGACCTGGACATGAGCGCGTACACACAAGGCTTAATGGACTTAGGCTCACAATGCTGTACCCGTAGCAAGCCTTCCTGTGATCGCTGCCCGCTCAGCCTGGCCTGCTATGCCAATGCTCATCAGGCACAGAGTGATCTACCAACAAAAAAACAGCGTAAAGCACAAGACGAGCGCTATTGCCATATGCTCATCGTCAGGTCGAATGGCTCCGTACTACTCCAGCAACGACCAGACGAAGGTATTTGGGGTGGCTTGCTGAGCCTGCCTGAGCTTGTCGACGAACCGCAATTATTGGCTCTGGCACGTCGCTATAACCCCAGTGTTCTTCCAGTGCGCCTGGCCAGTTTTCAGCATGTTTTTTCGCATTTCAAACTGCATATCAGCCCGTGGCTGTGCGATGTTTCAAGCTTTAGCCTACACGAGCCCTTAGCGCTCACGGAGCAATGGTTAAAGCTGGATCAGATCGAGCAGGCCGCTTTACCTGCCCCAGTACGCAAAATACTAGAGGGCTTAGCCATGCCCAGCACGCCAGAGTTGTTTTAAGTCTGGCTACGCGCTGGCTTACTACGACTCACGCTCATCAATATTCCGCTGGCTACGCCTAGCGTCATTAAGGCCGTACCGCCATAGCTTAAAAAGGGCAACGGTACGCCTACCACCGGCAAAATGCCGGTGACCATGCCCACATTCACAAACACGTAAACAAATAACATCATGGACATGGAGCCAGCCAGTAAGCGCTCGAACTGCGTTTGTGCCGCCACGGTTATGCTTAGCCCCCGGGCTATCATGAGGCCATAAAGTACCAGCAGCATCACCCCGCCGTATAAGCCGAACTCTTCCGCAAACACTGCAAAGATAAAATCGGTTGTGCGCTCAGGGATGAAATCCAGGTGAGACTGCGTACCAGCCATGTATCCTTTGCCATAGACTCCACCCGAGCCAATCGCAATCATAGACTGAATGGTATGAAACCCTTTTCCTAATGGGTCACTACTAGGATTTAACAAGGTACATACACGGTTTTTCTGGTATTCGCGCAACACCACCCAATCAAAATTTTGCTGACAGATAGTGTCTTCGTAATACAGCAGGCCGCCAATTACCAGCACCAATATAATCACGACCGGCGCCAATAATTTAAATGAAAGCCCAGCAAAATAAATAACACAAAAACCCGCGGCAAACACCAATAGTGCTGTACCCAGATCGGGCTGCTTCACGATCAACAAAAAGGGCAGCAATAATAGAACGCTAGCACCTATGAAATCGAGCAAGCGCAAATTACCAGTTTGATTACGATCAAAAAACCAGGCCACCATTAAAGGCACGGCTATCTTAGACATTTCAGATGGCTGAATACGCGTAAAGCCTATCTCTAGCCAACGCGTCGCCCCCTTACTGGTGACGCCAAAAAACTCCACCCCTAACAACAACACGACGGCCACCACATACACCACAGGGGCCAATATTTTCCAGCCTTTAGGAGAGATCAGCGCGGCCACCCAAAGCACCAAAAAGGCGAACAAAAAGTGATGAGTCTGATCAGCAAACCGCCCATCTGTGCCACCCACCGCGGAATGCATAACGGTTAGCCCCAAGGCGGCCATCATAGCCAGCAAGGTCAGCAAAGGCCAGTCAAAAGCCGTCAACGCCCGCACTAAGTAGAGATAAAGTTTTTTCATGGAGCCTCAACCGTACCCGCTTCAGACTGTGTTTGCCCTACAGGTATGGGCTGGTACTGGCCTGGACGATCCACCAGCCAGTAATCAAACACTTTACGCGCCATAGGCGCTGCTACCGCGCCTCCCCAGCCCGCATTTTCAGCGATAAGTGCTACGGCAATTTTGGGCTCATCCGCAGGAGCATAGGCCATAAACAAGGCGTGATCGCGCAAGCGCTCGTCAATGGCCTGAGCGTTATATTTTGCGCCACGCAAGCTAAACACCTGAGCGGTTCCTGTTTTTCCAGCAGCCTGATAGGGAGCTCCCACGAAGGCACGGCGTGCCGTTCCCTGACGTATGACACCTTCCATCGCCCGCTTCACAACCTGAAGATGCTCGGGTTTTAAGGGAATCGTATGTGTACTGACACGCACCGTTTCTTGCACCTGCTCGGTATACGGATTCACTACCTGACTTACCAAGTGTGGAGTCATATACACCCCGTCGTTGGCCAGCGTGGAGGTTGCCTGAGCTAACTGCAGCAAGGTAAAAGAGTTATACCCCTGCCCAACCGCCACCGATATACTTTCACCGGTGTACCAGCGCTGCTGCTCGGGCTGCTTAGCAAAGGCGCGTCGCTTCCACTCGGTCGAAGGCAGCACTCCACGACGCTCACCATCCAAATCTATGCCGGTAACCTGTCCGAAGCCAAATGGCTGCATAAAGTCGTGCAGATTGTCCACACCTATTTCAGGGCCTAAGGAATAAAAGTAGGTATCCGAGGACACCACCAGCGCACGATGCATGTCAGTCATGCCATACACTGCCCCTCCAGCATTACGAAACCGCTGTCCACCAAACTCATAAAAGCCCGGGTCGGGCAAACGATCAGTCGCCTTACGCCGGTTCAGCTCCAGCGCCGCCAGCGCTACAAAAGGCTTATACGTAGATCCAATCGGATACGTGCCATATAAGGGGCGATTAATCAGAGGATGATCAGGCGATTCATTTAAACGACGCCAATTCTCGACATCAATGCCATCAATAAACAGATTAGGATCAAAAGAAGGGGCTGACACCAGGGCCAATATTTCCCCCGTGGCTGGCTCTATCGCCACCAAAGCACCCCGCTTGCCAGCGAACTGTGCTTCCGCAATTTTTTGTAACTCTATATCCAGGGACAAACGCAAGTTAGAGCCCGGTACGGGGTCAACACGGCTCAAGGTGCGAACCGGACGGCCCGACGCAGCCACTTCTACTTCTTCTATACCTGTACGCCCATGCAGTTGAGCCTCCCAGGTTTTTTCTATGCCTTTTTTACCAATAACTTGGGTGCCTCGGTAGTTTCCCAACTCACCGCTCTGCTCCAATTGTGTGTAGTCCAGCTCTGATATACGACCCACATAGCCAATCACGTGCGCAGCCGCCTCGCCCTCGGGGTATTCTCTGACCCAGCGCGCCTGCAGATCTACGCCAGGAAACTCGTAAGAGCGGGTCGCAAACCAAGAGGCTTCGTCTTCATTCAAATTAGAGCGCAACAAAATTTGTGCATAGCGGCTACTTTGCTCAACCGCACGGGTGAACAAACGCTTGTCTCGGGGGCTTAAATATACAAACTCGCCCAGCCTGTCGAGCATATCGTTAAGCGGCTCTTTAACCTTGGCCGGCACCACCATCAAGGTGTAGTCCCGATAATTACGCGCCAACACCACCCCGTTACGATCCAGAATCTCGCCTCGTCTAGGCGTAATGGGCACCACCGCTATTCGGTTTTGATCCGCTCGCGCCGCCAGACCTTCGTATCGTACAACCTGCAAATACCAAAGCCGAGCACCTAGCACTCCAAACAGCAGGCATGCCACCGCTCCTGCCACGCAAGCACGTATCAGGGTACGTTTGCGTAAAACATGTTTGGTTTGCTTAAACTCGAACATGATAAAAGAACTTAACTGCCACGAGCGTCGGACTCATCCAAGCGACGCTGCGGCAAAAACATAACGATATCCACCAAGGACCAAATAGCCAGTGTCAGCAAGGTAGAGCTGACCCAAGCCCAGCCTCCCCACTCGCCGGCTACCCATGCATGGGCAATTCGGCCTGCCAGTTGAGCAAACAAAAATACAGGCAGCATATGCATAATGTGCGTCCATACGTTGAACTGCAACATACGCTTACGCAAGACGCGCGCACCAAACACCACTAGTACATAAGTCAGGGCGTGCTCACCCAGCATGGCACCATCGTGTACATCCATGAGCAGACCCAGCGCAAACGCCAAGCTCAAAGGCACACGATTGGGCGCATGTACGGCCCAAAATGCCAGCATCAGCAACAGCATATCCGGTGCATACACCCATAAGCGCCAAGGCAGCAAAGAAATCAGCCACATGAAAAACAGGCTACTCCACACCCATAAAGGATGCGCCGCCTTGAGAAAGGGCTGTGTATCGATAGGCTGAAGATCACTAAGTTGTGAACGTCTGAGCTTATTTGGTGGAGCCTGTTTGCTGCTCTTGCTCACCATTGGTCTGAGAGTCCTGTAAATCGGGTTTATCGGAAACGGAGACTAACAAGACCAGAAAGTGACGATAGCGCTCGGGGTGCGACAAAGGCTTCACAACTGCCTGGGCAAAGCCAGACGCAACATCCCGTTCTATGCGCTCTACCGTACCCACTGGTAGGCCAGCTGGAAATAAGCCTCCAATACCGCTAGTAATTAAGGTGTCCCCTTCCTCTAGGTCGACATCAGCAGTCAGGTAACGCGCTTCAATCCGGCCGGACTGATTTCCACCAAAAGCGATCAAGCGCAAGCCATTACGCAAGACCTGCACTGGTATGGACACTTTATCATCGGTCAACAAGGCTGCCTCGGCGGTAAACGGAGTCACGCGCATAATCTGCCCGACCACACCGCCCTCGTCGATAACTGGCATGCCTGGCAGTATGCCATCTGCCGAGCCTTTATTAAAGATCAAATGATGGGAAAAAGCGTTAGGCGGCTCGTAAAAGACCTCGACAGCCACGGATGACTGAGTCACCGTATCGGAAACCTGTAGTAAACGGCGTAACTGCTCGTTTTCCGACAATAACTGCGCTGCGTGTGTAGAGAGCTGAGCCAGCTCAATGCGTTGACGCTGTAATGCCTCTTTCTCGGAACGGGCTAAAGAAGCCGCTTCAGTCCAGCTATTGAAATACGCCAAGGCATCGCGAGGTGCCATGACTGCCCGTTGGAAAGGATAAATTGCTATGGCCAAGCCTTGCCGCACAGGTTGTAAAACCGTCCAGCGTGCATCCACAACAATGAGACACACAGCAATCAGCAAGAAACCAGCCGCTCGCAATTCGATGGCTGGCCCTCGCTTGAAAAGCCTGAGTGTTCCCTGTTCTCGCATCACTTACTTCCTTCATCAGGTGTCTGCTGTCAACTGATGTTGGCAGGGATCAGTCGTGAATAAAAACGGAGCCTAAGCGTTCCAGATGCTCTAGCGCCTCGCCACAACCACGCACTACGCAGGTTAATGGATCTTCAGCTACCACAACGGGCAGACCGGTTTCTTCCTGGAGCAAACGATCCAGATCGTGCAGCAAAGCACCCCCACCAGTTAAGGCAATTCCCTTGTCTGTGATGTCCGATCCCAATTCAGGAGGCGTTTGCTCTAGGCCAGTTTTAACGGCCGACACAATCTGATTGAGAGGATCCGTCAGCGATTCAAGAATTTCGTTCGAGGATACCGTAAAACTACGTGGAACCCCTTCGGACAGATTACGTCCTTTGACTTCAATCTCACGAATCTCCGTACCGGGGAATGCAGAGCCTATGGACTTTTTAATCAGTTCAGCAGTGGGCTCACCAATTAACATACCGTAATTACGGCGTATATAGTTAATAATGGCTTCATCGAACTTATCTCCCCCTACGCGCACAGAGCCTTTGTAGACCATGCCACCTAGAGAGATAACGGCCACTTCCGTGGTGCCGCCGCCAATATCCACCACCATAGAGCCGCTCGCATCCGACACAGCCAGACCAGCGCC
This sequence comes from Pseudomonadota bacterium, assembly GCA_023440825.1. Lineage (GTDB taxonomy): Bacteria > Pseudomonadota > Gammaproteobacteria > Burkholderiales > Burkholderiaceae_B > Alcaligenes. The sequence continues at coordinate 62,153 of JAEXRL010000009.1, read as the reverse complement.
TATGGCAGCAGCCATGGGTTCTTCGATTAAGTACACTTGGCTCGCCCCTGCCCCTAAGGCAGACTCGCGTATCGCTCGACGTTCCACCTGAGTGGAACCACAAGGTACGCACACAATGATGCGAGGGCTAGGTGCAAACATGCTACGCGGGTGTACCATGCGTATAAACTGTTTGAGCATTTGCTCTGTCACCGTAAAGTCGGCGATTACGCCGTCCTTCATGGGACGAATGGCTTCTATATTACCGGGCACTCGGCCCAGCATTTGCTTGGCCTCCTGACCGACGGCCTGGATAATTTTTTTACCACTCGGGCCACCTTCATGGCGAATGGCGACAACAGACGGTTCATCCAGTACGATGCCTTTACCCCTGACAAAAATCAGGGTATTGGCTGTACCGAGGTCGATCGCCATATCGCTGGAGAAATAACTGCGTAGGAATCCGAACATGGGCGCGCAACGTGTTAAGTGTTTGGGAAAGGCTACGGGTAAATTCGGCGCGGAACTCTAGCGTGAACGGCAAGCGCAAGAACCAGGCAGCGAATTAAAATACCCCTGGGAAAGAAACGCTCAATGATAACTTATAATTGAGTACTAATAGGACTGTTTTAGTGCTTAGACAGGTTTAGTAACCACTATAAGCCTTTAATTAGCAAGATTCATTGCCCAAAGATCGTTTTCTTGCCATATTTTATTACTTTTTCATAGAACACATTTATGTCTATCAATCAGCAGGACGTTGCCCACATCGCCCAACTGGCGCGGATCGACTTATCCGCCGAGCAGTCTGCGCAAGTTGAACAGGACTTCACTCGCATTATCGGACTTATCCAAGCTTTGCAAACTATCGATACAAAAGGTGTGGAACCCATGTTTCATCCTTTAGCCGCACACCAGCAAATTAGCCTGCGTCTGCGCGACGATCAGGCCGAGGCCACCCGCACAGAAAGCGAGCGTCAGGAAATGATGCGTAACTCTCCCGCCGAACAAGAAGGCTTGTTCCTGGTACCCACGGTCATAGAATAAGCAGCCATTATGTCTCTTTACTCCGATTACCCCAGCATCCACGCCGCCCGTCAGGCGCTGGCGAACAAACAGGTCAGTGCACGTGAACTGGCCACCCAGGCTTTGGCCTACTCCGAGCAACAGCAAGCGCTAAACGTGTTTGTTGAGCAAAACCGTGAGCTCACCCTGGCTCAGGCAGATCAGGCTGATCAGCAATTGGCCAGCGGCCAAGCTGGGCCATTGTGCGGCATACCTATTGCCCACAAAGACCTGTTCGTGACCCGCGACTGGCACACCAGCGCTGCTAGCAAAATGCTGGGACAATACCTCAGCCCTTTTGATGCAACGGTGGTGAGCAAACTTTTGCACGCTGGCACCGTTTCCTTAGGCAAGCTCAATTGCGATGAATTCGCGATGGGCTCTCGCAATGAAACCTCTGTTTTTGGCCCCGTGCATAACCCCTGGAACCCAGAGCTGATTGCGGGAGGCTCTTCAGGCGGCTCAGCCGCGGCTGTGGCCGCAGGCCTGGTTCTGGCTGCTACCGCAAGCGATACCGGCGGCTCTATACGTCAACCTGCCGCCTTATGTGGAGTCAGTGGCATCAAGCCCACTTATGGCACCATTTCCCGCTACGGTATGATCGCCTACGGCTCCAGCCTGGATCAAGCTGGCCCTATCGCCCGCAGTGCGCAAGACTTACTCGAGCTTCTGTGCACCATGACAGGCTTTGACGAGAACGATGCCACTAGCCTTGAGCATTGTGATGATCAGGCCAATACGGGCGCGCGCATACGCGATCAGTATCAGGCTACCCAAGACGCTTACGCCAACAACACAAGCCAGCCTTTAAAAGGTGTACGCATTGGCGTGCCCGAACAATTCTTTGGGTCGGGGCTAGATCCGCAAATCGCTGCCAGTATCGAAGCCGCCCTACAGACATACGAAAGCCTAGGCGCGGAACGCGTACAAATACAGTTGCCCTTAACCGAGCTGTCCATACCCGCGTACTACGTGATTAGCCCTGCCGAGGCCTCAACCAACCTCTCGCGCTTTGACGGAGTGCGCTACGGCCACCGCGCAGCGCAATACCATGACCTAGAGAGCATGATCAGTCGTTCGCGTGCTGAGGGCTTTGGCCCCGAAGTGGTACGCCGCATTTTAGTGGGTACCTATGTACTGTCCCACGGCTACTACGATGCTTACTATGTACAAGCGCAACGTGTACGCCGCATGATTGTGGACGACTTCCAAAAAGCCTTTAGTCAGTGCGATATCATACTCGGCCCGGTTACCCCCCAGTTGGCTAGCCCTATTGGCGCTCAGAATCAAGATCCAACCGCTGAATGGCTAGGCGATATTTACACCCTAGGCGTTAACCTGGCTGGCCTGCCCGCCATGTCTATTCCCTGCGGATTTAGCAGTGCTCATGACAAGGCCTTGCCTATAGGTCTGCACCTGATAGGTAACTACTTCCGCGAAGGACAACTCCTGGCTTTTGCTGATCAATTCCAGCAAGCCACCGACTGGCATCAACGTCAACCAGGACAAAAATAATGGAATGGGAAATAGTGATAGGGCTGGAAACACACGCCCAGCTCTCAACAGCATCAAAAATCTTTTCTAGCAGCAGCACACGCTTTGGCGCGCTCCCCAATACCCAGGCTAATGCCGTTGATATGGCTTTGCCTGGCGCCCTGCCCGTCTTTAACCGCGGAGCGGCCGAACGTGCAATACGCTTCGGTCTGGCCGTGGGCGCTCATATAGCGCCACGCTCCGTATTCGAGCGTAAAAACTACTTTTACCCTGACCTGCCCAAAAACTACCAAATTAGCCAAATGGATATTCCGGTGGTATCGGGTGGACAGATCAGCTTCATGCTGGGCGAAGAAGAACGCACCATTAACCTGACCCGCGCTCACTTGGAAGAGGATGCAGGTAAGTCCTTGCACGAAAGTTTCACCGGCCCTCACGGTGAATCCTCAACTGGTATTGACCTGAACCGCGCAGGCACGCCTTTACTGGAAATCGTTTCTGAGCCAGAGATTCGTTCCGCAGCCGAAGCCGTTGCCTACGCCCGTGCCTTACACAGTCTAGTGGTATGGCTGGGCATTTGTGATGGCAATATGCAAGAAGGCTCTTTCCGTGTGGATGCTAACGTATCAGTGCGTCCGAAAGGCCAAGCCGAGTTTGGCACGCGCTGCGAGTTGAAAAACATCAACTCGTTCCGTTTTCTAGAGCGTGCCATTGTGTACGAGGCACGCCGTCAAATCGAACTCATCGAAGACGGTGGCAAAGTCACACAAGAAACACGTCTGTACGATTCCGACAAAGACGAAACGCGCAGCATGCGTAGCAAAGAAGACGCGCATGATTACCGTTACTTCCCTGACCCGGATCTGCCACCGCTTATTATCGGTGCCGACTGGATTGCCCGAGTACAGGCCGAGATGCCCGAGCTGCCTGCTCAAAAACGAGCCCGTTTCGAACAAGACTATGAATTGAGCAAATACGACAGTGCTCAGATCACCGTCAGCCGTGCCAGCGCCGAGTACTTCGAAGCTATTTTAGCGGCGGCCTCACCCGCTCACGCCAAGCTAGCCGCCAACTGGATTCTGGGCGAGCTATCCTCGAGCCTGAACCGTGAAGACCTGGCGATTGAACAGTCCAAGGTGAGTCCAGCGCAACTGGCCAAACTGATTGAACGCATTGCCGACAACACCATCTCGAATAAAATCGCTCGCGATGTGTTTACCCTGATGTGGGAAGGTGAGCATGAGGGCGACGCCGACGCCATTATCGAAGCGAAGGGCTTAAAACAAATCACCGACACAGGCGCCATTGAGGCCATGGTGGACGAAGTGCTAGCCGCTAACCCCAACATGATAGAGCAGTACCGAGCAGGTAAAGATAAAGCCTTTAACGCTTTGGTAGGACAAGTCATGCGGATAGCCAAAGGCAAGGCAAATCCGCAGCAAATTAACGACTTGCTCAAGCAAAAGCTGGATAGCTAGGCCTTATAAGTTTCAGGCCTGTCTGGTGACAGGCCTGAACTAAACTTTGTACAGCCCTTAAATACCGTAGCGCTTACGGTAAGCTTCCACCTGCTCATGGTGTGCCGCCAAGGTTGCATCATCACGCAAATAGCTCAGGATGTCTTGTAAAGAAGCAATACTGACAACTGGCATGCCATATTTTTGCTCCACATCTTGTACGGCCGAGTGCTCTGACAGTACCTGATCATTCCCCGCACGCTCCATGCGGTCCAAAGCTATCAACACCGCAACAGGCTCTGCACCGGCAGCACGGATAATGTCTACGGATTCTCGTACAGACGTGCCAGCGGTGATCACATCATCGATAATCACCACTTTCCCCTGCAAGGGGGCCCCCACTAATACGCCGCCTTCGCCATGCGCTTTGACCTCTTTGCGGTTAAACGCAAAGGGCACATCCACCTGACGCTCGGGATGCGCAGACAAAGCGATAGCCGTCGCGGTAGATAGCGGAATTCCTTTATAAGCCGGGCCAAACAGCATATCAAAATCAATGCCTGCGCTGATCAGAGCCTGCGCATAAAACTGCGCCAGACGTCCGACACTGGCACCCGTATTGAATAAGCCTGCATTAAAAAAGTACGGGCTCAAACGCCCGGATTTAACTTTAAACTCACCGAAGCGCAACACCCCCTGCTCCAGCGAAAAGCGCACGAAATCACGGCGATTGCTGTGTATGGCCGACATAACTGTAGATATAAAAGAAAACGAAGAAGACCGTATTATTTCACAGGCGGCGTAAACCTGCCTTGCTATTCGCCCTTCTTTGTCTGCCCCTCACTATTGTTTTTACCGATTGCTCACTTTGTAACGACATGCCAAAGTGTTTCAACAAGCTTAACCACCCGCCTCACGCTTACCTTAACGGTGATTGCCATGAATGCCCCCTCTTTACACGCGCCGCCCGGACTCAGTAATTACCGCATGTTAGAACGCACTGGACATCCTGACTTTGGCATACGCGATCAAAACATGGCTTTACCAAACCTAGCACCGCACCGGCACCAGTACTATCAGATACACATACAGCTACACGGCCACACCCGCCATTTTTTAGGTAGTGTCAGTCGCCCCGTAGGACCAGGCACTATCTGTTTCATCCTGCCCTACAAAACGCACTTTATCCCCACGTTACCGGATAGCCAGTACTACATACTTAACATCAGCCATTCTTTTCTTTTTCCTGGATGGGATGTCGATATACTCAGCTTGGAAGAAGTACCTGCTCAGCGAGCACCTGAATTAGCCCCCTTTTTAGCTCAGGAGCATATCGATTTCACTCTGGATCAAGCAGGCATAGAAAAAGCCCATAAGCTTTGCCAGGCTATTCAACAAGAAGATACCGAACGCTCAATAGCCTCTAGTATTCTGGTTAAAGGCTATGTCCTTCAACTCATTGCCATGATATGGCAGCGTTACGACGAGAATATTCGTCATATTACCCAATCTAACCAGAGGGCAGCCGGCAACCGACGCACCTTACAACGCGTGATGCGTTATATCAGGTCTAATTTAACCAAGCCCTTATCACTACAAGAAACAGCAGATGCCATACATTTGTCACCCAGCTACTTAGCCCGCCTGATTAAAAATGAAACGGGGCAAACCTTTACCGACCTTGTGAATGAGCGGCGCATTAAATTCGCCAAGGAGCTGCTTATTCATACAGATATGAACATCAAGGAAATCGCTTTTCATACCGGTTTTAATGACACGAGCTACTTCGGTCGTTTATTCCGAAAACTGGTGGGATGCTCCGCCTCAACATTACGAAAAAACGTGTATGTAGCGTCTCGAGAGGCTGAAAAGTCAAAATAGTCCTACCTTTAGACAAGTTGCTCCCTTAACTGCCTTTCCAACATAAAACATAATAAATACAAGAACTTCTCTTGATTTATTGAAAGGCAAACAATGACGTCTACCGTATCTAAAGACCATAAAGGTCTTGCTGCACCACAAGTAGCTCCCACCTATATCCAAATCGTCGGTCGCGATGAACTATTTGGTGTGCGCCGTATTTACTGTGTAGGAAGAAATTATTTAGAGCACATTCGGGAAATGCAAGAAGGTGATGAGCGCGATCCCCCCTTCTTTTTTCAAAAACCGACCGATGCCATCGTCACAAACGGTCAGGTTCCTATGCCTCCCGCTACCTCAGACTTCCAGTATGAAGCCGAATTAGTCATCGCCATTGGTGCCGAGGGCAGCCATGTGAGCATGGAGCATGCACTGGACTTAGTACTAGGTTACGCAGTGGGTCTGGATATGACCCGGCGCGATCACCAGCGCACATCCTGTCAGCGCGGACACCCGTGGGAGATCGGCAAGTCCTTCGATCATTCAGCGCCCTGCGCCCCCATACATCCGGTCGAAACGGTAGGGCACCTGCTCGAGGGTCCCTTATCGCTAGAAGTAAACGGCACCCTTAAACAGCAATCGAGACTGGAAAAAATGATTTGGAACGTACCAGAAATCATTTGCCAACTCTCTCAGCTTTATCGCCTCATGCCAGGTGATCTCATCTTCACTGGCACCCCAGAAGGCGTAGGAGCCGTGCATCCAGGCGACACACTCATAGGACGTATCGCTGCACTCACCCCCTTGGAAGTCACCATCACGGCAGCGTAACTGGCTTTTTCGCTGTTCTGATCCATTTGATAACGATAAGGAAGAGACATGACTACAGCTACATTACGTAATTCGCTCGTCCTAGGTATCAGCGCTTTGATACTTAGTACCAGCTCGCTACACGCACAAAACGCTAAGCCCTACCCTACACGAGCGGTAAATCTGGTCGTACCCTTTGCCCCCGGTGGAGCGACCGATATACTGGCTCGCCAACTGGGCAGACACCTCAGCACAGAAACAGGGCAGGCATTTATTGTGGATAATCGTGCCGGGGCCGGGGGCACCGTAGGCGCCCGGGTAGCCGCCCGCGCTACCCCCGATGGTTACACTCTGGTTATGGGAACCAACGCCTCACACGCCATAGCAGCCACTATTAACAAAAACCTGAGCTACGACCCGATCAACGATTTTGAGCCCATTACTTTGGTGGCCCATGTACCGCAGGTACTAATGGTGCATCCTTCACTACCTATTGATAACGTTCAAGACTTAATTGCCTATGCGAAAGCCAATCCAGACAGCATCAATTTTGGCTCTGCCGGCACAGGCACGCCAGGTCACTTGGGCATGGAGCTGTTTAAAATCATGACCGACACCGAAATGACTCATATTCCCTTTCAGGGTGGTGGCCCAGGCTTAATGGCTTTAGCGGGTGGACAAGTGCAAATTATGGCAGATAACGTCAATAGTGCTTTGCCTCAAATTCAATCTGGAAGCGTCAAGCCCATTGCGGTCACTTCAGCACAGCGTTCAAGTGCCCTGCCTGACTTAGCGACCATCGCTGAACAAGGCGTTCCCGGATTTGAATCCGGTTCATGGTTCGCTTTATTTGCACCCAAAAACACGCCAGCACCCATCATAGAACAACTGAACCGTTCCGTGATTGAGGCACTTTCCACACCCGATGTGATGGCTATCTTAACCCAGCAAGGTGCAGAGCCATCCAGCGGAACACCCACACAACTTCAAGAACTACAACAGCAAGACATCAAGAAATGGCAGGCGGTAGTGGATCAAATTGGCTTAAGCATCAACTAAAGTCTCTTTCACACCACATCATCGTTAAGCATTAACAAGAGCTCGACACCTTAGCTTCTGGGCAAATTCGCCTAAGAACTAAGGCCAGCCCTCAAGCCGCTTTATCACCAAAGCGGCTTAATTATGCCTGCTAACAAGACTACTCATGCGCCTTTAGCCAGCCGCAAGGCACAGGTATGCATTGTGCGCAGCCGTCTACCCAGATTTTTTTATCGCTAGCCATCACGACAAATCAAGCTTTTTCCCAAGACTGAAACACAACTTAATTATGTCTCCATCAGAAGCATGCTAACTTATGTGCACAGTCGATTTATTAGCTGCTATTAATGATCTGATTCCATTTACAAGGAAAGACCATGAACACACCTCTGAGCTCATCTCAAAATGCAGTCTTATCTTTACTGCGCATCGTTTCAGGTTACTTACTCTTTACTCATGGTTCTGCCAAAATTTTAGGTATTCCTAAAATAGACATGTTCAGCAATCTGCAACTGATGTCTATGTATGGCATTGCGGGGCTGCTAGAGCTGATCCTCGGGGTGCTGATTGTTGTGGGCTTAATGAGTCGTACAGCATGCTTTATCGCCTCTGGCTTATGTGCGGCGGCCTACTTTATTGGTCATGCTAGTGGCGCCACCTTTTTACTGCCGCTCATGAACGGCGGTGAAGCAGCAGTGCTATTTTGCTTTATCTTTTTAAGCCTCAGTATTTTGGGCCCAGGAAAATTCAGCGTCGATACCTTGCTCTCCCGATAATACTCAGGGCATATCAAGGACGTAACATTACGGAGTAGAAACAGCATGCTATTACCTAGCTATTTTATCTCTCATGGTGGCGGCCCCTGGCCGTGGATAAATGAAGCACAGGCGATGTATGCCCCGCTGCGCGCAGCATTGGCCAGTATTCCAGAGCAATTACCCCAAGCACCTAAAGCCATACTCATGGTGTCCGCGCACTGGGAGGCCGAGCAAGAGGCGCTTCTGGTCATGGCGGCAGATCGCCCCAGCATGCTCTATGACTACTACGGCTTTCCGGATCATACCTATCAGATCCGCTACCCCGCACCCGGCCTCACGGTACTGGCGCAAGAAGTGCAGGCACTACTGGCCACCGCAAACCTGCCTGCACAACTGGATTACGACCGTGGATTTGATCACGGAGCCTTCGTGCCCGCGTACTGTATGTACCCCGACGCACACATTCCCATGGTGCAGCTTTCTATTCATAGTGACTACGACCCTTTGCGCCACATACATATAGGTCAGGCCTTACGACCCTTGCGTGAACAAGGCGTGCTCATCATTGGTAGCGGGCTTAGCTATCATAATCTGCGCAATATGGGCTCGGGCGGCGTGCAACCTTCGGCACAGTTTGATCGCTGGTTACACGAAACCCTCATGAACCACCAACACCCCGAGCAACGCCTGGAAGCACTCTTGCACTGGGAACAAGCGCCTGCGGCGCGTATTGCTCACCCTCGTGAGGATCACCTGGTGCCCCTCATGGTTGCCTTGGGGGCTGCCACCGAGGCCCCTGCACACCGTTTTCATCATGAAACCCAGGCTTTTGGCGGCCTGACCGTCTCCAGCTACCGATTTGGCGACTAAATCCAACAAAACAATACTCTCTGATGGCGGCAAATTCTAGCCGCCATTTTTTATTCCTATTCCCAATCCACTGCGCCACGTTTCAAAAACACTTTTCTTTCTCTCGACCTTGGTATACCATAAGACCATATTATAAACGTCAGGAGACTTACCTATGAAAGGTAGTTTGAAACACACCATGGCTGTCTTTGGATTATGTGCGGTTGGGCTGTTGTCCACGTTGCCCAGCCAAGCAGCCAGTCCCTATCCCAACAAGCCCATTTCGCTGGTAGTACCTTTCGCTCCAGGGGGTAGCTCTGACATCATCGCGCGTAGCTTGGCACCCGCATTAGGCAAAGCCTTAAATCAAACCATAGTGGTGGAAAATTACTCTGGGGCAGGTGGCATAGTAGGCACCCAACGGGCTGTCCGAGCGGCTGCTGACGGATACACTATTTTGTTAGGCTCAGGCTCTGAGATCTTGATCAACAAGCTGATCAACCCAGATCTTAGCTATGACGGCATAAAAGACTTGGAGCCCGTCGCCTTTGTTGCTACCGGGCCAATGGTATTGGTGGGAAACCCTGAGCTGCCAGCTAAAGACATTACGAGTTTGCTCGAATACGCCAAGCAAGAAGGCCAGAATATTAGCTTTGCCTCTGCAGGTAACGGTACGCCCATGCATGTAGCAGGAGAGCTGCTAAACATGAAAGCAAACCTAGCGATGACGCATGTGCCCTACCGTGGCGCAGCGCCCGCTTTAGTTGATATCTTGGGCGGGCAGGTAGAGCTGGGCATAGCCACACTTAGCGCCGCCCAAAACCAAATTAAAGCAGGCAAGCTCATCGGCTATGCCGTCACCACTAATACCCCTTTCGAACTCACACCCGACATTCCTGCGCTGGGGCAAATTCCCGGACTAGAAGGGTTTGATCTCGGAGTCTGGTTTGGTCTTTTTGTCCCCGTGGGCACACCAAGCGAAATCGTAGACGTTATTGAGCAAGCCAGCCAAACCGTATTAAACGATCCAGCCGTTCAGCGGCTACTAGCAGAACAAGGGGTGAGTCCTTCTACTGCTTCAGGCGAAGACCTGAAACATTTCCTGCTCGAAGAAGTTGAAAAATATCAGGCTGTGGTCAAAGCAGCTCAAATCAGCATTCGTTAAGCCCACTTTCTTTTTAAGGTATAGCATGACAAATCCATCCCTGACCGATATCGGCGTTCGCAAAATCGTTACTTTCCAGGAAGAGACCTTGATTGAGGGCGGCAAAGAAGCCCCTACCCCATTAGTCATGGTAGCCGTCGCTGCGATCATCAAAAACCCTTGGGCAGGCCAGGGTTTTGTGGAAAACCTAACGCCAGAAATCAGGCGCATCGCTCCCATCCTTGGGCAAGAACTCACCCAGCGCATTATGGGCATCATGGGCAACATGCCTGTACAAGCTTATGGTAAAGCGGCAACTGTTGGTTGCAATGGAGAAATAGAACAAGCTTCTGCTTTGATACACACTTTGCATTTTGGTAACTACTATCGCAAAGCCACCAATGCCAAAAGCTACCTGAGCTTTACTAACACTCGCGGCGGCCCGGCAAGCCCGATTGTTATTCCCATGATGCATATCGACGATGAAGGATTACGTTCCCATTACCTAACCCTGCAATTCAATATTAACGACGCCCCAGGTGCTGACGAGATTGTTGTTGCCTTAGGAGCGGCCAATGGTGGTCGTCCCCACCATCGTATTGGCAACCGTTATGAAGACCTCGCTGAGTTAGGCAGCAATGACAACGTCTAAGGGCTCTAAGCCTCTATCCAGTCACTATCAGGACAGTGGCCCGCAAGGGCCTGCTGTTTTATTAATCCATGGAGTGGGTATGGATCAGCGCGTATGGCTGCCTCAGTGGCAAGCGCTAAGCGCCGACTATCGCCTCATTACTTATGACACCTTAGGGCACGGACTCAGCCCGCTCCCACCTGACCCGGCCAGCCTATCCGATTATGTCGCTCAAATTGACGACTTGCTGGATCACCTGGGGATCACAGCGACGCATGTGGTCGGGCACTCCATGGGAGCACTCATTGCGGTGGAGTTTGGACTGTGCAGACCACATCGTTGCCTAAGCATCACCGCTTTAAACGCGGTTTTTAAACGTAGCGAAACGCAGCGTCAAGCTGTACAAGCTAGGGCTAGATCTTTGCAAGAGCAAGGCTTGCAGGCCAATATCCGTAGTACGTTGGAACGCTGGTATGGCTCTCCTACACCCCAGTCCTTACAGGAGGCAGCGCAGCTTAGTGCTCAGATTTTGGCTCAAGTAGACCCAGTAGGCTATGCGCGAGCGTATCGTTTATTTGCCCACTCTGATAGCGCTCATGCTGATCGTTTAGCCAAGCTGGCCATGCCCGCCCTGTTCATGACTGGCAGCCTAGACCAGAACTCCAGCCCAGCCATGACTGAAGCAATGGCCGCCTTAGCTCCGCAAGGGCAATCTTATATATTGGAGCACGCCCATCACATGATGCCTCTCACCCACTCCGAACAAGTCAATCGTCACATCGCTGATTTTCTGAGTACTTCACAGGCCACACTCCCCAGGCCTTAAGCCTTATGTCCCTGGCCTAATAAGCGCTTGCTGTACCAGGGGCAGCCAACGCTCCCACCCCTACGCGCCGTCTGATTGCAAGAGCAAATAAAAATAACTATAGTGTCACCTGCCTTGACATAAGACCACAGAACCCGTCAGTCACTTAAGCCACAGATAAAGCAAGACTCGCCGCTCCTCAAGCCACTTGCCTGCCTCTATCTACAGCCAACACGGTGCTAACATACAAGGTTCCTATAGGATAAGAAAACTGTGCAAACTGCCTCCGTCCCTTCCTTAAAAGTTGAGCGCACCAGCAAAACACTTAGAGAATTAACCGTAGAAAAAATGAAAGAGGCCATTTTTGATGGCTATTTCAAACCGGGTGAACGATTGGTTGAGCGGCGCCTATGCGATCTGCTCGCGGTCAGCCGTTCCGTCGTCAGAGAGGTTTTACGTCAACTCGAGTCTGAGGGATTGGTAGAAGTACTGCCCCAGCAAGGCCCAATCGTCGCTTTGCTCAGTGCTACTCAGGCCAGCCAGATTTACGACATTCGCGCCTTACTCGAAAGCCGCGCTGCAGGGCTGTGTGCGCAATTTGCCTCTGAGCAAACCTTGCAACAATTACACGATCATAACGACCAGATCCAATTGGCCTTTGAGCAGGGCCAGCTTTCTGAAGTGCTCAATAAAACAAATGTATTTTATGAGTTAATGTTCCAAGGGGCGGGAATGGAAATCGCCTGGGACATTGTACAAACCTTAAATGCTCGTATTAATCGACTACGTAGCCTGACTATTGCCAGCGCCGAAAGAAAGCATCAGGCCGCTCAGGAAATGCGGCTACTCGTTCAGGCCTTAATCCAACGAGACTCACAAGCGGCCGAGCAAGCTAGCATGGCCCATGTGGAAAAAGTGCGCGATATCGCTAAACAAATACTGCAACGCCAATCCACATAAGCCTGCCCGCGTAGTCTGAACAGTAAGCTGGCCTTAGTTCTGGCACCTCCGCAAGCGCAGAGAGCTGTGCTCAGCTCTTTGGCTGCAAGAACGGAACAAATCAGGTACAGTTTGTGCGAATACATGGAGATTTGTTTTGCTAAGAGTCACATCATTAAACGTCAATGGGATACGGGCCGCCTTTCGCAAAGGCTTGCCTGCCTGGCTAGAACAGACACAGCCGCATATAGTCTGTATGCAGGAGATCAAAATCAGTGCGCCTGACCTAAACGACGCCTTACGTCACCCAGGTCAGTACGAAGGCCATTTCCATCATGCCGAAAAAAAAGGCTACAGTGGTGTAGGCCTCTACCTAAGCCCTAAAGCTGAAGCGGTCAGTATCGGTATGGACTGTCCTGAATTCGACGCGGAAGGCCGCATCATACGTGCAGATTGGGACGGCCTAAGCGTGGTCAGTGCATATTTGCCATCGGGCTCCAGCGGAGATGAGCGTCAGCAGGCCAAGTATCGCTTTCTGGATCACTACGAGCAATGGATCAATGCATTGATGCAAGAGCACAAAGATACAGGCAGAGAATTTATCCTGTGTGGCGACTGGAATATTGCGCATCACGAAGCTGATTTAAAAAACTGGAAAGGGAACCTGAAAAACAGCGGATTTCTTCCAGAGGAACGTGCCTGGATGAGCAAAGTGCTGTCCGAGCTTGAGTGGGTTGATGTGTACCGTCAGTTGCACCCAGACACCACCAGTGAATGCTACACTTGGTGGAGCAATCGCGGCCAGGCTTGGGCCAATAACGTAGGGTGGCGCATTGACTACCAAATCGCTACCCCTGGCATTGCTGCCAAAGCTCTGCGTGCCGACGTCTACAAAGACGAGCGCTTTAGCGACCACGCCCCTCTTACCGTCGATTACGACTGGACATTGTAAAACGTACCCGCTTCCGCTTTTCGATAACCCCAGTCAGTCCTTTGACGTCTGGGGTTTTTTACTGAACCTATGAATCACACGCTACCAGCCTGGCATAGCAATCTACGCGCCAATACTCTGTCAGGCATTACCTCTGCCTTCGCTCTGGTACCCGAGTGCCTGTCTTTTGCCTTATTGGCTCACGTACACCCCTTAATGGGGCTATATGGCGCCTTTTTCATCTGTACCATCACTGCTCTGTTTGGCGGGCGGCCTGGCATGATTTCCGGTGCTGCAGGCTCTATGGCGGTCATCATCGTGGCTTTGGTTCTGGAACATGGCGTACAGTATCTTTTAGCCTGTACCTTATTAAGCGGCCTGATCATGCTGCTTTATGGAGTACTGCGCCTGGGCAAACTTGTACGTATGGTGCCACACCCCGTCATGCTAGGTTTTGTAAATGGCCTAGCGCTGCTTATTGCGGGAGCACAACTGAGCCACTTCAAAACATCCTCCGAACCGGGCGCAGCCTGGTTAAGTGGCAGCGCCATGGCATGGGTGCTGGGCCTCACTCTACTCACTATCTTGATTACCTGGCTATTGCCCCGCTTTACGCGTAGCGTCCCGTCCGCATTAGTGGCTATTATCAGCGTGGGACTACTGAGCTACGCCTTGAGCCTGCCGGTACATACTCTAGGTGATCAAGCCACTATTGCAGGCACCTTACCTCAGTTTGCCCTGCCTCAGGTACCACTGGAATGGCGCACGCTACAAATCATTTTCCCCTACGCCTTGCTCATGGCGATTGTCGGTTTATTGGAAACCTTACTCACACAAAGCCTGTGTGACGAACAAACAGGCACAGTGGGGCAAGCCAACCGAGAGTGTATAGCCTTAGGCGCGGCTAATATGGTTTCGAGCAGCTTTGGAGGGATGGGTGGCTGTGCCATGATTGGCCAGACTGTGATTAATCTACGATCAGGTGGTACAACACGACTATCAGGTATAGTTAGCGGCTGCATGGTGCTGATGTTTATTCTGTTCCTGTCGCCGTTAATCGAACGCATTCCACTGGCCGCTCTGGCTGGCGTCATGCTGGTCGTCGCCCAACAAACGTTTTCCTGGAAGTCGCTGCTAGGGCTACGCAAGATTCCACGTGCAGATGCACTGGTTATCGTTACCGTAACCCTGGTCACCGTACTCACTGATCTGGCTTTTGCGGTACTGTGCGGCATCATGATTACTGCCCTACACTTTGCTTGGCAGCATGCTAAAAGCCTGGATGGCGAGCGTGCAAGCACAGCAACAGGAAACACACTCTACACCATTCGTGGCACGCTCTTTTTTGCTTCTAGCACTCGATTTCTGGACTTTTTTACTCCACCCCAAGACTCCGCACTGAGCATCCTAAATTGCCAATATCTGCACATCATGGATCATTCCGCCCTAGCCAGCATCCAAACGCTACAAGAGCGCTACCGCAAACAGGGTAAGCAATTACAGCTTATACAAGTGTGTGAGCGTAACCAGCGCTTACTGCAACGCGCCGGCATACCGTTTACGTGCTAAGCCCCGCTCAGGCCCTGCCCTTAGGTGCCCCAATACGCCGCAATACCCCGCACCAGATAGACCGCACCAATGGCCGCCACAATATATTGCGTGTAACGCCGGAAAGACTGGTCACTTAACCGATTCAACACCACTTTACTTAGGGTGGTGCCCCATATGGCCATGCCGGCAAAAAGAAGCAAAGCCCAATACGGCAAAGGAAAATCACCTGGCGAAACGACTAGTAAACCAAAGTACACCAGCTTGCCCAAATGCCCAAATAGCTGACACGCTGCTTTGGTCGCTATTACCTGATGCCGCGCATAATTTTCACGTACAAAAAACACATCCAGAGTGGGGCCAGACACTCCGGATAACAGCTGGAAAAACGTGCACAAAGCACCGCACAGCTCAGCGCCGCCTCGTCGACTCGCTTGTGGCACCCAGCGACGCGGTACGGATAAAGCGATAAACGGCACAATGCCTAAGCTAATTAACACTAAGCGCTGGTCTGGCGCAAATCGCACCAAGCTCATCAGTACCGTCACCACAATCAGCCCCAGCACAAAGCGTATAACAATGCGCCAATCTACGTGCTCGCGCCACATCAAAGCACGCCAGCCATTGGCAAAGGCCTGAATAAAACCATGCAATATCATGGCGTGACCAACCGGTAACAAAAATACCAAGCTACCCATTAACACCATGCCACCCGCCATGCCAAACACGCCGGATAGGAAAGAGGTAAAAACAACTAATACCGATAGAGCAAAAAAAACAAATACGGACACCCGCCACTCCACCCACACTTGTGTGGCTTATTATTGATATCGCCCACCTAGGGCTAAGCAACAGCCAGCCCAACAGCAGGAAGTAAAACAAAACAAGCGGCCCCCACTCGAAGCCGCCTGCGAAACAAGGACTACTGGGCTAATTTATTGAGCCCGACAAACGGCTGGGCTACGTAAAGACACGCCTAATTGGGCACGTCGCTGCAACCAGGGGCTAGCGCGATAACGCATATCACCCGTCACAGCATATGCATTACGCAGTACTTCCAGCACCAATGCTGGCCCCCAATGATCACCCATAGATAAAGGTCCATTCAGTGGGTAACCCAGCCCCAGACGTACGGCTTCATCGATATCCTCGGGGCTGGCAATCTGCTGCTGCGCAATGTCTGAGGCCACATTGATAATGCTCGCTACCATACGTTGCGCCACAAAACCGGCAGAGTCCTCAATCACACTGACCGGAGAACCGTCACTGGCCAGTAATGCCCACGCTTGATCGCGCCATTGCTCGCCCGTAGCGATAGAGCACATCAAGACTCGACGCTTACCTGGTTCCAAACCAAAAAATGTGTCCAGTGCCACAGTACGTACAGGGTCCAGTTGATGCTCGGCCACCAAACTGGCTACATCGTGCCCAAACGGCGTCAGCAAGATTAAGGCTTGCTCAGAAGGACGTTCACCCGTTTCAATCGTAACGCCTGCTGTTGCCAGCCACGCGGCTGCACGTTCGTAGCCCACAGCATGATAGGGTGCTAGCCAAACGGGTGCGGCCTTAGCCACTGTCGGCACGGCAGGCTCGGCGGGTACCTGCTGCTGACCCTGTTCATATACGTAAAAGCCCGTTCCAGTTTTTCGCCCTAACACTTGCCCCGCCTGTCGCACTGCGGTTAAGGGGGATGGACGAAAACGCGGCTCATCAAAAAACTGCTCGTACACAGACACCATGACCGGATGTGAGACATCCAGCCCGGTCAAGTCCATCAGTTCAAAGGGCCCCATACGAAAGCCCGCCTGTTCGCGCATGATGGCATCGACTTGATAAAAAGGTGCCACACACTCCTGAGCCACCTTTAAGCCTTCAATATTCATGCCGCGCCCGGCATGGTTCACCACAAAACCAGGCATGTCTTTGGCGCGTACAGGGGTATGCCCCATCTCACGCGCCAAGGCCATTAGCGCATCACCAACGCTAGGGGCGGTACGCAAGCCATCAATAACCTCCACCACTTTCATTAATGGCACGGGATTAAAAAAGTGCAAGCCAACGACACGCTCTGGCCGCTGACACGCTTGGGCAATAGCGGTAATAGACAAGGAAGACGTATTTGAAGCCAGTATGCAATCTTGACTAAGCAATTGCTCCAAATCGACAAATAATTGCTGCTTGATGTCCAGACGCTCAACAATGGCTTCCACCACCAGGTCGACCGCTTTTAACTGCTCCAATGAATGCGCTACGTGCACACATTGCAAAGCGGCTTGTACCTGCTCGGCAGTCAGGCGCCCTTTATCATGTAAGCGCTGCCATACAGCAGCCAGCTTGCTCACGGCCGCCTGCGCAGCCTCAGCATTCATGTCATAAAGATACACATGCTTGCCTGCCTGTGCCGCAATCTGGGCTATACCCTGCCCCATCGCGCCTGCACCCACTACCGCGATCTGTCTTATCTGCTTCATATACTACTCAAGAACTAAAAATTGTGTACGTGAAAGGCTCAAGCTTGATTAAGGGCGTCAACCGCTGCCCTATCCATGCCCAAGACACGCTCCAGCACCTCGTACGTATGCTGCCCCAGTAAAGGTGCTGCTTTACGATACTGAACCGGAGTGGCCGACAAGCGAATAGGACTGGCTACCGAGGGAGCGTGCCCGGCCAAAGGGTGCTCCAGCTTTAAGGCCAACTGACGCGACTGCACCTGAGGATTGTCAAAGACTTGTTCCAGTGTGTTAATGGGCCCGGCCGGAATACCTGCCTGCTCTAGCTCTTGCAACCACGTATCACGAGCACGCGTTTTCATGTATTGCTCGAGAATAGGGATCAAGGTTTCACGATGAATCACACGTCCAGAATTGGTCGCAAAACGGCTATCGGCCGCCAGCTCCGGACAACCTAACACTTGGCAATATTGCTTGAACTGACTGTCGTTGCCGACCGCCACGATCAAGTGTCCCTCGGAGGCGGCGAACACCTGATAAGGCACCAAGTTCTGGTGCGCATTACCTGCGCGCTCGGGCGACTGCCCCGATGCCATGTAATTCAAGTTTTGATTGGCCATCATGGCCACCTGACAGTCCAGCAATGCCATATCAATATGCTGCCCCAGACCGCTACGGTGACGCTCGTTCAAGGCAGCCAGAATACCTACTGTGGCATACATGCCTGTCATCAGATCTGCCACGGCCACACCCGCCTTTTGGGGGCCACCACCGGGCAGGCTATCTTTCTCGCCCGTCACAGACATTAAACCGCCCATGCCCTGAATCATAAAATCATAACCGGGACGGTGCGAATACGGTCCGGTATGACCAAATCCGGTAATTGAACAATAAATCAAAGCGGGGTTGATTTCACGCAGGCTTTCGTAATCCAGCCCATATTTTTTCAGGCCGCCTACCTTAAAGTTTTCAACCAGAATATCGCTTTTTAAAGCCAGTTGCCGGATCACTGCTGCACCCGCTTCGCTGGCCAAATCCACCGTCACCGATTCTTTATTGCGATTCGCCGAACTGTAATACGCCGCCTCTGAGGTATCTTGCCCGTGAGCATCTCGTACATAGGGAGGCCCCCAGCCACGCGTGTCATCGCCACTACCGGGGCGTTCAATTTTGATTACCTCGGCACCCAGATCCGCTAAGTTCTGAGTACACCAAGGGCCAGCTAATACTCGTGTCAGGTCCAAGACACGGATACCAGTTAAAGGAGCGGTACGTTCAGTCATGCCAGTAACAATAGAAGTAAAGAAAGCAGTGTTATATAAGAGTATGACTGTCCTGACAATTTGTGCAAATAGCAATCGCCCAAATAAACACACTCTGTGCCAAGCGTGCTAGACAGCAATCCACAAAGCATACTCCGGCAACGGTAATTTTCAAGCTAAAGCGTGCAAAACGTTCTACACACGAACGACCTGACTCTGATGCGTAGATCTTGCTGCGCAAACCGCCTTGTTTGTGCCGCTAAACCAGTGGTCTTAAACAACAAAACGCCCCATCATAAAAAATACTAGGGTTTACCCTTGCCTTATCCTAGGGTAAACCCTATAATAAAGATTCCTAGTCAGTTATTTACCTAATAAGGGCAAATTTCATGTCGACCATGACCACTTATACGCAATACATACGCTGGAGTGACGTACTTGAGCAGGATGTAACGCAGCAGGCCCAAGAAAACTGGGAACCCGTGTCGGTCATCTCTGAAGACCAGGACAAGGGCAAAACCGTGTTTCATCGTGCTGCCCGTGCTACAGCTAATTCTCTAGTAAATATGGCCCAGCGCCTAAACCGTCTACGTGCGCACAGCATGCGTCACAACGGCTACTGGTAATCAGCCTGTTAGCGCATAGTCGCTCCAGTTGTATAAAAATCCAGCCAAGGCCGGATCTGAAAAAAAACCTGCATGAATAACGCAGGTTTTTTTTATGTATACACAAAAATTATTCCGTCGACTTTTTAAGTAGATTTTTCAGCATATCCAAGCGCTGTTTAGGACTTAAGCCAGGGTCTTCTGGTAAAGCCTGAGTATGACGATCATCCAGCCCCATCTCATCGATAAAACGCGACCGCTCACGCACCAGGTTTTCACGTGCACGACGCCGTTTCTTACACCAGGTCAGACGTAAACTGCGCTGCGCCCGCGTAATACCCACATACATCAAGCGCCGCTCTTCCTGAATACGCTGTAATCGTACTTCCTGCTCACGCTCCGGATCTATATCTTCGTCGTCCCTGCCTATATGAGGCAATAAGCCTTCCTCCACACCTACCAGAAAAACATGCGGATATTCCAGACCTTTAGAAGCATGCAAAGTAGACAGCTTGACCGCGTCCGGCTCTTCTTCTTCGTTACGCTCAAGCATCGTGATTAAGGCCACACGCTGTACTAAATCACTTAAGCTTAAGCCTTCCTCATCGGCCTTGCGCTTAAGCCAATTGACCAGTTCAAGCACGTGCTCCCAACGCAATTGGGCGGGACGCTCATCGAACATTTCATACAAATAACGTTCATAATCAATCGCCCGCAGCAGCTCGTCGAGCAGCTCACTGGCTGCCGAATCGTACTCAGGATTATCCGTATCAACCTCATCCGCACGGTGCTGCATGCGCTGTATAAAGTGCACAAACACCTGCAAGGCATCAAGCTGTCGCTCAGCCAGCAAATCAGCAAGCGCCATAGACTGTGTTGCGGCAAACAAGGATAACTGCCGCTCTGCTGCAAACTGCCCTAAAACAGTCAAGGTCGTTTGCCCCACCCCGCGCCGGGGCGTGGTCACCGCACGAATAAAAGCGGGGTCATCTGCCTCATTGACGATCAGTCGCAAATACGCCAGGATATCGCGCACCTCGGCCTTATCGAAAAAACTCTGGCCGCCGGAAATCGTGTAGGGAATACGTAAGTTACGCAGCGCCTGCTCTAATACTTTCGCCTGATGATTACCTCGATAGAGCACAGCAAAATCACGCCACTGTGCCTGACGCTCAAAACGCTCGGCCGATAAGTGTATCGCCACACCCTCCGCCTCGGACTGCTCATCGTCCATGGGCAGCACCTGAATCGCTTCGCCCGCCCCTAGGTCTGACCACAAACGTTTGCCAAACACCACTGGGTTATGAGCAATCACATTATTTGCAGCATGCAAAATACGTTGTACTGAGCGATAGTTTTGCTCCAGCTTGATTAAGGCAAGGTTGGGATAATCCTGCGTTAAGCGAGCCAGGTTTTCCACCGTAGCACCGCGCCAGGCATAAATGGCTTGATCATCATCTCCCACCGCTGTGAACATGGCCCGCTCACCCACTAAGTGCTGCAGCAAGCGGTACTGACACTGGTTCGTGTCCTGGTATTCATCAACCAGCAAATACAAAATACGCCGTTGCCACCGCTCTCGGGTTTGGGCGTATTGCTCCAGCAATAAGGCAGGCAAGCGAATTAAATCGTCAAAATCCACCGACTGATACGCGACAAGCGTAGCGGCATAACTACGGTAAATTTGAGCCGCCTCGATTTGGCTAGGTGTATTGGCCTGTTTCTCTGCTTGCTCTGGCTCAATGAGTGCATTTTTCCAGAGGGATATTTCCTGCTGCACAGCGCGTAAGCGTGCCTTGTCAGTTGTGGCAAGAAGCTCTTGAATGATGGCCAGCGCATCATTAGCATCTAAAAGGGAAAAGTTCGGCTTCAAGCCCACTAAGGCGCACTCTTCACGCAAAATACGCAAACCCAGCGAGTGAAAAGTGGAGACCGTCAATCCGCGCAACAAACGCGGTTCCACCAAAGATCGGATACGCTCGTTCATTTCACGAGCTGCCTTATTCGTAAACGTCAGCGCCACGATATGCCGCGCCTGATAACTGCACTCTCGAATTAAATAGGCTATTTTTTGTGTAATAACACGCGTTTTCCCACTGCCTGCCCCCGCCAGTACCAAACATGGGCCGTCCATATACAAGACCGCCTGCCTTTGCATGGCATTCATTAACGGGTCCACAGTATAACCCGGAGTCAGAGGCGCACTTGTACTTGTCATGGCCTTAGATCTCCAAAGGGTCCACTTCTACCATATGCCGCACCTTATTGCTTTTAGCCAAGGCAGCCAAACTGGGTTCCACGGCTCTTAAAAAGGCTTGGAGGGCAGGACGATGCGTGCTCTCGAGCAATAGTTGCGCCCGTTCCACATGCGCCACTCGTACCACGCGCAGCGGTACGGGATCGTATAGAAAGACTTGCTCGGCGCCAGGCCAGGCCGGCTCAACTTGTTCTGCCAACTGACGCACCTCGGCCAGAAAACGCAAGGCTTGGCTCAATTGACTGGACTCGGCGGTAAGCAAGGCTTGATACGCAAAAGGGGGTAAACCAATAGACTCACGCTCGGCCAAGCCGGCTTGGGCAAAGCCCACGTAGTCATGCCGCACTAAGTTCTGATATAGAGCCTGCTCGGGATAAGCTGTTTGAATAATGACATCAGCCCCTTCGGTATGGCGGCCTGCCCGACCCGCCACCTGCATCAGTTGCGCAAATAAACGCTCAGGAGCCCGAAAATCGTGCGCAAACAGCATATTATCGGCATTGAGTACGCCCACCACGCTTAAACGCGTAAAGTCATGCCCCTTGGCCACCATTTGTGTGCCCACCATAATATCAACTTCGCCGGCGTGTACCTTTTCAAAAAGCTGCTGTGCGCTCCCTTTTAAACGTGTACTGTCTGCATCAATACGCATAATACGAGCCTGGGGAAACTGCTCGGCCAGATGCTCTTCAATCCGTTGCGTGCCACGCCCCATGCCTTGTAAGTCCTGATTGCCACAGTCCGGGCAAGCGCGCGGCACGGGTGCTTGATGACCACAGTGATGGCACTGCAAATAATGGCGTTGTTGATTCGCCCTGTGTAAGACGGAATAAACAGAACAGCGTGGACAGCGTGACAGCCACCCACAGGCCGAACAGTGCAGTACCGGAGAATAGCCGCGCCGATTCAAAAAAACCAAAGACTGCTCTTTGCGGTCTAGGGCTGCCTGTAAGGCCTCCAGCAACTGCGGAGAAAATCCATTTTCAAGCCGTAAATATCGGGTATCAACCAGCCGTATACGCGGTAATGACACCGCGCGCGCGCGCTTGGTCAGGCTCACTAAGCGATACCGCCCTTGCTGAGCATGACTCCAAGACTCCAGTGATGGCGTCGCCGACCCCAGTACGACAGGAATTTTTTTATCGTGGCCCCGCCAAATGGCCAAATCTCGAGCCGAATAACGTAAGCCGTCTTGCTGTTTATAAGAGGTATCGTGCTCTTCATCTACAATGATAAGCCCTAAATCGGGCATAGGCGTGAAGACAGACAAGCGAGTTCCCAGCAAGACACGCGCTTCACCACGACTGATACGCAACCAGTTACGCAGACGTTCTCCGTCGGCCAGACCACTATGCAAAACAGCCAGCACATCGTCGCTGGTCACACCCGCCAGGCGCGCTCGCAGCACCTGCTCAAACTGCGGTGTCAGGTTAATTTCTGGCACCATAAACAAGACTTGCCGACCAGCCTCTAGGGCTTGGACCAAAGCACGCATATATACTTCGGTTTTGCCACTGCCCGTCACACCATGTAGCAGCACAGTGCTATGGCCCTGAAGCTCGCTAATCAGTTGCACTGCGGCAGCCTGCTGCTCATTTAATACGGGCAGCTCATCGGCCGAAATAGCTTGCACAACTGGCGCTTTACGCTTAGCTAAGCGTAGCACTGGCCCTCCGGCAGAACGTTTGCCCTGATAGGCGGCCACCTTGCGCAAAGGGCCGGGTAAGGCAGGCAACATCACCTCACCCAAAGCTCGCTGGTAATAATTGGCGGCAAACTCGGCCATGCGCAACCATTCTTTGGGTAAAGGCGGTAAATCATCCAGCACGACCTCGATCGGCTTAACCTGGGCAGCCGGGTAGGTAGGAGCCTGAGGCGTCGCCACCACTATGCCTACCATCTTGCGTCGACCGAACCCCACAATGACTCGGCTCCCTATGGCCACGGGCTCCACATGGCTATAGTCAAATACTCCCATAATGGGGACATCTAGCGCCACATGCACCCAGCACAAGGGGCCTAAACTGGGCACAGCGACCCCACCGGGCGAAGCAACAACGGAATCAGATGCACTCATAATGAAGACCAGCCCCGAACTTGCCGCAACCCTAGCCAATCAGGGGGTGCACAGCATGTGGATAACTTTGGGGAAAAAGTAAGGGATAAGATTTAAAAATATCAAGTCTAGATACAATTTAAATCCAATACCAGAAAAACAAAAATAAAACTATTAAAAATCAAACACTTAAAAGACTAAACTTATGTAAAGCACAAAGAGCCAGAACAATTACTGAAATTGACATGCTGTGCATAACAAAGGCGAACTCTCTGTAGAGCACCGCCTTTGTTGGCATGATTAAGCTTGATTTTTATGGAACTGCGGGCTGTACGAATGTACCTCGTCAACCAAGATGCTGACTGCCTCGGGATCTGTAAAACGAGAAATACCGTGCCCGAAGTTAAATACGTGACCACCGGCCCCCACCGGCCCGAAGTCATCGAGCACACGACGCACCTGTGAGCGTATAGCTTGCTCGCCACCAAACATGGTCATGGGATCAAGGTTACCCTGCAAGCCTACACGATCTCCCATACGCTGGCGGGCTTGACGCAAGTTCACAGTCCAGTCCACACCCAAAGCATCTGCACCACAATCCACGATATCTTCAAGCCACTGCCCACCGCCTTTCGTAAACGCCACTACAGGCACCTGACGACCGTCGTTATGACGAATCAAAGCGTCAATAACTCGCTTGGTGTAGGGCAATGAAAACTCTTGGAACAGGGAGTCAGATAACACACCACCCCAACTATCGAAAAGCATGACAGCCTGGGCACCTGCTTGAATTTGAGCATTCAAATAAATAGCCGTAGTTTCGGCGTTAATTTCCAGCATGCGGTGCATCAGATCGGGGCGGGAGTACATCAGGCTTTTTACCAGACGGTAATCGCTGGAGCCCTGCCCTTCCACCATGTAACAAGCAATCGTCCAGGGACTGCCTGCAAAACCAATAAGCGGCACTTTGCCATCCAATTCTTTGCGAATAAGGGCAACAGCGTCAAATACATACTGCAACTTAGCCATATCAGCGACCTGCAGCTTGTTCACATCCGCCTCGGTACGCACGGGATGGGCAAAACGTGGCCCCTCTCCTTCGACAAAGTCCAGCCCCAGCCCCATGGCATCGGGAATAGTCAGGATATCGGAGAATAAAATCGCCGCGTCCAGATCAAAACGACGCAATGGTTGTAAGGTCACCTCACAAGCCAGCTCAGGATTTTGCGCGAGCGCCATGAATGAGCCTGCTTGTGCTCGCGTGGCCTGATATTCCGCTAAATAGCGACCAGCCTGACGCATTAACCATACAGGTGTGTAATCCACCTTCTGACGCAAAAAAGAACGGAGTAAGGTATCGTTTTTAAGTTGAGGTAAAGACACAGCAATCCTTATTTAAAAGTGCCTGTAGATTTTAACCAACTGAATGCGGTTTATATCTGTCTGCGCTTGGTTCCCAACAAAATAATCGAATAGGTATTTTGTTGATGCACCAAGACTAGCCCTATAGTGTATCCGAGCTGGCAAGCCAATACAGCCTGAGTACCCGGGCGACTAAACCAGAGTCTTAAAGCTTTACTACTGCCAAGGGCTTGGCAGAGGCAGACCAAATGCGCCTGAAGCGATCAGCGTCAATCTGGTGCTTGCGCATCAGGCCCCAAAACGCCCGACGGTGTTTTTGAGCAAAGCGCGCTGATTGAGCGATATTACCCTGGTGCTTATCGAGCACCGCGCAAATGTAGGCGTATTCAAAACTGGCCACCACCCGTCCTTTGGCTTCTTTAAAGGACGACTGCCCGAGCGTATAACGTAAAGCCAGTGCCGACAGGGAAGCATGCTCACAGCCACTATCGTGCAAAACAGTAGAGTCACCTGCCGACACTGTATTTGGTATGTGCGCCACGGAACTATTGGACACACTATATTGTAAATGAGTTGGCACGGTTTCTAGTGCAGCCCTACTTACTGAACTGCGTATTTTATGTATACGTGCTCGCAAATCCTCCAGGCACAAGGGAGCACGTACGTAATCGGCTAGCCCAAGGCCGTACAGGTCCGCCAAGGCAGCCGCTTTTAACTCATGTGTCAAGCCAAGGATAGGCACTGAGGCATGACCCTGACTCGCGCTAAGTGCCCGCCGCACCCACACTAGGTTCGCTGTACTGATGGGTAACAAACACGCGTCATAACGTTGTAACAGCGATACCTGCTGACGCAGGTAAAGATACGAATCTGCCAATTTCATATCAGGTAAAGGAACGATCTGTAAACGCAAACGCTCGCACGGTGCCACACTACTAACTAAATGCTGGGCCCAATCAGGATTAACCGCTAACAACGCACAATCTAGGTGAAAACGCATACTACAGGCTCCTGAGAGAAGGATGAAACACGCAACGCACTCAGATAGTACCTTTAGTGTCATTTTGTCACTATTGGCAAAACTAACAATATATACTGAATAACTAGGTCAAATTTGTCCTATTCAGACCGTCTTAATCCTGTCCGAATAAGTCCCGTGTATATACCTTCTTCAAGACATCCTGTAGTTCTGGGGTGAGGCGATTCGCTACAATTACATCACTGCGTGTTTTAAATTCCTGTAAATCGTGAAGCACCTCGGAATGGAAAAAATGCTGCTCCTGTAGGGTTGGCTCGTACACCAATACCTCTATGCCACGGGCTTTAACTCTTTTCATGACACCCTGAATCGCCGAAGCACGAAAATTGTCAGAGCCGGTTTTCATAACCAAGCGATAGATACCCACAACCCGTGGCTGACGCGCCAGCACAGAGGCAGCGATAAAATCCTTACGGGTGCTGTTTGCCTCGACCACGGCGCGAATCAGATTGCTGGGTACCTTGTCATAATTAGCCAACAACTGACGGGTGTCTTTAGGTAAACAATAACCACCGTAGCCAAAAGAAGGATTGTTGTAATGTTGTCCGATACGAGGGTCCAAGCCCACTCCTCGTATCATCTGACGAGTATCCAAGCCATGGGTTTCGGCAAAGCTATCTAACTCATTAAAATACGCAACGCGCATGGCCAGATACGTATTCGCAAATAACTTAATGGCTTCGGCTTCGGTCGAACCGGTTAAAAGCACCGGTACCTGCTCAACCCTCGCTCCCTCCTGCATCAAGGCGGCAAACGCTTGGCCACGCTCGCCCCGATCACCCACAACAATTCGTGAGGGATATAAATTATCGTGCAAAGCACTGCCCTCTCGTAAGAACTCAGGAGAAAAGAACAAGCTCTCGCACCCCAAGCGTTCACGCCACTCGCGTGTATAACCAACTGGTACAGTAGACTTGATCACAATGGATGCAGCAGGACAAATGCGCACAATGTCCTGAGTCACCAGCTCTATGCTGCGAGTATCAAAACGATTATTTTGCGGATCGTAATCTGTGGACGTAGCCACAATAACGTAGTCCGCTCCTGTATAGGCATCCACAGGATCCAAAGTGGCACGAAAGTTCAGCTCTGGCTGCTGCAAAAATTCCTGTATATCTTTATCCAATATAGGGGCGCGTCTCGCGTTCAGGCTGGCTACCCGATCGGGCTGCACATCTAAGGCGACAACCTCATGGCGTTGAGCCAATAACATAGCATTTGCCAAGCCCACATACCCTGTTCCAACCACTGCAATTTTCATATAGCCGCTCCATGGCCTGTGCTCAAACACGGCAACTGAAGCAAGCCTACGCTTTACGCATGACGACAACATGGCAGATTGTCTGTCACAAAACTGCCATGTTCTATACATATGACAGTCACAACACCATGGCCTAATACCTGCAACACTCCCATCGATCAGATGTTGTATTTACATGTGCACTACACCCTCTGTTACACACTACCGAACCATCTGGATTTCCGATATACACTTAGGCACTGCTGGCTGTAAAGCAGAACACTTACTCGATTTTCTTCAACGTAACGATGCAGACACGCTTTATCTGGTAGGCGATATCGTGGATGGCTGGCGCTTGAAAAAACGCTGGGTCTGGCCGCAAGCCCATAACGATGTCGTACAAAAACTGCTACGCAAGGTCCGTAAGGGAACCCACGTTATATATATTCCGGGTAATCACGACGAATTTGCACGACAGTACGACAGCCAATTTTTTGGCGGCGTTGAAGTACGCCTGGAAGCTGAACACACCACGGCAGATGGCCGACGCCTCTGGGTTACTCACGGTGATCAGTTCGACGGCGTTATTCAGTATGCCAAGTGGCTAGCCTATCTGGGCGATCAACTCTACACCCTTATTTTGGCCCTAAACCACTGGTTTAATCGCGCACGCAATCGCATGGGACTGGGCTACTGGTCTTTATCGCAATACCTTAAACACAAGGTCAAGGATGCCGTGGCGTTTATCTACGCCTATGAACAAGTCCTGATTAACGAGGCGCGACGTAGGGGGTACGACGGCGTAGTTTGTGGCCATATTCACAAGGCTGAAATGCGCGAAGTCGACGGTATTCTTTACTGCAACGACGGTGACTGGGTTGAAAGCCTCACCGCTCTGGTCGAGCATCACGATGGTCGACTAGAAATACTGGACTGGAGTCAGAACTGCCCACAGCCATGAAAATCATGCTTATTACCGATGCCTGGACACCACAAATTAATGGTGTCGTCATCACCTTAGGTCAAACTCTTAAGCATCTGGAGCAACAAGGCCACCAGGTTTATGTCGTGCACCCAGGTCTTTTTCGTACTATTCCCTGCCCCGGTTATGCAGAAATACGGCTCGCCTTGGGTGCTGGTGCAAAAACAGCCGCTCTCATTCGCCAGTATCAACCCGACGCCTTGCATATTGCTACCGAGGGGCCCTTAGGCTATGCAGCATGGCGCTATGCCAGGCAACAAGGCATACCCTTTACCACTGCCTACCATACCCGCTTTCCTGAATATCTACACGCGCGCTTACGGCTCCCTTTACGCCTGAGCTACCGTTTCCTAAAGCGCTTTCACGGCGCTGCAACACGCACTCTGGTGCCATCGCCCGGCGTGCGTGAAGAGCTAGTGGCACAAGGCTTCCAGCCCCACAAACTCGTACTGTGGTCGCGTGGTGTAGATACCCGTATTTTTCACCCTACACCAGCCCCCCAAGACAGCACACCCAGCGAGCACAGTAATACGCCAATTTTCCTGTACGCCGGTCGGCTGGCTATAGAAAAAAATGTAGAAGCCTTTTTAAAGCTGGACTTATCCGGTCAAAAATGGCTGGTGGGTGACGGCCCCTTACGCGCCCAATTAGAAAAGCGCTATCCAGCAGCCCACTTTGTGGGCGCCAAAACACATGCCGAACTGGCCCACTTTTATCGCAAGGCCAGTGTTTTTGTATTTCCCAGTCAAACTGATACCTTTGGCCTAGTTTTGCTGGAGGCCATGGCCTGCGGCTGCCCGGTCGCAGCACTTCCCTCGGTGTCCACAGCCTATGTACTGGGTACGTCACAAGCTGGCTGTATGAATGCCGATTTAAGGGCTGCTTGCCTACAAGCATTAACCATACCGCGTACGATTCCCGCCTCTTATGCCAAACAATTTTCGTGGGCCAGTGTCGCGCAAAGCTTTGCTGACAACCTAGCCCCTGTGATCACAACAGACACGCCTACCAAGACTTAACGAAAAAAATCGTAAAAGCCAGTAATGATCACCGTGTTGAAAAAGTCGATAAACAAGGACCCGACTAAAGGAATGACAAAAAACGCCTTGGCAGAAGGGCCATTTTTATCGGTAAAAGCCTGCATATTCGCCATCGCATTAGGCGTAGCACCCATACCAAAGCCACAATGCCCAGCCGAAATAACCACCGCATCGTAGTCTTTACCCATCACCCGGAACGTGACTAGGTAGGCGAACGCAAACATGAGCCCCGTTTGCGCAAGCAAAATGACCATCAAAGGCCCTGCCACATCTGCCAGTTCCCACAATTTCATGGACATTAAAGCCATGACCAGGAAAAAGGCCAAGGAAACCTCGCCCATAATCTCGAACTGCTTATCGGGTAAGGCATAGGCTTTGATATCGATGATGTTACGTATCACTGCAGCGACGAGCATAGCACCTAGATACGGGGGCAAGACCGTGCCCACAGACGCCAGATATCCCACCAACCAGCTACCCAGCCCAACGGCTACCGCCAGCAGGACAACGGCATATAAAGCCATTTCCGTACCAGCCGCCGTCTCCTGGGCGGGGGCTTGCTTTTCAGTAGTAGCCCCATTGGACAGCGTCTGTGCCTGACTGTTGGAGAGCACGGACTTGCCTGAAACACGTGGCCCTTTAATATTATGTCGGCGCATCAGCAACAGACCTAAAGGGCCGCCTATCACACAGCCCATCACCAAACCCCAGGTCGAGGCGGCAATAGCAGCCGGCAAGGCGCCTACAGCGCCTGCCGCTTCCAGCATAGGCCCAAAAGCACCGGATGTGCCATGCCCACCGGTCAGGGATATGGACCCTGCGGCCAGCCCAATCAAGGGGTTTGCGCCCAGTAAGCTGGCCAGGCTAATGCCCAGAATGTTTTGTAATATAACTAGTGTTATGGCACAGCCTAAAAACAGGCCCACGGCCAGACCACCTTTTTTCAGTAGCTCAAAGCTGGCTGAAAAACCGATAGTGGTAAAAAATACAATTAATAAGAAATTACGTATATCGGCGTTGAACTCAATGGTGAACGTATTATTCAGGTAGCCCACCAAGGCAATCAGAGAGACCAGCAAGCCACCAATAATGGGACTGGGAATGAAGTAGCGCGACAACACATTCACGCGATTTTTGATGAACTCACCCAACACCAGAAATACAGCCGCCACACCAAACGTCTGTGCCATATCCAACTCTATATTCATAGACCTCTCCTAGTGCACAGCTTTGTCTGTGTGCAGATGCCTTATCCGCAACACGTGTACCCTTCAGTAAAAAAATACGAATCTAAAACGCTGACACGTGCTTTACTCTGCGATTACGATCTCTGTGAGCTGATGCCGACACCAGCTCACAGAGTAAACCTGCCAGTTTATCTGTCTCGTGCCACCGAGAAATGACACAATTGCAACAAAGAGTGCTGATAAACGCTAGCTGGCATATTGCCCAGCGCATTTAAGGCCAATTGAGCTTCCGCTTCGGCCGCCTGGCGAGTGTATTCCAGCGCATCCGTCTGGCGGATGGCCTCAGCGACGGCAGCAAAATCACCTGCACCGGTTTCGATGGCACTTTTGATCAGTTGCGCCTGCTCTGCGGTGCCTACTTCCATGGCGCGAATCAGCGGTAGCGTGGGCTTACCTTCACGCAGATCATCACCCACATTTTTACCCAAAGAATCAGCGTCTCCGGTGTAATCGAGCACATCATCGATGAGCTGAAAAGCCGTACCTAAATGACGGCCGTAAGCGGCCATGGCCTCTTCCTGCTCACTATTGGCACCAGCAACAATTGCACCTACCTGCGCAGCCGCCTCAAAGAGTTTGGCAGTTTTATAACGCACCACCTGCAAGTAACGCTCCAGCGAGACATCAGGGTCATGCACATTCAGCAATTGCAGCACCTCGCCTTCGGCAATCACGGTGGTGGCCCCCGAAAGAACTGCCATGGCGCGCATCGAGTCTGACTCCACCATCATTTCAAAAGAGCGGGAGTACAAATAATCACCCACCAAGACGCTCGCAGCATTCCCAAAGACGGCATTCGCCGTCTGGCGGCCACGACGCATGTCGGAGTCATCGACCACATCATCGTGCAACAGCGTGGCCGTGTGGATAAACTCCACCACTCCGGCGAGCAAATGATGGGTATCGCCTTGATAGCCCAGTGCCTTGGCCACCAGCAGCAGCAAAGCTGGCCGCATGCGCTTGCCTCCTCCGCTAACGATATAGTCGCCTATAGTGCGTATCAAGACTACATCGGAGTCCAGGCGTTCACGAATAACGACATCGAGTGCACGCATGTCGTCGGCTATGGGCTCAATCAAGTCTGAGAGATTCAAAACGTTTTTCCACACAAGAGTTGACTGACCGGAAGTATGTCCGGTCTGTACGTAAGCCTGAATTATACGGTTTTGCGCAGCGACTTGGCTTCAATCTGTCACCACATACTATTTTATCGCTCTGCAATAAACCCAAATTGGCGATAATACAAGCTTTAGCAACTTATTAACATGGAGACTATCTTGACTACCCCTGATCTGGGCACCCTGATACAGCGTGCAGAGCGAGTTCTGGCACAACTTGAGGCTTGGTTACCACCCGCCCCCCCTGCCATAGACTGGAATGCTCAGGCCTTTCGCTGGCGTAAAACTGGGGCTCGTGGCTGGCTTGAAAGCGTGCACAATATTGCCAGCATTAACAGTGCAGACTTGCAACACATCGATCGTCAAAAAAGCATTATTGACCGTAACACGCGCTTTTTCCTGCAAGGAAAACCCGCTAACAACGTGCTCATGACGGGTGCTCGTGGCACCGGCAAAAGCTCCTTGGTTAAAGCCATGCTGTCCAGTTATGCCGACCAAGGCTTACGTTTGATCGAGGTAGATAAAGAAGATCTTAATGATCTGGGCGAAATCATAGACCTGATTGCGCAACGTCCAGAACACTTTATTATTTTCAGTGACGACCTGTCCTTTGAGGAAGGCGAAGCCGGTTACAAAGCGTTAAAGTCTGTGCTGGACGGCTCAGTCGCCTCGCCAGGCGACAATGTGCTGATCTACGCCACCTCAAACCGTCGTCACTTGATGCCTGAGTACATGCGCGAAAACCTGGCAACCGGTACTTCGGCCAATGGTGAGATTCATCCAGGCGAGGCCGTGGAAGAAAAAGTATCCTTGTCCGAACGCTTTGGTTTGTGGATTTCGTTTTACCCTTTCCGCCAAGACGACTATCTGGACATTGTGTATTACTGGCTCAAAGAGCTGGGATGCCCCACCGAACACATCGAACCCTCGCGTACCGAGGCACTTCAATGGGCGCTAGAACGCGGTTCGCGCTCCGGCCGCGTAGCACGTCAATTTGCTCGTGACTGGACGGCTCGCCATGTCTAAACCGCACTTGGAGGTGGCCGTAGGCGTTATGCTGCGCCCTGACGGCCAGGTCTTGCTGGGCAGCCGCCCCGCTGACAAACCCTGGCCAGGCTGGTGGGAATTGCCTGGCGGAAAAATTGAAGCTGGCGAAACAGTAACTCAGGCTCTAGCACGCGAGCTCAAAGAAGAACTGGATGTACAAGTCAGTCAGGCCGAACCCTGGGTGGTCTACACCCATGAGTATCCGAAAACGATAGTACGCCTGCATTTTTGCAGAATTTACCACTGGCAAGGCGAGCCCCGGGGTATGGAAGGGCAACAAATTACCTGGGTAGATCCCCGCCACCCCAATACTAGTGGCCCCTTACTACCTGCCGCTTTGCCTCCTTTGCGCTGGTTACAACTGCCCGAGCACTATCTGATTACCGCCATAGGCGCGCCATCAGAACTGGGCGCGTATCTAACGCGACTGGAAAACGCCTTACAAAGCGGTTTACGACTCGTACAATTTCGTGAGCCTGACTGGGCAGCCCAAGGCCATCAGTCCGACACACTCCAGGCCGCATTTCAACAAGTACTGGCTCTGTGCCAGCGCTACCAGGCCATATGTCTGGTCAACAGCGTACACCCTGAAAGCTGGTGGAAACAGGCTGACGGCGTGCATCTACGCAGCCAGGACGCAAGGCGATTACAAGCACAGTTAAGTCATGACGTTAGCCAGCGTCAAGGATTTTTGGCTATGTCCACTCATAATGCGGCCGATATCCACATCGCAAAAGAACTCAACACCGACTTTATTGTGCTGGGCCATGTGCTGGACACGCCCTCTCACCCCAACACGCCCGGTATGGGGTGGGAAGGCTTTGAGGCACTACAGCAACTGGCAGCCTGCCCAGTCTATGCACTAGGTGGCCAGTCACCCGATACGCAGCAGGATGCGAAGCGACATGGTGCCCACGGTATAGCCGGGATCCGACAATTGTTGAATTCACTATGATGCTACCTCAAGCCACCATCTCCGAACACGAGGGGGTACGCTATTTACACTTGGGTTCCCCATGGGTACAAGGCGCTATGCGCCTAAGTGAGCCGTGGAAACTGGAATTAGAATACATACAGCAAATGATGCTCTGGACGCTCTTTACACCCGCGCCGGAACACATTGTGCAGTTAGGCCTAGGAGCAGCTAGCCTGACTAAGTTCTGTTATAAACAGTTTCCCAACGCACACATCAGTGCCATAGAGCTCAACCCCGAAATCGTACGAGCCTGCCATCTGCTGTTTGAGCTACCACCTAACGACGCTCGCTTACAAGTGCAACTGAGCGATGCCCATACTTGGCTCGATAGCTGTGTGGAACACGCCCGTCAGGTCGATATTCTACAAGTAGATCTATATTCGGATCAGGCCGAGCACCCTGCACTGGAGTCCAGCGAGTTTTATCAGGCGTGTGCCCACGCCTTAAAACCAGACGGTATATTAACCGTTAATATACTGGGCTCCCCCTTGGTACATGCCCGCAACATCCATGCCTTGCAAACGCACTTTGAGGCAGTGGCGTGGTTACCGGAAACGCACGACGGTAATATTGTGGCCATTGCGTTCAAACAGGCTCCTAGCATTGACTTTGATCAGCTTTACGAACGCGCCAACACACTACAAAAAACCTTAGGACTGCCCGCCAGCACCTGGGTAGACGGCTTACTGAGCTGGATGCAAGGGGATTAAATCCGTAGCAAACCTATAAGGGGGCAGCGTCCTGCTTCTGGCCTGCCTCCTGCAAGAGTCTATCATCCCAGCCGCCCCCTAATGCGACCAATAAGCGGATCGCCGCTTGCATACGCTCGGACGCCAGATCCAGCTCGTTGCGCTCCACAGACAACAGATTAGTTTCCACTTGTGCCAGGCTGAGGTAATCCACCAAGCCTGCCTCAAACTGATTTTGCATCAATACCAAAGATTCGCGCGCGGCTTGCAAGGAGCGCGCATTACTGGCCTGCTCTTGTTCTAAACCATAGACCTCAGCCAAGGCATCTTCAACCTCACGTATCGCCGTTAACACGGACTCTCGGTAAGCGGCCACCTGCAGCAAATAATCAGCCTTAGCAGCGTCTACGCGCGCGGCACGACCGCCAGCGTCAAACAGGCTCAGTGCCAAAGCCGGACCCAAAGACCAGAACTGAGCCGGAGCACTGAACCAGTCACTGAGCTGAGCAGCTCGGTATCCACCGCTTGCCGATAAACTGAAACTCGGTAGCCAGGCCGCCTGAGCCACACCAATTTGCGCATTGGCTTGGGCCATTCTGCGTTCTGCTGCCGTAATATCAGGGCGTTGAGTCAGCAAGGCCGTGGGGATAGCCGTGGGGATAGCCGGTTGTTCTGGCCAACTTGCTCCCGCTTGCAAGGCAAAGTTCGCAGGGGGCTGCCCTGTTAGCACGGCTAAACTATGGAACAACAACGCTTTTTGCCTTGCCTGTGCCAACAAAGAAGTTCGAGCATTCTCAAGCTGACTACGCGCAGACGCGGCATCACTTAACGGAGAGTAGCCTGCCTGGACTCGAACCTGATTGATCTGCAAGCTACGTGCGTACGCCTCTACCGTTTGCATCAACAAACGCTCTGTAGCCTCTAGCGCACGATAACGTATATACGTTTGCGCTAGCGTGGACTGTAAGCTTAAACGTGTAGCGGCCATATCGGCTTTACTGGCCTGTGTAGCGGCGGTACCCGATTCCGTTTCGCGCCGTATGCGACCCCATACATCGACCTCCCATGCGGCATTAGCGCTAAGACTATAACTATTGTCAACGCCGCCCTGATTACCCGAGCGGCCTGCGCTGGAGGAAAGATCGAGCTGAGGGAAAAAACCGGAGCGCGTCTGGCGTAAATTAGCCTGAGCTTGCTGATACCGTGCTTGAGCCTGCTCCAGACTCGGATTAGACGCATCCAGCGCCAGCATCAGACGATTCAACTCCTCATCGTCAAATACCTCCCACCAACGCGTATCCGGCACGGCCTCAGAGACTGCTGCCCGCTGCCACTGTCCATGCTCAGAGTCCTGCACAGGTGTCTGTAAAAACTCTGTCCCCAAATCCAATTGTGGCCTGACATAATCAGGACCCACCGCACAAGCACTCAGAAACACAAGCGCCGATAAGACCAGACGACGTAAAACGGAAACGGGTAATCTATTCGTATTCATGATTGTGTGGCTATAACCATAGTATTTTTACTCTGCCAACGTAAGCGGAGACGATCCAGATAAAGATAGACCACTGGAGTGGTGTAAAGCGTCAGCAATTGACTCAGTATTAAGCCACCAACAATGGTTATACCTAAAGGCTGACGCATTTCCACACCGGCGCCCGAGGCAAAAATCAGGGGCAAAGCGCCACAAATTGCGGACAAGGTGGTCATCATAATGGGACGAAACCGTACCAGACACGCTTGATAAATCGCCTCTCTGGAGGCCAGACCATCACGTCGTTGTACTTGCAGGGCGTAATCCACCATCATGATGGCATTTTTCTTGACGATACCGATCAATAGGAAAATCCCTATCATGGCAATAAAGTTGAAATCGCCCCCCGTCAACATCAAAGCCAGCAAGGCGCCTACCCCCGCCGAGGGCAAGGTAGATAAAATAGTCAAAGGATGCATATAACTTTCATAGAGCATGCCCAACACTATGTATAAGGCGACCAAAGCAGCGAGAAACATCAGTGGCTGCTTTGCCACCGCGTCACTCATCATGCGTGTATTACCTTCAAACCCTGCCTGGATATCTCGAGTTGGTAACTGTATACGCGCCATGGCCTGCTCAATCGCCCCTTTAGCTTGCTCCAAACTGACACCATCAGCCAAGCCAAACGATACGGAATCGGCAACCATCAAGCCTTGATGATTAACGCTTAAAGGCGAAACACCCGTAGTAAATGTCGTAAATGCCGATAGCGGCACACGGTCTCCCTCGCGCGTAATCACCTCTAGCTCCATAAGAGCCTGCACGTCTTGAGCAAACTCAGGCTCCACTCCCATCACCACGTTATATTGATTTAAACGACCATAGATCAGTGACACCTGACGTTGGCTAAAAGAGTTATTTAAGGTTGAGGCGACCAAGGCCATATCCACGCCCAGCCTAGTCGCTTTATCACGATCAATTTCAAGTTCTACGCGTCCACTGCGATCTTCACGGCTATCATCCACATCAACCAGCTCGGGCAACTGTGACATGGCCAAACGCACCTTAGGCGCCCAGGCGCGTAGCAATTCAAGGTCGCTGCCCAGCAAAGTGTAGTCGTACGAGCCTGCTCGCCCCCCGCCACCACCGGACATGGGGATATCGCCCTGCGGCACCAAGAACAAACGCGCCCCAGGCGTACGGTTGAATTGATCGCGCAATCGATTCACCACATCAGAGGCTGACGCCGTACGCTCGTTCAGGGGCTTGAGTTCAACTAGCATAAACGAGGACGTACTACCACCACGCCCACCAGCGAACACAGCCAGGGACTTTACGTCAGGGTCTTGCGAAATAATCGACCTAAAATGAGCCAGCTTAGGCGTCATGGCCTCGAAAGACATCCCCCTGTCGACCCGAAAAAACCCCATGAGCTGCCCCGTATCCTGCTGTGGAAACAGGCCCTTGGGTACAACTGTATATAGATACACATTCAAGCCTACCGTAGCCACTAAAGACAGCAACATAATACGGTGATGACGTAATGCCCAGTCCAGAGTGAGCCTGTAGATCTGAACGGTGCCTGCCCCTAGACTGACTAGAGCACGCTCAAACCAAGACACAGGTCTGTTCTGCGATGACACATCTCCTAGTAAAAGAGCGGACATCATGGGTGTTAGCACCAAAGAAATGACCAGCGACACGAGCACGGCGGTACATAAAGTGATCGCAAACTCCATAAAAAGTCGTCCCACTAGTCCGCCCACCAACCACAGTGGAATAAATACCGCCACCAATGACAAGCTCATCGCGGTGACCGTAAATCCGACATCACGAACACCTCGTAACGCCGCACGCCTAGGGCTTAATCCCCGCTCTCGATAGCGCATAATGCTCTCAAGCACCACAATCGCATCATCCACTACAAAACCCGTGGCCACGATCAAAGCCATCAGCGAAATCGTATTCAGGGTGAAACCAAAAAAATACATGAAGGCAAATGTGCTCACTAGCGACGCAGGCACCGCAATGGCGGGAATCAGCGCGGCACGCCAGTTGCGCAAAAAAAGCAGCACCACAAGCACGACTAACAACACAGCAATCAGCAAGGTATTTTGTGCCTCCTGTAAGGCAGCAC
This sequence comes from Pseudomonadota bacterium, assembly GCA_023440825.1. Taxonomy (GTDB): domain Bacteria; phylum Pseudomonadota; class Gammaproteobacteria; order Burkholderiales; family Burkholderiaceae_B; genus Alcaligenes. Next base: position 23,861 of record JAEXRL010000009.1, on the reverse strand, counting down.
GAATGCTGGGCGTACGGTCCTGCGCCACCGAAAGTCTGGCATCACCGGGCAACATGGCTTCAATAGACTCAAGTCGCTCGTGAATGGTGTTGACGGTTTCAATAATATTGGCCTGTGCCTCGCGCCGCACAATCAACAATACAGCCGGCTGCTCGTTAAGAAAGCCAAGACTGTGCAAATTCTCAACCGAGTCCTCGATGCGAGCTACATCTTGCAAACGTACGATATCGCCATTCTGGGCGCGCAGTATTAACGGCTCGAACTGACTAGCACGACTGAACTGACGCCCCGAACTCAGTTGCCACTGTTGCTGTGCATTTTCTACGTACCCATTAGGACGTAAACTATTCGCACTATTGATCAGTGATCGTATATCGTCCAGGGCGATCCCTGCGGCCGACAAAGCCTTGGGATTCACGCTAACACGCACAGCCGGTAAGGATCCGCCACCCACATCCACCGACCCCACGCCACTAATCTGCGATAGTTTTTGCTGCACAATCGCACTGGCCATATCGTACAACTGAGCTTGCGTCAGGGTGGGAGAGGTCAGGGCCAAGACCATAATCGGAACCGACGAAGGATTGGCTTTTTCGTAGGTAGGCACACTGGACATACCTGAGGGCAGCATAGGGCGAGCCTGATTAATAGCCGCCTGCACCTCGCGTGCCGCCGCTTCTATGTTGCGGTCCAGATCAAACACCAGGATGATCTGGGTAGAACCCTCGCTGCTACGCGAACTCATCTCTGATACGCCAGCAATCGAGCCTAAAGACTGCTCTAAAGGAGTCGCGACACTAGAGGCCATGGTTTCAGGACTGGCTCCTGGCAAACTAGCCGTAACCGCAATCACGGGAAACTCCATTTCCGGCAACGGTGCAACGGGCAATAAGCGCAAGGCCAATACACCACTGAGCACCATCGCTAAACACAGCAGGCTAGAGCCTACAGGTCGGAAAATGAACAGGCTTAGCAGGCGCCTCATAAAGGCTCCTGGCTCAGGCTAGGCTCAGCATCAGGCCTACGGTTAAAACGATCAAACCACAGATAAATAACAGGCGTAGTAAAAAGCGTCAGAATCTGACTACAAATCAGCCCCCCCACCATGACCAAGCCCAAAGGCTGACGCAGCTCCGCACCAGAGCCGGTGGCAAACATGAGCGGAATCGCACTGAACAGGGCAGCCAAGGTGGTCATCAAGATAGGCCGGAATCGCAACAACGCCGCATCGTGAATCGCTTGCTGAGCAGGTACTCCATGCTTACGCTGCGCTTCCAAAGCAAAATCGATCATCATGATGGCATTCTTCTTCACAATGCCAATCAATAAAATAATCCCGATAATCCCCACCATGTCCAGGTCTCTGCCTACTAGCAACAACGCCAGCAATGCGCCTATGGTGGCCGACGGTAAAGTGGACAAAATGGTGACGGGATGTATATAGCTTTCGTATAAAATGCCCAGCACAATATACATGGTCACAACAGCCGCCAACATTAACCACAACGTATTGCTCAACGACGCCGTAAATGCTTTGGCAGAACCCAAATAACGCATATCGATAGAGGCAGGAAAGTCACTGCTCAACTGTGCCTGATCGATAGCTTGCACAGCATCTGATAAGGAATAGCCTGCGGCCACATCAAACGAAACCGTTACCGCTGGGAATTGCCCCAGGCGCTCGATAGATAACGGCGCTGGCAACAACTGCACCTGTGCCAGCGAGCTTATAGGAATGACTCCACCGGCACTGGTTTGCACGTAAATATCATGTAAATTGGCGGGTTGCTGCCTAAAGCGCTCGTCAACCTCCAACACAACCCGGTACTGCGCCGACTGCGTATAAATGGTAGAAATCAGGCGTTGACCGAATGCATCGTATAAGGCATCGTCAATCTGCGCCTTGCTAACGCCCAAGCGAGCCGCCGCATCGCGATCAATATCCAGCATCAATTGCGAGCCCTGAATTTGCAAATTGCTGGCAGCCGCCGCAATTTCAGGTAAATCATTCAAGATATCAACCCATTCCGGCACCCAGGCTTGTAACACGGCTAGATCCGGATCAGACAAAGCCATCTGATACGTGTATAGGCTAATTTGATCGTCTACCGTCAGCTCTTGAACTGGTTGCATGTACGTCTGCAAGCCTGGCAGGCTATTTAAATCTGACTGCAAACGCTGTATGACCTGTTGCGCCTGAGCCCTGCCTTCGGACTGAGCTTTAAGGGCAATTTGCAAGCGTCCCGTATTCAGGGTGGCATTAGTACCGTCCACACCAATAAAGGACGTGACTGCCTCCACATCCGGATCGTTGACAATGAGCTCCACAGCCTGCTGCTGCAAACGGCTCATGGCAGTAAATGAAGCCGTTTGTGGACCTTGAGTAATGGCCTGAATCAAGCCACTGTCTTGCTGCGGAAAAAACCCTTTAGGCACGGCCATATACAACAGGGCAGTCAGCACGAAAGTACCCACAGCCACCAGCAAGGTCAGTGTTTGATGGCGTAATACCCATTGCAAAGCCAGGTCGTACTGACGGATCATGGCCTCTAGCTGCTCACCACACCAGCGGGCAAAACGTCCAGGCCGCTCTTGTTCGGCAGGCTTTAACATACGCGCGCACATCATGGGCGTGAGCGTTAGCGAAATAAATAAGGACAGCAATATAGCCACCGCCAAGGTCACGGCAAACTCTCGGAACAAACGCCCAATCACATCGCTCATAAATAACAAAGGAATGAGTACGGCGACCAGAGATAAGGTCAGTGACAATAAGGTAAACCCGATTTGTGCTGCGCCTTTCAGCGCTGCCTGCAAGGGGGGCTCACCTTTTTCTATATAGCGGGAAATATTCTCCATCATGACGATGGCATCATCTACCACAAAGCCTGTGGCAATGGTTAGCGCCATCAAGGTGAGGTTGTTAATACTAAACCCCAACATATGCATCACGGCAAAGGTGGCAATCAGAGAAATTGGCACCACCACCCCTGGGATAAGGGTAGCGTTCCAGGTGCGTAAAAATACAAACGTCACCAGCACAACTAAGGCTACCGCCATGAGCATTTCTTGTTGCACGTGACGGACTGAATCACGTATGGTTTGTGTCCGGTCCGAGGCTATGCTCAGCTCCACCCCCACAGGCAAAGCACGTTGTAGCTCGGGTAAACGTTCAGTAATGCTATCGACAACCCGGATTACATTCGCCCCCGGTTGGCGCTGAATATTTAACAAAATAGCGGCTTGACCACCCACCCAGGCCGCCTGACGCAAGTCCTCCGCCCCCCGTACCACAGTTGCCAGCTCGCCCAAACGCACGGCGGCGCCATTTTGATAGGCAATAATCAGGTCTTCGTAGTCCTGCACTGAGCTAAGCTGTTCATTGGCACTAATGCTGGTGGAGCGCTCGGGGCCATCTAGAGTACCTTTAGGCTGATTCACATTCGCGCCCAATACAGCCTGACGCACTTGGGACAAGGTGAGCTGCCGGGAGGCTAGGGCAGTAGGATCTGCCTGTATACGTACAGCAGGTCGCTGCCCGCCGGCAATACTGACCAACCCCACACCACTGACTTGTGACAGCTTTTGAGCCACCCTTACATCAATCAAATCACGTACTTCATGTAAAGGCATGGTAGGCGAGCTAATGGCCAGACTTAAAACGGGCGTGTCCGCTGGATTGACCTTGTTATAAATCGGAGGGGCTGGTAAATCGTTAGGCAACATATTTTGTGCTGCGCTGATCGCCGCCTGCACCTCTTGCTCTGCCACATCCAGCGACAAGCCCAACTCAAACTGCAGCGTAATACGAGAGGCACCGCCAGAGCTCGACGAGCTCATCTGGCTCAAACCCGACATGCTGCCAAAACGCCGCTCCAAAGGCGACGTAATAAGTGCCGCCACCACATCCGCACTAGCTCCTGGATACTGAGTGACCACCTGTATAGTGGGATAATCCACCTGTGGCAAAGCTGAAACCGGCAGCATGCGATAACCCAGCAGCCCCGTCACCAACAAGGCCAGCATCGCCAGCGTGGTCGCCACGGGACGCAAAATAAAGAGTTTTGACATACTCACGCCTACGGCCCCGTTCTGGATCCGCGACCGGCACTACGACCCGAGCGCTCCGTAGCAGGTCGTGCATTCTGATCCGGCTCGGGCTCTAGGTTCAGCCCATCGTGCTCCATAATTTCTACCGTGCTGCCTTCGCGCAAACGGTCTACACCATCCACTACCACCCGCTCGCCTGCCTGTAGCCCTTCTAGAATTTGTGTCGAATCGCTATTCATGATGCCCGGGCTAACGGTTTGCACCTTAACCTTATTATCATCACCGACCACATAAACAAACGTTCCTAATGAGCCCCGTTGCATGGCATACGACGGAATCAGCAAGCCTTGCTCACGACCCAGTAAAACCTGCACATTCACAAACTGGTTTGGAAACAAGGCATCGTCCTGATTCGGAAACTCGGCCTTAATACGCAGCGAGCCTGTCGCAACATCAATTTGATTATCCAGTGCCAGAATATGCCCTTTCTGGCCAGTGCTTTGCCCCTGCCTATCGCTTAAGCTCACTGAAATAGGCGCATCGCTGGCACGCATGCGCTCGGTCAACAAACTTAACTGAGATTGCGGCAAAGAAAACTCAACCGCGATGGGTGCCACCTGACTAATCGTGACTAAACCATCGGCATTCGCTGCAGAGATCAAATTGCCCCGATCCAGTCGGCGCAGCCCCAATCTGCCGCTGATGGGCGCCACAATATCTGTGTGATCCAGTTGTAGTTGTGTACGCGCTATCTCGGCTTGGTTCGCCTGTAATTGAGCACGCAACTGCTGCACAGCCGTTTCTTTGATTTCTAAGGCCTGACGCGAAATCGAATTTTGCTCAAAGAGCACCTTATGTCGCTTTAACTCCGCCTGCGCACCATTTAGCTGAGCCTGGGTTTGAGCCAGTTGCGCCTGCGCCTGATCACGTTGGACTTTATAGGTGCGCGGATCAATGCGAGCTAATACATCGCCGGCATTAACCTGCTGACCATCGCGAAACAAGACATCAATGAGCTCCCCATCTACCTGGCTGCGTACCGCTACCGTGTTCATAGGCACCGCTGTACCAATGGCGCTTAAGCTCTGGTCTATGGAGCCTTGCTGAACACTGACCGTGCGCACCGGCACCTTGGCAGTGGCCCAAGACATACTCGCCCGCCCTGAGCTTGGTGTCTGCGTTTTAGTGAACCACCAGATACAGACCCCAGCCACCAGCGCCAGACAAAGCACGAGCCAGCGCCACACAGTACGACGCCTCTTGGCCACAGAGCTGGATTCGGACATGCATATACTCCAAAATAACAAACGGAATTTTTGTCTCTTAAGCCCTGAGTGCAAGCATAAGCCAAACCGGCAAACACCGGTACACAGGCAGGCATAAGCAATAGAAGTATATAAGCATCTGTCTGAACCCATGATGAATAGCTACAACGCTACCCACCACAGGCCAGAACAAGGATCAGGCTTTACAACTTCAAGTCCTTACGCTTGAGCCAGCCCTATTATTATTTGAAATGTATGAAGCGCAACGCGCCTAATAGCCTTGCAAGATAAGTAATTAACCTATATTGCAACGCGCTAGACGGAAAGGAATATCGTCCGTAATGGCCTGGGGTTTAAGGTGGTTATCTTGCTGCGCAAAACGCACCCAAATAACATACTTATTAGCGCTCATTTCTGGAAAAATACGGGCACCTGCATCCACCCACACCCGTAATAGCTGGAACGATTTTCCAGATAGCATTTCCTGATAGGCGCCTTGCCGGGCAACCAACTCAACGGCATCACCTGCGCGACGCAACAGTTGCAAAATCAGCCCCAAACCGCGATACAAAGGCCTGAAAGGATCAATCCAACGGCGCAGATCGTCGTTGCGTTCATGATCGGAGCGCAACTGCCAGGAAAAATACGAGGGCATATCGACGGGCGAAGTACCACCGGGCAAGGCCACTCGCCCACGTAAGCTATTTAGCCAATCGTTATCACGCAAGCCCTGAGCAATGCGCCCTTGCCCTGCCAGTTCCTGGCTAGCCGCCGCAATTTCTTGCAGCATTTCATCAAGAGTGTCTTTTTCCACGCCAGGGTGCTCGCGCAATGCTGCCAGGGCAGTACGCTGTCTTTCCAGGTCTTGCAACACCGCACCACGTAAATCGGTACGATCGGAGATATCGAGCAAATCAAATAATGTAGCCACCGCAATCTGGTGAGAATGGACATCAGAATGCCGTGCAAAGTGAAAGAGACGCTCAAACAGATATTCCACCCGGAGCAGTGCCCTAACACGTTCATTACAAGGATATTCGTACAGTGTCACGCGAAAAGTAACCTTATTGTGTACAACAAATTCAGAATTTTTAACCGGTTTATTACCCGTCTTTTAGTAAGCGGCAGCAAGCCAGCGCTCATGCATGCGTTGACTGCGTCGTGCTAGCTCATCAAGACTGGTATGCAGATCGTTCATGATCACGTCATCAGCATGACTAAGACGTTGCTCCCGAGTCGCCTGCGCCGCCATGATTTTTTCCACTGCTTCCACACTCAATCCGCTACGCTGCTGTACCCGCTGAATCTGGGTTTGCGGATCGCAGTCCACCACACAGATTCTATCTACTCGATCGCGCCAACGACCTGACTCTATCAGTAAAGGTACAACAATAACAAGATAACACCCTTGTGCGGACTCTATCTGATGGTTTGTTACATCTGTAATCAGTGGGTGCAGTATGGCTTCGAGCTGCTTTCGTGCTTGCGCATCCTTAAAGACTGTATCACGCATCATAGCGCGATTCATGGCGCCATCGGGCTGAATATATGCCTTACCAAAAAACTGTATGATCGCTGGAATAGCCAAGCCGCCAGGCATGGTCAATTGATGCGCGATTAGGTCGGTATCCACAACGGCTGCCCCCCACGACTGCAAGAAGTCAGCCACCTGACTTTTGCCCGAGCCGATGCCTCCAGTAAGTCCAATTTTTAGCATATGATCATTTTGGGCGATAAAACAGCACTTTACCGCAAGCGAGCTGCTTATCGCCACCGCTCTTGTACTAATTCATAAGTAAACACATAATAAACCGCCTTAAGGCCTACTGAAACCATGCAAAGCGCGGCAAGCTATTACTTCTTGCGATTGAAATGCGTAGAATCTAGTATCAACCTGTAGACGGAACCTGACCATGCCCATCATTTTGCGTAATTTCTCCCGCTCTCCCCTAGTCTTGGCTATGGGCTTGAGTGCCTTACTCCTTAGCGCTTGTGCTCAAAACCCGAGCCAAAACGATCCACAGGCTGGGCGTGGCAACACACAATCTGATGCCTTAAAAACAGCCCAAGGACGCGACACAGCACGCGCCAACTCGCAGCTTCAGTTCGGACTCAACGAAAAGCCAGCTCCCGCCAGCTTGGCTGCGCCGGCTGCTGAGCCTGCCCAAACGACTATTCCAGAGCTGAACGAAGCCAAAACTTTTTTGGGTACGCTGCCCTGCCTAGGCGGTGGCGCCTGCCAAGTACAAAAACTCACCGTTACTCTTGCCCCTAACGGTTTATGGCGTCTGCGCGCCCAAGCCATTGGGTCACAAGGACAGGATCAGTCAGCGGCCAGCTTTATCAGCTTAGGATGCTGGGAAAGCACGGCCGCATCACCACGTAGAATTATTTTATTGAATCAACAAGACTCAGTCGTGGCTGACCTAGGGTTCACCAGCAAAAATACCATACAGGTACACAGCTATAATCAACAACAGCCCACACTGAGTACCAGCCTGACTCGTCAAGCTGACGTAGATCCTATTAGCGAGCTCGACAACACGCCCGTTCCAGCGTGCCGCTAAGTAGGGGTATCGCTAGCCTGACTATCGGCTAGGCATAAGGCCCGCGCACTGATGCTATTCATCAGTCCGGGCTCGGCCAATACACAATGCGCAAGCTCCACGGCATTTCGTACTCGCATTTTATAAAACATGCGGGCCCTATGCGCCTCCACAGTTCGTGTGGACACACCCAGCTCGGCAGCGATAATTTTATTAGGCTTACCCAAGGCTACATAAGCCAGCACATCTTGTTCACGCGGCGTTAAACGTTTGAGTAAATCCTCGACTGGCAAAGTACTGTTCGCGCTCATGACACACCCCATTTAGTCTGTAGAAAATCTAATTATTACTAACTATGACTCTATGAAGGGCTGGTATAACTTACAGCACTTAACGCTCTACTGTCATTAACACGAGGCTTAATTTGTCGTGCTCATGGCTAGCCTAAGGACCAGCCATGAGACAACACGGCGATCAAATTTCCAAATTATCTATTAATCGCGTCGCCCCCAAACGCGCGGCAGCCAGTGCCACTAAAGGCTCACCGCTTGCATACTGTTCGACGCTAGGCTCGAGCAAATCAGATTGACGACGTATGGCCATGTAATCGACCTCCCAGCCACGCTCGCGCATTTGCGCACAAGCTTGCTCCTCTATCTGTGCAGCACTTAACTGCTGTGCTTTTACCTGCTGCTGCATACGCTGCAAAGCCTGATACAAAGCGGGGGCTTCAGCGCGCTCAGCAGGCGTTAAATAACGGTTGCGGGACGACATAGCCAGACCATCGGCCTCACGCACTGTTTCGTGTGCCAAGATTTCCACGGGCAACTGAAACTGCCTGCACATGCTGCGTATGACCATCAGTTGTTGATAGTCTTTTTTTCCAAACACGGCCACCTTAGGCTGTACACAGGAAAACAGCTTCAACACGACCGTACAAACACCTTCGAAAAAATCCGGACGAAACTCACCTTCCAAGATACGCCCCAAGTGATCAGGTGGCTGTACGCGGAAATTCTGAGGCTCGGGATAGAGCTCTTTTTCTAGAGGCGCAAACAGTACGTATACATCACGCTCACGCTCCATCTTGTCAATATCATCTTGCAAGGTGCGCGGGTAACGATCGAAATCCTCATTGGGGCCAAACTGCAAGCGATTTACAAAAATACTGGCAACAACAGGGTCTCCATGCTGTCTTGCCATTTTCATCAAGGACAGATGCGCCTCATGCAAATTGCCCATGGTGGGCACAAACGCTACCCGTAATTGGCCTTGCAACTGGTCGCGTAATTCTTGAATATTATCGACGACTTTCAAAAAACATCTCCACTTGGACGGTGCATATGCTTATGCATCAACTTAAACTAAAGTCCGATCATAACTGAGACGCAAATAGATAGGGGCATAAGGCTCAGCCTGCGTAATGTCTAGCAGTGATTCACGCGCCAGCTCCAGCATGGCCAAAAAATGTACGACCAGCACCGCTGGGCCATCGCCCTGTGCCACACGCTCCATAAAAAGCTCAGTGAACTCCATAAAACGCACGCCTTGCAGACGCCGTAAAATCTGACTCATGTGGTCTCGAACCGACAGCTCTTCACGGGTAATTTTATGACTGGCGTGCAGTTTGGCTCTTTTTAGAATACTTAACCACGCCTGCCGTAAGTCATCAGGATTTACTTCAGGCAAAATTTGCTCAGCGACCAGTTCCGGATGCGCGGCAGCCAAGAGATAGTCACGCCCCTGCTGCGGAAACTCATTTAAACGCTGAGCCCCGGCCTTTATACGTTCATACTCTAGTAAGCGACGCACCAACTCAGCCCGAGGATCCTCTACCTCTTCGCCGGTATCGGATTTGCGTACGGGCAATAACATGCGTGATTTAATTTCAATCAGCACCGCGGCCATCAGCAGATATTCCCCGGCCAACTCTAGGTTGTGTTCGCGCACTTGCTCTACATAGCTCAGGTACTGGGCTGTTACCTGAGCCATGGGTATATCCAGCACATTAAAATTTTGTTTGCGGATTAAATACAGCAAAAGGTCCAAAGGCCCTTCAAAGGCCTCTAAGATGACCTCCAGCGCCTCGGGCGGTATGTATAAATCGTGCGGAATACTGAATAGGGGCTCACCATACAGGCGTGCTAAGGCCACCTCGGCATCCACCTTGGCGGGATCTGAAGCAGGTGCTTCTACCTCGGTAGTGACCGTTAGCTTATCGGTCATCTAGCCAGAAAACTTAATCGTTCTGGTAATAAACATAAGCAGCTTGTGGCACACGAGCTTGCTTAAAACCTTCTTGCTGCTCGGCATCTAGCTGCTTATCCCAAAGGCGGTGACGACCATCGCGCTGACGTGCATCGGTCTCGGGATACTGTTCTTTGTACTGATTAATAAACTGAGTTATTTCTGACTCGTAATTCTTTGCCATAATAGCTATACACCCAATTAGTTGACTACACCATTATTTGAAACTGCTGCCCCTGGCACGCTGGAGCCCCCCTGCATGAGCAATGCCGAGTTACCCGAACCACCGCCCACGGAACTAAGCGCACGTGAACAACGTGCTGCGCGCATGATACCTTATATCGTTGGCTGCGCCTTGTTTATGCAGATGCTCGATTCTACCGTGGTTGCCACCGCATTGCCGCAAATGGCGTACTCACTAGGCACCAATGTTATCAATATGAATATGATCATCACCAGTTACTTACTGGCAGTGGCCGTATTCGTACCGATCAGCGGCTGGGCTGCTGATCGCTTTGGCGCGCGTCGTATCTTTCTAGCGGCAATTTTGCTGTTTACAGCCAGCTCTTTGGCCTGCGCCGCTTCACAAACATTGCTACAGCTCACCCTGGCACGTGTGGTTCAGGGCATGGCCGGTGCCATGATGGTACCAGTAGGCCGCATTATTTTACTGCGTCGAGTACCTAAAGACCAGCTACTTAAGGCCATGGCAGTGCTCACTCTGCCCGCTCTTATGGGGCCCATTATTGGCCCTCCCGTTGGTGGCTTTTTGGTCACTTATGCCTCTTGGCACTGGATCTTCCTGATCAATCTACCTGTAGGCATACTGGGCGTGATGCTCGTTCTGCGCTACATACGCTCGGACTACCCGCTTGATCCTACCCCTTTAGACTGGTGGGGCTTTTTACTCAGCGCCGTGGCGCTGGCCACTTTGGTCACCGCCTTTGAAAACATGGGGCACGGAACGTTTAGTTGGCAGACCTTAAGCATCATGGTGGCCGCAGGACTGGTTTGTAGCCTCTGGTACATCTGGCATGCACGCCGTACCCCCTACCCCATACTTGATCTGTCCTTGTTACGGACGCGTACCTTCGCCATCTCCGTATTGGGTGGAAACCTCTGCCGTTTTTCGCTGGGTGCTGCCCCGTTCTTGCTCGCCATACTTTTACAAGTTAACTTTGGCATGAGTGCCATTAATGCTGGCCTGATTACCTTCACCGGCGCGATTGGTGCACTGCTGATGAAGCTGGTGGCTCCCCCTATTATTCGTCGCTATGGGTATAAAAAGGTGCTATTTAGCAATGCTTTTTTCACCGGGCTATTTATCGCTCTATGTGCCCTATTTCAAGCCCATACGCCTATCTGGATCATGGTCACGGTGCTTACTCTGGGCGGCTTTTTCCGCTCCTTGCAGTTCACAGCCATTAACACCCTGACATATGCTGATCTGGATGAAAAGGCCATGAGCCGGGCCAGCAGTTTTGCCTCTATGGCTCAGCAATTAGCCATTAGCCTAGGCGTAGCCTGTGCCGCGGTAACACTGCATATCAGCATGAGCCTGCGAGGAGCACATGAAGTAAGCAGTACCGATGTGATCTGGGGATTTCTGGTGCTAGGCCTGATAACCTGCGCCTCAGCCCTGTCATTCATGCGCCTGCAAAGCACGGATGGACAAGGCCTGCAATAAGCCAGGCCAGGGCTCACTCCGAGCCCGTCTCATCTTCCAGCAACATCACCAATTTGCAGTCAGGTCGCATCGCCAAACGAAAGGTAAACTGCTGATACACGCTAATATGCCCTTGTGTATCGCGAAACTCTCGACGCCCCCCCTCACGCTCGACCACCAGTTGTCTGCCCCACCAGTACGCAAATACACTGCTGTCCTGCAGGAGCTCTTGTAATAATGCCTGAATATCGGGTTCATCAGCGTGGGCTCCGACATCAGCGCGAAACTCGGCCACGACACGACTGGCACGCTGCTCCCAATCCACGCCCAATTCACGTGCCAAGGGATCTAAAAAAATATAACGTAATAAATTAGCGGGCTCGCTACGATCTGGCCAACCATCAAACAAGCGCAATAAAGCATCGTTACGGGCCAGAACATGCCAACTACGATCCAAGATATACGCTGGTGCCTGTATGCTATGAACGCACGCGCTTAAACCTTCAGGCAAAGACTGAGCCAGATCTTGGCCATGATACGGATCAGCCTGATCGGCCAGCTCAAACAAATAGTGTCGCTCGGCACGTCCCAACCCCAGCACCTCCGCTAAACGTGCACACACCTGCGCGGAGACGGTCACGTCGCGTCCTTGCTCTATCCAGGTGTACCAGGTCGTGCTGATTCCGCACAATAAAGCCAGCTCTTCACGTCTTAAACCTGGGGTGCGTCGCCGCCCCCCAGCCGCCAGACCCAGCGACTCGGGACGTGTACGCTCCCGCGCCTGGCGCAAAAAATGCCCCAAAGCCTGCCGCCTTGACGCAAGGGCCGGCTGGGCTGAGCTAGGCATAAGGTGCGCCTGCTGTCTGGATGTAGTCATTAACCGGCTAGCACCGTACTTAGAGTACGACGCACATCCTCTTCGTCACGTCCACTGCGGCGCAGGTAATCCTGCAATTGATCATCGCCTATATTGCCTACATTAAAGTACTGCGACTTGGGGTGACTAAAATAAAAACCTGACACACTCGAGGCGGGAATCATCGCAAAGCTGTCGGTAATATGCATGTCGATATCCTCACACTGCAATACACGGAACATATCCAGCTTGACCACGTGCTCTGGACAAGCGGGATAGCCTGGTGCGGGGCGTATCCCTTGGTATTTTTCATCGATCAACTCTTCGTTGCTCAAGCTCTCATCGCTCACATAGCCCCATAAGTCCGTACGCACACGTGCATGCAAGCACTCTGCAAACCCTTCAGCAAAGCGATCTCCTAGCGCTTTAATCATCAAGTCGGAGTAATCATCACCTTCCGCCTGAAAGCGCTCCGAATGCTTTTCTATTCCTAAGCCACCAGTCACCGCAAACATACCAATGTAATCGGCGACGCCCGAGCTTTTAGGCGCGATATAGTCGGCCAAACACTTGCTATCTACCCCCTCGCGCTTGACTCCTTGCTGGCGCAGATTGCGGTAAGTCAGTAAAACTTCAGAACGACTTTCATCGGTATAAATTTCAATATCCTCATCGTTTACCGTATTAGCAGGGTAAAACGCCACAACACCATTGGCGGTCAGCCAACGACCCTCGATAATTTTCTTCAGCATGGCCTGCCCTTCAGCGTATAAGGTACGGGCCTGCTCCCCCACCACCTTATCGTCAAGAATCCCAGGAAAGCGCCCAAACAGGCTCCAGGTCTGGAAAAAAGGTGTCCAATCTATGTACTGGGCAATCTCCGCCAAATCGTAGTTTTTAAATAGACGGCGCCCAATGAACTTGGGGCGTGGCGGCGTGTAATTGGCCCAGTCAATGTGCGGCTTATCGGCGCGCGCCTGCTCCAGGCTGATCAAAGGAGTTGCCTTGCGGTTCGCATGACGCTGGCGTACCAGTTCATACTCCGCACTCAGCTCTGCTAGGTATTCATCACGCTTATCGGACATCAGGGTAGTGGCCACCCCTACACAGCGACTGGCATCTGGGGTGTAAATAACAGGCCCATCGTAATGAGGAGCAATTTTAACCGCCGTATGCACTCGGCTAGTGGTCGCACCACCTATCATTAAAGGCAGATTTCGCTCACGGAAATACGGATCGCGCTGCATTTCAGCAGCGACATAGCTCATCTCTTCCAAGCTAGGTGTAATCAAGCCGGACAAGCCAATAATGTCAGCATTCACTTCTTTTGCTTTGGCCAGAATTTCGGCACAGGGCACCATCACCCCCATGTTTTCCACTTCAAAGTTATTGCACTGCATCACCACGGTAACTATATTTTTACCAATATCGTGTACATCCCCTTTTACCGTCGCAATTACCATGCGCCCCTTAGAGCGCACGTCACCGCCCGCCAATTCAATCTGACGCTTTTCCTCTTCGATAAAGGGAACCAAATGCGCGACAGCCTGCTTCATGACACGCGCGGACTTCACCACCTGGGGCAAAAACATCTTGCCCTGCCCAAATAGGTCGCCCACCACATTCATGCCGTCCATCAGCGGGCCTTCAATCACAGAAATCGGGCGACCGCCCTGATCCGCAATTTTTTGCCTAACCTCTTCTGTGTCTTCAACGATAAATGTCGTAATACCATGCACTAAAGAATGAATCAGACGCTCCTCAACGCTAGCCTCGCGCCAGCTTAAGTCTTCTTCTTTTTTCTTGCCCGAGCCTTTAACGTTATCGGCCATTTCAACCAAGCGTTCCGTATTACTACGCTCGTCATCAGCCTCTTTTTTGCCGGCTGGCTCGGTGCGATTCAACATCACATCTTCCACCAGGTCTCGCAATAAAGGAGCAATGTCGGCATACACACCTAATTGCCCCGCATTGACGATACCCATAGTCAGGCCTTCCTGAATGGCGTAATACAAAAACACCGTATGAATGGCCTCGCGCATGGCTTCATTACCACGGAAGGAAAAGCTAACGTTGGAAATACCCCCTGAGGTACGCGCGTGCGGCAGATTTTTATGTATCCAGCTCACGGCCTGAATAAAGTCCAGGCCATAGTTATTGTGTTCGTCGATACCGGTTGCAACGGCAAACACGTTAGCGTCGAAAATAATGTCTTCAGGCGGGAAGCCCACCACATCGACCAATAGTCGATAAGCCCGCTCACAAATCTGTATGCGGCGCTCGTAGTTATCGGCTTGGCCTTGCTCATCAAAAGCCATCACAATCACGGCCGCGCCGTACTTACGACACAACTGCGCATGACGAATGAACTCTTCCTCACCTTCTTTCATGGATATCGAGTTCACCACCGCCTTACCCTGAACACAGCGCAAGCCAGTTTCAATGACGTCCCATTTAGAGCTATCGATCATGATAGGGACTCGCGCAATATCGGGCTCGGACGCAATCATGTTCAAGAAGCGGTGCATACAGGCAGCCGAATCCAGCATTCCCTCGTCCATATTGATATCGATAATCTGGGCGCCGTTCTCCACCTGCTGACGCGCCACCGACAATGCCTCTTCGTAGTTATTCTCGCGAATCAAACGCAAGAACGCCTTACTACCGGTCACGTTGGTCCGCTCACCCACGTTAATAAATAAGGTGTCGCGGTCAAAGTTCAGCGCTTCCAAGCCTGACAAACGCGTCATAACCGGAATATCGGGCACGCGTCGCGGGGGAAGCTCGCGACACAATTGTGCAATGGCGGCAACGTGCTCGGGAGTGGTACCACAACACCCACCGACCATATTCACCAGACCGGCCTGAGCAAACTCGTGTAATAAGCCCGAGGTGTCCGCGGGGGTTTCATCAAAGCCGGTTTCAGCCATGGGATTAGGCAAACCCGCATTCGGGTACACACAGACGTAGGTATCGCTGATTTTGGACAGCTCGGCCACATAGGGGCGCATCAATGCAGCCCCTAAGGCACAGTTCAAGCCTATGGTAATAGGACGCGCATGACGCACAGAGTTCCAAAATGCCTCAACCGTTTGCCCGGATAAAATGCGACCCGATGCATCGGTAACCGTGCCCGATACCATCACGGGCAAACGTATCGCCCGCTCCTCAAAAACAGACTCGATCGCAAAAATAGCAGCTTTTGCATTGAGCGTATCGAAAATAGTTTCCACCAGCACAATATCTATACCGCCATCAATCAAGCCATGTAACTGCTCGGTATAGGCCTGACGCAACTGCTCAAAACTTACATTACGTGCAGCCGGGTCATTCACATCTGGGGAAATAGACGCCGTTTTAGGCTGTGGCCCTAAAGCTCCTGCCACAAAGCGCGGCCAATCGGGAGTGCTGTACTGATCACGCGAGGCGGCCGCCAAACGTGCCGACTCCAGGTTTAATTCATAAGCCAGGCCAAAAATTTCGTAATCGCCTTGTGCAATCTCTGTCGCCCCAAACGTATTCGTAGACACTACATCAGCACCTGCCGCGAAATACTGATCATGAATCTCGCGAATAATATCCGGCCTGACTAAGGACAACAATTCGTTATCGCCTTTCACATCCTTAGAGTGGTCCTTGAAGCGCTCACCACGAAAATCCGCTTCGCCCAACTTGTAACGCTGGATCATGGTGCCCATCGCACCGTCCAGTATAAGAATTTGTTTACCCAGACGCGCGGCAAACTCACCCCCACGGGTATAGGCGGAAATAGGGTACGGAAGGGCAGGATAGGACACGCAAAACCTCAAAGTTGATCAATAAGCGAGGCATCGCAAACAAAAAATTGCCAAATGCCTTAATTGGTGGATTCACGCCACAATTGTAGCGCTTTGTACCCCTGACCGACGCAATCCCTTAACCTTTAACAGCTAGCCATGTAACAATTACTACTCGGAAAGAGGTGCTTGCTGGCCCCTGGGGTGTGATTCATCGCCCAGACCACAAGTTAAATGGGAAACGACTAAGCCTAGCTTTCAATCGTGCTGCCCCCGCAACGGTACCCGTGCTTGCACGGAGCCCGACACCAGCCCTTACCCCCTGACTGTTTACCCTTACTACCCGCTGTAATAAGGGTGTTATTTTTGATATGCGGGGACGCATATCCCACAGGAAGCTCAATGTCTGTATTTTCTTCACGACCCGCCTTGGTCGCCCTCATGGCTGCGTGCCCACTGTTAACACACGCTCACGCCTCACCCGTCTCCCAACTTGATCAAATTGTGGTCACACCAGCGCGCAGCGCGCAAGCGCTGGACACTGTGGTGGGAGACATCTCCCTTATCGATCGCGAACAACTGCAAGCAAGCGGCCAAAGCTCATTGCTGGAGTTACTGTCACGTCAGGCCGATATACAGATCACTGATGGAGGCGGTCGCCAGGGCCCCGGCGGCGTAATGATACGTGGCAATAACACCAGCCACACCTTGGTTTTGCTAAATGGTCAGCGCATCAATAGCAGCATGCTAGGCAATACTAACTTCAATCAAATTGACCCAGCCTCTGTAGAGCGTATAGAAATACTACGCGGTGCCGCATCCAGCCTATACGGCTCAAATGCCATCGGTGGTGTCATTAACATCATCACACAACGCCAACGAACCGAAGACGGCAATGACGCCTGGACCAATATAGGTCTAGGCAGCCAGAACACATTCAAAAGCAGTGCCGGCATCGGTGGTAAGCAAAAGGCCTGGGACTACAGCTTTAGCGCCACCTATGAAGATAGCGATGGCTACAATCTTAGCAATGAAAAAGACACCTGGGCTTACCATCCCGACAAAGATGGCTATACCCTGTCCTCGGCAAGCGGAAACCTAGGCTACGAGTGGGCAAAGGATCAACGCATTGATGCCAGCGCCTACAGTGCCTACCTAAACGGGGACTACGACGACGGTCTGTTTTCTCACCCTGCCACCGTACTGAATCACCAGCAAGCCTACACACTCAGCAGCAGTAACCGCCTGAGCGACTTTTGGCGCAGTAGGCTCAGCCTTGGTTTAAGCAAAGAGTCTTACGATTCTCGCACCCCTAACGGTTGGACACCATCCTGGGCTTATGCAACGCTACAACGCAATTACGCGTGGCAAAACGACATTGAACTAGCTAAGGATCATCACCTCAGCGCAATTTTCGAGCGCTTAGAAGAACGCATCACTGCCGATGACCAGTATCAACAAACGCGGCGCAATACAAACTCGGCCTCTTTGCTGTATCGCGGTCAACACGATATTCACCGCTGGCAAGCAAGCGTGCGCCACGATCGTATTAGCGCTCAATATGGAAAAACAACCGGAGCTCTGGCTTACGACCTAGATATTCACCCTAATTTTAGTGTGGGTGCCTCCGCCAATACGGGGTTCCAGACACCGTTCTTTAGTCAGTTATATGGTATGTGGGGCGCTAACCCCGAACTACAGGCTGAAACGTCACGCAACGCTGAGCTACGGGCGCAGTACCACGACGATAGCACCCGCATCACTGTCACCGGCTATCAGAACACGGTCAAGCATTTGATTGCCTGGGAAAACATCCAAAACGGCTACTTCAATATTGATAAATCTCGCCTGCGTGGCATATCCCTAAGCGGCGAGCACCAGTTTGCGAACACACGCATCTGGGCCAATGCTGACTTTTTGCAGGCAAAGAATCGCGAAACAGGGAAATTTCTGCCTTTTCGTGCCAAGCAAAGCTACCGTGTAGCCATAGAGCAAAGCCTTGATCAGCTCAAACTGGGAGCTGAGTACCAATACACCAGCTCGCGCTTTAGCGACCTGGAAAACACCAGCGAGAAACGTTTGGGTGGCTTCAGCCTACTAAACCTGACCGCCTCCCACCCCTTAAGCGCCACCATGACTGCTGAGCTACGCTGGAATAACGTACTGAACAAATCCTACGAACGTTACTATGGCTACAACTCAGAAGGCTCTAACGTATTCTTGAACCTAGCCTGGCGCATGTAAGTGGCTAAACCTAACCGACCCCTGGCTCAAGGACGGCACTGGCTCACAGTACCTCGCTGGTGCCATGAGGTCTGGCTTAGGTTTTTCCTGGGGCTGGCAGCCTATTGTGTACTGCCAGCCTTGGCTCAGTCCTCGGACACAGCCCAACGTCCCCATGTGGTCAGCCTGGCACCCCATACTACAGAAATCCTATTTTTCGCTGGTGCTGACCCGCATATACTGGCTGTAGACAACTACAGCGACTACCCCGATCAAGCACGCCGTAAACAACAGGTGGGTAGCGGAATACAAATTAACCACGAAGCCTTGCTCGCCTTGCGGCCCGATCATGTTTGGGCCTGGCAAACGCAACAGATCAGCCCTGAGCTAGTAGCCCAGCTTACCAAGCTAGGAACGCAGGTGCGTTTTATACAACCCAAATCCCTGCAGGATATCGTTGATGCAGTACGGCTAGCAGGTCAGGTCTTCATGCTCGGACCACGCGCCCAGCAACAGGCTGACGCTTTACAGCTCAAGCTAGACCAGCTTGAAGCCATACCCCACCAAGCAAAGCGCCCACTGAGCGTATTTATCGAGGCAGGCACTGAGCCCTTATATACTCTTGGTAACGACCCCCTGACCCGCCATGTCCTGCGCACCTGTGGCGCAAGCAATATATACGAGCACTACCGCGCTCCCGCACTCACCGTCAACCTAGAAGACATACTCAAACGCCGGCCGCAAATCGTAATTACTGCGTACAAGCAGGCCGAAACTGCCACTGCACGCCATCAATTCTGGCAAAGTAAGCTCGCCTTGGCGGACAAGGCTATTATTAATATCGACCCAGACCACTTATTCCGCCCAGGCCCACGACTGATACTAGCGGTGGAAACGCTGTGCGACGCCCTAGACCAATATCGCCACAGCGCCTCCGCACAAGTTGACCAACACGACTTGCCCAGCGCAAAACTACAAAGACGGGCAAGCCAGAAATAGATTATCCTTGTAGTATTGATCTACACAGACTGATTCGCAGTCACTACTGCTTTTACGCTCACTGTTTCACCATGACTCTCACTCGCCAAAACGACCCTTTTGTACTTGCCGGTAAAACCTATCAATCACGCCTGTTAGTCGGCACGGGAAAATACAAAGACTTCGAACAAACTCGCCTTGCCATCGAGGCCAGTGGCGCAGAAATCATCACCGTCGCCATACGTCGTACCAATATCGGGCAAAATGCCAATGAGCCCAGCCTCTTGGACTATATACCTCCTTCCAAGTACACCTTGTTACCTAATACCGCTGGCTGCTACACCGCTGACGATGCCGTGCGCACTTTACGTCTGGCACGCGAGCTGCTTGACGGCCACGACCTAGTTAAACTCGAAGTGCTGGGCGACCCAGGCAACCTGTTCCCCAATATGCCAGAAACGCTCGTGGCGGCAAAAACTTTGGTGGATGAAGGATTCAAGGTCATGGTGTACTGCGCTGACGACCCCATCCAGGCACGCATGCTAGAAGATATAGGCTGTGTAGCGATTATGCCCCTAGCCTCTTTAATCGGTTCAGGCATGGGAATCCTCAACCCCTGGAACCTGCGCCTTATTCTGGACCAAAGCAAAGTACCCGTATTGGTCGATGCCGGGGTAGGTACGGCTTCGGATGCCACGATAGCAATGGAATTGGGCTGCGATGGCGTGCTCATGAATACGGCCATTGCCGGTGCGCATGACCCTGTGCGCATGGCTTTGGCCATGAACCAAGGTGTGCAAGCGGGGCGTAACGCGTACCTGGCGGGTCGCGTTCCTCGCAAGTACTACGATGCCGACCCTAGCTCCCCTACCGAAGGGCTGATTCACTCCCGTTCCTCTTGATAGGCCATGATTCCTAATACCCTCACTATTGCCGGCGTGGACCCGTCCGGCGGCGCCGGCATACTCGCCGATGTAAAAGCCATGAGTGCGCTAGGCGCTTATGCTAATGCCGTGATCGCTGCCCTCACTGCCCAGAACACCCAAGGCGTTACGGGTATTTCTCCGGTTCCAGCAGACTTTGTGCAATTGCAAATCGACACCCTGTTCGCCGATGTGCGCATTGATGCCGTTAAGATCGGCATGCTGGGACAAGAAAACGTCACGCGTATTGTGGCAGATCGCATGGCGCACTTTGCGCCTGCACATCTGGTGCTGGATCCAGTCATGATTGCAAAAAGTGGCGATCATTTACTTGAGCGATCTGCCGTTAACGCCCTGCGTGAGGCGCTCGTGCCGCAAGCCAGCATGATTACTCCCAACCTGCCTGAAGCCGGGGTGCTGCTTGACGCCAGACCTGTCGAAACCCTAAAAGAAATGCGTCAAGCGGCCGAACGCCTGCGACGCCTGATGAATGACTCCAGACATTGCTGGGTGTTTTTAAAAGGTGGCCACCTGCCCGGCTCGGACTGCATAGACTTATTGCACGATGGCGATCGTATGATAGAAATGCCTGCTCAACGCATAGACACAAAAAACACCCACGGTACCGGCTGCACCTTATCTGCAGCGCTGGCAGCCTTGCTGCCACAGTATCAATCGGTGCCAGATGCCGCCCTAGCGGCCAAGAACTACCTGTACACCGCCATTGCCCGCTCCGGCGAGCTGGATGTTGGAAGCGGGCACGGTCCAGTGCATCATTTCCATAATGTATGGAATCAGGCCGCTCTGCAGCATCCTATAAAATGAGCCGCCTAGCCATTGTTGTCGCGCTTCAAGAAGAGCTGCTACACGTGTTGGGGCAGTTGCAGGACGTACAGACCACGGAACGGGCTGGCATGGTGTTTCATCAAGGCAGCTACGGGCAACAGGCTGTCGTAGTCGTGGTATGCGGGGCTGGCAAAGTCAATGCCGCCGCCTGTGCCCAGCTCTTGATTTCTGAGTTTCAGGTCACATGCATGATCAATATCGGTGTAGCCGGTGCCGTACACGCTGATCTGCAAGCCGGAGACCTTGTCATCGGGGCCAAGCTAATCCAACACGACATCGACCTACAAGCACTGGGACTGCCAGTTGGGCATATGTTTCGCATGCCTCAACTGGCGTACGACGCAGATCCGCAGCTTCTTGCGCTTGCCCAGCAAGCCAGCGCGCAACTACCGCATTTGCGTTGCTCCACGGGTACGATTGTGACTGGCGATCAATTCATTGCCTGTAACGATAAAATAAAATGGTTAGCATACACATTTCAAGCCTTGGCCTGTGAAATGGAAAGTGCTAGTCTTGCTCAAGTCTGCAGTTTGAATCAGATTCCATTTCTTGCCATTCGCTCCATATCGGACCAGGCAAATCACTCTGCACACTTGGATTTTCAGCAATTCTTGAAGATGGCCGCCCAAAATGCCAGCGCTTTGTTACAGCTCATGGTGCCCCACATTCAAGTTGCCCCGGTTACAACTTAAAGCCAGCACGAATACAGCAAGCAGTCCTGGCTTATAATTGATTTTTTTCAAGGTTTTGGTTTCTGAAAGCTATGAACTTCATCACTGCGATGTCTGAGCTTGAGCGCTCACGCTACTATATGGTCGAACAGCAGATTCGCCCCTGGAACGTCTTTGACGAAAACGTGTTGCAGGCCTTGTTTGCGGTACCACGTGAACGCTACGTGCCGGCTAATATGCAAGCCATGGCGTTTTCGGATACTGAGCTGCCCTTGCTCATCAATTCCGTGAACACCAACGAGACTATGCTGTCGCCTAAGCTTGAAGCCAAATTAACCCAAGAACTACAGCTTAAACCTAGCGATGACGTGCTAGAAATTGGGACTGGGTCTGGCTACCAGGCCGCTCTCCTAGCTCACTTAGCACAGCAGGTCACCAGCATAGAGATCGACAGTAAACTGGCCGCCTTTGCTCAAGAAAACTTGCAACGCAATAATGTACGTAACGTAAAAGTGGAAGTGGGCGATGCACACATAGGCTGGGGCACCTCAGAATATGACGCCATACTGGTCACCGGCTCAGTCCCTGTTATTCCTGACTCCCTGAAATACCAGCTCTGTATTGGTGGACGTCTGGTTATCGTGGTGGGTCAAAACCCGGTCATGACGGCTGTTCGAGTCACTCGCAGTAGTGCGGCCAGTTTCGAGACCACGCCATTATTCGACACACTGATCAAGCCTTTACGTGGTACCGCAGTGTCACAGTTCAAGTTCTAATAAAACCTATCCATTATGGCCTACCAGCGTCTCTTGCTTCGTCTTATCAGTGGCATCAGCCTTGGGTTGGCCATTAGTCAGCAAGCTTTGGCGCTGGATCTGCTGCAGGCCTGGCAATTTGCCCAGACCCGTAATCCAGCCTATGCCGCCTCTCAGGCTGGCCAGCAGGCCGAACAGGAACAGGTTAAGCAGGCCAACTCAGCCTTACTACCACAGCTCAGTGCTCAAACCAGTGCCGAGCTGCTGGATAGGCGTCAGCACAGCAACTGGTCACGCCACAACAATCAAGAGCGTGCGAACTGGTCCTTAAGCTTAAGCCAGTCCCTATACGATCGCGCAGCCTGGTCTAGACTAGATCAAGCGCAGCTACAGGCCCAAGCGGCAGACTTACAACTAGCACAAGCCCGGCAAGATCTTATGCTGAGCGTCAGTCAAGCCTACTTTGATGTGCTTAGCGCAGAGGATCAACGATATACGCTGCACGCGCAGCGCGATGCGATACAGGAGCAACTGGATGCTGCCAAACAAATGTTCGAGCTCGGCGGTGCCACAATCACTGACAGCTACGAAGCACAATCAAGACTAGACCTGATCCGTGCCCAGATTCTAAGTACCGACAATGAACTGCAAGTAGCCCGCGATAGGCTTAGCGGTCTAATCCTAGAGCCCGTCAACAAACTGGCACCGCTTGACCCTGAGGTTCGGCTACCACAGCCTACCCCCCAGAACACGCAAGCCTGGACCGAACAAGCCAGTGAACAAAATTTACAGGTGTATAGGCAAGAGCTGCTTGCCCAAGCCGCAGAAAAGCGTCTGGCAGCCGCCAATGCTGAGCATCAACCTACCGTCAGCCTAAAAGCGCAAACTGGCAGCGGCAGTGATCAGGCCCTATACAACCAACAAGGCGGCCCGCGCTCTTTAAATAGCTCAGTGGGGCTGGAACTTAGCATTCCGCTGTACACAGGAGGGCGCATCTCCTCTGTCGTGCGCCCGCAAAGCTCGCGCCTGCCCCAACCACGATACGCAAACCCACAACCC
>JAEXRL010000026.1 GCA_023440825.1 Pseudomonadota bacterium | reverse complement strand
GCATCCACCCCTTCAAGCGCCATCAGACCGGTAATACCGCAAGCAATAAAGGCCGGTGTATTGGGCATACAGCGTATGACTCGGGTAAAGGGCTGCTCAACACTGAGCCATTGCGCTATCGTTTGTGCTGAAATACCGGCCGCTACGCTGATCACCAAAGTATCGGGACGAAGATAAGGTGCGCAAGCTTTAACCACCTCTTGCATCACTTGTGGCTTAACCGCCAGAACCCATACTCGTTGCTCGCTTAACTCGGGGCCGATTTTTGTGAAAGTTTGGACACCATGTTCCTGCCAATTTTTAAGTGCCTCGGGAAACGGATCGATGGCCATGACATCAGAGCCACCGAAACGCTTACCCAATAAACCGGATGCTAAGGCCCAAGCCATATTGCCAGCACCGATAAAAGCCAGTTTAAAAGGGGTCTGTTGAGTAATATTCATGTCAATAGTGTATGTTTAAATGGTGAAACTTAACGCTACTATAAAAAAGCGTTGAAACGTAAAGCAGATCAGCGCAGTAACTGGTCATAAATCGGACACATTTCAGTCATAAACTGTTTGTCCTACAGCTACCGATCAAGGTAGCTCTTTACAGGAGAGCTTCGTGCGTAACTATAAACTTACTTTAACCATGGCTGCTCTGATGGCCTCACTGGGCACTGCCCATGCTGCCACAGAAATTCAATTTTGGCACTCTATGGAAGGGGCCTTAGGTGATCGGGTCAATGGCCTTGTTAACAGTTTCAACGAATCCCAGTCAGATTATGTGGTTGTCCCCTCTTACAAAGGCACTTACGGTGAATCCATGAACGCCGGCATCGCCGCGTTTCGTACCGGTAATGCGCCCGACATATTACAGGTATTCGAAGTGGGTACTGCCACCATGATGGGGGCAAAAGGTGCCGTAGAACCTATAGAAGCCCTATCCGCCAAAGTAGGACAGGCCATTAAGGCCGAAGACTTCCTGGGCGCTGTCGCTGGTTATTACTCGTCAAGCGACGGCAAGTTAATTTCCATGCCTTTTAATAGCTCGACTGCTATTTTGTATTACAACAAAGATGCCTTTCAAAAAGCTGGGCTGGACGTAGACAATCCGCCTAAAACCTGGAAGGAAGTGGCCGCTGCGGCCGCCAAGCTACGCGAAGCCGGGTACGAATGTGGTTACACCACCTCCTGGCCTAGCTGGATACTGCTAGAAAACTTCGCTGCCTGGCACAACCAAGCATTTGCCAGTGACGACAATGGATTTGGCGGGCCTCAGGCGCGCTTAAAACTGGATACGCCACAGTTTGCCTCGCACCTGAACTTTCTTAATGGCATGGTCAAAGACGGCACCTTCACCTACGGTGGGCGTGGCGATACGGCTAATGCCTTATTTACAACCGGGAAATGCGGTATTTTCACGGGTTCCAGTGCTAGCCGAGCCAATATACTCGCTACCGGTGAGTTCGATCTAGGTATGGGTGCCTTGCCCTACTACGACGATGTCGCTGGCGCGCCGCAAAATTCCATCATTGGTGGTGCCTCCCTATGGGTATTTGCCAAACGTCCGGCCGAAGTGGAGAAAGGAGTGGTCAGCTTCTTTAACTTTCTACTTAGCCCTGAGCAAGCTGCTAAATGGCACCAGGAAACGGGGTATGTTCCTGTGACACAAGGCGGTTACGAGAAAACCAAGGCCGACGGTTTTTATGATAAAAACCCCGGCACAGATGTCGCCATTAAACAGTTATCTGCGGACACCACAGAGAACTCTCGCGGTATACGTCTGGGCTATCTGCCCCAGATCCGCGACATCGAGGAAGGCTTGCTGGAGCAAATATTTGCCGGTAACTTAAGCGTAGAAGAAGGCTTGAAAACCATGCAATCTCGCGGCAACGAATTATTAGAGCGCTTCGAGAAAAGCCAGAAGTAAGGCTGCTTGAGTTAAAAGCTGTATTACAATCAAACCGCAACAGGCTCATTTGAGCCTGTTGTGTTAAGTATCCAGTGGCCAGTGCATGCAGTGTGCCCTAACCACTAGTTATTTCAATCTAGTCTTCGGTTTTTTACTACTTATGGAAAAACGCGTCGTCTTTAGTCACAAGCTGCTTCCTTACCTTTTACTGGCGCCACAGTTACTAGTGACGCTCGTGTTTTTCTTCTGGCCTGCCTCGCAAGCCATTTGGCAGGCCTTTCACCTGGAAGACCCCTTTGGTCTGTCCAGCCAATACGTGGGCTTAAGCAACTTCAAAGAGCTGTTTTCACAAAGCAGTTACCTGCAATCGTTCAGAACTACTGCTGTTTTTTCATTGTTAGTCTCTGTTGCGGGGCTAAGCATTTCTTTATTACTGGCCGTGATGGCTAACCGTGTCGTACGCGGCGCCCTGCTTTACCGCGGCTTGCTAATCTGGCCCTATGCGGTGGCCACCGCTGTTGCGGGTGTGCTCTGGCTCTTCTTATTCTCGCCCTCAGTGGGCATTATCGCGGTGTATCTGTTTAAGTTAGGTGTGCAATGGAATCCACGCTTAAATGGTAACGATGCCATGTTTCTCGTTATCCTGGCGGCCGTCTGGAAGCAAATATCCTACAACTTCCTGTTTTTCCTGGCAGGGCTGCAAGCCATACCCCGATCTTTGATTGAAGCAGCCGCTATTGATGGTGCCGGCCCATTACGCCGTTTCTGGTCTATCGTCTTTCCGTTACTGGCCCCCACCACTTTTTTCTTATTGGTGGTCAATATTATTTATGCGTTTTTCGATACCTTTGCCATTATCGATACAGTCAGCCGAGGCGGCCCTGGCGAAAGCACCTCTATTTTGGTCTACCGCGTATTCACCACGGGATTCGTTAATTTAGACCTAGGCTCATCGGCCGCCCAGTCAGTGGTACTGATGCTGTTAGTGATTATTCTGACAGTCATCCAGTTTCGCTACATAGATCGTAAAGTCAGTTATCAATAAATAGCAGCACTATCTTGCCATGATTGAACGTCGACCTTTGCTGGATTTTTTCAGTCACCTGATTTTACTACTCGGGGTACTGACCATTGCTTTTCCCTTGTATGTTACCTTCGTTGCGTCGACGCAATCTGCCGTCGAAGTTGCGCGAGCACCGATGTCGCTGTTACCTGGCTCACACTTTCTGGACAATTACAGTGCGGCCTTATTTGGCACCAGCCGAAACGATCCTCCCGTGATACGCATGCTGTGGATAAGCACCGTCATGGCCTTGGGCATAGCGATTGGTAAAATCGTTATTTCCATGCTGTCAGCCTTTGCTGTGGTGTACTTTCGCTTCCGGTTTCGTATGCTTTTTTTCTGGATGATCTTCGTCACCCTGATGCTACCGGTGGAAGTACGTATCATGCCCACCTATAAAATTGTGGCAGACCTAGGCATACTGAACAGCTACACGGGCTTAATTTTGCCACTGATCGCGTCTGCGACTGCTACTTTTTTATTCCGACAATTTTTTCTGACCATACCCGATGAACTCGTGGAAGCGGCTCGCATCGACGGTGCCAGTCCAATGCGGTTTTTTTGGGATATTTTGCTTCCTCTATCTAAAACCACCATAGCAGCCTTATTTGTGATTCAGTTCATCTATGGCTGGAATCAATATTTATGGCCGCTTATCAGCTCCACAAGCGAAAACATGTACCCGATTGTGATCGGTATTCGGCGCCTAATTGCAGGCGGTGATAGCGTTACGCAGTGGAATATCGTGATGGCAACTGCCATGCTGGCCATGCTGCCACCCGCTATCGTGGTATTAACCATGCAGCGCTGGTTTGTAAAAGGCCTGATCGACTCAGAAAAATAATCCCCCACCAAGACTGGATTTTCACATGGCAAGCTTACGTCTTTCTAATGTAAAAAAAATATACCCTAACGGTACCCAAGTTATTCAAGGCATGAACCTAGAAGTACAGGACGGCGAATTCCTGGTAATTGTTGGCCCTTCAGGGTGCGGCAAGTCGACCTTAATGCGTATGGTGGCCGGCCTGGAATCAGTAACTGAGGGGGAGATTGCCATTGACGGGCGTGTTGTGAATCAATTGGAGCCAGCAGAGCGAGACATCGCTATGGTGTTTCAAAATTACGCGCTATACCCACACATGAGTGTGTACGACAATATGGCCTACGGACTAAAAATACGGGGGCTGCCCAAAACGCAGATTCGAGCGCTAGTTGAACGTGCCGCACAAACGCTGGAGCTGCAAGGCTTGCTGGACCGACGTCCAGGCCAATTGTCAGGCGGCCAGCGCCAACGTGTCGCCATGGGCAGAGCCATCGTACGCGAACCTAAGGTGTTCTTGTTTGATGAGCCTCTTTCAAATCTGGATGCCAAATTACGCGTGCAAATGCGCTTGGAAATACAAAAGCTGCATCAGCGTTTACACACTACCAGTCTGTATGTAACGCACGATCAGGTCGAAGCCATGACCTTAGCTAACCGTATGGTCGTGATGAATCAAGGCATTGCCGAGCAAATAGGTACTCCACACGAAGTGTTTGAGCGTCCTGCCAGCATTTTTGTTGCCAGCTTTATTGGTTCTCCGCCTATGAACCTGCTGCCTGTACGCGTGGATCACCAAGGTCAGGTATGGGACAGCCTGGGTCAAGCTTTGCATTTTCAGGCCGAGGATGTCCCCTCGTACACCTATGGGCGTGAGCTATTTTTGGGCATACGCCCCGAACACATCAAGCTGCATGGCAGTGGTATTTGCTTGCAAGTGGAAATGATAGAAATTTTGGGCTCAGAACAACTCATACATGGCCTACACAAGGATCATGGCATGGTGGTACGTTGCCCGGTCAAGGCCACAGCCAGCTATCCGATACAGTTAGGCGAGACCATACAAATCGGACGTGATCCGGACCACCCCTTGCACTGGTTTGACAAGAACACAGGGCAGCGCGTCGAATCTTAAAACGCTTAGTGCCCACCCAGCACAGGACATAAAAATATTCAGCCCCCGCGTAGCATGGCTAGGCGGGGGCTGAATAAGCTATAGCGCTATTAGCTATTACTTACCGTATACGGTCTTGCTACCATCTTCGTGCCAAGAGAAAACATCGAACTTGAACTCGTTCAGGTCGCCCTGCTTGTTCCAGCTGATTTCGCCAATTGGCGTGCTTACTTTGTTGGCATGCAGGTACTCAGCTACTTTGACTGGATCATCAGCGCCTACTGCTTTGATCGCATCAGCAATGGCCTTAGTGGCTGCGTAAGCTGTCATTTGGAACGCACCGCCAGCATCGCGGCCTTTGGCTTTAAATGCCTCAACCACTGCTTGGTTATCCGGGTTCTGTGTGAAGTCAGCAGGCAAGGTTAGCAGCATACCTTCTACCGCCTTACCAGCGATAGCGTTGATATCTGGGTTCCCCACCCCTTCAGGCCCCATGAAGCCGGCTTTTACACCTTGCTCAGCGGACTGGCGCAACAACAAACCCATTTCAGGGTGGTAGCCACCGAAGTAGACAAAGTCTGCGCCCGAGCTTCTTAGGCGTGTGATGACAGCAGAGTAATCGCTATCGCCAGCATTAATGCCTTCGAAAAAAGCAATTTCTACGCCGGCTTTTTGCAAGTCGTCGCGTACTGCAGCGGCAATGCCCTGACCATAGGATTGCTTGTCATGAATGACAGCTACTTTGCTGGGCTTTATCGTTTCAATAATGAATTTAGCCGCTGCTGGACCTTGTTGATCATCACGTCCGATGGTACGGAAAATAGTCTCGTAACCTTTGTCGTCAGTAACAATGGGTGCGGTAGCAGATGGTGTAACCATCACCACACCTTCGTTATCGTAGATGTCTGTGGCCGCCACGGTAGCACCTGAACAGACGTGACCTACTACGTAATGAATTTTTTCGTTAACTACGCGATTGGCGACAACTGGGCCTTGTTTAGGCTCGCAAGCATCGTCCATTGTGACCGCTTCCAGGTTTTTGCCCAGTACGCCACCTGCCGCATTGATTTGCTCAATGGCGGTATCTACGCCTTGCTTAACCATATCGCCGTATTGGGTAACAGGACCGGTAAACGGACCTGCAATAGCGATACGAATATTATCAGCCATGGCCGCACTGGCAAACAACATGCCACTTGAAAAGGTCAAGGCCGCTGCAAGCGGAGTAAAACGAATTTTCATAGAATACACCTCCATATTTTGTGAAGGAAGCATACACTGTCTAGGCGGTGAATGCTTCCCTTTATCGGACGACTTAAGGGTAATCTATTACACAGCCAGTAGGCTGCGCAACATCCACGCATTTTTTTCGTGTACGTCCAGGCGCTGCGTGAGCAAGTCGGCGGTGGGCTGATCATCGGCCTTATCAGCACGATCAAATGCCGTACGGGCAACACGCGCCAATGCCTCGTTGCCTTTTACTAGCAGTTCCAGCATTTCGCTGGCACTCGGTACTTTGGTGGGCTGCTTAATGGACGCCAGTTTTTCAAACTCGGCATACGTGCCGGGCGCATAGTGGCCCAAAGCGCGAATACGCTCTGCGATATCGTCCAACGCCTGCCATAGCTCGGTGTACTGGGTCATGAATAACTCGTGCAGAGTTTTGAACATCGGCCCAGTTACGTTCCAGTGGAAGTTATGAGTCATGAGATACACGGTATACGAATCGGCCAGAACTTTAGACAGCTCTAAAGCTACCGCTGCACGATCCGTACTGCTAATGCCAATATCGATGTTCAAAGCACTGGGAGCCACTGCCGGAGCAAGCTTGCCTGTTACTGTGCCCGTAGTGCTTTTAGGCTTGGCGGCTTTTTGAGCACTTGCTTTCTTAGCAGCCGGCTTTTTAGCCACTGCTTTTTGTGGGCTCGCTTTTTTTGCCACTACTTTTTTCGCCGGTGCTGCGGTAGCTGCACTGCCTACTGTAGCGGGAGCCACGACAGCCTTCGCGTCGGAACTCGCTGCTGCGGTACTGCCTTTTGCGGTTTTAACTGTTTTTTTAACTGCTTTGACTGCTTTTGCCATAATAAGCTCCTGAAAAACAGAGGACTAAAAGTGCTTTTGCGCAGCATACCACGCAAATCAAGGCCTGCTATCAGACCAAGTCATGAAATTGATGATTGTTGCCATACTCAACGGGTAAATAATGCACCCCTTCCAAACCACATTCCATTACCGCATGCGTTAAGGCATCAATGGCTGCCTGACGCGGGAAGCTCTTGCGCCAGATCAAGGCTAGGCGACGGTCTGGGACAGGCTTTTTAAAGGGAATGTAGGTCAATAAATCGCTAAACTGTCCGGGTGCCGTTAAGGAGCTGGCAGGCAGTACCGTAACACCAATACCAGTAGCCACCATATGACGTATGGTCTCCAGAGATGAGCCCTCGAATGTGCGCTGTATCCCCTCGCTGCTGGCCGAAAAGCGGGACAATTCAGGACAGACTCCAAGCACTTGATCACGAAAGCAATGACCTGCCCCGAGCAATAACATGGTTTGCTCTTTCAGCTCGTCAGGGCACACGTCTTGGCGGGTGGACCAAGCATGATCATGGGGAACTGCCACTACAAATGGCTCATCATAGAGCTCGCGCACCACAAAGCCGCTTTCTGGCAAAGGCAGTGCCACTATGGCGCAATCAATTTCTCCTTGCCTGAGTAGCTCCAGCAACCTGACAGTAAAATTTTCCTGTAGTAACAAGGGCATTTGTGGAGTCAGTTCAATTTGCTTAGGCACCAGTCGTGGCAGTAAATACGGCGCCACTGTATAGATGATGCCTACCCGCAAGGGACCGCTTAGTGGATCGTGGCCTTGCCTAGCGATCTCACGCATATTGGCCCCCTCTTCCAGCACTTTTTGTGCTTGAGCCACCAGACGCAAACCAATCGGCGTAATACCGATCTCGGTGCCACCGCGCTCGAAGATGATTACGCCAAGCTCGTCTTCCAGCTTTTTAACCGCTACAGACAAGGTTGGCTGACTTACAAAGCAGGCTTCTGCTGCCCGGCCGAAATGGCGCTCACGCGCCACTGCCACGATATATTTTAATTCTGTCAAAGTCATAGTTAAATTCTCGTCATGGCTGACTGTTTTGTCCAGTATTGCCGGTTAGCTTCGTAACAGCTCTTGCCTGCCCTTCATCCACCGCTGCAAGTGAGCACTGGCATGATCAGGATAATGTTCACGCAATAATACGGCCGCCTCCTGGGCCTGCTCAATCAGTTGGGCATCGGTTTCTAGGCTTGCAAAGCGCAACACTGCCTGCCCTGATTGGCGCATACCCATGAACTCTCCTGGGCCACGCTGCTCAAGATCACGGCGTGCAATTTCAAAGCCGTCCGTGGTTTCATACATTGCTTGTAGACGGGCTCGCGCAATATGCGACAGCGGTGTCTGGTACATCAATACACAGACCGATTGAATGTTGCCCCGGCCTACTCGCCCACGTAACTGATGCAACTGAGCTAATCCAAAACGTTCGGCATGCTCGATAATCATTAGCGAAGCATTGGCCACATCAACGCCCACCTCAATAACCGTGGTTGCCACCAGCACATCCAGATCGTGCTGACGGAATGCTTCCATCACCTGCGCTTTTTCGCTGGCTGATTGTCGGCCATGTATGAGGCCAATGCGCACGCTTGGCAAGGCCTGCACTAATACCTGATGGGTATCGATGGCGGTTTGCAATTGCAGTGCCTCACTTTCCTCCACCAAAGGACACACCCAATAGGCCTGACTTCCTTGCTCTACCTGTACACGCACTCGCTCCATAATTTCAGCACGACGGGCATCGGACACCAGTTTGGTAATGACCGGACTGCGCCCAGGTGGCAACTCATCAATGGCCGATACATCCAGATCCGCAAAATAGCTCATGGCTAGTGTACGTGGAATAGGTGTAGCGCTCATATTGAGCTGGTGAGGAATGAGCGCTGCCTGCTTAGCGTTCTGCACATCGCCCTTGCGGCTTAGCTCTAGACGCTGCCCCACGCCGAAACGGTGCTGTTCATCAAGTATGACCAAACCCAAACGCTCAAATTGCACATGCTCCTGAATCAGCGCCTGTGTGCCCACCGCTAAAGCCGCCTGACCACTTTGTATCGCCTCGTAAGCCAAACGTTTTTGCTTGGCCGTTAAGCTACCGCTTAGCCAGGTAATGGACACGCCCAAGGGTTCAAGCCACGCACGTATTTTTAAGTAGTGCTGTTCTGCCAGGATCTCGGTAGGAGCCATCAGGGCCACCTGAAAACCACTCGCGATGGCCTGCACAGCCGCTAAAGCCGCAACAATCGTTTTGCCGCTGCCCACATCGCCTTGCAACAGTCTGTGCATGGGAAAATCACGCGCCATATCGTGTGATATTTCGCTGACCACTCGTTCCTGTGCCGCGGTTAAGCGAAACGGCAGGCTTGCACGCAACTGCTGATCTAGCTCGGACTGGACGACTGCCAAAGGCTGTGCCTGCTGTGCTCGTCGGGCTTCGCGTGCCGCGGCCAAAGAAAGCTGCTGTGCCAATAATTCGTCGAACTTAATGCGATTCCAGGCAGGATGGCCTTCGTGAAATAGCTGTTCGTAACTGAGGTTGGGCGGTGGATAGTGCAATAAACGTATGGCTTGCCCAAAAGGCATCAAGCTCAGTTGCTCGAGCAAGGATGCGGGTAGCGTATCGCGCAAGTCGGCCGTATCTAGTGCCTGGGCGATTTGCTTACGTAAGGTAACTTGGGTTAAGCCATCGGTAGTGGGATACACCGGGGTCAGGGCCCGAGCAAGTGTTCCCCCCGCATTGCTTAGCTTGGGATGCACCATTTCCAGGCCATTAAAGCCTTGCCTGAGCTCACCGCGTACGCGAATTTTTCGACCTACTTCCAAGGCCTTGATCTGACTTGGATAAAAATGTATCCAGCGCAGCGCTAAACGCCCGGAGTCATCTTCGATTAAGGCGTGTAATTGGCGTCTTGGCCGTTGCTGAACTTCAGCGCTACAGATTGTGCCCTCGACTTGCACGCTTGAGCCCGGCAGTGCTTCCGCGATGGCCTGTACACGTGTTTCGTCCTCGTAGCGTATCGGCAAATGCACCACAAAGTCGGCAGGTGTCGTAAGACCCAAACGCTCCAGGCGTTGGGCCGTCGTGGTGGTCTTTTTTGCTTTGGCAGGTGTTGCAGTTGGCTTGGTGGCCATATTTAGTACAGCTTAGACGACGATAACGGCGTCCACTTCAAACTGCGCGCCTTTCGGTAAACTGGCTACCCCTACGGTAGAGCGAGCAGGAAAAGGCTGGGGCACCAACTCAGCCATAATGGCATTAGCGCTGGCAAACTTGCTTAAGTCAGTCAGGTACAGCCCTAAACGCACAATGTTGCTGAAATCGCCGCCTGCCGCTGAAATAACAGCTTCAAGATTGGCAAAAGACTGTCTGACCTGTGCCTCAAAGTTTTCAGAAACCAGTTCACCGGTACCTGGCTCCAGACCTATTTGCCCTGATAAAAATACAGTTTTTCCCGTAGGAGCAACCACCGCTTGAGAATAAGGCCCTACCGCAGCCGGTGCGTTCTCGGTATGAATAATTTGCTTAGCCATAAGTACTCATCAACGTTGTAGAAAGGATTGTCTATCAGAGTTTAAACTTCTATAGGAAAATTTAACAAGAAAAACAGAGTTTTTCCCTGCTCTGAAGACCGTTACAGTACGCTCAGGCCGCTAGCCAAGTGCTTATTTCTCGACAAAAGCGCGTTCGATGACGTAATCACCGGCTTGCCCCACACCAGGCGAGACCACAAAACCAAAACTATCCAGCATGGCACTGAGGTCGGCCAACATAGATGGGCTGCCACATAACATGGCACGATCTTGTTGCGGGTCTATGGCATCTAAGCCCAAGCTTTGGCACAAGTTACCACTTTTAAGGTGCTCGGTAATACGTCCCTCGTTGCGGAAAGGCTCGCGAGTAACGGTTGGGAAGTACAGCAATTTATCGCGTACCAATTCACCAAAAAATTCGTTGTTGGGCAGTTCGTTTTGAATAAAATCGGAATAAGCCAGCTCGCTGACGAAACGCACACCATGCACTAACACAACTTTTTCAAAGCGCTCGTATGTCTCGGGGTCTTTAATAATGCTCATAAATGGAGCTAGACCGGTACCGGTGCCCAGCAAAAACAAATTACGGCCTGGCTTTAGGTCATCAATAACCAAGGTGCCCACGGGCTTGCGGCTAACCAAGACGGTATCGCCTTCTTTGAGATGCTGAAGGCGCGAGGTTAAGGGGCCATCAGGTACCTTAATGCTTAAGAACTCCAGCGTTTCCTCGTAATTGGCGCTGGCTATGCTATAGGCACGCATCAGCGGCTTCCCATCCACCTCCAGTCCCAGCATGACGAAGTGGCCGTTATGAAAACGTAAAGCCTGATCGCGAGTCGTAGTGAAAGAAAATAAAGTGTCGTTCCAGTGGTGAACGCTAAGCACTCGTTCGGAATTAAAAGCTGCCATTGCAAATAGGTGCGGAACCAAAAAGTGAAATCGAAAAAAAACAGTCAAGCGACAATACCCTGACTGTAGCGTCATAACTACTGCATTTTACCCTGCTCTGCTCAGGATATCGATATACCCCTAAGGCATTTCCTTGATCACAATCAGTATTTACCACAATACGGCATATTTGCTGACTAAAAATCAAAATACTTTGTACTGTTGACCTAGCGCAGCGTAGCTCCTCTTAAAAACACCTAAAACACTTGTGTCGCTTCCGATTTGCTGTTAACTTTGCAGATCTGTTTGATAATCATTCCTATTATCTTGTCGCGGTAAGGAGTTTTCTAAATGCGCGTTACATTGACCACAACAAAGCTTGTTACCCAGCTTGCTTTTGCGGGCATTACCGCCTTGGCTGGTATTGGTGCTGCTCAGGCTGCAGGCGAAGTCAATCTGTACACTACCCGTGAGCCCGGTTTAATTACGCCGTTACTAGAAGCCTTTCAGCAAGACACCGGTGTCAAAGTTAATACGGTTTTTGTAAAAGACGGCTTAATTGAGCGCGTTAAAACCGAAGGTGACAAATCGCCAGCCGATGTGCTGATGACGGTGGATATTGGAAATTTACTAGATCTGGTTGAATCCGGTGTGACTCAGCCAGTTCAATCTGAAACGCTGGAAGCAGCGATTCCCGCCAATTTGCGTGGCAGCAATGGCGAATGGTTCTCGCTGTCGCTACGTGATCGCGTGGCCTATGTAGAAAAAGACCTAGACATCACATCTATTACCTACGAAGACTTTGCTGACCCCAAATTCAAGGGCAAAGTGTGTATACGTTCGGGCCAGCACCCCTATAACACAGCACTGATCGCTGCAAAAATTGCGCATGATGGCGTGGAAGCCACCGAGACCTGGCTGAAAGGCGTAAAAGCCAACTTGGCTCGTAAAGCAGCCGGTGGGGATCGCGATGTGGCCCGTGACATTCTAGGTGCCATTTGCGATGTGGGTATCGCTAACGCTTATTACGTAGGACGCATGAAAAACTCCGAGCCTGGCTCGGACGCCTACAAATGGGGTGAAGGGATTAAAGTACTACGCCCCACTTTCGCCAGCGAAAAAAGCAAGGGTACACACGTAAACATCTCTGGTGCTGCACTGGCTGCGCATTCACCCAACAAGGCTCAGGCCGTACAGTTGCTGGAATACCTGGTGTCTGACAAGGCACAAAGCATGTATGCCAAAGCTAATTACGAATACCCGGTTAAAAAAGGCGTAGAGCTTGATCCTGTCGTCGCCAGTTTTGGGGAGCTGGTGATTGATCCACTGGCCTTAACGGAAATCGCCAAATACCGTAAACAAGCGAGCGAGCTGGTAGATAAAGTTGGCTTTGACAACTAAGAACATCAGTCTACACTCTGAAACCGCAGCACCTCTAAACAGGGGTCTGCGGTTTTCGCACATCAGTAGTACCGCTTTTTTCCCACGCATGACTCAGTTTTTTCGTCGTTTACCTTGGTGGCAAGGTGTTGCCAGCATCATCGCACTGTGCGTTGCTGCGCCCATTATCACCCTCATTTTTTATGCTTTTGGCGGAGACGTAGCGCACTGGTCCCACCTGCTCCAGTTCGTTTTACCTCACGCCATGAAAAACACCCTGTTTTTACTTCTTGGGGTGGGCGTGGTCGTGGCGCTATTAGGAGTAGGCGCGGCCTGGCTGGTGACGGCTTACGACTTTCCGACGCGTAAAACCTTATCCTGGGCGCTCTTGTTGCCCCTTGCCGTACCCACTTATATAGTGGCGTTTGCCTATCTGGATGTCCTGCATCCTATCGGTCCGGTACAAGGCCTGATAAGGGATATACTGGGCTACAGCAGTCCACGCGAGTTTCGACTCCCTGACCTGCGCTCTTTAGGCGGAGCTATATTTTTACTGGGCTTTGTGCTCTATCCTTACGTCTATCTCAGTACGCGCGCGATGTTCGCCACCCAGTCGGCTAACCTTCTGGAGGCCGCACGGGTTATGGGTGAGTCTGGCCGCAGCGTATTTTTCCGCGTTGCCTTACCCATGGCTCGTCCCGCTATTGCCGTAGGCATTAGCCTGGCACTGCTCGAGACCTTGAACGACATTGGTGCCTCTGAATTCTTAGGTGTGCAGACCTTAACCGTCTCTATCTACACCACTTGGGTCACACGCTCGAATATGGCGGGGGCAGCACAAATTGCCATTGCCATGCTGCTTATTGTGGCCAGTTTAATTACTCTGGAACGTTACGGGCGCCGTAAACAAGCCTACACCAGTCAGATTCGCTCGCGATCTATTCAGCCCTTACGCTTACGTGGCCCCAAAATGTTATTTGCGATGGCCTTAGGCTGGGCCCCTATTTTGGTGGGCTTTATTGTTCCGGCCGTCTACCTGATCCAAGAAACGCATAAATATTTATACCGGGTTGGTGCCTTATCGTCACAACTGATTGCCAGCGCCATCAACACCGTTAGCATTGCCTTGTTTGCCACCCTGCTTACCCTATTATGCGGCCTGATCGTCGCTTGGGCGGCTCGGCACGTTCGTCATGCAGACCGTCCCATGTATGCTTTGCTGATTGCACGCATTAGCTCGTTGGGATATGCCATTCCAGGTACGGTTCTGGCACTGGGTCTGCTCACTCCCTTGGTACTGTTTGATGATTTGTATAATCAGCTAGCCGCGTTTTTGGGGCTGCATAGCAGTGGCTTGTTCTTGATGGGCTCCAGCACTGCCCTGGTGCTGGCCTATACCATGCGCTTTCTGGCCATTTCGGTTGGGGGAACAGAGGCAGGCTTGCAACGTATCCCGCCCTCGCTAGAGCAGGCGTCCAGACTCTTGGGTGAAACCCCTGCCAGCACCTTATATCGTGTGCACCTGCCTTTGCTACGCCCTGCCATTGGTGCAGCCGCCTTACTGGTATTTGTGGATGCCATGAAAGAGTTGCCAGCTACTTTACTACTACGTCCCAGCAATTTTGAGACACTGGCCACCTGGCTTTACGCCGAAGCAGCACGCGGTACCTACGAAGAGGGTGCTGTCGCGGCGCTGGCCATCGTCGCCGTAGGCTTAGTGCCAGTGATTTTGCTGGCACGCACGCAGTTGATGAACACAGGAAAATCCTCATGAATACCGCCTTTTTAAGCCTACAAGACATCACGCTGGCTTATGAGACTTCGGCCGGGCTTAAGCCCGTGGTAGAAAACCTGACACTCGCTCTGGATAAAGGCGAAATAGGCTGTCTGCTTGGCGCTTCGGGCTGTGGAAAAACGACGGTACTGCGTTCCATCGCCGGTTTTGAGCCCTTGCGTTCAGGCCAGATTAGCTTGGGGGATCAGGTCTTGTCCCGGCCCTCACAACAAGTGGCTCCCGAACACCGTCAGGTAGGCATGATGTTTCAGGACTACGCCTTATTTCCACACTTAACCGTGGCTAAAAACATAGCTTTTGGCCTGCGGCGTTGGCACAAGGACGAACGCGATGCCCGCACCGAGGAGATGCTTAAGCTAGTTGACCTGCTGAATCTGTCCAAACGCTATCCTCATGAACTATCGGGTGGTCAGCAACAACGCGTAGCCTTGGTCAGGGCATTGGCTCCACGCCCTGCTTTGCTGTTGCTAGACGAGCCCTTTTCCAATCTGGATGTGGACTCACGCGAAAGACTGGCCTTCGAAGTGCGTGACATACTGAAAGCCACCTGCACGACTGCCATACTGGTCACACACAACCAAGCCGAAGCATTCGCGATCGCCGATCGCATCGGCGTGATGCAAGCAGGGAAAATTCTTCAATGGGATACGCCGTATGGCTTGCATCATCAACCCGTTAACGACTTCGTCGCCGACTTCATACGCCGAGAAGCCATTATGGCGCAACGCGCCCAGGCCTATTTGCGCGGTGGTCAACCCTATGAGGCGGTAGCCTAAGCGCTTAAGGGTGTTTTCTGTTAGTCACAAAAAAATGCCGGGTAGCTATTAGCTACCGGCATTTTTTCTACTTAAGCTTTACGGCTTACAAGCTATAGTACATATCGAATTCAACCGGATGCGGCGTCATGCGCAAACGAGTGATTTCTTGGCGCTTAAGTTCAATATAGGCGTCCAACATATCGTTGCTAAATACACCACCACGTGTCAGGAACTCGCGGTCCTGATCCAGCGCGTCGATAGCCTGCTCCAACGATACGCAAACGGTAGGGATTTTTGCGTCCTCTTCGGGGGGCAGATCGTACAGATTTTTATCAGCAGGATCACCTGGATGAATGCGATTTTGCACACCATCTAAACCGGCCATCAGCAAAGCCGAAAATGCTAGGTAAGGGTTGGCCATTGGGTCAGGAAAACGCGACTCAACACGGCGTGCCTTAGGGTTGCTGACGTAGGGAATACGAATGGATGCTGAGCGGTTACGCGCCGAGTATGCCAGCTTGACCGGTGCCTCGTAGTGCGGCACCAAACGCTTGTAGGAGTTCGTCGACGGATTCGTGATGGCATTCAGTGCGCGCGCATGTTTAATAATGCCGCCTATGAAAAACAGAGCCATTTCTGACAAACCGGCATATTCATTTCCGGCAAACAGGTTTTGGCCGTCTTTCCAGATGGATTGGTGTACATGCATGCCCGAGCCATTATCGCCAACTACGGGTTTCGGCATAAATGTAGCCGTTTTCCCATACACATGGGCGACATTATGTACCGTGTATTTAAGAATCTGGTTCCAGTCAGCACGCTGCACCAAGGTGGAAAAACGTGTACCAATTTCTTGCTGCCCAGCGCCTGCAACTTCGTGATGATGGATTTCTACGGGTACGCCCTGCTGTTCCAGCAACAAACACATTTCTGCACGCAAATCTGCATACGCATCCACAGGGGGAACGGGCACATAGCCGCCTTTTACACTGGGTCTGTAACCCAGATTACGACCATTTAATTCCGCGCCTCGTGACCACGGTGCGGATTCTGCCTGTATTTTCACAAAGCTGCCCGACATATCGTCGTTCCAGCTAATGCCATCAAAAACAAAAAATTCGGGTTCGGGGCCAAAGTACGCGGTATCGCCAAGACCGGTGGCACGCAAATACGCTTCAGCACGCCTAGCGATCGATCGTGGGTCGCGATCGTAGCCTTTTAAATCGGCAGGATCGACCACGTCACAAGTCAGAATAAGCGTGGACTCTTCACGAAAAGGGTCCATGCGCATGCTGCTTGTATCAGGAATGAGCAGCATATCCGAGGCTTCTATACCCTTCCAGCCGGGCAAGGAAGAACCATCGAACGGTAAACCAGATTCAAGACGATCCTCGTCAACAGTTTGGGCAGGCACAGTAAGATGGTGCTCGCGGCCCAGGGTGTCAGTAAAACGGAAATCCACAAAAGCAATTTCACGTTCGCTTAATAGCGTTAGGACGTCTTCGGGGCTAGACATGATGACTCCGGCAGAGAGAATAAATAAAAACAAATAAGCAGGCAGTGCTGCCTATAAAGTGGTTCACATCGTTTATAAAGAAAACATAGTCGAGTGACACAAGACAAATTGTAGTGCATTGTGTCCCGACAAAGCGTAAAAAATTGTCGTGTAAGCGTCATAAAGCCTTAGTCTGTGGCTGTTAGGAACGCAGTTTGCACATCATTTAAAAAACGCCAACCCAGATCCGTGGTTTTAATCCTGACCGGATCGGCCGCCAGCAACTGCTGCTCAATTAGCTGCCGTATGATGGGTAACACACTGGACAAAGACTGTCCGGTACGTTCCTGAAAATACGTAGCCGGCACGCCCTCTTTTAGCCTGAGCACATTAAGCATGAACTCAAACGCCAATTCATTGGTCGCCACGCTGGCATGGTGCGCATAGTGACTGCCATCACGCAATATGGCCTGTTCCATCCAGCTTTGCGGACTGCGCACGGTGGCTGTACGCACGATACGGTCATGAAACGACAGTTTTCCATGAGCGCCAGGGCCTATACCTAGGTAATCGCCAAATTCCCAGTAATTGACATTGTGACGACTGTGCGCGCCGGGTTTGGCGTAGGCCGAAATTTCATATTGCTGCAAACCGGCTGCCTGACTTAAGGCGATCAATTGGTCTTGCATCGCTGCGCTCAGGTCATCATCGGGTAAAGCGGGCGGGTATTTGGCAAATACCGTGTTCGGTTCTAAAGTGAGGTGATACAGGGATAAATGCTCGGTACCAAACGACAGAGCGGTACGAATATCAGCTTCCGCCTGCTCTAGGGTCTGACCCGGCAAGGCATACATCAGGTCAAGATTAATGCGTTCAAAACAGGACTGGGCGATTTCTATGGCCTGACGCGCCTGCTCTGCACTGTGTACCCTGCCCAAAGCCTTTAAGGCATCGTCATGAAAGCTTTGCACACCCAAGGATAAGCGGTTAATACCACTGGCCGCATAAGCCTGAAAACGCTGCGCCTCCACCGCACCAGGATTTGCCTCAAGCGTAATTTCCGCATCGGGCAGCAAATTCAGGTAAGAGCGCAGCAGAGTCATCATCTGATCCACAGCCGCCGCTGACAACAGGCTGGGGGTTCCCCCACCGATAAACACCGACACGACCTGCCGACCCCAAATGAGAGGTAGGTTTTGCTCCAGATCGGCTCGCAGCGCCTCTAGGTAGGCCTGTTCCGGAATCTGTGCCGGGGCTTTATGCGAATTAAAGTCGCAATACGGGCATTTTCGTATGCACCACGGCACATGCACGTATAAGGACAAGGGGGGTAAGCTACTAAGCAAACTCGCAGAGCTGGAGCCCGGACTAATGCGTACGCGTGGAATATCCTGCATGAACTTAGCTTTGCTCCGCCTGTAAACGGGCCAGCAAGGCCTGCAAGGCCAAACCCCGATGACTAATACTATTTTTAAGCGCTGGACTCATTTGCGCAGCGGTTTGTTGCTGTTCGGGTAGATAGAAATGGGGGTCGTAGCCAAAGCCATGCTCGCCAACTGGCTGATCAACGATTTGCCCACGCCAATTGCCTTCGATCACTATGGGGCGCGGATCGGTAGCGCTGCGCACATACACCAACACAGCAATATAGCTGGCATCACGCTTGGCCTGACCTTGCAAACGCTGAACAAGCAGGCGATTATTCGCCGCATCCGACTTATCCCCGCCCTCTTGCATTTGTGCGTAACGGGCAGAATACACGCCAGGGGCGCCATCCAGTGCATCCACACATAGCCCTGAGTCATCTGCCAAGGCCGGCAAACCGCTTTCAAGGCTGGCGTGACGCGCCTTTTTCAAGGCATTTTCCACAAAGGTATGAAAAGGCTCGTCTGTTTCCTCGATGCCCAGCTCGGCCTGAGGAACCATTTGTATCCCCGCGGCAGACAAAATCGCATTAAATTCTTTTAACTTGCCTGCGTTATTCGAGGCTAGTACTACACGTTGTACACTCATTCTGGATCACACTTGAATTAGGCGTTATCGACAGCTTGCTGCTGCTTGGTCATTAGCTCACGTATACCCTGGTCGGCCAGATCCAGCAATTGATTAAAGGTTAGACGATCGAAGGTCTGCCCTTCTGCTGTTCCTTGCACCTCTACGAACTGACCCGCACCTGTCATGACAATGTTCATGTCTGCACCACAGCCCGCATCCTCTTCGTAGTCTAGGTCTAGCACAGGCACGCCTTGCACCAAACCTACCGATACCGCCGCTAATTGCTGAACTATGGGTTGAGTCTGCAAGACGCCTTGTTGCTGTAAGTGTTTAACTGCCAGTGCCGCCGCAATCCAAGCGCCTGTAATACTGGCACAACGGGTGCCTCCGTCGGCTTGCAATACATCGCAGTCAATGTGTAGGGTGCGCTCGCCCAAGGCCTTTAAATCAAACACCGCACGCAAACTACGGCCAATCA
Source organism: Pseudomonadota bacterium (assembly GCA_023440825.1). Classification (GTDB taxonomy): domain Bacteria; phylum Pseudomonadota; class Gammaproteobacteria; order Burkholderiales; family Burkholderiaceae_B; genus Alcaligenes. Next base: position 200,006 of record JAEXRL010000026.1, on the reverse strand, counting down.
GGCGCTGAATTTCTTGAGTACGTCCACTTTGCTTGCCACGGGCAGCTTCGCGATCCGAGCGAGTGTGCGTAGAGCGTGGCAACATGCCGTATTCAGCCGTTACCCAGCCTTGCTCCTTACCCTTTAAAAATGGCGGCACGCGCTCAAGCACACTGGCATTACACAGCACGTGGGTGTCTCCCATGCGTATCAATACCGAGCCTTCCGCGTGACGGGTAAAGGCCGTTTCTATGTGTACTGGACGCAACTGGTCCACGCGACGATCGGCATGACGAGTAATCTGGGCTTGAGGTTCTGACAAAACAGCACTCCGCATATAACTAAGTAAAAGTACTATTGTAAGGCCTGTGGCAAGCGTTGTATGCGTACACCCATATCTCGCCACTTTTCTTCCTGACAGGTAAATAAAACGATCTGATGGCGTTGCGCCGCATCCGTCAGCATGCGTTTCATATCATCAAGACGCTGCTCATCGCTGTGCAGCAATACATCGTCCAGCATCAGAAAGGTAGGATGCCCGGCCTCTTGCAGTAAATCCGCATAGGCCAATCTGGCGATCAGGCCTAACTGTTCGCGGGTTCCAAAACTTAAGTCCTCAACCACATCGGCCAGGCCAGGCTGTGCTTCTCGACGCAAACCTGTAGGCGCGAACTGCTCATCCAGTATTACCGCGCTGGCTCTAGGCAAAAAGCGCAAGTAATAAGCCATACGCGCCTGTAAGGGCTGCAATAGGGTATCGCTTAGCTCTTTACGTTTAGCCTGCAAAGTATCGAGTAACAACTGCAACGCGGCCGCTCGGCGCTCGAAGTGTGCCACCCTCTTTTGCACCTGTTCTAAACGGCCTTGTTGCTCGGCAATTTTTTCTTCTAGACCTTGTATACCCTGCGTTTCCAAGCGTGTTTGCAGAACCAGCAACTGCTCTCGGGAGTGCTCATAGTCTTTGCGCTGCTCAAGGGCACTGCGTGCATAACGCGCGATGTCCTGCTCAAGCAGGTCTGCACCGGCTGCCCGATATTGCTCAGCACAGGCCGCGATCTGAGCCTTCACGCTACGCTCCTGCTCGTCCAGGGCTTTACACTGCGCTTGTTTCTCGCGTAATTCTTGCTGATAGTCGTGCTTATCTAATTGCTCTTTAAGAGCTGCATAATCCGATTCCAACGTACGCAAAATTTGTTCTTGCTCTTGAACCTGATCCCGCAAGGGACGCCACTCTTGCTCCAGCGCATGCGCACTGCGCTTACGCGACTGATATTCCTGCTCCAGCATATCCGGCTGCTCGAAATCTACGTCTTGAACCGGCGCAATAACAGGTTTTTCAGGAGCCAAGCCTTGTTGCGCACTCAAGGCTTCCACGTGTTGACGCAAAGCGAGCAAGCCATGCGGAGCATGACGTTGCAACATGGCCTGATAGTGCTGCAAATCGCGCTTACGCTCTTGCTGCTGTTCCCATCGCTGCTCCAAAGCATCTAGGCCATCGGCTTTCAGGCTGAGCAATAAGGCGTCCAGCTCTTGCTGTTGAGTACGTATGGTGGTGTGTAATTGCCCCAAACTTTGATTGGCAGCCGGCACAATACGAAGGCTACCGGCCTCGCCCAGATCAAGCACCACCTCGTGGCTGAGCAAACGACTGCCCTGCCCTTGCAGGCGCTCCTGCCCCAGATGCACATTCGCCTGCTCGTTAAGCTCAAACTGCAACTCCGGAGCCTGAGCCTCGAGTTGGGCTTGCCCCCGCTGCAAGGCCGATAAGTACGCTTTCACACGACTGATGGTTTCAGCGTTTATGGGCTCCTGGCGACTGGCAGTACTGAGCTGGGCGATCTGCTGCTCTAGTTGCTCCGCCTCGTTCAAATCGCTGCGTAAGCGCTCAAGGTCTTGCTGAGCTGCCTGATGGCTAGCCATCTGTGCTTGCCACAATTGCCACTGACGCGCCTGTTCGCGATAGGCCTCATACTGATCTCGCTGCTTTACTGCTTCCTGATGACGTTGCTGGCTGTGATCACGTTGTTTTCTTAATTCCGGCAAGCTATCGCGCAATACGCCTAACTGCGTGTATTTATCGCTCAATGCCTGCTGCTTGTCTTGCTGCACGTGCAGCCAGTCGCGCAAGCGATCCGCATTCAGCACCAAAACATCTAACTGTTGCTGTAAGCCCTCTTGCTGGGTAAGCAGCGCCTGTGCCTGCTTAAGCTTTGCCTCGGCCTGCTGTTGCTGTGCATGTAGTTGTACCCAGGGCTGTTCTTTTTCTAAGCGGTGCACGGTTTGCTGCAAGCGGCTTAAGTCATCTACGCCTTGCTGATAGTGCTGTAACTGCTCCCGCCCTGCAGCCAGGCTTTGCTCCAGCTCTGTTTGCTGACGCAAACCCGCTAACCACTCACCTTTGGGACTAGCCTGAACCTCGGTGCGTAAGGTCAGTAATTCTTGGCGAACCAGCTCGATTAATTCCTCACCATCGCTGCTGCCCAGCTCGGCCACCTGCTGCCCTAGCGCTTGCTGCAAGCTTCCGCCTGCGGCCAGCACGGCATCGCGCAAGGCCTGCCCTTGCCCTTGCTCAATCCAGAGTAAACCGGGCACGCCCCAGTTACGCTGATCGCTAGCCCCTCGATTCGCATAGTCGTACCCCAGCAGTTGAGCCAAATGCTGTTCTGCCTCATCCCCTTCTAAACGCCGATCAGCAAAATCCAGGAAGCATCGACGGGCCTTAAAAAACCGTTTATGCAATTTGTAGGGCTGATTAGCAATTTGGAACTGAATTTCTATCTCAGGTGCCGCGGCACTATCGCCCCACGGCAATAGCCCCTTTAAGGGGCCAGACCCCGTGCTATGTCGCTCAAAAAACGCTGCACGTATAGCTTGCGCCAGTGTGCTTTTACCGGCCTCATTAGGTCCGGCAATAATATTCATGCCGGGCGTTAATCCCTTTAAGCTCACTGGCTGCTCAAAGCGACGAAACTGCTGTACGGTGAGTTCGAGTATTTGCATTACTTGTCCTGCCTAAGCTGCTTGAGTATCTGTGCCATCAATAGCAAGGCATCGCCCGCCACTAAAGACTGTGGTCCTTCTTGCGCCTGCTTTGCTTGCAAAGCCAATAAGGCTTCGTGCACATAACCGTCCGCGTTCAACTCGCAAATATCGTCTTCACTGGCGCTAAGATGCAAGTCCTCGCGCCGAATCTCTAGACTACGCACCCGCGCTTGTGCTTTAAGCAACATATCATCCAGTGTTTGCGTAGCAGCCAAGCTTAAATGCCCGCTTAGGCTCAGCTCTAAAACACTGTGTAAATCGTAGGCCTGCAAAGACTGCGCCAAATCTTGCACCTGCTCATCGTGCGTAAATTCGTAACGGATACTATGCCAGTGATACCTAGCGGTAGGAATGGCCTCTACTACGGGCACAGCACCTGGTTCGCTTAAGCTAACCAGTACTACATGACCGGGCTGATTGTCTTTAAACCGATCTGGCTCGGGCGTACCGCTGTACCAGGTACGTTCGTTGATTTGACGTAAGCCATGCCAATCCCCCAAAGCCAAATAATCAAGCTGGGCGCGCTGTGCCCGGTCTGCGGCAATAGGGTTATGCGAATCAATGTGTTCCGCCAACACACCCTGCACACTGCCATGTGCCAGACCCACCCTGTACACACCGGCTTGCACCGGCACCTCATCAAACCACGCACTTAAGTCCTGATAGCTTTGACGCTGCCTCAACACCCCAGGCAACACCACGGCATTGAGCTCGGTCAAGGAAAAAGGTTCGGGACTCAACAATAAATGCACCTGTTCAGGCACCGCCTGCAAACGCTGGGCACGCGTCCAGACACTTTCACTTAAGGCTGCATCGTGGTTACCCGGCAGTAATAACCAAGGCCCTGGATAGGCCTTAAGCGCCTCAAAGCAACGCAACACCTGCCTATCGCTTAAGGTTTGGCTATCGAAAATGTCTCCCGCCACCACCACGAAGTCAACGCGCTTTTCAACAGCAAGCTGCGCTATTTTTGTGATGGCCTGAAACCGAGCCTCGAACAGCAACGCTGCGTCCTCGGGTAAGAAACGGGCATACTGACGCCCTATTTGCCAGTCGGCCGTGTGCAAAAACGTAAGCATAGTTCATCCAGCAATGTCTATAGACCTTAGTGTAGCGGATCACCCAGCCCGTAGACCGGCTCACAGGCGCTACAATGAAGGATTATTCCTTTCTAGACTGCTCTTACCTTATGATCCGTAGCATGACTGCCTATGGCAACGCCAAGGCCGAATCCTCGCAAGGCACGCTGAATGTTGAAATGCGTAGTGTGAACAATCGATTTCTGGACATTAACCTGCGCCTGCCTGATGATTTGCGCTATGCAGAAGGCCCCATACGCGAGCGTCTGGGCCAACAACTACAACGCGGCAAACTGGATGTGCGTCTGAACTACCAGTTAAAACAAGAGCATCAGCAACAATCCCTACCGCCCGAAGTACTGGTTCACTGGGCGCAGCTCTTGCAACAAGCACGCTTAAGCATCCCCGACATGCCCGCGCCCAGTCTGGGCGAACTGATCCAGCACGCGCATACCCAGCACGGTCTAAACGCCGAGCTGTGGCTTCCACTGTGCATGGAGGCGCTGGAACTTGCCCTTAACGACCTGCAAGCCACCCGCACACGGGAAGGCCAACGCTTGGCAGACACCATGCTAGAGATCAGTCAGCAAATGCAAGACATCGTCGCCGAGCTGGAACATAAACTGCCCGAACTACTACAAGAACAACAGGCCAAAATCAGCAAGCGCCTAAGCGACACCCTGCAAAGCGTCAGCCCTGAAGGCTTTGCCCAAATCAGCGGCGAGGAACTGTCCGCCCGCATTGCCCAAGAATCCTCCCTATTCGCCCTGCGCATCGACGTCGCCGAAGAGCTCACCCGCCTACGCTCCCACATCAGCGAGCTTCGCCTAGTACTACAAGGCGAAACCTCCACCACCAACAACAAACGCGCCCGCCAAGGCAGCACCGGCAAACGCCTAGACTTTCTCTTCCAAGAAATGAACCGCGAAGCCAACACCCTGGGCTCCAAAGCCAGCAGCCTAGACGTCACCAACGCATCCATCAACTTAAAGCTATTTATCGAACAACTGCGCGAACAGGCGCAGAATATTGAGTGATATCCACAGGCATCAATAGAACTCAATTAAATAAATAAATTCAATGACTTAAACAAAACCTTACTCCATGCAACTCTACCAACACCCACCCATATCAAGAAATAAACGGTGAGTACAATGGTGAGTACATAGTACAATTCACTTCAACCAGTGGTGAGTACATTTGGAGTAAGGTTTCTATGTCAGCACTTACAAGCAAGGAAGTTAGCGCAAAGCTCAGAGGCAACCCTGGGCACTTCGCCGATGGCAATGGTCTTTACCTTGTAGTACCTAGCAGGGGTCGTGCTTATTGGGCGCTACGCTTCACCTCCAACGGAAAGCGTAAGCAAATGACGCTTGGCAAAGTGGATGACCTATCCCTTGCTGATGCTCGAACAGAGGCTGTGCTAAAGATGAAGCAGCTCCGTGAAGGCCTTGATCCGCTTATAGAGAAAAAAAGAGCCATATACGGCCCTATGGATACAGTAGATGATCTATTTACTGACTGGCATGAAGGCAACATAAAACGCCTTAAACACCATTACATCCCCTTCCGCGTTTACACAAAAGACATCGCCCCCGTGATCGGTCAAATGCAACCGACAGCCGTCACAGGGCGAGACATTAGGCAAGTTCTGCGAAACATCGCTGAAAGCAATAGACCCACTATTGCTAACGATGCCCTGCTCTACTGCAAGCAACTGTTTAACCATGCCATCAAGTTGGATATCATCACCCACAACCCTGCTAGCGCTTTTGACGTAGCGGATGCCGGGGGCATAGAAAACAGCAGGGACAGAGCCTTAACACTAGAAGAGCTCTCTTTTGTGTTTAAAAAGTTCAAAGAAGAGATAGACAGCTTCACTCGTGACAACTACTTAGCTTGCGCCCTTTTGGTGCTATTAGGAGTACGCAAAGGCGAGTTAACCGAAGCACCATGGAGCGAATTCGATCTAGAAGCAAAAATTTGGTACCTGCCTAGCGTACGTAGTAAGTCTGGTGCCGCTATTGATATCCCCTTGCCAGACTTAGCCCTTGAGTGTCTACAGGAACTCAAGGTTCGTGCCTTTGGCTCTCCTTACGTCTTCCCAAACAGAAGACCAAGCAAAGTGCCCCACATGGGCAAAGACACCTTAAACCGAGCGATAGCTAAACTATTCGGCAAAGAGTCAGGTAAGGCAGTACAGCCTGAAAACAAAATGGGAGATCTTGAGTACTTTACCGTGCACGACTTACGGCGTACTTGTAGAAGCTTATTAGCTGCTATAGGTGTGCCCAGTCATGTGGCTGAGCGGTGCCTGAACCATAAGCTTAAAGGCGTAGAGGGAGTTTATAATCGGCATGATTATTTTGATGAAAGAAAAGAGGCTTTGGAACTACTTGCCAAGAAACTTAAACTGCTACTGTGAAATGCTTTTTTTCAACCAATACCAGATAACTCAAAATTACCGCAGCAAGACGCGCCGGCTCGATTCCGGCCCCGGGCACCACAGAATACTAAATAGACCTCAACTGAGGTCTATTTTTTTGCCTAAAACCCAGCGTTTACAAGGCTTTCCAAGCATTTACACTCTCCCCAGATCAACTAAAGTCTACCCACATCAAGCATTTGTTGTTGGTATAAGTGTTGGTATATGCTGGTACAACCTCTACTCATCAAAGAATGTACCAACAGTCATGGCTCTCAGTGATACGCAGATACGCGCAGCAAAGTCTGCCGATAAACCATATAAGCTAACCGATGGCGAAGGAATGCACTTACTTGTTCATCCTAACGGCTCCAAGTATTGGCGACTTAGTTATAGATTTAACGGCAAACAAAAAACCCTAGCGCTGGGAGTCTATCCAGCCACCACACTTGCAGCAGCTCGGACTAAACGCGCCGATGCCAAACAACTATTGGCTGAAGGCGTAGATCCAAGTGAGCAAAAAAAACAAGAGCGATTTGAAGAGTGCAATGGCACTACCTTTGAGGATGTTGCCAGAGCGTGGCACGCCAACAATAGAACATGGTCTGAATCTCACCGAGATAGGGTGCTGCAAAGCCTAGTAGCTGATATTTTTCCAGTTATAGGCAAAACAGACATTAAAGATCTTAAAACACGTGACCTACTCGTACCCATTCGTGCTGTTGTAGACTCTGACCGCTTAGAGGTAGCCTCCCGCTTACAGCAGCGCATCACATCGATTATGCGTTTTGCTGTTCAAAGCGGCCTGATTGACTTCAATCCAGCACAAGATATCGCTGGTGCAGTTCCGACCAGTAAAGAAAAGCACCGCCCAGCCTTACCTTTTGAGCGCATACCAGAGCTTTTAGAAAAAATTAGCAGCTACAAAGGTAGAGTACTTACAACCCTTACTGTTGAGCTCGCACTACGTGTTTTTGTACGGTCAAGTGAAATGCGATTTGCTCGTTGGAGCGAGATAGATTTTGAGCGAGCTCTTTGGACAATTCCCGCAGAACGAGAACCAATTGAAGGCATGCGCTTCTCCCACCGCGGCTCTAAAATGCGTACCCCTCACCTTGTACCACTCAGCACTCAATCAATAACAATATTGAGACGCATTTATAACTGGACTGGTGATAAAGAGCTTATTTTCACAAATGACAATAACTCTAAGAAAGTCATGAGTGAAAATACGGTTAATAGCGCGTTACGGACAATGGGTTATGACACCAAAACAGAGGTCTGTGGCCACGGTTTTAGGACCATGGCCTGTAGTGCTCTGATTGAATCAAAACTGTGGTCTAGGGATGCCGTAGAACGACAGATGAGCCACCAAGAGAGAAACTCTGTCCGAGCGGCATATATTCATAAGGCCGAACATTTAGATGAACGCAGACTGATGATGCAATGGTGGGCTGATTTTTTAGATGCGAACAGAGAAAAAGCCGTTAATCCGTTTGAATTTTCCCAGCAAGATCTTATGATCTCCACCAAAACAAGGCCATCACAGCACTAACTTAGCAGCTACAAACAGTGCAAGGGTGTAGGCGCAACAGCGCCTACCATTGATGATTCCCACTCGATTATAAACCATGGAATAATATCCTTTATTTACAACCACTTAAAAACATAAATCGTAGCAATACCACGAAAAATACCATGGTCAGCTTAACCAGCTGAAAATGGCTTGTTCTTCCGGCACTTGCGCTCCTGGTCGGCAATCTCGCCCGGCTGCAACGCTAGCTCGACATCAATCATACGGCTGCAGCACGTCGCGCAGACGTCCCGTGCAGGCAATTGGCGGCGGCTCGAACTCGTAACCGGCGGCGATCATCTCAGCTTCGGCTTCCTCGGTGATGAAGAACGGTTCGTTTTCGTCATACGGTTTCATGCTGACACCATAGCGACGCTTTAAAAACCAAAAGACTATTCACCACCCGCCCAGCCGATCAGTCAAGAACTTCCGGCCGACTCCAACATACTCGGACGCGCCACGATAGCCTTGAACAGATTGCCGACACGATCATCGACAAGTTCGATCTGCGGCCATGCCCGCAGTGAGCGCAGCAGGCCGCTACCCAATCCGCGATAAGGCAAGAGCTTGGCAGCAAAGGACGCCAGAATGGGATTGCGCATATTGGAGTTGCCGGCCTTGATGTTCTCGATAGTCAGGTTGTTGGGCAGGTGGCCTGGGCTGATGATCTCGACACGATCCGCGAAGACCAGTACGCGAATCGGCGCGCTGACGAAGTAGTCGCGGTGGATAAGGGCGTTGGCAACGATAAAGCCCAGCGTCTGCTGGAACACATCAGCCAGCTTGCCGGTGATGTCGCGGCTGTCGATATAGCGTTCGTCCTCAATCTCGGTGCCGACAAAAGCAACGGACTTGACGATGAAGGCGGGTAGCGCGTAGTGCGGTGATTTGGCAAATAGCAGACCGCCTGCCACGTTGAGCTGCCCTTGGTTCATCAGGTTCATGTTGGCCAGCAATTGCGGCAGCGGCTGGTTATGCTGGGCGAGCGGCACACCGAATTGCTTCTCGAAGAAGGTTTCGAAATAGGGCATGTCCACATCACCTGCGCTCAAGCCCGTTACGGGCGTTTCGTCAGCATGCACCAAGCCCGCTTGCTGGAACAGGCGCTGCAATTCCTCGCGCGAGGTAGCACGGCGCTTGTCCGAACCGTTCTTAACCCAAATTGCGCCGTTCTTGTCCATGTAGGGCTTGTTGACGCCTTCAGCGATGGAGAGCACCAACACCATGCCTGCCGGGTGGGGCACGTTTTCTGTGAGCGGGTTCACGGCGGGGCGCACGACCTGCGAGGCCACGTTGGCGATGAGCATATTAAGACGAGCAACGTCGGCACCGGATAGACCGCGCACCGAACCGTCGTCGTTCACCCCAATGAAGATGCGACCACCAGCTGTGTTGCTGAAGGCAACGATCTCTGCTGCCAAGGCGTCGGCATTGTTGATGTCCGTCTTGAACTGTTGCCGACTGCCCTCGCCTCGGCTAAGCAGATCGATCAGCTCTGTGGTTTCCATAGGTTGTAGACCTCTTTGCGACGGTTGAAGGCTTCCTGGCCTCCCTCCATGATGTTGATGATGGCGTCCTGCACCGGGCGGGCGTCGATACTGCCGCTTCGCGTGGCGACCTTCTCGTCCTGGTATTGGCAGGCGTGCACCTGTTCCGCGTCACCCAGCACCGGGAAGTTGGCGTTGTGGGTGGCGAAGATGAATTGGGCGTGTGGCTTCATTTCCCGTAGCAGCTTGATCACATCGTCGTAGATGGTCTGGTTGTCCAGATCGTCTTCTGGTTGGTCAATGATGATCACGTCGTTCTGGCGTTGGCTGAGCACATACAGCAACAGCGCCGAAGCGCGCTGCCCGAGAGAGTGGTGCTTCAACTCTTTGCCGCGATAGCGGATGACGAAGCGGTTGGGCACCTGCCAGGTGATGAACTCGGTCAGGTTCTGCATGAAGGTCTTTTCGAAGACCTCGGGGGTGCTGCCGGCCTTCGCCAAGGCTCCCGGCAGGGCACGCAGGAGGCCGCCGAAATCTGCATAGTCCTCCATCACTACGCGCAGCGTGGTTTCGCGGATGTTGCTGCCCTTGAAGAGCTGTTGCATGAAGCTAATGGCGGCTTCCTTGCCCCCCTTGAAGTCTGCTTCGATCTGCAGGGCTGTGTGGCCAGAGTTCACGCGGTCTAGCTCTATCTTGATGGTGTTGAACTCGCGCAGCCATAGTTCATTGAGTTTGTCGATCTCGGCAAACAGCGCATCTCGGATGCTGGTTTGCTGTGATTCCTGCTTGGCCAGCGCCTGAAGCATTTGCTCCGCCTTGGTCTTGCGTTGCTGCTGGGTCAGGAAGTCGTCCGGCTGAATAGCTGTCATGCCGGTCTGCTTGAGCTCCTGAGCCAGCTGACGTTCGACCTGCGCAAACTCCTCCTGAAGGTTCGTGCTTGCGCCTTCAAACTCGCCCTGTTTGGTCTGGAGGCGACTCGCAATGACTCGCGCGTCTTGCTCGATCTGCTTGAGTTGATCGACCTTGGCAACGAGCTTGGAGAACTCGGCGTAGTAGGCCGTGAAGAAATCTGGGTTCTGCTTGGACACGTAACTCGTCGCGTTGCGCAACTCGTCCTCATGCTCGGCAATCAACTGCCCTAGGGCTAGGATGAAGCCGTCTGCCCGCTCCTTCATGCGTGCGAGCGCAGTGGCGTCCTGCTGAAAGCCGAGGCGCTTTTGCAGCTTGTCGGCGACGCCGTGTTCCGTGAATTTGCTCAGACGGAAGTTGGCATCATTTAGTTGGGTCTCGAAGTCGCGCCTGAGTTCGGCCGTGTTGCTGAGCTTGAGCCAGCGCTGAGCAGCGTCGCGCACGCGCTGGCGTTGAACCTCAATTTCGTCACGCAGCACACGCAGCTTCTCACCAACCAGCTTTTCCACCAGATCGGTCTCGAAGCCTTCGCCGGTGCTGGAAAGATCCTTCTGACCGAAGTAAATCGGACGGCGCAGTACGGTCTCCCAGATCGACACGCCGGGTTGCAACTTACCGTCCAGGTAGACGTTCGGCGCTTCCCGGAAGATGCGCGAGATGGTGAATTCCTGTCCGTAGACGTCACAAGCCGTCAGCGTTACCTTGCCGCCGCTACCCAAGGTGTGGCGGATCAGTTCATCCTTGTACTTGGTGTCCTGCGCCTTCTCGCCATGTGGAATGTCGAGGGCATAGCGTACTGCCTCCAGGATGGATGATTTGCCGCTGCCCCGGATGCCAATCAGTGTGTTCAGTTCGGGCGAAAAATACAGCGTTTGCCCGTCGAGAATGCCACCGTCGAAATGGATACTGCGAATGTGCGACCCTTGATGTTTTGGCGGCACCATGGCTACCCGCCCAGCCGGATCGCTCAAGGCAAACTTGACCGCCTCGAAGGACAGCTCGCCCAATTTTAGATAACAGGCTTTGCCCTGGCCAATGTCTTCTATGCATTTGGCGTCGCAACCTTCGAGTTCGGCGGGGTACCATTCACCTAGATGCTGCTGTGCTTTAGTCCGGCAGGGTTTGTTTTTCTCTTGCACCTTGTTGTACGTGCGCACCTTCTGAAAGCCAAACGTGCGGCGGCGAAATAACTCATTTCGACCCAGCTCAGCAAGACGCCCCCCATCCAACTCGGCCCAAAGCCCACTCGGCGCTTCGACATGAGCAAAGACAAGAAAGAAGTCGCGGTGGTAGCTTTCCAACTCCTCGATGGTGTTAACCAGAGACAGCGAAGATCGACCATTTTCCTGCTCATACTGGGCTGGAACTTTTCCTTTGAACGCGACGCCCAAGAAGGGGTTGATATGGTCATGAGCATCGGCCAACCAATCATCTGAAAAGACAACAAGCGTGTGGATACCATTAGCCCCGTCATTGACCGACAACTCAACGCCTGGCAGCAGCGCAATGCCCTTCTTCTGGGCAGTCTTTCTCAGTGCCTTGAATTCTTCGAAGTCGAACTTATTGTGGTTGGTGATGACGCCCAATCGGATGCCCGCTTTCTCCAACGCATCCACATAGTTGCTGTTGTAGAAGTTGTCATCTCCCGTGAACTTGAATTCACGGTCCGCTCGAGTATGCAGATGAAAGTCAGCGCGGACCCACAGTGCCCCTTCTGCAAAGACCATAGATCGGGCCTCTGGCTGCTTCGGTCGCAGATTTTCCATCATAGTTCATCCTTATAGTGAGTCCGCGCGTAGCATGCCAGTTGCGCGGTATTTGGATCATAGATAACTTCGTTAATCGATCCATTTCGAATATGCTGATTCGTCATTGCGCTTAGACGGTCACTGGTAATCATCTGCCAACCCGCTGCTGAACAGAGCCTCTGCATCCTGGCTCACGGCAATCGCATCCCGCACTTCCGGCCGTTTCAAGTCAAGCACGCGCAGCTTGTCGCTGCCCTTCACTTGGGCAATGGACTCGATCCGGCGATAGGCATCGGCATGGTTGGCAGCGTACATGCCCAAGCCTTGCAGCTTGACCAGCGCGTCGCTCAAATGCAAACCATGCGGATCAACCAGATCGACGGCAAGAGAGCCATCCCCCTGCGTGGCGAAGAACAGAAAGTCGGGACGAACAATCCCGTACTGCCCCGATTTCTCATAGGCAATACCCAGCGACGCCTGCCCAGGTTGCTGTGGGTTGCGATACCAGAAACAGAACCCCGGCTTTGCCGATTCAGTCTCGACCACCGTCCGCTCCCAGTCATTCAGTTCAGCAGGGTACTTACCGGCATCGTCGCATAGCAAGTGGCTATCCCAGATCGGAAGCTCTTTTACCTTACCGTTTTCATTAGCCTTGGTCGCTTCATAGCGGGCTTCAGGCTTGAGCAAGCCCACGTCCTGCGGCTCCGCGCTCATTTCGATGATTTGCCTATAGGACTCCCGTCGATCATCGCTTAGCGCCTTGATCTGCGCCCCATACTTGGCCAGCCAGTCCTTTGCCAGCTTATCGGCCTCGGCGTCAAAATAAGCTTGCGCCTCCATCACCAGTCCCAAACCCGCCACGGTTACGCGAGCATCCATGATGGCCTCAAGAAAGCCCTCTGGGTCTTCGTCGCGGTCGGCTTCCTGGCTGGCGAGATGATCAACATAAGAATGAGCAATCGCCGGGCTGAAGATACGCGCCGCACGGCGGTAGGCATCGTCTATCACCGCCACATCGGCATCTTCCCAAAACTGTTCCAGGCTCCGGCCCTGGCCCAACAGGTCTGCTTTCACGGTCTTGCCGTCCACAACCAATACAGACTGCCGCTTGGCCTTGATCTTGGCGTCGTTGTCGGCCTGAAACGCATCCAAGGCGGCGTGCATCTCGGCGTGTGCCAGCTTGCCTGCGCCGGGCAGAATATCGTCGGACGCCAACTCATGCGCCAACGCGGTCAACCTGACTGCTGGCTTGGCGCCTCGTTGCGGCCGCGTTTGTGACGGCAACGCTTCGAACGCTTCCCATACGGCAGGCGGAACAGCAGGGTTCGGCAGCACCTCAATGTAGTCGATCAACACGCGCCCAGGCGTTGCCGCCTCGCTGCCGGTCGTCAACTCATCGACCACCTGCTCCACAGCCTTGCGATTGAATTTAGGCAGCAAGCAGTCCACCGCATTCAAGCGGTCATTCCCAGGGATACGGCGAGCCAGTGGCGACCGCACCAGACGGCCCAACAACTGTGTAATGTGGGTCTTGTCCTTGGCTGCACGGAAAGACACCATGACCTCGGCACGCGGGCAATCCCAACCTGTGCTGATAGCATCTTTGGCAATCAACACCCGCACCCAGGTTGACTCCTCGACTCGCTGAGGCTCGATATAAGGCACGTCTCGGTTGCCGAACTGTTGGGTGGTGTGATCGCCAAAAACATGCGCCACACTGGCAGAAGGCAACTCAGGGTAGCGCTCAAAAATGGTATCCAGCGCCCGACCGATCTCATCGGGATCAGGCGTGTTGGGAACCTGCAAAACCATCAACGGCACGACAATATGGGCTTCCTGCTGTTGCTTGGAGTAAGCTGCCCAGGCCGCTGTGGACTCTTTCAATTTGTCCGTTGCTCGACGTACCAGAACGGTATCGAAGTCACCGACATTGTCCGGTATATCCAGCAGGATGGTGTCTTTGATAAGGCCGGACTCTTGCACCTTGGAGGCATCAACTTCCACATTGGGCAGCTTGATGTGCTTGCCTGCTGACTCAATCGCCTTGTTGAATCGCTCCACAGTGGCCGAGATACCCCATACCGCTGGAATGCCAGGTACACTGCCTACGCCATTGATCAACCGCTGAACGATGGTGCTCTTGGCGTTCTGACTGGCGGCTGTCTGTGCGCCCATGCCACGGTGCGCCTCATCCAGCACCAGATAGAGCGTCAAATCGGGGTCTTCAATGGTGTTCTGTATGGTGTCCCAAATGGTGTACGCACGGAGATCGGGGCGCATGTTGGGAAAAGTGCCATCCACCTTGGCTGCCATTTCCTCGGGATCATGACCACGCACCAGCAGGCTGTTCTTGCTGAGCTTCTGAGTATTGAGAAAGTAGATTTTCCCGGCCTGGAACTTCGGCCTGTTGAAGGTGTTTTCTACCACCACCAGGTCGGTGTAGTTGATACGGTCACTGGCCTCGATGAAGCGAAAGCGCGTCTGCTCATTCAACGACGGGTCATCGCTGAACCAGATCACCACAGCGCCAGGATCGGCATCAAAGCTGAACTCATCGTCACCGTGAAACAGCGCCTCGAACGTGGCCGCAGCCATTACCGTTTTACCTGCACCGGTTACCGCAGTAAGTGAGAATGCCGTCCTGTCGGTTTCACTGTGCCAAAGGCGACGGGCCTTGCCCAGGTTATTCAAGGAGTCGCGGACGGCGTCGCGCTGATAGTCTTTGAGCGTGAACTTCATCCGTTATTCTCCGTTGGTAAAGCTGAAGTTGGTGAGATATGACTCGTACAGGCGCACCGGCTCAACGCCATCGGGCAACCGCTTGGCAATTGCTTGGAAGCGGCGGTCATCGTCGGTAACGATATAGGCAATGCGTACCCCATCCACCTGGGCCAGTGCCTCGATAAAGGGTGTAGCTGCATCCACGTTGTTTAGCAGCGCATAGGCATCGGCCACCGCCCAGCCATCGGCGGGCAGCTTGTTAATACGACTTCCTCGCGCTCCAGCGCGCAACCACAATAATGGCGCAACTCGGCTAAACGCTAGGTTGTGGCTAACCGATAATGGGGTTTCATAGGTCAGGGTGAAAAACTCGGCGTTTTCCTCGAAGCCATCGGCCATGGGAAACTCATCCGTGAACTTGTAACCACCCTTGATTGGTTCGCCGTCTGGTGTCTTGCCGGTAATAGCTGCGGCGACTCGGGGTTTGGTGATGTAATCGCAGATACCGATTTTCTCCCACTCGGCATCGCCGGGGCGCAAGCCCGCTTCGCGCAACTTTTTCTGTTCATCGGCGGCAACTTCGTTGTTAGTCACGCTGATACATTGGCGCTGCCCACCATCTTGCTTGTTGAGGCGCATAACCGCATGGGCCGTGGTTCCTGAGCCAGAAAAAAAATCCACAATTACGGCTGTCGGCTTATCTTTCACGAAGAAACGAAGGGAGTCTTCGACTGCATAAAGTGACTTTGGAAAAGGAAAGGTTCTACCTGGAAGCAGTGCCTTCACAACGCCTGTGCCGTGCTCTGTAGCGGAATGAGAAACACGATTCCAAACAGTAAGCGGTTGGTATTGACGTCCCGCATCCCCAAATGCCAGCATCAATGCCCCGTCTTCATCTTTGCCAAGAACAGTATACTGACCACTTCCATTCTCGATGGCTTTTATCTGCCCGCTAGTCAAATAATATGGAGTGCGACTGTTGCCGTCCCATGGTCCAAAACGTACATATCCTTTCTTTCGGTTGGCAAGCATGGTTTCCCTACTCAGGGACCATGTGAGTTCACGCCCATCTGCGCCTAGCGGCCAGACCAAAACTGTACCGAGAGGCGTATTGACCGACTCTCGTCTGACATTAATCGGAAGAACATCGCCGGCGTCAATAAATGAGCCGTCATTCTCATCAAATATTAGAGGATAGAATAGGTTAGGTCGCGCTGTTCGGAGTCCATTTCCTGCTGATCTTAACAAAGATTTCCAGCGGACTGGCGCACTATTAGAAGCCGCTTCACGCAACATGTCTGTGGTGGATGCGCTCACATAAGCGTCACCAAATAACAAGAAATATATATATTCGTCAGCCCGTGAAAACAATCCACGTCGTGCTGACCCTTTCGGGCTTATAACACTGCTTACCATTTGAATCCGCGCTTCTGGAAAAAGTTGCTCCAGCAACATCCCGAGCCGCAAATATTCTTTTTCATCAATGGTGACGATCAGCACCGAGTTAGCAGGGTTCAACAACTCTTTAGCCACCAATAAACGTCGCTCCATCATTGCCAGCCATTTGCTGTGGCGATACTGGTCATCACCCTCTACGTAATCGTTGTTGTATTTCCAGTCTTTTGCCCCGGTGTTGTAGGGTGGGTCGATATAGATCGCATCCACTTTGCCGCGATGGGTGTAGGTTAGGGCTTTAAGAGCATGGTAGTTTTCACCATTAATGACTGTATGGCATGGCTTGTCTCCCCCACGCTGTACCTTGCCCGTACTGACTAGCCCTGGATAGATGGTGTCGCGGAACTCGGCTACCACCACCAAGTCATCCAGCGCCACGGTTTGCGTTTCGCTCTCTTCGGCACCCAGTAACTCCAAAACAGCGAACCTCTTAGCTCTTTGGATGCTCTTCACCTGCCATAGCCGCTGATCGCCTTTCTTGGTGGAGCCACGCTCCGGCAATACGCGTACCTTGTCACCCTTGCGTATCGGACGCAGCGGCAGTTCTACCGCTTCAGGGCTATGTCGTTCGAAATTCAGGCCAAAGGGAAGACGCGAAGACAGAATCTTGAATTCTCGATCCAATTCAGCCCCCAGGGCCGAATCTTTGGCTTTTGCCTTGGCAATCAAATCTGTCAGTCTGGACACGGAATTACTTCTCTCTTCGTTATTGATGGCGCGGTTGTACGACGCCGCAATGCTTATAAATGGTTGTTCTCGACACGCCATAGTCACGGGCCACTTCGGTAACGCTAGTGTTTGGGTCGCGAAGCAATGCCTTGATCTGGCGTATCTGTTTTGCGTCCAGCTTTGGTTTGCGACCACCTGCCCGGCCTCGGGCACGAGCTGCGGCCAGCCCGGCTTGAGTGCGCTCTCTGATCAGGCCACGCTCGAATTCAGCCAACGCCGCAAACACATGAAAAACCAACTTGCCCGCCGCGCTGCCCGTCTCAATCTTCTCTGCCAAACTTTCGAAGCCGATGCCTCGCTGTTCAAGGTCAGCGATGATCTGCACCAAGTCGGGTAAACTGCGACCAAGACGATCCAGCCGCCATACCACCAGCGTATCCCCTGCCCGCAGAGCCTTACGGCACTGTTCAAGCTCCGGCCGTTCTGTATTCTTCCCACTGGCCGCTTCTTCGTAGATCACGTAGCAGCCAGCCTGCTGGAGCGCGTCGCGCTGCAGGTCTAGATGCTGATCATCCGTCGATACGCGCGCGTATCCTATACGTTGATTCATGGACGCATCCAGGACATTGAAAAATTGACGGATATCTTAACACTCAATGATGGCAATGGCGATCAGAAAATATCGCATTGCAGAGTGTCCACAAAACCACCGTTTTCTGAACACTGGAGAAACCTTCTTTCATTTTTGAGTAAGCCATAGCAATTTATTTCCTGCACTACACCGCTTAAAACAACAGGCAAAATACTGTATTCAAAAAAAATTCAGACATATATCACCTTGATGAGAGCAAGCAAAGGCTTGCTCATGTATGCCGTCTACCTACATCAAGGATTCTCTATGTCTGAATCGTTCACTACCGATGAGCAACGTGCTCATCAGGCCAAGCCGCCTATCCGCTGCCCAGCCTGCGGTTCTTCTTCTATTCACACCAAAAACCATGCTCAAAAACTCGGCGGTACGCTAGGTGCTGGACTTGGGATGGTCAGCAGCTTATCTAGCGCAGCCCAGGGAGCCAGCAGTGGTGCTGCACTGGCTTTTCGCTTTACCTCTACTACACCTCCTCTTACCCGTATCTCAGCATCCGTACTCGGAGCCCTCGTCGGTGGAGCAATAGGCTGCGCTACCGGTGCTGTTTTTGGGCAAGTGATTAATGACACCATCTTAAACAACTACCATTGTTTACGTTGCCATCACTCATTTCAAGCGACCTAACTAACACCTACAAGAGAGTCACAATGTTACATCACGTTGAACAGATGGCTTATGGAGGCCAAACGCCTTGGCATGGTTTAGGTAATGAATTATCAGCCAATCAACCTATTGAAGTCTGGCAGCAGCAAGCCGGTATGGACTGGAGCATTAAAGAGGCGCCAGTGCAGTTTATAGATACGGTTGATGACACCCAAAGCCGTTTGATTACTTTTCCGCAGAATAAAGTCTTGTACCGCTCTGATACCGACACACCGCTATCTGTAGTCAGCCAATGCTATCAGGTCGTACAGCCTCGCGAGACTCTGGAGTTTTACCGAGATCTCACCGAAGTGTCGGGTTTTCAGTTGGAAACTACCGGTGTATTAAAAGGCGGTAAAAAGGTATGGGCGTTAGCGCGGACCGGGCACTCTGCCACCGTGCAAGGCAATGATGTTACCAACGCCTATGTCCTGTTAGCCACAGCCTGTGATGGCACACTGGCGACCACCGCACAATTTACAGCAATTCGCGTAGTCTGCAATAACACGTTAGCCGTTGCACTGGACGATAACAAAGGGGCCGTTAAAGTCCCGCACAGCACAGCCTTTGATGCTCAAGCTGTAATACAGCAATTAGGGATTTCTGTCTCTAGTTGAGATAGCTTTATGTACCGCATGAAGCAGTTGAGTGAGCGCAAAGTGAAGCACTCGGAAGCCGAGCAGTTCTTCCGGCAGCTATTCTCGGGAAGCAAGCAAGATATCACTCGCACAACGAATGAACATGCTATGCGCAAGACGCTTAGCATCTATAACGATAAGGGCCGTGGTGCAGAGTTGGGATCAGCCAAAGGTACAGCATTGGGGTTACTTAACTCTGTGACAGAGTTTGTGGATCATGAGCGTCGAGCCCGTAACAGTGACTACCGTTTAGACTCTGCCTGGTTCGGACAAGGTGCCACACTTAAACACACTAGATCTAGTCGCGGGACAAGTGGTAGACCAGATCGTTGAGGGGCTGAGGCTGCACGTCTTTAGCAGAACATGGCCAAATATAGCGAATTCCTTCGCGCTGTTTTAATCATCACCATTCGCTAAAGCCCTCTGCGTATGCAGTGCGCTCTTTTTTTATATTAACTAGAAGCCTACTTAATAGGATATCCTCATTTTGATGGACATGAATCCCCTTTCTCTGACACGTTTATTAGCCATGCTAAAGGCTTCACTGAAACGATCAATTACTTGATCCAAGATATAACGAGAAGTGATTATATGGCACAAACTGTAGCCAACAATAGAGGGAGAACCTTTGGTAAGGACGGAACTCCTAACTGAGACTAATAAATCTGTAATATAAAAACGATATTTTTAAACTACACAGACCACTGTTGGTGTAATTCATAAAAATATATCTTTATATTTACTATCAATTAACCATAAACAAATTCTATTATAGCCTTGGCACCAATTTCAAAGTCCTCCACTTTTTACTCACAGATGGTATTTTTTTCGCTAATTTTAGATAGGCATTCCGTAGCTACTAAGCTCCATATTACTAGAGCCAGATTTACCAAAAATAATTCTTGAAACCTGATCCCCCCGCCGTTTTTTCATAAACTAAACTCTAAAACTATTACAGGTTCTGGACATTAAAAGTTTTATGTTCGCGACACTAACTAGACACAGTCGTAGAATTTCGCCTGAAATCAATGATCCTTGCAAGCTAATTTTGATGTTTTATGGCACAATATATAGTTAAACTATTACACAAACCAATCTATGGGCCTTCTTCCTGATGATCCTATGTTGCATGGAAACGCCGTAAGTTTAGATGCCGTTCGCTTATGACGAAAAATCAGTACAGGACACCCACCTCTCGCCCATCCTTTTCCATAAGCTCAGCTATATGTCTCACATGATACTCACACTAGGAATGCAACTGATTAAATGCATTAACCACATCCTAAAAATTATGGATATGGGCTATGGTAATAGCCGAAAAACAACCTGCACTCACCTGGGCGATGGTGAAGCCCTTAGCGATTTCAATAATACTTTGCCTCCAAAAACGGTGGATAGCGAAGCTCGGATAATGTCATGAATAATACGTGTCGGAAGATTGACCTCTATATACTTTCGCTCGCGTTGCTATTTATATTTTTTATTATCATCTCGGCTAAGCTCCCTAACGCCTCTTTTCAGCTAAACGACATCGCCTCCTGGAAGGTTCTGCTACTAAAAAATAACCTGACATTAATTTCACTAGCAATGTTGGCCTACTGCATTTTTGCTTATAAGCGCTTTAATTTCACATTAAAAGGCACAACAAATATTCCTTTTGAAATAAAAAAAATTCAAAGTGTTAACTATGAACACCTAACTTTTTTAGCTACCTACGTAGTGCCATTAATCAGTTTTGATTTCAGTAGTGGGCGACAGCTAGTTGTGCTCGCTCTGTTGTTAGTGGTGATGGGAATCATCTACATAAAAACTGATTTATTCTATGCCAACCCATCTTTAGCTTTGCTAGGATTTCACATTTATCAGGCAGACGGGAATTTTAAAACAGGCAATCGAGAAAATATTATTTTGGTTTGCCGTGGGCGACTAAAAACTGAACAGAAAGTTTCCTATATAAAACTAGACGATAGAATTTACTACGTCAAAGGGGCAGAAAATTGAACGCAGAAGAATTAAAAGCAGCTTTGCAGCCTTTCTACGACAACGCTAATGAGCTAGGCGTAACACTGTATGCCATTTTAAAAGACCCAAACAATTTAACCCCTAGAAAAATTGATATCTCAGGCGATGCTTTAAACGACTTAAAATCATTCTTTCTACAGAGCTTGCGCAACAACATTTCAAACAAAGAAGATCTAACTGTTCTCAATATCTCAACCTCCGACGAACGTCTAGATGCGGTATACGTTTACGATCTGGAGCACCCCGCCGAACTTGCCACAATGGAGGCGGTAGTAAACACCGATGACTTGCCGCTACTTGATCTGACAGACTCAGCCCTCTCTGACATAAAAGCTATTCTGATAGAGATTGGCAATGATATTGGACAGGTTGTTTTATACAAGACAATGGCACCCGTGAACATTTTTGGTCGAGCAGGTTTATTCTTGAAAAAAGCTCAGCATCGCATGGAAAGAATCGACGAGGAGTTTCTTAGAGTTAGTGCCAACTTTCAACTGCTACGTATCAATGGCGAGCTATTAGTCATAGATCTGACTGCTATTGAGAAAAGCTTTGGTTTTCATGAGATTATCACTCGTGAGGCTGCAGTTGGCGTAGCTTCAATAGAAGCCATAGAGTTAGTTGAAAACCCAGAAACGCTTCGAGAACTTTTGAATGATATAAAGTATGCCCGCCGATTCACAAAGGTAGCTAGAGCGTCACCGGTGATGCAGGCACAAGTAACGAATCTGAACATTATTGCTTTCTGTAAAACATTTCCTCTCCTCGCTGGCCGAATCCGGTTCAATGACGCAGAAGACAAAATAGTGCTTGATACCAAAGTATCAAAAGACTTATTCATCAAGTTAATGATGGATGATTTTCTAACGTCTGAATTGACTTCATATCACTACGAAAGCGTAGCCAAGGATAAAGCAGAGATCGAAGCGGCGTCTGAACAAACATGAGCAAGGTCACAGCAGCAGATCCTTGGCAACAAGGATGCTCACCGGCAGACTCGGGCAGTTCGTCAACGTGGACTGAATATTGAGGTTGTGCCGGGTCATCCTGTTCGACCTGATTGGCGCTATCACTCCCGGCGATGATGAGTCGATGCCCGTCCTGGCGGTTTTCCGGCGCAGCCAACTCGGCACCAATGCCCAGAAAGGTGCTCATGATGACATCATACGACCACTGTGCCAATCGACAGCATCCTCCAGACCGTCGCAGCCGACGGCATCGGTGCCCACGAAGTTGTCAAGCGTCAGCGCGAGGACGTATCCGGCAGGATAATACACACCAGCCCCCGACTCTAGCCTAAAAACTCACCGGACTGTTACACTTGCCCCATCTGCGCACGTCCTAAGCATCTGATAGTGAAATTTGAAAATGGAAAGAAAGGTTTTCAAATGCATAGCCGACATTACGAAGCAAGTCCTGGCATCATATCCCGCTCATTTGGATGGACTGCTGGACAATTACTGTCAAATTCGACAGCATTACACCTGATCAGTTGCGCGGCATCATGGTCGCGCGTCCCTACTACACACCTCACGTTGATCCGTCCAAAGCCAAAGTCCTAGTGCAGAACCCGCTAATCACACTGCACGACCCACAAGATGCCGAAGCTTCGTACGGACAAAAAGAGCAAGGGAATATTGCTGCATATCGGCCTCCGATTCGAAATCAGGCGGAATTGCCTGGAACCGAAAGGGTCACGCCGCAGCGCAGCACCCAAGTATTTATAAACGTTCATTGTCCGCTTCCTTATCCCACTTTTACATAGCAAAGGCATTGACTCATGCAGAAGTAACAGTCGTAATGCCTATGGACTATCTGCGGGTACCATTATCAGCTGTGCTTGGGTATCTGTTGTATGCCGAGGCGATAGATGGCTTCACTGCTATCGGTGCAGGTTTGATCCTGTTTGGCAATCTGTTCAACTTGAGGCGATCAAATTGAACAATAGGATCACAAATCCGAACTGTGAGTCCTTCGGTGATTACAATAACAAAATCACGGAAAACAAAAACACAACCATATGATTTTAAAAAACAACCTCCTATCAATCAGTATTCAGACACAGAATATTGAGTGATATCTACAGGCATCAAGAAAACTCAATTATCGCAATAAATTTAACAGATTAAGCAACACCTTACTCCACACACCTCTACCGACACGCACCCGTATCAAGAAATATACGGTGAGTACATTTGGAGTCAGGTTTCTATGTCTGCACTAACAAGTCAAAAAGTTAGCTCAACGCTCCGGAGATAACTTGGGCACTTCGTCGGTGGCTCTTCACTACACAAATAATTTTAAAGGAACACTCATGACCGTTGCACCTGCATTCTTCATCGTTGGAATGATCATAGGTGTAGCATTTTTAGTTCTTGTGCTGCTTTCAGGGTTAGGCCTGTCGTGTTTGGGAAAGCGCTACCCTAGATTCAAATTACACCGCCCAGTGTTTAGCGTTTTCCTAGTAGCAGTAATTGCACTTGCGGTTCAACTGTTTTTTACAGTGCCACAAATTGTCATCTTATCCCTTGTTCCAGGCACTCTCAATATTATCCCTCCTTATTATCTTTGCTTTTTTATTGTTGGCCTGATCGTTTTTAGCATACGTTTGGAAGGCAAACACTCAGGAAGGATTACCCTGTTATACGCTGCATGCTTATCCCTTGCATGTGTTCTGTTTTTCTATTTGATTGAAATAGCATTCCTTCTTTACATACAAACACCAAGAACGGCTTAAACACCATCACATCCCCTTTCGTACTTATACGGAAGACATCGAAAAAATAGAAGTAACAGCCGTCACAGCACGGGGTAGTAGACAATGCGCACGAGCCCAAACGATAAGAAATAATAAGCCGTTGTCAGCCCATAGCATCATGCAGCCGCTACCTCATAAGTGTTATCAGTACATACCAATACCACTTAACATTTTTTAAAATTCGCGTCATCTTCAATGAGCGGCCTTATTTTATGCTATGAAGAACGGCTCTGGTTGAGCTCAAGCTAAGCCCAGTGCTATTTGCTCGATAAGTCGCTTGCTATGGCTTGCACTGCTCTTGTGCCTTGTATAAAAATTCTTTAAAACCTATACCAGCGTAAACCCTAGGTATATCAATTTTGAATAGGGTGTCGCAATCAAAGAATTAGTTGTATCAAGAAATCGGGCTTATTGTATACCTATACAGTAAAGATTTTGTATAGGTATCAGGCAGTTGCTTGATTGTCTTGAGCCCTTAAGCACTATTTATATATTTGACCGCCATGTCCACTGCATCGACTGTTTTCGATGATTTCTCTCATCAGGCGTCTCAGGCCCGCTATCCTGTTTATGCCTCGCACACTGTTGCCCTGGGCCCAGCCCTAGACCAAAGCGCTTATCCATTGCTAAGCCGCGAGCACGCTAGTGCCGACCTGGCACAGCTAACGCAATATATTACTGAGCGCTCATCATACGCTCTATCCGTCAGCTTTCCTTATCGAGCCGTGCTTGCCAATATCCAAGCGCAACTACCTGACACCGTACAAGTTGAGCAAATTGCCTTATTAACTCAAAAAATTCTGCAAGAAATAGGCGATGCACATGGACGCTTGGTCAATATAGAGCACTATATTCCACAGGTTTACAGCCCTATCTGTTTTGGTCGTGTCGGACGCTTATGTTTTGCCTACGATCCAGAGCAACGCCTGCTTTTAGATCCCTCCTTTCCCTATGTACAAAGCCTAGATGGCATACCCATAGATAATTGGCTAGCTTGTGCCGATGCGATCAGTACGGGTAGCTATGGATCGGCTTCGTCCAAAACCTTGCGCGGTTTTTTATTTATGCGCTATATAGGTTTACTGCGTAAGGAATTGGGCTTACCTCATCAGGATGTGTTGTGCATTACATTACGTAATGCCAGCGACGATGCCAGTGTGGAGCATAAAGTGGCGTTAAGTCAGCAGCTTATTACTCCTCCTGCTCCATTGCATTTGCCCAATGAAAGTCGCATGCTAGATAATAATATTGCTTATCTACGCATTTATTCTCAGCATGATGATGCCTTGCCGCCGCTCATTCATGACAATATGCAGCGCTTTAAGGATAGCCAAGCATTGATTATTGATGCGCGCCAATGTGGTGGTGGCGTGCGCGATAACTTATTAGCACTGTTTCCTTATTTCATGCCACCCGATGCGGCGCCCTACATCGCGAATGTCTGTAAGTTGCGTATCCCCCAAGGTCAGGATCAAGGCTTTGACCCCATTGGCAAACTGGACACTTGGGATAAAAAAGTCCCCTATCGTCATGATCCCTTGGTGGCGCATGAAGACCGTGCAGCACTGGAGCAGTTCTTGCTGACCTTTCAAGCTATCTGGGACGTACCTAGCCAAGCGTTTAGCGATTGGTACTTTATGGCATTACGCCCTGACTCCCAGCGATATTACTATGACAAGCCCGTTTATCTCTTGGTGGACTGGGGGGTTGGTAGTGCAGGCGATATTTTTAGTTCCAGTTTCAAACATTGGGGCAAGGTTCAGGTTCTGGGTATGCCCACCAATGGCCGTAGTGGGAACGCGATCCCTTTCACCCTGCCACATAGCCAAGTGAGCTTTATGTTGTCCACCATGACCTCTTTCCAAAAAGACGGGCAGCTTTATGAAGGTACGGGCGTTAGTCCTGACATCTACCTCGCACATACTCTTGAGGATTGGCTGGGCCATACAGATAGCCAATTAGAACGTACTCTGTTGCTGGTTCAACAGCAGCTTGATAATTAAACACGTACCTATTTACTGACGCAACATGACTACGCCAATCGTTCTACAGGAAAAACAGGTTCTTGCTGTTGAGAATCTGAGTGTGCAATTTAGCCGCAATCAGAAAACAGTGGAAGCGGTCAAACACTTAAGCTTCACCGTAGCTAAAGGTGAAACTCTTGCCATTGTGGGTGAGTCAGGCTCGGGGAAGTCTGTCACGTCCTTATCGCTGATGCGTTTAGTGGAACATGGCGGTGGCAAAATTATCCAGGGCAGCATGAGCCTGCGTCGTCGTAACCAAGAAATCGTACGCTTGGATCAAGCCAATAACACCGTGATGCGCAGCATACGTGGTGCAGATATGGCCATGATTTTCCAAGAGCCCATGACGTCGCTTAACCCTGTGTTCACAGTGGGTGAGCAAATTGCAGAGTCTATACGCTTACACCAAGGCCTAAGTGCTAGCGCAGCCCATGCCGAAGTATTACGTATGTTGGATCAAGTGCGTATTCCTGACTCCAAATCGGTAATTGAGCGCTTCCCTCATCAGTTGTCTGGTGGAATGCGTCAACGGGTCATGATTGCTATGGCGTTAGCCTGCAAACCCGCACTATTAATTGCTGACGAGCCCACTACGGCGCTAGACGTCACCATTCAAGCGCAAATCTTGCAACTGATCCGTGAATTGCAAAAAGAAATGCAAATGGGCGTGATCTTTATCACCCACGATATGGGCGTGGTCGCCGAGGTCGCTGACCGGGTATTAGTCATGTATCGCGGCGATAAAGTAGAGGAAGGGACGACCGAGGCCGTATTTAGTGCTCCTCAGCATCCCTATACACGTGCCCTACTCTCCGCCGTACCCAAATTAGGTTCTATGCGTGGCACTGTCTTACCTGCTCCCTTTGAGCTCATCCAAATTGATGAAAGCAATGGGCAGAATAATGATGCTATTCCTTTGACCAAGGCGCCAGACTATAGTGCCGATCCCATTTTACAAGTTCGCGATCTCTGTACTCGTTTTGACATACGTACTGGGTTACTCAACCGCGTTACCAAACGCGTGCATGCCGTTGAACATATCAACTTTGATTTGTGGGCAGGCGAAACACTGGCCTTAGTCGGTGAGTCTGGCTGTGGTAAGTCAACCACAGGCCGATCCTTGCTTAAGCTAGTGACTAGTCAGGCAGGCAAGATCCTGTTTGATGGGCGTGACATTAGTGATCTTAAAGGCTCGCAATTACAGCAGTTGCGACGCAATATACAGTTCATTTTCCAAGACCCTTATGCCTCCTTAGATCCACGACTTACTGTGGGCTACTCGATTATGGAGCCCTTGCTGATTCATAAGGTGATGAGCCCTGCGCAGGCACAGCAACGTGTCGCTCAGCTTTTAGAACGCGTAGGCCTGCCAGCCAATGCGGCAAAACGTTATCCGCACGAATTTTCCGGCGGACAGCGTCAACGCATTTGTATTGCTCGTGCTTTGGCGTTGAATCCGAAAGTGGTGATTGCAGATGAGTCTGTTGCTGCTTTAGATGTGTCCATCCAAGCACAAATCGTTAATTTAATGATGGACCTACAGCAGGAACTGGGTGTGTCCTTCCTGTTTATTTCGCACGACATGGCCGTGGTAGAGCGTATCAGCCACCGCGTAGCCGTGATGTATTTGGGCCAGATAGTGGAAATTGGCCCGCGCCATGCCATTTTTGAAAATCCTCAACACCCCTATACCAAAAAACTGATGTCAGCCGTACCCGTGGCCGACCCTACTCGCAGAACCATGAGTCGCCAATTGCAAGTGGACGAAATCCCAAGTCCAGTTAGAGCCATTGGCGACGAGCCCACTATCCTTACGTTAAAGGATATTGGCAACGGACATTTTGTTGCGCATAGCTAAGCGCAATTTCCTTCACTTTCAATCGCAGGTAAAGAAACCATGAAAATCTTTAAACCTAAAGCAGCTCTATTAGCCGCCGCGCTATCTGTAGGAGCCTTGTATGCCCCTTTAAGCTTGGCAGCCGATAAACAAGTGACTTTGGCGATCTCCTCTGCCATTGAATCACTCGACCCCTACAACACCAATAGCTCTATCACGCGTTCGGTCAGCAAGTCGATTTATGAGGGCTTATTCGAGTTCGATCAAAATCTAAAAATTCAAAAAGTACTCGCAGAAGACTACACAGTCAGTGATGACGGCTTGGTGTACACCATCAAGCTGCGTCAGGGCGTTAAATTTCATGACGACACAGACTTCAATGCCAATGCCGTGAAGGTCACCTTTGACCGCGTACTGGATAAGTCTAATGGCCTGTCGCGCTGGAGCCAGTTTAGCCTCATCAAAGAAGTCAATATTATTGATGACTATACGGTTAACTTCGTGCTTGAGAAGCCCTTTTCAGCTTTCCTAAGCACCTTGTCACACGCCGCAGCCATGATTATTTCACCTACTGCCTTAGAAAAATATGGCAATAAAGATATTGCCTCGCATCCTGTAGGTACTGGCCCCTTCAAATTCCTAGAGTGGCGCCCATCCGAGTACGTCAAAGTGGAAAAATTTGACCACTACTGGCGTGCTGGCTGGCCTAAGGTTGATGGTTTAACCTTCCGCTTTGTCACCGACAACAACACTCGCTCATCCGTTATTCAAACCGGCGAAGCGCAGTTTGCTTACCCCATCCCTTATGAGCAGGCCAAACTGCTAGAGAAAGCCAAAAATATAGAAATCATCGCCACCCCATCTGTCTCTGACACTTATGTGGCCTTGAACTATCAAGTTAAACCGTTTAACGATATACGTGTTCGTCAAGCGCTTAACTATGCGGTCAACAAAGAAGCCCTTGCTAAGGTGGCTTACGCTGGTTATGCGCGTCCTATGGAAGGCGTGATCCCGCAAGGCGTACAATACGCGCAAAAAATGGACCCATGGCCCTACGACCCAGCTAAAGCACGCGAACTACTAAAAGAGGCTGGCTATCCAAATGGCTTTAGCGTACCGCTATGGTCTGGCTATAACGATGGCACAGCGACTAAAGTGGTGCAATTCCTGCAACAGCAATTGGCGCAAGTGGGTGTCAAAACCTCTATTGAAGTGCTAGAGGCTGGTCAACGCGTGGCTCGTGTCAAACAGGTAGCTAATCCAGAAGATGCAGGCAACCGTATGTACTACATAGGCTGGGCATCGTCCACGGGCGAAGCGGATTGGGTATTGCGTCCTTTATTGGCCACCTCTTCTTGGGTGCCTGCTTTTGAGAACAATGCCTACTACTCTAACGAGCTGGTAGACAAAGCGATCGAAGCTTCTTTGCTGACCACTGACGAAGCAGAGAAAACAGCGCAATACAAACTGGCTCAAGATCAAGTATGGGCAGACGCACCGTGGATTTTCCTGGTCACTCGTGATCATGTTTACGGCCAAAGCGACAAGCTTAAAGGTATGTACGTTATGCCTGATGGCAACTTCTACTACCCAGAAATCGAATTGCAATAAGGCAACTAGATTAATTTGATATTAACGGGAGGGTTGCCTCCCCTCCCAGCCTGCGCATCACATCATGTTTATTTACGCACTTAAACGCATTCTCGGCATGATCCCCACCCTAATCCTTGTATTGGTGGCGGTCTTCATGTTTGTTCACTTACTACCCGGTGATCCGGCTGCCCTTGTGGCAGGCCCAGACGCCGACGGTGCTACCATTGAGCTTATCCGTCACCAAATGGGATTGGACAGGCCATTGCCTGAACAATTTATGCATTATGTCGTCAATCTGTTGCAAGGCGATTTAGGCACTTCCTTACGTATCAATCAGCCTGTCTCCAAACTGATTGCTGAACGTTTTTTCCCCACCATGATGCTGACTATCACCAGCATGACATGGGCTATTATTTTTGGTCTAGTGGTCGGCATTGTTTCCGCCGTATGGCGTAATAAGTGGCAAGATCGACTAGGCATGTCCATTGCCGTATCCGGCATATCCTTCCCTTCTTTTGCATTAGGGATGGTATTGATCCAATTGTTTGCAGTGTACCTGGGGTGGTTGCCCTCTATAGGTGCCAGCAGTTGGCAACACTATATTTTGCCTTCCATCACACTAGGAGCGGGTGTTGCCGCCATTATGGCGCGTTTTACGCGAGCTTCTTTCGTTGAAGTCATCAAAGAAGACTTTGTCCGTACAGCCCGTGCCAAAGGCCTGAGCGAAGAGCGCGTGATTAATAAACATGTGCTACGTAACGCACTAATTCCCGTCGTCACCATGATGGGACTACAGTTTGGAACACTATTAGGTGGTTCGATTGTTGTTGAGGCGGTTTTTAGTTGGCCTGGCGTCGGTAGCCTGTTGATTGACTCGGTCAACATGCGTGACTATCCCGTGATCCAAGGATTGATCCTGCTCTTTTCGCTAGAGTTTTTACTGATCAATCTGGTCGTAGATTTACTCTATGGTGCGATTAACCCAGCCATACGTCTGAAATAAGCAAAGGACCCATCATGAGCTCCAATTTAGTCACCAATGCTGCGGTCAATAGTGCTGAAGAAGAAAAAATTCTGACGCCTATGGCTGAGTGCTGGCGTAAATTCAAACAGCAAAAACTCGCTGTTGTTGCCGCCATTTTTATTGCTATTCTGGTTGTACTGGCCGTTTTAGCGCCTTGGATTGTTCCCTATAACGCCGAAAACTACTTTGATTATGATGCTTTGAATCAAGGCCCTTCGTGGCAGCATTGGTTTGGTGTGGATTCACTTGGACGTGACATTTTCAGCCGCATTCTAATGGGTTCACGCATCTCTTTGTCTGCAGGCTTAGTTTCTGTCGCGCTGGGCGCCATGGCAGGTACCTTTTTTGGTCTGATGGCAGGCTATTACGAAGGATGGTGGGACCGCATCACTATGCGTATGTCAGACGTGCTGTTTGCTTTTCCTGGCATGTTGCTAGCAATTGGTGTCGTGGCCGTACTGGGTTCCAGCATTATTAACGTCATTATTGCTGTAGCGGTGTTTAGTGTGCCAGCGTTTGCGCGTTTGGTACGTGGTAATACCTTGTCCATCAAACACATGACCTATATTGAAGCAGAGCGTAGTATTGGCGCTTCGGACTGGACAATTATTTTCAAACATATTTTGCCCAGCACCATATCGCCGATTGTGGTGTATGGCACGATGCGCATTGGCACCTCGATTATTACCGCCGCCAGTCTCTCTTTCCTAGGAATGGGGGCTCAGCCACCTACCCCTGAATGGGGAGCGATGTTAAATGATGCGCGCGCCGACATGGTCTTGGCTCCCCATGTTGCCCTCTTTCCTGCTCTGGCTATTTTCCTGACTGTGTTAGCCTTTAACCTAGTCGGTGATGGCTTGCGTGATGCCCTGGATCCTAAAGTGGATTAAACGCTGGTCCCATCAGGTCGCAAAGGCGGTGCCGTTAACTGGGCCGCCTTTTTTTCGTAGTAATTCCATATAGTGACGCGCTAACAATGAGGGAGTACTGCGATTAGGCGTGGCCATATACACCGATGTATCTAAGGCAGGCTCAAACGGTTTAATGACCAGCCGTCCGGAAAAAGAACGCGCCACATAAGGATTGACCACCCCTAAGCCGGCTCCTTCTGCCACTAAAGCACAAATCGTAATCGAGGAAGTCGCTGCAATAGTACGCTCTGGTTCTATGCCCAAATCGCGCATGATGCCACGCAGGCGTATCGTGAAATCATCATTATCGCTTAGCGATAGCAAACGTTCCTGGGCCAGATCATGGGGCTTAATCAGTGGGCGCTCAGCTAAGGGGTGAGCGATAGGCAGCACACAGACAGCCTGCGACTGATGCACACGCTCCGCATCAAAATCAGATTCAAGATTACCTGTAGTAAAAGCAACATCAATCAGATCTTGGTGCAGATAATCCACCAACTGCTGCGTAGTAGTGGTCTGTACTTCTATGTGCACATCTGGAAATTGCCCCAAGAACTCTTGCGTTACTGCAGGCAATAAACCTAGGGCTAAAGTGGGTGTACTGCCCAAACGTAATACTCCCACCCCAGACCTACGCATGATGGCAATTACATTTTCTATGCTCTCTAAACCATCAAAGTGTTTTTGTATGGTTTTGTACAACAACTTCGCTTCACTGGTTGGCCGTAAACGCCCGCGATGCAGCTCAAAAAGCTCCAGTTCAGTGGCGGACTGTATTTCGCTGAGCCGGCGACTAATAGAAGGTTGGGTTGTATTGAGGTACTCGGCAGCGCGTATCGTAGTACCTAGCTCCATGACCGCTTTAAAGGCCAGTATTTGCTGAAAATTTAGCGGTCTGGACATGAGTGAGTCACCTAAAAATCCTATATCAAAATTGAATAGATTGTACAACAAAAAGAATTTGTTGACATACCCTATGAATGCTAACTTGAGTCTTGCATGACGGCTGAACTCGTCCTCTTATGAGCTTATATCCGAGTAGGAACTCTTTGCATGTCCGAAAAAATTATCAAACGCCCCTGCCCCATACGTCGCGCTGGCACAGGGCCAAAACATCACTTCTTTGGTTACTACAATAAATCAACCTGGGATCGCTCTGATCGCTATCTGCTCGCTAATCAGGTTCCCATGATGGATGCCGATGTACGGGCAGACATGGAAGCTGAAGTAGGCTTTTTTGATTTAGAAAATCAAGATGTTTTCACTGTCGTGGACACCACCACTACCTGGAATTGGCAAATGGGTTGCCAATCGCAGTGGTTGGATGGCCTGCCTGGTCGTCAGATTATCTATAACATCCGCAATAATAATAAGCAGTCTCCCTATCCAGAGTTTGCTTCGCGTATTTTCAATATTGATACCGGCACCAGCCGCGACTTGGATCTGCCTATCTATGTTGTGGCACCGAATAGCCAGTTTGCGATTAGTCTGGATTACCGACGTCTGTGGATTACCCACGAGACCATAGGTTATTGCGATGCAGAGCCGCAGCCGCCCTTAAAGCTAGCACCTGCCACCGATGGTTTACGCTACTTGGATCTGAACTCCGGTGAGCATCGCCTTTTAGTCAGCTATGCTGATCTAAAAAGCTTTCACTATGTGCCTTCCATGGAAAAAGCCATACACTGGGTAAGTCATATAGAAATCAACCCATCCTCTTCACGCATTTTGTTCCTGCACCGTTGGACAGAACGCGTTAAAGACGAAACATGTTTCTTGCATAGACTGATCACCATCAACCCAGACGGCACTGACATGCGTTTACTGGAGTGTTCTGATCACCCTTTACCACAGCTCGCCGACGATTTTAATCCCAGCGCTGTGGGCACCTTTGATTACGAAAAATCCGAATATCAAATCTCACACCCATTATGGTGTGACGACGATCGCATCATCGTTTGGGGTCCCCATAACGGCAGCATCCATTACCACCTATATACCGATGCTGACAACGGTGCTGTGGAAATAGTAGGCGCCTCGGTACTGGATGAAAACGGTCATATGACCTTTTCTCCCGTGAACAAGCGCTGGCTACTGAGCGATACCTATCCTGACTCAGAAACCAATCAACGCATTCTGTTTTTATATGATATGGAGCAGGATGTACGTTATGACCTAGGCAGTTTTTATACTGATCCTGATTTACGTAAAGAAAACCGCTGCGACCTACACCCACGTTGGAGCCGTGATGGCAAATTTGTGTGTATCGATTCCGTACACGAAAACATTCGCCAAATGTACATTATTGATGTCAGCGAAATAGTTGGCGAATAATACCGTTTTACACTAGCAACAAACGCCTGCAGCGTAAGCCCTTAACTTGCCTGCAGGCACCCCAACAAGCGTCGCCCTAGCGCTCACATCCTGAATGGGCCGGCGTTTATACTGGTTTTAGCCTTATACAATGCCAGATTTGAAATAGCAGAATCGGGACTGCATCAGATATACAAACGCCTAGCAAACAGCGCTAGGCTCACTGGTAAATTTGCTAATTAATTTGGTAGTTCACCTTCGGGCACGTGAACAGTATCGTAATTGAACAATAGGCTATCGTACTGCTTACACTGCTTTTCCATGATAAGTTCAGCGTTTTTGTAAACGCGCAAACCCTCAAACTCCCAACCGCGTCCAATGCCGTTATAAAGGGCATAGGTGTATGCCCCATTCGTAAAGGCTAGGTAGCTTGAGCCGCCGCCCGCAA
Source organism: Pseudomonadota bacterium (assembly GCA_023440825.1). Taxonomy (GTDB): domain Bacteria; phylum Pseudomonadota; class Gammaproteobacteria; order Burkholderiales; family Burkholderiaceae_B; genus Alcaligenes. The sequence goes on along the minus strand of JAEXRL010000026.1, from coordinate 166,060 downwards.
ACATCTCAGAGCCCTTATAAACACGACTATTGGCTGAGCTAGAGGGCAAGGAAAGCTCGACTTTGCCTGCTGTGCCATAACTGTATACGGGATTACTGGTTAAATTACTAGCCGTCACCACCTTATTGTTTTCCAGCACACAACTTATCGTTTCCGCGTTCAGTTGAGTAACTATGAGTGATAGCGGTAACGCAATCGCTGCAACAAGCGCTTTCTTCATTATTCGTTTTCTTCCATTAATGCATACTGTATTGAATATACTCTCGCTATAGTCTGTGCTATGGCTACATGGCTGGCTCTTTTTATCAAGCGCCCTGACTATCGAGATCGCTGTTAATGATGAGCCAAGTAGCATTCCTAGGCAAGTGACTCAAGCCTATATCAATAGCTTAGGAATAATAGACCTGCACTGGCCTCAAGTCTTGGGCTAGTCATCAACGCATTATGGCTGGCAATGCCATGGCATGCACTACTGACTAAAGGCTATGAACTATCTACTGAGCTTTTAGCGCTAAAAAAAGGTCCGCATGGCATTTAGCGACATTACTAAATAAGAAAATAGAGCTTGAAATATCATAATTTCAAAAAAAACCATTTATGAATAAAAATGTAGTTTTTTATTTTAAAAACACATTTAAAAATTCATTTTCATACAGCCTTAATTTTAAATACTCGTATAAACAGCTATATGACTTGCCAATATCTAGGTGACTGGTATAGGCTAGGCGAAATTAAAAAAATTATTCTAGGAAGAGCTAATCATGGGCGCGATGGATATCAACACAAGCACTGTGAGTGGTAGCGGTTCGGTATCCGCTTATCGATCCCCCGTCTTAGGTATATGTCGGCTTATTATGCCGCTAGCACTTGTTCCGACCCTTTATGCCTGCATCAGCATTCCTGAAACCCAAAAACAAAACACGCCATTCACATCTACCGAGCCCTCCAATCAGGCTGATGCAAGACTTACGCTTTCCCCACCCATTCAGGCGGCAAGCACCCTGTTCCCAACTCTAGAGGCTGACTCGGTTCCGCTTGGGAAATTGCATCTTATCGTAGGAGGTTGGTCTGAAAGAGCGGGCTGGAGTTTTCATTTTCTTGCTGCACAGAATCATGAGGGCTTTAAGCGCCAGACTACGCCTGCGATTCAATCAGGGCAGCACTTAAATCTATTGCTGATTCCGGATCGTTACCATTTGCTGATTCTTCGTGATGGGCAACCCGTAGGTGACAGGTGGGTAGAGATCATGCCCGGACAATCTACAGTCATTTACGTCGACATTGGTATGACGAGCACCAATATCTCAAAATCTTTACACGAAGACAAAGCCACACAGCGTATCAATAAGGCAGCCAAACCTGTGCATGCGCTTAATTGGTCAGAGGCTTTTGGGCCTCTTATTGTCACACTATCCGATAAGCTTGAGAGTCACTGGTATGGACCTAGACAAGTCAATACTCCTATCGGAACCGGTCGCCTAGAACTGTATGCAGACGAATCCAAGATCGCCATCATAGATCCTGCCGAAGTGGATGAAAATGGTAGCTTTATAGGCGTACCGGAGTTTGAAGACGGAAGGGTAATTGATGGCAAATGGCAAGGGGATAAGCTCAGTGACGACAGCATCACCCACTTCCCGGATGGGCGTCAATTCCAAGGAAACTATACGGGTGCAACACCTCATGAAGGCAAACTGCAATGGCCCGATGGTAAGCAGTGGGAAGGCCGCTTAAATGACAATCAGCCAGACGGGGCAGGACAACTTACACTGAGCGATGGTACGGTGCTACACGATGTATTAGGTGCGGATATAGTTGAGCTAGAGGGCGTATATCAATGTACTACACCCACCGGTCAACAAAACACTTGTGCCTGGTTCGAGGGCCAAGCAGTCGCTTCTAAGCTTGAATATGAGCGTCACGTCAACGCTCGTACTATGCAGGAAACGGCCAAAAAAAGTGAGCAACAGGCACTACTTAATTCTACTCAGGATAAGGTCGACCCTATGGGTATGTCTGGCCTTAAAGCCAGTGTTGAACAAGCACAGCAGGCCTTACTTGATCAGGCAAGCGAATCAGAACTTGCTGTTCTAGATCTGGCGCAATCAGTTCCCCTATACGATGAACAAGATGGCTGTGCTCGGGTCCAAGGTCAGTTTGCGACCTCTACAGGCTTGAGTCGATTAAGCTTTAACCCCAATGGGCAAGGCCAACTATGGCAAAGGACCTATCAAGGCTCCAGTCACTACATCTTTGAGGTTGGGTTCACGTGGTCAGGCTCCGCAGACGCCATGCGCTTTGATTATGGGCCTGCTGTGTACCGAGATGCGAATGGGCGAGAAGTGCAAAGAACCTCCCTGCCAGGTGGCTCTGCCACGTGCTCCTACAACGGCCAAGCGCTCAATATTGGCGGCACTGTTTACTACCTGCAGTAAGTTCTGTTCTACCTTGAGCGGGACGTGGCTAAGCCATAAGGCCATATGTTTAAGCACGCTCGAAAACAGGGTTTATCCTTAGATGAAACCTGAATCAGGCAGGCGTATCCCGACAGAGAAAGCACTCACTATCGGGATACGTGCATGATGATATTAAAATAGCGTTTGCAGACTTAGCTTACCAGTGTGCTCAGTAAAACCACCACCCGCCTGAGCCTCATAGCTCAAACCTAACGAGGTGGTACGCCCTACTTGAACTTGCGCCCCTAGGTCAAACACGGCAGTATTTTTAGCGATAGGGGCCCCTACAATGCCAAAGCTAGTGCCACTGCCCTGAATAAATGACAAGCTTGCCTTAGGCTGACGATCACCAAACGCATGTCGCCACCCTAGCCCACCACGCAGCATCAAAGTGGTACTTTCTAGCTCTAGCGCCGTAGTGGCACGCACCCCCACTGTGCTAAGCGTCATATTATCGGTATGAGCCTTGGCTTTCAGAGCGGCTTGCCCACCGCTTTCACTAAACCCATCGGTGTGATGCGACAACCAAGTCACACCCATATAGGGCTCCACCCTATTGCGCTCACTTAAGGCGATGCTGTATCCAAGCTCACCGAATAGCTGTATCGTGCGCGCATCATAATCCGCTTTCAAAGACTGCTGCCCACCAAGATCTACATGGCGCTGACTGTCTATATCGTGCCAAACATGCGCAACACCGGCTTTAAAATTTAAGGCATTGCTCTGTTTAGGCCAGCTTTTACCTGCATACAGTGCCAAGCCATAGCTATCACTATTAGCACTGGAGCGGCGAGCATTTAGCTTCACCTTGCTATCAGTGTAGGCAAAAGCTCCTCCTAGCTTCCAGTCTGACCCTAACAAGGCCTCGGCACCCAGTGCCATGCTATTGGACTTATTTTTGCGTTCGGCCGTATTGCTATCGCCCTGGGTTTTTTGTTCACCATGTGTATAGCTCAACCATAATGGATAGCCGCTCTGGGCTAGCTGAGACGCTTCAGCCGGATGACCTCCCAAACGGCTTAAAATAGCACTGGATAACCAAGTGCTACTGTTCATCAAAGCGGCTCGCATACTAGAGTGTATTTCTCCGGAAAGCTGATCGAATGCAGCGCCAGGCTGATTTGCCAAAAAGGCCGCATCTGCAGCAGCATTCAAACCGGCAACGGACAAGGCCCCCTTAGCAGTCGCCCGCTGGTTAGGTGTCAAATTAGCGTGCTGCAAGGCTTGCTTATTGACCTCTAAGGCCATCTTAATCAAATTACCCTGATAGCTAGGCTTAACGATAATTAGTTCATTACCCAGCCAGCTAGCGTCAATAAACTCACCCGACACACCACCTGCCGCCGTTAAAATAGTGTAATCATGGTCTAAACGATATCCACCATTTCCATTTTCCTGCTTAAACCGCAGAGCCGTTTTACTTATATCTGCAGGGGCTGGGCCGGTCACATCCACACGATCCGACTCACCGGCCGCGTTAACTTCCACTTCGTAAACGGTGCCATGACCCCAATTGATGGCATGGGTGGTAATTAAGCCTATGGAATTGCCGGGCGCTACGCGTGCACCATTACGGGCCTCAAGCGTGCCTGCAATGTTCCAGTTTCCCGCTAAGGTGGACTGATCAAGCTGTATGTTTTCTAGTACATTATTCGGCGTGCTAGGTGCTCCACCGCCCAGATGTGATCCATTAGCAAGCTCAATACCACGAACATTTCGCATATTACCGGTGTAATGCGCATTATTTAAGGTGACAAACGTACCACCGTCGGCGGTCAGGTCGGCCAAGGAGCTCACAGTGTCAGTAATATTGCCTGACACAGTTGCACCGTCACTGATAGCTAACTCAACACGTCCAGTTTGATTGTTTGTGTCACGGTCTACGAACAACAGTGTTCCGTTATTCTCTGTCGCCACCACTCCGGCGCCCAAGTCCATGCGCATCAAACCGCCACCACCTTGGAACGCCGTCAAACTAGGGCCACCTGAGATGATTTCCGTATCGGTAAACGCGGCTTGCGCGCCTCCCACCCACGACTCTAGAGCAACTCCCCCGCCCGATGACTGTAGCGTCGTGCCACCCGATGCGTGCAGCGTACCGTCAAACACTGCGGTGACAGCATACGTATCGTCCCCGCCAGCCACATTAACACTTACACCATCCAAAGTGGCCACGGAGTTAGCAGCCACAACCCCTACAGCCTGTTGTTCTGCGCTTACTTCAACACTGCTGGAGCTCAGGATAACACTGCCTTCCATGGCGGAGACCCCTATAGCTTCTTTTTTACCCTCAACCTGAATGGATGAACCAGTCACCTGGCTTACGGCCTTGTCCAGAAGAGCTAACCCAGTCGCTTGCTCCCCGCCTTGAACCGATACAAACGTGTCAGTCATAGTGATTACAGAGCCCAAATTACCAGCACCGACGCCTATTGCTGCTCCCTCACCAGCATCTACCACCAATTGAGCATTCAATAAATTAACCATGCTCCCTGATCCTGCGACAGTACCCATCGCATAACTACGATCGTCTAATACAGTAGCCTTCAGGCTAGCGCCTTCAACCTGCACCGAAGCTCCGTTATTAACTTGCAGCGCGATGGCGGCACTCGCCACCTCGTTACTGCGAGCAGAAAGCGTGGTTACGGCCCCCTGGATCACTACCCCTTGTGAGCTGTCTATATTGACGGCAGTGACACTGCCATCACCGATGATGCTAATCTGACTGTCAACAATAAGCGCTTGAGTATCGCTGTTAGAGTTCCAGGCCGTTCCGATACCATTGACGGTAAGGTCAGAATTTTTAACCGTGACAGCAGATGTACTCGTTGACATAGCGTTTGTTGAGCCGCCGCTGCCTCTTACATCGACGTTGCTGTCGCTTAGTGTCAGCTCTGTACCTGTATCAGCCACTATCCCAGTGGCAATCAAATTTGCTTTAACATCGATAGTGACGTCAGACAAATCCATGACGGACTGGCTTGCATAGACGCCAAGGGCTGAATCGGAATTTTCTGTCGCAATAGTGGCGCGTGCTGCATCCACCGTACTCTGAATAGCTGTCAACACTCTGGCGTCTACGCCTTGGGCCTTGAAGCTGGAGCCATCGATGGCTACTAAATCTTGCTCGAAAAATAAAGTTCTTGCTGTTTGCTCGGACACAGCACTAACCGTAATGTCACCAAGTGTGATGTCGCCCTCGAGAGACTTAACCCCATAAGCCCTATACTTAGAGTTCACACTAATATGCGATCTATCGCCAATACTAATCTTGCTCTCTCGAGCTTCCACTCCTTGGGCGGCTGCAGACTGATCAACAAAAAAGGTAGACTTCACGTTTAGGGTAACGCCGCTTAGAGACAGATCTCCACCTAAGCCAGAGCGCACACCGGAAATCGCCTCCCCACTTCCCGTGACGTCAATTATTGTTCCCTGCTTGAGGCTAAGCTGGTTATTGCCCGTTAAATCAATGCCATACGCATTGTAACCAGTCACATCAATGGCGACATTATCCGATACGCTGAGCGCAGACTCAGTATCAAGATGGATTCCCGTTGCCTCTCGACCTTCAACACTTACAGCCGCATTACGCAGATCCACAGAAATACCACTGCTTGTGTTAATGCCCACCGCTTTTGATGATGCGTCTGTACCGCCTTGAACGGTAATGCTGATCCGCTTATGCGCTTCGTCCCCAGCGGTCGAATTACCCAAATACATACGTCGTTTACCATCAGCAAACTGCGTAGCGCCTTCTATATTGATGCCTGTACTATTGCGCCCTGAGGGACCGCCCAGCACTTTAATATCAAAGTTCATCAGCGCACCGCCCTGCAAGGTCGAGCCACTGCCGCTGTTTAAACGCATACCCGTTGAATCACTGCCGGCCACACCTGTCACAGTAATTTTGTTACGGTCCGCACCTGGAGAAGTGAAATAAAGCTCCCCTCCGTCAACATCAATGCCTAACGCGTTTTCGCCGCCAACCTTGATGACGCTGCCACCAGAAATATGGTTCCCTCCGCCATTCAACTTGAGTCCTGTGGCCTGCTTGCCGTTGACGTCTACCGTGATGTCTGTATAACTAACACTGCCATCAGTTGTGCCGCCCTGTACAGTGACCCCCGAAACACCATCTCCCGTCGCTTTAATCTCGGTCTTCCCAACTAGACCTGCACGTGCTCCGGACTGCACATAAACACCATGCAGGTTTTCACCCTCAACCCCAATCCTGCTGTCCTGTATATAAGCCCAGTCCAGTTCATCTGTTCCTTTTTCTATCCTAACAGCAGCATATGGGCTCTGATCGGGTCTAGGGCTTGTACCTGGGGTTACGATAAATGTCCCGTTCAGCATAGTCGTAGAGCCAACACCCGGCCCTACTTTTTTGATCGTCAAGGCATCGCCCCAGTCGCCTAACTGAGCCGATCCATATTGATCTCCTAAGCCATAACCCAAAATAACTTGTGCTGCCGCAGGAGTGCTCACAGCAAAAGCCAGCAATACACTCGCCGCCAAGGTGGTAATGGTAGATTGAGCCTTTTTATTTTTGTCTCGACGTAATGAGCTTGATCTTTCTGAGTGCGCACCGTTACGCGACTTAGCACCCACCAAATCGGATACGACAACGAAAGCGCTCTTGGAGTGGCTCCATATAACCTTATGTATTTTGTTCACTGGCCTCATCCCCTTTGTATAAATAAAAGACTATTGCCATTGCTCACCTGAGCTGCAATAGAAAATAAAATCATCGTCACCATCAGGATGGACAAAGGGGAATAACGTTTATAACTTGGCTGTTTTAAGCTTGTTGTATAGGCACAGCTAGCCTTACTCGACCTAGACCGCACTGCATCGGCTACGAGCACAAAGGCATCTTTAGAACGGCTCTCTATTATTCTGTATATTGTGTTCACACCCTGCCTCCTCGATTCAAACACAAGAGTATACCGCCAGTTTCAACACATACTATTACCCTGCGACTAATAATGACACAAAACATGATGTATTGAATGCAGGGCACCTTTACAGTGATGGATGCTGTAGCCAGTAATTGCTGCTCGTTCAACACGCAGGCAAAAAAGCCTTATAGGTGTTAAATTATTTTTCTGCCTATGGATATGAGACGCCACAAGGAGTGATTCAGTGCCCCCCATCATAGTTTCTGATAAAAGAAGGACCGCATGCAATGCAGTCCTTAAAGATGTACTAGGCCAACAAAGAAAAATTTGATACTTTTTCTTAAAGAACGATATTTTCCTGCTCGCCTTGTTCCCACTTAACAATGTTGTTAAAGGTAATTTTAGCTCGGCGTATCATGGCTTCCTCGGTGGCAAAGCCAATATGAGGTACGAGCACAGTGTTGGGTGCGCTAAGAATAGGGTAGTCTGCAGGAACGGGAGGTTCCATATCCACTCTATCCAAGCCTGCACCGGCTATCGTTCCCTGGTGCAAGGCGTGGGCCAGGGCATGATTATCAACGATTGGGCCCACTGCGGTATTAATCAACAAGGCACTAGGTTTCATCAGAGCCAATTTTTCTTTATCTATAAGTGCTCGGGTTTCATGAGTAAGCGGCATATGGATGCTGACAATATCACTTTGCTGCAGTACTTCATCCAAAGATTTGTACTCTACGCCTTTGCCTATTAGTTCAGGTTTCTCGCTGCGGTTATAGGCAATGACTCGACAAGCAAATGCTAAGCCTAGCTCCGCTACGGCACCGCCAATGTCGCCAGTTCCTAAAATGCCTAAGGTTTTACCTTTTAGGTCTGTCTGTCGGTAGCCTTGTTTGGTACCGCCTTCCCGGACAATTTTTTCTAAAGGCACCATGCTACGCAATAGCGAAATAATTAAGCCAAAAGTCAGCTCGGCCACAGAATTGGTACTGTAACCTGCGGCATTAGAAACTTTGATTCCTTTTGCTTTACAGGCTTCTAAATCTATATGATCATAACCCGTGAAAGCAACCGAAATATATTTTAATTGCTTTGCTGCATTAATCACTTCAGCATTAAGCGGCATATTAGCCAATACTAAAATATCTGCATCAGAGACTCTGGACTTCAATGTCGCGGTGTCGGACTTTCCATCGTTATATACAACTAGCTCATGACCATCATCTACTAAAGGTTTTGATATTGCATTGAAGTCTTTATCCTTAACCCCTAGAGATTCCAAAATTACAATTCTCATTTTTTCCTTCATTTTTTAAGGTATGCGTTCGTCCTTTATGTGCCCGTTTTACTAGCGTAGGCACCGTGTTTAGTACGTATAGTAACTGCAAAAAACGACTGGACACGCACATGCTTAACCACAGACGGCTATAAGCAATATTTTTATGAATGCTAACAAGAAGCAGGGAATTTGGTGTAACTGTAAAATTGTACACCATGCCTATAAGGAAAAATTCCGGGGCTATTAAGGCTGTATGGCGACAAAAGGGTCACAACGGATTTTGAAAAAATCCGCGCTTAACGTGAACACAGTATGCGCTAATATAAAAATATGCGTTCAAGAAAAAGATAATCCTTATTTTTGTGTAAATTTGTTGGCTTAAGTGCTCATTTGTGCGCCCATCATGGCACGCGACAGGCGTGACGCTGCCAGCAAGACCGTTTCCTTATGTTGATTCAGCAGCTCTTCGTTCAGTCTGGACAAAGGCCCTGAAATACACACGGCCCCCAAAAGCTTCCAGTTCACTGTATAAACAGGTGCTGAAATGCTGGATACCTCCGGATCACGCTCACCCAAAGAAATCATGTACCCGGCTCGACGTATGCTTTCATACGGCTCGCCCTCTTCCCCTGTAAAAGCAAGAATGACTCGGCCAGGCCCACCCAAATGCAAGGGCAAGGCAGCCCCCACCCGTACATGATGCCGTATGGATCTGGCCCCCTCCATCCGCGCCACGCATATTCTCTGCTTGCCCTCTTGCACATAGAAAGTGGCACTTTCACCGGTGACATCAGACAACTCGCGCAGTAAAGGCTCTACCGCCTCATGCACACTGAAAGTGGCTTGATAACACGCCCCTAACCAACCCGCTGCTCGGGCTAAGCGCCAGGTGCCATCAGCACGTTGTGCTAGATAATCGTCCAGCGCCAAGGTTCTGGCTAAGCGCAATACGGTTGATCGATGAAAGCCCGTACGACGGCTAAGCTCTGCTAACGATAAATGCGCATCGCTCAAACCAAATGCCTGCAAAATTTTCATGGCTCGCCGCACGGCAATCACGCCCTTATCTTCTGTCGTAGTGTGCTTATCCTCACTCATTGTTTCGCCTATTAAAACGTGTATTGCTAGATGAAATGCCATTGTACTCTACAGAACAATACATAAGAATAACGCCATCACACAGTGTCAAAAACAGTGCATCACACTGCCATTACCTAGCACTCCCACTTATTGTTAAGAGCCGTCAATGACCCAATTTACTGAAGTAATCCGCGAGATTGAACGCGTTAGCGCCGATATCGCCAAGCAAGCATCAAAGTTTCAGGCCGCTATTCTTGCCGATGTATGTGGACGCAGAGGAACGATGAGCGCGCGCGTAGCCCCTGTACATGAACGCATGGCCTTATCAGGCCCTGCGTTCACGGTGGAAGTGCGACCCGGAGATAATCTGATGATTCATGCGGCGATCGCCTTAGCCCAGCCAGGCGACATTTTGGTGATTGATGGCAAGGGCGATCAGACCTCGGCCCTGATGGGTACTTTAATGCTCAGTGCGTGCAAGCAAAAAGGCCTAGGCGGTGTGGTGGTTGACGGCGTCATACGCGATAAATTAGAAATTCTTGATCTGGGTTTTCCCGTTTTCAGTGCCGGATTTAACCCCGCAGGCCCAACTAAATATATACCGGGTCGAATCAATCACCCCATATCCGCAGGCGGCACAACCGTACATCCTGGCGATTTAATTGTGGCAGACGCAGATGGTGTCGTGGTTATAGAGCGCGCCAAGGCGTCTGAGATACTGGCGCTGGCTGCTCGCAAAGAGGCAGATGAAGCGATGCGTATGCAAGCCATCTCGCAAGGCGACATTGCTTCGGCGTGGCTGCCCGCGGCACTGCAGGCAGCAGGCGTTTTGAAGGCAGGAGAATCGTTGTGAGTGGCGAAAAAATACTGGTAACCGGTGCAGACCTCGCTCCTGAAGCCTGCAAAATGCTCAGCCAGTACGAGATCATTTACACGGGCAAAACACCGAGCCAAGAAGACATTATTGATCATTGTCGCCGGTACAACCCTAGCGCCATTATCGTGCGCTACAACGGTGTGAGCGATGCGGCGATGAGCGCTGCTCCTGCCCTTAAAGTTATTGCCAAGCATGGCAGTGGTATAGACACGATTGATGTCACGGCCGCAAAAGCCCGCAATATTCAAGTGCGCGCTGCACTGGGTGTAAACGCGGCCGCCGTCGCTGAGCACACTCTGGCGCTATTGCTGGCCTGTGCAAAATCCATACCTGGGCAGAACACCAGAACGCATCAGGGACATTGGGACAAAGCCACACATAAAAGTCTGGAGCTTGGTGGTTTACGCATCGGCCTGATAGGCCTAGGTGCCATAGGCTTGCGTTTTGCACGCATGGCTCATGCGCTGGATATGCACGTGATGGGTTACGACCCATATGCCACCGACCTGCCCTCTTATATACAGTCTGTGACGCTGGACAACTTATGGCATGAGGCGGATGTGCTCTCATTGCATTGCCCCTTGACTGAGCAAAACCAACACTTGCTGAACCACCAGACTTTGGCACAATGCAAACCCGGTGTCATTGTAGTGAATACAGCAAGAGGGGGACTCATCAACGAGCTCGCCTTACTTGAGGCGCTCAATAGTGGGCAGGTGTTATGTGCTGGTTTAGATAGCTTTGAGGTAGAGCCCATGCGTCCTAAGCACCCTTTCCACCATCACCCCAATATTATTCTCAGCCCTCATATCGCAGGGGTTACCAGCGCTACTTACGTGAAGATGGGAATCGCAGCGGCCAATAATATTCTTGCCGTACTGAAACAAACTTGTTCAACAACATGCTAACCGCAGAACTGCTTTGCACATTCTAAACTGGAGATATACATGAAGATACGACACCTGCTGACTACACTCGGAGCCACCTTGCTGACTCTAAGCAGCTCTGCACAAGCCGCTTTTCCCGAACGAGCCATTACTATTGTTGTACCTTACTCGCCTGGCGGCGCGGCCGATACGGTGGCACGCCTGGTAGCGAGTGGCTTAGGTACAAAACTGAACACCAGCGTCATAGTGGAAAACCGTCCAGGCGCAAGTGGAACCATTGGCGCAAATCATGTGGCTCGGGCGGCCGCAGATGGTTACACCATGCTGTATGACGCCACGCCCTACTCCATTAATCCACACTTATTCCCTAAGCTGCCTTTCAATAATAAGGCCTTGGACCCGCTCACTCTGGTTCTTTTAGCGCCTAATGCTTTGATCGTTAAAGATGACTCACCCTATCAAGACTTGAACGATCTAATTGCTGACGCCAAAGCCAACCCAGGCAAACTGAACTTTGCTTCAGGAGGTAGTGGGACGGTGCAACGGCTCGCGGCAGAACTATTCCGTCAGCAGTTAGGGCTAGAAATGGAGCACATTCCTTACAAGAGTGGCGGCCCTGCAATTATCGACGTCATGGGTGGTCAAATTGATTTTATGTTTGGCACTGTCGCCGCCACCTCGCCCCTTGTTTCCCCTGGGAAACTGCGCGCACTGGCTGTCTCTTCCCCTGAACGCTCTGACTTGCTGGCCGATGTGCCCACTGTCAGCGAATCGGTGATTCCTGGTTATGAGGCCTATGAGTGGAATGGCATGTTTGTACCAGCCGGCACTCCTGTAGAAGTCGTCTCCACTCTGCATAAAGCCATTGTAGAGGTGTTAAATGGTGATGATCTCCAAAAACGTCTAACCGACCTAGGAGCAAAACCAGTAGCCTCCACCCCCGCCGAATTCCAGACTTTTCTGGATGCGGAAAGTCAAAAATGGGCGGACGTAATCAAGGCCGGTAATATCAAGCTTGATTAACAACAATACATGCCACCAGTTGCTTACGTGGCAATAGACTTTAACGCACCGGGCACCTAGCTTTTTTAGCCGTTGCTCGGCGCTTTCCCTTATACGATATCCCTACTCCCCATGTTCCTGCTCAATCCTCCGCAAATTCGTGAACTTGATGTGTTCAGTGTGATGCCAGATGTGTTTCGTAAACGCGAACACAGTGCCTGGGCTGATGCTAACCGCGCCGGTTCCATCGTTGATTCATTTCTGGAGGGCCCGGTGCTAGATGCAGCACACAACCTCTATGTCACCGATATCCCTTGGGGTCGCATCTTTCGCATTACGCCTCAAGGACAGTGGGATCTGGTAACGGAATACGATGGCGAGCCCAATGGCATGAAATTTTTAGACGCCAGCACGCTACTGATTACCGACTACAAAAATGGCTTAGTCAAACTAGACCTAAGCACAGGTCAAACATCACCCTTGCTAGAGCGTCGCAATAGCGAACGCTTCAAAGGGGTCAATGATCTTATTCTGGACTCGGCAGGCAATATTTATTTCACTGACCAAGGGCAAAGTGGCTTGCACGATCCATCTGGCCGTGTTTACCGTTTACGCCCCAGTGGTCAGCTTGATCTGCTGGTGGACAATATACCCAGCCCGAACGGCGTAGCCCTTTCAGCCGATGAACGTGTTCTATATCTGGCTGTCACACGAGCAAACTGTATTTGGCGTATTCCTTTATTAGCCGATGGAAGCGTGGCTAAAGTAGGACAGTTTTTTACCTCTTACGGCCCAAGTGGACCCGACGGATTAGCGGTAGATCAAGCAGGTAGATTGTTTATCGCTAACCCTGGCCTGGGATATGTATGGGTACTGAATCAGCGTGCTGAGCCTGTCCTGGTATTACGCGGTGAAGCCGGATCGTCACTGACCAATCTGGCTTTTGGAGGCGCTGACAAGAAAACCCTTTATATTACGGATTCCACTCATGGCCGTATTCTATGTACTGTTATGGACACCCCTGGTTTAACTCTTGCCCAAGCCTCGTAAGGCTAGCAGCGCTTGCGCTAGGTAATTAAGGTAAAACAAGACCTCGCGCAAGCCAATCTATGTGAAGCCATAGTGCTTCTGTTGACGATCTAGGGTAAATACCCAGCATCTGTTTTTTACTTTCCAGAGCAAGCTAGTATTTGAATCGAGAAAACAGAGCAAAGGCCAAAGTAATAATAAAAACCCAAAAAAAACATTATACTTCAAAGAAGTAGAGTCACTCACTAACAAGAGAATCACCTTATAGCGTGGCGCGCACCAACTGAAAAAATCCTCCCTCTGCCCTGAAGCCATCACCTAAGGTGCTTAACACACAGATTTTACGTACCCAAGCCTACAACAACGGGAAGTAAGAATTAGTAAAAGCACCAGAATGAACGTAGAATGTTTTTTGCGTATGAACCAGATGTCCTTTAACGAAATTCCTTATACGCACTATTGGCTTATTGAAAAATGATGTACGTAACCGCTTATTGACTGAACCGCAAAAGGAAACTCAATGCCCTTACATCAAAAAGATACAATACGTGAGCGTTTGCTGGATGACGTATACGCTTCCGCCGATTTATCAGTAGTAATGCCTAAGTACAAAATGCCTCAGTCTGAACAAGATCCCAGGCATATTTATCAAGCCGTGCATGATGAGCTCATGCTGGACGGCAACTCACGCCAAAACCTGGCAACATTTTGCCAGACTTGGGTAGAGCCCGAGATTCGCCAGATCATGGACGAATGCATTGATAAAAACATGATCGATAAGGACGAATACCCTCAAACAGCGGAAATGGAAAACCGTTGCGTTCATATCATTGCAGATCTATGGAATTCGCCAGATGCTGCCAATACAATGGGTTGCTCAACAACAGGCTCTTCAGAAGCCGCAATGCTAGGTGGACTGGCACTGAAGTGGAGCTGGCGCAAACGCCGCGAAGCTCAGGGAAAATCCACTGATAAGCCCAATTTAGTCTGTGGCCCCGTTCAAATTTGCTGGCATAAATTTGCTCGTTATTTTGATGTTGAGCTGCGTGAAGTCCCCATGGAAGGAGACCGCCTGACCCTGACTGCCGACGAGGTACTGAAGTACGTGGACGAGAACACCATAGGTGTGGTGCCCACGCTAGGTGTCACGTTTACATGTAATTACGAGCCCGTCAAAGAAATTAGCGACGCACTGGATCGTTTACAAAAAGAAAAAGGCCTGGATATTCCCATTCATGTGGACGCGGCCAGCGGCGGCTTCCTAGCGCCTTTTTGTGCACCCGAACTGGAATGGGATTTCCGGCTGCCACGGGTAAAGTCCATTAATACGTCTGGGCATAAATTTGGTTTAGCCCCGCTAGGAGTAGGCTGGGTCATTTGGCGCGATGCCAGTGCCTTGCCTGAAGAGCTGATTTTTAATGTGAACTATCTGGGCGGTAATATGCCCACTTTTGCCTTAAACTTCTCACGTCCGGGCGGACAAATCGTGGCGCAGTACTACAACCTGCTGCGTTTAGGCCGCGAAGGCTACACTAAAGTACAAACCGCGTGCTACCACACGGCGCAATTTCTTTCTAAAGAAATCGCTAAGTTAGGCCCCTTTGAGTTGCTATTTGATGGCGATCCAAAAACTGGTATTCCAGCCCTAAGCTGGAAGCTCAAAGAAAATCAAAAGCATAACTTCACCCTGTACGACTTGGCCGATAGACTGCGTAGCCGTGGCTGGCAAGTACCCGCCTACTCCATGCCGGCGAACCGTCAGGATTTAATCGTGCAGCGTATTCTTGTACGTCATGGCGTCAGTATGGATCTGGCCAGTTTGCTCATTGATGATATGCAGCGTTGCTTAGATTATTTTGACAAATACCCCGTCACCACACCTTTGGATGACTTAGACGGAAAAGGCTTTCACCACAACTAGGCTACCTAGCAAAAAGGCCCATACGGGCCTTTTTTACTCCTTTAGTGAAAGCACAACAGACCCATCGTTACATGCCCCGGGCAAAAACTGCGAGAAACCACTAGCAAGCATCAACGACGTTGCCCCCTCCTGTTCTTTCTGCACAACATGACTTAATTGATATTGATTCTCAATATACAATCAATAACAAGTTTCATTTGATTGGATACATAGTCATGTCACATTCGGCCGTTAAGGCAAGTCAACATACTCCGTTTCTTGCTAGCTCCTTTGCCCTGCTCGCTCTAAGTGCTGCCTGCGCTCAGTCTTACGCTCAATCTGTACAAGAGCTAGATCGCATTGTGATCAGCGCGGAGCAAGAGCTTAAGCAGACTTTAGGCGCATCCACCATTACCAGCGACGATATTCAAAAGTCCCCACCCGCTAACGATGCGTCTGAAATTATTCGCTCTATGCCGGGCGTAAACCTTACTGGTAATTCCAGCAGCGGACAACGCGGCAACAACCGGCAAATTGACATACGTGGCATGGGCCCCGAAAACACCATGATACTGATCGACGGCAAACCGGTGAATTCGCGCTCGGCTGTACGTTTTGGCTGGCGGGGTGAGCGTGATACTCGGGGCGATACTAACTGGGTGCCTGCTGAGCAAATTGAACGTATTGAAGTGCTGCGCGGACCGTCCGCTGCACGCTATGGAAATGGTGCAGCCGGTGGTGTGGTGAATATTATTACGCGCCCCACCACCGACAAACTGGCTGGCTCACTGCATTTATACGGTAATTTGCCAGAACACAGCGTAGATGGAGCCAGCCGCCGCGCTAACATCAATCTTAGCGGCCCAATTTCAGAACAACTCAGCTTTCGGGTGTACGGCAATTACAATCATACCCAGCCCGACGCCTTTGACATCAATAAAGGACACGCCAGCCCTAGAGGCGGCTCTAATTTTGGCAGCCTTCCGGCAGGACGCGAGGGCGTAAAAAATAAAGACGTGAATGGCTTGTTACGTTGGAAGCTTGCTCCTGGACACACGCTGGACCTAGAGGCCGCCTTCAGTCGCCAAGGTAATATCTACGCGGGTGATACGCAAAACACCAACAATAATACCGATTACGTGGGTGCTCAGTATGGCAATGAAACCAATATCATGTATCGGCAAAGCTATTCGCTGACCCATCGCGGCGACTGGGCAGCGGACACGAGCTCAATGAGCTACCTGCAATATGAAAAAACTCGAAACACCCGATTATTAGAGGGCTTAGCAGGCGGTACAGAGGGACGATTTAACGATCCAGATGTGAACGGTGACGGAGGCTTTGGAAACGTCGATCTGCAAACCATCACAGCCCATACAGAGCTCAGCAAAAACTTAACACTGGCTGGCTTTGAACAGGTTCTGACCACAGGACTGGAATGGAACCGACAAAAAATTAATGATCAATCATCGGCGCTGGCAGAACGTAACCCTAGTCGTATTCCCAATGCACCCAGAGCCTATCAAAGTCGGGCCAAAGCCGATATTTACTCGGTGTTTGCCGAAAGCAATATTTATATAAGCGATAGCACTACCCTGACCCCGGGCTTGCGCTTTGATCATCATGAGCAGCAAGGCGCTAACTGGAGTCCTGCGCTCAACCTCTCACAATACCTGAACGACGAATGGACGGTTAAAGCAGGAATCGCGCGCGCTTACAAAGCCCCCAATTTGTACCAAAGCAATGCTGGATACACCTTATACAGCGCTGGGATTGGTTGCTGGGGCACAGCAGGCTCAGGCAGTGGCTGCTTTCTTCAGGGCAATGATGATCTCAAAGCCGAAACCAGCATCAACAAAGAGCTGGGTATTGAATACCGCAATCAGGATGGTTTGGCGGGCAGCCTTACCTACTTTCACAACGACTACCGTAATAAGGTGGAAGCAGGTCATAACATCATAGATAGTTTTACCGCCGCTGGAAAAACACAAAATGTGTATCAATGGGAAAACATCCCCAAAGCGCTGATTCAAGGTCTAGAGGGAAGCTTTACCCTACCCATTTCTGAGTCATGGAACTGGCAAACCAACTTGACGTACATGATTGAGTCCAAAAATAAAACAACGGGCGAGGCCTTATCAACCATTCCCAAGTACACCATCAACAGCACCCTGGACTGGACAATTAACCCGCAATGGTCAGCACGCGCCAAAGCCACCTTATATGGCGAGCAAAAACCGCCCAAGTATGACTACCACGGAGTGCCACTGGAAGGTCAAGCCACCGATAAAATGTCTCCCTATGCCATTTTTGATCTTAGCGCTCAGTACCGCTACAGTAAACATGTACGCTTTGATGTCGGTGTGAACAATCTGTTTGATAAGCGTATTTTCCGACGCGGTAATGCCATTGGAGTCAATATGGGCACACCCAATTTTATTACGGGTGCTGGAGCCTATACCTACAACCAGCCCGGGCGCGCTTACTTCTTAAGCGTCAGCACGTCATTCTAATAAGCCCCTGCTACCGACACAGCCTGCCACTATCTGGCAGGCTTTTTTACGCGCTAGGCCTGATATTGATCAGTATTTATATACTTTTACGACACCGCTCTGTTTCTTGAGACGTATAATTCTAGTAAGGTCTACGCACACTTGACCTGAATCAAAGCATCATAGGTGATTACGTAATATGCTTATTACAAAACGATATTTAAAGCATATACAGTTGTTATCACGAGGTCTAGCACATGGACAAAGATGCTCCCAGGCACGGTAAGCGGCGGTTTTTAAAAGAACTTTTAGGTTTAAGCGCCAGCGCCACCATTATTCCGATTAAACCTGTACAGGCGGCTATGAATGAGCAGCCCCGCCGGCGTGCAGGTCAAGCAGGTAAGCGCTTTGGCATGTTTATCGACTTGCGAAAATGTATAGGCTGCCAGGCCTGTACCGTTAGTTGCTCTATAGAAAACGCCCCTCCTATCGGCCAATTTCGCACCACAGTGCTGCAATATGAGGTACTGGATGCACAGCAACAACCAGCGATGCTCAGCTTGCCACGTCTGTGTAACCATTGCGATAACCCACCCTGTGTTCCCGTCTGCCCTGTACAGGCCACCTTTCAGCGCGAAGATGGTGTGGTGCTGGTGGATAACGAGCGTTGCGTAGGCTGTGCCTATTGCGTACAAGCCTGTCCCTATGATGCTCGCTTTATAAACCACGAAACCCAGACAGCGGATAAATGCACTTTTTGCGAACACCGCCTCGAAGTCGGCTTGCTCCCCGCCTGTGTGGAAAGCTGCGTGGGTGGTGCCCGAATCATTGGTGATATGAACGACCCAGACAGCAGCATTTCTCGGCTAATGAAAGAACATGCGGCTGACATCAAAGTGCTTAAACCAGATATGAATACAGCTCCTCATGTGTACTACCTGGGACTTCCTGATGAATTTGTTGACGGTGTAGAAGGCCAGCCTGGCTTACGTATGCTGGCCCATATGGCGGAGATCTAACCATGATTGTTGAGCTTTTAACTCCTGCTTACGAGGTTGCCTGGCTACCCTGGGCGGTGCAGTATTTCTTTCTGGTTGGCATTGCGGCAAGCAGCAGCTTCTGGATAGCACATTGCGCCTTCGCCAATCGCCCGCAATGGCAGGCACTGGAAACAGCCTTAATTGCCGTACTACTTTGCAGCAGCTTGGCTGCGCCAGTATCTCTTTTAGCTGACCTGCATCAACCTGCACGCTTCTGGCATTTTTACGCCCACTTTACACCTTGGTCCTGGATGTCCTTAGGGGCAGTACTATTACCTATATTTACCCTCTTATCGCTAGCCACCGCCTTGGCCTGGTGGCTGAAAAAACGGGTGCTATGGCGTTGGCTCAGCGTTTTACTGGTGCTCTCTGCCTTGTCCATTCTGGTGTACACCGGCGCAGAAGTCATGGTTTTACGGTCGCGCCCATTATGGAACACCATTTTCTTACCCATTAACTTTGCCCTCAGTGCCGGCTTGGCTAGCATAGGCGCCCTGCTTTTTATCGCGCGCTTTTTGCCCGGAGGCCTGCAGGCTCTACCCATGCATGTGGTGCGAGGCTGGAGTCTGAGCATGGGCTGGGCTCTTTGCCTAAGCGCGGGCATTTGGGTGATTCATGGCATGGTTAGTCCAAACCGCTCATTTAGCGCTGCCCTTGAGCTATTCAGCACCTACCCTGCCTGGCAACTGAGTTTCTTGGCCTCGGTGGCTGGTGGTGTCTTAATCATGCTCATGCTTGCTGCACCTGCCCGTTTTTTACAAAACAGACTCTATAGCCTAATTGCTGCCTTGGTTCTGTTAAGTGCTGCATGGGTCTTTCGCTGGATTATTTTTATGGCTGTACAGGGTGTGCCCAAATACGGGGCAGGCTTGTACTTATACAGCATGCCATTAGGCGGCGATGGCTTGATGGGCATGCTAGGCGTGCTGGGCTTGACGCTGGCTTTTATTGCTGTGTTAACCAGCCTGCTGACTTACTTCCCTGCTGGGTACTGGCAAACACGCCGCTCTCTTAGTAACGTATCACTTGTATAGGCATTGTCATGAGTAAAGACGACAACATTAAACTATCCCGACGCCAGTTACTCACGCGTGGCGGTGTCGCTGCCGGTGGCGCGGCACTATTTGCCGCAGGCTACAGTGATACGCTGGTTAGAGCGGCTAAAGGCTTAACACAGGGTAGCTCTGGGGCTAGCACTGCTCACGCCACCCGCGGCAATTCTTTGCAGCCCGAGTTTCGGATTAACCCCTTAACCCAGGCTTTGGATACGCAAGAAGGCCAAATTGTTAGCCCATCCAGTTGCCTAGGATGCTGGACTCAATGCGGCGTGCGCGTACGGGTCGATACCACAAACAATACTATTTTGCGCATCGCTGGTAACCCCTATCACCCTCTGGCCACCACACAGCCAGCAGATATGAATACCGATGTGCGAGATGTTTATGCTATGCTGGGCGGCGAAAACGGTCTGGAAGGACGAGCCAGTGCCTGTGCACGTGGCGCTTCTATGCTTGCCCAGCACCAAAACCCCTTCCGTATCTTGCACCCCTTGAAACGGGTAGGACCTCGTGGCTCTGGACAATGGGAAAGCATCAGCTTTGAGCAATTGGTTCAGGAAGTGACCGAGGGCGGAGACCTATTCGGAGAAGGACATGTCGATGGCCTACGCGCCATCCACGACAACCACACTCTGATCGATGAGAACAACCCCGAATACGGCCCTATTTCCAATCAGCTGGTGTTTACCGATGCCTCTAATGAAGGACGTACCGGCCTTATTCGCCGCTTTGCGGAACAGTCTTTTGGTACGATCAACTTCAGTAATCATGGTTCATATTGTGGTCAAAGCTTCAGAGTAGGAACAGGCGCAGCACTGAACGATACCAAATCCATGCCTCACGGCAAACCGGACTGGAGCAACGCATCATTTGGCCTATTTATCGGTGCTGCCCCCGCCCAATCTGGTAACCCCTTCCAGCGTCAGGGACGCGAGCTTGCTGAAGCACGCGCACGCCCAGAAAACACCTTCCGCTACGTGGTTGTTTCCCCTATCCTGCCCACCTCGTCCAGCATCGCCTCGGGCAGTGGTAATCGCTGGCAAAGCGTGCTACCCGGTACGGACTTAGCCCTAGTAATGGGCATGCTGCGCTGGATGCTGGAAAATCAGGCCTACAACCACGAGTATCTGGCTCGTCCACACCCTGCAGTCAATGACGAGCAAGCCTCATGGTGTAATGCCACCCATTTGCTGATTAATGACAGTACACATCCAGGCTATGGACAGTTTTTACGTGGCAAAGACCTAGGCTGGGAGCAAGAGGATCTGGCGCAGGCCTATATCGTTAGCGATGCGCACGGGCAGCTACACCCGCACATGGCTGTCGATAAGGCAGAACTATTCGTGCAAACGGATGCCAACACGGCTCAAGGCCCGGTACAGGTAGTCACTGCCTTATACCGACTGCGTCAGCAAGCCCAAGAACACAGCTTGGACGAGTATGCAGCACACTGCGGAGTCAGTGCGGACACCATCATTGAGTTGGCACGTGAATTTACCAGCCATGGCACACGTGCTGTAGCCGATGCACACGGCGGCACCATGAGTGGCGCGGGGTTCTACACCGCTTATGCAATTTCCATGCTGAATACCTTGGTGGGCAACTTAAACGTGCAAGGTGGTGTGGTGCTGGATGCTGGCCCCTTTGGCCCCTTTGGCCCCGGCCCTCGTTATAACTTTGCCCAGTTTGAAGGCAAAGTAACACCTAAAGGGATCCCCTTATCGCGCAATCGTTTTGCCTACGAGAAAACCAGCGAGTACCAACGACGCATAGAAAAAGGAGAGTCTCCTTACCCTGCCCGAGCACCTTGGTACCCCATGGTCGGTAATCTAAGCAGCGAAATGGTGACCTCAGGCGCCAATGGCTACCCCTACTCCTGCAAAGTGTGGATTAACCACATGAGTAATCCTGTGTATGCGATTGCAGGATACCGCCATACCGTTGTGGAAAAAATTAAAGATCCCAAAAAGATACCGCTGTCGATTTCGATTAACCCCTTCTTTAACGAGACTAACGTTTACGCCGATTACATCGTGCCCGATACCGTCACGTATGAAAGCTGGGGCATCTCGGCACCTTGGGCGGACGTTATCGCCAAGTCCTCGACGGTACGCTGGCCTGTGGTGACATCTAAGGTAGCCAAAACAGCAAATGGCGATACAGTGAACTTAGAGAGTTTTTTGTTTGCCTTAGCCTTAACACTGAAGTTACCTGGTTTTGGTAAGGACGCCTTGAAAGACAAGGAAGGCCAAACCTACGACTTGATGAATGCGGAAGACTTTTACCTGCGCGGAATTGCTAATATTGCCTACGGCATGGGCCGCCCGGTAGCTGATGCCAAGCCCGATGACTTGGACATTACAGGCGTTAGCAGCCTTAAAGAAACCTTGGAATCCAAACTGAAGCCAGAAGAAGTGGCGAAAGTTGCCATGATACTGACTCGCGGTGGGCGTTTCGACAATGTGCAAGATGCCTGGCAAGGGCAACGGCTGAAACAAAAGTATGAGCCCGCGCTACAAGTCTGGAACGAAGATCTGGCTAAAACACGCCATTCCATGACGGGTGAGCGCGCAAGCGGCTGTCCTACCTGGTACCCTACCCGCTTAGCGGACGGTACCCCTATGCGAGAGCTGTACAGTCAGAAAGACTGGCCGTTTTTGGCCTGCTCATATAAATCCAACTTGATGAGCTCCATGTCAATTGCCATGGATAGACTGCGGCAGGTACACCCTCATAACCCGATCTCTATCAATACTCATGATGCGGCTCGTTTAGGCATACAGAATGGGGATGAGATTCGAGTCAGCACACCCGGCGGGTCTGTGGTGGGTATGGCCTTGGTACGACCCGGCGTTAAAGAAGGGGCGATTGCCATTGAGTATGGCTTTGGGCATACCGAACTAGGCGCAAATGCTCATACGATTGATGGGGTTGCTACAGCGCATAAACATGCCTTATCAGCCGGCGTTAACCTCAACGACTTAGGCCTGCGTGACCCTAGCCTGCCTGCTGGACATGAAAACGTCTGGATAGACTGGGTATCGGGTGCTGTGGTTCGGCAAGGTCTTCCTGCACGGATAGAAAAAGTGTAAAACAAGTCAGGGCTGCGTAAGCAGCCCTGTTCATTCCAGCACAACACACAATAAAAAAATCCTGTACTACTGGCGCATTCCCCCTAGCCATAGACAAGGAATACTTCTTTGTACTGCCCCGTCATCCCTAAATGATGCGCTACTACCCCCTTCCTTTGCTGCTTAACCATCCCTTTCAATTACTGCCTCTCTTTTCCGTTAATTGCATTTTTTAATGAGCAATACATAAGTTGCTGCCTACTCGGGATGAGCTGAAGGAGTAATTAAGACGGAAAATATGCCTTATCGCTACATTAATCAAACGATAAGGCACAAAAAACCAGGAAATTAGGCTTGATCGCGGTGTATGCTTAAACCTGCAAAGCTTTGCGCGACAGGCATCAGCTCGACATAGTTCACGTTCATGTGAGCCGGAGCGTTAATAATCCAGCGTATCGTCCCCGCCACATCTTCAGGTGTCAGAGCCTGCACATTGGCATACAAGGCCGCTGCCTTATCCGCATCCCCTAGGCGCACGGTGGAAAAATCGGTACCGGAACACATACCGGGTGCAACGGTCGATACCCGCAAGGCCGTGCCAGCCAGGTCGGCACGCAGATTACGCCCCAGTTGATGAACGAAGGCTTTCGTACCCCCGTACACATTGCCCCCTGCATAAGGATACTCCCCTGCCGTAGAGCCTAGGTTAATGATTTGCCCCTGATTACGCGCCACCATATCAGGCAATAAAGCATGGGTAATCCGCAATAAGGCCGTGATGTTCGTGCTGATCATGGTTTCCCACTGCTCTAGCTGCGCTTTCTGGGCCACGGCCACACCTAATGCTAAACCCGCATTATTAACCAGCACATCAATCTGGGGATGTTGCTGTTTGATTTGCGCCAGCACCTGTTCCAGAGCCACTTTATCGGTGAGGTCTACGCTATAGGGAACAAAGCGCGCCCCTAATTGCGTCGCCATTTGCTGCAGTTTTTCAGTGCGCCTGGCCAGACCCAGCACCGTATCGCCCTGTTCTACCAATTGCCGTGCCAGTTCTGCGCCAAATCCAGCCGACGCACCCGTTATGACTATCGTTTTCATGCTGTGAATGCCTAAAAAGTACTGCCTATGGACATAGGCCACAAGTAAAGGACTAGCATAGCAAATAACTGGCTTTAGACACTAGCAGGTCGTTGTAATCCTAGATGTTCACGCAAGGTGGTACCGGTATAGTCGCGTCGGAACAGACCGCGTTCTTGCAAAATGGGAATGACCTGTTCGATAAAATCCTCAACACCATCAGGCAAAGACGGTGGCATTAGGTTAAAGCCATCAGCCCCTTCATTTCGCCACCAGCGCTCAATTTCATCGGCTATTTCTACTGGCGTGCCAATCATGGTGCAATGCCCCCCTCCGGCTGCTAGAGATCCAAGCAGTTCACGCAAAGTGGGCTGTTGGGTTTGAATAATGCGCAAAATCGTACCGTAACGCCCCTTAGGTCCTGTAAAGTCCTCCAGCGGCGGTAAAGCTGGCACAGGCGCATCCAGATCCCAATTAGAGCAATCCTGGCCAATGAAGGACGCCAACTGGCGCAATGAGGAGTCGGCCGGCAGTAAGGCGTCCAGATCGGCTTTTTTGCGTCTGGCCTCGGCTTGCGTAGACGCTACATAGGTCACTAACCCGGGCATGATGGGGACTGGGTCTGTACGCCCTGCTTCCCGTACCCGTCGCTTAATATCGCGATAATAGGCTTGCGCAGCAGGTAAATCGAATGCTACCGCATAAATGGCCTCGGCGCGGCGCGCGGCCAGATCACGTCCCGGTGCTGAGGCACCCGCCTGAAATAACACCGGCTGTCCTTGCGGCGAGCGCGGCAGCGTTAAGGGACCATCAACCAGAAAGTGTTCACCGTGGTGCATGATGGCGCGCACTTGCTCGGGGTCAGCATAATCACCCTGGCGATCTAGCTTCAAGGCCTGATCCGTCCAGGAGTCGTATAAGCGCAAGGCCGCATCGATAAATTCTTCTGCCCGGCCATAACGCCAAGCATGATCAGGCATGGAAGGGTAGCTGTAGTTACGAGCCTCGCTATCGAACATGGAGGTCACCACATTCCAGCCCATACGCCCACCGGAAATATGATCGAGCGAACTTAAGACACGTGCAGCATGAAAGGGATTAAAAAACGTGCTCGATACCGTGCTGATCAAGCCAATTCGCTCACTGGCGCGAGCCAGTGCAGACATCATACTTAAGGGTTCCAAAAACCAGCGCGGCCCGTCACTCACCTTATCGTTAGTTTGACCATCCGCGAAAAAAATGGCATCCAGCTTGCCACGCTCGGCAATCTGTACCAGTTTCTCGTAATAGCGCACATCCCCAAGCTGCTCAACACTGGAGTGCTCTTGTCGCCAGGCTGCCCTATGGTGACCGCAGCCCATAATAAACAAATTAAAATGCAGCTGTCTCATCAGTTTTTCACCAGACCGCCATCAACAACTAGGTTTTGTCCGCTTACCGCTCTGGACCAAGGGGAGGCGAAAAACAAGGCCACGTCTGCGAACTCTTGCGGTGTGGTGACACGGCGTAAAGGAGTGCTTTGGGCGATTAAATCAAAAACGGCTTCCGGTGTGGCAGCCGAAGCATCTGTGGTGCGTAATAAGCCACCAGAGATCATATTCACTGTGATGCCTTTAGGCCCCAAATCGTGCGACAAAGTGCGAGTAAACGACAGCAGTGCGGCTTTGGCAGCCGTGTAATCATGATAAGGCACCACTGGGTTCTGAAACAGATTCGTCCCTATATTGATGATGCGCCCAAAACCCATCTGCTCCATACCGGCCAAGGCGGCCTGAGTCGTGTTTAGGGCCCCGCGCACTATCCCCTCGAGTTGCTGCTGCATTTGCTCCCAGCTTAGCGTATCAGCATGAGGACGTGCGTCACCATTGAACTGAAAGCTGGGCAAGGCATTGTTCACAACCGTGCTGATGGGCATATTGAAATGTGCGGACGCCTGGGCAAACATGGCCTGCACCGCTGTAGGGTCACACACATCGGCCTGTATCGCAATGGCCTGATCCGGGAACTCTGCCGCCAGTTGCGTAGCGGCCTGCTCGCTGCGCAAATAATTAATCACCACCTTTGCACCCTGTGTCGCAAAAGCGCGCACAAGGCTAGCACCCAGACCACGTGCACCGCCCGTGATAAGTACTACTTGCTCGGAAATATGCTTGGATACTTGGTCAGACATGACTTTCCCTTTTGTGTGAGCGCAGGAAAGTCGGACGCCAGAACGCAATAGGCTTGGTATGCGGCAGCGGACATCCCTACGCCAGTATGAACTGGATCAGGTTCTACGGGTGTTATCTCAGCCTTGGTTTTACCAGGCACCCCGTGCCAAAAAGTAACCATACCACACTTCTTTATCAGACAGCATCCTCAGGCATGATTTGACAAGTCAGCCGCCTTGCCCCTAAGCTAGCGCCTAGTTCCTAGGGGTGTCCTACACGGGCTGAGAGGCTGCATCTGCTGCAGTGACCCTTTGAACCTGCTCCAGTTCATACTGGCGAAGGGAAGGAAATCCATACCTCTATTTTGGGCATCTTCCTGTTTGATTAATCTGCCTGGCCTGCATAGCCGGGCGATACGCCTATGCTTATAGGCAAGGGAAAATCATGCTTAGCACTTCTGCCACGCTTATTTGGCTTATTGCTTTTTCCATTATTTTTGCGCTGGCTGGCATCGCACACGCCCGACGCAAAACACAAACCTCTCTAGAAGACTTTATTATTGCGCGTAACAGCCAAAGCGCATGGGCCACCATTATGACCCTGCTGGCTTCCTCTTTGGGCGCGTGGATTTTATTTTCGCCTGCTCAGGCGGCGACCTGGGGGGGTCTGTCAGCGGTCATTGGCTATGCTCTGGGTTCTATGTCGCCCCGGCTGGCCATGATTCCGCTAGGTAAGCGCATGCGCGAGCTGATGCCGCGCGGGCATACCTTAAGCGAATTTGTGATGGCCCGTTATGGGCGTCCCATGTATGCCCTGACCTTGCTGATTATTCTTTTTTATATGTTTATTTCCATGACGGCCGAAATCACCGCCATGGCTAAACTGGTGACATTAATCGCCCCCATTCCTTTATGGGTAACCGCTAGCGTGGTCTTGATTGCCACGCTTATTTATACCGGTTACGGCGGCTTACGGGCCTCGATATTCACCGACAAAGTGCAAATGCTGATCATTTTCCCCATGATTGTGCTGCTTTGCCTGTTTGGCTGGCAAGCGGTAGGTGGCCCAAGCACTATGCTTGATGCCGTGGAAATAAAGGCACCACGCCTGATCAAGCTGGACGATCCCATTGGCATCAAAGCCGGTCTCACATTTTTTGTCGCCATTTTGCTGACCGGCCTTTTTCACCAAGGCAACTGGCAGCGTATTTACTCCGCTCAAGACAATAAAGCCATGCGTAATGGCTTTTTATTGGGTGGCTTATTTGTCGCCCCCTTTATTTTCTTAATGGGTCTGTTCGGCTTGGCCTTTGTGGCTCAGGGGGGCGATGGGGATAGCTCTGTTGCCTTGTTTAACGTTATTTTACCTCACGTACCCGTCTGGTTCGTCATTTTACTGATTCCTTTTGGCCTAGCCTTGGTCATGAGCAGTGCCGATACGGTTATTAGTGCAGTTGCCAGTATGATTGCTGTGGATCTGGGGCGCCTATTACCGAATACCGGCCCGCAAGCCATGATTCGCCTATCACGCTGGTTGGTCTGGCTATGTGCCATTCCTGTACTACTGGTGTCCTCGCAGGGCTATAGCGTGCTGTATTTATTCTTGCTAGCTGACCTGCTGTGCTCAGCGGCTGCCTTCCCCGTATTTTATGGTTTGTATAGCCGCCGTTTTGATGGCTTTACCGCTACCCTGAGTACAGCATTGGGCTTAATTGCAGGACTACTTATTTTCCCCAGCCCCAACGACCCTAGCATGAGCTATCTGCTGGAGTCGTTCCTGTTAGCCGCTATCGTGCCTGTATTAGCCACGCTGATTATTAGCCCTTTACGTCGTCACACAACGCATTTTAACTTTTCCAGCCTACCCTCTAGTGTGCGGCAGCTAGACTAAGCCAGTCGCCTTGCACTGACCTACCGCTACGCCCTTATTTTTATTAAGGGCGTAGCCGGCATCAATACATGGGCTTACTCAAGCTCGGGTACAGTATCTTGCACAAGCTCAACAGGCCGCTCCATAACGAGCTCAACACGCCGATTTAAGGCTCTTCCTTCTGTGCTGTCATTTTGGGCTAAAGGACGCGTGTCGGCATAGCCTACTGCACGTAATTTATCGCTCTGTACGCCATTTGCCTGCAAATAACGCACTACGCTGCCCGCCCGTGCTCCGGATAATTCCCAGTTGGAAGGAAAGCGATGGCTGCGTATGGGTATAGAGTCTGTGTGCCCTTCTACCGCCACGTGATACCCCAGTTGCTGGATGACACTAGCCAGCTTTGCCATGAGCTGCAAACCATCACGGCTCAGGTCGGCCTGCCCGGAGCCGAATAAAATTTCGCTATTAATACGAAAACTGATGCTTTCCTCGTTCACCAAGACATCAATGTCGTCACCCAAATCACCCAAGGGCACGCCGTGATCAAGACCACTGGCACCCGACTTGCCGCTGCCCTCCAGAGGGAATAAACCTGCTCCGGCAGGTAACAAGCCACTACCGCCTTGCGCCATGGTATGCGTGGCACTGCCCCCCTGGGCAACACCCGTGTCCATAGCACGCTTACCCGCGAACGCCAACATGACGATCATCAGCACTAATAATAAAGTCATCATGTCCAGGTAGGTCGTTAACCACGACTCTTCCTCTTGTGCTGGAGCTGACTCGCTCATGTCCCAAGGACGCCGGTGAAACACACGGCTGGCCTGTCGCTGCTTACTCTGACGAATTTGCTCTAGCTCAGCTTGTACTTGCTTTTGGCGCTCCATCGCCGTACTTATCGTGTCTTCTGTCATCGCTGCCTCTTATTATTTTTTCGCGGCGTTACTAGCGCCATTACCCGGTTCAGAACGAGCATTAATTTCGTCTTGATACTGGGCCATAAAAGAGTTCAGGGTTTCGCGCATCAGGGCCGGGCCACGGCGCTGACTCATCATGGACACCCCTTGCAACACCATATTCATCAGCACTACTCGCTGTTCAGTACGGCGCTCAAGCTTGACGGCAACAGGCTTAAATATAAGGTTGGCCAGCAAAACACCATAAAAGGTTGTCATCAGCGCAAGGGCCATTTGCTGGCCAATCGCCGTGATGTCGCCATCTCCCAGCAAAAACATCAGATTGACCAGGCCGATCAGGGTACCCACCATGCCAAAGGCTGGAGCAAAGCTGGCCATTAGGCGAAACAATTGTGCTTCAGCATGTTCCCGTGCGCGCATACGCGAAATACGCCATTGCAACAGTTCTTGTATGTCCTCTTCAGGCGTCATATCAATAACCAGCTGAACACCGGTGCGCAAAAAAGGATTCGCCACTTTTTCCAGCGCATTTTCCACTGCCCGGATGTCTCCCATCATCCAGAGACGAGAAATATTGATCAGCTCATCCATGTCTTGTTGGGTATACATGCGCTCGTTGCGCAAAACCGTACCGATCAGACCAAAAATACGGACTACTTCACTGAGCGGATAACTGATAAAGGTGGCGGCCATGGTGCCAAACAACACAATTGCCAAGCTAGGCCAGTCCAGAAACAAGGCTGGATTTTCAGCAGTGAAAAACAAAATGACCGCAAACAGCAGTACGCTGGCAACAATACCAATCAGCGTAGAAGGATTCATGGTTAGTCCGATAAAAATAGGCTTACCCTGATTTATCGGCATTATCCCCACATTCTTTAGGTATTTAGGCTTTCACCTGGCTACGCAGTACGCTTGACCCCTTAGCTGCCACTACTGTGACTGGTAGCGAACCTGCAAGTGTGAGCGTATGTGCAACTCGCTACTAGGCCCCGCCCAAGACCACAGCGCATGCTTGAGCATAAACATAGAATTAGCATCCAGGCCCTGAAAAGCCGAGGTCTCTAATGATGAGCCATACACAGGCACGCATTTGCCACTGCGCTGATGGCATAGCTGCGTTTTAAGCACCGCAGGGCCTGCGTAGCGAAAACCTATTTGCACGTTCGTGATGACTCCGGAAACAGGAGGCTGGCGTGGTGGCTGAAACACCTGTGTGCGCTGGGTCGCGCCGGCGTGTAAGGGCGGTCCAGTCTGTTCAGACTGCCATGTTTTTTGACTGGCCTGAGCAAGACCATTGAACCCAGCACAGGCCAGCCAGCCCAGCGCATATATATACCCTTGTGCGCGCCTGTTTTGTTTCATCCCAGCACCTTTTTAAACCTAAAGCACCAAAATCACTGTACGCCCATACAGCAATTTTATAAACGCCCTGAAAAACTTAAACTTTTTTTCAACTTAAGCACGTAAGCCACTAATATAAATGAAAATTTTCTGTTAGTATCTCGTATACCCACGGATCCTCTTTCGCTTTATTTGCTATGCAAAAAACCATGCGCATCCTACATAAGAATACTTTCATGGCAACGGCTTTAAGCATGCTATTCGCCTTGCCTTGGTCTGGTTCCGCAACGGCTCAAGAACTCGCCTTGCTCGATCAGAACGCATTATCCCCCGAAACCAGCTTTAACGCTCCCCACCTTATCTATAGAAACAACCTGCTGCCCATTAGCCAAACTCCGCTTGATGTGAGCATGCAAGAAAACGCCATTATTCGAAACGCCGCCCTGCGTTCGGAAATTGCCTATGTTCAGGACCTAGAAAGCTCTACCGTTCTGTATGAAAAAAACAGTCAGGAAGTACGTCCTATCGCATCCATCACTAAGCTGATGACGGCTCTGGTGGTGACCGAGGCAGGACAAGACATGAGCGAAATGCTGGAAATTACCGAAGCCGATATAGACAGGCTGAAGTTTTCCAGCTCACGCTTGTCCGTGGGTGCGCGCTTAAGCCGCGCAGACATGTTGCATCTGGCTTTGATGTCGTCCGAAAATCGGGCTGCTAATGCTCTGGGACGCTATTATCCCGGTGGCTTAGCCGCTTTTGTGCGGGCCATGAATGATAAGGCACGCGCCTTGGGCATGCGCCAAACTCAATTTGTCGAACCCACTGGCTTATCCAGTGATAATGTTTCCAGCCCGCGCGATCTAGTTAAATTACTCGCCCGCACCAAGACGCAACCACTCATACACCAATACACCACCCAAGGTCAATACTCTGTTCAGGTAGGCCGAGGGCGTGAGCTGCTATTTAATAATACAAACCGTCTAGTTAAGAATAGTAATTGGGACATTCTTGTCTCAAAAACTGGTTTTATTAACGAGGCAGGGGAATGCCTGGTTATGCTCACCAGAATCGAAGACCGTGACGTGGCAATCGTTTTACTCAACTCGAATGGGCGCTACTCACGTATAGGCGATGCGGTGCGTATTCGTGACCTGGTTGAAAAGTCCAACGGTTTAGCCATGCTTTAACAGCGCCCCATGCCTGTACACCAGCCATGCCGCTTGTAAAGCGGCATTTTTTTATCCCATTAAGAAACAAAAATATCCAAAATGTTTCTAAAGTTTTTTATCAGCTTGGCCGTTATCACTGACTAATGTGCCCGCCACTATAGATGGCCGGTACCTAATCAGCTAACTCCCAACGATTCTTACTTAACAGGTGTATTTGGAATGAACACAACTTTACGCGCGTTACTCCTAGGAGCCAGCTTATCGTTTGCTGCGCTAGGCGCACAGGCTCAGGCTGTTTATGGCAAAGCTGGTTTATTAGGCGTAGGAATAGGCTACGCACACAGCATAGACTCAAAACTCACGCTGCGCGGCGATTTCACCACCATTGGTTCGTACAGCCGCAATGGTAGCTCCAAAGACTTCGACTACCGTGCCAAATTACATAACGACATTGGTACAGCCTATCTAGACTACTTTCCTTTTGACAACAATTTCCGTGTTACCGCGGGTATTGGTGTACGCAATACCAAGCTCAAGGCACACGGACGCCCAGGTGCTGCTGGCACCATCGATATCGGTGACGCCAAAGACATTCCATTTGGCCCCAACGATAAGGTTGACGCCGAAATCAAGTTCCCTTCAACTGCACCCTACTTAGGTATAGGCTGGGGACACAATATAGGGCCTGAGCGCCGTGCTGGCTGGGGCTTTATTGCTGACGCGGGTGTTTACTTTGGAAAACCCAAAGTCACGCTCACTGTCAATGACAATGTACGCAATAACTTGGCCTTGGCAGGCTTTGATGCCGACGAGGAAATTCGTCGTCAGAAAAAAGACTTTGAAGACGATGCGAAAAAACTGCGCGTGTTCCCTGCCGTATACATTGGGGTTTCTTACGCTTTCTAAGTAAGCAGGGCGTGCCTGCCACTGGCTCTATCCAGGCATGCCCAGTAAACTAGGCGTATGTGTATTGCCTATATTGCCCTTGCCTGCCACCCCGACTGGCCGCTTATTATTGCTGCCAATCGGGACGAGTTTCATGCTCGCCCCACTCTAGCTGCTGCCTACTGGAAGCAAAACCCTGATTTACTAGCCGGCCGTGATCAGCGCGCAGGTGGAACCTGGTTAGGCATACATCCCAAACACCGTCGTATCAGCCTGATCACTAATTTCCGTGAGCCCGGCAATACACAGCACTTTAGGCAATCGCGTGGCGAGCTTGCTTTGCACTGCCTGAACCAGAACAAGTCAAGCAGTCTACAAGCACTACAAACACTAGAGCCGCAGGCACACGATTACGCTGGCTTTAACCTGCTCAGTCTGGATCTGCTGCCTATCGATCCACAGTCCTGGACGGCTCAGGCTGCCTATTTAAGTAACCGCAACGATGGCAAAAGCTACGAGCTAGCCGCAGGCATACATGTGCTCAGCAACCATTTGCTCAATACTGCGTGGCCAAAAAGTGAATACTTGCGCGAACATATTTTGGCCCAAGGCTTTGACGGCTCAGCGCAATCCATTCAACAAATTTTCGCCATTTTACGCACAGACCAGCCTGCCGCAGACCATATGCTGCCCACTACAGGCCTACCTCTGGAACGTGAGCGCCTACTTAGTAGCCCATTTATTATTAGTCCGGAATATGGCACTCGCTGCTCTAGTCTGGTGGCCATCAACCGCCAAGGTGAAGGGCTATTTATTGAACGTAGCTTTGACTCACAAGCCCGCTTACAATCGCAGCATGACTGGTATTTTCAATTAAGCTCCCCTTTCCAAAATACGCCATGACCTTACGCCGTTCTCTTTTTCTTCGCCTTGCCGCTGCGCTGCTTTGCAGTGCTAGCCTATACACCGCACATGCTCAGGAACGTTTGCCGGAAAGCCAGTACTACGGCTCCACTGAATACATCAGTGGCGGAATAGGTAGCGACGAAGCACAACTGTTTCGTTTGGCTAGAAAGGCCTTTCCCTTATCGGTGAATTTTGCCACACTCACCTCCGAAGGAAAGGCTGCGTACGCCTCGGATGCGCAATTGGTCATACGTGATCAATACGATATGACTGTACTCAATAGCAATATCGATGGGCCATTTTGTTTGATACGATTAGCCCCGGGCGACTATCAGATTTTTGCCACGCTAAACGGTATTACCTTAAAACAAACCGTGCAGATCACAGCTGATCAAGCACGTGAAATCAATTTTCAATGGCCATACGCGCCAACCGTACAGTAAGCCCCTTTATCGTGAACCATAATTGCGCTGATAAACCTGAGCTCCCATTGCGGTAATTTGCTCTTGTATTAACTGTTCAAATGGCTGTAATAAAGCGCTGTAATCCTGCTCAGGCTGTAACTCGCTAAGCACCTGCGCTATGGCTTCAATGGTTGCCAAGGACTGATCATCGGGTGCTTTGCGCAAGCGATAACGCGACGCCTCTCGAGCTGTTAGGCTCAGGCGTGGCAAATCTTGTAAAACCGGATTCTGATGGATGAGCTTACGCGCTTTGCGCCAGGTGCCATCTGGTACAAGCAGTAAATCCGGAATATGTTGCTGTGCACGGCACTGCATAACGGTACGGGCCTGCGCCCCAGGGAATAATACGTATGGACGCTCAAAGCGGGCTAAGTACTCAGGCAAATCAGCAAAATGTTCCCCTACCCACAACTGCGCCTGCTGTAAGCCCAGCACGGCTAAGCGTGCTGTATTTAAGGCGTGCCGCTGCTCACTGCTATGCTGCAAGACCAGCACTGGACAGCGATGCGGCAAACTGGGAATAAAGGAACACAAACAGCGCGTTAAAGGACGCTGACACGCCTCACAACGTATACGCACAGTAGCTACCACTGAATTACCTACTAAAAACCCTATTGTAGTCTGGATTATCTGGCTTGCTTGATCCTCACAAATAGCTGTATATTTATACAGTATTTTATTGATGTGGATTTTTTATGAGCCCGCCCCTTGCACATCCTGCTGTCTGGCATGCCCACCAATTGCCTGCCCCTTCAGGGCAAACCGTTTCTAGCGGTCACCCTGCACTGGACCATGCGCTTCCCGGCCGGGGCTGGCCATTAGGCACGCTCATCGAACTGCTCCCAGGCTTAGCCAACTCAGCCCTTGAGCTTTCTTTACTACAGCCATGCCTACAGGCTCTGCCTAGCAGGAGTCTAATTGTGCTGCTGGCTCCCCCTTACCCGCCCTGCCAGCAAGCTTGGATGCATCATGGCCTTACACAGCAACGCTTGCTCTGGATTAATCCTAACAACAGCGCCGACGCATTTTGGGCGGCCACGCAACTGCTGCGTCATCAACAGCATAGTGTTGTGTGCTACTGGGCACCCCAAACTTTAACGTACGCACAGCAACGTCAATTACATGTGCTCGCCAGACAAAGCAAAAACCTACTGTTTCTCATCACCCATGCCAATATGGCCACCCAATCCAGCCCAGCCCCTTTACGCATACGCTATCAACCGGCCAGCCGTAAGGCCGGCAAATGCTGGGGGCTCTCACTAAACTTGCTGAAACCTAGTGCCAGACAGCACGAACACGATATTTATCTGCCTGTTTGGCAGTACGCCCAGACTCCCACCATGTCCCCGCCCCATACGGGCACCGACTTACTACGCTCTAGCCATGAGTCTTTATCTCTGCATTGCCCTGCCGTTCAAACACAGCGACACTAAAACGAGCCTACAGACACTAGGCTTACGTTTGCAACGCTACACTCCACAACTATGTCTGCTGCACGAACACGCTTTATTACTTAGCATTCATGCCAGTCTGGCCTTATTTGGTGGCCCCTTGCGTTTATGGCGTAGCATTCAAACCGATATTGCCGCGACCACCTCTTTACCCTGCAACAGTGCCTTGGCTCCCAGTGCCTGGGGTGCATATTTCTTAGCCTTAAGCCCCACCCCTGCCCGACGTTGCTTGCAATGGGGCCGTTTACATAGATTGCTCGACGCCTTACCGGTTAGTTTGCTGGCTTTAGGCCCGGCTCAACAAAACTGGCTGCACGAGCTGGCCTGCCATCAGTTTTCCCAATTACGCGCTTTACCCCGAGCCGGCTTAGCGCAACGCGGTCTACACGAATCATTACGCTTACTGGATCAGGCCTATGGTAAGGAGCACAGCGTATTTAACTGGCTAGCGGCTAGCGTACATTTTGAGCATCGTCAGGAACTGGATCACAGCACCCGTCAAAGCTCGGTGTTACTTCACGTTCTTGAACAGCTACTGCAAAAACTTCTCATCTGGCTGCATCAGCGACAACTGGCCTGCGACCAGCTCAGCCTGCAACTGCATCACGACGCACGGCAGTTCCCCGCCAGCACCCTGGATATCCAGCTTGCGCGCTCCTCGTATAGGATGGAGGACTTTTTACCTGTATTACAAGAGCGTATCAGGCAGTACACAATGCTAAAGCCTGTTTATGCAGTCAGTTTGCTCGTTACGCACACGCACCCACGCAGCGCGCGTAGTGCCAGCTTATTGCCCGACGACCCACATACTTTGCAGGCACAAGAGCAACTGCTTATGGATAAGCTAGCAGCTCGTCTGGGCCCTCAGGCCCTACAGTACCCACAAGCCCGACACAGCTCTATTCCCGAACAAGCTAACCATTGGCAGGCCTACTCACATCACACCCTCCACACGCTTGAGCAACATGCCAAGATCCAACCAGCAGTACGCCCTTACTGGCTGCTAAAGCCCGCCATAGCACTGACTACACAGGGCCATAGACCCTGTTTACACGGGCAGGCTCTGCATCTGCTTCAAGGGCCTGAGCGCATACAATCGGGATGGTGGTCTCAGGAAGGTCATGAGCAACGCGACTATTACATCGCCCATGACGCCCAACAAAGACGCTACTGGATTTACCGCTTGCTTAAGCAGGCCGACGCCTGGTTCTTGCATGGGGTGTTCGGATGACTGCTTTGCTGGCCTATGCCGAACTGGATTGCATTTCCAACTTTAGCTTTCTGCAAGGGGCATCGCATCCCGAGGAGCTTTTTGCACGAGCCGCCAAGCTGGGATACCAAGCCCTGGCTTTATGCGATTATGCCTCTATGGCAGGTCTGGTACGCGCGCATCTAGCTGCTGAACAGCACGGCATACACCTCATAGCAGGCACTCGTTTTTATTGGCAAAATCACGAAAACACGGCAGATGAGCTGATATGCATCGCCCGTACTCAGCATGGCTATAGCAATCTGTGCCAACTCATTACACAGCAGCACCAAACAGCGCAAGCCAGCTTGCTCTCACTACGTCAATTGCAAGCGGCAATCTATGATCAGGGGCCTTTGCCCTTGCAGGACTGTCTGCTGATTTATAAGCCCGCGTATGCCTGCACCAGCCAGCACCTCAAGCGCGAGCTGGCTAGTTTGTCCGCCCTGTTCCCGGAACGCCTTTATCTGGGTCTGTGCCTGCAACGCTATGATCAAGATAAACAGCATGCCTCCCGCCTGATCCAGGCCAGCGAGCACAGCGCTATTGCCTGCCTTGCCTTGGGCGGCGTACAAATGCATGTGCGCTCACGTCAGCCACTGCATGATGTCTTGTGCGCAATTAGACACCAGAAAAATTTACATGAGTGTATCCAGCACCTACGTCCTAACGCAGAACATCACTTACGCACTCGCTTGCAACTGGCCAATCTGTATCCCTCACAGGCTCGTGCGCAAACGCTGCATATCGCTCAGCAATGCGTATTTTCTTTAGGTGAAATACGCTACCAATATCCTCAGGAGGTATGTCCGTCTTCTATGAGCCCCAGCCAGTACTTGCGAGCACAAACGTGGCTGGGTGCAGAAAAACGCTACCCACAAGGCCTGCCTCTGGCGATTGCCCAGCGCCTTGATGAAGAACTGGCCATTATTGCCGAGCTGCAATACGAGGCCTATTTTTTAACACTGTATGATATTGTGAATTTTGCCCGTTCACGCGACATACTGTGCCAAGGACGCGGCTCTGCTGCCAACTCGGCCGTGTGCTATTGCTTAGGCATCACTGAAGTCGACCCAGCCAGTAGTCACACGCTTTTTGCACGTTTCATTAGTCGGGCACGCAAGGAGCCCCCCGATATTGACGTGGATTTCGAGCACCAAAGGCGCGAAGAGGTCATTCAGTACATCTACCAAAAGTACGGTCGACACCGAGCCGCCCTGGCCGCTGTCATCATACGCTACCGAAGCCGTAGTGCCCTTCGTGATGTGGGTAAAGCCTTAGGTGTGCCCGCCCCCTTAGTGGACATCATGGCCAAGACAGAACACCGCTGGGTACGCGACCGCGACCTGCTTGCACGTTTGCAAGAGTATCCGGGCATGATTAGTGACAAGCAGGCACGATTATGGGCCGGTCTTACAGCCTTGCTGATCGACTTTCCACGGCATTTTTCTCAGCATCCGGGCGGTTTTGTCATCTCGCAAACCCCCTTGCATCACATTGTGCCCATACAAATGGCTAGTATGCCTGGGCGCAGCATTGTGCAATGGGATAAAGATGATCTGGATGCCATGGGCCTACTCAAAGTTGATATTCTGGCACTAGGCATGCTAAGCGCTTTACAGCGCTGCCTGAAGCTTGTCAGCGAGCATGAAGGCCGCCCCTACGCATTACAAGACATTCCTGTACATCATGAAGGCTGTTTTGAAATGATTCGCAACGCCGATACGCTGGGCGTATTCCAGATTGAGTCGCGCGCACAAATGAGCATGCTGCCACGTTTATTGCCACGCACTTACTATGATCTGGTCGTACAAATTGCCATCGTGCGTCCCGGCCCTATACAGGGCGGAATGGTGCATCCTTATTTACAACGCCGTCAGCAGCAGCATACGCCTCGCTATCCCAATCCCGCTCTGGCAGACGTACTGGACCGCACCTTAGGCGTGCCTATTTTTCAAGAGCAAGCCATGGAGCTGGCCATGGTCGCAGCCAGCTTTAGCGCAGACGAGGCCGATCAACTACGCCGCTCTATGGCTGCATGGCGCCGTCGCGGGGGCTTGCACTCGTTACGACAACGCCTGCTAGAGGGGATGTTGCGTAATGGCTATCCGCAAGATTTTGCCGAAAGGTTGTTCGAGCAGCTCAGCGGTTTTGGTGAGTACGGGTTCCCAGAAAGCCATGCTGCCAGCTTTGCCAAGCTGGCTTGGTGCAGCGCCTACCTGAAACACCGTTATCCAGCCCAGTTTCTGGCTGCCCTGCTCAACGCTCAGCCTATGGGTTTTTATAGCCCGGGCCAACTCATACAAGATGCCCGCCGCCATGGCGTCAACGTACTAGCCGTTGATGCCTTACACAGTCAATGGGACAGCCACATAGAGCGCGACAACACAGTACGCTTAGGCATGCAGTGCATAAAGGGGTTCAGCCAAGAGCATGCCCAAAAAGTGTTGACTTGGCGCCAACACACGAACGATATAAGTCTGCCCAGCCTGCGCACAGTTCTAGATAAAGCGGCCTTACAAGCGCTGGCACAGTCCGATGCCCTGCGCAGTCTTAGCAGCAATCGACGTCAAGCCGTCTGGGATAGCCGCCTGGATCAAGCAGCTGGCCTGTTACGTGGTAGCCCTATACACGAGCGCATACACGCTCAGTTTGCTCCGGCCAGTGCCACTGCAAACACCTTAAGCGACTACCGTAGCCTGGGCTTTAGTCTTGAGCATCACCCCGTGGGGCTATTACGCCCCCAACTGCAGGCGCAAGGATTTACACCCGCCAACATCTTGCAGCGCGACTACCCCGATCGCCGCCTTTGCCGTAGCTGTGGGCTGGTCACCATGCGGCAACGCCCACAAACGTCCAAAGGCACTATATTTGTGACTTTGGAAGATGAAACCGGACACACCAATATTATTGTGCGCGACGCCGTCGCTCAGCGTTATGCATCCATTTTGCTGCAGGCTCGCTTACTTGGCGTGTACGGCACTTGGCAGCGTCAGGGTAAAACCTGTCATCTGATCGCTGTGCGTCTGGTCGATCTCAGTCATTTTATTAATCAGTTGCACACCAGCAGCCGGGATTTTCATTAAACCCTCACTGCATTGACAGCTGCGTTAAAATACAGCTTTAGTCATAAGCCACTGGAATTGACATGAGTACTAGCCTGAAAACACGCCTCTCCGACGACATTAAAACCGCCATGCGTGCACGCGACAGCGCACGTCTGGGCACATTGCGATTATTGCAAGCAGCTATTAAACAAATTGAAGTTGATAAGCGCATAGAACTGGCCGACGACGACATTATCAGCATCATAGAAAAACAAGCCAAGCAACGGCGTGAGTCCATCACAGCCTTTGAACAAGCCGGTCGTACAGAAAGCGCCCAGCAAGAACAAGCAGAACTGGAAATCTTACAAGGCTACTTGCCTGCACAGGCCGATCCTGAAGAAATTAACGCCGTACTGGACGCTGCCATTGCACACGCCCAAGCAGAAGGTGCACAAGGCCCGGCCATTATGGGCAAAGCCATGGCACAGATCAAAGCCAAACTTGCGGGACGCGCCGATATGGCGACTGTTTCTGCCCTGCTCAAACAAAAAATTTCCTAATCCCATGCAGACTGAGTCACTCACCGCCACACCTGTACAAGCCGCCCCGCAATCGTTATTTTTTGGAATACCCATTCCACTTATGCAAACGCTGGGGCTGCAAACACTCTCATTTAGCACTGAGCAAGTGGAAACCTACCTGCCTTGGCAGGCGGGCAATGCCAACAGTCGTAACGATGTACACGGCGGCACCTTAATGGCTGTACTGGATTTCACGCTAAGCGCCGCTGCCCGCGCCCACCTTCCCGAGTCCGGCATGGCGACCATAGACATGAACACGCAATTTTTATTGCCGGCTCGCTCAGATGTGTGGTTCCGCGCCCAGTGTTTATCACTGGAAGGCGATACCGCCTACTGCGAAGGGGGCGCTTACGATGATAAAAATCGTCTGCTAACTAAAGCAGCCGCTACATTTCGTGTGGTACACGCAGAGAATCGCGGTTAAAGCCCCACAGGCTTAATCTTGCTGTGGAACCTGGCAGACCGAACCTTCATCCACATCCCAATAGGGGTAAT
The DNA here is from genome assembly GCA_023440825.1 of Pseudomonadota bacterium. GTDB lineage: Bacteria > Pseudomonadota > Gammaproteobacteria > Burkholderiales > Burkholderiaceae_B > Alcaligenes. The sequence continues at coordinate 125,378 of JAEXRL010000026.1, read as the reverse complement.
CCGTATACCCCTTAGGCCCTTGCGTATAAAAAGTTGTCGCGTCCCACGCACTTAATGGGACTTTTAATTGGAAGCGCAAGGGCAAATCGGGGTTCGCTAAAAACGCTTTGCCAAAAGACACGGCATCGGCCATTCCTTTTTGCAAGGCTGTTTCAGCCGTGGGCAAATCAAAATGCTCGTTGGCGATCAGCACACCCTGATACAAGCGCCGTATCATGGGTAATAAACTGTCCGAGGCCGGGCTTTCACGCAAGAAAACAAATGCCAAATGCCGCTCATTTAACGCTTTAGCCACATAAGAAAACAAAGCCTGCGGATCCGAGTCATGCATGCTGTGCACACCGCCCCGAGGCGACAAATGTACGCCTACCCGCCCTGGCCCCCAAACACTTACGCAAGCATCGACCACTTCCAGCAAAAAACGGGCACGATTGGCAATGGAGCCACCGTATTGATCGCAACGTTTGTTAGAACCGTCGTGTAAAAATTGATCAATTAAATAACCATTTGCCGCATGAATTTCTATGCCATCGAAACCCGCCGTCAGGGCGTTTTGGGCAGCAATAGCAAAATCATTCACAATTTCCGCAATTTCTTCCGTGTGTAAAGCACGGGGCACTGAATAGGCGCGAACTGGCTCCAGGTGCGCCACCTTGCCTTCGCAGGCTATCGCACTGGGTGCGACCGGTATCTGTCCATTTAAAAACTCAGGGTCAGATACCCGCCCTACATGCCAAAGCTGCAGGAACATTTTGCCATGACGCGCATGCACCGCTTCCGTAATATGCCTCCAGCCTTCCACTTGTGCGCTGCTCCAGATGCCTGGAGTGTGTGCATACCCAACACCTTGCGGCGAAATTGACGTCGCCTCGGTTAAAATCAAGCCGGCAGAAGCACGCTGACAGTAGTAGGTACGCATCAAATCGTTAGGCACACGTCCCTCAGACGCCCGCGAACGAGTCATGGGCGCCATAATGATACGGTTGTTTAAGGTGATATCACCTAGCTTCAAAGGATCAAACAAAGTGAGCATGATGTTACATTTACTTTCATCAGCCATAACTTCGGCACAGAGACTATCGGGAATACCCGATAAGGGTTTTTACCAGATTTTATCGTAATCTACCAAGGCATATTTGTCTTGTATTAATTTTTAAGACTCAAAAACTATATAACTATGGCACAGTTTGCGATTATAGGACTAGGACGTTTTGGCTCTGCCGCCGCATTAGAGCTCATGAAAATGGGACATTCTGTGCTCGGAGTCGACAGTAACCCCAAAACCGTCGATAAATACGCGGATCAGCTTAGTCGCGCCGTCATTGCAGACGTTACCGACAAACTTTCGCTGGAAGAGCTGGGTCTGGATAACTACGACGTGGTGCTAGTGGCCATAGGTACCGACATCGAAGCCTGCTTGGTAAGTGTCGTACACCTAAAAAGCTTCGGTGTGCCCACCATCTGGGTGAAAGCCATTTCTCATGCCCAGCACCTCATCCTGAACAAACTGGGCGTAAACCGCATCATACACCCCGAAGAGGAAATGGGAATTCGCGCAGCCCAAATGCTCAGCTACCCCATGATTAACGACTATATTGCACTAGGGAACGGCGACTTTGTGGTGGAAATTACCGTAAGTGCCCGTCTGGATGGTCAAACCTTGGGGGGCGTATTGGCACAACATTCGGAAAATGTTCAGGTTTTACTGATCAAGCACCGTACAAATAGTACCCTGCACCCTGATGCTGAACATATATTACGCGCCAAAGACCTGCTGCTGCTATTTGGGCAACTTAACGCGCTACGCAGCATTGCCCCTAAGCTGGCCTGATTACTATGCGCTCCTGGGAACCCAAAAAAGTCCTGCAACGCAGCTCTTTTAGTCCGCGTCGACAACATTTACAAGCCAGTCCACCCGCGGTACTGGCGATAGGCTTTTTAACGCTTATTTTCATCGGTGCTCTGGTGCTCAGTTTGCCCCAAGCCAGCACCCAGCCCATCAGCTTTTTTCAGGCTTTGTTCATGGCGACTTCAGCCGTCACCGTAACAGGCCTGACCGTGATCGATCCAGCACAAGACCTGACCCACTTTGGTCAGATCGCCTTAGCCATTATGGTGCAAATCGGTGGTATAGGTTTTGTCACCTTTGCTGTTATTGCTGCTATAACCATGCGCAAGAAAATCAGCATTAGCCAGCAAGCCCTTGCCCTAGAAGCCTTCAATCAAACCAGCGTAGCACGGGTTCGCGATACCGCCCTGCAAGTCTTCAAGATTGCAGCCACCATTGAGCTACTGGCTGCCCTGCTATTGTTTATACGCTGGTCATTTGACATGCCGTGGCAAACCGCCTTGTACCGTGCGCTGTTTCACTCGGTGACTGCTTTTAATAACGCCGGCTATTCCCTGTTTAACGACTCGCTAGTCCCCATATCCACTGACATTAGCAGCGTACTGATTTTATCTATGCTTATTATTTTGGGCGGCATAGGATTTCCCGTGCTAGCTGACCTAGGCAAACGTAAGAACTGGCGTCAGCTACAAGCCTATAGCAAACTGATACTCATGGGCACCTTAGTCCTAAACCTGATTGGCTTTAGTGTATTTTATTTACTGGAATTCAATAATCCGGACACCCTAGGAAAGCTCAGTCTTTACGATCAGGTACTGGCCACCTGGATGCAAACCGCCGCCACACGTACAGCTGGTTTTACCAGTCTAGACCTGCAGCATATTCATGAGACCACCTCACTTTTTTTGATTGTGCTTATGCTGATTGGAGGGGGCTCGCTAAGCACGGCCAGTGGCATAAAAATTGGTACCCTGATTATTTTGCTGGCCGCCGTGCGCTCCTACATACGACAGCGCCAAGAGGTGGTACTGATGCAGCGCACGGTGGCACCTGAAACCGTACAAAAAGCCCTGGCCTTATTTCTAATTACAGGCGCCTTGTACTTTATAGCCATCCTGTTCCTGACGTTCTTTGAAGAGCAGCCACTTATCAGCCTTTTATTTGAAGCCGCATCAGCCTTGAGCACAACAGGCATGAGTCATGGCATTACCGCTCAGCTTTCTACGCCCAGCCAGTTATTTATTATGCTGCTGATGTTTGTGGGACGCTTAGGGCCCTTGACGCTGGTTTACACCATCGCCAACCGTCAGCGTAGTCGTATACGCTACCCCGAAGGTCAGTTTCAGGTCGGGTAAGTACTTATACTCCAAGGAATAATGCCTATAAAAGCATAAGCTTAACCCTCTTTGACAGGCAAAATACCAGTCTGTCTCACACAGGACAAAATTACCTGTTATGGTATAAAGATGAAAACACTAAAGGCTCGACAGCCTACAGGCTGACAGCCCATCTAGGAAAGCCATGGATAAAAAGCGTTTAACCACCCTCACCCAACGCGCTAACTCGGGCATGAGCGGTCTATGCAGGGAACTTACCAGCCAGGGCATGAGCTACCATTCTTTGGCCGAGATGTACCAAAGCCAGATGGGCATAGTCAACATGATGGCCGATGAGGTCCTCAGTTTACGCAAAGAACTGGAAAGTCTGAAACGAGCCCAAAAGCGCAAAGACAGCTAATCTAGCTTATTCCAACATGCCAGCGCAACAAAACGGTTATTTATCGTGCTCTCCGCTTTTTTGCTCCGGCTCTTTAATCGCCATTATTGTTTGCTGCATAACAGCACACAAGGTTTCTCTACTCCCTTCACACGCCCACACTCTGGCTTCGGTCACGATCAAACGTCGACCTGCCTTGATCACCGCCCCGCGCGCAATTAACTTGTCACCTTTAGCAGGGGCCAGAAAATTCAATTTATACTCTACAGTTAACACCGAAGTTCCCGGCGGTGCAACCGTCATGGCCGCATACCCACCGGCTGAGTCGGCAATCATGCCCACCACTCCGCCGTGAACAAAACCATGTTGTTGCCCCACTCCTTTCCAGTGGGGCATATGGATTTCCACCTCTCCCTTTTCAAGCACTGGCATGCTCGCCTGTATAAGGTGCATGGCCTCTTGACGTGCAAAGCTATCACGTACCTCAGTGCTGCGCTCAGCCGACCAATATTCCACTTTTTTTTCTGACATGGCCTTTCTACCCTTTGCTATTGATCGAAAATGCATCGACAACTCTAGCTAAATTCAGCCCAATCAACCAGCAGGTTAACCCTGCTTGCCAGCGTCTGCACTCGTGCTCAGATGTGGCAATAGATGCAGGCCTGTGCGCGCTACAAACTGTTGGTAAGAAATAGGAGGACCAGCCTTGGTCTGTGCACTATTTTCATGCCAATGCACCCATGATTTTCCCGTGCTGCTGTCATACACCAGCTTATACAAATATAGGGGTACCGCCACACGACCTTCCCCTATTGTTTGCACTGGGTTCTTATACACTGGGCCCGTATAGACATACACATCCCCCCGAGCACGCTGCACGTATTTACGCGTATCATTTTCTATACGGCTCCACGCCCCCGCATTATGACGCTGATCTTGTGGCACCATATTGGCTAAGGAAAAACTCTGCGCCATGCCTTGAGCCGTGTACATATCACCAGCAGGCGCCATATGACCGCGCGAAAAGCCCGAGCGCCGATAATCTGCTAATTCAGCACGCTCAGACTGCGGTAAACGAGCTTCTGCATAAAAACGGTCTGTGCGCGAGAATTGCGAACTTTGCTTTAATTTGGCTGCACTTAAGCGTTCCACCACAAAAACAGGTGTTTTACGTTGCCCGCTATGCAAAATGGCAAAATCCGTAAAGCAAAGCTCACGCAGAACCGGAGCCTCTGGTACCACTGGTGTGGCACCTTGCGGGAAAAACTCAGGACATTGCTTAAACGTAGTTTGTACATAAACCCCGTCAGGTCCTTGTACGGTAGGCAAACTGCCAGTAAAAGTAGACCACCCCCAATTGGGTAAGAGATCTTCCCAATCGAACTGGGCAATAGTAAGCTGGTCGAGCTTGAACTCATTGCGCCAGTCAGGATGTAAGGCACAACTGGCGGCGACGAAGGCTACTACAGACGAGACAACTGCTTGACGCAAAAAGCGTTTAACAGCGTGAACAGTAGACTGGCGTGTGGTTTTTTTCGAAGAAACAGCTTTTTTGCGGGCAGACATGGGTAAAACAAAAAGGTGTGCTAAAAACGTCCATGACGTCTTTTTGTATTATAGACCGCTACAGTACTTCCACCTAAATCAGCCCTATCAGCCCCTGCCTTACTCGTTTTCGGATGTATTCTGTTTATCCAGTCTACGTAAAAACACCTGGGCCATTTTAATCGTTTGCTGATCCCCTTTTTGCTCGGCAACCTGCACGGCCCGCTCAAGGCTACTACGCGCCTGATCACTTAGCCCGGCTTCGTATTGCACCCGCCCCAACCAAAACCAAGAACTGGAATGCAAAGCATCTTGCTCAACCGCCACCAGCAAGTGCTGCCTAGCCAGATCCCATTGCTCTGACTGCGCATACGCCTTCCCTAAGCCAAAGCGCAACAATAAATTATCTTGGCCTGAGGCCAACATGTTTTCTAATCGTTCAATTAAAGCACTCATGATTATTTCCCCATAAAACATCGGCACGCAGCACCCTGCTTGCTAGCAAGCTGCGTTACTTGTTTAGCTTAGCAGCCACCTTGCTGGCAGCACAGAGTAGCCTTGCAGAACATCGGTCAAGCAAACGGCGCCAACAAAGAGAAAACACCATTCAAAAAACCAATACAGCATCGCAGTTAAATTCCTATTAAGAATAAAACTAGGCCTGCATCTGTACCACATCACTATAAAACCGCGACAAAATTTCACATAGTGAAGTGAGTTTTCATTAAAACATAAGTAATTACCCTTAACTTATGCGTATTTCTGTCAAGTACTATTCCACTCGAGTACTTCAAACCTCAAGTGTCTATTCCTTGCAAGCCTATTAGGCATCAGCCTTACACCCGTATTCTTGGCGATAAGAGCTAAAAGCATCCCCTCAAACATTCCTAAAAAGAATATCTTTATATAAATATTATTCCCTTTAAGCATCGCTAAGATTTACGCACACTATGTATTTCCTAGTTATATGCTTAATGGAGCTTTATCCTCATGAGTTCTTTGCTTGCAAACCGCCGCGTGTTTGATGCTGCACCGGTCGCAGATAAGGCTGTCTTAGACGCCTTGGCCCCCATACCCGTCGCACACTTAAGCGATAACCTGGCACGTCAAGTCGGGATCAAGCAACTGCACCGCTACAACCGTAACGGTAAATTAATCGGCACCGCGATTACCGTAAAAACTCGTCCCGGCGATAATCTGATGATTTACAAGGCCATGGAACAAGTGCAGCCCGGTCACGTGCTGGTTATAGATGCAGGCGGCTCGCTGGATAATGCCGTGATTGGGGAAATCATGAAGCGCTACCTGCAGCAGCACGGTTGTGCAGGTATTGTTGTGGACGGCGCTATTCGTGATGTTGCCGCTTTTGAAAGCGATAGCTTCCCCTGCTATGCGGCGGGTCACACCCACCGCGGCCCTTACAAAGACGGCCCAGGTGAGGTGAACGTACCCGTAACCATACAAGGACAAGTCGTGCAGCCAGGCGACATTATTGTGGGCGATGAGGATGGCGTGGTGTGCTTTGCTCCCCAAGCTGCACAAGAGTTGATCGCTGCCGCATTGCTACACGGTAAAAAAGAAGAAGAGATCATGGCCGAAATTGCCACGGGCGCAAAACAGCAAAGCTGGATGCAAAAAGCGTACGCAGCAAAAGGTTTATAATCATGACGGACCATTTTTTTGCCACCCGTTTGGCCGCGGTCAAACCTTCCCCCAGCATGGCAGCTAAAGCCCGAGTCGATGCCTTACGCGCAAGTGGTAAAACCATTTTGGACTTCACCATTGGTGAGCCTGATATGGACACGCCGGCCCACATCATTCAGGCTGCTATCACTGCGATGCAAAATGGCCAGACACGCTATACCGGCTCGACCGGCACCGTTGCACTGCGTAAAGCAATACAAAGTAAGTTCAAGCGCGAAAACGGTCTACATTACGAGCTGGATCAAATTATTGTCGGTACCGGTGCCAAGCAGCTTATCTATACTGCTTTGCAAGCCACGCTTAACCCGGGCGACGAAGTACTGATTCCAGCCCCGTACTGGGTGTCCTACCCCGACATGGTGGTGCTCAATGACGGCGTACCCAAAATTCTGCCCACTGATGCCTCGACAGATTTCAAGATTACGGCCGATCAGCTTGCCGCTGCCATCACGCCCCACACTAAATGGTTGATGCTAAATAGCCCGTCGAACCCGACTGGAGCCATTTATAGCCGTGCAGAACTGGAGGCTTTGGCAGGAGTGCTGGCTAAACACCCACACGTGCATGTGCTCACTGATGAGATTTATGAGCATATTGCCTTTGGCCCCGAGCCAGTCACTGCTTTTGCCGCCGTGTGCCCCGAGCTGGAGCAACGCACTTTAAGCATTAATGGCGTATCTAAAGCCTACTCCATGACAGGATGGCGTGTGGGCTATGCAGGCGGACCTGCTGCCTTGATTCGCGCCATGGCTTTGCTCATCTCTCAATCAACAAGTTGTGTGAATGCCATCAGTCAAGCCGCGGCCGTAGAGGCACTGAGCGCAGATCAAAGCACTGTGCGCGAAGCCAGCGCCACCTTTAAAGAGCGCAGCCAGTTACTCGTACAACTGCTCAACCAGATTACGGGCATAGAGTGCATGCAGCCTGACGGTGCCTTTTACGTATTTCCTTCGGTACAGGGCCTACTTGGTAAAGTCAGCCCCGACGGTACTACCCTGTCTACCGATCTGGATGTGGCCAACTACTTTCTTGAAGCAGCCAATGTGGCTGTTATGGATGGTACCTCCTACGGTGCCCCCGGCTATCTGCGCTTAAGTTTTGCCACATCGCTGGATGACATCAAGCTGGGATGTAGCCGCCTCGCTATCGCTTGCCAAGCACTGCGCTCGACGAGCAACTCTTCCACTTTTATTGGAGACTAAAATGAAAAAAACAGCATCACTTATCAGTATCGCTATCGGTTTAGCTCTGGGCGTAAGCACCAGTGCACAGGCTGATATCGCTAGCATTAAAGAGGCCAACAAATTCGTGTGTGGCACCATGGGTACGGCCGAGCCCTTTAGCTTTCAAGACCCTAACACGCGTGCCATCGTGGGCTATGAAGTGGATATGTGTCAGGCCATTGCAGACAGCCTGGGCGTGCCTCTGGATCTGAAGCTGATCGCCGTAGAAGCGCGTATTCCTGAGCTAGTTGCCGGCCGTATTGACCTGGCTGCAGCCAACCTGGGCTGGAGCCCAGAGCGCGCCACACAGATCGACTACACACACCAGCACTTTGTCAGCAACCAGAAAATTCTGGCGCGTAAAGACAGCAAAGACTTAGAAAGCACCGCTGATTTTGCGGGCAAGCGCGTCAGTGCAGTGCGTGGCTCCTCGTCCGAACAAGGCGCTCGTACGCACATTAAAGATGTACGTCCATTGACCTTCAAAGATCCTAGCGGCGCTTTCTTGGCCCTGCAACAAAAGAAAGTAGAAGGTTTTGTCGCCTCTGAAATGATGCTGGTCAAGCTGGAAGCCCAGGCAGCCGATAGCGCCGTACCCGTGAAAATCATTGAAGATGCCCTGTTTGTTGAGCCCTGGGGCATGGGTGTAAAGAAAGGCAATGACGATCTGCGCACTCACGTCAACGATTTACTAGGCAAAATGCAAGAATCTGGCGATCTGGATAAGCTGTTTACTAAATGGTTTGGCCCGGACACACAGTTCAACATGAAGCGCACGTTTGCCGTTGAAGAAATTAAAGCCAACTAACTTAGCGAGTCGCTAACTCAGGATCTCGAATTCATGGACTACACATTCGATTTCTCGGTCATGCTTAAACCAGACTACCTCAGTATGGTGCTGCATGGCTTGTGGATCACAGTTTTACTCACTCTACTAGCCTGGGCACTGGGCTTTGGCGTGGGTATCAGCCTGGCCGTTATCCGTTTAACAGGGTCGCGTATTGCTAACGCGCTCATATCGGTTTTCGTCGCCTTTCATCGTAATGTTCCCATGGTGGTACATATACTGTTTTGGTATTTTGGAGTACCCGAGATCCTGCCCGAGAGCCTGACTTCTTGGCTCAATGAGCATGGTGGTGAGTTCTTCCTAGCCGCTATCGCCATAGGTCTAGTCACCTCGGCCTATGTGTGTGAGGACCTACGCAGCGCCGTGCGCTCGATTTCAACAGGGCAAACTGAGGCTTCCCGTGCACTAGGCTTAGGTTACTTGGCCACGATGCGTAAAGTGGTGTTGCCGCAAGCCCTGCGAATCGCTATTCCACCGCTCACTAACCAGACCTTATTGCTCTTTAAGAATACCAGTCTGGCCATGGTGATCGGCGTGGCCGAGCTGACCGCTTCCGGACGCGAAATTGAAAACATCACTTTTCAGACCTTCGAAGCCTATGCCACGGTGACCGCGATTTACTTATTACTATCGTTTCTGCTGATGTGGGGGGGTAGCGCCCTAGCTCGTCATTACAACGTACCGGGGAGACGCTAAGCATGTGGGAAATACTTCACAACAACGCCCTCTTACTGCTCATAGGGCAATATCCACATGGCCCTGTGGGTGGTCTGGTCGCCACATTGGGGCTAGCCCTAGCCAGCTTGCTCTTAGCCTTACCGTGCAGCGTTCTGCTGGCCCTAGGACGCATTAGTCCCAAATGGTATTTTTACTACCCTGCGTCGGCGATTGTGTATGTGGTCCGTGGCCTGCCCCTGATCATGTTCATTTTTTGGGCGTACTTTTTTGTCCCCATTATTATTGGTCGCCCCGTTGCCGGCGTAACCACGATGATCGTGGCACTGGTGTGCTATGAAAGTGCGTATCTGGCCGAAATTATACGGGCTGGTATTGAGGCATTACCTAAGGGCCAATATGAAGCCGGCCGTGCCCTGGGATTGTCACACGCAGCAACCATGCGCAAAATCGTATTACCGCAAGCATTTAGCAATATGCTGCCCAGTATGCTCAGCCAGTTTATCTCTACGGTAAAAGAAACCTCGCTGGCCTACGTGATTGGTGTGCAAGAGCTCACGTATGCGGCCAACCAAATTAATAGTGTGCTGTTGACTCGCCCACTTGAAGTATTCGCTTTGCTTGCGCTGACCTACTTTGTTTTAAATTTACTGCTCAGTGGTGTGGTGATGCTGATAGAGCGCCGCTTTAAAAATCGCTCTAGTGCCTACGCCCATAACGACACCCTTGAATCCGAACTGGTGAACCCATGATACGCTTTGTGAATGTCAACAAAAAATACGACGACTACCACGCCCTTGTTAACATCAACGCACACGTGTCGGCAGGCGAAGTGGTGGTGGTATGTGGCCCCTCAGGCTCAGGCAAATCTACGCTGATTCGTTCGATTAACCGTCTCGAACCTATACAAAGCGGCCACATTGAAGTGAATGGACAAAATATACATGCCAATAATAAAGTGCTGGACCAATTGCGTACCGGCATAGGCTTTGTCTTCCAGCAATTCAATCTGTTTCCGCACTTGAGCACTCTGGAAAACATTGTCATGGCGCCTATACACTTGGGACGCATTAAAAAGCACGAAGCGCGACAAGTTGCTCTGGAACTGCTGCGCAAAGTCGGTATGGAGCACAAGATTGATGCCTACCCCTTAGAGCTTTCTGGTGGCCAACAGCAACGAGTGGCGATTGCCAGAGCACTGGCGATGCGCCCGCCCATTATGCTGTTTGACGAGCCCACCAGTGCCCTAGATCCGGAAATGGTCGGCGAGGTCCTGCAAGTAATGCGCCAGCTGGCCACAGAGGGCATGACCATGGTGTGCGTGACACACGAAATGAACTTTGCTCGCGATGTTGCAGACACCATCTGGTTCATGGATAGTGGTAGCATCATAGAGACCGCTAAACCGGAGGTGTTTTTCACCCAGCCAGCCAGCGCACGTGCACAAAAATTTCTCAGGGATATACGTAATTAAGCCCTGACCCAGAGTAACGGATGAGCGAAGCATGCCCACTTTACGTCAGCTAGAGGCTTTTTACTGGACAGTGCAGTTAGGCACCTTCTCGGCGGCTGCACAAAAGTTGAACACCAGTCAGTCAGCGATTACCAAACGTATACAGGAAGTCGAGGACAGGTTTTCGATCAAGCTGCTGAACCGGGCACACCGCCGCTCTTTTTTAACGGCACAAGGCCAGGAGGTGTTTCGCATAGCTGAAAGCCTGCTGGCCAAGCATGAATTACTCTTGGAGCAACTGGAAGGACGCGGCGCTTACATGAGTGTGCTGCGACTGGGCATTACCGAAATTACGGCAATGACCTGGTTACCCGCACTGATGCGCCAAATTCGTTTAAATTATCCACAAATCGATTTGCTACCCAGCATTGATCTGGCTGAAAACCTGAAGCTGCAACTGCAAGAAGGCCAGCTCGATATGATTGTTTCCAACCAATCAACTACAGATCATAATTTCAGTCGGATTCCACTGAAAACACTGGAGCTTCCCTGGTTTGCCAGCCCAGAGCACTTTAATCTGCAAAAGCGCTATAGCGTAGCGGAAATTGCCAGTCTGCCACTGATACGCCAAACACCGCGCTCGGGCCTAAACTCCTTGTACGACGAGTGGCTAGAGCCGCATATTGCTCCCACGAATATCTTCACCATTAATAGCCTATTAGCTATGGCAGGCATGGCCGCGGCCGGCTTTGGCATATGCTGTTTACCGCGCGAATACTTTGCTTACCTGACCCAGAGCGGACAGTTGGCAGAAGTCAAGACCGAAAAGCCGCCTGCTTTATCCACCTACTATGCCTTATTCAGACAGGATGTGAACTCCAGTCTGTACGCGAATATTGCCGAAATTGCGGCCCAGGTAGCCGATTTCTCCAACCCATTTATTGAGCTTGGCACAGCTTAAGCTCACGGCTCACCACAGCAGGCCTACAAGGGCAATACTATGCTGACTCGCAAGCCTGGAGAGCAATTAGCAAAGACTAACTGCCCTTGGTGCAATGAGACTATACCTTTCACACTGGTTAAGCCTAAGCCATGCCCCTCATGCTGGCGATCGAGCCGATAAAAATGCTGACCCAAATTTAAAAATTCGCTATCAGGCAAGCCAGGGCCATCATCCTCGACCACAATACTGGCTTGAGTCTGGGACAACTGGCATACCTCTACGGTGACTGTGCTGCTTGCAAATTTCAACGCATTTTCCACCAAATTCGCCAAGGCACTGGCTAGCAAATCCTGGTCACCTTGCACCGTTACCTCATCCAAACGCCTATGTATCAAACGCAGGCCTTTCTCGTCGGCGAAGGGCTCGTACAGATCCAAGACATCGTGCACCACTGTTTGCAAGGCGCACTGCTTAAACTGCTTTCTGGGCAGTCCAGCGTTCAACTCCGAAATCTGCAATAGCTTGCCCAGCAAAATACTCAGATTTTCAATTTCCTGTATGGCAAACTGATGAGCACGCTGCACGCTGGCTGGCACATTTTCTTGATTTTCTGTTTCACGCAGGCGCCCAACGATACGGGTTAACGGGGTGCGTATATTGTGCGCTACCGTATCCGACACGTGCCGCACACCTTTCATTAACTGCTCAATTTTATCGAGCATAATATTAATATCTCGATGTATTAGCCCAAATACATCTGTGCTGCTTGAGTGAATGCGCTTGGAGATATTCCCCTTCCCCACTTGCTCAGTAAGAGAGCGTATCTTGCCCACCCTGAACTTAAGCTCTTTGCTAAATACATAAGCACCTAGCAAGACCAGAATCAAGGCAACCAATAAGGACGCCAGGATAACCCGCCCGATCAGTTGATTCAATTCGGTGAGCCCACCCAGCTCACGCCCTACGATTAGGGTTTCCCCCCCAGCCAGTCGGTGTACCCTAACTTGCCCTTCTGTCCATTTGGTGCTCAGCTTAATAGGCAGTTTTTGCACCTGATTGTTTTTAATATGCTTGATATCCGGTATGTCTTTGAGATTCCCAGCCAGAATGTGATTATTCTCGTCCAGGAACAAAAAAATCTCTTGCCCTAAGTCCACACGCTCGGAAAATATCAAATCGGTAATGCGCAGCACGCCCTCTCGGCCACCGCGCTCATAAGCCAAATTTAGCCTTTGCATGGTCGCATTCACTTGTTGAATGTACTCGCTGCGCAAGGCTCCAAAAACTTGTATATAAAAGAACCCGATTAAAAACAAGGTACTAAATACAGCTAAAGCGCTGTAATTTAAGGTTAGCCTAAATGAGGTCGAGGCCCAAAGTTGTTGTAATCGTTCAATCATCGCCACGCTTAATTTTTAGGCCATCCACCACGTCTTTATCGGTCAGCACATACCCCCGCCCACGCACTGTATGCAGCAAGGCAGTACTGCCCGGCCGGTCAATTTTTCTGCGCAAGCGACTGACCAGCACATCGATGACATTAGATTGCGGATCAAAACTATAACCCCACACCACTTCCAGCAACATGGTACGCGTCACAATTTTGTGCGCATTCAGTAATAAATACGCCAGCAACTTCAGTTCTCTAGGCTGTAATTCGAGCAACTCATCAGCACGTGTCACCTTTTGACTGCTGACGTTCATGCAGAGGTCATCAAGTTGCCAGTTTTTAATTTCACTTAGATCTCGACTGCGACGGATTAAAGCATGCAGGCGAGCGGCCAGCTCCTGAAACGAAAAAGGCTTAATTAAGTAGTCGTCTCCCCCGGCCTTGAGCCCATCCACCCTATCATCGACACCAGACAAAGCACTCAATACCAAGACTGGCACTTTTTTGCCCAATGAGCGCAAGGTAAACAGAATGGATAAACCATCCACATTATCGGGCAGCATACGATCCAGAATAATCACATCCCAGATGTCCTTCATGGCATTTTCCAAGCCCTGTACTCCGTCCGCGCTTACCACCACGGTATACCCCAGCTCACTTAAGCCATTTTGCAAATAGCGAGCATTTTCTTCGTCATCTTCTATTAGTAAGCAGTTCCACATGTGTACACCGTATGTTATCTATCCAGCCTAACTAGCCTAAGCCTACTATGATACTGATAAGTCGCCGCTGCGCGAACTGCACAAAGCGCTCTATATTGCTTAAGTTGATCCTGCCGGGCTGGCTTTTCGCGGCACAAACTCCTACAGTATATCTGTACCCCCCTACTCAATGGCTTACCCACACAAGCTCACCCTCTTTCACGGAGTCATGCATGCACCCTCGTCTAGACCAATTCATCAACACCATGAACAATATTCTTGCCGCTGCCCAAGGCAATGAAGCACTGATCCTGAAGCAGGGTGAAACAGCTCTGGCTAGGCTGGTGGCACATGATGACTGGTTAGCAGACGAGCATGCGCGGGAACATCCTGAGTTTTATCAGCAGTATTTGCTTTACTGCTGTCCCCAAGAACGATTTTCAGTCGTCAGCTTTGTATGGGGACCAGGACAACGTACGCCTATACACGATCATACGGTATGGGGCCTAATTGGCATGTTACGTGGTGCTGAAGACGAAACAGCTTACACACTGGATCAGGCCGGCTTACACCTGGGTGCCAAGACTAGACTTAAGCCTGGTGAGGTCGCCGCCGTATCCCCGGCAATAGGCGATATTCATCAGGTGGCCAACTCGCATCAAGACCAGGTGTCTATCAGCATACATGTCTACGGAGCGGATATCGGCAAAGTCAGCCGTCACGTTTTTAATCCAGATGATGGCACAGCCAAAACCTTCATCTCAGGTTATGCCAACCGTTCTTAAGCGAGGGCATGACGCGGGGTGCGGTCTTGAACACACAAGCGGGTATCTTAACAACACTGACTTGTACCTGTATTTTATTCACGCTAAAATGCCAACGGCCCTAAGTCATAAGGGCCGTAGCGATTCACTACCGTGCACAACTCGTAGTCCAGCACAACGATACTACGCACCACACTGATGTTTCCTGCTTTCTGGCAGGCACAGATACGCTACTGGAGCAAGCGGAAACCGTGGCTTAGCTCAAACATTTTTCACAATCCGGGGCGGGCCGGCTTTTTAACTACTTTTTAGTTATAGAGCTTTACGGAGGCCACCTTGTTTACGCTCAGCCCATTAAAACGTCGAATTGTTTACGTTAGCAGTTTCGAAGCTCTAGCCATCATACTGTCTACCGGTTTATTAATGCTTTTAAGCGGCAGCAGTGCTCAGCAGTCTTTACCGCTAGCAGTATTAGTATCCCTGGCAGCGGTAATCTGGAATTATCTTTACAACACTCTTTTTGAATCCTGGGAATTACGTCAAGCCGATACAACAAGAACCTTGCGCAGACGTATCGCTCACGCTTTGGGGTTTGAAGGCGGCCTGATACTTATTTGCTTGCCCATGTATATGCTGTGGTATCGCGTCAATTTATGGCAAGCCTTCAAAATGGAAATAGCCTTGCTGCTTTTTTTCCTGGTGTATACCTTCCTGTTCACACTGGTGTTTGACAGGCTATTCACTCTGCCTGGTGCTGCGTCCAAGGACGCAGAAGGTATGCACAAAGCGCCCAAAGCCGCCTAAACACTTAGCGATTGTTATCCCAAATCACGTTCTCAATCGCAAAGCCCTGCTTCTGGGCATGATTGAGCAAGTCTTGTACGATAGCTTTATCGCCTTGGGCCTGCCGCGACAATACCCATAAATACTCGCGGCTAGGCGTTCCTACCAAGGCGTACTCATAATCGCCCTGAACCTTCATGATCCAGTAGGCTCCCCAGACACTGGATAGCCAGGACAACCACGCTGGCGCAAAACGCACTTCCAGCTTAGAAGTGCTGGGAGGAACTATGGATGCATTAAGACGCCCTAGTGCCTGGGCTTTTTCTATAGAGCCTGAGCGGGTGATGCATTGATTGGTCACCGACACACGCTGCTCTGGCAATAAGGCATAGTCAGCTCGAACCTCGCCCACACACGACTGCTGAAACTTATTTGGCAAACGGGCCTGCTCATACCACGTGCCCATGTACTTTTCCAGATCAACATCTGCCTGAACGGCCAAATCCGCTGTGTTTCCTGCGCAAGCCGTCAAGACAAGGCAAGCGAGCAAAACATACCGTTTCCTTATCATAGTCATCCTTGAGCCTGTATAGACAATATGAGAATACACCTAAAAATATAGCCTGAGCGCTATTTTGCTTCAAGTCCCTGAGGCTGCTGCGCCAAGCGTAATGCTTGCACAGCCTCAAGAGAGGTAGCAAAGATATTCTGCGCACCAAAACTATGATGTAAATCGCAGCGCTCAAACATTTCTCTGAACTGACCATGCAAGGCGGCAATACAAAATCGCACTCCTTGGACCCCAAACTCGGTATGCAGCTCTTTTAAACAAAGCGCTCCGGTCACATCCAAGTTCGCACAGGCCTGAGCATCAAGCACAATGGCTTGAGTGGGCTCATCGGCTGCCAGCATCAGCTCTTTTAGGCGCTGTTGAAAATAATCACTATTAAAGAACAACAAGGATGCATCAAAGCGATACACCAATACCCCTTTTAAACGTTCGGCATGGGGGGCATGAGCGATATTAAACAACCGCCCCCCGTCTGGCACTTGGCCCAGCACAGCATCTCGAGGACGAGCCACGGTACGTAATTGATAAATCAAGGACAACAATACCGCTAATAAAATACCCTGCAACACGCCCAAAGTGAGCACACCCAGAGTAGCCAAAACACTGATGCGTAACTCCAGGCGACTGACTCGGTACAGATGACGCAAGGCGGATACGTCCACCATTTTTAAGGCGGCCTGTATCAGCACCGCACCCAGCGCAGCAACAGGTATCCAACTGAGGCTATCTGCCAATAGCAGGATCACTAACAGAATATACAAAGCGGTCGTGGCGTTCACCATGGATGTTTTACCACCCACCATATTATTAATCGCGGTACGCGAGTCCGCCCCGCTAATCACAAAACCACCACTCAAGCCTGCCGATATGTTCGCCGCCCCCAAAGCAA
The DNA here is from genome assembly GCA_023440825.1 of Pseudomonadota bacterium. GTDB lineage: Bacteria > Pseudomonadota > Gammaproteobacteria > Burkholderiales > Burkholderiaceae_B > Alcaligenes. The sequence continues at coordinate 108,325 of JAEXRL010000026.1, read as the reverse complement.
TCATGTCTTGATTGGGGTAGATACGATAATGATTACGAGCGGCAAAACTACGGGCAGTAAGCATTGCCGAGCAAAAACTGACCAAGCTGATCGCCAGGGCATCGCCAAATAGGCTGCGTACCTCATCGTAACTGACCTTGGGCCAAGCCAGCTCTGGCAAGCCACCACTTACCGCTCCTACTAAGCTTACCCCATAGTGCTCTATCCCTAGCATCCAGGCCAAGGTACTCAACACCACAATGGTCAGTAAAGGCGCAGGCCAGCGTGGTACACGCCACAACATCAAGCCCGTTAAAACCCAGCTAGCCAGACTCACGCCCAGCGTTAAATAATGGATCTGCTCCAGCTTGTGCAGCAATTCCCAGAGAATGGAAAAGAACACTCGGGACTCCAACTCCAAGCCCAGCACTTTACCCAGTTGCCCTGCCACAATAGATAAGGCCACACCATTCATAAAGCCCACCAAAATGGGGCGTGACAAAAAGTCCGCGATAAAGCCCAAGCGCAATATGCCACCCATGATGCACAAGCCGCCCACCATCAAAGCGAGCATCATGGACAATTCTATATAGTGCTGACTGCCTGCCAGGGCCAGTGGGCTGAGCGCGGCAGCAATCATGGCACAGGTGGCCGAATCGGGACCCACAATTAACTGTCGGGACGAGCCAAGCAAGGCATACACCAGCATGGGCAACAAACAGGCATATAAGCCGATTAAAGGCGGAAAACCCGCCAAGCTGGCATAAGCAATTGCGGTGGGTATCTGAATGGCGGCTACCGATAAACCAGCCAGAGCATCAGCACGCATCTGCGGGACACGGTAATGCCGCAAACTGGAAAACAAAGGTACCGAAGCAAAGCGCCGCTCGGTAATAATAATAGGCGCTTGCTCGGGCTGGCGCTCAGACATAAATCCCTCAAGGTAGCACAGGCATTAATGAGTAAGTTTTGCATGGGCAGTATACGTGAATACGCCACTGACACAGGCAAGCGCACGATCATACTGCACGAGGCCACACTATGCAGCATCCTCTATGCAGTTTCATACTCTGAGCACCCTGTACGACTTGTCTATACAGCTCCTTGCTGGCGTAAGGTCTGGATCTACGTGATATCGCAGACACAAAAAAGACCGAACTCTGCGTAGTGCAAAACTCGGTCTTTTTTTCTAGCTACGGCAAGGTTTATCTTTAAGACCAACCTACATCCTAGCCTTAGGCTTTTACGCCTGTGCGCTCAGTTCAGTACCTGACTGCTCGATGGATTTATCATCATCAACATCGTCTTTACGCTGCTCTGGGGCGACCCAGTTTAAGGGTTGAACTTCCACTACGGGCCTGCGACGAACCGGCTTTTTGTTGGTGCTCACTTGGCAACACTCCTGTATACATCGACAAGACGGGAGGCACCCGCTGCACTCCCTACCCTTTTAAGCATAACACAAAGAACCAAAAAACTCAAATTTAACAACAAGTTAGGCGCAAGTTAACAGACGTTGGTAGAAATACCGTCCAACACAGCACACATAAAAACTTAAAAAGTAAAACTCTTGAACGCAAGGACATCAAGGACAAGTCTGCTCTAGCAAGGCTAAACTAGGCAGACTTTTTTAATTCGCTTTTCGAGGCCAAGCAATCCCTTCCACCAGAACATTGCCCACCGCGTCGCTAACTACCATGACCACCTTAAAACTCACCACCTGGAACGTTAATTCACTGAACGTGCGTCTGCCGCAAGTCTTGCAATGGCTGGAGACAAATCCAGTTGATGTGCTGTGCCTGCAAGAACTGAAGATTCCCGATGAGCGCTTTCCCTTGGAAGCACTACAGGAAATTGGGTATCAAGCCGTCTGGGCGGGGCAGAAAACATATAACGGCGTAGCTCTTATTTCACGCACTGAAGGTCGTGACGTACAACGCAACATTCCTGATTTCGAGGATCACCAGCAGCGTATTATTGGTGCCACTTACGACACCAGCATTGGACCTGTACGCGTTATCAGTGCCTATTGTCCCAATGGCCAAGACCTGGAAAGCGATAAATACACCTATAAGCTGGCTTGGTATGAAGCCCTGTACACATGGCTACGCACAGAAATCCAGCAATACCCCAATCTTGCTATTTTGGGTGACTACAACATCGCTCCCACTGATGCAGACGTGCATGATCCTGTAAAATGGAAAGATGTGGTGTTGGTGTCGGATGCCGAGCGTGAGGCCTTAAACAAACTACTCAGTTTGGGCCTGCACGATGCCTATCGCCTTTTTGAACAAAGCGGCAGTCCATTTACGTGGTGGGACTACAGGCGTTTTGCTTTCCGACGTGATGCCGGTCTGCGTATAGACCATGCCCTGCTCTCCACCCCGCTTAAAGAATTATGCATAGCCTGTGAAATAGATCGTGAGCCACGCGCTTGGGAACAGCCCTCCGATCACACACCGGTAACTGCTGTTTTGCAACTGCCTTAATCAGGATATATCTGATGCAAGTACAAAGTGAAGTATTGCGAACCATTCCAGCCGGCTCGGTATTACAAATCAGCCTAGACGAGCATACAGTCTGGGCCTATGTCGTGATCAGCGAGCCCGACCTAGAGCGCGTCGCCGAATTCGTGCCGCCAGAGCAGTTTGAAGCGGGTGGCGACGTACACGTGATGGCCATTGCTCAAGCCAACGATGCTGCCGAGCTTGTGCAAGAAGTATTATTCAATATGAATCCAGGCGATACAGTGGTGTTTTTGTGTCATGATTTACTCAGCCGACAAGCCGTGCTTGATGAGTTCGGTCAAAACACCGACCACTTTAACGATTAACTCCTCTTACTCTTCCCCTGAACCCTATGTCGTCTGACCGATTTCCTGGCAGTGTATTTATCGTCGTGGCACCCAGCGGTGCCGGTAAGTCCAGCCTCGTTAATGCCTTGCTGGCCAAAGATAATAATATTAGTCTTTCCATCTCTTGCACCACGCGCGCCCCACGTCCGGGTGAGCAAGATAAGCAGCATTATTACTTTGTCAGTAATAGCCAGTTTGATACCTTAAAAACACAGAATGCGCTGCTGGAATGGGCTCATGTTCATGGCAACTACTATGGCACGCCCAAAGAGCCCGTCGAGCAAGCTTTGTTGTCGGGTCAAGACGTGCTGCTGGAAATCGACTGGCAAGGGGCTCGCCAAGTCAGGGAAAACTTCCCCCAGGCAGTAGGCATCTTTATTTTGCCGCCATCGCTCGCTATACTAGAGGAACGCTTACGCAAGCGCGGGCAGGACAGCGAAGAGGTGATTCAGCGTCGTATACAGGCAGCAGCGGGCGAGATCAGCCATGCTCACGAGTGCCAATATGCTATTATCAATCAAGATTTTGACACTGCTGTGAAAGCGCTGTCTGAAGTTGTAGCAGCGAGTCGCTTGCGCGTTGCCAATCAAGCTGCCCGCCACGCCACCGTTTTTCAACAGTTAGGCCTATAAAAACTGGCCCGACTTAACTTTAAAGTTCACACACATGGCTCGTATTACTGTAGAAGACTGCCTAGAGCAGATCCCGAATCGTTTTAATCTTACGCTAACAGCCGCTTACCGCGCGCGTGAACTGGCTCAAGGGCACGAACCACGCCTGGAAACCAAAAACAAACCCACGGTAACCGCACTACGTGAAATTGCTGCAGGCGCAACTGGCCTGGAAATGCTGCGTAAGGTACCAACCTAATACGTAGAGGCACTGAATGGTATTTCCGCGGTTTCGAGGCGCATCCTCTGGTTTACTCGCTGTTTTAAAAAAAGGGTCACGCCTGGGAAAGCGCAAGGCACAAGCACGCCCCAATGGTGCGCTTGCTTTGGAAGCCGAGCGAAATACCGCCAACACTATCGCCTCGCTCGCCCCCCTCACCAAAATCATCTCCAAATATCTGGACCCTAAAGATGTAGAGCGGGTACGCGAGGCCTATCGATTCTCAGACCAGGCCCATCTTGGCCAATTTCGTGCCAGCGGTGAGCCGTATATATCGCACCCCATCGCTGTTACCGAAATCTGTGCTGGCTGGAAACTCGATGCCGACTCGCTCATGGCGGCCTTATTGCACGACGTTATTGAGGATCAAGACGTCAGCAAACAAGAGCTCGCCGAGAAATTCGGCACGGATGTGGCCGATATCGTCGACGGCGTCTCTAAGCTAGACCGCCTAGAGGTCGCGACTAAAACACAGCAACAAGCCGACAGCTTTCGTAAGATGCTGCTCGCCATGTCCCGGGACGTGCGTGTCATTCTGATCAAGCTGGCCGACCGCTTGCACAATATGCGCACGCTAGACGCCGTCAAACCAGAAAAACGCAGACGAGTCGCCCAAGAAACACTGGATATTTACGCGCCCATCGCCCATCGTCTGGGCTTGAACGCCCTATTTCGCGAACTCCAGGATCGCTGCTTTAAAGCCATCTACCCGAATCGCTATCGCGTTCTGCATAAGGCCCTGATGTCGGCCCGCGGCAATCGACGTGAAGTGCTCAGCAAAATCACCGAGGCGGTACGCGTGGCCCTACCCGCGGCCGGTATCGAGGCAGAGGTCAGCGGTCGCGAAAAATCGCTCTACAGCATATTTTGTAAAATGGTGGAGCAAAAAAAGTCGTTCTCGGATGTACTGGATATCTACGGCTTTCGCGTTATTGTGCACACATTGCCCGAATGTTACTTGGCCTTAGGTACATTGCACCAGTTGTATCGCCCTGTGCCCGGTAAGTTCAAAGACTACATTGCCATTCCCAAGGTCAATGGCTATCAATCTTTGCATACCACTCTGATTGGTCCCTACGGCACACCCGTAGAGTTCCAGTTACGCACACGTGAAATGGATCATGTCGCCGAAGAAGGGGTCGCCTCACACTGGCTCTACAAAGACGACGACGTTACCCTTAACGATCTGCAAAAACGCACCCATCGCTGGCTGCAGTCCTTGCTGGATATACAAAGCCAAACAGGCGACTCCACCGAGTTTTTAGAACACGTTAAAGTGGATCTTTTCCCCGATGCGGTATATGTTTATACACCCAAAGGGAAAATCATTTCCTTGCCGCGTGGCGCTACTCCCGTAGACTTTGCATACTCTATTCATACAGATATAGGTAATCACGCCGTAGCCGCCAAGATCAATGGCGAGTTCGCCCCTTTGCGTACTGATCTTAAAAGTGGTGACTCAGTTGAAATCATCACATCACCGGCAGCACGCCCGCAGGCACAATGGCTTAATTACGTGCGCTCCGGTCGAGCACGGTCGGAAATACGGCATTTTTTACGTACCGTACAATACGAAGAGTCCTTAGACTTTGGCCGTCGCTTGCTGGATCAAGCCTTCGAACAAATGGGCATGCCCCCTGTGCGCGACAATGACCCTGCATGGGATAAATTGGCGAAAAGCTCTGGCGCCGCGTCACGTGAAGAAATCCTGACTGATATAGGCTTGGGTAAACGACTAGCTGCTGTCGTAGCACGACGCTTTGCGCCTGAGACCGCCCTGCTGGAAACCACGGCCGCCGCCATGGACGAGTTCACAGCCAGTGCCCTGGCTCCTATCCTCATACAAGGTAATGAAGGCCAAGCCGTGCAATTAGCACCTTGCTGCGGCCCCTTGCCCGGCGATGCAATTATTGGTGGTATACGCATGGGGCACGGACTAGTTGTGCATATGGCCGAGTGCGAAGTCGCACAACGAGCGCAAGCCAAAGAACCAGAGCGCTGGGTTCCTGTCATGTGGGATAGCAACACGGCGCGTCACCTTTCAACACGCCTTGATGTCACGGTTATTAACGAGCGCGGCGTGCTGGGTCGCCTGGCCGCTGAAATCACCGATGCCGACTCTAACATCCTTCATATTTCCATGCCTGATGAGGCGGCTGCGACTTCACTGCTACACATTACCGTGCAGGTCGATAGCCGCAACCATTTGGCACGCGTCATTCGTGCCATACGACATGTACCGCAAGTGCAAAAAATAGTCCGGCTAAAAGGCTAGCAAGCCGTTTAACACGGGCTTGGTGTGGCCTTAAGGTTCACACTAAGCCCGTAGCGCACTTTATATCAGGGCAACGCTTAAGCCATAGCACAGCACACCTAACAGCGTGCCTAAGGCAATACCCGCCCATCTATGCCCTAACACCACCCCTATCAAGCCCAAGAGTACGTGTACGCTGTCACTCAACCAGGCCGACTTAGCAATCAAATCTGCCAAAGAAATACATAGCAAGGCCACAATCGCGGCTGGGCCTATTGCCTGCAATAAGGCTAGCATACGTACCGATTGCGTTTTTGACCCTTTAGCTTGCCCACGCTCGTGCCACCTCATGGGCAGCACACGAATCAGGTAAGTACCCAGGCCAGCTAAAGCGATCACCAGTAGTAATAAGCGTAAATCTTGCTGCATCAATCCTGTCCTTATGCACGACGTAAGGCGTATAGACCGCCAGCCAGCATGGCCACAATAATACCTGCGTAGGCAGGTAATACAAATACGGTCCCACAGGCTACCAGCGCAGCCGTGCACATAACCCCGGGCGAGACTGCATGGCGGATTTCCAGTAGCAAGGCAAAAAACAAGGCCGGCAGTACAAAGCCCAGTGTTTTGCTAATGAGCTGAGAGTCTGCCAATAGATCCTGGGCCAAATACGCGCCAACGGCCGTCCCGCCCACCCACGAGGCATAAGCACCTAACTGTAAGCCGCAATACCACCATTCGCGCATAGCCTCTGGAATGCTACTTAGTTTCCCGGAGGCGGCCGCAAACACCTCATCCGTTAGTCCCGCACCCAGCAAATACACGGATAGGCTTCTGGGGCGATGAGGCATTAAGGTTAAGACAGACGGCCCATAAAACAAATGGCGTAAGTTCATAACAACGACCACCAGCAAGACACTCAGCCCATTAGCGCCACTGGCCAGCATGCTTAGCAGCACAAACTGGCTTGCTCCGGCATACACCAATAAGGAAATTAATACCGTAACAAAAGGACTGATTCCCTGATGTGCAGCGGCTAGACCAAATGAAATGGCCACGGGTATATAACCCAGCGCAATGGTGGAACTGTCTACTAAACCGCGCCTAAAAGCGTCGCGCACGTGCGAAGGCATGCTGTAGTCCTAAGGCTGAAAAGCGTGGATAAAAATAGCCGGATCCACGCGTACATTGTTCAGGCTGACGTTCCAGTGCAAATGCGGGCCGGTAGCTCTGCCGGTCGCTCCCACCTTACCGATCGCCTCACCACGTCGCAACTGATCACCCACCTGAACATCAAAGGCCGAGAGATGGCAATACATAGTGATTAAGCCTTGGCCATGATCCACAAACACGGTCTTGCCATTAAAAAAGTAATCCCCGACCAGAGTCACCACCCCATCCGCAGGCACGCGCACAACGGTACCTAGTGGAGCCGCCAAATCCAAACCCGAATGAGGGTTACGCTCTTGGCCATTAAAGAAACGACGCAAACCAAATGGGCTACTGAGTCGTCCTGGCACAGGCTGCTCGAAGCTTATATTGGAAGGGCCACTTTCTCGATACTGACTGTAGGCAGCTATTTGCTCAGCATACTCACGCTGGAAACGAGCTTGCTGCTGTGGGTCTGGCGTGACATGAGACTGATTTTTTAAACGTATATGCTGCTGCTTGTACTGTTTGGGCTCTACCTGTACCTGCAAGTCTAAACCCTGATTATCACTTAGCTTCAACAAGCCTGGCGCTGTTTTTAAATCTATACCTACAATCGCTTTCCAATAGGTATCCGTGTCCCGGATAACCATTACCCTATGTCCGTTAAGCGTTACCACAGGTGCTTGCTCAGCCTGCCCAGCATTGAGCACCGCTACGCCCCCAGGCACTGGCTTATGCAAGGTACGCTCGATATAGCTTGCTGCATAAGCAGACGTCCAGACAGAGGCGCACAAACCCGTCACGAGCAGCCATCCAAGTCGGCGTAAACGCGCAAAAAAATGAGTAAGCATAATGAGTAGTGATTCATTTAAAAAACGATGACCACCGCAAGATGGTCATCGTTTATAGGGCACTTAGACAAGCCAATCAGCGAGCGGAGAGCTACTCAGTATCGCTCGTTGCATTAATTTCCTCCTCGGCCGCTGGCAGCAGCTTCACGCCTTGCTGATGGCGCAAAGCACGCAACACCGCCTGGGCTTCGCTATTGCCTTGCATACGAGTTAACTGAGCCAGTAAAAACTCAGCCCCCTCACCACCGCTAGTGCCAGGAATGTGCTTCAGCACCTGAACCAAACGATAACTATTAGGGCCAGCAATACCTAGGTAAGCCGGCAAGGTATCGCTGTCTGTGGCCATAATCACATTCAGATCAGACTCAGAAAATGCTCCTACCTGAGCACGACTGATTTGCTCAACGGGAGCAAAACCTTCAAGCGTTTGCGTACCATCCTGCTGCAAGCTGGCCAGTTCCTGCTCACCTTCCTGAATGGCTAAAGCAAGTGCTTGCTCTGCTTTCAAGCGCTCAACCAAGGAGGCTTTCACATCCTCGAAAGCGGGCACATGTGCAGGCACCACATCATGCACACGCACGGCAATAATGGTGTCGGGGGAAATTTCGATCACACCCGCATTTTTTCTCTCGCTCAAACTACGATGTGCAAATAAGGCCTGTCGCACACGCACATCATCCAGCACAGCCGCCGACGCATTACTTGCCGCAGCCTGCTCACCACTGAGCTGATCGGCAGGCAACAAACCTTGTCGTGTTATGCCAGTCACCGTCTGCAGCTTTAGGCCCAATGCTTGCGCTGCTGGCTCCAGGCTGTCTTCGTTATCGTAGACCAGTTGCGTAAGCTGGGTTGCCATATCAGCAAAGTTATCAGCCGCTAACTGAGAGCGCAGTTCCTGTTCAATTTGTCCTTTGACTTGCTCGAAGCTTTGCCCTTGCTCGGGTTCGCTGGCTATCACTTTAAAGACATGAAACCCACCAGGCCCTTCAATCACCTCGGAGACCTCACCCGCTTTTAAAGAAAACACCGCGTTTTGCAAAGCAGCAGGCCAGGTACCGTAAACAATCCAGCCCAAGTCCCCTCCGTCTTCAGCACTTCCGCTGTCCTCGGAATTTGCCTTGGCCAGCTCTGCGAAATTATCTTTATTTGCTTGCGCTTGTGCGGCCAGTTTTTTGGCCTTGGCATGCGCCTGCTCACGCTCACTATCGCTCATGCCTGGGTTAAGCGAGACTTGAATGTGGCTTAAATGGGCTCGAGCCGGGCGTACAAAACGAGATTTATTTTGCTCAAAATAGTGCTGTAACTGCGCTTCGTCAGGTGTGGTCACACTGGCAGTTGCCGACTCCTCGTTTAACAGAAGGAATTCAGCGCTGACCTGCTCTGGCAACTCCAAAGCCTGCTGGTTTTGTGTGTACCATTGCTGCAACTGCTCGTCCGTTACCTCTATGTTATCCAGATAGTCCAGTGCACTGAATTGCTTAATGCGTACTTCGCGAGCCTCAGTCAAGGCCTGTTCCAGTTGCTGCACCACAGCGGGGGCAATGTGAGCGGTCTCAGAAACAGGCCCCAACACTATACCCAGAGCTAACTGGCCCCGTTCACTTTGTTCATAGTTACGTGCATCCAAGCCAGCACCACGCAAACGTTGCTCGTACAAGGCTGGTGAAAAAACACCATTTTCCTGAAAGGCCGGAGTCGCTGCAATAGAGTCACGCAGCATCGCATCAGACACGCTGAAACGATCCTGTGTAGCCACATTGATTAGTAGGCGCTGGTTTATCATTTCGTCCAGCAACTGGCGACGTACCGCAGGATTATCGTAAAGGGCTATATCAAACCCTGCCGGAGAATTGCGCTGAGCCTCTTCAAGCTGGGCGCGACGAGCACGATCAAATTCTTGAGCCGTGATGGAAGAATCGCCTATCTGGACAATATCCTCATCACCCGACACGTAATTGGAATACCCACTGACGCCAATCAGAACAAATGACGGCAAAATCAAGATTAGCACCAGCAATAACATCAAGCGTTGATGTTTACGAATAAATTCAAACATTCATGATCACCTACTATCGCATGCAGCCAAGCGCTGCGGATGGGCGTACCTGTTCATATCAACATGACACGAACTTAAGCACACTGTGCGTGTCTGGCATAAAATCGGCAGTGTAACATCTTGCACTAACCCAAAACCTAACCGGTTAGTTTACAGCCTGAAGCAAAATAGTAAATCGCTTTTTTGTCTACAAGGCTTAATAAGGAGCTTAATCATGGCAAACATTACTCATAGCTGGATCTATCCACAGCTGATTGCGCATCGTGGAGCCGGCAAGCATGCTCCAGAAAACACACTTGCAGCGATACGTTTCGGTGCGTCCAACGGCTTTAGCATGATGGAGTTTGACGTCAAGCTCAGTCAAGATGGTGTCGCTATTTTATTGCATGATGATGACTTGGCGCGCACGAGTAACCATCATGGCCCGGCAAGCGATTACACGCTGGCTCAATTATCACATTGGGACTTTGGTTCGTGGCACTCCAGCGCGTACGCAGGTGAGCCTATTGCTACCTTGCAAAGCATTGCCTACTACACCATCGCCAACCAAATACATAGCAATATTGAGATTAAACCCAGCCCCGGAGACGAAACTCGTACCGGAGAGCGCATCGCCAAGCTAGCCGAGCAACTTTGGCAGGCAGCCGCCCTGCCACCACTGCTGTCTTCATTTTCCGAGGCCAGCCTGGACGCTGCCCGACATGCCGCCCCTCATATACCTCGCGCACTATTACTGGAAGCAGAGCTTCCCGCGGACTGGCAAGAAAGGCTAGAGCGCTTAGCCTGCTCAGGGCTGAATATGAACACTGACTACCTTACAGCAGAGCAAGCCAAAGCCATCAAACAGGCTGGCTACACCTTGTGCGTGTGGACAGTGAACGACGCAAAGCGTGTACGCGAGCTATTTGATTGGGGGTGCGATGCCATTATTACCGATAGAGTCACTACAATACGTCCTGACTCCATTTAAATTGCAAGGATCAGCCCTTAGGCTGTAAACATTTTGTTCAGTTACCGTCACGCCTTTCACGCTGGCAATCATGCCGATGTGCTAAAACACGCCATACTTTTGCAAATTTTTGACCATTACGCGCAAAAAGATAGCCCCTACACCATTATTGATACGCACACGGGTGCAGGTCTCTACGATCTGGAAGATGAGTGGGCCCAAACCAAAGGGGAGTTCTACGATGGTCTTGATAAGGTGATAGAGGCGGATAATCCGCCGCCCATGGTAGAGCGCTATCTGGATGTGATCGCCGATCTCAACCCAGATGGCGTGGCACGCTACTATCCGGGTTCGCCTTGGCTCGCGCTCATGCAACTGCGCTCTCAGGACAGCTTTCACGGTTTTGAACTGCACCCATCAGAGTTTCAGGTGCTACAGGAAAATGTGAAACAGCTCTACCCTAGACCGAATAAAAAAGTACGCCTATATGCCGAAAATGGCTTCGAAGGCTTGAAACGCTTACTGCCTCCGCCATCACGTCGCGCGGTTGTTGTCATGGACCCTTCGTACGAAGCCAAAAGCGACTACCGTCAAGTGCAGCACTGCCTCGATGAGGCCCTAAAGCGTTTTGCCCAGTGCTGTTATGTGATTTGGTACCCTCTGGTACAAAGGCCGGAAGTACAGCAGCTTAGGCGCTACCTGGAAAGCCAGACCTGCTCTTGGCTACATACCAGTCTGAGTGTGAAAGCACGCAGTCGCAATGGAGTGGGCTTACACGGCAGTGGTATGTTTATTGTTAATCCACCCTGGACCCTGTACCAGACCTTATCCGAGGCGCTGCCCTGGTTAAAATCAGCCATGGCACAGGATGATCACGCCCAGAGCTATCTGCAACAGCATCAAGTCTAGGCCTAGCGCCATTAATAATCAGGCCAGGCGTTCGCCTTCTTTAAGGTAACGCCATTGCCCCACCGGCAGATCCCCCAACACGATCTCGCCAATGCGTACCCGCTTCAGTCCCACAACTTTCAAGCCTACCAGCTCGCACATGCGACGAATCTGGCGCTTACGCCCTTCACGTAAAATAAAACGCAATTGATCCTCGTTCTGCCACGATACTTGAGCAGGCCTTAACTGATGTCCATCCAAGGTTAAGCCATGGTTCAAGAGTTCCAGCCCACGCTCAGTCAGTTTGCCACTGACACGCACCAGATACTCTTTTTCTATGACCGAGTCCTCGCCAACTATCTGTCTGGCAATCCGGCCATCCTGAGTCAGAATAAGCAAGCCCGTCGAATCAATATCCAAACGCCCGGCAGGGGCTAAGCCGCGCAGATGGGCAGGCTCAAAGCGCTGGCTGCCGCGCCCCCCTTTGAACTGCGTCACAGCAGAAATTAGGGACGCCGCATTGCGATAGCCTTTTTCAGCCTGACCGGACACATAGCCCACCGGTTTATGTAAAATGACCGTAGCCCGTTTGGTCTGTCGCTCACGGGCCTGCTTTTCCAGTGTAATTTTCTGATTCGGATAGGCTCTGGAACCTAACTCTGACACCACTACACCATCGACTCGTACCCAGCCGCGCTCAATAAAAGCATCTGCTTCGCGTCGTGAACACATTCCGCGTTCAGCCATTAATTTTGAAATACGTATTTTTTCCATAAACGGTATTTTATGGCTTTGTCGCTTAGATAGTTTATGAAATTCGACTGCATAGAAAAAAAACCTTGGCAAGCTCAGCTACGCGCCAGTTACACCCCACTACAAAAGTACTGGCTGCATCGCCCTGGCGCCCTGACTGCGGGCTTACGTTCACTTGGCACAGTCGAGCTTAATATCGTGCGCGAATACTCAACGGGTCTACAGCAAGATGAAGCTTGGCTGCTTGCTTTGCGGCCTCCTGCGCCCGCTTGGGTGCGCGAAGTGCGTATGGCGGTTGACGGGGTATTATGCGTCATCGCACGTAGTTTCACCCCCTTAAAAGACTCGCATGGCCTGTGGCAGGGGATACGAAAATTGCGCCAACGCCCTTTAGCCGATATGCTGTATAACGATGCGCAGATACAACGATCCCCTTTTTTAAATTGCCGTTTACACACGCAAATGCCCTTGTATCGTACGGTACAACTGGCTCACCAGCAGCATGGCCTACTTACCACTCCGCCAGCACCAGAGGTCCTAGCGCGCTGCTCTTTGTTTTATCGGCAACATACCCCCTTACTCGTTGCCGAGAGCTTTACTCCTGAATTCTGGCTCATTGCCGCACGCCAGCACGCCCACTACCGAAATATCATATAAACTTATAATAAAAATTCATATAGATAAGGTAACACCATGAGCGGTACTGATTCTGGGCGACACAATGCACTCGTCCTGTCTGGCATGCAAGCACTTGGCGGAGCTAACCCTGCACTCGTCGTCGCCCTTAGTAGCCTAGTAGGCCAGCAACTGGCCTCCTCGCCCGGCATGGCCACCCTGCCTGTCACGACCTTTAATCTTGGGCTTGCTTTAGGCATAGTACCGGCCGCCTTCATGATGCAACGATTTGGTCGCAAACGCTCTTACTTGCTCGGTGCCAGTTGTGGTATCGCTGGCGGTTTACTGGCGAGCCTAGGCATTTACCTGGCTTCTTTTCTACTCTTTTGCTTGGGCGTAGCACTGGCTGGCTGTTACGCCTCCTATGTACAAAACTACCGTTTCGCCGCTGCCGATGGCGCCAATGATGAGTTCCGTCCTAAAGCCACGTCCTGGGTGCTGGCCGGCGGCTTAGCCGGTGCCATTATTGCTAGTCAGACTATCATTTGGACCAGTGATCTCACCCCTCTCCACCCCTTCATGGCCTCGTTTTTATCTCAGGCCGTGCTAGCCGCTTGCGTCCTTCCCCTGATTTTTTTCTTGCGCGCCAAAGGCCTTGGTAGCGCCACTAAAGAAGCTGGCCCCTACCGAGGCCGTCCTCTGGGTGAGATTGCGCGTCAACCCCGTTTTATCGTGGCTGTGATGGCCGGTGTGGCCTCTTATGGTCTGATGAACTTCATGATGACCGCCTCGCCGCTTGCCATGATTGGTTGCGGCCATTCCATCTCTGACTCCACACTGGGTATACAGTGGCATATTCTGGCCATGTTTGGCCCCAGTTTCATCACCGGCCACCTTATCAAGCGCTATGGTCAAATTCCTATCACCATGCTTGGACTGTTACTAACTGGAGCCGCCAGCGCGGTTGCCTTAACCGGTTTATCAGTGGGACACTTCTGGTTCAGTCTGATTTTGCTGGGCGTGGGCTGGAACTTTGGTTTTATCGGGGCCACGAATATGGTCATTAGCTGCTACCGCCCCGAAGAGCGGGGACGCGTGCAAGCGCTAAATGATTTCATTATTTTTGGCTGCGTTGCCCTGTCCTCATTTAGCTCCGGACAAGTGCTGGCCAGCTATGGCTGGGATGCTATTAATCAGGGCAGCTTTCCTATTGTTATCGTGCTGCTGGTCGCGCTGTCGTGGCTTTGGCTGCACGAACGCCCTCAGGCCACAGCAAAATCATAATAGGTTCTGAACACTGCCCTGCTGCCCACGTAATATTTTAGATCGTGGGCAAATAGGCAGGTTTAGGCCCACGTGCAAAGCACTGCTCCAACCTATCCAAATCCTGGGCACTGAGCTGCACCTGTGCTGCCGCCGCATTATCCAAGACATGCTGCACCTGACCTGACTTGGGAATCACAAACAAGTCAGGCTGGCGTAACAAAAATGACAAGGCAATTTGTCGGGTACTGCAGCCGTGCTCACTGGCCAGTTGCTGCAACACGGCACCTTGAGACGAGCCTGGCTCAGGAAAGCTATCGTGACCAAAAGGGCTATACGCCACCACACTGACTTGGTGCGCCTGGCACCATGGGATTACTGCGTGCTCAATGGCTCGTTCACGTAGGTGATACAGCACCTGATTGCAAGCAATACGCCCTGGCCCGACCAGATCATACGCTTCTTGCAAATCAAGCTCATCAAAATTGCTGACTCCCCACTGCCGAATTTTCCCGGCAGCGCACAAGCGTTCAAAAGCCTCGAAGGTTTCTTCCAGAGGGACAGACCCTCGCCAGTGCAAGAGATAGGCATCCAGGTAGTCCGTCCCTAAACGGCGCAGGCTATTTTCACAGGCTAGTATGACCGCTTGAGCGCTAGCGTGCTGGGGCAACACTTTAGACACGAGAAAAACCTCGGAGCGGCGCCCTTCTATGGCCTCGCCAATTAAGGTTTCCGCCTCGCCATCGGCATACATTTCAGCCGTGTCGATGTGATTCATCCCTGCATCCAAACCTGCCCGGAACGCTTGTATTGCTTGCGCTCTGGCACCACGCTCTATGTACCAACTACCTTGCCCTACACGTGAGACCTGAGCGGCCTTTCCGAATGTTGCAAACTGCATATCAACCCCTTTGGCTACAAGGCCTCATGCCCAGTTTCACCCGTACGTATGCGTATGGCCTGCTCAATCGCCGTCACAAAGATCTTACCGTCACCAATACGACCTGTATGGGCCGCTTTAATAATGGCATCAATGACCGCCTCGCTGCGCTCAGCCGACACCACAACATCCACTTTAATTTTGGGCAAAAAATCCACCACATACTCAGCACCCCGATACAGTTCCGTGTGCCCTTTTTGCCTTCCGAAGCCCTTCACTTCCGTGACAGTCAGGCCATTGACGTTTAACTCTGACAAGGCTTCGCGCACCTCATCCAGTTTAAAAGGCTTAATAATGGCCGTGATTTTTTTCATGTTGTGTTTCCGTTAGTAGTCGTGTTTCTGTAATCGGGCTCACCAGCCGCTTGTTGACGCACCAGACCCAGGCCACGACTGAGGTCATAGCCGCTAGGCGTCTGAAATAGCCTTAAGGATAACTCTGGCAAAATAGCCAAAAAGTGATCGAATATATCGCCCTGAATGCGCTCAAACTCTACCCAGGCCGTATTATTTGTGAAACAGTATATCTCGATAGGGATGCCTTCAGGACCAGGCTCCATCATGCGCACCATCATGATCATGTCTTGGTGTATGCCTTGATGCTGCTGGATATAGGCCATGCAATAAGCCCGAAAGGTCCCAATATTGCTTAAACGCCGATGATTAACCAAGTCCAGACCTGAGGCGGCCAGCTCCGTATTTGTTGTTTTTAACTGCTGTTTTTTATCAGCCAGGTACTCATCGAGCAGCGCAAACCGGGATAAACCTTCAATTTCCTGTTCGCTTAAAAAGCGTACGCTGGTTGCATCAATGCTCAATGTGCGCTTGATACGGCGTCCGCCAGACTCGAACATTTGGCGCCAGTTGCGATAGCTTTCTGAAAACAACTTGTAGGTGGGAATAGTAGTAACGGTTTTATCCCAATTTTGCACCTTTACGGTATGTAAGGCGATATCGATGACGAAACCATCCGCGCCAGCCTGTTTCATCTCTATCCAGTCACCGATACGCAACATATCGTTGCTGCTCATCTGCGTGCTCGCCACTAAAGACAATAAGGTGTCTTTAAAGACCAGCAACAACACCGCCGACAAGGCGCCCAGACCCGAGAGTAACAAGACGGGCGACTGGTCCATCAGGATAGAGATGATAAAGATCACCCCCACCGCCCACAGACCTATTTTCCCTAGCTCAACATAGCCTTTAATGGAGCGAGTCTGACCGCGATTAGAACTGGCATATGCTTGCTGTGCGGCGGCCAGAAGACGAACCAGCACCAACACCGTCAGCACAGTTGCCACGATTGCCGCCAAACGCACCAAGGCTGTTAACCAGGCCTCACTCAGAGGTAAGAAAGTAATGTTACCCACGAACAGATAAGCGGGCACGGCGTAAGCACAGTAACGCACAACCTTATGCCGAGCCAGGGCCTGCACCCAATGTTCTTTACCCGCGGCACGCAGCACTCGCTTAAATACGCCTGACAGTACGCGGGATGTGATCCAACTTGCTAAGCCCATCAGCAAAATCAGTACCACCAGCGCCAACAGCAACTGTGCCCAAAATTCGCTAGGGAACCAAGACTCAACCTGCGACCAGTTTAACCATTCGGCTAATGGCGACTCAGCGTGAATGTTTTCTTCCATAATGACTCTTTAACGTTCAGAAAACACGCGAATGATAGGCACCGCGCACTAAACACATTAATATACTGCACTGTGCCTGCTGTCGCATGACTACACAACGACTGCTCTCGGCGCTCGGCCCGTATTCCCGTATAATTTGTCTCTATGTCAAAACAAAACACTACCGCCTCTCAAGACCAGTTTGCCAATAAAGCTCAAGCTTGGTCAGCCCGCTTTTCTGAGCCCGTATCGGAGCTCGTAAAGCGTTACACCGCCTCGGTCAACTTTGATAAGCGCATGGCTCGCTTTGATATTCAAGGCTCACTCGCACACGCCAGCATGTTAGCGGCAGTGGGAGTCATCAGTGCCAGCGACAAAGCTGATATTGAACGCGGCATGCAGCAAATACTGCAGGAAATCGAGGCTGAGCAGTTTGAATGGCTGCTTGACCTAGAAGACGTGCACTTAAACATAGAAAAACGCCTGGTTGAGCTCATTGGTGATGCAGGCAAACGCTTGCACACAGGGCGTTCTCGTAACGACCAAGTAGCCACCGATATACGCTTGTGGCTACGCAATGAAATCGACATTGCCATCGATTTGTTACAGCAAATGCAACTCAAGCTTGCCGAGCTGGCCTTGCAACACGCAGACACCATACTGCCCGGGTTCACCCACCTGCAAGTGGCACAACCGGTCACCTTCGGTCACCACCTGCTGGCCTATGCAGAAATGTTCAAGCGCGATGCCGAACGTCTGGCGGATTGCCGCAAACGGGTGAATCGCCTGCCTTTAGGCGCTGCAGCCTTGGCTGGCACCAGCTTTCCCATTGATCGCGAAATGGTGGCTGAACTGCTGGGCTTTGATGAGGTGTGCCGCAACTCGCTGGATGCCGTGTCTGATCGCGACTTCGCCATCGAGTACTGCGCCGCAGCAGCCCTTATCATGACGCATATCTCACGCTTCTCTGAAGAACTGGTTATCTGGATGAGCCCGCGCGTAGGCTTTATAGACCTAGCAGACCGCTTCTGTACAGGCAGCTCTATTATGCCGCAAAAGAAAAACCCCGATGTGCCCGAACTCGCTCGCGGTAAAACGGGTCGCGTAAATGGCCATCTTATCGCCTTGCTCACGCTCATGAAGGGTCAGCCTCTGGCTTACAACAAAGACAATCAGGAAGACAAGGAAGGCTTGTTTGACGCCGCCGACACCATCCGCGACACCCTCACGATTTTTGTCGATATGGTCGCCGGTATCAAGGTCAACGCCAGTGCTATGCGCGACGCTGCTCTGCAAGGCTTTGCCACCGCCACCGATCTGGCCGACTATCTGGTAAAAAAAGGCCTGCCATTTCGCGATGCGCACGAAATCGTGGCCTCTGCGGTACGTCACTGTGAACAAGCCGCTTGTGATCTGGCCGATCTTAGTCTGGAACAACTGCAGGCCTTTGACAGCCGCATCGCTGACGATATCTTTCAGGTACTGACTTTAGAAGGTTCGGTAGCAGCACGCAAACACATTGGTGGCACAGCCCCGGAACGTGTACGCATTGAGGCACAGCGCCTGATTGAGCAATACACCGCTTAAGCTCAACGCATAGCCGCTATCGCTAGCGGCTATGCTTTACACCTCACATCAACGACTGAATACAGCCATTGATTCAATATGAGCAGTATGCGGGAACATATTAATCACACCTGCCTGCTCCAGCTTCCAGCCCCCCTCTTTTACCAGAATGCCAGCATCTCTGGCTAAGGTGGCGGGATTACAGGACACATAGACAATACGCTCGGCGCGCTCCTGAGTACTCAATTGACTCAAGGCTTGCGCTAACGCCATCGCTCCATCGCGTGGTGGATCAATCAAAATACGATCAAAATACCCAAGACCGCGCAGCCACTGCACATCAATCTCGAATAAATTCAAGGTGGCAAAGCTGGCTTTATCTTGTAAACCATGAGCCGCTGCCGCTTCGCTCGCACGTAGGGTTAAGGCACTACTGCCCTCTACCCCAACCACATGCGCTGCCTTTCTGGCCAAAGGCAAACTAAAATTACCCAGGCCACAAAACATATCCGCCACCTTATGCTCGGGCTTAACGTCGAGCAAGGACACAGCCGCATGCACCATACTACGATTAATGGCATAGTTCACCTGCGTAAAGTCGCTGGGCTTAAACCCCATGCGCAGGTCAAATTCCGGTAAGGTGTAGGCCAGAAACTGCTCATCGCCTCGTTCCAGTGGATGTATGGTTTCCGGGCCCTTGGGCTGTAAATACCACGTCACGCCATGTTGCTGCGCAAAATCACGCAACAGTTGGATGTCTTCGGGGGTAAGCACCTCCATATGACGCAGTATCAAGGCCAACTGCTGATCTCCCTGAGCCAGCTCAATCTGGGGAATGCGATCTGGCCGCGATAATTGCCCCAACATAGTACGTAAAGGCCGCAATAGGCGAGACACTGGTGCGGGGATAACACGACACTCATCCATATCCACAACATAGCGCCCGTTACGCTCTCGGAAACCCACCAGCACGCCGCCTTTCTTATTCACCAAGCGGACTGAAAAGCGCGCTCGATATCGATATTCCCAGTACGGGCCATGCATGGGGGCAAGAATTTGTTGCGCGCTTACACCTCCTATATGCTTTAGGGTGTCTTCCAAGACGCGCTGTTTCACAGCCACTTGCGCCTCTGGATGCAGATGTTGCATCGCGCAACCACCACAGACCGAGAAGTTAGGACAGGGTGGCACAACACGCATGGCACTGGCTTGAAGAAGTTCTGTCATGCGTGCTTTATCGTAAGAGTCTTTACTTCTTACCACTTGTGCCCGCACTCGCTCACCGGGCAAAGCGCCCTCGACAAACACAACTTTTCCATCTCGGTGAGCGACGCCACGTCCCTCAAGGTCCAAGGACTCAATCAATAAAACATCAGACATTATGTAATTTTCCAGATGCCACGCTATGGCTACTTCAGTTATCAAGTACTACTTATGTGTAATTTTACACGCGATAGACTTGAACCGCCTGATACGCTGGAAGAATCGCTGATATGCGGTAGATCGCAGATCAAGTAAACCGTACTCAGTCCCAACGCAGATGGCAAGCCAAGCGTGGACAGGCAGGTTTGATCAAGAGTTTGCTTAGGTGAACGGCTCAGCCTTGGCCTTTGGCACCCATCACGGCGTACCAAAAGCCTGACACATCATCGCCTTTGAACCAAGGCATGACTCACTACATTATGAGGAACGACCATCGCGCAATGGCACACCGCACAGTTGCTGCAATTGCTCAAAGCTAATATCAGAATAAATTTCAGCTAGCGACAAAGCACCGTCTATCACTTCAAACTTGGCAATATCGGTATAAATACTATCCACACACTCCACCCCTGTTACGGGATAGCTGCACTCGGCCACCAACTTGCTCTGACCGTCTTTGGTCAGCAGCTCTGTCATCACCAAGACTTTTTTCGCCCCACTGGCCAGATCCATAGCGCCGCCCACCGCAGGGATTGCATCTGGGCGTCCAGTATGCCAGTTCGCCAGATCGCCTTTTACCGAGACCTGAAAAGCGCCTAACACGCAATAATCCAGGTGACCACCGCGCATCATGGCAAATGAGTCGGCATGATGAAAGTACGCACCACCCGGTAAAATCGTAACGTGCTGCTTGCCCGCATTGATCAGATCGGGGTCTTCTTGACCTTGCGCCGGAGCAGGCCCCATACCAATAATGCCGTTTTCGCTGTGCAAAAGTATTTCCTTAGCGGGATCCAGGTACTCACCGACTAAGGTAGGCATACCAATCCCCAGGTTAACCACTGCACCAGCAGGAATATCCGCGGCCACTTTAGCGGCAATTTCCTGACGTGAAAGTTTTTTCATGGGATTTTCCTTACGATTTAACAGCAACCACACGCTCAACAAAGAGCGAAGGCGTCACAATATGTTCGGGGTCTAGATCGCCCAAAGCTACCACCTCATTGACCTGGACAATGCAGGTCTTGGCCGCAGTGGCCATGATAGGACCGAAGTTACGTGCGGTTTTATGGTAGGTAAGATTGCCCCAACGATCACTTTTATCCGCTTTGATCAAGGCAAAATCAGCATGCAATGGCAACTCAAACACATAATTTTTACCGTTAATTTGGCGTGTTTCTTTATTCTCAGCCAAACGGGTGCCATAGGCTGTAGGCGTATAAAACCCACCTATACCTGCCCCTGCCGCACGAATGCGCTCCGCAAGCGTTCCTTGTGGCACCAATTCCAGCTCAATCTCGCCTGCATGATAAAGACTGTCAAACACATAAGAATCATGCTGTCTGGGGAAAGAACAAATAATCTTTTTCACCCGCTTGGTTTTTAACAAGGCGGCCAAGCCGGTATCGCCATTGCCCGCATTATTATTAATGATGGTGAGATCACCCACATTTTTTTCAATCAAAGCATCGATCAACTCTGCAGGCATACCAGCCAAACCAAAACCGCCAATCATGATCGTAGCACCATCATGGACCGGGGCAATGGCCTCTTCCAGAGTTGCATAGATTTTATTCTGCATCGTTAAAATCCTTTGGAGTTGAGACGCATATCATCAAGACCCTGCCGTTACGCGAACTTAATTTCGCATTGCGAACAGACATCGATAAATACTAAGAGAAATGCCACTTACTGTCAAGAAAGGCTCCCCTGTCTGCTGCTCACTGACATCATTAAGGCACTAGCAAAGGCTAAGGCACGCATTACACAGCTAAGCTCATCCATGACAGCATGTTTTATTCACCTCCACTCGCGCCACTAGGCGCTCAGCGCTATACAGCAAACCCGAGCACGGTATAATCAATCCGATTTCGCCTCAAACCCTGTTTTATACGCCTGAACAGATTGAGCAGCCTCACAACCACTTTTAGAATTTATCACTTTGATTACTCCTACTAATGACAATAAGCCCGCACAGCAGGCAACTAAAGCACCTGGAGACGGTTACGTACAATCGTTTGCCCGTGGCTTAACGGTAATCAAAACCTTTAATGCACAAAATCCTGAACAAACACTTACTGAAGTCGCTCGTGCGGCCGACCTTACTCGCGCTGGGGCCCGTCGCATCCTGCTCACCTTAGTACATCTGGGCTATGTAGAAAACGAAGGACGACTTTTTCGCCTAACGCCAAAAATTCTTGATCTTGGCTTCGCCTACTTAACCTCCATGCCATTTTGGAACTTGGCTGAGCCAGTCATGGAAGCCTTGGTCGATAAAATTGCTGAAAGCACCTCGGTCGCGGTACTAGACGAAACGGAAATCGTTTACGTGCTGCGCGTGCCAGCCAAAAAAATCATGACGGTCAGCTTATCCATAGGTAGCCGTTTACCTGCGCTATGGACCTCCTTAGGCCGAGTTTTACTATCAGGCAAGACCAACGACGAGTTACGCCTACTGATTGCCAATACGCCTGCTCCTGAACAATCTACAGCCCGAACCATTCTTGACCCCGACGCTTTACTTGCGGAACTGATCAAGGTTCGCCGACAAGGCTGGGCGGTGGTGGAACAAGAGCTGGACGAAGGGCTGATATCCATGGCCGCCCCCATTCGGGATCGCCAAGGTCGTATCATTGCTGCCATTAACATCAGTGGTAATGCGCAACGTCGTTCCATACAAGAAATGAAAGACGGCTTTCTAGACTTATTACTGGATGCGGCTGAGCATATATCCATGACTCTTTTGAGACGCTAGGCTCAGCCTTCTACCTACAACAGCGATGACCGATTTTATTCGGTCATTTTTTTATTTTGTTCTAATTAAGAACATAAATGCGCTTGACAAACAAATTAGCCGGGGGCACTATGGATCTGCCGGTTGTATGTGTGTGCTTTAAAAAGTGTCAGCCTTACAAAGAATAAGGCATAAAGTACATCATCGATCTGCGTGGTTAGTAGTATAAACATAACTTACCAGAGAGAAGGTATGTCACAAGAAGAGAGACAATCCATAGCCACAATCATGAGTTTAGGTGGCAGACCGGCTAATAGTCGGCGAGAAATAAAAATCATCGACACAACCTTGAGAGACGCCCATCAAAGCTTATGGGCTACTCGAATGCGTACCGAGCATATTGTCGAGATGGCGCCATTATTCGATAAAGCGGGGTTTGCACACGTCGATCTAATGGCCCCCATTCAGTTTGACGTTTCTGTGCGTTACTTAAAGGAAGACCCTTGGGAACGTGTGCGTCTTGCCCACCAATATGCCCCGAACACTAAATTTCGCGGTTTGGTGCGCTCGAAAAACATAGCATCGTTTGATTTCGTACCCGATGACATCGTTGATGCCTGGGTAAAGCAGTTGTACGCCAATGGCTTTCGAGTGATAGGCTCTTTTGATGGTTTGAATGATGTCAGCAATATTGACGAGGGGCTGCTAACCGCTAAAAATCTGGGCGCTTACACCTTTGGTGCGCTTTCTTTTTGTGAAAGTCCAGTACACACTGACGAGCTCTATGTCAAAACAGCCATCGACCTTATACATAAGGCTAATGTCGATGCAATTATGCTAAAAGATGCAGGAGGCTTGCTCACACCTGAGCGTATTCGCACGCTGGTACCGGCGATTAAAGCTGTTATTGGTGACCGTCCTTTAGAACTACATAGCCACTGCCTAACCGGCTTGGCACCTTTAGTTTATCTGGAGGCCGTTGAGTTAGGCTGTGACGCCCTGCACACATCCATCGCACCACTGGCACACGGAGCTGGCCAACCAGCCACACAAGATATTGTTTCTGATCTGAGAGCCTTAGGCTATGTGGTCAATGTCGATGACGACGTCATAGCGCAAATTAGTCAAAAGATTACAGAGATAGCCTTGGCAGAAGATAAGCCACTAGGGCGGCCTATGTCATTTAATGGCCTACATTACATGCACCAGCTACCTGGTGGCATGTTATCAAATTTCAAATCTCAACTAGCTACAGCGAACCTAGAAGATCGCTATGACGAGCTTTTACACGAAATCGCTCGAGTCAGGGCAGAGCTGGCCTACCCTATTATGATTACGCCCTTTGCACAATTCGTAGGCACTCAGGCCGCCATGAACGTCATGGCTGGCGAGCGCTATAAGTATGTGCCTAATGAAATCAAAAAATACGCACTGGGCTACTACGGAGAGCTGCTAGCCCCCATAGAGCCAGAAGTTCTCAAGCGAATACTGGCAAACGGCTCGGCCGATATCGTCGCAAACCCCGAACCACTGGAACCACTGCTTCCCCATCTACGCAAACAATATCCTTATGACTCCATGGATGACTTATTGCTACGTGCCATGTTTGCAGGTACTCAAGTCGATGAAATGCGACGTAGCATCAAAAACGGAGAACAAGCTGAAGCGGCAAATCCCACATTAAATTTAATTAAAAGCCTGGCTTCAAAGAGACAAGAGGGCACGATAAGCCTAAAAACGCAGGACATAGAAATTCATATCAATAAAGGAGAACAGGAATGACACAAAAAATAAATCTAAACGAAGCCAGAGCAATTATTGACTGGGTCAATCTGAATGATGACATTCGTGAGCTGTCCTTAAAGTGCGGAGACCTAGAATTATTTATCTCACGTAATACACACACTGGCGCTCCACACCCTAGTCCTGTTCCAGCCGCATCGCAAGCACCGCTTGCTGCTCCAACTCCCCCCACAAGCATCAGTCCTGCACCCGCCCTATCATCAACTCCTGAGGCCACCACGCCCACCCCCCAACGAAAAAATGAGCTCAACGTCGCCGCAGACGAAATCGTGATACGTGCTCCCATGGTAGGCACGTTCTACACCGCCCCAAAACCTGGCGCAGCGAATTTTGTCGCCGTGGGAGATTCAGTACACGAGCAAAGCGTACTGTGTATCGTCGAAGTAATGAAACTGATGAACAACATCGAAGCAGGCGTAAAAGGAGTAGTACAGCAAATTCTCGTTAATAACGAGCAAGCTGTCGAATACAACCAGCCTCTTATGGTCATCAAGCTGCAATCCTGATGCCGCACGGAGAGTTGAATGCCAAAGTTATTAAATAGCGTATTGATCGCTAACCGGGGAGAAATCGCCTTGCGGATTATCCAGGCCTGTAAAGAGCTAGGTATCCGTAGTGTACTGGCCTACTCGGAAGCCGATGAGGACTCCTTACCAGTCAAGCTAGCCGATCAAGCCATATGCGTGGGACCTGCTCAGGCACGTTTCAGCTATCAGAACCAAGAGTCAATTGTTAGCCTCGCCTTATCATATGGCGTTGACGCCATACATCCTGGTTATGGTTTTTTAGCGGAAAACGCAGAGTTCGTGCACCTATGCGAGCGCCAAGGAGTGCGTTTCGTCGGCCCTCCTGCGGCTATTATTCATCAGATGGGCGATAAAATCGAGGCTCGTGCAATCGCCAAAAATGCTGGGGTGCCTACTATCCCTGGCTCAGACGGGGCCATCTCCGATCCCAAGCAAGCTCTGGCCGTGGCTCAGGAAGTGGGCTTTCCTTTGCTTATTAAAGCTGCCGCAGGAGGCGGCGGCCGGGGAATGCGCGTCGTGCACTCGTCCAGCACGCTAAGTAAAGACCTAGGCGAAATCATGGCCGAGGCAGAGGTAATTTTTGGGAACTCAGCTGTCTATATAGAACGTTATCTAACCGATATTCGTCACATAGAAGTCCAGGTGCTATCTGACAATGAAAAGACCCTGCACCTTGGAGAGCGGGACTGTACTGCACAACGACGCAATCAAAAGCTGATAGAAGAAGGTCCATCGCCGGCCATCGACGAGCAACTGCGACAGGAAATCTGTCAGGCGGCGGTCCGGCTATGTGAATCGGTAGGTTATAAAAATGCCGGTACTGTCGAGTTTGTCTTTGATAATATCGATCAAAAATTCTACTTTATTGAGATGAACACCCGCATTCAAGTAGAACATCCCGTCACAGAAATGATTACTGGAGTCGACTTGATCAAGTCTCAACTGCTAATCGCCAGTGGCTTTACGCTAGACCTACAGCAAGAGGATATTGTGATCCATGGTCATGCCATAGAGTGCCGTATTAATGCTGAAGATCCTGAAAAAAACTTTACGCCCACTCCGGGGAAGATTACTCACTATCGTCCTGCTGGTGGCTTTGGCGTACGGATGGATAGCCACCTGGAAACCGGCTATGTAGTCCCGCCCTTTTATGACTCCATGGTGGGCAAGCTAATTTGCTGGGGCAGTACGCGGGCCGAGGCCATTGCTCGCATGACCCGTGCTCTGGACGAAACACGAATTGAGGGGGTCAGCACGACCGCTCATTTTCAACGCAGCTTATTAAATCACCCCAAGTTCCAATCCGGGCAATTTAATACCAGTTTCGTATCCGAGTTCTTCCAAGAGCAAAATCAGCACTAAGCGCACAGCCCTAAATTAGCCTCCCCCTTCATAGAAATCTAAAGAGGGGGGAGGCATTAAACAATGATGTCGCTCGCATACCGGCCGCGCTAGAATACGAAGTTGAGACAAGCGCACAGCACTTACCTTAGCCATCCACTGTCAAGTAACGCTCTTGCAAAGCCTGGTCTTCCTTAAGCTCCTGACTGCTGGCCGCATACACCACCCTGCCCTTTTCAAGAAAATAAGCACGTTGCGCATGCTTGAGGGCAAAATGTGTACTTTGGTCAGTAAACAAAATAGTCGTGGTTTTTTTCAGTTGATCAATCAACTCTCCTATTTGCCGCACAATGACAGGCGCTAGGCCTTCATTCGGTTCGTCCAAGAGCAACAATTTCGGTTCGCTCATTAAAGAACGCGCCACCGCTAACATTTGCTGCTGCCCGCCAGACAGATTGCTCGCATCTCTATCAGCTATTTCAGCCAACATGGGATACTCATCAAAAATACGCTCCACAGACCAACTCGGTGTGACACCAGGACGCACATAGCGTGATACTTCCAGGTTTTCTTTTACCGTCAAGGTCGCGAATACGCGCCGATCCTCTGGCACGAGTCCTATGCCTTTACGTGCCACCTGATAGGGATAACATTTTGTGATGTCCTCGCCCTCAAAGATCACACTACCTTGACGAGCTGGCGTCAACCCAACAATAGTCTTGAGCGTAGTACTTTTGCCTGCACCATTTCGACCTAGCAAACAAACCGTTTCCCCCTGTTTAAGCTCAATACTGACTCCTTGTAAGGCGTGACTTTCCCCGTAATAGGTATGAATATCCTGAACCTTTAACATTTCGGGGCCTCCTCTTCGTCAATATCCTCGCCTAAATACGCCGTACGCACCTCAGGATTTTGACGCACCTGTTCGGGTGAGCCTATAGTCAAACACTGCCCGCGGTGCATAACCATAATTCGGTCCGCCAAAGAAAACACCACATTCATGTCATGCTCGGTAATTAAAAACGTGTACTCACCCGTTTGCACCAAGCGTTTCACCAAATCAATGATTCTGTGCGTTTCCTCTGGTGTCATGCCAGCAGTGGGTTCATCTAGCAACACCACATGCGGATCTGTGGCCAGAACCACCGCCACTTCAAGCAAGCGCTTATCACCGTAACTAATAGTGCCTGCACGCTGGTGGCTTAACTCTTCCAGAGATAGGCGCTCCAGCAACTCGTCTGCTTTACGTTGAATAACAAGATTCCGAGAGTACAAGTTATACCAACGTCGGCTTTGTCCTAGATAGGCAGTCAGGGCCACCTCAACATTTTCACGTACCGTCATGTCGGTGAAAATATTATTGATCTGGAACGAGCGTGAGATTCCTAAACGACTAATACGATGTGGTGGCAAGTTCGTAATGTCGCGCCCTTCCAGAGTAATTGTCCCACTGGAGGGCATCAGACGGCCCGATAACAAATTATAAAATGTCGTTTTACCGGCTCCGTTTGGACCAATAATGGCTAAGGTCTCTTTAGGCTGCACGCGTAAATTTATATCTGATACCGCCACAAAACCACCAAAACGTCGTGTCAGCCCTTGAGTTTCCAATATAGCTTGCGTCGTCATTTTCCTCGCTCCTGCTGCCAGTCAATGATGGTTCCCAACACGCCACGGCGAAAGAACAGCACCATAAATGCAAGGATCACTCCTAGATAGAGCATCCAGTATTGTGTGTAAGAAGTGATCCAGCTTTCTAGCAAAACAAATATAGCTGCGCCCAAGTATGGCCCAAAAAAATAGCCCACCCCACCTAAAATAGTCATTAACACGGGCTCAGCGGACATGGACCAGTGCATCAACTCCGGGCTAGCTATGCGCAGAAAAGGCGCCATCAAGCCACCTGCCAGACCAGCGAAGGCTCCACTGATCACAAAGGAAGCTAAACGGTAATGCCGGATATTCAGGCCACAAAATGCAACGCGCTCTGGATTTAAGCGGATAGCACGTAAAATAAGGCCAAATGAGGAATGAGTAATAACATAGAGTATGGCCGTAGCGACGACAACAACCGCCAAGACAACCCAATAATACACACTGGGATTAGCCATAGTCAGACTTAAGCCAAGGCCAAATTCCCCTACTCGAAAACCCGATATCCCATCGCTGCCACCCGTCACACTACGCCATTGGTGTGTGACACTGTAGGTCAACATACCAAAAGCTAAGGTCAACATGGCAAAGTAAATCTCATTCAGACGTACACTTAGCGAACCAAACACTAGTGCTAATAAGGCCCCCGCCACAGAAGACGCTGCCAGACAATAGATCAAGGGCCAACCTAAGGCCAACAAGAGCATAGCGGTGACATAGGCGCCTAGTCCAAAAAAGGCCGCATGACCAAAACTCAACATGCCCGTGTAGCCAAACACCAGATTAAAGCTCGCCGCGAATAAACCCAAAATTAGTATCTCGGTAGCAAGAAAAAGATAAAAATAGGGGGCGTACCATGGTACAGCAATCAATATTGCCAAAATAAGCAGTAAAAGTAATAGCGTTATTGGCTTTCTCATTTTTGACCTCTACCCATGAGCCCATGCGGCTTAAATAGCAACACTAATGCCATTCCAACAAAGGGAAGCAAAAGATTCACTTCAGGCAAGAAACGACTACCAAAGCCATGTATTAGACCCAACACAATGGCTCCCAACAGAGTTCCTGTGAAACTTCCCATACCCCCAATGACGACAATAATAAAACTCTCAATAATGATTTTGTCGCCCATACCAGGATCAATAGCCCGCATCGGAGAGGCAATAACACCACCCGCTGCCGCTAGCCAGGCACCAAATGCAAAAACAGCAGTGATCACAAAATTAGTATTAATGCCCACTAATTGAGACATATCTCGATCCAGAGCCGCAGCGCGAATGATATGACCAATACGGGTACGATTAAATATCCACCAAAGCACACTTAAGAAAACAAGCCCTATCAGAATCACGAACAAGCTATATTTTGGATAACGTATATCCCCAAACGCTAAGGTTCCTTGCAAAAACCTAGGTGGGTCAATAATGTAAATCCCCGTTCCCCAGATCATCCGCACCGACTCATTGATGACTAACATAATGGCAAATGTCAGTAATAAGGAATCGGATACATCACGCTCGTAAATTCGCCGCAGCATCAAACGTTCAATAAAAACAGCTACTACGACACCAGCCATGGGGGCCACTAATAAGGCCAGCCAAAAGGGCATGCCTAACACCCCCATACAGGTATAACCTACGTAAGCACCGAGCATATAAATGGCACCGTGAGCGAAATTGACGATGTTCAATACACCGAAAATGATATTCAGACCCACAGCAATCACAAACAGCAAAAGAGCGATATCAAGACTACTTAGCAACGCCGAAATGAAGCTAGCCATGGTTGCCTCTCCAGAAAGAAAACGATCTGTGCTTCGCCCAAGCAAAGCACAGAAACCCAAGTCAATTAACGCTTACATCCCGTTCTTTCTAGAGGCAAAGATACAGACTCACCATCAAAATTGCGCACCTCAGCTAAAGAGCGTATACCGTCATCGCTCATCGAGGCAGCGCGACCCCATGTAGGCCCAATAACGGCTTGATTATCACCAACGCGGAAGGTGCGCTGGCCAGCCGGCGTGTTTAAACTCAAGCCTTCTAAGGCAGCGGCTACCGCTTTAGGATCTGTTGAACCCGCTTTTTCCAACGCCCCTTTAATAGCATACACAGCGGAGTAAGCTCCCTCTGCGTTATAGCTTGGCGCTGTTTTATACTTTTGACGGTAGTCCTGAACAAATTTTTTATTAATGTCCGTGTCGTGGGAATCATACCAGTAACGAGTTCCCAGCCATACACCTTCCGGCATTTGTTCACCTAGGGCGGATAAGGCCTCCGTTGCCGCACCCACCGTAAACATGATTTCATAGCCCTTGTCAAAGAAACCTAAATTGTTTGCCTGACGGACAAAGTTTACAAGATCGCCCCCCCACACCGAGATCAAAATTCCTTCGGGATTATGGGTCATGATGTTATTAATAAACGGAGTAAAATCCTCGGCGCCGAATTTGGGAAAAGCCACTTCTTTCATCAACACCACATCGGGGTCAATTTCCTTCAAATACTCCCCAAAAAGCTCCCAGGAATCATGTCCGAAGGCGTAATCTGGACCAATCGTGGTCCAACGCTTGGCTTTGGTTGTAGATGCCAGTTCAGCGGCTGCCCGCATATTCTGGTTTTCGTTAACAGAAATGCGATACGCATACTTATTGCATAACTTTCCTGTTGCGTCAGGTGTTGCCGCATGCGTGATAATCAATGGGGTCTCCAACTCTTCCAGCACGGGCACCAAACCTAGTGCCACACCAGAACTATCAATACCCACCAACGCACTCACTTTATCTTGATATACCAACTTACGAGCAGCTTGTATACCAGTTGCTGCCTTACCCTGATCATCCTCCAAAATCAGTTCTAAGGGCTTGCCAAGCACTCCACCTGTCTCATTAATTTCACTAATGGCCAGATTCATACCCTGAGAAGCAAACTCACCATAACTGGCAGCACTGCCCGACAAGATATACAGCCCTCCAATTTTAATGGAATCAGGCTTAGCCAAAACTCCTGATGTCATACTGACGGCTCCTGCTGCAGCCATCACAATCAGCAACTTCTTTAGTTTGTTACCTTTCATTAGTGTCTCCTATAAATGAACAATGAATAACCAGCATGTAATAGTTAAAAGCACTGGAAATCATGGCAGGGAAGCGCTCTGCACTGTGATGGAAACCACACAACGCGTGCCGAACATGCTTACCCTAGACATTCTAAACACTGGAATTGGCCCTTCTCCCTAGAGAGTAAATAATGCGGCCAATCACCACCCAACCACTTGAAGCTTAAACAATTAAGAGCAAACGTAGACAAATGGACTTAAGTAACGGGGCTATCACAACAAGCTATTAGCGTGATTTTTAAAAGCTTATTAGCCTTTACAACGGGTACAGCGAATTTCGAACAAAGTTTCGTATATAGAATTACAGTCAGTCTATGTCTTGTTTCAATTTAGGTCAATGTGGGTAAACCATATTGTTTTCAGAGCAAAAAAAGAGATATTTCATCTGTGAATCCACATATAAATACCGGCAAAACTATTCACCCACACTCTTTCAGCGTGGCGCTCACACAAACAAAAAAGGCTGCTTAGTAAATCACTAAGCAGCCTGGGTTATCTGTTTTATATAGGCGGTGTGCCCGCCAGCGTAGTGTTAACGCTGTGGCAAGTAAGACAGTGGGTTGACTGGATTACCTGAGCGACGAATTTCAAAGTGCAAACGAGGCGATGTTGTGTCTGACTGACCTAAATCAGCAATGCGCTGTCCTCGTTTTACTTCCTGCCCTGCTTTAACGTGCAGCACATTATTGTGGGCATAGGCGGTAATAAACCCATTGCTGTGTCCCACCAATACCATAGAGCCTAAACCACGCACACCATTACCCGCATACATGACTTTACCATCGGCAGCGGCCTGCACTGGGTCGCCTACCTTACCTTCTATGTCAATGCCTTTAGTTGAAGCATTAAAGCCCTGAATGATCTTGCCATTCGCAGGCCAATCCCAGCTAATAAGATTGGCATCACTGGCTCGTGGTGCTGAGCTAGGTGTTTCTGTTGCAACAGGTTTGACAGGAGCAACCGGCGCCGTGCTAACAGGAGGGGTGCTAGGCGTCTGGCTACTGGCTACGGTTCCTGCCGCTCCGGCCTGCAAGCTAAGCGTCTGTCCGGGGCGCAGCAAGGAGGGATCGGAAATATTGTTCAGGCGTATCAGGGTAGCGATATCGGTATTATTCTCCTGTGCTATTTTGTATAAGGTATCTCCGGGTTTGACGATATAGCTAGCCACTCTGGCACCGCCCACGGTCTGGGCACTTGGAGCCTGATCACTTAAATCAGCAATGGGTGCGCGCGACGTGCGCGAACTGCACCCCACCATCAGGGTGCTGAGTGCCAAAGCTGCGATCAAGACATGACGCCCCTGGACTCCTGCCAAAGCAGCGGCTAGTGGTAAGCTGGCTGCATGCTGCATATAAATCTCCAAACAATAAGCTAATTCAAGTTTGTGTGCCCGCCCGTAAAGGTACGAAGCGAACATTTTCCAATTCTTCCCGCCGCCAGGTACTTGCGCCGGTACGTTCGACCAGCACCAAACGCTGCTGGCCTGTGCCTTCAGGAGCAATCAAACGCCCCCCCAGGCTCAGCTGCTCCAGCAATGGACGCGGTATAGTCCGACCTGCCGCTGCCACTAAAATAGCATCATACGGTGCGGCTGGGCTATATCCTTTCATGCCATCGCCAAAATGTAAGCGTACTCGTTGATTCAGTGATAACTGACGTATGGTAACGCGTGCCATATCGTACAAGCCTTTGATACGTTCTATGGCATAAACTTCTTTTACCAATTGTGCCAAAATCGCGGCCTGATAACCACATCCAGCACCTACTTCAAGTACTTTATTAGGTATTTTACTCTCACATACCGCGGCTACCATACGTGCCACTATCCAAGGCTGTGAAATCGTTTGACCAAAGCCTATCGGTAAAGCGTCATCTTCATACGCACGACTGGCCAAGCCCTCATCGACAAACAAATGCCGTGGTACCGCTAGCATTGCACTCAGAATGCGCTCATCAACAATACCCTGGCGTCGCAATCGCTCGACCATCATGATACGTGATCGCTCTGAGTTTAAGCCCAGGTTTTCAGTTTTTGACGTTTGCACAATCGGAGAGGGTATTTCAGGTCGCAAGTGTCCAGGTTGGACAATTCGCGTGTTACTGTTGCTTGCAGATAAACCGCTACCAAGGCGCGATTTACCAAAACGATTGGTCGTACCCGTGGCAAATGGAAAACGGTTGGCGGGCTTAGTCATGGCTGCTCCGACCACTGACGCAACATGTCTAGCTGAGTGTAGTCCGTCAGATCAACCCGTAAGGGGGTCATGGACACATACAGATTTTCTACTGCACCAAAATCCGTGTCCTCGGCCGCATCCGCCACCAGGCCGACTGGACCTATCCAGTAGATAGGCTCGCCGTAAGGAGTCGTGCTACGAATGACCGGTTCTGAAGGATGACGCTTACCCAGGCGGGTAACCTTATTGCCTTTCAATACATCATAGGGCACAGGCGGAATATTCACATTTAACAAGGTTCCCGGCCTTAAGGGGCACTCAAGATGACGCTGCACCAGTTCGCGAGCAACACGAGCCGCGCTATCCAGATTAAGCCAGCCCCGCTCACTAAGGGAAAAGGCTATTGCGGGCACGCCAAACAAATGCCCCTCGGTCGCAGCGGCCACGGTACCCGAGTACAAGGTGTCATCGCCCATGTTCGCGCCGTTATTAATGCCAGAGACCACCAAATCAGGCTTGATATCCAAGACACCGGTCATGGCCAAATGCACGCAATCAGAGGGCGTACCATTAACATAGTAAAAACCATTACTAGCCTGACGCAAGGACAAAGGCCGACTTAAGGTCAATGAGTTACTGGCTCCGCTACAATTGGTCTCTGGAGCAACAACGGTAAGATCGGCCAAGCCGTGTAAAGCTTGGTATAAAGCTTCTATACCCGGGGCGTTATAACCGTCATCGTTACAAACCAATATACGCATAACCTTTCCATCAGAAAAACAAAACATCGGTAGCGAATTGTACCTGCAGGCTTTAAATTTTGGCTGCTCATCGGTAGAATCGCCCTGCTAATAAACGGAGTCCTGAAATGAATGCTGTCCCTTTTTTCGTCTGTATCCCGATCGTTGCCGTTTTATCTTACCTGCTCGGGTCGCTACCGTTTGCGGTGATCGTCAGCCGTCTGATGGGCCTACAGGATCCACGTCACTTTGGCTCTGGTAACCCGGGTGCCACCAACGTATTGCGTAGCGGAAATAAAACAGCGGCTGCCTTCACCTTGCTGGGGGACGCCAGCAAAGGCTTTGTAGCCGTTTTTCTGTGCCAACTCGCCATTAAACACTGGCACTGGGCGCCCTCTTTGGTGGCCGTAGCTGCGGTTTTTGCATTCTTGGGCCACCTTTTTCCACTCTTTTTAGGCTTCAAGGGAGGCAAAGGCGTGGCTACGGCCATAGGCGTCATTCTGGCTCTTAGCCCATGGCTTGCCCTAGCCGCCATCGGTACTTGGCTAATTATTGCTTACGTCAGCCGCTATTCGTCACTGGCAGCAATAATCAGTGCCATATTTGTACCATTTTTTTACTTCCTAGGTGGGAATATTGCATGGCCATTGCAAAGCAGCGTTGCTATAGGGCTGCTTATTATCTCTGCCGCTTTGCTCTGGCGTCATGCCGCCAATATTCAGCGCTTATTACAGGGTAAAGAAAGCAAGATTGGGGCAAAGTCCAAAGCCTAAGCCTGCGCAAGCTGCAAACTGTGCAGGTCCCAGCGTGGCCGTATGGAAAATCCATATTGGCACGCTTGTTGCCAATCGACCAGGCCGGCCTGCACACGCATGGCCGCCGCAAACGCAATCATGGCTCCGTTATCCGTACACAGTTCCAAAGGCGGGAAATAAACAGTGGCCCGCATACGCACCATAGCTTGTTGCAACTGTGCCCGTAAGTGCCGGTTGGCGCCTACGCCACCGGCCACAACTAAACGCTGCAAGCCCGTTTGCTTCATGGCTTTAAGCGCTTTCGCCGCCAATACATCCACGATTGCCGCTTCGGTGGCAGCAGCAAGGTCTGCACGCTTTTGCTCGGTCAGCAAGCCTTGTTGCTCAAACTGGCGCATACGCGTCATGACTGCTGTTTTTAGGCCACTAAAGCTGAAATCCAGATCTTTACTGTGCAGCATAGGGCGAGGCAATTCTATGCTCAGAGCATCGCCCTGTTCGGCCAGTCGTGATAGGGCAGGCCCACCGGGATACCCCAGCCCCAGAAGCTGTGCTGTTTTATCAAACGCTTCGCCGGCCGCGTCATCTAAAGTTTCACCTAATAGCTCGTACTGCCCCACCCCGTCGACGCGCATGATCTGCGTATGCCCACCCGACACCAGTAAGGCCACAAAGGGAAAGTCCGGGCGAGGCTCTGCCAGTAAAGGCGACAGCAAATGCCCTTCAAGATGGTGAATGGCGATGCTGGGCTTATTTAAAGACCAGGCCATGGCTTGCGCCACACTCGCCCCTACCAGTAACGCACCGGCTAAGCCTGGACCGGCCGTGTACGCAATCGCATCAATGTCTTGTAATTGCAGGCCAGCCTCGTCCAGCACCTGCTGAGTAAGCGGCAATACACGTCGTATGTGATCTCGTGAGGCCAGCTCAGGCACCACTCCACCGTACTCCCGGTGCATAGCAATCTGACTGTGTAAGGCATGCGCTAGCAAGCCCTTGTCGGTGTTCACCACCGCCAAGCCTGTCTCGTCACAGGAGCTTTCAAAACCCAATATATTCATACTAGGTATTGTAAGCTGGCAGGGTGAAAAACGACCACCGCTTTATCAGTATTTTGCATGGGATGATGAAGGCCTCGCCAAGGCAGCCCGAGACTCTCCTCAGCCCCCATAAAATCCTATATTATTCACCCTTCAAAATTTGCAGCATGCCTAATGGGAACAACCCTTAAGCAAAACGCTGGCTCAGCTTGTATCTAAAGCTTAAAATTCATTTTTATACCGATTATTCGCAGCCACCTAGGCGCAAGGGGAAGTCCATGTTTGAAAGGCTTTTTAAGCTTCAAGAGCACGGTACATCTGTACGTACTGAAGTTATTGCCGGTTTTACTACCTTTCTGACGATGTGCTACATCATTTTCGTCAATCCAGAAATTCTGTCCACAACAGGCATGGATCGTAACGCCATTTTTGTCGCTACGTGTCTGGCCGCAGCCTTAGGCACCTTCATCATGGCTTTTGTGGCCAACTGGCCAATAGGCATGGCCCCTGGCATGGGACTGAACGCCTTTTTCGCCTTTACCGTGGTAGCAGCCTTAGGCTACACCTGGCAACAAGCTTTGGGCGCGGTATTTATTTCCGGCATTATCTTCTTGCTGCTCACCGTCACGGGTGCTCGAGCCTGGCTAATACGGGGCATACCCAAATCCTTGCAAAGCGCTATCGCTGCCGGTATTGGCATGTTTCTTGGTTTAATTGCCTTGATTAACTCCGGCATCGTTGTCGCCAATCCTGCTACTACTGTTGGGCTGGGCGATCTGACCTCGCCTTCAGTGCTATACGCCATATTAGGTTTTTTTATTATTGCCACCTTGGACACGCTCAAAGTCAGGGGCGCCATACTGATCGGTATTCTGGCTATTACACTATTATCCATGGCCAGTGGTCACAGTGAGTTTGCAGGCGTATTTTCCATGCCCCCTTCTGTCGCTCCAACTTTCATGCAGTTGGATATCATGGGTGCTTTGCATACAGGCCTGCTACACGTCATCTTGGTCTTGGTTCTGGTAGAGGTATTTGACGCTACGGGCACCATGATTGGCGTGGCAAAACGAGCGCGCCTGATCGAGGAAGGCAAGCCAAACCGTCTGGGCAAGGCGCTGCTGGCGGATAGTACCGCCATCGTAGCGGGCTCTGTTCTAGGTACCAGCAGTACCACGGCATATGTAGAGAGCGCATCGGGCGTGCAAGCGGGAGGTCGTACAGGCTTAACCGCGCTAGTGATAGGTGTGTTGTTTTTGCTCGCACTATTCATTTCACCCTTGGCCGCGTCAGTGCCTGTGTATGCAACCGCGCCTGCGCTGTTGTATGTGGCATGTCTAATGATGCGTGAAATCGTGGATATTGATTGGCACGACACCACGGAAGCCACTCCAGCAGCATTAACCGCATTTGCCATGCCTTTTACCTACTCCATTGCCAATGGCCTGGCGATAGGTTTTATTAGCTACGTCGTACTGAAAGCATGCACTGGTAAGTGGCGCGATATACATCCCGCCACCTTATTAGTGGGGATACTTTTTGTTATCAAATACGCCATTGGCTGATACCTAATGTTGCCCCGTCAGACTTGGGTCTGCACAGAAAAACGGGTACACTAAAATCATGACTAACAAAAGCGGCTACCCGGCCGCTTTTTTCAATGCGGAGGCTCTTACATGAGCACGATAGATCTGACCGAAAGCACTTTCCAGGCCGCTATCGAAGATGGTAAACCCATGATTATTGACTTCTGGGCACCTTGGTGTGGTCCCTGCCGTCAGTTCGCCCCTACTTTTGAAGCCGCAGCGGAAAAATACAGCGACATCACTTTTGCCAAAGTGAATACCGAGGAAGAGCAAGAGCTAGCCTCAGCTCTGCGTATTCGTTCCATTCCTACCATTATGGTATTTCGTGAGCGCGTACTCTTGTTTTCCCATTCGGGCGCCTTAAGCCCCAGCCAACTTGATGAGCTGATCGAGCAAGTCAATGCCGTGGATATGGAGCAAGTGCACGCTGAAATAGCAGCACAAGCCAACAATGGTGCCAGCAACTAAGCTTGTGCCCGGCAAAAAGCCGCTACCAAGGTAGCGGCTTTTTTGTTTATGCCATCAAGCACTTACTGATCTAGATAGCGCTGATATACCAATACGGCCGCGGCTAAATCTTCCAGTGCATTACCTACTGCTTTAAAAACAGTAATTTCACTCTCTGAACTACGGCCAGCATGCTTGCCTGCGCACAGATCGAATAGATTAGCCTGAATATCTTCTGGCTGCAGACTACCCGCTTTAAAAGCCTCCAATAAATCGCCCGCCTTCATGGGTGCTTCATCGGTATCCACAAATACAGCATTGCCCGCAAAACACGCCGCATCGCTTTCTATCATTTTCGGTGTAAAACTACCGATCAAATCCAGATGCTGGCCAGCGCGTAATTGGCAGCCCTTGATCAAAGGCTGTTCAGACAAGGTAGCGCAGCTAATAATATCTGCTTGGCTAATCCCTTGATCTAGATCTTCGATATGACGCGCCTTAAAGCCTTGCTCTTGCAACTGCTGCACTAAGCGCTGCGCACTGTCTGGATTAATATTCCAGACCATGACCTCGCTTAGCTCACGTACTGTTGCGTAAGCGGCAGGTAAGTAGGCCGCAACCTGCCCCGAGCCCACGACCAATAAGCGACTAGCATCTTTACGCGCTAGATAATCGGCTGCCAAAGCAGAGGCAGCCGCCGTACGACGCGAAGTAATCGTATTACCGTCTATATTGGCCAAGGGCTGGCCGCTTGTACCATCAAACAACAAATAAGTAGAGTGCAGGCCTGGCAAGCCCTTATCACGATTAGCAGGGAAAATATTAACCGTTTTTATGCCCATATACTGCTTGGCATCCCAAGCAGGCATGATCAATATAATACCCTGCTCATCACCACACTGCATCGTATGGTTATGGCGTAAAGGCACAGTGATATCCGCTTGAAAAGCGCTGCGTAGTGCAGGCACCAAGTCCTCAAAAGGCATCAATGCTTGGGTACTTGCCTGATCAATCACTATCATTATTTAGCTGCCCCCTGCTCTCTTACCGTAGCCACGGCAAAAATAGAAATTATCGCTGTCAGTACGATATATACCGCTACTGGCACCCATGAACCATCGTAACGGCTCATCAACCAGGTAGCAATAAGGGGCGCAGTACCACCCGCTAAAGCAGCACCGATCTGGTACCCCAAGGTAATACCGGTATAACGAACACGCGTGGCAAAAATCTCAGAGAACATCGTCCCTAATACCGCAGTAATGGGTGCCCAGATAATACCCAATCCTAATACCGTCGCCAAAACCAGCAGGAAGTAGCTGCCGCTGTTGAGCATCATGAAATAGGGGAAGGCGTACAAGGCCATGATAATGGCACCGCCAATAAACAGTTTTTTACGACCAATGTAATCTGACCACAAGCCCATCAAGGGAATACATAGGGTTGTCACCAAGGTTGCTATGGTCACCGCATTTAATACTTCCACACGGCTAAAGCTCAAGGCTCCTGTGGCATAACTCACGACATAGGTCGAGAAAATATAAAACGGTGCTGTTTCAACAATTTTGGCGCCCACCGCAATCATCACTTCGCGTTTGTGTGTGGTTAAGGTCTCAATCAAGGGCATGCGCGACACATCACCGGTGCGCTTAGCTTCTTTAAATGCCGGTGTCTCATCAATACCATTACGTATCCACAGGCCTAAGAGCACTAAACCCGCGCTGGCTACAAAGGGTACACGCCATCCCCATGACATAAACTGTTCGTCAGGCAATTGACTCATGACGGTCATCGCCAGCGTGGCCAACAACATGCCGATGGTCACACCCATTTGCGGCACACTACCAAATAAACCTTTACGGTTTTCAGGAGCATACTCATAGGCCAGCAACAAGGCACCACCCCACTCCCCCCCTATCCCCATACCTTGGACTAGGCGTAGGCAAATCAATAGCACTGGAGCCATCACGCCTATGCTTTCGTAAGTCGGTAACAAACCTATCAGCACTGTGGCGGCACCCATTAGGGACAAGGTAATGACCAATGTGCGCTTGCGGCCTATACGATCACCGATGTGAGCAAAGATAAAGCCGCCTAATGGACGAATGAAGAAGGTAAGTGAAAAGGACAAGTAAGCCAGCATTAGACTGACTACGGGGTCATCCGAGGGGAAAAATAATTTATTAAAGACTAATGCAGCCGTGGTAGCGTAGAGAAAGAAGTCAAACCACTCGATTGAACTGCCGGTCAAGCTCGCAATTAGCACACGCCTATGCGAAGCTTTAGACACTTGGTCTGTACCATGTTGAGTACTCACGGGATCTCCAGAAAATACAGGGTAAAAGTCGAAACAATAATCAGGATGGTGTCGGCCTGATGGGCCGAAGCAATACGATACAGGCGCCACAATATTAGGCGCACTCTTTCACAATAGGCGCTACTGTAAAGTAGTTTAGCCATCAAAATAATTGAGGTTAACCCGGAGAAGATGAAGGTTTACCTAAATATAAAACCAGTTAACCCGATTAAGAGAACGTAGAGTTCCACACGTAAAGCCAGCCTTAATCTGTAGCAATGTCTTACCACATAGAGGGTTTCACTGATTATTCATTGTCCTCAATGACTGGCTCACAGACGCCCTGACCACGGGTCATATTGGTAAAAGCGGTCATGAATGCAGCGTGCTGATCACAAGGTAAAGCTAATAACCAGCTCACCCCTTCAGCATCAAAGGACTCACTTTGCACCTGCACGGAAAACTGCTCAAAACGCGATTGCACCAAAGCCATGTCGCTGAAACTGCAACGACAATTGAGCTCTGCCATGGGAATTAAGTCGCGTTTTTCGGCTAAACGCAAACACTGGGCGGCTACTCCGCCATAGGCGCGTACTAATCCACCTGTACCGAGCTTGACGCCACCGTACCAGCGAATAACTAGCACGGCTACCCGGTCACAACCCTGCCCTTCAATGGCCTGCAAAATCGGACGCCCGGCTGTACCACCGGGCTCACCATCGTCATTAAAACGATACTCTTGACCAATTTTATAGGCCCAGCAATTATGCGTCGCCTCAGGAACACTGTGCGCATGAAAGAAATCCAGTGCCTGAGCGGCACTGTCTATTGGCGCAGCTAGGGCTAAAAAGCGGCTTTTTTTAATATCCTCTTCGTAGCGCTCTGTGGTCAGTAAAGTTTGCAGCACACTGGGCAAGGCTACGCCTGCTCTTTGGAGGCCAAGTAGTCGTCGTAGCCACCACGGTAATCTTGCACCTGACCATTGGGCAATACTTCCATAATACGAGTTGCCACACCCGAGATAAATTCCCTATCGTGTGATACAAAAACCAAGGTGCCGGCAAATTTTTCTAACGCCATTTGCAGCGATTCAATAGATTCCATATCCAGGTGGTTGGTAGGCTCGTCCAGCAACATCACGTTATGTCTGCCTAGCATCAAACGCGAGAAAGTCATGCGGTTTTTCTCGCCCCCAGACAATACATGCACAGCTTTAGTAATATCGTCAGCCGAGAACAACATACGCCCCAGCACAGAACGCAAGGCCTGATCGTCATCACCTGTTTGACGGTATTGGGCTATCCAATCAAACAAATTATCCTGGCATTCGAAATCGTCTGACACGTCTTGCGCCATATAGCCGATA
The DNA here is from genome assembly GCA_023440825.1 of Pseudomonadota bacterium. Lineage (GTDB taxonomy): Bacteria > Pseudomonadota > Gammaproteobacteria > Burkholderiales > Burkholderiaceae_B > Alcaligenes. Next base: position 66,689 of record JAEXRL010000026.1, on the reverse strand, counting down.
TCGGCATTTTCTGACCACACTACCGTGCCTGCATCGGCCTCTAAATTACCGGCCAGCAAACGTAGCAAAGTGGTTTTACCTACACCATTCGCGCCCACGATAGCGATTTTCTCACCTGCTTCAATCATGGCAGAGAAGTTTTGAATAATCGGTCTGTCGTAGGATTTGCTTAAGCCTTCAACCGTGACGGCCAAACGATGCAAAGGCTTTTTCTGTTCGAAACGCATAAATGGGTTTTGACGTGAAGAAGGCTTCACCTCAATTGCATCTGCTTTCAAACGATCAATTTGCTTGATACGCGAAGTGGCTTGGCGTGCCTTAGATTTATTTGCCGAAAAACGACGCACAAAGTCCTGCAGCTCGCTAATGCGATCTTTAGCACGCGAGTTCGCGGCCATGGCACGCTCACGCGACTGCATGGCTGCCAACATATAGTCGTCGTAATTACCTGGGTAAATACGTAATGCACCATAGTCCAAGTCGGCCATATGTGAGCAGACTTCATTTAAAAAGTGCCTATCGTGACTGATGATTAACATCGTGCACTGATAACTGTTCAGCACCTCTTCTAACCAACGTATGGTGTTGATATCCAAGTTGTTGGTAGGCTCGTCAAGCAACAAGACATCAGGATTAGAAAACAGGGCTTGCGCCAATAGAACGCGTAGTTTCCAACCTGGAGCCACTTCACTCATGTTTAGGTGATGCTGTTCTATGGGGATTTCCAAACCTAACAATAGCTCACCAGCGCGTGCTTCGGCGGTGTAGCCATCGTATTCAGCAAAGCGGCTTTCTAACTCGGCCGCGCGCATATAGTCTTCTTCGCTCGCTTCGGGGTTGGCGTAAATCGCGTCCCGCTCTTGCATGGTTTCCCACATTTCAGTGTGGCCCATCATGACGACATCGAGCACTCGCATGTCTTCGTAGGCGAACTGATCTTGGCGCAATTTACCCAAACGAGCGCCTGAGTCTAAGGCCACGTTGCCTGAGCTGGACTCTAGGTCGCCCCCAATGATTTTCATCAAAGTAGACTTTCCTGAGCCATTGGCCCCAATTAGGCCATAACGATTACCCTCGCCAAACTTGACGCTGACATTCTCGAAAAGTGGCTTGGCACCAAACTGGATAGTAAGATTTGCGGTGGAGATCAATTTGAAAGATACACTAAAAAGTTAAATACAACCTGCTAGTGTATCAAGCGTCTACTAATTTAGTTAGTGCCTAAGCATAATTTAATGCTGATGTTCGTCTATAAGCAAGTAAGCAAGGCCATCTTCTGTGGCAACACCCACTTGTTTCCCTACAGGCAAGGTCACCATGACATCGGTGTGTCCATAAGGCAGGCCACAAATGACAGGCACCTTAACCTGGCTACGTAGCCATTGCACGACAGCGCCAAGATTATGACCATCGTCCACCTGGCGATAATCCGTAAAAGCGCCCAATAAAATCGCTTTTTGACGAGCCAACACACCAGAATGCAGCAACTGACTGAGCATGCGCTCGATGCGATATGGGCTTTCGCCCACATCTTCAAGGAACAAAATCCCTTGATCCACCTGCGGAAAATAAGGGGTGCCTAATAAGGACACTATCATGGCTAAGTTGCCACCCCACAATACGCCGCGTTCATCAACTGGATCCGCGTCTGGCGCCTCAAAGCTAAAAAGCTCCAACTCGCCCCGCATGGCTTCAGCAAACATTTCAGTGGTGAGATCGTCAGGCTCGTCGGCACCAAAATACGCGACTGCCGTGGGGCCGCTATAGCTCACAGCACCTGTTTGAGCTAATAAGGCCAAACTAAAAGCCGTGATGTCACTAAAACCCACATACCGCTTACCGCTATCGGCTACTGCCCGCCAATCTATACGATGTAGCAAGCGACTGACGCCATAGCCACCACGTGTAGCCATCACAATATCGTGTTCTTGTTTTAGGCTACGCTCAAGAGCTGCCAGGCGCTGTTCATCTGTGCCTGCAAAACGCTGGTACACCGTCAAAGCATCCACATCCACCTGCGTCTTGAATCCTAAAGCCGCCAGCCGTTCACAAGCCAACTGCACACGCTCTGGCTCAGTAATGGCGCCTGAAGGCGAAAACAAATAAATACCCGAAGGGGAACAATGGCTACATGTGTGATGCTCATCGTGATGATGGGCGTGATGCTCGGTCATGGTGAAAGGCCAAAAAAGAAAATTAAGATTGCACTTTATTTGCGTCGAATAAAGCTTGCTGTTTAAGCAAGCTTTGTTGCGTTCGGCGTTCACGAAAGAACTGACGCAATAAATTCGCACACTCGGACTCTAGCACACCGCCGCTTAGCAAGGTTTGGTGATTTAAACCTGTGTGCTCATGCAAGGACAATACACTACCGCAAACACCTGTTTTAGGATCTGGGGCCCCAAACACTACCCGCTCTAAACGGGCGTGCAGCAAGGCCCCTAAACACATTAAGCAGGGCTCTAAGGTAACGAACAAGCTATAACCAGGTAGACGATAATTACCTACCGTTTTACAGGCAGCACGCAAGGCCATCATTTCGGCATGCTGAGAGGGATCATGGTCAATAATGCTGCGGTTATAGCCTTGCGCCACTAGCTTGCCTTGTGGATCCACAATGACCGCCCCTACAGGCACCTCGCCTATAGCATAAGCCCGTTGCGCCTGCTCTAATGCTAAGCACATAGTGCGCTCGTCGTCACTGAGCGTTAAGGTATTATGGGAATAGTTCATATTGGCTGGTGTTTCATGCGATCATAAGGCTGCCATACTGCAATGCAGTGTAACGCCTACTCCCCCTGCACATCCACAAAAGTTTTAGACTTCTCTATGCCTGACGCTTTAAATAGTATTATTCAGATACAGCAGCTCAGCAAAACCTACGCCTCGGGTTTTCAAGCCTTACAGCCCATTAATTTACATATACAGCGAGGCGAGATTTTTGCTTTACTAGGGCCTAACGGCGCTGGCAAAACCACCCTTATTAGTATTATTTGTGGTTTAGTGAATCCCAGCTCTGGTAGCGTAAGCATTGACGGTCACGACATTGTCAAACAGTACCGCCAAGCACGCAGCAAAATTGGCTTAGTGCCACAAGAACTCAGTTCAGACTCGTTCGAAACCGTCTGGAATAGCGTGAATTTTAGCCGTGGGCTATTTGGAAAAGCGGCCAACCCTGAGCTGATCGAAAGCATTTTAAAAGACCTGTCTTTGTGGGACAAAAAAGACCAGCCTTTGATTGCCTTATCAGGGGGCATGAAACGACGTGTGCTCATTGCTAAAGCCCTATCTCATGAGCCTGAAATTCTATTTCTGGACGAACCTACGGCAGGGGTTGATGTCACCTTACGGCAAGGCATGTGGGCCTTAGTGCATAAGCTACGCAGCCAAGGGGTCACTATTATCTTAACGACCCACTACATTGAAGAAGCCGAGGAAATGGCAGATCGCATTGGTATTATTAATCGCGGTCAATTACAGCTCGTCGAGACCAAACAAGCCTTAATGCAACGCTTGGGTGGAAAAACCTTAGTGCTTACCTTAGCGCAATCACTTGCCGTATTACCTACTAACTTACAAGCTCATGGATGGCAACTCAAGCCCAGCCAAGACCCCACTCGCCCCGAACTGCACTACCAATTCCAAGATAATTCGCTAGGCTTAGATCAACCGCTACAGGCCGTGCATGCTGCACAACTCGAGATTGCCGACATTCAAACCCGACAACGCTCTTTAGAAGATATTTTTGTTGAACTTACTGGTGAGCAAGCATGAATTGGAACGCGTTAAACGCCATCTATCGCTATGAAATGGCGCGCACTCGTCGCACTCTGCTGCAAAGTATTGTGGCACCTGTTATTTCTACAGCGCTCTATTTCATTGTTTTCGGGGCCGCCATAGGCAATCGCATTAATGAAATTGAAGGCATACCCTACGGGGCCTTTATTGTGCCTGGCTTGACCATGCTATCGGTACTCACGCACAGCGTCTCGAACGCTGCCTTTGGTATTTATTTCCCGCGTTTCACCCGCAATATTTATGAAATATTGTCGGCGCCCGTATCGCCCTTAGAAATAACTTTAGCCTTTGTAGGGGCTGCGGCGACCAAATCACTTATCTTGGCCGCTATCATTTTATTGACGGCCCAGTTTTTTGTGCCCTTCCACATTGAACATCCTATATGGATGCTGACTTTTCTAGTACTAACTGCATTTACCTTTAGCTTACTGGGTTTCATTATTGGCATTTGGGCAGACAACTTTGAAAAGCTGCAGTTTGTTCCCATGCTTATCATTACCCCATTAACTTTTTTAGGCGGTAGCTTCTACTCTATTGACATGCTGCCGGCATTTTGGCAAAAAGTTAGCCTAGTCAATCCGGTGCTGTATTTGGTCAGTGGCTTTCGCTGGAGTTTTTTTAGCCACGCTGATGTATCCGTGTGGCTAAGCCTAGGAATGACAGCCCTTTTCCTGCTGCTGTGCTTAGGGATAGTGCACACTATTTTTAGAACAGGCTATAGACTGCGCCCCTAATCACGCCGATAAAGGCTTACGCATCATGCACGACTCTGGCCCATAAGCCTGCAACTGCTCAGTCTGCTCGGGTCCTAACTGAACCGTCGTATAGCCTTGTGCTTGCCAGTACTCACGCGCTTTACCTAAAGACACTAAGCTGGACCACCTTAAACGCTGACTACGCGCAAACTGTAAGCCTTGCTGCAATAACAAACTGGACCAGCCTTTACCGCGCGCAGCAGGCAACAAGGCACAGTCGTGTATAAACCACTGATCCGGCTGGGCCGGCAAGTTATTCAGGGCTTGACCCAAGGCAGGAGGCGCTGAACCTTGCCAAGGGTACGAGATGAGGTAGCCCTGCATAAGCCCCGCTGAGTCACTGACTTTCCAGCAGCTATGCGGCGACAAGGCTAAGCGATTTGTGTAAAAGCTGCGTGCCTCAAATAAGTCACTACTGTAGGTCTGGCTTTGCACAAACATGAGCTGATCCAGGTCAGCATCTTGCAACAAGCTAATGGTAATACTCATAACACTTAGGGTCTGCCTGCACAAAGGCAGACCTCGTCAAACAGATTAATCGCGAAAATTGTCGTACTGCAAAGGTAAATCGACGTCGGTTTGCTTAAGCAGTGCAATGGCAGCCTGCAAATCGTCACGCTTTTTACCTGTGATGCGTAGCTTGTCACCTTGAATCTGAGCTTCAACCTTTAGCTTGGCCGCTTTAATTGCAGCGACCAGCTTTTTAGCTGTGGGCTGATCCAAACCTTGCTTCACTGTCACTTTTTGACGTGCTCCAGCCACATTTTCCAATGGCTTATCGGCCTCCAAACAGCGCACATCAATATTACGCGCCGATAAACGTGCACGTAAAATCTGCATCATTTGCTCGAGCTGAAAAACGCTGGGTGCCGATTGCTGAATCACGAACCCATCCAGCTCAAACTGGGCATTAGTACCCTTAAAATCGAAACGTGTGGACAGCTCGCGGCTTGCTTGATCCACCGCATTGCGCAGTTCGTGCGCATTAACTTCCGAAACCACATCAAACGAAGGCATAGTGTTTATCCTGACAAAAAAGCCGCTTCATTACGTCGAAGCGGCCCGTTCAACATTGCGCTGTTTATACAGCAGATACCTGTGCTTGCGCCTGTTGACGCAAAGCAAACTTTTGTATTTTACCAGTGGATGTTTTAGGTAGCTCAATAAACGCGTAGTGCTTAGGCACTTTAAAACCTGCTAAAAATTGCCGGCAATGCTGTATGAGCTCGGCCTCACTGACCTGAGTATCAGGCTTGAGTTCAATAAAAGCAAACGGCGTTTCCCCCCAACGCTCATCGTTTACCGCCACAACAGCAACCGCCATGACAGCCGGGTGCCGATACAAGACATCCTCAAGCTCAATCGAGGATATATTTTCCCCGCCTGAAATAATAATATCTTTGCTACGATCTTTGATGCGCACATAACTATCAGGCTCCATAACCGCCAGATCACCACTGTGAAACCAGCCACCTTGCAGAGCTTTTGCGGTTTCCTCCGGATTTTTCAGATAGCCTTTCATGACAATATTGCCACGGAACATAATCTCGCCCATGCTGTTACCATCGGATGCCACCGGGCGCATGCTGCTCGTATCCAGTACCGTCACCGCACGCTGCAAATGATAAGCGACACCTTGACGCGAGTTTTTCTGGGCGCGCTGCTCTAAGGACAGCTCGGACCAATCGTCCTGAAGAGCACATACGGCAGCAGGCCCATAGGTTTCGGTTAATCCGTACACATGCGTTAAGTTAAAACCTAAGCGTTCCATACCTTCTATCATGGTGGCAGGCGGTGCTGCCCCCGCCACCATGGCATTCACACCACTGGGTAAGCGCTGACGTAATTCTTCGGGTGCATTAACTAAGGTGGAGTGCACTATGGGAGCACCACAATAATGCGTAACCCCATGATCCACAATGGCATCAATCATGCTAGCAGCATCCACACGACGTAAACACACATTCACGCCGGCACGGGCTGCTATCGCCCAAGGAAAGGTCCAGCCATTGCAGTGAAACATGGGCAAGGTCCACATATACACGGCGTGCTTGGGCATATCCCACTCTAAAATATTGGAAATCGCGGCCATGGCGGCGCCGCGGTGGTGATACACCACCCCCTTGGGCTTGCCTGTGGTACCACTGGTGTAATTCAGGGCAATAGCATCCCACTCATCCTCAGGCAAGCTCCACACGTAACCCGCATCGCCACTGCTCAGAAACTCGTTATAGGTCTGATGCCCAATCAAATGACTCTCCCCCTTGAACAGGGGATCAATCACATCAATCACCACAATAGGGTGTGTAGACTCACGTAGCGCTAAGGCCTCTTGCATGACCGCAGCAAATTCGCTATCTACTAGCACTGCCTTGGCTTCACCATGATCCAACATATAGGCCAGCGTGACGGCATCAAGGCGGGTGTTAAGCGTATTAAGTACCGCACCTGTCATGGGCACGGCAAAGTGAACCTCCACCATGGCAGGTGTGTTGGGCAACATCACAGCCACTGTATCACCCTTAGCAATACCTTGTAGCGACAAGGCACTGGCCAATTGCCGGCAACGTGAATACAGCTCACTCCAGGTGTAACGTATGTCCGTATCAGCCGGACCATGCACCACGGCAAGACGCTGCGGATATATATGGGCCGCGCGCTCAATGAAGCTCAGGGGTGAAAGGGGCGCGTAGTTGGCCTCTGTTTTGGGCAGATCTTGATCGTATATACCGCTCATGCATGTCTCCTTGCTTGCTAGTATCCATTATTACTGTATGTTAATTTCAGCACCTCCCCTTTGCGCTGAATCATAAATTAAACCGTAGTTTTCAAATTGACAAGTCAGTTTGGTGACAGAACTGACGAAATCAAAAGAGCTTTGTTAGAATAAATTCATCCTAATGTGTGCCGCACCGACATCATGCCTATTTATCAATCGATCTTGCTAGTCGCTCTGGGCGGAGCCAGCGGCGCAGTCAGTCGCTGGCTACTGAGCCTAGCACTGAATGCCTTATACCCACCCCTGCCCCCCGGCACCTTAGTAGCGAACTACATTGGAGCTTTCCTCATGGGGCTAGGGTTGGCGGCTTTCGGACTGCTCCAACACGTCCACGAGGGATGGCGACTGCTCTTGTTTACAGGCTTTTTAGGCGGACTGACCACATTCTCCACCTTTTCTGCAGAAATTATGCATCTTATACAGGCTCAACGCTACGTGTGGGCTCTGCTAGGTATTAGCTTGCATGTATGCGGCTCCCTACTCATGCTAGCCTTAGGCATGCTCTGCGTGCAATTTTTTAAGCCATGAAACCATCTACACCTTTAGTCTACGTTATCCAGGCAGAAGACCCACCCCTTGCCCTGAAATCGCGTTTTGGCAGTCAGGCAGACTGGTTTACACAAGCACTAAGCCAAGTAAACAGCCCTATACAGGTCATACGTCCACACGCTGGTGACCCCCTACCGGCCGCCGATGACCCACACCCCGTTATTATTAGTGGTTCCTGGGCCATGGTGACAGACAAGGCGGACTGGAGCGAGGCACTGGCAAGCTGGATTCGCCTGCGCTATGCAAGCGAAGCTCCGCTACTCGGCGTGTGCTATGGGCACCAGTTAATGGCCTATGCCTTAGGCGGCCTCGTCCACTACCACCCCAAGGGCCGCGAACTGGGCTGCCTTCCTGTGTGGCAAGTGCCCTTGAGCCTGAACGAGCATGAGCAAGCACTTCTAAAAGGCCTACCTACCCGTTTCTATACTTTTCTCACTCACCAGCAAACGGTGCTGCAACCGCCCCCTCAAGCCAGGATACTACTGCGTAGCTCGCACGATACGCATCAAATGCTCAGCTACCGCGCCGGTTTTTACTCGGTGCAGTTTCATCCAGAATTTACGACTCCCTTGCTGGCTGCATGCATACACGGACGCGCCGAGCAACTCGCCCAAGAAGGCTATGTAGTGCAAGACCTGCTAGATGGCCTGCAAGCCACGCCTGAGGCACGCACTTTGCTAGAGCGATTTATCAGGCTTTACAGCCCTGTGCTCACTGAGGAACGCAAAAACTCACCAGGCGTTACCCCCATCAAGTCTTTAAAGGCCACAACAAACGCTGACATACTGTCGTAGCCGCAGGCCAATGCCACATCCGTTACCCTTTCCTGACGTTCTAATAAGGGTAAGGCACTCATGATACGCAAGCGCTGACGCCAGGCCCTGAAACTTAAGCCGGTTTCTTGTTTAAATAAGCGCGTTAGTGTTTTCTCAGAAGTTTGATAACGTACTGCAAAATCGGCTAAACGGGTCTGTGCACCGGGATCACTCTGTAAACTGGCACACAATGCCTGCAAACGCGCCTCACGCGGCCAAGGCAAAATTAAACCACTATCCGGTGCTGCAGCAAGTTGATCTAACAACACAGCCACCAGACGACTCTCGGGTCCTTGCTCGGGGTACAGTACGGGTAAAGCACTGAAACTACGTATCAATTCACGCAATAAAGAATTAACCGCCACCACTTTACATTCATCAGGCACATTTTCCAGCGCTGCGGGATCGATGTATAAGCTGCGTATTTGGGCATCTGGCGAACACCGCACCCCGTGTTCAAGGGTGGCAGGTACCCATACAGCCTGTTGTGGTGGTGCCATAAAGCGACCCGCCCGGGTGCGTACCTCAATAACACCCTGCAGGGCATAGGAAAACTGTATCCAAGGATGCTTATGGGGGCGTGCAATCGCTTGGTTAGGCAATGCCCGTTCCTGCCCATATACAGGTCTAGGCAAATGACGTAGCTGTCCCAAGGCTTCGGGTACGGCATCACGAAAACGCAAACTGTCCGTTTTTCGACAATCCATAACTTATTAGCGATAAACCATCAATGATATTTACAGTACAGTGATACCTCATTTATTGCAACGCGAGTTTTTCATGTGGTCTAAATTCAGGCTGGTTTTTGATAACTTTACGCTAATCCTTATAGCGATCGTTCTAGCAGCCACCCTTGTACCGGCATACGGCGAAGGGGCTGTTATTTTTGGCTGGATCACCGATCTGGCTATTGCTCTATTGTTTTTCCTACATGGCGCTAAACTGTCGCGCGAAGCCATTATTGCCGGCGCTACCCATTGGCGCCTACACATACTGGTATTTGCCTGCACCTTTATCATGTTCCCTATTTTGGGCTTGATTTCCAAACCGCTCTTGCTGCCCTTACTCGGCATGCCGCTGTTTATTGGTGTTTTATATCTATGCGCTTTGCCTGGAACCGTACAGTCAGCCATTGCCTTTACCTCCATCGCTCGCGGCAATATTCCTGCCGCAGTCTGCAGCGCGTCGGCCTCTAGCCTAATTGGAATTGTCCTAACACCTGTACTGCTTAAGCTGCTATTAGATGCGGATGCCAGTGATGCCAGCGACACCATGCAAGCGGTCAAGAAAATTAGCTTGCAATTACTGCTCCCCTTTGTCGTGGGACACTTAATGCGCCCATTGATTGGTCGCTGGATTGATCGTAACCGCTCCTGGCTCAAGAATGTAGACCAAAGCTCGATCTTGTTGGTGGTCTATACGGCCTTCAGTGAGTCTGTCATTGGCGGATTATGGAATGCTGTGCCCCCTAAAGCGCTGATTATCCTGACCGTAGTGTGCTGCATCATGCTTGCCATTGTTTTATATTTAACCACTTGGCTGGCTCGCCGCTTTCACTTTAACCGTGAAGACGAAATTGCGATTGTCTTTTGTGGCTCCAAAAAAAGTCTGGCCACCGGTGTACCCATGGCACAAGTATTATTTAGTGCCACAGCCATAGGACCTGCCCTGCTGCCCATTATGATTTTCCATCAAATACAGTTAATGGCCTGCGCTTTTATAGCAAACCGCTACGCCTTGCAATTGACCGAGGCCGAAAAAGCCACCTTACAGCAAGCATAAGGCTAGGCCTTACTCCAAGTAGTGCTTGCCTGCACCAATCAGCCTGCGCACCGCGCAGGCTGATTGATTTATGCTGCATAGGTTCTTGAATTTAAGGCTGAAGATCCTTTAACACAGCACGTAAAGCGGGCAGGCTCAACTCACCCGCGCGTACGCTCAGCACCCTGCCCTGTGCATCCAAAAATAAAGTGGTAGGTAAACCCGCACTTTGGCTGGCCTTCAAGCCTTGTTGCTGGGCATCTGCATAGACATGCTCTAAGGCTAAGCCCTCTGCCTGCAAAAACGACATGGCTTGCTCAGGGCGCTCACCCTGATTCAAGAAAACAAAATGCACCTCAGGATGCTCTTGTTGAGCTTGCTGAAACGCAGGCATTTCACGACGGCACGGACCACACCAGCTCGCCCATAAGTTCAGCACTATAGGTTTGCCCTCAAACTCACGCAGCGTTATGGCTTGATTAGCAGGCTCCAAGGGCTCTAAGGACAAATGGGCTAAGGACTGCCCTTTCAAGCCCTGGCCAGGCTGTAAAGTCAGATTGAGCACTAGCCCCAGCAAGGCGCCTGCTCCAACTGAATAGAGCAAGGGCATGGCCACAGCACGTTCGCGCCAACTACGCCAGCCCCAATACAAAAACGCTGCGCACAGGCCTAGCACGACATTTAGATTGCCGTCTCGCACATCAATAATCGCCATAGGCTGGTCCACAAATGCAGCCCAATGTTGCACTACATAAGCCAGACGTCCAGCCACCACGGCCCAGCAAGCACCCCAAAACAGCGCATTTTCAGCACGTGTTTTACGCCGTTTATCAAGCACTATGGCCACCAGCATGGCTGTGATAAAACTGACTAGAACGATAAACAAGCCAGCGGCAAACATAAACGGCCCTATCTGCACACTATTCATACGGCGTCCACCTGCTGCGCAGCCTGTACAAAATCGTGCATCAAGGCTGTACTTTTTATGCCTGGACTCGTTTCCACCCCGCTGCTGACATCGACCGCAAACGGTCGCCATAAACGAATACGTTCGGCCACATTATTCACGCGCATGCCTCCTGCCAGAACCAAGGGTGGTAACAAGGCCTGCTCTGCCCGCTGTGCCGCGAGCAAACTGTCTAACAAGGCAGGATCAAAGGCGCTGCCACTGCCGCCATAAGCGGGGGTATAAGCATCCAGCAAAATTGCCTTAGCATCGGGAAAAGCCAGAGCCGTCTGCAGTAATTGCTGCCCTGACTCTAAACCCGGTGCGCCAACACGCAGGGCTTTTATATAAGGCGTTGCAAAGGCCGCGCAATACGCTGCATCCTCATCACCATGGAACTGTAGTAGCTCAGGCTTTATGGCCTGCTCGGTCTGCCGTACCTGCTCGGGATCAGCATTCACAAACAAGCATACAGTGCTGACAAAAGCCGGGATGTGCGCGCGCAGCGCTTTGGCCTGATCTAAGGTCACGTAGCGGCGACTCTTGGGGTAAAACACCAAACCCAGGGCATCAGCGCCTGCCTGCACCGCAGAGTGGATATCTTCCGGGCGTGTAAACCCACATAACTTAACTCTAGTGCGCAATCTAGCCTCCTGATTAAGCACATAAAAAAAGGCGGCTCAACAGCCGCCTGTGAAACCTTAAGCCCGCCTGCTACTGAAAGGCGGCGCCTGCGTCCAGGTCACCGAAGGTATCATCACCATAGGTACTGTCTGAACCAAATTGTACCTCTGACTCATCCATCACCTGGGCACCGTGCTTATAGTGCGTCACCATGCCGGGATACACCATGACCAACGCGACCATAAACAATTGAATCACAATAAAAGGCACTGAACCCCAGTAAATATCTCCGGTTGAAACTTTACGTATATGCTGCCCAGTAATATGATCGGTGTAGTCCTCTTTAGGCGCCACAGAACGCAGGAAAAAGAGCGCAAAACCAAACGGAGGATGCATAAACGAGGTTTGCATGTTCACCGCCAACAGAACACCGAACCAAATTAAATCTATCCCCATTTTATCGGCAATAGGACCTAGTAAGGGCACAATAATAAAAGCAAGCTCAAAAAAGTCCAGAAAAAAAGCCAGCAAAAAGGTCAAAATGCTAACGACAATTAAAAAGCCCCATTCCCCACCGGGTAAGTCGAGCAAGAGGCTCTCCACCCATAAGTCGCCATTAATGCCACGGAAGCTCAGGCTAAACACGGTTGAGCCCACTAAAATGAACACCACGAAACACGATAAGCGCGTCGTGGATTCCATAGCCTGACGGAGCAGCGTCAAATTAAGCCTACCACGTGCTACGGCCATCAGAATAGCTCCTACGGCGCCCATAGCTCCGCCTTCAGTTGGTGTGGCCAAACCAATAAATATCGTACCCAGCACCAGAAAGATCAGGAACAAAGGCGGAATCATCACAAACACCACCCGTTCGGCGATACGCGACAACAGACTCAAACGGCACAGCTTGTTGATACCGGCAATTAGCCAAGCGGTTAAGCCCCATAACAACATTAGCACCACAACATGCTCATCCACAGGCACGTTAGGATGGGTAGAAAAATAATGGGCAGAGCCAAAATACGCCACCGCTGAGGCCAGAACAGTGAGCACCAATAAGGAGCGTAAGCCTCGTCTACCATTTGGCTCTACGTACACCCTAGCCTCTGGAGGCAAAGCTGGAGCCGAGTTAGGCTTAATAAATGACACTACAACTATGTACAGTATGTAAATACTTGTAAGCAACAATCCCGGCAACATGGCTCCACGGTACATATCCCCAATCGAGCGTCCCAATTGATCAGCCAGAATAATTAATACGATAGAGGGAGGAATAATCTGTGAAAGTGTGCCAGAGGCTGCAATGACCCCGCTGGCCAAACGCCTGTCATACCCGTACCTCAACATAATGGGTAGCGAGATCAAGCCCATGGAAATCACAGAAGCAGAGACCACCCCAGTCGTCGCTGCCAGCATGGCACCGACCAACACCACGGCAATCGCCAAGCCACCACGCAAGGGGCCAAAAAGCTGACCTATGGTGTCCAGCAGATCTTCTGCCATGCCCGAGCGTTCCAGAATTAAACCCATCAAAGTAAAGAAAGGCACGGCTAGCAAGGTATCGTTTTCAACGATCCCAAACACGCGTTGCGGTAAGGCCTGAAACAAAGCGGGCTGCATCATGCCCAGCTCGATCGCCACTAGTCCATATAAAATGCCTACTGCCGCCAAGGTAAAGGCAACCGGAAAACCCAAGATCAAAAACACGATCAAGTTAAAAAACATGACCGGAGCAAGGTTATCTTGTAAAAATTCCATTCTTAGCTGCCTTTCTGCTCGGTAGACACTGTCTGATGGGCATTAACCTGTGCGAACTGCGCAATTTCCTCTGCCATTTTTTCTTCAACTTCTTGACGGCTACGCCCTTGCATAGGATTAGGCCCTTTACCCAGCAAGAAAGCAGCACACTTGATCAAGTGCGACACTCCGGCTAGCGAAAGCAGAAAAAACCCTAATGGAATGAGTAACTTGACTGGCCAACGTATCAGGCCACCGGTATTGGAAGAAAGCTCCTGCAGTTCGTATGACTGCCAGAAATACGGTAGAGACAGCCAAAATATAAGCAGGCTAGCGGGCAATAAGAACAGCAAGACGCCAAGCATCTCAATCCATAACTGCACTTTGACCGGAAAGCGCTCTGCCAGCACATCAACACGAACGTGCTCATTGACTAAAAAAGTATAGCCTGCCGCCAGCAAAAAAATAGCACCAAATAAATACCACTGTAGCTCTAGCCACGCATTCGAACTGACGCTGAAGCTTTTACGGACTATGGCATTAATGGCGCTTACCAGCACAACCAGCAAAGTGAGCCAGGTAACTGATTTACCCACCAAGGTATTCAAGCGATCGATGAATCGCGATAGTTTCAATAATATATACATGGCCTTTGCTCTGTATAAAACCACCAGATCAGATGACTTTTTGAGTCTATCTATCTGTGAGTCCGCGGACTCTATGACTTTGTTACTAATGTGGAACCACATTCTATACGATGCAGGACGTCAGCGTCATACTCGTAAGCACGGATTTACCCCGCCTTAAACAAACTTTTGTCCGCACAAATGTTCCAATAATTCAAGCGCTGAGAAATCAGGCAGCCCGAACACGGGGTCGTAATCCACACTTGCCAGATATAGCCCTGCCGCATCAAAAGTAGGGGCCGCCAAACGCCTGTCCGCCTGAGCCAGAATATCTCCCATCCAGTCAACCGGCTGGCGTCCCTGCCCGATATACAGCAGACTTCCCATCAGATTGCGTATCATGTGATGTAAGAAAGCATTAGCACTAAAGTGAAAAACAAAATAATCACCGTGCTGCTGTATGTCCAAACGATGCAAGGTTCGTACAGGGCTGGCCGCTTGACACTCCGACGCACGGAACGCACTGAAATCATGCTCGCCCAGTAAGGCTTGGGCGGCACGCTGCATGGGCGCTAACTCCAAGGGGCGGAACACCCACCCTACCCGGGCATGTAATAAAGGGCTACGCACACGGGCGCAACGTACCACATAAATATAGTGGCGCATACGAGCCGAAAAACGGGCATGAAAATCCTCTGGCACTACTTGCGCCCATTGCACCGCAATGCTGTGTGGCAACAAAGCATTAAGCCCTCGCACCCAAGACTCTGTACTACGCTGCGCCGGTGTATCTAGGTGCACAACTTGAGACAGCGCATGCACACCCGTATCAGTGCGTCCGGCACAGATCGTGGCAACCGGAGCAGCCGTAAACTGTTTTAGTGCTAACTCGAGCTTATTTTGTACAGTGTTTCCGCAAGGCTGACTTTGCCAGCCGCGCCAGGGCCCGCCATCATAGCTCAGACCTAAGGCCACGCGTTGCATCATTAAACGCGGGGTGAAGGTTCATCAGAGGGCGGCTGATCCAGATCGAGGTTAATCTGCTCAAGCTTTTCCCGCACCATGGCTTCGGAAACGGGAGCGGGCGCATCATCCAGCTCACGACTAGCAGAGTTCGCACGGCGTAATACCCACGCGATAATCAACACAATAAATGCCAGCACCACGCCCATCACGGCAAGCATATTTTCTTGAATCCAGGACACCTTAGATACAGCCTTTGTTTTATCAGAATGGTTAGCCTGCGTAGGCTCGGGCTGACTACTGCTAGGTGCTTGCACCACGTCCGCCTGTAAGGCAGAAACGCTGGCCTGATCATGCTGAGCCTCCAGCGCCGATGTGCCGGCTGCTTTCAGCACAGCCAGAGGTGAATCGCCATCGGTTGGGATTCCCAGTATTTCTGCGCCTTCAAGCAGCAAATCTGTTGCTGCTTTTCCTTGCCCTTGCAAAGCAAGGTTAAGATTATGCACACTTTCTTCTAATTGTGAAATACGCTCACCCGTATCTCGCAAATCATGTTGTATCTGTGTGCGCTTATTGTGTTCGTTATCTTCTGAGCTTTGACTGAGCTGGAGACGATTTTTCCCTGCCACATCGGATGGAACCAAGGCTTGTTCGGCTTGCGTAACGCCGCTACTGGTATGAGCGCTTGCTGGTGCCGCCGCAGTGGGCGCACCCTGAGACAGAAAATACTGCTGCGCTGCCAGCGCATCTAAAGCACGCATATCGGAAGCCGCGGGGATGCGTAGCTCCACACCCTGTTTCAAGCGGTGCATATTACCATTGATAAATGCATCAGAATTGGCCTGATGTACCGCCTGTAGCCACTGATACATGGTGACACCACTTGGCACACGTCCACGCGCTAAGGCCCAGAGCGAGTCTCCCGCACGCACCCGTACAAGTTGGTCCGGTGAGTGTGTGGCAGAGCCTTGCTGGGATGCTCTGGCTACAGGATTAAGCGAGGCTGTCGCCTTAACATCCAGACCTTTGGACTGCAAGACGCTGATATAACGACGCTCCTGACCTTGAGCCGTAGTGGTATCAAACAGCAGGTCTGCAAAAGGCGCAGAAAAGACCTGATCACTTTGTATCTGTATGCCGGTGACCAAACTCGATTTATCGCGCTGCAGCACCAGCCTCAAAGCACTCAGTGCCAAAGGGGGCTGCACACCAAGCTGCTCCCAGTCTGACTGAGGCGCTAGGGATACACGCAAACTATCACTCTCTGCCTGACTGATCTGGCGCACAGGTATAGAAATACGCAAAGGCTGACCAGTTGCTGATTCTAAACGGCTGTGACCTAGCTCTAGAGCTTTTGCAGGCAGACCTGCACCGAACAGCAGCAGGCCCGACAGCAATAAAGAAAGTCTGAAAGGCTGACTGCGGTTCGGTTTAAACATAATTAGAGCTCACCCAGAACAATACGCAACATGCGTCGTAAAGGCTCAGCGGCTCCCCACAGTAACTGATCACCCACGGTGAACGCGCTGATATATTCCGGCCCCATAGCAAGCTTACGAATACGCCCCACGGGTATATCCATAGTGCCGGTAACCGCCACGGGAGTGAGCTGCTGCATGGTGGCTTCACGCTCGTTTGGCACAACTTTTGCCCACTCAGAGCCTTGAGCAATAATGTCTTGAATTTCGTCCAAGGGCAGATCCTGGCGAAGCTTAATCGTCAAGGCCTGACTGTGGCTGCGCATCGCACCAATACGCACGCACAAACCATCAATAGGTATTTGTGGATCCGTGCTGCTGCGACCCAATATTTTATTGGTTTCAGCCCCACCCTTCCACTCTTCGCGAGACATGCCGTTACCCAGATCAGAATCAATCCAAGGAATCAGGTTGCCACCCAAAGGTACGCCAAAATGCTGCTGAGGCAAGCTAGGATCTTGTTGTGCAGCCAGTACGCCGCGATCAATATCCAAAATAGCGGAGGCTGGGTCAGCCAGCAAACTTCCTACTGACTGATTTAGCAAGCCGAACTGAGTGAGGAGCTCGCGCATGTGTTGGGCACCACCACCGGATGCCGCCTGATAGGTCATGCTGGTCATCCACTGAACCAGATCCTGCTTGAACAAACCACCCAAACCTATCAGCATGCAACTTACAGTACAGTTACCACCAATGAACTGTTTGCCGCCTTTTGCCAGTGCAGCATCAATCACATTGCGGTTAACCGGATCCAGGGCAATGACCGAGTCCTCGTGCATGCGCAAGGTGCTGGCGGCATCAATCCAGATGCCATCCCAACCCGCTTCACGCAGCTTGGGGTAGACCTGGGAAGTGTAATCTCCGCCCTGTGCTGTCACAATAATCGGCAACTTTTTCAGCGCGTCAATATCATGAGCATCCTGCAAAGCACCTGCGCCGTCTGCCCACTCAGGAGCAGCGCCGCCCGCATTGCTGGTCGAAAAAAACACCGGCTGAAAAAGTGAGAAATCACCTTCTTCGCGCATACGTTGCATGAGCACTGAGCCCACCATGCCGCGCCAGCCAACCAAACCTACCGCTTGAGTCATGTTTGTCCTACCTGATAATTACAAAATATAAAAAAATTATGCCAAGGCTTTTAATACCGCATCACCCATTTCTTGCGTGCCCACCAAGGTGGTGCCAGCCTCATAGATGTCACCCGTACGCAATCCTTGCTCCAGTACTTGAGCCACTGCTTTCTCAATCCGTACCGCTTGAGCCTCTTCATTCAAAG
Organism: Pseudomonadota bacterium; assembly: GCA_023440825.1. GTDB lineage: Bacteria > Pseudomonadota > Gammaproteobacteria > Burkholderiales > Burkholderiaceae_B > Alcaligenes. The sequence continues at coordinate 48,582 of JAEXRL010000026.1, read as the reverse complement.
AGTAACGCAAGAGCATGGCTGCTGACAAAATAGTCGCTAAAGGATTCGCCTTATTCTGACCAGCAATGTCAGGCGCCGAGCCATGACTAGGTTCATACAAACCTTGCTTGGACGCATTCAATGAGGCCGACGGCAGCATACCAATAGAACCAGTCAACATGGCGGCCTCATCAGACAGAATATCGCCGAATAAGTTACCCGTAACTATTACATCAAATTCTTTGGGTGCGCGCACTAATTGCATAGCAGCATTATCCACATACATATGCGTTAATGCTACATCAGGATACTCACTTGCCACGTCAATGACAATATCTCGCCAAAACTGTGAGGTTTCCAGCACGTTCGCCTTATCCACACTGCACAAGCGTTTTTGGCGCTTTTGTGCAGCTTGGAAGGCCACATGTGCAATACGGCGCACTTCACTGGCCGCATAATGCATGGTATCAAAACCTTGCTGTTCTCCAGCAAATGGCCCTTCTTCAATTTGGCGCACACCACGAGGCTGACCAAAATAGATATCACCGGTCAACTCACGCACAATAAGAATATCCAGACCCGAGACGACTTCGGGCTTAAGCGTGGACGCATTGGCAAGCTGGGGATACAGAATGGCGGGGCGCAGGTTTGCGAACAAGCCCATGGCCTTACGCAAGCCTAAAATAGCTTGTTCAGGACGCAAGTGACGCTCTAGGGAGTCGTATTTCCAGTCGCCAACAGCACCAAAGAGTACTGCATGCGACTCTTGCGCCAATTTCAGGGTATCCGCAGGCAAAGGATGACCATGCGCGTCGTAAGCAGCACCACCTACCGGTGCGGACTGCATGTCCAGCGACAGACCCAAGGCCGATAAGACGCGCTGAGCCTGCTCGGTAATTTCCTGACCAATGCCATCACCTGGCAATACTGCGATTTTATATGTCATGTTAGATACTCGTGAAAAATACGATTAGGCCTGAGGCTCGCCCACTAACCAGGGGTGGCGCGCCAAACGCTCTGCTTCAAAATTACGGATGAGCTCGGACTTTTGCAAAGTCAGACCAATATCGTCCAAACCGTTATATAAGCAGTGCTTACGGAAAGGCTCAATATCAAAGCTCAATTCGCGCCCTTCCGGGGTAATCACTTTTTGCTCAGCCAAATCAATACGCAACTGATACGACGGGAAGGCTTTGACCTCATCAAACAAACGAGCTACATCAAGCTCGTTTAACACAATGGGTAACAAGCCATTTTTGAAGCTGTTATTAAAGAAAATATCTGCATAGGAAGGCGCGATAATGGCACGAAAACCATACTGCACCAAAGCCCACGGAGCATGCTCACGGCTGGAGCCACAACCAAAGTTTTTACGCGCCAGCAAAATGGAAGCCCCCTGATAACGTGCCTGATTCAACACGAAATCCGGATTCAAGGGGCGTTTGCTGTTATCCATACCAGGCTCACCGTGGTCCAGATAACGCAACTCATCAAACAAGTTAGGACCAAAGCCAGTTCGTTTAATGGACTTCAAAAACTGCTTAGGGATAATCAGATCGGTGTCTACGTTTTCGCGATCCAAGGGGGCCACCAAGCCCTGATGTGTAGTAAAAGCTTGCATACTGCCCTCCTTAGTTAAAACGACGTACATCAACAAAATGACCAGCTATCGCAGCTGCCGCAGCCATAGCAGGACTCACTAAATGCGTGCGTCCGCCCATGCCCTGACGCCCTTCAAAGTTGCGATTAGACGTAGAAGCACAGCGCTCTCCGGGTTCCAGACGGTCTGCATTCATGGCCAGACACATGGAACATCCCGGCTCGCGCCACTCAAAGCCTGCATCCAGGAAAATCTTATCCAGCCCTTCCTTTTCGGCCTGAAGCTTTACCAAACCCGAACCGGGCACAATCATAGCCTGCTTGACATTGCTCGCTACTTTACGCCCTTTGGCCACCACGGCCGCGGCACGTAAGTCCTCGATTCTGGCGTTGGTACAGGAGCCGATAAAAACACGATCAATACGAATGTCTACCAAGGGAGTGTTAGGCTCCAGCCCCATGTATTGCAAGGCGCGCTCCATACCGCTGCGCTTGACCTCATCACGCTCTTTCTCTGGATCAGGTACCCGGCTGTCTATAGGCAAGACCATCTCGGGTGATGTCCCCCAGGTCAACTGAGGCGTAATCTGGCTGGCATCGATTTCGATCACACGGTCAAAGTGCGCACCGTCGTCGGAATGCAAGGTCTTCCAGTACGCCACGGCCTGATCCCACAAAACACCTTTGGGTGAGTAGGGACGACCACGCATGTAATTGATCGTTTTATCGTCAACGGCGACCATGCCCGAGCGTGCGCCCGCCTCAATGGCCATATTACATACTGTCATACGGCCTTCCATGCTTAACTCGCGTACGGCAGAACCAGCAAACTCAATCGCATAACCGGTTCCGCCTGCGGTACCAATCTGACCAATCACATACAGAATCAAATCTTTGCCTGTACACCCGAAAGGCAGTTTGCCTTCAATCCGTACCAGCATGCTCTTGGCTTTTTTCATCAAGAGTGTTTGCGTCGCCAGTACGTGCTCCACTTCGGATGTACCAATACCAAATGCCAGCGCGCCTACTGCACCATGCGTACTGGTATGCGAGTCGCCACAGACTACCGTCATACCTGGTAAGGTGGCCCCCTGCTCCGGCCCCACAATATGCACAATCCCCTGGCGCACATCATTCATGCGAAACTCAGTAATACCGTATTTCTCGCAGTTAGCATCCAAGGTATCAACCTGCAAACGTGAGATGGGATCACTAATACCTTCAGCGCGAGAGGTCGTTGGTACGTTATGATCGGCCACCGCCAAGTTTGCACTGATACGCCAAGGCTTGCGCCCAGCCATTTCCAGCCCCTCAAAAGCCTGCGGGCTAGTGACCTCATGCAACAAGTGTCGGTCGATATAAAGTAAACAGGTGCCGTCGGTTTCCTGATGCACGACATGAGCATCAAACAGCTTGTCATATAAGGTTTTGGCCATGATTGAACTCACAGAAAAAAGAATAGGGTTAGCAGTCTACGCCCCAGAATACCTTTAATTATGCCATTGCTTCACAGGGCAACAAGACCATTAGATATACTAGTACTGAAACTACCAGCATAAATATAAGCGAGGTATTTTCCTGTTATGGCAGGCCAACAATTACTTATCAAGACGTCAGAATCTCGCCCGACCTCACGCACCTGTCTGGCGCGTAGCTAAAAAGATCATGGTGAAACAAAAAAGCCCCTTATCAAGGGGCCTGGGGATGACACACAGCCTGATTACGGTTTGGGTGCGGCTTGGTAAAGTGGCATAACCCGTTCCGTTACATTACGCAAATCGTTAATACGACTGGCCGATGAGGGGTGAGTGGATAAAAACTCAGGCTGCTGCCCTTTTTCCAGGGCAGCCATTTTTTGCCAGAGGCTGACTGCTGCACGCGGATCATACCCGGCACGGGCAGCTAGCTCGACACCAATCAGATCCGCTTCTGTTTCATGCTGGCGGCTATTAGGTAAGGTAAACATGACATTACTTAAGGTACCACCCAGGTCCTGTACACCTGGCTGACCTAGCACAGCAGAAATCACTGACAGCCCCACTGAGGTTGCCATTTGCTGAGACACTTGTTCACGAGAATGCTCACGTAAAGCATGTGCCATTTCATGACCTATGATGGCGGCCAGCTCCGCATCATTGAGTTTGAGCTGATTAATTAAGCCGCTGTACACCGCTATTTTCCCACCCGGCATACACCACGCATTCAGCTCATCCGAAGCGATAACGTGTACTTCCCAGTTCCAGGAACGCGCATCAGGGCGAAATACACCGACTTGATTGATGAGCCGATTAGCGATGGTTTTCACACGACGGGTCTGTGCCGCATCTTTATCCAGAGCTCCTTGTGCCCTAGCCTGCCCCAAGACCTGACTATAGTTTTTTTGCGCCGCCAAATTAAGCTCAGACTCTGACACTAAGCCAGACATCCATTGCTTGCGCTCAATACCCACTGCACCACCGGATGTGGTTTGGACTGCGGCACATGCAGCAAGCACACTGACTATCGCGCCAGCACCCAACAACTTTAGTACCCGTGTATATAGTCCCATCCTGCTCACCTTTTACTTTATCTGTCTACCCCACACTGCGCACGTTGACGCAGCACATGATCCATTACAACAATAGCCAATAGGGCTTCAGCGATAGGCGTAGCCCGAATGCCTACGCAAGGGTCGTGCCGACCCAGGGTTTGTACTTCGATAGGCTCGCCGGTACGCGTTACAGAAGGCCGCATAATACGTATGCTTGAGGTGGGTTTAATGGCCAGAGAAACGGTTAAATTTTGCCCTGAAGACACACCGCCTAAAATTCCCCCTGCATGATTCGATGCGAAGCCATCGGGATAAATAGCATCTCCATGCTCAGAGCCTTTTTGCGTAATGCACTCAAAGCCTGCCCCAATAGACACCCCTTTGACTGCGTTCAGGCCCATCATGGCATGCGCAATATCAGCATCCAGCCTATCGTACAGGGGCTCGCCCAGACCAGCAGGCACTTGCTCAGCCACCACCTCTATGCGAGCACCGATAGAGTCTCCTTCTTTGCGTAAGGCATCCATATAGGCCTCTAGTTCAGGCACTACATCTGGGTCGGCTGCATAAAAAGGATTCTCAGGCACACTAGCCCAAGTTTTAAACGGTATTTTAATGGGGCCTAACTGGCTCATATACCCCCGAATCTGCACGCCAAATTGCTCATGCAGCCACTTTTTTGCAATCGCACCTGCTGCTACTGTAGGGGCCGTCAAGCGAGCCGATGAACGCCCACCGCCACGGGGGTCACGATGCTCAAATTTTTTCCAGTAGCTGTAATCCGCATGACCTGGTCGGAAGGTATCCAGCAAATTACCATAATCTTTGCTGCGCGCATCCGTATTACGAATTAATAAGCTGATCGGTGTACCTGTAGTTCGACCTTCATAAATCCCCGACAAAATCTCAACCTGATCAGGCTCACGTCTTTGAGTGACATGCCGGGATGTACCCGGGCGGCGACGATCCAATTCGAATTGAATATCTTCCACACTGAGCTCCAGGCCGGGCGGACAGCCGTCCACCACCGCGCCGATTGCGGGCCCATGTGACTCACCGTAATTGGTCACACAAAACAGTTTGCCTAGAGTATTGCCGGACATATATCTATAAATGTAATAAACAAGGAGTCAGAATTATGGCATTGTTCCGGGCCTTCGCCCAGCAGCATCATGAGGAACAGCTTAAGGACAAGCCTTTAGCCCACTGTGGTGGCGCCTTGGCGTACTCCTCAAAACCGCTCTGCTCAGTATACGGGTCGCGCAATAAGTCCAACAGGATCTGTATTTCAGAAGCATCATTATTTTGTGCAGCCTGAATCGCCTGCTCGGCGAGATAATTACGCAACACATAAATAGGATTCACCGCATTCATGCGCTGACGACGTACGTCTACCTCACAGGTTTGCTGAGCTAGACGCTGGCGGTATGACTGCAACCACTCATGGGCCTGATCAGGCTGCTGGAACAGTTGCAAAAACTCCTCCTCCTGCTCTGGAGCCGTAGCCAGTCTACGAAACGCCAAGGTGAAATCAGCCTGCCCAAAGTGCAGAACGCGCCACCATTCATTTACCAGCTCGGCATCGCCCTGCTGCCAGCTCAGCAAGCCAAGCTTAGCTTGCATTCTAGCGTGATAACGCGCCAGAAAATGCCCTTCGAAACCGTGCAGCACCTCTTTGAGCCTATCAGCATCCAGATCCAGCCCCATCATGGCGCTGGCTAAACGATATAAGTTCCAGTGCGCTACAGAAGCTTGTGTATTCCACGCATAGCGCCCGTGCGTATCACTATGGTTACAGACATGATTGACCTGAAACGTGTCCATAAAGCCGTAGGGACCATAATCTATGGTTAGTCCAAGAATAGACATATTGTCTGTATTCATGACGCCATGACAAAACCCCACGGTTTGCCAGTCGGCTACCATGTAAGCTGTGCGCTTACACACCTGCTCAAGCCAGCGCTCCACTAACTGCTGGGTATCATCCGCGGCTACACCCTGACGGCATTCCGGATAAAATTCGTCCACCACATAATCCAGCAAGATGCTTAAGGAGGCCGGATCAGAGGACCAATGCTCAAAACTACCAAAGCGCACAAAACTGGGAGCCACTCGCGTCACTACCGCAGCGGTTTCTACCGTCTCACGGTAAACAGGTGTGGTGGAACTGACCAACGCCAGCGCCCTAGAGGTGGGGATACCCAGACCATGCATGGCCTCGCTAGCCAGATACTCACGCACACTCGAGCGCAACACGGCACGTCCATCACCCATACGCGAGTACGGCGTTTTTCCTGAGCCCTTCAGTTGTAATTCCTGAGGCCCAGAGGCCGTATTGATCTGACCAAGCAAATGCGCTCGTCCGTCACCCAGTTGCCCTGCCCACACGCCAAACTGGTGGCCGCTATATACAGCAGCCACCGTCGGGCTGCCCGGCAAGGCCGACTCACCGGCGACCACGGATAAGAACTCGGCGTGCTCAAGGGCTTGCTCAGTCAAGCCCAGCTCTGCAGCTAATTGCACATTCACATGGAGTAGATGCGCATTTTTCAAAGGCTGACAGGGCAAACGAGTGGAAAATTGCGAACCTAAATCCGCGTAATCGTGCGCAATGCTTACATGATCAAATACTGACGACACAGTTACCCCCACGATTTATGCCGATTTTTTCAGTTTAGCGCGCGCTTTAGCCGCTTTTTTGGAAGGCCAAAGATAAAAAATGGCACAAAAATAAAAGATGGTGCAAAGAATAATTTCAGCCCACGCCCAAGGCAAACTACCCGCAGCCGGGTCTGACCAGGCGCGCACAACACCCTCTGCGAAGTAAAGAAGAATGAACATGGACGCCCATTGCAGCGTATAAAGATTACCTTTGAGCACCCCACGCAAAGGGATCAATAAAGGCAATACTTTCAGTGCCATCCAAGAGCCTCCAGGTTTGAGCGGAGCAAAATAGAGCTCCCAGCTCAAACACACTACAATAAGAGCCACGTAGGCTACGGCAGCCAAACGATGTAAAACTGGATTTAAACGAGCTTGCATACTGGTATTATGAACCTAAAAAGCGGGCAAAAGTGCGCTGGAGCAGCCCTGCTTCCATTGCCAAAAGGATTAACGCTAGATGAACACCGAAACGGATAGTCTGACCCCCACCCCGATTGACTCGCCCCAGCAGCCGGAACCCTCGGGCCTGGCGCGCTTGCTGGGTAACTTGCGTTACATGGTCAGACGCATCGCAGACAAAGACTTGATGAAAGTCGCCTCCAGTTTAACCTACACCACCATCCTTGCCTTGGTTCCCATGCTCACTGTGGTGTTGGCATTATTCACTGCCTTCCCCTTGTTTAATCAGTTTCAGGGCGCGCTGGAAGACTTTCTGACACGCAACCTCATGCCCGAGGCCGTGTCCGATAACATTATGCTGTATCTCAACCAGTTTGCCGCCAAAGCGTCCAGTCTCACCGCTATAGGCAGCCTGTTTCTTATCGTCACCTCCATCATGCTCATCATGACCATAGATGGCACCTTTAATGACATCTGGCAGGTGCATCAGCGCCGACCATTAACCCAACGCTTATTGGTGTACTGGGCCATTATCTCTCTGGGCCCTATTCTTACTGGCGCTAGCCTGTGGGCCAGCTCGGTGCTGGCCAGCTCCTCACTAGGCTATATCAATGCCTTATCTGGCCCTGTTAACTTGGCGCTTACTTATTTGCCGTTTATAGTGAGCATGCTCGGATTCACCGCGCTCTTTCTGTTTGTCCCCAATCGCAAAGTATGGTGGCGCGACGCCCTGATTGGTGGTGCCCTCACAGCCATCGCTCTAGAACTCATGAAAGCAGGCTTTGCTTTTTACCTGTCGCGCTTTCCCACCTACACCATTATTTATGGTGCCTTTGCTACGCTGCCCATCTTCTTGCTATGGATCTACATTTCCTGGATGCTAGTGCTAATTGGCGCAGCCATCACCGCCATCTTGCCTGACCTGCGTCATCGCCACTGGATTAGCGACACAACGCCAGGCATTACTTTTTACGATGCGCTCAACATCTTGTATGTGCTTTGGAACAGACAACAGCAAGCCCAAGGCGGGCTTAGCCTTGCCGAACTCAGCCAAATCCTGGAGCGCGATACCGACGAGTTAAGTACTGTGCTGGGAACCCTTAAAGAGCACGCTCTGGTGGCCAATACAGAACAAGGTAATACAGAAACCTGGGTGTTATGCGGTGACCTACGCCAAACACATGTCAAACAGTTGTCCGATATATTTTTGCTGGATCGCTCGCTAATTCACACAGGTCCAGTAAAATACCTCATTGATTACCTATTTGAAATGCTAGATGATGGCGTCATACACCTTGAGGCCTTGTTCAGTGAGCCCGAGCGTTTACAGCAATATGGCGCACAATTAAAACAAGCCCATCAACAAAGTATGGCCACCTCTACTTGATACGCCGCTATAGCAGCCAGGAGTATAAAAATGCTAAAGGTCAGTGAAATTCTGCGTGTAAAAGGGGACACTCTCTATACCGGCACACCCGACATGACTGTTGCGAACGCCGTGAAAAGCATGAGTGAACTGGACATAGGTTCTTTGGTCATCATGGAACACGGCCAGCTAGTGGGCATGCTCACTTTCCGCGAGTTAATTCGCCACTGGGACGCCCACCCTGAACAGGCTGGTACCTTTACCGTACGCAGCATCATGGACGATGCCCCTGTCAGCGTCACTCCAAACACCAGCGCCGACGAAGTACAGCGCTTAATGCTGGACAAGCATGCGCGCTATATCCCCGTCATGGACGGCCCCATGCTGCTAGGCGTTATTTCGTTCTACGACATGGCTCATGCCATTGTGCATGCCCAAGAGTTTGAAAACAAAATGCTCAAAGCCTATATCCGCGACTGGCCTACCGACAGCGCCAGTGGCGAATAAATCATTAAGCGAACCAGTCTAAGCGCGCACCCTTACAAGTAGTTTACGGGTTAAGCGCGCTTAACTGCTCCCAGGCACGCATCAACACATCGGCATTATTTTCCTTAAAGCTGCTGGGATCAGATAAGGTGCGACGCCACTGGCGTGCCCCTTTTTTACCGTGCGGCCAGCCCATCATACTTTGCAATACCAGACGTAATTTCCTGCCTTGTAATGCCTGCTCTGACGCATACGCATGCATGCGTTCAATCACCTGATCCTCACTTAGCAAAGCCTGTTCAGGCCACAGTACTTTGTGCAAGTCATGTAAGACCTGAGGGGTGTGCCACGCCGCCCGCCCCAGCATCACGCCATCATGCGTAGTCAATAAGTCCTGTGCTTGGTCTAGCTCAGCAATCCCGCCATTTAGTACAAACAAGGCGGCTGGAAAATCATGTTGCAAACGTAAAGCCCAGTCGTAGCGCAAGGGTGGAATATCGCGATTTTCCTTAGGCGACAAGCCTTTCAGCACGGCATTGCGGGCATGCACAATAAACACCCGACAACCAGCCTGATATAAGGTGCCCACAAAGTCGAGCACAAACTGATAGGAATCGGAATAGTCCAGCCCTAATCTGTGCTTAACAGTGACCGGCACCTGCACAGCATCCTGCATAGCTTTCACGCAGTCTGCCACCAGTTTAGGCTCGGCCATTAAACAGGCCCCAAACGAGCCCTTTTGTACCCGTTCGGAAGGGCAGCCACAGTTCAGATTAATTTCCTGATAGCCCCAGCGTTCTCCCGCTCGGGCAGCACGCGCGAGCTCCTCTGGCTCACTACCGCCTAACTGTAACGCCACAGGCTGCTCGGTCACATCGAAATCAAGATGACGCGCTGCATCGCCGTGCAAAATGGCGCCCGTACTGATCATTTCTGTGTACAGCAAGGCATTAGGCGCCAGCAAGCGGTGAAAATAACGGCAGTGCCTGTCCGTGACATCTATCATGGGGGCCACACTAAGGCGCCAAAACACCGGTTCAGGATAGCCCTGAGGCAAAGTAAAAGTACGCATACAACACAAATTTAAGTATCGGCCATCACAAATCAGAGCGTCTGCCCAAGCCGTATTTCATAAGTATATATCGGTACTTAGCAGCTATCTGCAGCTATTTCCTATTGGCAAGCCGACAAACAGTGGCGTAGTGGTCTAAAATCAAAGCTTTGTATGCTTCACTCCACTCTACCTTAAGTGGCCGACTCTTTATTTTTTGATGATAAGCATGGCTGTTTTTACCCCTGTCAGTGATGACGATGCCCGACAACTTTTACAGCAGTTTGATCTGGGTGAGCTGGTTTCTTTACGTGGTATTAGCGCCGGCATAGAAAATACAAATTACTTTTTAAATACGACTCAAGGCGAATATGTACTGACGCTATTTGAAGTCTTAACGCACGAGCAGTTGCCCTTTTACATTGAGCTCATGCATCATCTGGCCTCGGCTGGTCAGGCCGTGCCCAAACCGCAAACCAGCCTAAGCGGACAGCGCATTAGCACTTTGCACAACAAGCCCTGCTCCATCGTAAGCAAGCTGGAAGGCGGATACGAACCAGAGCCCAGCATTGAGCACTGCCGTCAGGCGGCTACAGCCATGGCACATATGCACTTGGCCGCCCAGGACTTCTCAATCCAGCAAGACAACCTTAGGGGGCTGGCTTGGTGGCAGGCCACTACACCACACATTTTGCCATTTTTGCACGCTGAACAAGCCAAGCTTTTGCAAACGGTGCTGGCTGAACAAAGCGAGTACGCCCTAAGTGAACAGTACCTGTCTTTGCCTCGCGGCCCCTCGCACTGCGACCTGTTTCGCGATAATGTACTGTTTGCCGGCACACACGAAAAACCTCAACTAGGTGGTTTTATCGATTTTTACTTTGCCGGCTGCGACACGTGGTTATTCGATATCGCGGTGGGGGTCAACGACTGGTGTATAGACAGACTCACTGGCGCCTTAAACCTTGAAAAAACCCAGGCATGGCTACAGGCCTACGCCAAAGTTCGCCCCTACACCGAGGCTGAACGTGCGGCCTGGCCTATTCTTATACAGGCTGCCGCCCTGCGCTTCTGGATTTCGCGTCTGTATGATTTTCATCTACCACGCCCCGCCCAGACTCTAAAGCCCCACGACCCGCGACACTTTGAGCGTGTACTCCAGCAACGTCGTTTAGCTGGCGTGCCCCCCCTACCTTAAAACACGAGTATCACTTTTGCTATGCAAGCACAATCGCTTCCTCTCGCTTACGGCTACTTATGGATACAAGGGGGCTGGCGTCTGTTCAAGGCGCAGCCCATGGCTTTATTATTTTGGAGCCTGGCTACCCATATCCTGCTTCAAATTAGCTTTTTACTCCCTTTAATAGGGCAAGCCACCTTGCTTGTCTTAACGCCCGGCATGACCTTTATCGTGCTCAATGCTTCAAAACGCATACAGGAAGGCCATACTATGCGCATGGCCGACTGGCTTAGCCCCGTGAAGGCAGAAGCCGTACGTAAAGCACTCATACGGCTAGGCTTTTTATACATGCTGTGCAGCCTGATCATCGCCTTTATTGCGATTGCTCCCTTTATGAGCAATATCATGCAAAGTGTTGACGAACACGGGCAAGTGGAATTTGCCACCTTACTGGCAGCCATGCAAAAGCCCATGACTGTGTTCACCATACTGTACTTGCTGTTATCCGGCCTGTTCTGGCATGCTCCGGCTCTGGTGGGCTGGCATGCCATACCTATAAAACAAGCCCTGTTTTACTCTATGGTGGCCTGCTGGCGTAATAAATGGGCGTTCATCTTATATGGTGCTTTTTGGTTCGTGCTGATTTATGCCAGCAAAGAGCTGGCCAATATATTGCTCGCCAACGGCATACAATCAGCTAGCGCTCAATTTATCCTCACGCCCATCAATATGGCTTTAATGGCCGTGTTGTACGCAAGCTTTTACCCAGCTTATCAAACCATTTTCCGTCGCGACAACAATACTGATCATTAAGCAGTCGCCAGGCCTGCAAGCCTTTTCCCGCTGGAGCCTCAAGCACGGCTCCAGCGTGGTACTGAAACCGTATGGCATAAGGCTGCACAGACGGTAAATAGCATAAAAAATGTCCCTGTCTGTCTAAAAACACCAAATCAATGGCCTTACTCAAGCCCCAGGTATGCACCATGCGGCAAGGACTTAATAAAATCGCCACGTATTCACGCTGGTGAGCACTGTAAGCATGCAATCCCCATAAGCGAGTCCAAAAAGTAGCAGCAACAAGCACGCGCAGCATGCTCAACTAGGCCTGTAATAAGGGCAATAACTGCCCTCCCAAACCTAATAACAACACCAAAAAGGTGCAAGGAAGCAAGCATACACTTAATGGCAGCAACATTTTTAACGGTGCCTGCAAAGCCTTTTGCTCACCACGCAATAACTGCCGTTGACGTAACTCACTGGCCTGCACACGCAGCATAGGCGCTAAACTCAGGCCAAACTGTTCAACCTGCTCCAGTGTCCAGGCCCATTGCTCAAGCTCCTCCATTTGCATATGAACGGCGAGATTTTGCAAGGCTTCAGGCCGTGACACACCGGCACGTATCTGTTCTAGTACCTGCTTTAACAAAGACTGTGCGGCGGGCGTGGGCAAGAAATCGTATACTTTTTGCAAAGCCAGTTGAAAACCTGCACCACTTTCAACAGCCATAATCAACAAATCAAATAAAAATGGTAGTTCACGACGTAATTGCTGACGTTGTAATTGCCACTGATAGCGCAATTGTCGCAAGCGCCACATCCACAGCATCACTGCGCTTAATCCCGATACTGACAAGGCCCACCCCCAGGAAAAAACAGCCGTGCCCAAGAGCGCTAGCAAGACACTGACTAACAGCGCCTGCCCCAGCACAAGGCTTAAATAACTCTGTGGGTCTACTCTGAGGCAGCCGGCTCGAATCAATTGACGACGCCACCAAGGCTCTAAACCTAACAGTAATAAAGCACGCGCTAAAGGTCGCCCTAATTGGCTGATTGCAGCCTCCAAACTCACACTATCCACCTGACACCATGCCTTGAGCAATCGCCAAAGCAAGCATGCACTGGCAACACAACAGATGCCAAGGGCCCACCACATCGTGGCGCTCATTCCAGATCCTGGAGAATCAAAACAATCATACGCACGCCTAGCGCCATCAGAAACAGCAGCAGTAATGCCGCGCCCGCACCCACAGGGCTTATCCATACGGCGCCATAGCCAGCGGGGTCAAGCCTATACAACACAGCGGCCAAAGCAAAAGGCAAGATACACATCACCCAAGCCTGCAAGCGAGCCTGAGCCGTTAAGGCCCGCATACGTAAACGTAAATACACCGTTTGCCGTAAACTTAAGGCCAAATGCTGCAATGACTCAGCCACCCCTCCTCCTTGATGCTGAGCAAGCTCCAGGCAAGCCCGTAACAGCAAAACAGCTGGGCTGTGCGTGCGTTGATGCAAGGCAGTCAGTGCCTGAGTCATGGATAAGCCTAGACGTAATTGCCGTAACACCAGCCGCAGCTCCAGCCCCAAGGGGGCAGGAGTGCGGGCGCCTAATGACTGGAAAGCCCGTTGCACGCCTGCCCCCGCCTGCAAAGCGGCCGATAAGGCCTGAACAAAATCAGGTAATTGCTGTTCTATTTTTTTTCGTCTGTAACGGCGCAAACAGTGCAGCAAGAAAAAAGGCACAGCCAAAGCACTTAAACACAAACTAAACGCCAACCACCAACGTAGATTAAGCAGCGCAGACAACAACATTAAAAACGCTATGAACAGTAGGTTCAACGCCCATAGCTGATAAATATCCAAAAAGAAATACAGCTCATGCATACCCTCACGAATCTGCCGCAAGAAACGGCGGTAATACCAAAACACGCTACGCCCTGTCACGCGCAAAAACACCATACAGGCCAAAACAATGCACACTAGCGTGCTGAGTAAAGCCACAAACATGACGGTTCCTTAAGCTGGTAAACGCTGTACACCTAATTGAGCGCGTAGACGAGCAGACTCGATAGCCAAACCAGAAGCCATAAACTCCGGCTCAGAATGCGCCCTGTAGCAATACAAACTTTGGGTTTGTATGCACCCTGATTCCATGCCGCTTAGTTCAGCGATCTCGCTAATCAAGCGCCGTCCACACGGCAAGCGCTGTAATTGCACCAAGCACTGCACCGCTGATGCGATATGCTCTCTGACAGAATGCAGCGGCAAATCCAGACCGGCCATCAACACCATGCTCTCCAGTCGGGTCAACGCGTCTCGCGGACTATTGGCATGTAAAGTGCTCAAAGACCCTTCATGCCCTGTATTCATTGCCGACAGCATGTCAAACGCTTCTGCACCACGACACTCACCGATAATGATGCGGTCTGGCCGCATTCTTAAGGCATTACGTAAAAGCTCACGCAAACTAATCTGACCTTGCCCTTCGACATTAGCGGGACGTGCCTCTAGCGCCACCAAATTGCGGTGGGCCAAACGCAACTCAGCCGTATCCTCAATCGTGACCAGGCGCTCTCCTTCGGGAATCCACGCGCTCAAGGCGTTTAACAAACTGGTTTTACCGGTGCCCGTACCACCTACCAGCAAGATATTGACCCGCTCACGCACACACATCTGTAAAAACCTAGACATGGCCATGGATAAACCACCGGATTCCTGCCAGTCGTCCAAGCCTAAGCTTTGCCGAGGAAATTTTCGTATGGTTACGCACACCCCATTCAAGGCTATCGGCGCCACCACAGCATGAACCCGTGAGCCATCCCTTAAGCGGGCATCCACCAAAGGGGACTGCTCATCCAACCTGCGTCCTAAGGGAGCTAAGATTCTATCCAGTATTGCACGCAGCGCAGACTCAGAACTAAAACGCACGGGGCTAGGCATCAAACGTCCGGATCGTTCAACAAAAATTGTGTCATAGCGATTAACCATAATTTCGCTGATTTCCGGATCGGACAATAGCACCTCCAGCGCGCCTAAACGCAAGGCCTCATTGCACACGGCCAGACGCAACTCCTGTTTTTCCTGTTGGGTATAGCCGCTTTCTTCAGCCAGTATGCTGCCCATCACCTCATAGGCTTCTTGATATAGCGCCGCATCACTTACCAGGCTCAGATTACGCCGAGCCAAGTCCAGTCGCTCTAGCAATAGGTGGTGTAAACGCGACTGCGCCGTCCACAAATGTGCTTGGCTTGATAGGCAAGCCTGATCCGCAAACTCAGACACGCTTTCATGAACCTTAACTGGCGACTCATCCACCCTGTCATCAGGTTCGAGCTGAGCGGCAGGCGGATTAAAATTTTGTGCCAATACATGAAGTGAAAACGGCCCAAGCTCAATAAGGTCATCAGGACATAACAACTGCTCCCCCACTACACGTTGCCCATTCAAACGCGTGCCAAGCAAACTGCCCTGATCCTGAACATAGAGCCCCGATGCTCTTTTCACAATGCACAGATGGCGACGAGCCAGTAAATATTTGCGGGCAGCCAGCAAAGGGTGGGAGCGGCCCAGGTGTAGTGGCAAAGGCAAACAATGTTGCACAGGCTGCTGATCCGCCATGGCCAGATTGACGTAAATATGGCTTGTCACTATCAGTCCTCCTGCCATTGTGATGAACGTCCAAGCTGCTCCTGGGTACGCACGCGTGTCGTTAACAGCCCATCATCAAAATATTGATCCAAAATTGCCTCCCCTCGACTCACTCTTTGTTGCAAGTCAGGGTGATCGGCCTGTACCACCGTAGGCGTAACAAAAATAGCCAACTCTGTTTCATAGCGCTGAAAACGTTCAGAACGAAATAAATGCCCCAGCACAGGCAAACTTCCCAAACCTGGCACACGATCACTATTGCTGGACTCTTCGCGTGAAATGAATCCAGCTAATACCAAGGTCTGGCCAGAGCGCACGTTAAACTCACTGGCCGCACGCCGCGTTTTCATGGCAGGGCCCGCCGCTGAAGACACACTTGTATCTAGTGAACTGACCTCCACCTCAAGTCTAGAACGCACAGCTCCACCCCGCTCAATACGTGGCACGATTTTCAGAGATACCCCGTAGGGCTTAAAAACAGTTTGGCTATTGCCATGCTTGTCGGTGCTCAGATATGGCACTTCGCCGCCCGCTAAAAACTCTGCTTGTGAGCCACTGCGAGCCAATAATTGCGGCTGTGCCAAAACAACGGCATAGCCTTCTTGAGCCATGGCTTGCACACGTGCCGATAACAAGGCACTGACGCCAAAATATGCGGCCAACTGATGACTGGGAAACCGCATTGGCAAAACGTTTTCACCAGGACGCTCAAGCATCTGGCGCGTTGGCGCATCCCAGCCCAAGCCCGCACTCATACCCCCTTCCGTATGTGGATTCCAGCGCACCCCCAGATCCCGCAAGGCATGACGAGGCAGCTCTAGTACCTGAACATCCAGCATCACCATGGGCTCCCAGCCCATTTGACTGGTGAAGTCCAGGAGTTGCGGATAATGCTCACTGAGCATGGTCAGACGCTCTCTGTCCTCATCGGAGACTTGCTCACCTTCCAGGACCAAGCGTCCTCCTGCCTGACTGATACGTAAATTTGGAATGCGTTCGAGCACATGCTTAAGCTCTTGCAGTGATTGTTTCGCATTTTCCGCATCCACTTGAACGGCGTAATGGTGTGAGCGCCCCTCTTCAGTCCAGACTTGCACGCCACTACTACCTTGCTGCCGGGCAAATAAAATCAATTCTTGATCCTGTGTCGTCACGGCATTCACCACTTGTCCATCGCCCACTGCAACCCGCTCCACGTTTTTATGCCCAAGCACCATGACCTCTCCCACCTGCATGCGCAACTCTGTAGTGGCATACACGCACGGCGCCCACACCATCATCATGCATACCGCTATTGCCCGTATGCACCCACTGTTGCGCGGCTTATTCATAGAGCGCTCCTGCTGAGCGAACGGAGGACACTTCGGGTGCGGCCACAGTCAATGGCAGATCTATCATTCCCATCGGATCCGCAAGCCTCGCGCTCTGGTGTGCCTGTCCCTGCCACGGACTATGCCCATACAAAATTTCTGCTTTACGCAAGGGCTTATCACTTTCTAGCGCTGCTATCCCCAAGACATGAGCCAACTCACCCCGCATCGCTTTTTGACTTAGCTCCTGGTCGGCCGGATTACGTAACAGTGCCGTTATTCGACCGTTTTGGCGTGCTGCAACCAAACGCAGTGCCTCCTCAGGAGCCAAGTCCAAGGTCAGGCTTCTATAGTGTTGTCCCTGCTCGGGAGAAAAATCAGGCGACACATTTTTACCCGTGGCCCGCACTAGCACGCTTTGTAGCAAAGGAGCCGTGACGCGTCGTCCCTGTTCATCGAAACTAACGTAAATATCAATCAAATCACCGCTTTGAATCAATCCAGAAACCGAGTTAATCTCGTCAACTGGGATGGTCATAGCACGACGACCTGGCCGCAACTGTTGAGAAAACGCCAGTTCATCACGCTCATGAAAATGAACAGCCAATAAGGCATTTCCAGCCTGCACCGGAGTACGCAACCGCATTCCCACAACACGGCTGTAATGCTCCGGTGCAATACTATCCGTATCCACAGTGCCAGCAGGATAATCGCGCACCGCTAAGTGATCAGCATGCACACGCACACCGGCAGCCAGGTGCTGAGCAGCCACCACCCGCTGCACTGTTTCCTGTTCATGAGCCGCTCGGATTGTGTCTTGCTGCTCCTGCAAATACTGACGTACTGACCACATAGCCACTAAGCCCGCCAGCAGCGCTACAAGCAATAAAGCCACACTACCCATCCACGATTTAAACCATTTCATGAGTTCTCCCTTAGTCGCATCTTTGGCAAAGCACGATTACGTGCTGATGATCTGCTTGCCAATGCACGCTTAAAAGCTGACGAGCTGGCCCCTGCCATTCCATTGCCTGTGTTTCATTCCTAGCCTGCCAATGCAATGACTGCAGATGCTGCGCAAAAACATGCTGACTTTGAAGTTGTGTCTGGCTCGCTTTTAATAACAGCAGGCAACTGGCCTGAGGCGGTTCAAGTGAGCCTAGCGACTCTGTGCTCAGTGCCGAATCGCAATACTGCCAAAGCACCTGCCAACTTAAGGCTTGCCAGAGCTCGGGCAATACAGCCTGTTTAGCGCCCGACACACTCAGGGATAGGGTTCCACTGCTGCCGCTGGGCTGACTGTGCACCTGCACCACACACTCAGACTGCCCAGGCGCAAGAAAATACTGGGTGCGCCCGGCTTGTAAATACAACTCAAAATCACCACACACCACACCATAAGTTTGCTGAATCGCAGGCAGGACAGCGCTAGCAGGCAAAGCTGTGCTAAATGGATGAATCTGTAGATGTTGAGCGCCAAGCTGCAACTCGGCAGCCGTATCCCAAAGCACCTTGGCAGAGCTTGCCCACGCACTATGCATAGCAAAAGGCCATGCACCACCCCCTAAAGACATCACTACACAGATCATTCGGACAAGGCTCATGGCAGCCTCTCAGAATCAGGAACGTAACGTTGCCAAGCTTTCAACCAATCAGTCTGTGGGGCAGAACGTCCCCAATACCCTTCCATACTTTGATAGCTGGGACCTAAACGAGCTAACAAGGCTTGCGATTTCCAAGCGGCCTGCCCCCACAAGGACTCACTAGCCTCTAGGCGTTCCCGTACTTGCTGATCGTCATTGGCGTGACCTGTGGACATGAGCCAGTAAGAATGCCGCCTTAAGTGGGTCGGGCCTAAATCTAAGCCAGGTAATACGGCAAACTCTCGGCTCGCCTGTACGCCATATATAGTCAGCCCCCCCAGATGTAATGGCTCGTATTGGCCCTGCCATAGGGTGGAGAGCGGCCCTGACACTAAGTCTTGCTGTTGGGAGGCCGCCACAACTGGCGGACTGGCGTGCTGATAGGCTTGCTGGAACATAGAAGCTGCCGCACTGGCCTGTAAAACCTGAGCGTGCCCAGCATGACGCAATAGCCACGTGCCGCAGCTAAAAAACACTAGCAGCACTGCAAGCAATACTATGGATTCGGCTAAGGCCTGCCCGGCAGAGTGGGGGTGCTTCATAAGGATGCCTCAAGCGCCAAGGCACTAAGACGCGCCAACCAATAAGCCTGAAAAAGATGAGCCGTCTCGAGCACAGCAATTTGAGCACCAGGGGGGCGTCGATAGTAGGTTTCGCCCGCAGAGTGTGTGTTGACCCACTGATTAGCTGGTCCACGCATACGTAAAGACACGCTAAATGCCAAAGGCGTGGGCTCACGCAATTGCCACAAATCAGGCATGGGATCTGCACTAAACAAGACATAATCACGCACCGCCCAAGAGTTCGCCAAGGCATTTTCCTGTCCTGTAAAAATATCCCAAGTTGTATAATCTTTAACCCAAGACCAGAAACTTTGATCCGAAAAATCTGCAGGCGCTTGCGCACTATAGGCCTCAGTGAAACTCGTTTGCGCTCCCCCAGTAATCCAAGCCCATGCCAGCGGGTACTCGCGGCTGTAGCAGGCTATCCAGCGATTGGCACGTAAAGCATGCAGGGACTGGGTATCACTGGCGCTCCAACGAGCCTGATCATCCAGCACAGTGCGCCCTCGACGACGTAGTTCATGGCGACGCCAAGGGCAACGCTCGTCGACAATCCATAAAGAACGCTGCTGAGCATCCCGCGATTGTAAAAAAACATATAGGCTTTGCAGATACTCAAGACTATGGCGTGAAGCAAGCGAAGCCGTAGGCCTAAGCTGAAAAGCGGTAGGCCAGGCATCAGTGTGAATCTGCGCCTGCCAATCTGTGACCGATAATTCGGGAAAATTCGTGGCTATCACTTGCTCAACAATGTGTTCGCGCTCGGCGGGTAGCCTATCCAGTATGTCGTCTTGCAATTGTTTCAAGCTGTGCTGAACCAAACCCTGATGTTGGCCTATGGCATTTAGCAAAGCGTGCTGATCGCTCTCGTGTAAGGCTAGGCTGGCTTGATATGACCAGGCTGCTTCTGGCCCAAAGAATAAAGCAAGCAAGTGCACAGGTGGGTTAGCGCGACGCAAGCGAGATTGCTGATGCAAGCCCGACTGATGCCAACTGGCCATCGTGATTAGATGCGCCAAAGCGACCTGGTGGGCCAAATGGGCACGGTTCACGTACGACAATAAATTCAACGCTCGCGCCTGAACCACCGCGGCACTATAAGCGGCCGCATCATTCGCATATTGCTGCCGCATTTTATGCCCGGTCAGCAGACTCAGATAGAAATAGGCTAATAGGCCCATGCTTAAACTGGCCAATAACAAGACACCTAGCAGTAAGACTGCTCCGCCTTGTGCACTCCGGCCCAAAGCCCCCGCACTCATGGCTGCACCTGCGCATTACCCGTAAATGCCTTTAAACCTTTACTTTGAGTTTGCGTGGCTGCTGATTGCGCAGCTACGGATGCGGCCCGACTTTGCTCGCTACCGTCCTCGCCTGCTAGCTCCTTTGCCATGGCCGCCGTTTGAGACCGTATCACCTGCCCAAAAGACTGATAGACAGCAATGGCGGCTACGGCCACCAAGGCGACAATAATGACGTACTCAACCAATATATGACTGAAGCCATCTAATGTATTGATATATATGGTTTTTATTATTTATTTTGTCTAATGCGAAGCGGCTACCTAGCGCCTGTAAGCTCTTGTTTTGTATAGATAGCATATAAAGGTATTAGACAGCATTTCTATGCTGTAATGAGAGAGGAAACGGCGGGAATTGAACCCCCATCGAAGTCTTATTTAATGCGCCCTTTGGGGCGTACCGTGCCCTAATCGTGACAACCAAGGCAAACCCACTCCACCCAAAGCAACCCTAAGCCCGCCGTCGGGCGGGTTTTTTTGTGCCTGCTATTTTCTCTATAAACACGTAGTTTACGCGTATCGATAAAAGCGAACATAGTGTATAGAGTTTAGGTATATGAACACCTCAAATGAAGCCGCAGCTGCCAGTAATACTTACTTCTTTATATAATTCAATAAAAGGTGTACTATTGAATAATGGAAGAAAAAATAGTCATACAATCCCTATCAGCCTTAGCTCACGAAGCGAGATTACGTATTTTTCGCGCATTAGTTGTAGCAGGTTCAGGGGGCTTAACTCCTAGCAATCTCGCCGAACAGTTAAAAATTGCCCCAAACGCCCTCTCCTTTCATCTCAAAGAACTCTCGCATGCCAAGTTAGTGAATCAAGAGAGGCTAGGGCGCAATATCCTATACCGTGCGCAATTCTCCGCAATGAACGATCTACTAAGCTATCTCACAGAAAACTGCTGTCAAGGTGAACCCTGTACGCCGGATATAGCATACAAGTGTAAACAATAGGTTCCAAAAATATGTTAACCGCTATCCTAATCTTCCTGTTCACTCTGACCTTGGTGATCTGGCAGCCACGTGGCTTAGGTATTGGTTGGAGCGCTTCCATTGGTGCAGCTATTGCCTTACTGCTTGGCGTAGTCCAAGTGTCGGATATTCTAATTGTTTGGAATATCGTATGGAATGCCACAGCTACTTTTATAGCGGTCATCGTAATTAGCCTATTACTTGATGAGGCAGGTTTTTTTGAGTGGGCTGCGTTGCACTTCGCCCGCTGGGGTCGTGGTAATGGGCTAAAGCTATTCGCTTTACTTATCCTGCTAGGCGCATCCGTTTCAGCCTTATTTGCAAATGATGGGGCTGCCCTAATTCTTACGCCCATAGTAATGGCTATGTTAGGTGCTCTAGGCCTTTCTACGGCCACAACCCTCGCATTTATAATGGCTGCAGGCTTCATTGCTGATACCGCCAGTCTACCGTTAGTAGTCTCTAACCTAGTAAACATCGTATCCGCCGACTACTTTAAAATTGGCTTTAACGATTACGCATCAATCATGGTGCCAGTGAATATCGTTTCAGTTTTGGCTAGCCTTTGCGTTCTGCTTCTATTCTTTCGACGTGATATTCCTGCTGCCTATAACCTCAACCAGATTAAGCAGCCAGCATCTGCAATCAAAGACCTAACGACCTTCCGAGCAGGATGGTTTGTTTTAATACTGCTACTAGCTGGCTTCTTTGGCCTTGAGCCCTTAGGAGTTCCAGTTAGCGCCGTAGCAGCGGCAGGTGCCACTCTTCTGCTACTTGTCGCAGCTAAAGGCTCAGTGATTAATACTCGAAGTGTTCTACAAGGCGCCCCCTGGCAAATAGTCGTGTTTTCACTCGGCATGTACTTAGTTGTTTACGGCCTGCGCAACGCAGGTTTAACTGACTACATCGCCCTTCTGTTAAATAAATTCGCGGAAGGAGGCATATGGGGAGCCGCAGTCGGAACAGGGTTCCTTTCGGCCCTACTTTCTTCGATCATGAATAACATGCCCACTGTCCTTGTCGGAGCGCTTTCTATTGACGCCTCCACGGCAACTGGCGCAGCAAGAGAAGCCATGATCTATGCCAACATTATTGGTAGTGACTTAGGGCCCAAGTTTACTCCTATCGGCAGTTTAGCCACCCTACTCTGGCTACATATTCTTTCTCAAAAGGGGGTCACAATTAGTTGGGGTTACTACTTTCGGGTCGGTGCAGTTCTAACGCTGCCAGTGCTATTAATTACTTTAGCTGCACTAGCCTTGCGACTAAGCATAAGACTCTAATTTTCTATCTACAAACAAAACTATGAGCGACATTACGATTTACCACAACCCAGCATGCGGCACCTCTCGCAATACCTTGGCCATGATTCGAAATAGTGGCCAAGAGCCCCTAATTATTGAGTACCTACATACACCACCTGATCGCGCAACCTTGATAAAACTAATCAAGCAAATGGATATCTCTTTTAGGGATATATTGCGCCAAAAGGGAACTCCCTATGACGAGCTCAAACTGGGGGAGCCGATCTGGACAGATGAGCAGTTATTAGATTTTATGCTTCAACACCCAATTCTAATCAATCGTCCTATCGTAGTGACTCCATTAGGCACACGACTATGCCGCCCATCGGAGACTGTATTAGACATCCTGCCCAACCCTCAAAAATCAACGTTTTCAAAAGAGGATGGAGAGGTAGTCAATGACACAAGAGGATAATAAATTGCTAAGCAACACAACGCCTAAGCTAAACGAAAGCGTTTTTGCTATACCTAATCAGCACAACCTTTTCCCCGCCGCTCCTGCCACTCACCCACCACGCATTCTACTTTTATACGGATCTATTCGTGAACGATCCTACAGCCGTCTCCTAACATTTGAAGCCGCGCGGCTACTTCAAAAAATGGGCGCAGAAATCAAAATCTTTGACCCTCAAGGACTACCGCAACCAGACGGCGCGCCTAAAGAGCATCCAAAAGTTCAAGAACTTCAAGAGTTAGTTCAATGGGCAGAAGGCATGGTCTGGACTTCTCCCGAGCGGCACGGCGCAATGTCCGGTATTCTAAAATCACAAATTGACTGGGTTCCGCTGTCTGTGGGAGCCATTAGGCCTACTCAGGGTAAAACTTTAGCTGTTATGCAAGTCTCAGGAGGCTCGCAGTCTTTTAATGCAGTAAATCAAATGCGCGTTCTTGGCCGATGGATGCGTATGATAACTATTCCAAATCAATCATCAGTGGCAAAGGCGTATCAAGAGTTTGATGATGCGGGACGAATGAAACCCTCGGCTTATTATGATCGTGTAGTAGATGTGATGGAGGAACTCATGAAATTTACCCTCCTAACTCGCAGTCAGGCATCTTACTTAGTAGACCGTTATAGTCAACGCAAAGAAAATGCTGAAGAGTTAAGTAAAAGGATTAATCAAAAAAGTATCTAGACCAAATCTAAAAGAACAATTAATTTTTGTCTCGCTGCGAAAGAATTTGCCGCCCCTAATTATTAGCATAAGCTATTTCACACGCTAAGCCTGCTACTCTTCGCCTGTCAGCTTCTGCCGCATAGATATGCGCCAAGCCGTCGGTTTGGCTAAGCAGCTCGGCAAACATTCGGATGGCGAAGGCGGCCATCAGCAGCAAGGCAATACACCTAACTCACCCTTATGACTAAAGTCGGTCAGTAGTTGTAATTCGAAACTCACGAAGAAAGTTTTGACCATCGCTCCAAAATCAACGCTGCGGCCTCATCAGCGGTTGTCGATGTCGTATCAATCACCAACTGCGACGATTGCCAAGGCTCATACTCACGCGTCACGACTTGCTCCCATGTCGGAAGCGTGAATCCGTCAATATCGGCCTTTCGGGAGGTCACACGCCGTTCGTGCTCAACTAGGTCAGAGCACACAACCTCTACTTCAATGAGCGAGGTAGCGACGCTTTTAGAAAGCTCGCGCCAAGCTTGCCGAGTAACTTCCAATGGATTAACACAATCTGCAATCACCGGAATGCCAAGAGACAGATTGGATTTTGCGAGTTCATACGCCACCATGTAGCCGGATGAGCCGACGTCTCTATGCCCTTTAGATTTGATGATTGCGTGCTCGATAGCATCAACGCGCAAGTATGTGGCGGGGCGTTTTTGCACTAAAAGCCGAGAAATAGTCGTTTTTCCGGTGCCGGGTAAGCCTCCAAGAACAATCAACATGGCAGAGCATCCTCTAAATAGTTCGCATGACAGCGATACTGTAGGCGTCAAGCCACTTTATGTCGATAGCAGGCATCCAAGAAACAACAGCACAAGGCAAGGTCTTACCTCTTTTTCTGTTGACACAACCCGCTCCATATCTCTTCCCCCCTCTCGATATAACGGAGCACTCGTATCGGCGTAGCATCTATCTCAGCATCAGACTGCCACTGAAACGGCCTTTGCGCCACTGTGCAATAATTACCGCCTGACGGCGTCGCGCATCCGCTTACGAGCGCGTTCACGCACAGCATCGTCATCAAGACGATCAATCTTTTCAATTGCATCGCGTGCTACCTCCATGGCGGCCATGTCCGCCTTTGCTTGTTTCAGCTCCGCTTCTTTGCGTGCTTCGCTTTTGCCTGATTGCTTTGCAGTGAGCCAGCCAACTATTAAAGCTAGCAAGCCCACTGCATACGGCCAAATCTTGGCGATTAGTAGCTCCATCATTTAATTGCCGCTCCTATGCGAATAGATTCCGCGCCAGACCGCCCCACAAAGCGAGCAGCATCTGCCGCACGTCGCCGGATTAAACCCAGCAGCACCTTGCCGCCAGACTTATTCCAGCGCTTAAACTCAGCTTCAGCGCCATCAATATCACCCGCATTAAACTTACGAAGCAGCGTAGAGCCTTGAAACGCTGCCACCCCAACGTTGTAAGCAAGATCCACCATCGCATCGAACTGTCCTTTTGTTGCGCTACGGGTAAGCCCAGACAACACGCCTGGCACAAACTCATTCGCAAGACGGCGCTGCAGTCGCGCATCCGCTTCAGCTTGCGTAATACGTAAGTCCTTAACAACATCAGGCCCCGTGTCACCCCACCCTATCGTCCATACCTTTCCATCTGCATCCCAATACGCCTCAAGCCTGCAGCTTTCAAAGTATTTCAGAATAGACAGCCCATCATCTGACATGCCTATGACCGCAGCCTCACTTTGACGGTCTAGCTCCACTTTATTCGGACGAAAAAAAAGAGCCGTGATGGCCCGTATAAGTTCTGTCAGCTTATTCACTGCTTACCCCTCGCTAAATCACGCAGCTCGCCAACCACCTCGGCAATATCGGCTTTGCGGCGCTTATCAAAAAAATTAAAGCCCCAGCGAACAATCGCCCACCCCGGTAGACCGCAGGCAAATGACAGGCCCAGCATGGCCACTAATCCGACTGGATTCTCTGCCCAGTGATGCAGCTCGTAATGCTGAATCACTGCGGCTCCACCTGAGATCGATGCCACTACCGTACTGATAACACCCACAATCCACTCAGATTGCGTACGCGGCCGTAGAACACACATCACCACGAGCGTGGCTAGTCCAGCCCCCATAGCCCCCATTCCTGCCATACCGCCCATAGCCTTCCAAACGGCCAGCCCTACTGCGGACGATCCAGTACTTGTCGGCTCCATTTCCCTCTTCCTTTTTAAAACGGTCGGCATAGCTGTCTCCCGTAGACGTAAAAAAACCGCTCTAGGCGGCTGGATAGTCCCAAACAATGTCATCAACACTCTGCTTATCAGGCGCGAGCTGTACTTGCTCTGCTAACTGAGAGTTGTGCTGCATCAGCATAAGGATGCGCGCTTTTGCTTCACGTCCGACTTGCTGGATCTGCGCTGCAGTATGCGGACGCATGGCCCACTCTCCAACTGCATCAGCGCACCAAAATGGCGTCACCCAGTCTGGCTCCAAGTCGGGCAGCAGCGAATCAGTCACCGAGCCGGCAAGATTGAGCTGATCGGTTTCTTTACTTGGATAGTAATGCACATGGCCTAGCGCGTCAGACTCGAAACCAGCGGTAATCGCGGCACGGCACTGGTTAGATAGCTCGGATATCTTGGCTTCTTTATATGTTTGAAGCCGATCCGACACAGTAATTATTTTGCTCGTATTAATGCTAATCTTCATCGCTACCTCCCTGCGCAGGCACTTGCAAAGGCAAAGCTGCATCGCCATCCCCTACAAGTAAAATCGCTTCAGGAAAGCATGATGCTTGGTCATGCATGGTATCTGACAAGTGAAACACCATCCCTTCAACAAAAAAAACGCCGTCTTGCAAGCTAATGGACGCCCCCTCAAGCAATGGATGCTCAATGGCTCCTATGGGTAGCACGTCCCCTTCCTGCATAAAGGTAAGATCAAGGGTTTCCCCATTGATCGTTAAGTTGCCTAAAACTACCGACAGCGCCAAAGGCTGTACCGCTAAAGCTACTACCGGCTTAAGCGTTATGTGGAAGCTAGCCATCTGCCCCTCGCTATGATGTCTAAGTAAAAGTTACCTCCTGTGGCAGTAACGGCCCCAGGTCGTGTTATGTACAAGTCACTAAGCCCGCTCTTGCTACGTCTAAAATAACCTAGATACGCGTGTACATTGCTATGGGCTGTTGAGATGGCTACCTTCGGTTGATCGAGGTACTCGGCAGGGAAGCTTATCGCGCCGCTCATTAGCGTGTAGTTGTAGTAATTAGATGCCCCTGCAGTCCAAGTTTGCTGCGATAGGTCGAGGCTCAAAGTTTGAGCGGTACACATAGTCCCATCCGCATACCTCACCCACTCGCCCGTTGCGTTGCTGCCTTGCGCAGCAATCTCCACCTTAGGAGCAAGCGCCGCCGTGACGGCAACCTGACTTATCACCGAATTTCCCCCATCACCTAAGGTCTGCACTAGCTCTGCCGCAGCTGCAGTACCCAGACTCTGCACGCTAGCCTCCAAGGACTCTACACGTGTCGGTATGCCTCCTACCTGCCGGGCAACTGCAGCCAATTGATCAGCAGACAGCTTGATATAGCCCTGCGAGGGCAACTGAGTGTAGCGCTCTCCTGACTTAGTCGGGCCTGCGTAAGGACGAATCAGTTGTAGCGTCGTATCCGAAGCGATATTCAGCACTTCATAAGGCCAGCCATCAGGTAAAAACAGCGCGTCGCCTGGTCGTAAACCTGCTAGCCAATCTGTGCCAACTCCCGTGACTGTCGA
Source organism: Pseudomonadota bacterium (assembly GCA_023440825.1). Classification (GTDB taxonomy): domain Bacteria; phylum Pseudomonadota; class Gammaproteobacteria; order Burkholderiales; family Burkholderiaceae_B; genus Alcaligenes. Next base: position 20,897 of record JAEXRL010000026.1, on the reverse strand, counting down.
GCTACCGTTTGTGACGCTGACTGTCCCAGAATCATGCCACGCCATCGCCTACCTCCTGCTCCTCTAGTGCCGGCTCATGGGTATCGAGCGGCTGGATAGAATTGGCGATAGCAACGGCGATGCTACGCACCATGCCAGCCGCTAGCTCCGGTGTAATGCGATTGCCCATATTATTTGCAAAAACTTGCTCTATAGCCTGTTTAAATTCCATTTTTAAGTCCCATAAAAAAGCCGCTCTAGGCGGCTGGATACTTCTGTTTAACTAATTCGCATTGATCCACCCATCGATCAACGTCCGGCGGGAGCTCTTGGCCCTGCTCACGCATGTGCTGCGCTAATTTAAATACCGCATCGAGCTGGTCACCAATATCTGGGTATTCACGCCTACGACGATCAGCGTAGTCATTCGGCTTGTGATGTATTTTCAATTTCATAAACTCCATCTAAGTACGGCCATCGCTCGATCCGAACTTCGTACGTGCCTGGATACTGAAACGATAGCTCTATGTCTCCGCCCTCTTCGCACTCGTAAGCCTGGCCATCTATGTATATAGTTGAATCAGGGCGCACCCCGCGCAGCCAGAGGCCGTCAGCAACGGCAGGGCACGGCTGGCGCTTGCGTGGCATACCTCCGTATAACCAGTAAGTATCATCGTACTGCCCTTCAAAATACTCACCGTCCCATGCCGATATAGTCGGCATCACCACGTGCTCTTCGGGGCCTGACACCACTTGCCTGAATCTGCCACTTTCAAATAATGAGACTGTTCGCATCGCTACCTCATAAAAGCTTCTAGTTTTATCGAGGCCTCGGGATACCAAAGTCCTCCTTGAGACCCTATTCTTACGCCTCCTCTTAATCTAAGCCCGTATCTGCTTAGTCCTGCCGGAGCGCTTACAACAAACTGATAAAACAAGGCCTGCCCCTCCTCCTGCCATGCCTGCCTCACAAGCTGTCCAGTAACCATATTTCTCACTTCTGGACGATTGTGTGACTCGCTATAACTGGGTCCAGCTGTGACGGTAATGACCAAATCTGAAGCAACGGGCAAGCTCATGCTTATAACCGTATCTCTAGTCGTTTGATTAGGAATGCCTTCATTTGGCGAAAACACTTGCCCAATAATCGTGACTGCATTTCCTGCGATTCTTAGCGTGTCAATCTCAGCAACCCCAACGTGAAGGCGCTTAACCGACCCCTGTTTCATGTGCGCTGAGTCGATGTAAGCGGTGCCGATATTCGCCAATACAGCGGCTAGATTTTGGGCCTCAATTTTCAGGGCGTCTAACGACTCGATATGGGCTGAGCTTATAGAGGCTATCCCAATCAGTGCAGTGTTCATAATCGCCGCCCCACCCTGCACAGAAAAAACCGCTTTCGGCTGCCCGTTCACGTCATGCATGACGTTAAACATGTTGGCTAGGACGTTAAATGCAGAGCGTGTCACACCGCCCTCATTAACTATGCCGAGACTTACGCCAGACGCATACGGTACGCCAGCAACGTTAAGCTCCACGTTGATGCCCCACTGGGCAATCATTTTTCCCTCTAGCTCGGCCAGCGCCTGCAAGGTCTCCTGCACCGCGGCAGAATCACCACCAAGACTGACACGCACAATATCCACGATTTCAGCCATTGCGCTGACTTCAGTGGCCACTATCTGCCATGTCTCAGCGATCGCTGCGTAGCTCTCCCAGACAGCCAGCGCTTTGTCTAGCTCTGCATCTTCGCTTTCGTAAAACTGGCGCAATCCTGCTTGGAGAACATTTTTTTGATCGACAACCGCTTTTTCAGTACCATCCAAGCGTGTATTGGTCTGATTCAGCGCATCAGCAGTGGCCTGCAGACCGGTCTGAGGATCGTTAATCGTGTTGCTTAACGATGTTAGCGATGTGCCTTGGCTCGTTACTTTGCCGTCTAACTGCGAAACAGTAGAGCTTAGGCTCGACACAGACTGCGCTGTCGCGACCTCCGCAGTGTTGATGTCAGCGGTACCGATCACTGCCGTGACCCGAAACCCCTGCACCTCAGCCCAGCCCTCAGTGCTAGTGTGATTGGCCGAAAAACCAAATTGCACACGAGAAAACGTGGCGTCACTGGGGAGCACTATTTCATCGACTAGATGCCACTGCTCGTCAGCAGGCACGCTAGGCGTAACAGTCAGAGAGCCATAGTCCGCATGCACAGACTCACCGGTCGGCCGCACGTACCTGAACGTGATATAAAACTGACCGTTCGAATCAACAGACCGTCTTACCCAAAAACGTACCCGATATCGAGTCCCTGTAGGAATGGCCGTTTTACTGTAATTAAAACTATTGCCGGCTCCGTGCCTAAAAACGGTAGGCGCGACCTTACCCGTCTCAGTCCTGACAAAACGATCGGTTAAATTATGTCCATAATGACTAAACCAGCAATCAGGATTCGCCATCAAATAGTCGGGTATCAACGAGTCACTGTCTTGGTCCGATAAAAGCCTGGCCTCGAGCACGGTCGAGCGCCGCGATTCAGCCATAAGCCCCTGCTCTGTCTGTTCAACTCGAGTGCCAAGCGTGTCCAAAGCATTCGTCAGCGCCGACTGAGCCTCTTCTAGCCCGCCTACCTTGCTGCTTAGCTGAGTTGTGGACTCAGATAGCGTAGATAATCCGTCCTGCAACTGTGTCACTTGCGTACGCATCTGGTGCACGCTCAAAGACAACGCTGCTAGACCATTTTCCGGATCTTCTACCTTGCTGGCCAGAGTGTCAGTTTTTTCAGATACTGCAGTGATCTGGCCTTCTGCCTCTTCGACCCGAGTAAGCGTCTCTTGCGCCTGGATGGCTAAGGCGATCAGGCCGTCGCTGATCGATGCGTAATCACCGATTAGACCCCAATGCTCAGCACTCGTCACTGGAGTGCCTGCCGGTACCGCCTGCTTAGCGCGATACATCTTCCCATCAGCAAATACAACAGTACCAACCGCATAGGACTGCGCAGCATCCCACTCAGCAGCGCCAAGCAACTCATCGACCTGAGCATTAATTTCAGCCACGCGCTGATCAAGCTGATTCAAATCCTCGCCTAACGCATCGACACCTTCACGTATATCGGGTATCTGACGGATATTGCTCATGATCAGCTCGCCAAGAGCACTCGTCACCATGCTCTCAGAAAGCTCACCCAGAATCAGATCAACATCAGTGCTGGCCTGCCCTCGAATACCGGGCTCTGTCTCCGATGGAAACCAAGGCCCAGGCGTGCCATTGGCATCAACTAGGCGCCCCCAAAAAAACAATTCAGCGCCAACACCTAAATTAAGCAAGGTTGTGCGATCAGTAGGCCACGCATAATCACCCAAGTGCACTGAACTATCAAATTCTCTACTAATCCCATAGCGAATTCGCGTATGACGTAGCGCATTTTTAGCTCGAGGATAGGTCCACGATATATTGATGCCCGAAAGAATGCTCTCGGTGTACAGCCCAGTCAGCGCGGGCGGTGCCAGCACAACTCCATCATACTCATTCCAGCCATCAGTCCAGTTGGATGTCGCACCAGTGCCGCTAACCGCTCGCGCCTGATACTGGTATGTCACGCCATCAACCAATGCAGCGGTAAAAGACGTGCCAATAGCGTCCCCAGAAACCGGCGGATTCCAGATCCACTCCTCACCCGGAGCACGATATCGCGTTTCAATGCGCCCGCCCTGCAGAACATAAGGCTGCTGATGGCGCTCCCAACTCAAATCAACCCGCACCACTCCCACGCCATTGGCTAACGACTGCGGCTTTTGCGGAGAGACCGTAAAACCGACTATCGGAGCGATATTCCACAGGTAACTCGTATCAGGTATCGGCGTAGGCTCGGACGGCAGAAACGTATCGGGATCTAGCGACCAAATATTCGATAGTATTTCCTGCAATGTCAGCTCAAAAGTGCCGTCCCAGTAATCAATACGATTAATCACCTGAAAAGTGCGCCCAGCGTACTGAGGGCGATTCGATAGGTTTAGCTGGACTGTGTCTAATACCGCTATGTCCTCCCCAATCCCTAGTACAGTAACTTTCCCGGCAAATGTAGGACGTGCGGACTCTAGCGCAACCCCCATCAAGTACGCAGCCTGACGCTCATCACTACTAGCCGGCAACGGCAAATCAAGGGGAGACTCCGCACCATCCGATGCGATGTATACCTCATTACGGATAGGGCGCGGGCTCGACTCCAACCAGTTTCGAGAGGCGTTAATGAACGTCGACGTAATGATATTAGCCGGGGCATCGTCTTGCCCCGACTTATCCATCAAAATATCCTTATCCCCAGCCACGTCATCATCAGTGATTGTGATCGTCGCGGTTCGAAAAGCACCTGCAAAAATCCTATATCTGCCAGCCGTAAAAACATACTCACCGGCCATCGACGACAGAATGATATTAAGATTATCGACTGGGGGGTTACCAGTATCCAGCAGGGTATGGCACTCGTAACGCTTAATGTTTTCATAACCCTGTCCGCTTAGAGTGCGCACACGAATTTGTTCATCACAGATGCTAGCTGCAATGGATACATAAGGCCAATCCACCCACGACTCAGGAATACCCATGCCGCCGAGACTACGCGGTAAGATCATGTACCACGCGGCAAGAATCGCCGGATTAGTCGTGTACGCTGGATACGTATTGGTGCGTGGATCAAAGAAGCGATACCCACCTACCCAGCCACCCCGAACCACCGCGCTCATCTGTGGAGCGCCCGCATGATACAGATCCTCATCCCAGAGGTTTAGCGTGCGAAGATAAGAAACGCCTCGCAATCTATGTTGAGCAGTCCACAATGGAGTGGCTACATCAGGCCAGCTTGAGCCCTCCTGGTTAATGTCACCGTCTTTAAAGATGGCACGAATTTTCTCAGCCTCGTACGTGCTGTACGCAATCGAAATCCTGCCGTGCTGATTGCTGGAGTAGTCGAACTCAACCACAGTTCCCGTCACTCTAGGTGCACCGAGATGTAGGCTACTATCAGGGTCATACCATCCCACCAACCGCACACTGCCTGGCACAATTTGCTCATTTAGATTGACGCTGGCTGTATTCGACCCGGGCTGTATTGCGTGGCTATGATGCCGACTAACGTGCTTGCGTTTACCCCACTTGCTACCGGGGAAATTGGCAGCCGCTACATATTCGTCGCCAATGTAATAACCTACAAGCGAGCACCTATTGGCGGCGAGCGCTAAAACTGAATCCAAGGCCGTGTTGTGCCGACCGTTAGACTCTATGTGCATCAGCGTACCGCCAACACGCACAGTCCCAAGCACATACTTTCGTGTCGACACGCCAGAGCGAACAGTGATGTGACGATCTTTTAGGCTACTGTTGTATGCGTCACGCTGTGCGCGCTCCGCCTCACGCGACTTTTTACGAGCACGACTCTGTTGGTAGGCCCCTAGCGCAAGAGAAATAGCGACCGTAGCCACAAACTTCATAACAGCCGCTTTAGTAATAGCTGCCGCAATAACTGGCACCGCTGCTGGCATATTTACACCTCAAAAACCGTTTGCACTTCCGACATAGGTCGAAACACCAGGCCATCGACACCGGGGGCACACCAATATCCGTTACCGACCACCACGCCAAAGGTATCTCGACCGGATAGTTCAACAAGAACCAGGTCGCCCCGCTGAGCAAGACCCGGATGCTTTACAGGCAACTGCACCACAAAACCGCGCATTCCACCTGCTTTCGCTATGCGACTAGCTGCACCACGAGCTGATCGGTAGCCCCGAAGATTTGTAGCTAGATCCACGCCCGTCATTTCCAGCACCGCATCTGCCGCAAAGAGCGCGCAGTCATTCGAGCCCCAAGAAAAAACCCGCTCGCGGCGGGTTTCAATAAAAGTAGCCAGTTTCTCTGGCCAGTCATTGTGTCGAATTATCATTTCATTAATGCCTCACGCGCCGGCCACACAACCGCCTTATCTTCTAGTTGGTCTGCGTACTCAGCACCTTTATCACCTGGATAAAAACGCTGCTGATCAGCGTTATTTAGACGCAGTGGCGCGGCACGCTGCAACTCCGCCTCGTAATGCTCAGCTAGAACAGATACCGTGCAGGTCTCATTGGTTTCTTGAATAGGCATGCTTCGGATACGTCCCACGAACTGAACAACAGGAACACCGATTAACACGCCATCATCTGGATTAATAAAGGCCTTAAGAACTCGTATTAAACGCCCACGATAGGGTTCATCAGCGGCCAAGGTCATAATTGTTGTATCAAGTCCTCCCATGGTGAGACGTATACCCTCAAACGACTTCGCCGATTCATGCGCCGCTTCAATCTTCAACAACTGCCCTGTCCGCTGATAGGTCAAGCCGCCAGCAGTGACATCCCAAGGGCATAGCGCCAAGGAAAGTAGCCCAGCCTTAAAATGAAGCTCCACTAACGCGACTGCCATCCTATGGGGCGCCTTAGCAGCGCTTCTCTGGGCAGCACTTAAGCCCCTACTCATACCCAATCCTCAATTAGCTCAATAGAAAAACCGGGTCGATACAAACCGGGACGATATGGAAACTTAACTGGTTCTTTTTCACGCAAGATCCACAGAACATGCGGACGATCCCAAACTACTGGCGTATTTACAGCGCTCGCAACACGCACTGCCGGGTTGACACTGACCTCCATCCTCCCAGCCACAGGCTCTACGTCCTCCTCAACCATTAATAACTGCCCTGACAGACCGATTAAATCGCCAGCCAACAAGGTGCCATTACAGTCCTTTAGACGCAACTCCCCAGCTCCAGGCTGAACAGGCGCATCCAATCGAGGGGTGCCTTGCAAAGTTCCATTGGGCCACGGGCGTCCAAAGTACGGAGCAGAAAGACGATTGGCGCCGCCTCTAAGGCTGGTAACCAGCGCCTCCACTTGAGGACGCTCCAACCACTCTGTAGAGTTTGGGAAAGTTAACGTCATCACCCAGGAGGCTCCGGGCATTTCAAATGTCGAAAACTTCCCAGACCGAGATCGTGTCTGCTGCACGTCTTGCTGCAACCCAAGGTCCACAGAAGCTGGAATAATACCAATGGGCCAAGTCTTTACTTTCATAGAAAACCAAAAGAAAAGCCGCTGTAAGCGGCGTTAAACCTCAACCCTACCCCTACGTAGGTCCTCAAGAATCTCATGCCTAAGTTGCGCATCACGATCATCGAGCATCGCTCCCAGCGCAGCAACATCTGTCCCCGGAGCTGCGTTCACGATTGAGTTGATAACAATAGAAGGTTCATTTCTCTGTTGACCATTGAAAAATGCCGGAGGAGGCATCGGACTACCGACCATACCCCCCATAGAATAGCCGGGCCCACGAATCGCACGGCGCAATGAATTAAACCCTGCCTCGCCGCCTATTGCTCGAATCTCATCCTGATTCAGAACGCCCTCACCCCTATGAACCACACCGGCAGGCTCATAGCGTCCACCGGCGCCAGTAAAACCACCACTGGAAAAGCTGAACGTTCCAATACCCGAAAGCCCCTGAGAGGCAGAGCCTTGCAGCGCATACGAAGGCCCCCAGCTAGCACTAGATATATTAGCGCCGGACAGATTTCCAGACCCTCCCCCGCCAATCCCTCCTATCAATGCACCAATACCCGCGCTAACCGCACCCGCCAAAGGGCCGGTTACCGATTGTTGAATCATTATTCGCATCATGTCTGAAATGATGCTGTCTGCGAGATCTTTAAAGTTTAATTTGCCTGTACGTGAAAACTGCAAAATGGCATTTTCCATGCCTTTAAAAACATTGGCACCAGCTTCACCCACTGAAGCAAAGAGGTTTTTCGCGCTATCTGCGTAGTTTATTAGAGCTGCTGAGGCACCCAACGTCCAATCAGCCTGCTTTTCTTTTAACTTGGCATGATGCTCAGTGACTATCTTGAGCTCTTCTGCAAGCGAATCCTTAATTGCAGCCAGCTCAGTGTCGTTAAGGCCCCGAGGCGAGTTAAGCCGGTCACGGATTATCTGCTGATATTTCTCCTCAACCTCGGAAAGCGCATCGCTGACGCCTTTTGCCCAATCGCCTTTGCCAAACGACTCCAGCTCGCGCATAAATTTGCGCTGGGATACACCTTGATCGTCCCGCAGCTCCTTAAGCGTTTTCTCCATATCAAGCTCGCGCTGCTTGAGGTCGATCTGGCGCGCTAACCTCATCGCCTCATCCGCATCGGGCTTGTTTTTGAACTTAACCGCCCCCGACTCGATTTGGGCTGCCAGCTTCTCGGCCTCCGTTTCTTTACCAATCAAGGCTATGCGCTCTTTCATCTGTTTGATTAATCGCTCACCCTCATCTACTTTTTTAGCGCCGCTTTTTTTACGAGATGGCATGGTGTTTTCTGTAATATTTTTCTGTACACTTTTAATTCTCGCAAGCACCTCTTCTTGTGCTCTAAGCCCCTCAAGCTGCGACATTGCACCAGCACCCTGCGCCGCCACAGAAGCTTCAATGCCTAGTGCTATTAATGCACTATACTCTGTGGCGTAAGCAATATTGATGCGTAGTTGAATCTCTTGCTCCGCTAAGGCAGCTAACAGATCCTCTGCTCCTTTTTTTGCTTTCGCGTCCTTGTCTGCTGTCGCTTTCTCAAGCCGCTTTGCTGCGTCGGCCATCCCCGCTAAAATGCCAGCCAATCTAGCCTGCTCTTCATTGGCACCAGCCAGTCTGGCCTTATACTCCTCTGCTTGCTGGGCAGACATGCCAATGATATCCACAGCTTGAGTGAGCTCGCTGATCATTTTGGTGAAACTGGTCTCTGCCATACCGCTCAGGGCATCAGACAGGCCGTTTAGACTCACCCCGTCAGCCTGCTTTTGCAGTCGCTCAAACTTTGCTCTCAGATCCTCGACGCTCTCACCCGACTCAGAAGCCTTTTGCACAAGTGCCTCCAACTGCTTATAAAAAGCAGGTGGCACCGAGCCATCCAGTTTTTGCAAAGCTGAACGCATCGCCTCTGATTTCTCGGCAGCGGTCATGGCTGAGCTTCCGATCTCAGCGAACTCCTTTTTAAACTCTTCAACCAAAGAGCCCAACTTAATTTTGTTCAGCCGCCCAACTTCGTACTCTATAGAAGCGAGCGCTTTCTTCATCTCAGCGCCCTGCTCCTCTATTTCCACCTCAACAGATAAAATCATCCCCTTTCGTTGAGTAGAATTCAACTTGGAAAAATCTTCCTCTAAGTCTTTAAGCGACCGTTGCGCGGCATTCATCGACTTAATAGAGCTCTCTGTCGCGCTGCCCCAACTGGCCCACGCCAACGTCCCAGCAGTCAAAGCCAGTGTTGCCACCCCTACAGGGCCGCCCACTAGCGCCATTGCCGTCGCCGCACCACGAGCAGCTGTAGACATGACAGCATAGCCAGCGACAACAGCACGGCTTGAACCAGAGACAGAAGCAGATAACGAAACCAATGCCCGTTGCTGCGCCACTGTTGCATGAGTAGTTGATACTACGCTTTTAAGCGCTAGCGCCTGCGCGCCGATGAAACGAGCAGCAATTACAGCGGCAGCCGCCCCCACTGCAACCATCAGCATATCAAAGTGCTGAACGAGAAACTCAAGCCCAACAACGAGTGCCTTAGTGCCTGATACTGCCTCGTTCTGAGTCCCTAGAAATTCAATAAAACGGTTTTTGAGCTTCCCGAGCACGTCACGCACTGTCGATGGCATTGACTCAACCTGCCGAGCGACTTCGGTATTTCCCTCAACCAATGCCTTGGCGAAATCCTGTGCCGCCAACTTTCCTCCCGCGCCAAGCCGCCTGACCTCCTCCGTGCTTTTGCCCATAGATCTGGCCAACACGTCGACAATTGACGGCATGGCGGTCATGATTGAGCCCCAGGCATTAGCGTCAGCCTTACCTTTCATCATGACGCCAGACAGCGCAGACATGGCCGTCTTACCCTTCTCAGCCGAAGCGGCATTGACTACAAGCAAGCCGGAGAAAGTGTCTATCGCATCAATACTCTGATCCAAGCTAAGGCCCATGCTCCGCAGCGGCGGAGACATTTGAATAAAACCCTCTTTTGTTTCATTGATAGACCTATAAGTACGATCCGCTGACTCCACAAGCCTGGCTTGAGCTTGGTTGTACTCATCAGCGCTGCGCGTGGCCATCGACATACGACTTGCGTACTGCCCCCACTCGTCTCCTATATCGATAAGAGACATCACTGAATAACCAGCGATCGCGCCTTTAAAAAGCTTCTGAGCCCTAGATACTGCGTTAGCTGCAGACTCTATGTCCTTGGACGACGACAGATAAGAATCATTAGCGGCCTTAGCCTGCCTCAAACTCCTTTCCACCCCCGTGCCAAACTCGGACGCAGCGGTGCGGCCGACAGAAAACGCCCGTTGAAGCTGAGAGGCGTCTCCTGTCAGTGTGACAGCAATTCTTTTCGCAGACATTATTTACTCATAAAAGACGGATAGGGCCGCTCGTTCCATTTGGCGTATGTCACGCAGCGCTTTTGCTCGTTTTTTTTGAGCAAAGCCCAACAAGCGCAACGTGGACTCAATTTCCGCAGCGGGTATACCTAAAGGGACAGGAGCCCCGAAAGCCGGCACGGCTAATGTCCAACAGGTACCAAGCACCAAAAAAACCTCAAAGATCTGGGCATTTTCTTCCCAAACCTCAAAGTCGCTTGCCCGCTCAACGCTTTGCCCTTGGGCTATTTTGAGGATCTCCTCTGGGGCGCCTGCTGCACGCAAGGCCGCAACCACCTGATCATCTGCCTCGAAGTCCCCGCCCTGCCCTTTGCCTAGCCTTGCCCAATGCCGAGCGGCCTCAATTAGTTTTTTTCGCGTGCTCCGCGATGTGCGTCATGAAAACCATCCACCAAGGACTCGAAAAGTTCGGGATATGAACTCAGTAGATCCACAAGTGCTTCTTGCGAAAAAGGCAGCGGCTTATTATCGTCACCGGTGACCCCCACCCAACCGCACATTTTTTCAAGCAATAGGCCCTCATCATCGACATAGGGCCACTCACACGCCACTCCGTCTTTATTTGTGAGCAAATCTAGCCCAGCCTCTTTGCGGCCAACATTATGTGCAGCAATACGTAAATCAACTAGATCGCTACGGCTCGTACGATGGTACTGAGCAGTAAACTTGATCTGCACCACTTTGCCTTTTTCATCAAATACAGAAACGGCAATAGGAAACCCCACAACGGGGCGATTGGTAAATTTAAAAGACATTATTTATTTCCTGTTCTAAGCCACTACGATTTGAAGCTCATCGTTACCTTGGCCTGGTTGAATATTCAAATTCATGCCCAGCATGGCAACACCATCCTGCTCGGAGTACGACGGCTCAGTTAGCTGAGCTTTAGGGGCTGAAATCGTGATGATGTTTCCAGCGTCAATACCGTGAGTAATAGACAAAGGCTGCAGCGTTGCTTTGCGCACCATTTCTGGCCAATTGAAATTGGCAATTTTTGGCAGTTGAAGAAGAATCTGCCCCGTAGGCTGTCGATCAGTAATTTCAGCGCTCTCGCAGGCGATGAGCGCCTGCCACACCAGCGCATTGGCCACATCAACGGATAACGACTGCAAACAACCCGTATAGCCCCCAAGCGACCACTCAGGAGTATTTCGCCCACCCACCCCGAGTGGTGTCTGGAAAGCGTTGAAATCTATATCAGCAGGCTCTAGCTGATCTTTAATGTCGTTATAGGCGCCAATGAATCGAAAACGCATAAAGGGAATGCCCTTGGCGCTCAAATCAAATGACACGGTGCCTCGCGCATCAGTTAACTTATGAAACACACCGTCAAGGTAATAGTGCAATGTCAGCATCTCAAAGTCTGTTGACACTGGCGTATACATTACTTTCTCTAACTCGATATCCTCGGCAAAGCCGCAACCGCGAAGTAGTTTTCCCCAAGCTGGAACAGTTCCGGGTGTGCCGGACCCCGCGAGCTCGACCTCTCCCTCAACTTGAGCGTAAACCGTGGTAACGATTTGCCCTGAGTTGCCCATATAGGGGCGAAGCAATGCCCGCTCCACCATTTCCGTAGTGAGGGGGGTTGCGGTCAAGTTGCGCATTAAAATAGCGTCCGTTCCTGTTGGCACAGACGCGGTGCCCGCAGTAGCCTGCATTTTTGCTAATAACAATGACTTTTTAGCTGATTTTGCCATTTGCATTTCCTTTATTTGCGCAATCCTCGCATTCAGCGGTATGCGCTACACGAATACGCTCACCAGTGACTGGATCACGTCGAAAGCTGCCGCCTCTGCCCGCGTAAGGATCAGGGGTGATCACCGTTTTCAATTTTTCGGGCAATACTTCGCCCTCCTGCGATGCTGCAGGATCAGTGTTTTTCATATGAAATTACTCCGTTAGGGAGTCCTCTGAAGTTTGATAAGTGATGAGATACCGCTTAACAACGAGCTGCCGTGTGAGATCGCCGTTCGCATACCGAGGCTCATCTGTCTGAGTCTCTTCAATTTGAACAATTCCAGCTGCGCGAAATGCCATCACAATAGGATGGGCAGCAGCCAGCACAGACTCGCATAGCGGCAGGTGGTCATCCCCCGCAGTCCTGACCTGGATATGCACCTCGCGCTCCCTCGTCACCCTAGGCATATTCGAATGAACCACACGCTCAGCGCCAAGCACTGCTGATAAGACCTGAGTATCCTCTCGGCCAGCTGCTAAAACAGGCGACACCTCTATTCGAGCAGGAAAGTGCGGTTGAGCTAAGAGCGCATCACGTATTCCTGTGACATACTGCAACGCCAAAGTACTCACAATCGCACCTCCTGCAGCTCTAGGCGTGTCCAGTGCCCGTCGCCCTGTATAAGGGGCTCCTGCTTGACCCTGTATCGCTCCCAGCGGTCTGGCGAAACTTCGATCTCCAACTCATCCCGTGGGCTAAAAGGACCTGTGTCTGCGGTGGTTATTTCCAGCACGTAATCAGTAGTGTGAAAATCACCATCAAAGACAATAGCCTGCGGCCGGTCAAATCGCCCCTTAAAAACCTTACCAACGGGTTGCCCACCAGCTAGGCGTCTGACACGCTGACGGATGCCGGCGTGATCAAACGCTCTGTCAAAAATGCTGTTGTCCCAACTCATAGTTTGAGATGAACAATAGCCTTGGGGCGCGTTGGAACGTGAATCGGATTCGATTGCGACTCAATCTCAAGCCCCTTGCCAAAACGAAGCGGCTCAACGCGACTGTAATACGGCAACCCCTCTGTGTTCACAGTTTCCATGTAATCAGCAGGAGAGAATCGGGTAATAAAAAAATCAGAAACCCCTTCAGGGTATAACCGTGCCTCACCATCGGGGATAAAAGCTTTATCTCCAACAGAGCCACGATATCGCTCAAACACAATGCCGCCAAAATCAAAAGAGTCCGGAACCGCGCCTCGTAGCTCTGCCGCTTGGGAAGTGTTTAAGTAAGTTTTCTCAACGCTAGGATGAGAAATTAGCTTTTGCCAAAACTCTTTTCCGCATAAGGCTCGACCGCCACGGAAATAAGTTGCACCCAATGCTTTTTCAATAAGCTCCAGGGCATCATCACACTTCAAGCGTAGATTTGTGTCCGCGCTATTTAACCCCATTGAGAGTTCTGTTTTAGTAATGCCGAAGGTCTTGTAAACATCTAAGAGGACTTTTTTTCCATCTGCATCTAAAATTTTTCCGTTAATCGCCCCCACTCGGTGATACTCATGCGTCACATCGAGATCTTGACGATGTTTTGCCAAATATCTGTTAACACGAACTTGAGCCACCTCAAGCTCTGTTTGAGAGCCAAATGCACGAATACCTTGAACCTCATCGGCGTACATTGTGTCGCGTTTAGGTAGGTGCACGGTGTTAATTGGTAATAGCTTGCGCTCTCCTAAGTCGGATGATTCGCCAACGCTGCCGCGTGGCTGCGCTGACACTAAACCAAGCGTGCTACCGTCATACTCAATCTGAGCTGTTAAAGTCGTAATGCCCTGCTCAGAGAACAAACCTAGCTCGCCAATACGGCCCGGCTTAAAAGGCTGCTCGTTAATTGCTGCGGTCAAGGTGGTAACCGAGAACGCTTGATCTTCAAAAATTTCAATACTAGCCATTAGAGGCTCCTAAAAACATAGCCGCTTAGCGGCAAATTTTGGATATAAAAAAAAGCCGCTTAGCGGCTGGGGCATTTACCGAACTTCAGTGGCGTTAATTGCGTACAATCAAACCCAGCCCCGCCAGTGACTGCTCTGCATCTTCATCTACGCCGATTAGATAGTGAGCGTCCACCTCTGCATCACGTGCAATTTTTACAGCCTGTTGCGCAACATCTGATGCCGGCACTGCTGCATACAAAACCCCCACCACAGCTACTGGCTCAAAGGTTGGCGGCTCACCGTCTACCTCTTTGGGCCCTGTGTAGGCTACATGCTGACCAGAGTCATTCAAAGCAAGAATCTGCCCTGAGTACAGCTCTTTATCAGTGGGCGCCAAAACAATGTTTTCACGCGAGCGCTGACCGTTTGCCTCTGAGAGCAAAAACTCAGTATTACGCGGCTTTTGGTGAATAAACTTACTCATATAAAGCTCCTATTTGCGCGCTGCACGGGCAGCGTAGATATTGTGTGAATTAAGCACCGGTAAGGCTGCTGCAGGCGGCGGTGCTGAGTCACGCTGCAGGTTGGAGATCACCACGGACTCCGATGAGGCGACAACTGCATCAAAAAGACGAGCGCGAACTTGCTCCACACTCAGGCCTGAGGTAATAAAATCTGCCGCTTTCTCGGAAAGTTTTGCCGCAGAACAAAGCATGGCTATTTGTTCTGCCTCTTTGACGCGTGCCGAAACGGAGGGCTTGTCTTTAACGCCCCCTAACAAAATAGCGTTAGATAACTGAGGTATGCCCGACTCTCGGCATGCGGCGAAAACATGCTCGATTAACGTATTGGCGCTTACAGGCTCACTTTCCTCCGCTGCTGCGGGTGTGACCGGCTCCTGCGCCTTCTTGTCATCAGCCTCCGCTGAGTCATCTGCACTCCCAAGCTCTGGCTCATCAACAGCAGCCCCATCACCATTGTCAGCAACTGCCAGCAAATCAATGAGATCTTGTGGGGCCTCTAACCGCTCTAGCATCTGCATGGCATTCGCGGAAATTGAAGCGGCCACTTGGACAGGCTTTTCTATCAGAGTACAAAAGCCCAACGCTTGAGCCTCTAGCGCACTCATCCAGGTTTCCTCGTCCATCATTTTGATGATTTCATCATCGCCCTGTTCGCTGCGTGTGTACGCCGCAACGATGCCATCGCGGACTTTGTCCATCATGTCAGCTGTTTTGCGAAGATCAGCAGCTGTCCCGGCCGCAACGGTCCATGCATTGTGGATCATCAACATGGCGTTATCAGGCATAACCCGCTCGTCCCCAGCCATGAATATGAGTGATGCAGCAGAAGCCGCTACACCATCAGCTCGCGTCTCAATGGGAAGATTGGCACGACGCAGTGCGTTATAAATAGCAAAGGCGTCAAAAACATTGCCGCCTGGGCTGTTGATAGAGACCACTATTTTGTCTGCTTCGGCAATAGCCAAATTCAGCTCGTTAACGAAATCCTTGGCCGTTACTCCCCAAAATCCAATTTCATCGTAAATGCGGATTTCTGCTACCGTTTCCTGATCATTCTTGCGAGTTGAAATCGCATAGAACTTTTTACGCTTACGTGTAGACATGCGCTACCCCTTAATCAATATGGGCAGCGCTCGGCTCCCCATCGTCGTTAATACCTTTATTTTTGGCAAACCGTGAGTCGCTATCCAGAGACAGGCCCTTCTCATCAGCATGTTTGTTATCGCTTTCAATCTGCTCTATCACTTCCTCTGGATCTTCGCCCTGTGCCAAAATCACAGCCGTTCGAGATACAAGGCCAGCACGTATTGCGTCGGTATTTGCCTTAACGTCTTGCACCGGATTGAAGTAGGGCCAGCCCTCAGGCACCCACAGGACGCGCCTATACTTAAGCTGGTCTAAATAACGCATGGGTATAGAGCCAGAAAGTGCAACGGCATCAATCCATGCATTCCAAATGGGCCTGCACCACTGGTGTATGAAAACCGTCCACTGAAACTGCTCAATGAGTCGATGAAACTCATTAACGATCACCCTCAGAGTGCGGTCGCTCACATTCCTAAGATCGCCAGTTGCAAGCTCGTACGGAATCCCGACCGAGGCAAAAGCAGCCATAAGCTGCTGCCTCATGAACTCGGCGTAATTGTCCGGCGCCCCTGGAGGGGTAGAAAACTTAACGTCGGTGCCGTGCGGTAAATCAGTAATTGATCCCGGCTCCATCCCAATGATGGGCGTACCGTCGTAATCAACTCCCATGTCCTCACCAACAGGCGCCTCTTTGGTCGGGTCAATATCCCCGAACTCATCATCTTTTCGGACCACATAACCAGAAAACAGGTTTGAGACCTCCTGTCTGAACGCGACAGCATCATCAAAGTTGTCTAGGGTTTTAAGCCTGAGTAACACTGTGGCTAGCTCCGACACGCCCCTCACTTGTCCTGCTCTGAGCACTGGGTACGCATGAACCACCTGATCAGCATTAACTCTCCGTAGCTGCTGGTTTACGCCCCTATGCATCTCTGATGGATGAGCCGCCCAGAGGTGGTACCCTACACGCTGCCCAATAGCATTAAACTCAACCCCATTTACAACCTCATGCCCTCCCGCGAGGGGGATTGAGTGCTCTACAGGTAGAAAATCGCTCTCAAGTGACTGGATTTGTAGAGGCACGGCCAACCTATCCTGCGGGCGCCGATATCTAATTCTGGCTAAAGCCTCCCCATCAGTAAATATTGCCCTAACAGCTAAAGCCTGCAGCCCGTAAAATGAAAGCCGGCCATCAGCATCGGCGTCTACCTCCCAATCAACCCACAACTCCTTTAACGCCTGCCTAACTCCTTTATCTGGATGCCTCGGGTATGGCTGAATACCGGTACCCACTACATTCGACACCCAGCGAGTTACTGCGACTTTTGCCCAAGGATCATTTCTAACGGCATCTCTAGCGCGGCGGCGAATAGTGCTCAGATTGCTCGTCGCGGCACTGTTTGGTCCCGCGCCAGATGGGTTCCAGTTCCTTGAGCGGCTACCAGTTGCACTGCCACCCTCATAAGCGCTAGACATTGCCGCGCTCAGACGCGTAGGCAGGACAAAACCGGCCCGCTTCAACGCTGAATAACGCATCAAACCCCCTTGCCTTTATGCCGCAAGCGATAAATCCGCACCCTTTTTTTGCCAGCCTGCACGCTTAATGCGGACAAAATATGCTGCTCAGCTCGCACTAGGTCACTCACTGACGGATACCGCACAGTTTTGTCGCCATACCGAACCTCAAGCAGTCCGCTGGCAATCGCCCGGCGCACCGCCACCAGGTCCTCTTTTGTGTATGACATTAACGCCGCCCTCGTAAATAACTAGATACCCCTCGTCGCGGAGCCATGCGCCTAACTGCTGCAGGCCTTGCTGATGGAGCAGAAACAGAAACGCCCGATTTCTCGGGCGTCGTCGTCTTTTTGTCAGTGCTTTCCAGCGCTACGTCCGGAATCCTCAATTTATCTATCAGTTTTTGCCACCAAGCATCGGTTTTCCTATCTAGCTCAAGATGAATCTCCAGCCAAATAGCATATACGCAGCAATCCAACGCTTCGTTACGAGTCCGTATTGGCTCCCAAAACGATCTATGTTTGCGAGTCACGCGAACTTCTGCGCTAAATTGCCTAAACCATTCGTCTGGCATATCAGCTGCAAGGTGGACATACCCCTTACCCGGCGCCTCAACCTGCAGTCTTCCAAAAATCAGGTCTTTGGCCATGTTAGTACCCACCCACCACAGACGAACGCCGCGCTTGGTTTTCTTCCCTCGCCAATCGATATCTACCTGCGTGACACCGTCTTTGATGTTTTTTTCGCCTAATGGTCGCCCTTTAACCGCATATACCCTACGCCTAGCATTCCTACGAGCAAAGTCGTATACAGCATGCGTATGGTGCCCTCCCGTATCAATGGCAGAGGCGTAAATTGACATCTGTTCGCCACACTCATGAAGATAGCGCCTATTAAACAAGAACTCAGACAGCTCATCCCAGACCGCATCCTCTGATGGGTTGCCAAAGATTATGTGGTGCTCAATCGTCCACATTTCGCCGCCACGCCCCACCCCCCAGACACCAACCTCAAGGCGATTGCCTTGCACGTCAACACCAGCCAAAAGGAGCAAACAATCTCGCGGAACCTCAGCATTGCTATGCCCTGGTGAAAGAAACTGCTCAATTTCCGCCCTGCGCTGCAGCTCATCAGTCTCAAGCTTATCTATTTCCCCTTCCCAGGTTCGCCCTAAAGTAGTGTTCTGGAAAGTACGTAAAGGCCCGTCGTCGCCAAGCTGCGCCTTCTGATATGCATCCAAAAACTCACTAACAATAGTGGACCAAGCGACTGCCGGGCTATAAGCGGTCCACACATGGAATGCAATCTTGCTATGCGGAGGTACTATCTCGCCTAAGCAATTTCTAAAAACGCCTTCGTGATCAATTGAGGTTCCATCATCCCCCACCCAAATACCACGCTCGGCTGCAGAAAGATAATCTGCCTGCCTTTCTATTGCTCCGCAATGTGGACATAAATGCCCAACGCTATCAGGATCATTATCTATCCATTTAAACCCATGGGGTTCATCCTTTCCTCCCCACGTAATGCCGTGCAGCTCACCACAATGGGTGCACGGTATATGATAGGTGTACCGCGCCTTAGCAGAGTCCGCCCTTTTCTCCATTAAGCACAACCCCTTTATTTTTGGGGTTGATCCCGCTATAAACTTGGGAAATGTAGCTCCCTCAAGACGCTTTTCAGCCAACTTACCTGGATCACCTTCGCCGTCAACATCAGCCAGAAATGAACTGTATTCATCCAGCATCGCAACACTAACTGATAGTCGTCGATAGTTATCAGCAGAGCGCCCACCTCTAAGATGAAGCATGCTGCCAATAAACTTTTTTACTAATAACGTGTTGTCTTTATGGCGTGCATTTCGCTTGGGAAAAATGGGATGCAAAACCTCAACGTCCCGAATCATGGGCTCAAGCTCAGTTTTCACGAACTCATCCCGAGCCCCGTCCGTGGGCTGCCACAATGCCTGATTGCGACGCCTGTGCTCAGCAAAATAGGCTACGGCTGCCAGTAAAATCTTGGTATAGCCGACCCTAGCTGACTTTAATACGTTTACCTCTCGGTAATCATCGCTCCCCATACACGCTAAAAGCGCCCTCTGGAATGGCCATGCCTGCCAGCGCTGCTCAACGTATGAGGACTCTGCCGATAAGTAAAAATAGCGCTCAGCCCATTGCCTCAAAGATGTTGGCTCGGGCGCAGAGAAGCTAGACAATCCGCGTCGCAGAGCACGGGCGATGGCCGCGCGGTTCTCCGTGACCCGCATTATCACTCCTCAAAAGTATCGTCCTCAATGTCTCCTAGGCTTAGGCTTGAAATCTCATTCCTAGCCTTAACAATTTCGCTTTGAATAAAGCCAATGTCTGTTGCGCTTAGATCTGGAACTCTACGTTTTACAGATCCTGGTATCGCCTCAAGCAGTGCCACAATCTTTGCTCCTGCCTTAGCCAGCACCTCAGCCAAAACGACAGCAGATACAAGCTCTCCGCGCACCTGCTCATTAGACATTTCTATCTTTTCCGCTTGGGCCGCTCTCAAGCGTGCTAACTGCTCATCGGAATCAAGACTTTGCGCCTCATGTGATCGACCTGCGGCCACATCACGCAAATGCCCACAGTAAGACAGCAACCAATCTTCACCCGACTCGCCCACAGTTAATATGCCGCGCGCCACCAATCCACTAACAGCTGGCTGAGTAATGCCTACTAAATCTGCAAATTTGACTTGCGATATTTTTTTACTTAAATCGCTCATCGCGCAGTCCTTAGCGCGGCTGTAAAGGCCTGCTCATACTCATTAGCAAACACCTCGCCATGCACCTGCTCGGCAGTCTCATAGAACGGCAGCCTAGGTGTATATGTTGGTGTTTTTTTGGTAGCAATCAGAACCGGCTTTACGTCTACGCCATGGGTGCCCGATTTTTGCCACACGCCCGCAGGCAAATGCTGCTCCCTATTTCCCGACATAGAGCCTTTCCCTCGGGAAACAAAGTACACAACTCCATTAATTCGTTTATACCCATCTTGCCCAGTTCTGTTTTTTGCTCTACGAGCGCGACTGACGGCCGTTGCATTAGCCCTATATCCCTGCTCACCAAATGCCTCAACAAAGGACATCATTCGAACTATCTGACCGCGTGAAATATTTCCATACGCGTCATATTCTGCACCACCTGCAGGAATGTAGTAGCCGTCAGGGCCAACTTGGCTTAATGATTTTTCAAAACGCTTTTGTGAGCGCTGCCCACCATGCACCTGAGGCCAAAGATAACGGCTCGCAGCAATTCCTTTCCCCGCAAAGTCCTTGAGGGCGACTTCCGCAGACAGTTCTTGCTTAGTGGCTCTTCTTATCCAGAGTGACCGCTGAGTGTAAGGAGTTGGCCTATCAAAAACTTCGGGCATTTTTTTTCGCAACGCCTCACGCACTGCCTGCGCGGTCTTATTTAGCGCTACCGATGTCGCGTACGGAACCTGTTTCTCTGCACGAGACAAATACTGCGGAGGGGATTTCGCATCGAGTTTGTAGCGAAACATATAACCCCCCTCAAGAAAGGGCTAAAAATATAACCCCCCCTCCCTTTTAAAAAGCACTTTAAAAAACTTAATTGTTAAATTTCAATAACTTAACGGCAAATTATTATAACCCCCCCACCCTTGAAAATTTTCATAAGCAGAGATAGTGCGAGGTCAGAAC
>JAEXRL010000023.1 GCA_023440825.1 Pseudomonadota bacterium | reverse complement strand
GGCTCTGGCTCTGGCTCTGGCTCTGGCTCTGCATCAAGTGTAGGCAATGAATCAAGTTGCGGCGCTTCCAATGGCTCTGACTGAGGCTCAGCAGCAACAGGCCCCTCGTCACGAACAGGGCTGGCTTCCGGCTCAACGTCGCTACTCTGAGGGCTGTCCTGAGCCTGAGACAACTCGTCCAGATGCTCTACCGGCTCAACGCTAGACTCGGCCTGCGATTCTGGGCGATTTTTCTTTCTTTTAAAAAAACTGAACATACGCTTTACACTAACTGAAAATTTCTGTTGATCATCATTACTACTGGCATTAGGCCATTATGAGAAAGCACACTATACGTATTGTAGGCGGGGAGTATCGACGCACCCAGATTCCTGTTCTGGATGCCCCTGGCTTACGCCCTACCTCTGATCGCGTCCGCGAAACCGTGTTTAACTGGTTGAATCACTTTTGGGCTGGGAACTTTAGCACACGCCAATGTCTGGACCTATTCGCAGGCACCGGCGCTCTGGGCTTTGAAGCTGCATCACGTGGGGCTCACTATGTTCAAATGGTAGAGCAGTCTCCCAAGGCGATACAAGCTTTAAAGGCCTTGCGTGATAAATTACAGGCCAAACAGATACGTATCCATGCAGGCGATGCTTTACATGTGTTGCAACGCAGTCAGATGCGGTACGATCTGGTGTTTATTGATCCTCCTTTTGGTGCTCAATGGCTAGATAAGGTGTGGCCTCACTTGCCCCAGGTCTTGCTGGACGATGGCTTAGTCTACGTAGAGTCGGAAACGGCGATAGACGTCCCCGAACAGTTTCAGATACTACGCTCAGGTAAAACGGCTCATGCGCATTTTGTATTGGCGCAATTTGCTGCAATGCAAAAAAAAGTGAATAATGCCGATAATGTTCTGTAAGGCGATGTTGTGCCACCACGTGCCATTTATTGACCCACCCGATTTTACATAAGCGAAATATCATTATGATTACTGCTGTTTACCCCGGAACCTTCGATCCATTAACACGCGGCCATGAAGATCTGGTCAGGCGCGCCGCCAACCTTTTTGATCATTTGGTAGTCGGGGTAGCGCAAAGCCAAAACAAGCGCCCATTTTTTAGCATCGATGAGCGCGTTGCTATCGCCACCGAAGTACTAAGCCATTACCCTAACGTAGAAGTAAAAAGCTTCAGTGGCCTGCTTAAAGACTTTGTGCGTGAACAAAACGCTCGCGTCATTGTACGTGGTTTGCGCGCTGTGTCCGACTTTGAATATGAATTTCAAATGGCAGGCATGAATCGCCATTTACTGCCTGAAGTGGAAACCATGTTCATGACTCCCTCAGACCAGTATCAGTTTATTTCAGGCACCATAGTACGAGAAATTGCCATACTGGGTGGGGATGTAAGCAAGTTTGTTTTTCCTTCTGTAGAGCGCTGGTTGCACACCAAAGCCAACGAACGACGCCAGCAACAGACAAGCCAGCAATAATTGTGCTGTCTCCCACACGGTTCGCTGCAGCCTGTATTACACTAAGCGTATGACACACCTTGATTTTATACGGGCTTAATTATGGCTTTGCACATTACCGAAGAATGCATTAACTGTGATGTCTGTGAACCTCAGTGCCCCAACACAGCAATCTATATGGGTGCTGAAATTTATGAAATCGATCCTTCTCTGTGCACCGAGTGCATAGGGCATTTTGACGAACCTCAATGCCAAGTGGTGTGCCCGGTAGAATGTATAGAAGTACATCCTAAGCATCAGGAAGATCACACCACGCTCTTGAACCGCTATCACCAACTGCAAGCCACTTTACTGAAAAGTGGTTCGTAATCCGTGGTCCTAAAGCTCAGGATCCAAGCGCTTATAGAGCACAACCGGCTGCGCTAACACATTACTGAACCAGGCTGCTGCCAGTTCACCTTCGTGCACAAGACGCAAAGACTGCCCATCCAGGCTGTGCTCCTCAATCAGGCTGCTCTCGTCTTCAATGACATCCAGTACGATATCTAGGCGCATCATGCCAGGGGCTCGCAACTGCAAATTGCCCCATCGCAACGCTAGCTCTAGCTGCTGCAAGGCAGGGTATTGCGCCTGATCAACCCTGTTTGCTCCGGCCAAAAGCAGCCACTGGTGCTGATAAGGCTCAGCAGCTTTATCGGCTATGCCTGGTGCGCCCTGAATGGGGAAAAATATGTCGCTCATTGTCCTAATAAACTCTTCAAGGTCTGTCCTATTGATTGGCTATCTGCCGGAACCTTGGCAGATAGGACGCTTTCAAGCTGCCCTAGCACCGCGCTCGTCGATGCCTGCTCATCGCCTGCGCCAACCTCTTGCAATACTTCTGCTGGGGTCTGCTTTTCCAGCAGATCCAATAAGCCATCCTGTAGCGCTTTCTTAATCAGGGGACTTTTAATCTCGCGCCACTGAATACGATAAGAAAGGTCCTCCAGAGGGCCACTCACATTCACCGGCACGGCCACATTACGCAGACTCTGCCAATGCTTGCGGTCCGCAGCACTCATTTTTTGCGGCAAGCGCAGCAATAAACTTAAGTCTAGCTGCTGATTAGCCAAATCAAGGCTGGCTGGCTTGCCTTGCGTCACACTCAGGCCTGTGGAATCAAATCGTAGGTTTTGAAATGTGCCCTGCCCATGACGAAAATCCACCTGAGTCTGAAACTGCTTAAATACCGTACGCTCATGTAACCGCGACTGAGTGGGTAGAGCAGGCACATCACCACTAAAAGCATTACGCAGCGTGTCATTAATATCGTGCATGCGCTGGGACAAATCCACACCACGCCATCCACCCTCTTGTATTTTCAAACGAACACGGCCACTTAAATCGGCAAGGCGGGCATCGGGCGTACTACCTTGAGTGCTTAACTGTAAGTCCGCATTACCCAAACCGTACAAATAGTCATTACCCCAGCCATCGAGCAGCAAGCTACCCAATTGAACCTGCTCCAGATTGACAGCAAATTGATATTGATGCTCACGCGCTAACTTTGCCGTGGCTTTTAACTTACCCTCGTACAAATTGGCCTGCAGATTTTTAATATACAACGCCTCGTCATCACTTTGTAATTGAGCCTGTACATCCTGCCAGCGCATACCATGCGCACGCAAATTCTGGATATCGACCTTCGCTTGCAAACGCAAGCGATCCATCCAGCCCAATGGATCCGCAGAGGCTACAAGCACCTCTTCGACCGCAGGCTGAGCCTGAGCCGCAGTGCCCCCCGCTTCCACGCCAGTGTCTGCAGCAGTCGCCGTATCAACTGGTTTGTTTTCTGGCTCAGCATCCATTTCTGGAGCCGCCAAAGCAAAAATTGACTGCAGCTCATCCAGATTCAAGCGCTCGGCCTGCAAAGCCAGCTCTAACAGGGACAGCTCACCCTCAGGACGCATTAAAAGATCTAATTGACTACGCGCCTCATCGGCCTGGATCTGCAAGGTACTGCTATACGTCGACTGCCCAATATTCAAATCGGCCACACCGGTAATCGGTAAGTTATAACGACTCCCCGCGTTATCCTCATCTTCAATGCGTAAATTAGACTGGATGTCGTGTAGCTTTATCCATTGCCCCGCTGGCTGCCATTCGGCAGGAGTACTGGCTTTTAGCTGCGCCACACGAGAGCCCCTCTTAAGCGCCGCCTCCAGTTTGGTATCGTCAAAATACAGTTTTTCGCTATTACCCTTCAAGCCTTTTACATTTAAGGCCAAACCCAGCACCCGTGGACCGGTAATTTTCAAGGTGGCCACTAAAGGCTCGGCACTCGCGTCTGTAGGCGAAATCGCCATCTTGGGCGCATCCACAGCCAGCTCTAAGGCTTGCTGAGTCGTTTTACCATTGGCGCGCACCATGAGCTTTTCAAACGATAACTGATCAGCCGCTTGATCGATCATGAAACGGGAAGAACTCAAGGAGGCCTGTAGATCCTGAATAGGGTAAAAGCCCAGCAACTGACCTTGTACACTGGTTTCTAACTGAGTAGCTTGAAACTGCCGGAGCAATGAGTTGTAAGCCAGATTACCCTTAATGCTCATACTCTGGGCTCGCAGCTCGTCAAAGCTACCTGTTAAGCGTACATCAAGCCGCTGAGCACGATACGACTGCACGCTGGGCTCCAGCTTCAGTTGTGCTTGCCCGGTCAGCTCAGCATTAATACTGGGGTAATCTCCCCGCAGTTGGGCCTTAACGCCTACATCAAAAGGCTGACCGAAGGTGACACGCCCTGTATTGACCTCAAGATCCATCATGCGCGCCGTGGTGTTGCTACGGCGGCTATAAAAATGAATTTCGCCCTGACGTAGCGTCAGTCCGGCAATATCAATCTGAAAGTCAGTATCCTCTGCCATGCGTCTGGCCAGAATATCGGGCATAGATTTGGGCTTGTCCGCCAGAGAGTCAGAGGATGCTTGCTCAGTATCAGCCACAGCCTGCGTCAAGGAGCTTGCCTGAGCACTGGACATGATAGAAAAGCCGCTCGGCGCGGCCTGTACTTGTTCAATACTGGGCTTGGCCAACCATAGATCGTCGAAGTTAAAGCTGCCATCTTCCTCGCGCACAATCCATGCTTTAAAGCCCGTAACAGCGACGTGGTCAACCACCAGACGATTTGACATCAGAGGCCAGAGAGCAATGGCAAAACGAGCGCTCTCAAGCGAGGCGAAGATATCGTCGGAATGACGATCGGATATCGACAGGCCCTGCACCGACAAACCAATACGCGGAAACAGAGAAAGCTCAAGCTCGCCATCAATTTTTAATGTGCGCTGGTATTTTTGATACACCACATCGGCCAACTTTTGCTTGTACGAGTTGGGATTAAATGTAAGCAGGAAAATCGCCCCACCCACTAAAGCAAAAATAGCCAAGGCAACCAGCGCAAACAAGCCTCGCTTAAACCAAACTTTCATTGAGCCCTCTGTAACATCGCAATATTATTCCCTCATTTTGGTGGCCAGAACCACACTCTGAATGCTACCTCATACCGAGCCTAAAAAGAGCAGTTCAGTACGAGTATTGTTCCTCCCAACATCTTTCTTATCCTAGCAATCACAGCCGCCTTTTAATTACCTGTAGTAATATCGAAATAAAACAATAATCTATGTCATCTGACCTCATCAGGCAAGCTACGCGCTACGCTTGACAGACAATTGATTCTTAACACTTTTGGCTCACTAACTTTCATGAAACTAGAAACTCTTGCTGTGCACGCTGGCTATCAGCCAGACCCCACTACCAAAGCGGTCGCCGTACCTATTTACCAGACCACTTCCTATGCCTTCGATAGCACCCAGCACGGTGCAGATTTGTTTGACCTGAAAGTGGAAGGCAATATCTATACGCGCATTATGAATCCAACCAATGCCGTGCTAGAGCAGCGAGTGGCCGCACTAGAGGGTGGAATTGGTGCCTTGGCCGTTTCTTCGGGTATGTCTGCCATCACCTATGCTATACAAACGATTGCCCAAGCTGGTGACAACATTGTGTCTGTCAGTAAGCTATATGGCGGTACTTACAACCTGTTCGCACACGCTTTGCCGCGTCAGGGCATTACGGTACGCTTTGCTCCACACGATGATCTGGCCGCGCTAGAGGCGTTGATTGACGACAACACCAAAGCCGTATTCTGCGAAACTATCGGTAACCCATCGGGCAATATTAGTGATCTGCAAGGCCTGGCTGATGTGGCGCACCGTCATGGCGTTCCACTGATTGTGGATAATACCGTTGCCTCGCCGGCTTTGTGTCGTCCCTTTGAACATGGTGCCGACATTGTGGTGCATTCACTCACTAAATACATGGGTGGACACGGAACAACTATTGCGGGAATCATTGTCGATTCAGGAAAATTTCCTTGGGCGGAACATAAAGAACGTTTTGCCATATTAAATACACCAGACCCTTCCTACCATGGTGTCGTCTTTACGGAAGCGCTAGGAGCAGCCGCATTTATCGGACGTTGCCGCGTAGGCCCCTTGCGGAACACAGGCTCAGCATTAGCGCCATTTAGTGCATTCCAAATTTTGCAGGGCATTGAAACTCTGGCGCTGCGTATGGAAAGACATACAGAAAATGCACTTAAGGTCGCACAGTATCTGAAAAACCACCCGCAGGTTGCCTGGGTCCAATATGCCGGACTACCAGACCATCCAGACCATGAGCTGGCCAAGCGCTATGTACAAGGCACGCCCGCTGCCATTTTATCATTTGGCATCCATGGCGGCCTGGAAGCAGGAACACGTTTTATTGACGCACTGCAGCTTATCTTGCGTCTGGTCAATATCGGTGACGCCAAATCACTGGCCTGCCACCCCGCGACCACCACGCACCGTCAACTCAATGCCCAAGAATTAGCCGCTGCAGGTGTCAGCGAGGACCTGGTTCGTTTATCCATAGGTATTGAACATATAGACGATATTTTGGCTGACCTAGAGCAAGCACTGAAAGCCAGTAAAGCGTAAGTTCCGCCATAAGCATAAAAAAATGCCTCGCCACGTATTGTGGCGAGGCATTTTCATGTGGACACGTACTTACTGCCTAAACGCTAAAGCCCCTCTCGGATATTAGGCCTTATTACCCAACAGTTGCCCAACACTGGCAAGCACTGTCTTGATATCTAGGGGCTGATCCGGGTTCAACGCTCCACCCACACCACTTTTACTAATCAAGGCTGGCAGAATGTTTTTCAAGTTGTCCAGTACTACCTTTTCATCTAGGCCAGACTTTTGCACCAGATCACCAATCGCCTCAATACCAAAAGCCGTGCGTAGCTGAGCGGGCTCTACCGCTTGGGCAGGCCCTGCTGACAGCCAGGAACTCACCACATCGGCTAAACCACCTTGACGCAGCCGCTCTATGAGTCCACCCAATCCACCAGGAAAACCATTGATAACCTGTACCAGCGCAGGAAGCAATTTGCTTTGCACCTGAGCCTGCGAGGCTCCAGACAACAGCGCCGAAGTCACTGAATTAAGAAAGCTCATCGTATATCACTCCGCCAATAATTAATGTGACACAAATTTTATAACACTCTTGGGCTTGAGATTGCTAATTTCAGTGAAACGTCAACGGCGTGACAGAACGCAAGAGCACACCCAAGCAAATCAACACATTCAGACCTAAATTACACTTTTTGATACATTGGCATGCTAATCTTATGCTTCGCTGTCTCTTTCCTGTGTATTTCAACATGAGTACCAACGCTACTACCTCTTCCTCTCCCCCCGAGCACGATGCTTTGCGTACGTATTCCAAATTGGAAATTTTACAAACGCTACGGAAAATTCAGAGAAACCAGATTCTGCTGCACATTTCATCCACGACAGAAGAACGTGGAGTAGTCACCACTATTCTGGATGTACCCGCTACAAATACACATTTCATTATTGATGCGGCGCCCGATAACGAAGTTAACCAGTTACTGGCAAGATCGACGTCTAATCGTTTAGAGACCTACGTGGATCGCATCTTGGTTAGCTTCGAAACCGGTGCAGCACAGGCTTGTGAATTTAAAAAGAAGCCCGCCTTATCATTGCCACTACCTGAAAGCGTGCACCGGCTGCAGCGACGCCGCTATTACCGCGTTAGCATTCCCGTCAGCAACCCAGCCAGCATTAGTTTTGCCCTCAAGGACAAGCAATGGAACTTTCCTTTGCATGATATTAACGCCGGGGGTGTAGCCTTGCACGATGACACCCTAAGCCTAGAAGCTCAGGCTGGTATCTTGATACGAGATGCCCAACTGATCTTGCCTGGCGTGCGTACGCTCAACCTGGATTTGCTCTTTATTCGCACTCAGGATCATGCGCTGCCCTCTGGCCGCCCCATACGCCGTATTGGCTGCACGTTTTTGAATCTGACTGGCGACGCACAGATGGCCATACAAACGTATATAAATCAGATCGAACGGCAGGAAATCGCACGCCAAAAAGGCCTGCTATAAGTGTAGATGCTCCCGTAGGACCTGTTCAGTCTGTAATAAGTGCTGCATGCTGCCCGCAAAACAGCATTGTCCCCGATCCAGCACATATACCCTATCAGCAAGTAAAGCAGCAAACTGCAAGTTTTGTTCCGACAACAAAATACTAACACCATGCTGCTTTAAGCGCTGAATCATACCCACCATTTGCTCAACGATAACGGGCGCCACACCTTCTGAAGGCTCATCCAGCAGTAATGCATACGGATTGCCCATTAAGCTTCTTGCTATGGTCAGCATTTGCTGCTCGCCACCGCTCATTTTTCCAGCAGCTTGCTCCTGTCGTTCGGCTAAGTTAGGAAACAAGTCGAACAGTGCCTCTACATTCCAGTGGGGTGCGGCAGAGCCATCGGGCCATGAGCGCGCGGCCTGACGTCCTGTTGCCAAGTTTTCCAATACAGTCAGGTCGCCAAAGACCCGACGATCCTCTGGCACATATGCCAAGCCCGCACGCGCACGCTGATAGGCTGGCCAAGCACTGATGTCGGCCTGCATAAAATGTACCGTGGCCTGCGTCGCCGGCAATAAGCCCATTAAGGCTTTAAGTGTTGTGGATTTACCGGCTCCGTTGCGTCCCATTAGCGCCACCACCTCGCCACGCCTAAGCTCTAAGGACAGGTCAAATAAAACTTGAGCCGAACCATAAAAGGCATTCACACCCTGTGCCTGCAAGAGCTTGCTCATAACACACCCGCCTGTTGCCCGGATAGCACCGCACCACTGCCAAAATACACCTGCTGCACTAAAGGATTTTCACGCACTTGCGCTACGGTGCCTTCGGTTAGTTTTGTACCTCTAGCCATTACCATCACTCGATCCGCACACTCAAATACAACGTCCATACTATGCTCAGTAAAAAGCACCGCCATATCACGTTGCTGCACCAAAGTTTTCACTAGCCGCATCAAGCTTCTGCGCTCTGCCGTTGCCATACCTGCTGTTGGCTCGTCCATAAGAAGCACGGCCGGTTCAGACGCTAAGGCAATACCCAGCTCGAGGCGCTTGATATCCCCATAGGCCAGAAAAGCACACGATTGCTCGGCTAAATGCGCCATTTCAAGCTGCTGCAGCAACGCCATCGCTGGCTCCCGGTATTGTGCGGATAAAGGGGACCAAAAAGAAAATATTCGACGCTGATGGGCGGCCATGGCAATCTGGATGTTTTCCAGTACTGTCATGGAGGTAAATGTGGCAGCAATTTGAAATGTGCAGGCCAGACCTAAAGCAGCAATCCGGTGAGGCTTAAGCCCCGTAATGTTTTTATCACGCAATATTACCGTGCCTGAATCCGTTGCTAGCTGCCCCGTCAACATATTAAAACAAGTGCTTTTCCCAGCACCATTAGGGCCGATGAGCGCTAGCATTTCACCCGCATGCACGGTAAAGCTGACATCGTGTACGGCAACGTTGCCCCCGAAACTTTTACAAAGATGTCGTACTTGCATCATAGATGCTGCTCCCTGCTCTGCGTCTGTGTGGGCCGGTCTGCACCAAAAGTCCAACTTCCCGCTAAACCACGGGGAAACAGCATGATCAGTAATACAATTACCAACCCTAATAATGCTCGCCAATATTGTGTAATACCGAGCAAGTAGTCATGCAAAAAGCTAAACGCCACCGCCCCCACCACCGGCCCAGAGAGCGTTTGTACGCCGCCCAGCATGACCATGACCAAACCATCAACGGACTTAGCCACCGACACAATTTCTGGCGCCACGCTGCCCTTGGAAAAGGCGAATAAACTACCAGCTAGCCCCGCCAAAGTCCCCGCCAGCACAAAGGTAAGCCAGCGTACTTGACGCAAGGGGATACCACAGGCTTGAGCGCGTAACTCGGCATCGCGCACAGCACGCATGGCATAACCAAAGGGAGAAAATATAATACGCCGCACCAGCCACACCATGACAACGCCAATACCGATCAGCAAGTAGTAATACCGGCCATCGACCCAGATGCCATCGGGCCAAATACCCAATAAGCCATTAGACCCTCCCGTTAGCTCATCAGACTGAAAAATAATTGACCAGACTATCTGCGCAAACGCCAGGCTTAACATGGCCAAATACACACCCGACAAACGTATGCAAAACCAGCCAAATAACAAAGCGGCTACACCCGCGGTAAGCGGCCCCAGCAGTAAAGCCCAAGTCATCCCTGCCCACGCCGCCTTGTATACCAGAGCAGTTGCATAGGCCCCCAGGCCAAGATAGGCAGCGTGCCCAAAGGAGGTCATGCCTCCGGGCCCCATCAAAAAGTGCAGGCTTACCGCAAATAGCACAGCTATCATGACATCCATCATGAACGCAGGTGCATACGCCAGCCCTCCTCCTATGCTGGGCAACAAAAACAGTGCGCACACGATCAGCGCGCACAGCACAGCAAATTTAGGCCCTCCTGGACGCCAGGGCCTACTCGGAGGCACGGTATGACGGCTAAGCGCTTGCGGCTTACCTAATAAACCCCAGGGGCGTAAAACGAGTACCACAGCCATGAATAAGAACTCGAGCACCAAGGTTAGTTTGGGAAAAGCCAGATCAACACCCAATACAGAGACCGTACCAAGGGCAATACATACAGCCTTAAGGACTGACACCATGACGGCCGCTAGGTACGCCCCCGCCATAGACCCCATACCCCCCACAACCACCACCACAAACACCTCTGCAATAATGCCCAAGTCCAAGCTTAAACTGGCGGGTTGTCGCGGGATTTGTAAGGCTCCACCCAAGCCGGCCAACAAGGCGCCCAAGGCAAAAACGGTGGTAAATAAATATGCTTGATGAACGCCTAAAGCCCCCAGCATTTCTCTATCTAGGCTAGCTGCCCGAACCAGAACACCCCAATGCGTGTGATTAAGCAAAAGATACAGTAATACCAAGACCACGGGGCCAAGCACAATGAGCAATATGTCATAGCTGGGGAAATAACGTCCACCTAGATTGATAGCCCCTTCAAATCCAGGCGCTAATGGGCCCAATAAATCCTCGGCTCCCCAGATAGCCAAGACCAGGTCATTGATCATCAAGACCAGCGCAAACGTAGCTAAGAGTTGAAAGAGCTCAGGCGCCGCATAAATACGTCGCAACACCCCCATCTCTATGATGACGCCAACTATGGCTACAAGCAGCGCAGCCACTGGCACCGCCAACCAAAACCCCCAGGCACTGTCTCCCCAGTACTGCATTAGCCCATATGCCAAATACAGGCCCAGCATATAGAGTGACCCGTGGGCAAAATTAACAATTCGGCTGACTCCAAATATAAGGGACAAGCCAGCGGCCACGAGAAAGAGAGACGACGCAGAGGCCAGACCATTTAATAACTGCACCAGCAAAGCAGACCACGGCATCATTGAATAGGCCTTAAAAGCAAATGTACGTAAGCATGCAAAATAGAGGGAAGCAATATTTTGCCATGGGTTCAGCACGCATGCCTTCCCTCCTACTGGTTAACAGTCTGCAACTACCCGGTCACGCCCTTCATGTTTCGCCTGATACAGTAAGGTATCGGCATGCTGTAAAGTTTCAGCAAGGGTGGCACCCGTTTTATACCGGACCAGGCCTGCACTACTACTGATCGTAAACGACTCTTTATCGTGATTCACAAAAGACAGATCGCGCAACTGATCACAAATTTGCTGGGCAAGGTATACGGCCTGTACATCGGTACGCCCTAGCATTAACACCAGGAATTCTTCGCCGCCATAGCGCGCCACCAAACATGAAGATTGGCACGCACCACGCAATAATGCGCCAGTGCTCGCCAGCACCGAGTCTCCAACAGAATGTCCGTGCTTATCATTAATTTGCTTGAAATGATCCAGATCTAACATCAAGACATGCACAGCTTGTGAGCGTGGTTCACGTAAAAGCTGTGTCACCTGCTCGACCCAGGCGCCCCGGTTTAATAGCCCTGTTAACGGATCATGTGTGGCTTGCCGGTACAAGCGCTGTAACAAGCCTAAGTGAAAATAGTTCGCTGTGAGCGATACAACGAGTAGAGCAGCCAGCAACCACAAATCTTGCAAGCTTTCTGGACTAAGCCAAATACCTTTTTGTAAGGAAGCAAATAGCTGCAAAATCAGCATGGCCAGCCCTACCAAGGCCGACTCTATTAGCGTGAAAGGGAAAACGCTAAGCGTTGCTACCAATAAAAAAGGAATGAACCCATACCCGGTTACCACATAGCTCACTGAGCCGGGGGACACCCACAACAAATAGGCGTAAAAAGCAGCAGGAAAGAAAAAAACCATGCCACTTAAGACATACACTAACACCACTTTGGCCTGGCCTCGGTAGGCCAGCCATGAGCAAAACAGCAACCCTACAAACATAGCAAGCCGAACGGGCAAAAAGCTACTTACCCACTCGGGTAGCAAAATCGCGTCCATCAGCGCCCAGAACGGTGTAAGGGCTGCAAACACCAGGCCAAGCAACACGACCCGGGCACGCATATATTCGACTCGCGCATATTTAAAATCACGAGAATGGTGTCTGTCACTCACCGTGTCTCTAAGAGAGCTAACACCCAGCATCTGCAAGTTCTTCAAGCCTGTAACAAAGTCAACCATACGTGCCACCTTCCAGCCCACTACAAACCTTATCACGGTTTATACACCAGGCCTGCGATAGAAACTTTAAACCTTTGCGAAAACGCAAATAGCCTTTTAAAAAATTATTCAAAAAACGTGATTTTCTATTACAAAAAACATAAAATAAGCACTAATAAAAAAACATGAATCAGATAAATCAGATCAACAAAAATCAAGCCTATTATTTTTATTATTTAAAAATACATACCTCAAGCATGACTCAGCATCCAAATCATTTCTCTAATTCCTTACGACTGATGGGACAGTTTGAACTACACCTGCAACATCGGCAGGTGAGTGCCGAGCTCAGTTATGACAAAGCACGCTTGCTACTGGCCATGCTTGTTATGGCTAAGGACCACAAGCTCGACCGAAATACCTTGTCTAATACTATTTGGGAAGAGGTACCAAACGGAGTGCGTCGGGCCCGATTGCGCCATGCCCTACATATAGTGAAACAAACATTAAATTGTGGCACAGAAATTATTACCACCCACAAAGACGCGATACAATTAAATCTACAACGTTTCTTTGTTGATGCATTAATAATTTTAGATTCAGACAAGCACGCCTCAACTTCAACTTCTGATACCCTTTATCTATACGAAGGCTCATTTCTAAATGGCTTTAAATTTCCATTAAACTCTAAGCTAGACTTATGGCATAAACATCAACAAGCCTCTATTGAGCAGGCCTTACAGCGCCTTCGCAAGCGCTTATGTCAACAAGAGCTCCATGTACTCGAAACAGATGCGGCACTGAACGTTTTACAACACTGTCGCAAACACTGGCCCAACGACCATACAACATCACACGCCTGGCAAACCCTGCAAGAAAAAAAGCAGATGAACTTACCCGTCACAGCATGGCCTGTACCTGACTTTCTACACACTGCTCTGAAAGGTCCAGACCTACTCCCAGCACATCGACAACAACTGGCTGTTATGGCCATCACACTGCACAGTACCGCAACTAGCCCAAACGCCATCGATGCAGCACAGTGGCGAACCATAAAAAAGCAGATTGAACAGGTGCTTGCTCCCAGCGCCATGCTGGTACACCACGCCTCTGAGGCCTATATTTTGGCATATTACGAGCATCCCGAGTGCGCAAAACAATTAGCTCATAGTTTGTATGTACTGACTCAGCGTCTCCTTACCTTACCCATCAAAAGCGTGGCACTCAGCATTGGGCTACACGCCTTACCACGTCACTCACTGCACACATCAGCCACACCCTACCGCTCTTTGCTTGAGTCTGCCCTAATGCTGAGCTGGCAAGCCTGCCCAGGGCAGGTGCTGCTAAGCCTAGAATTGGCCATCTGCCTGCCGGATCACACCTATCAAAGCCACCACATCAAGCAGTCCCCGCACTACCAGCTTAAGCCTCTATTATCGTAGACTGCTCAGTACTCAGATAGCCCACTGTCTGCATATAATTGTTTTAACAGGTTAGGTAACTCTCTCAATATATCGTCCGGAATTAAACCCGGGCCGTAGCGCGTTCCAGCCGCACCATGTAACCAGACTGCTGCGGCCGCCGCCGAAAATGCCGGCATACCCTGAGCCAACAAACCGGTCACAAGTCCCGCTAATATATCTCCGCTACCCGCGGTGGCTAAAAAAGGGCTGGCATTCGTATTCACAATGCACCGCCCGTCCGGCACAGCAATAATGGTGTCCGCCCCTTTTAACACCACCACCGCCCCACTTTTTCTGGCTGCAGCACGTGCTCGCTCCAGCTTATGTAATGCGCTGAACTGGCCAAATAAGCGAGCAAACTCGCCTTCATGAGGGGTCAACACACACGTATCGGATAGGGCATGCCAAAGATCTTCGGAGCTATGCTCGAACGCCGTTAACGCATCGGCATCCAATACGACTGCTCGATCACTGGATAATATTTGCATCACCCACGAGCGGGTGCGCTCACTGACTCCCGCGCCAGGGCCACACAAATAGGCCTGAATACGCGGATCATCGGGAACCGTATGCTCGATGGTACCCACCATAATACTGTCCAAAGCCGCCGCATACACAGGCCAGACCGATGCAGGCGCATACACGCTGACCAAACCAGCCCCTACGCGTTGCGCCGCGCGTGCACTTAAACGGCTAGCCCCTGTTAACTGCTCTCCTCCCAGAACAACGGCATGACCACGCGTAAACTTATGACTCGTAGACACTGGCCACGGAAAATCGCTTAGCCATAACGTCGGATGGTTGCGCCATGCCCACACATCAAGCTGGTCATAAGCACTGGCAGGGATGCCTATAGGACACAGCACAATATCGCCACAATAGCTTGAGGCAGGCTCAAGCACATGCGCAGGCTTGTAGCGCTCGAAGGTAACGGTACATTGCGCACGCAATACCGGCTCTTGCCATTGAGCACTATTCCCATCGATTCCTGATGGCAGGTCTATAGCGCAAACAGGCAAATTCGTATCACTGATGCGTTGTAACAACGCTGCTAGGGCAGGCTCCATGCTGCGAGATAATCCTGCACCTACTACAGCATCCACCACTAGATCATAATCGTGTAAATTTAACTGGCTAAGAGGAACACAAGAGCCTTGCCACTGTTGCTTAGCCCAGTAGGTCTGAGGTTTAAGATCCTGATCCTGGTAAAGACTTACTAGCTGCACGGAGTAGGACTGTCGACGTAGTAGCTCAGCGCAAAGATAGCCATCAGCACCATTTATACCCTTACCACATAGAACCAGAACCCTAGCATGTGGCCAGCGTTGTTTTATCTGCTCACCCACTGCCTTTGCCGCTGCCCACAGCAAATCAGATAGCTCTATGCCCGCTCGCACAGCAGCCTTATCCAAGGCAGCATGCATAGTTGGCGTGAGTAAAGCATGGGGGCTATGTTTGTTGATACCGCAGCTCATGTTGTCTGCCCGACTTATTGAAATCTAGACAGACATAGTAGCAGGCTAGGCAAAAAAAAACGGGCCCTTACGGGCCCGCAACAAAAAGTCTGGAATCACTGTAACCAGACTTGATCGAAAACACCGTTATATAGTAAAGCACATAGCGAAAAAAACCAAGCTTAATCTCTATCTCATTTTGAAAGCAAAAAATAGAGCCGAAAAAACAAATATTATTTATATCTGAAACTCTCGTAAAACACAGCTTCGATCAAGTATTATCCCGGCTGCATGTAAATGGTGAACGCAAAGGGCCACCTAGCCTGTCTGTGCAGCCCCGTACAGCAAGTCTCATAAACCATATACACTAAACCCTACTCACCAAGGCAGAATCATTTAGGACAAGGCTGCACTGTCTGCAATGGCTCTCTCTTTTTCTCGAATCTATTTGAGGATAAACTTCATGTTCAAAGCATTGACACGTGGCTCGGTACGCTTAGTAGAGCGCTATCTTCCCGATCCCTATATCTTTGTGATCTTACTCACCTTAGTGGCCGCTCTTGCCGCAGTCATTGGCGAGCAACGCAGTCCCATGGAAGTCATCACTATGTGGGGCGATGGCTTTTGGGAGCTGCTTAACTTCACCATGCAAATGCTGCTGGTACTGTTAACCGGTCACATGCTAGCCAGCACACCTTTAATCAAAGGCTGGTTACGCGCCTTGGCCAGTACGGCAAAAACAGCTCCCCGAGCGATTGTGCTCGTAACGCTGGTCTCACTAATGGCAAGCTGGATTAACTGGGGTTTTGGCTTAGTGGTTGGTGCCTTGTTTGCCAAAGAGCTAGCGCGCCAAGTACGTGTTGATTACCGCCTACTGGTCGCCAGTGCCTATTCGGGATTTTTAGTCTGGCACGGAGGGCTGGCAGGCTCAGTGCCCATTACGATCGCCACCAAGGGGCACTTTGCAGAAGCAAGCATGGGCATCATTAGTACCTCGGATACG
Organism: Pseudomonadota bacterium; assembly: GCA_023440825.1. Taxonomy (GTDB): domain Bacteria; phylum Pseudomonadota; class Gammaproteobacteria; order Burkholderiales; family Burkholderiaceae_B; genus Alcaligenes. Next base: position 128,511 of record JAEXRL010000023.1, on the reverse strand, counting down.
ATTTTTTCAGTCTTTAACCTGTCTATCGTTATTGCTTTATTTATCGTAGTGCCACTCATCAACCGTCTCATGATGCCTGCAGAGCAGGAAAGCATCTACGTTGACCCTGCCTTGCTGCTTGAAGAGCCGGAAGAGCAGACTCAAGATGCCAACCGCCCAGCAGAGCGACTAGAAAACAGCCGCATTCTGTCCCTGATTGTTGGTCTAGGCGGTATCATCTATTTGTTTAGCTATTACGCCATACGCGGTGGCAGCCTGAATCTGAACGTCATTAACTTCACTTTCTTATTCTTGGCAATATTACTGCACGGCACACCACGACGTTTACTCACCAGCCTTAACGAAGCGATCAAGGGTGGCGCAGGGATTGTGATCCAGTTCCCGTTTTACGCCGGTATCATGGCCATCATGATCAAGTCTGGTCTGGCAGCCAGCCTTTCTGAGTGGATGGTTTCTTTTGCTACGGCGACAACCCTGCCTTTCTGGACATTTCTCAGCGCGGGTATCGTGAATATTTTTGTTCCGTCCGGTGGTGGCCAATGGGCTGTACAAAGCCCTGTCGCTATTGCTGCTGCTCAGGCGCTGGATGCAGACATAGCACGCACAGCAATGGCCGTTGCTTGGGGCGATTCTTGGACCAATATGCTACAGCCATTCTGGGCTTTACCCATTTTGGCGATTGCAGGCTTAAAAGCTAAAGATATCATGGGCTTTTGCTTGATCCAGCTTATCGTATCAGGTGTCATTATCTCTATTGGCCTTACCTTTATGTAAGGTGATGACAGGCGCTGATGCTTGGCTTGTTAAGCATCAGCGTTTATTGTTAGGCTTTTGCTTACTTATTTGGAATACCGGATGTTCAATCGTAGTAAACACCTCATCAGCGCCTTGATAGGCTGTACATTGTTAAGCGTCAGCTCGCTCGCCCAAGCCAGCTACCCTGAGCGTAATATCTCTTTAATTGTGCCTTTCCCTCCAGGGCAAGCCACGGATATTTTCGCGCGTCTTATTGGCGAGCAACTTGCGGCTAAAACAGGATACGCCGTTATAGTGGAAAACAAAGTAGGGGCTGGTAGTAATATCGGCATGCGCCAAGTGGCCCGCTCCAAACCTGATGGTTACACTCTGGTGGTAGGAGGTAGCGCCGCAGCGGTAAATCAAACCCTGTACCGCAATCCAGGTTATTCGCTGCAAGATGATTTTACCGCGGTGGGTGGTATTTTCACCGTACCACTGGTTTTCCTAGCCAATCCACAAGCAGGTATTACTACACTGGCTGATCTGGTTGAAAAAGCCAAAGCAGAACCTGGCGGTCTTGCATACGCTAGCGCTGGGGTCGGCGGCACGCAACACTTATCAGCAGAAATGTTTAAATCTGCTGCACAAATTGATATACGCCACATCCCCTATAACGGTAGTGGCCCCGCACAGGCTGACTTCTTAGGCAATCATGTGCCTTTGATGGTGGACTCTGTCACCGCCGCACTCCCACACATACAATCCAAAGCGGCTACTGCTTTAGCGGTAACTACGGCTGAGCGCGTCGCTCAGATCGAACATGTACCCACTATTGCAGAATCTGGTTTTGAGGGATTTGAAGCAGTAGGCTGGGCCGCTATTTTTGCTCCTAAAGACACCCCAGCAGACATTAAGCAATACCTGAATGAGCAAATCAATGCCATTTTAGCTTCCCCCGACATGCAACAAGCATTGCAAGACAGAGGTGCCAAACCACTGGTCTACTCGCTAGACCAAGGCCAGCACTTCATCGAGACCGAAATTGAAAAATGGGGACAGGCTGTTAAGCAGTCCGGAGCGGCGATTGACTAAGAGCGCTTAAGGCCTATCTATGGCAGCTCACACTGCCATAGATTCACGACAACTGCCATTGACGCCATAATGGAGCTGCTTTGTTTTCTTTTTCCAACTGTTCTAGGTAGCGCATATGCTCTTGCTCATCTTGGGCATGAGTAACCAGGGCCTTCAACACAGCCGGATCGAAGCGCTCAAGCGCTATGCCGCCGTTGTCATCCCCATCTTGCTCGTCAAAATCCATGATCAGGGCATCTTGCCCGCGCGTCATGGCTAACCAGACATCGGCCAACAACTCAGAGTCAAGCAAGGCTCCGTGCAAAGTACGATGCGAGTTCGAAATACCATAACGTTCACACAGCGCATCTAATGAGTTTCGTTTACCCGGGTGCAGTTCTCGGGCAAAGAGCAAAGAGTCGGTGATTTTCTCGCAGTACGTGCTGAACGCATTCATGCCCACCTGTGCTAGCTCGGAGTCCAAAAAGCGTACGTCAAACGAGGCGTTGTGAATGATGATCTCTGCTCCTTGGACAAAGTCGACGACTTGCTGCGCCACTTCGCTAAAACGTGGATGCTGAGACAAAAAGGCGCTGGTCAGGCCATGCACTTGTAGCGCTTCGGGATCACTGTCGCGATCAGGATTCAAATACAGGTGCAAGTGATTACCGGTTAACTTTCGATTAACCATTTCAACGCCACCAATCTCTACCACTTTATGGCCATCTCTAGGATCCAAACCTGTGGTTTCCGTATCCATAATAATTTGACGCATTGTTTTGTCCTTCAGGAAATTGAATCTGCCTCGGAGTCTATCAACGGCAATTGCTCAGACTCTCTCACCTCGCGTTTGGCGATCAGAGTATAGGCAGCAGGCACTACAAACAAGGTCAGTAAGGTACCAAAAAGCAAGCCTCCTACCAATACCCAGCCTATTTGCTGGCGAGATTCTGCCCCCGCACCACTGGCCAGAGCCAAGGGCAATACCCCTAGCACCATGGCACCGGTTGTCATCAGAATGGGGCGTAAGCGCATTTCACACGAGCGCAGCACAGCCTGATATAAACCGGCTCCCGCTGCTCGTTGTTGATTAGCAAACTCGACGATTAGAATTCCATGTTTAGTGATCAGCCCCACCAAGGTAATCAGGCCAATCTGGCTATAGATCGATAAGGTACCACCACTTAACCATAGCGCCAATAAAGCGCCTGTCATGGAAAGCGGCACAGAAAGCATAATGATTAAAGGATTGCGCCAACTTTCAAACTGAGCCGCTAGCACCAGATAAATAAAGGCCACTGCCATTAAAAATACTAAATAGATACTTCCTGAGGAATCCCGAAACTCTCGGGACTGACCATCCAAGTCCGTTTGTACTGTATCGGGCAAGCTTGTTGCTGCCACCGTTTGCATATGCTCCAACACCTCACCCAAAGCGAAGCCTGGCGCCACGGAGGCTTGCACAATAACAGCCCGTAAGCGATTAAAATGGTTTAAGGACTGCGGCGATAAGCTTTCCCGAATAGTCAGGTAGTTCCCCAGCGACACCATTTCACCCGTTTTGCTGCGGACATAAATATTCAATAAATCGTCTGGATTCACGCGCGAGCTATCGTCCACCTGCACGATCACATCGTATTGCTCACCCTCGCTATCGTAACGCGTGACCTGGCGACCGCCTAACATGGTCTCTAGGGTGCGCCCTACGGTGCTCACTGACACGCCCGTATCGGCTAGCTTGTCGCGGTTCATTTCCACCCGTATTTCAGGAGTATTTAACCGCAAGTCTGTATCTATATTTTGTAAGCCTGGATAGCTGCTCAGCTCTTGCACAAAATTATCGACAATCTGTGCCAGCTCTGCATAGGGCATTTGCCCTAAAATCACAAACTCGACTGGTTTAGAAGTGGCCCGCTGCCCCAAAGAGGGGGGATTGGTCGGGAACACTCTGGCCTGTGAAATGGCCGCCAACTGAGGTTGTAGACGCCGGGCAATATCTTGCTGCGACACACTACGCTCTTCCCAAGGCTTCAAGCGCAAGATGGCAAATGAATCCGTCACCGTGGGAAACCCAATAACGGACTGATACCCTTCTGTTTCGGGGAGCTGCGCATAACGTTGCTCCACCTGCTCTACACTTTTCAGGGTGTAATCCAGCGTTGAGCCCTCTGGCGCGCTAACTATGCTGAAAATAACCCCACGGTCTTCAATGGGTGCCAACTCACTACGAATCACACTAAAAAGCACGGCCCCACCCGCTGCCACGATCAGCCCTACTAACAAAACAGCCGTACGCCAGCGCAAAGCGCGTACCAATGCGCGTCGATAGGCGGCAGTCAGAGCCAGTAAAAAGCGCTCAATCCCAGCACTAATACGACCGGGCTTCTCATTGGGCTTCAGGAGTCGCGAGCACATCATGGGCGTCAACGTTAAGGCCACAAACCCCGACACGAGCACCGCTCCGGCCAAGGTCAGGGCAAACTCCACAAATAGCCTTCCCGTTCTACCCGTTGCAAAGGCCAGCGGAGCATACACAGACACCAGTGTCAGTGTCATGGCGATCACGGCAAAGCTAATTTCACGCACCCCTAAAATGGCGGCCTGCATGCGTGTCTTACCTTGTTCCATATGACGATACACGTTCTCCAGCACCACAATGGCATCATCCACCACCAGACCTATGGCCAGCACCATGGCAAGTAACGTCAGGGTGTTAATGGAAAAGCCAAACATGTACATGATGGCAAAAGCACCGATCAAGGAAATCGGAATCGTGACAATAGGAATTAAGCTGGCGCGTACGCTGCGCAAAAAGAAAAAGATAATCAGCACGACCAAAATAATGGCTTCTGTAATCGTGGTGTAGACCGAATCGATAGAGCGCTGAATAAAAATAGAACTGTCGTAAGAAACCATGAGCTTCATATTGGCGGGCAAGGTTTCATTAATTTTGTCCACCTCTTCACGAACCGCTTGCGACAGACTCAATGGGTTCGCCGTTGACTGGCGTGTTACACCAATGTTGAGACTGTTGCTGCCGTTATAACGTGCCAGCACACGCTCTTCGGCAGGAGCCAAGCGAACTTGCGCCACATCAAGTAAGCGCACTGGATATTGCCCTCGCTGCTCGACAATAATTTGCTCGAACTGCTCAGGAGTTTCCAAACCGCTTGACGACACTACCGAGAACTCCCGTGCCTCAGACTCCAGACGACCTGCCGGGATCAATACGTTTTGCTGCCGCAAAGCCTCCTCTACGTCTTGTACCGTGAGGTTCAAGGCGGCCAAGCGCAAGCGATCCACGTACACCCGCATGGCCGGCAAACGCTCACCAAAAACCCGAATCTCTGCCGCACCCGGTAGCACCGCAAAACGGGTTTTCAGATACCGGTGGATATAGTCAGACGCTTCCATCTGACTAAAGTCGCCCGTATCCACACCTATATAGACAATAGGGGTAGAGTCAGCTTCAACCTTGTTAATAATGGGCTCATCGACTTCGTCTGGCAAAAAGCGCTGGGCTCTGGAAACCTTATCTCGCACATCTGCTGCCGCAGCATCGGGAGCACGATTCAAATTAAACTTGATATTGATCTGACTGCGCTCGGAACGACTGCGCGAGGTCATCACATCAATACCCTCTATCGCAGAAAGCTGGTCTTCCAAAGGTTTGGTGACTTGTGACTCGATAACCTCTGGTGAAGCACCTTTGTAATTGGTCACAACTGACACCACAGGCTCGTCGATAGCCGGATATTCACGAATCGTGAGGCGTTCGTAAGAAATCAATCCTACCAGCAGCACCACCAAGGATAAAACAGTCGCAAAAACGGGGCGACGTATACAAAGCTCGGGCAATAACATGAGACAGCCTTAAGGTTCTTGCTGTGTGTCCAGCACTTGTTGGACATCAACGGGACTACCATCACTAATTTTTTGTAAGCCAGACACAACGACGGCATCACCAGCACGTAAATTATCCCCCCGCACCTGCACCCAGGCGTCACGCCTCACTCCAATGGTGACTTCACGCCGACTGACTTTGCCATCGTCTACGATGTAAATAAATTGCTGTTGTGAGGCGGGCGCTAGAGCGGTTTCAGGTACCATCAGGGCCTGCTCAGCACCTAGCTGTAATGTGACGCGGGCAAACAGGCCCGGACGCAATGTACCATCTTGGTTATCCACCAAAGCCCGTAAGCGTATAGTACGTGCTGCCGCATCAACCGCTGGACTGATGGCCGTAAGCTGCCCGGTACGAACCTGGCCTGGAAATGCATCAAAGCGTAGGCTAACAGGCATACCCAGCTCTAGGCCTGCTATGTTTTGCTCGGGTATGCTGAAGTCTACGCTTAAACTATTCACGGCTTCAACATTCAGCAACTCGCTACCCGGACTCACGTAATCGCCCACAGAAATCGTTTTCAAACCCGCGATACCATCAAACGGGGCACGAATCGCTGTTTTATCCAGTTGCACTTGAGCAAGAGCCAGCTCTGCTTGCTGCACTGCATAGCGGCTCCCCGACTCGTCTTGAGCCTGAGCACTAATAAAGCCCTGCTTAGATAATTGTTGCGCGCGCTTGTGCTGACTGGCCGCTAACTGCAAATTGGCGCGCGCCTGTTGCAATTGCGCCTTGGCCATACTGTCGTCCAACTGCACCAATAACTGACCCTGCTTGACAGCTTGCCCCTCAACAAACCCCAAGCCAGTGATACGCCCCGCCACTTCGGCTCGTAAAATGACCGAATCGCGCGCTGTAAGTGTGCCCACCGCCTGCACATCGTGCCCTAAGCGTTGACTTTCAATAGGAACCACCGTAACCCGCACAGTGGCTGCCTGGGCCTTTACTAGCAACTGGCTACTAAATACAAGCACTAATACAGCCATCAATCTGGCGCCGCGTGTGGTGGGTGAGCATAAATTCAGCATAGTAGAGTGAGGGCCGGAGAAGTATTTGTTAACTATAAATTGACGAGTACTACCGTATATTACAGCGCTTGTTGCTGTCGCGCGATTTCCACTCCTTGATTAGCAAGCTCATCAGCACGCTCATTACCCGCATCGCCTGCATGTCCACGTACCCATAACCAGGTTAATTCGTGCTGGGCCGCCAGAGCCTCGAGTTCTTGCCAGAGATCAGCGTTTTTTACTGGTTTTTTATCCGCTGTACGCCAGCCACGCGCCTTCCAACCACGTAACCACTCACTCATGCCCTTTTGTACATATTGGGAGTCGGTATGTACCACAACCTGACACGGCCGTTTTAACAAACGTAGTGCCTGAATAACTCCCATGAGCTCCATACGATTATTGGTGGTGTTGGGCTCACCACCGCAAATGGTTTTTTCATGTTGCCCATGCTTGAGCAAGGCTCCCCAGCCGCCCATGCCCGGATTCCCCTTGCACGCCCCATCAGTCCAGATTTCAACCACGCTCATGCGCTTTACTCCTTAAGCCGGGCACCCCCGGCTACCACTACGGGACGCCGCATGCGGCGTCGTCTTTTTCCTTTCCAACTAGGGCCAACCATACAGACTGACTGTACTCGCTTTACCGCGGACACCACATAGACAGCACCCGCTATGGGCCACCAGCGCTGCCCCCACGTGTCCAAACTTTGCCAGCGCTGCAACCATACTTGGTCCATACATAACGGCGCATAGCAACCATAACAAGTCTCTTGAATATCGAACGACAAAAGTTGTAACCAATCTCGCAAGCGCGGCACAGACAAAAAATCGAAGGACGATACGGGCAAATGTGGCTCCATACCGGGCAGGCGTTCACGAAGCCCCCAAAGGCTCCAAGGGTTAAAGCCTGTCAGCACAATATGCCCCTCAGGCATTAAGACGCGCTCGGCCTCACGCAGAACTTGGTGAGGGTCATCCGCCCATTCGAGCACATGCGGCAGCACTAATAGGTCTATACTCTGACTGTCGAAGGGCAACTGCGCGGCGTCCGCGATCACCAGCCCTTTTCTGTCAGCAAGGTATTCCCCTTCCGAGGCGATACACCATTGACTAGAAATACGACTGGCCTGCAAAAGGGGCCACTGCGGCAGACCCATTTGTATGGCATGATACCCAAAAACGGTCGTCAATATGCGGTCTAACTGCTGCTGTTGCCAGGCCTTTGCATACTGACCCGCTACAGAACTCAACCACTGTTCGAAATCATTATTCATAGCCTGATCCACCTACAGACACCTTTCGTACATGATGAAAAACACACGCTCTATCCCTGCTGCACCTGCTGATTACCCTATTCCTATTCCCGCCTTGAATGATAACTATATCTGGGCATTTAGACGCGGCGATTACGTGCTAATTGTCGATCCGGGCGAGGCGCAACCAGTGCTAGACTGGCTAGCAGAACATACACTTAAGCTGGCTGCGATATTACTGACCCACCACCACGGTGATCACGTGGGCGGCGTGAAAGAAATACTGACTCATCACCCTGCTCCAGTATGGGGACCTGCCAAAGAACAACTGCCCGTCTGCGATGTACGCGTACAGCAAGACGACATGATCAGCATTCCCTACATGGACCTTACCCTACAGGTGCTCGATATCCCTGGGCATACGGCTGGTCACGTTGCCTATTATGGCCAAAATGCAGCACAGCTTCCTTTTGTCTTTTGTGGCGACACTCTATTTGCGGGCGGCTGCGGCCGTTTATTCGAGGGGACACCAGAACAAATGCTGAATTCACTCGACAAGCTGGCAGCGTTACCCGTCGAAACCTTAATTTGCTGTGCGCACGAATACACCCTGTCTAATTTACGTTGGGCCTTGGAAGTTGAGGCGAATAACGTACAATTACAGCAGCGCTGGCAAGATACCTGTAAGCTACGCGAACAAAATTTGGCTACCGTGCCTTCTACCCTAGACACTGAATTGGCCACCAACCCGTTTCTGAGAACCCGACAGGCAAACACCATGTACGCTGCAGAACACTACGCAGGGCATACCCTGCATACCCCCGTAGACGTCTTTGCCAGCCTGCGTGAATGGAAAAACAACTATTGACCCGCAATGAACCTTCTACGACTACTAGCACTGCTGTGCGCCTTCATTCTAGCAGGCTGTGCGACACAAACGCCTAAAGTCCCACCCGAAAAAGCGGCGAAAACCACGACCAATATTGCGGCAGACACCTCCCGCACACTGGATCTCACCCATCCGCCTAGCGATGTCTGGGATCGTATACGACGCGGCTTTGCAATTCCAAATCTGCGCACAGACCTAGTTGAGTACTGGACAAACTATTATGCGTCGCATCCGGAAGCCGTTTACCGGATGAGCCAGCGCGCCTCACGCTATCTGTATCACATCGTCGATGAGATTGAACAGCGCAACCTTCCCACCGAGCTGGCTTTGCTACCCTTCGTAGAAAGCGCCTATAACCCGGAAGCCTATTCCCGTTCCCACGCCTCTGGGCTTTGGCAGTTCATCCCCAGCACAGGTACATACTTCAAACTTAAACAAGACTTCTGGGCCGATCAACGGCGTGATCCCGTTGCCTCCACCGACGCAGCTCTAAACTACTTGGCCTATTTATATGATTTTCAGGGCGACTGGTATCTGGCACTAGCCTCGTATAACTGGGGAGAAGGCTCGGTGCGGCGCGCCATGGAAAAAAATGAGCGCGAAGAGCTAGACATAGATTACTTGGCATTACGCATGCCCGACGAAACTCGCAACTACGTCCCCAAACTGCAAGCATTCAAAAACATTGTTAGTAATCCAGACAAGTACGGGGTAAAGCTACCTGTGGTGAGTAACACCCCTTATTTCACTACTATACGTAAAGATCAGGACATCGACATCTCGGTCGCCGCTGAACTAGCAGAAATCAGCGTGGACGAATTCAAAGCACTGAATGCTTCATTTAATCGCCCGACCATTCCAGCACACAGCGCAAAACTGAATATTCCTACCGAAAAAGTGGCTATTTTTCAGGCCAATTTAGATGCCTATAAAGGTAATCTAAGCAACTGGAAAACATACCAACCCAAGGCGGGCGAAACCTACTTAACCATTGCGCAGCGTCACGGCATTACAGTGGCACAATTGCGCGCTATTAATGGCCTGAGCGCACGCCAGAGCAAGGCTCAACAGCAAGCTTTACTAGTTCCCAGCACGTCTCTGGGCGAAGGCAGTATACAGCTAGCCTCATTAAATAGTGCCGTCAGCAAGCAGCCAAGCGCTAGCCCATCACGGCGTACCGCCGTACGCACACACACGGTCAAACGTGGCGACACTCTGTATGCCATAGCCAAACGCTATGATACGTCTGTAACCGAGCTACGTAAGCTGAACAATTTGCGCAGTAATAATTTATCTCTGGGCTCGCGCTTACGTGTGCCTGGTAGCAATATACGTGGTTAAATCCCACTCATTTATCTAGAAGGATTACACAACATGGGCTTCCTGCAAGGAAAACGGATTCTGATTACAGGCGTGATTTCGAACCGCTCTATTGCCTATGGCATTGCGAACGCCTGTCGTGAGCAAGGCGCTGAGATTGCACTGACCTACGTAGGCGATCGCTTTAAAGAGCGTGTCCAGTCCTATGCGGCTGAACTAGGCAGCGATATCGTTATTCCCTGCGATGTCTCTGAGGACGCCCAAATCGACGGCGCCATTGCTGAACTGAGCCAGCACTGGGACGGTCTGGATGGCTTAGTACACTCCATTGGTTTTGCGCCACGCGAAGCCATTGCGGGAGACTTTCTTGATGGACTGTCGCGCGAAGCGTTTCAAATCGCGCACGATATTTCTGCCTACAGCTTTCCTGCTCTGGCCAAAGCAGCCCTGCCCTTGCTGAAAGGACGAGCCAGCTCGGTCCTGACACTCACGTATCTGGGTGCGGAAAAAGCCATTCCCCATTACAACACCATGGGACTGGCCAAAGCCTCTCTGGAGGCGTCTATTCGCTATATGGCGGTTGCACTAGGACAGCATGGCATTCGCGCCAACGGCATTTCTGCAGGCCCAATCAAAACACTAGCAGCCAGTGGTATTAAAGATTTCAGCACCATTCTGAAATACGTGGAAACCCACTCTCCATTGCGTCGCAACGTCACCATCGAAGACGTGGGTAACGTTGCTGCCTTCCTGATGTCCGAGCTAGCCGCTGGGGTAACAGGTGAGATTACTCACGTGGATGCTGGTTTTAACTGTATTGTCCCGGGTATGTCCGAATAGTAGCTAGGCTCCAAACAGCACAGGCTCTGCCCCCTGCTCCCAGGGGGCATATTTATTCATAATACTGAGCATCAGCTCGGACTCCAGCCATTCAGCCAGCCAGTGTTGTAAATCTGGCCAAGGCTGCTCAGCAAACCAAAGCTTGTCGGTATGCGCAAACTGACGCACAAACGGCATCAGGGCAATATCGGCCAATGTGGCTTCTGGCCCTAATAGATACCCTCCCCGGTCACGAATACGCTGATCCATGTCGGCAAGTATGCCTGCACCCTGCTGGCGATATTTCAGTGCGTACTGGTCGGACTGCTCGAAATCCGCTTGATGCTGGTTGCGATCCGGATATTTGTAGCGATCCAGGCACATTTTAAACTCTCCATCATTACGATGGATGAGCTCCAGTGCTTGAGTTCGTAACGCCGCGGACTCTGGCCAGTATGCCTGCGGATCGTTCTGCTCTAGGGCCCACAGCATGATATCCAGACTTTGCTCTATGACCTGACCTGACACGGTGATCAACACGGGCACTGTACCCTTGGGCGAGGCCTGCAGTAACTCGGCAGGCTTACTACGCAGGACAACCTCTCGTAGCTCACACGATATGCCGCTTAATGTTAAGGCAAGACGCGCACGCATCGCGTAAGGGCAACGACGGAAGGAATATAAAACAGGTAAAGACATGCCAAAAATACACACAGTTCAATAAGCACCATGTGTACCATAGCTAGCAGGCCAAGGCCACTGTAGGCTAAGACTTAGCAGCCGCCTTTTGCGCGGCGGCCTCTATACGCTTTTGTTTTTCACGCTTGTAATCAAGGCGGCGCTGTTCCATATCAGCCCCTATATGCGCTTGCTGACGTTGCTGCGCTAGCTCAACCTGCTGCTGACGATCGCGAAAACGTTGCATTTGCTCTTGTGTGTGGGTGCCATAGCAATAAGGGCAACTGACCCCAGCTTCGTATTGCTCTGTGGCCATTTCCACCTGACCGATAGGCATACGACAAGCGCGACAAAAGTCATAATCACCGCGCTCCAAGCCGTGACGTACGGAGACGCGCTCGTCGAACACAAAACAGTCACCTTCCCAAAGGCTGTCCTCAAGCTCTACCTCTTCAAGGTATTTAAGAATACCGCCTTGCAAATGATAGACCTTGTCAAAGCCCTGAGAGCGCATATAAGCGGTGGACTTCTCGCAGCGTATCCCGCCAGTACAGAACATGGCCACCGGAGGATTATCCTGCAACACGCCCCCTTCTTTACGTTGCTCGGCAACCCAGGCAGGAAACTCGGAAAAGCTACTTGTGTGCGGGTTCAGCGCCCCACGAAAAGTACCTATACCCACTTCGTAATCATTACGCGTATCCACGAGTACCACATTCGGATCGCTGATTAAGGCATTCCACTCCGCAGGCGCTACGTACTCACCCACCATTTCGGCGGTTGCCAGCTCAGGCACCCCCATAGTTACGATTTCTTTTTTCAGCTTTACTTTTAGTCGGTAAAACGGCGTTTTTGTTGCATAGGACTCTTTGTGAATCAAATCGGCCAAACGAGGCTCCTGCCGCAAATATGCCAGTACGGCGCGTATGCCCGACTCAGGGCCCGAGATCGTGCCGTTAATGCCCTCACGTGCTAACAGCAAAGTGCCTTTCACACCGTGCTGCTCGCAGAATTGATATAAGGGTTCACGCAACTGCTCAAAATCGGGCAGCTCAACGAATTTATATAAGGCCGCGATCAAATATGTAGACATAGTTCTTACTCAAGAGATAAGCCACCCTGAAATAGGTGGGCCAAAGCATGGAATAGGGCAAACTATATAAAAAAATGACGTATCACTTTTTGACTAGGGTCAAAAAATAAGTAAAAATCCCTACTAACACAGGCTTTGAGACTAGCAATTGTGCTTATTTTACGCCTAGATCACACTTCACGATATGCCCACCTGGGTAAATCACGGCCACACTTACCTCATCCAACACGGTAACCAGCCATAAAGACCCACACATCACCATAAGCTATGGACTCAGTCACACAAGCCGTCTTAGGAGCTAGCATTTGCGGTGCGACGCTAGGGCGCTACCATGGTCGTAAGGCACTGATTGCAGGTGCCGTGCTGGCCACGCTACCCGATCTGGATGTATTCATCTCCTATCCAGATCCGATCAGCGCCATGACCTATCATCGTGGCTTTAGCCACTCTGTCTTGGTACTCACTGCCCTAGCGCTACTGCTTAGTCTGCTTTGGCGCCTCTGGCGCCCGGACCCACGTTATAGCAGTGTGCGTTTGTTCATGGCGCTATGGCTCACTCTGGTCACCCACCCCCTTCTGGATGCTTTTACCTCGTATGGTACGCAACTACTATGGCCCCTGAGCAGCACGCCGGCCAGTTGGTCCTCTATTTTTATTATTGATCCACTTTATACCTTACCTTTATTCGTCGCGACACTACTCGGACTTTGCTTTGGTAAGCAAAGCCTTAGCACCAAGGCGTGTTATTGGGGCTTAGGTCTGAGTAGCCTTTATCTACTGTGCTCAGTGGGCGCCAAGACTTGGGCCGAAAAACAGGCTTTGCACACCTTGGCCTCTAAAGAGGTTTATGTAGAACGCGTATTTTCAGCCGCTCAACCCCTGAATATTTTATTGTGGCGGGTTATAGCACGTACCGCTGACGGTAAGGACTGCGAAGTGCAAATTGGCTTACTGGACCATTGGCGTGCGCCCCATAGCGATCCAGAAATTTTGTGCCTGCCACACCAGCACAACCTGCTTCATGCACTAGGCCCTATGCCCGAGCTAGCGCGTTTACGTTGGTTCACCAATGACTGGCTACGTTACGACCTGATCGACGACTTACTCATCGTCAGTGACCTGCGTATGGGCTTAGGTCCAGGTGTGTATTCATTTCGTTTTGTGATTGCAGAGCGTAATCTGGACGATAGCTACTCTTACGTATCCCCCTACCGCTGGCCAAACGCCAATGCGCACGACTGGTCTACTGTACGTGCCGTGCTGAACAGGGTTTGGGCTCCCACGCAGACACTACCATGGCAGCAATGGGCTAAGGAAATACAGACGCACCTCATTCAGCCATCCCCCAAATAGTCCCCCCCCAGTGTTTCATACGGAACACCAGGAGGGCCTGGGGATCTAAGCGATTCATTACTTAAGCATGCTTTCCACACGTTGGCGCAAGCTTGGGTCTTGCTGAATCGCTAGGCTAATGCCGTTATATTCATCCAACGACATGCCACTTTGTTTGACTACGCCCACTAAGCGCTGATCAGCCTCTTGGATAATTTCCTGACGGGCAGCATCGTCTTGGGCTGCTTCTAAACGGGGCTGATACTGGGCTGCGGTCTGTGCTACCTGCTTGTACGTATTCACATACTGGTTCAGTTGGGTTTCGTCAGGCTGAATGGCCTGAGTCGTTGCCGGTACGCCACTGTCCTGAGCACCTTGCGCCAGCGCATACGGACTAGATAGGCCAAACGCAATAGCTGCGGCTGCTAAAAAAGCCTTCATCGATTGATGCATAGAACCTCCTTGTATCAGATACATTGTGCCTACATCATGACAAGAGCTTTACTAAGTTACAAGTATCCCTATGTAGCTTCCTGTATCAGCATCGCTCTGTTACTGGAGTAAATGTCACGGCATTTTTAAAGCAAGCGCAAAACTGGCTCTTTTAAAGCAAGGCGTTACAATAAATCATACCCCGTTTATTTTTCAGCCGCTTTACAGCGCCCCTTGCTCCATGAGTTTACAATCCGTTCAGGAATTTTTAGCGTCTCACGCCCCTGATATCGACATTATAGAAACAACAGAAAGCACGGCTACTGTTACCTTAGCCGCCCATGTCCATCAAGTAGAATCTGGCCAAATTGCCAAAACGCTTTGCTTGCGCAGCGGTGATAAAGATATTTTAGTAGTCTTGGCCGGCGATGCACGTCTAGATAATAAAAAGCTGCGTCAGGCCTTAGGGACTAAAGCTAAAATGCATAAACCCGAAGACACATTGGCACTAACCGGGCACCCTGTGGGCGGTGTATGTCCGTTTGGCCTGGCTACTGCCCTTACCGTCTATTGCGATGTATCCTTACAGCGCTACAGCGAAGTGTTGCCTGCGGCTGGCTCAGTAAACTCCGCATTGCGAATCAGTCCTGAGCGCTTGGCAAACCTAGTCCATGCTCAATGGATTGATGTCGCCCAAACATAAAAGAACCGGCTCAAAGCCGGTTCTAATGCAAAAGGTCTACATAGACTAAATCAACATCACAATAACCATCCCCCACAGCGTCAATAAGGTATTACTGACAGCATAAGGAACGGTGTAACCCAACATGGGGACATTGCTCTTGGCCACCTCAGCCACCATTGCTACTGACGCCGTGCTCGTGCGCGCCCCACCGCAGCAGCCCAAATTAATGGCAGGATCAAATTTAAACACATACTTACCTAATAAGGGCGCAATAATCATAGGAACGCCCGTAGCAAACAAGCCCCACAGAAAAAGCCCTATGCCCAGTTGCTGCACACCACTGATGAACGTAGGCCCTGCCGTAATACCCACCACTGCAATAAAAACATTTAGCCCCACTGAGTTCATAAACCACAGCGTTGCACTGGGTACACTCCCTAAATTGGGCTTAAAGCTACGTAACCAGCCAAAAATCAAACCGGCTATTAAGGCCCCTCCAGAGCTGGATAGGGTAATCGGCACCCCCTCTACAGGAATCACAATTGCACCGACCAATCCTCCCAGAACAATCCCAGCACCGACAAATACCATATCCGTGACGCTGGTGGGTCGATCTGCAAAACCAAACTCTGCCGCCACCGCCTCCACATGCTTACGGCTACCGCTCACACTGACAATATCTCCACGATGCAATACCGTCTGAGCCTGCACAGGGATATCCACGTTCAATGAACCACGTCGTATACGCGTAACGTATACGCCACGAGCCTCTGGCGTCTTAGACAACTCAAGTAAGGTTTTACTCACCGCATGCTTACTCGTTACCACAATATCCAACGCTTCTACCGGTATTTGCAAAAGCTCTTTATCGGCAACCTCTTGCGCGTTATGCCCCCAATCCACTAAAGCTTCATGACGCCCTGATATGGCGATTACATCCCCTAATTGCACAACGGTG
Source organism: Pseudomonadota bacterium (assembly GCA_023440825.1). Classification (GTDB taxonomy): domain Bacteria; phylum Pseudomonadota; class Gammaproteobacteria; order Burkholderiales; family Burkholderiaceae_B; genus Alcaligenes. The sequence continues at coordinate 112,330 of JAEXRL010000023.1, read as the reverse complement.
TTATCGTCAAAATCAATAATCTGCCCGTTTCGGCGTAAGTTTTCTACAAAAAAACGGGAACCAGCGCTTGACTCAATTTGCGCCACGGTTTTACCCACCAAGAAATCGGGACTGCTTAATTTAAAAGCACGCACTATGTACTGGTACCAAGCCGATTGAATCCCACCGTCTGGTTCGCCGGCGGACATTTCTTTTTCATAGCGTGCGCACTCGGCCTCGATATTGACACCTAATAACTTGGGGCCTAAAAAAGCAATAATCCAGCCCGTGCCTACCGTACCAAATAAATACGTGACGGCATACGCAACAGGCAAATGCGAGAGTTCAAGCTGGGACTGTGCCTCTGGTAAGTCTAAACGCCCTATCGCATCGGTGGCCAAACCAATAGAGGCCGAGATAGTCTGCGTACCAGCCAACAAGCCAGCAGCCAAGCCAGGCCCATACCCAGCTATGCGTGCAGCGATATAAACAGAACCTAGGCATAAAATACATATCACTACCGCAAATAAGGCCTGCGGCAATCCATCGCTTGCTATGCCTCGTACAAACTGTGGCCCCACCCCAAAACCCACAGAAAACAGAAACATAATAAAGAAAATGGACTTAATCTGAGCAGAGATATCTATACCTATTTGGCCTATCAAGACCCCAGCAAGCAAGGTTCCTGTTACCGCTCCCAGACTGAAACTACCAAATTTAAGCGCTCCAACCCAATAACCCAGTGCCAGAGCAAAAAATATTGAAAGCTCCGGGTTTGCGCGCAACGTTGCCTCTATCCAATGCCACAGCTCCATCTCACTCTCCTTAAAGACTTCACCAAACTGCTTCACGCTGTTTCGCGCATAACGCGATACTCAGGCCATACTGCCAGGCAAGCTGGTCGCACAACTTGAAAAACTGCCCTGCTTTACGTTGGCGCAAACGGTTTACACATACACGCCGTCACACCACCAAAAGCTTGAAATCGGAATAAAGACTTAACTACGCTTCAGTTATAAGCAAGAAGCGCTTTTGCACAAAGAACCACGGGCACATACACCTTGCCCCACTGCACCCCATCACCTCGTATCCTGACCCTATTTTGAATATTACCTATGGGCCTGAAACCAGCAACGACGCAAGCAATAAAAACGCCTAGTTATCACACACATGATCATGACATACAAGCACGAAAATCTATGCATAAACTAAATAATTAGATCAGACGTTACCACATTTTTTACAAATACAGATGTATGGCTCGCGTAAAAACGACAGTTTTATGGCTCTATAAGCGAGCCTATTACTGTCACTACCCAAGCCGGCTTTTTGCAACGACTGGGGAAGCCAAAAACCACAGAATAATGGCATGCAAGTACAGTTCAATAAATAAACGGCACACCGATAACAGCTACACTCCTACCCACTACTCGACTCCATGGGTCGCATAATCATAGGCTTAAGAGCTAAGGCCAGACCAATGCCACGCGCCGCATTAAAAAGCAAAAACGATAACCAAAGACCGTGATTACCCCAAACTGGTAACAAGCCCCAAGATAGAAGCAAAAAGCTTAAAGAGCACCCCAGCATAATAAGCATGAGTGGATGGGTACGCGTCGCCCCCATAAACACACCATCATACAAATAAGCAGGCATGGAAATAAGGGGTGCAAAGACTAGCCATATTAAATACTGGTCAGCCGTCTGTGCAATCAATACCTGATCGGTAAGCAAACGCACTAACTGCCCACCAAACACACCATACACAATGGTGTACAGCAAAGAGCCGACTAGCCCCCATACCAGACACACACGTATTACGCGAGTGAGCTGCTTAGGCTTGCGCTGCCCCACCGCTGAACCACTTAAGGTTTCAGCAGCATGAGCAAAGCCATCCAAACCATAAGACGTAAAGCTGAGAAAGTTTAATAAAATGGCATTCGTCGCTAACAACACATCGCCTTGCTTAGCTCCTAAGTGCGTAAACCAGCTCATGGTGGCTAATAAGCAAGCTGTGCGAATAAAAATATGACTGTTAATCTGAATTTGCCTGCGCAATGCCAAAGGCTCAAACACGCTAGAGCACTGCAAGTGCGCAATCTGGAATCGATACGTACGCCATAAAAGCCAGGCGCCGACGCTAGCTCCGCTTAGATCAGCCACCGCAGTCGCTGCCCCAATACCCAGCACTCCCCAGTCCAGTACGTAAACAAAGCCCATAACGGCTAGAAAGTTCACGATGTTGATCAGCAATTGAATCAGCAGTGCAGCCTTCACGCGCTGGCAGCCCAATAGCCAACCTAAAATAACGTAGTTAATCAAGACCACCGGCGCCGACCAGACACGGCCGTAGGCATAAAGCTGCGCCTGTTCGCCCGCCGCATGCGAGGCTCCTAATAACGCTAGCCCCCCCTGAATCAGCGGCACTTGCGCAAGCACTATGAGCAAGCCCAACACTACAGCGATCAATAATCCCCTACAGACCGTCAACAAAACGGCCGTACTTTGCCCCGCCCCAAATTGTTGAGCGACCACGCCAGTGGTCCCCATGCGCAAAAAACCAAAAGCCCAAAATATCAAACTAAACAGCAAACTGCCTACGGCCACGCCTGCTAAATAATGGGGGCCAGGCAAATGCCCGGCGATAGCCGTATCCACGGCGGACATTAATGGCTGGGTAAGACTAGCCAAAATAATTGGAATGGCTAGATAAAGAACGCGTCGATACGTGACGGACTGGGCTGACATGAAAGAAAGAAGAGTAAGGAAAGCTAAGTGATTCTGGCCTGATACCGCCGGTAAGGCATCAGGCCATCATAACAGCAGACAACGACTATTTACCTAGCGCCCAAGCCTTAGACTGCAGGCAATATTAGCCAGAAGCCCACTAAGCCCCTGACGAAAAATATGTTTGTAGCACCTTACGATCGACTTTACCGATTGAATTCTCAGGCAATGCCTCAAGAAAAATAACCTGTTCCGGCCTATACACTCTAGACAACTGAGCATTCACAATATCTTGTATTGCCTTCTCATTGCAAAAGCCGGCTTGCACGGGGACTACAAACGCAACAGGTACCTCGCCCAAATCCTCGTCTGGACAACCCACTACAGCACAGCTATGCACATCCGGGCTAGCGCTAATAACCTGCTCAATTAGGGTTGGCGAAATATTTTCCCCTCCACGGATAATGACGTCTTTCAGCCTGCCTGTAATATAAAAATACCCATCCTCATCCATGCGGCCTAAATCACCACTTCGCAGTGTACTTGGCGCGGGCTCTAATACCCCATCGCTTGCTGTACCCACATACCCAAGCATAAGGCTGTCACCCTCAATACAGATTTCACCATCGGTGTGAAACTCTGTCACTTCCCTACCTTCCACGCTACGCAAAAAGACTCGCTGAAACGGGAGCGCTTTGCCAATCGAGCCCACTTTACGCTTATGCGGCGGATTCAAGGTTGAAGTACATGTTGCTTCAGATAAACCATACGATACAACTAGCGGGCATCCTAACTTTGCCTCTATCTTTAAATGCAATTCTTTAGTAATGGGTGCTGACCCACAACGGGCAAAACGCAAGGATGCTAAGCTGGCCGGGCTAAACTCCAGATCCAGCATACGAGAGTACATGGTTGGTACGCCAGTCATAACACTAGGCTTATACGTTTCCAGCAACTCGGGTAGCTCCGCAGCACGAAAACGCCCTGCGAGCACTACCTGAGCCCCGATAAGAAAAGGGCTAAATAACTGATTATTAAGGCCATTTGTATGATACAAAGGCATAATATGCAAAAGCTTATCGTGTGCTGTTAAGGCTGTCACAGACAACACCCCTCTGGCATTATTCACTAAGCCCCGATGGCTCAGCAAAACGCCTTTAGGCCTACCTGTACTCCCTGAAGTAAACAGCAATAAACCGGGAGCTTCCGACCTTATATCATCAGACCAATATGGCGTACTGCACGCTACTTCAGCCGTAGACAAAATACCTATACCCTTTAGGTCTTGAAGCATAGCGAGATTTTCAGAATCCGCTAAAACCATAGCTATGCCCACCGAGCTCAAGCGTTCAGTAATCTCACCCGCTGTTAACCTAGGCTCCAAAGGGCAAGGGCATCCACCTGCTACCATAATGCTAAGCGTCGCCACCACAGCATCCACTGATCGCTCCATGGCTACTGCTACCAACTGTCCTGAGCATACGCCTTTTGCTCGCAAGCCACCTGCCATCTTGGAAACACGTAAAAACAAATCTGGATATGTCAGTGAAGTATTATCAACAACACTGGTTAGAGCAATACGATTTTTCCACTCCGGTAACTGCCAAAGCCTTGCATATTCATGCAGTAATGTCTTATCTCTCATGTCTGCTCTCACTTTACTGCGATATCGCCGCATCACGCTCAAAGCTGCCATGTGGATCTAACTCCTGAAGCGCTTTCTTCTCTCGCTCAGTAGGTAGTTCTGTGGGAACTGCGTGTTCATGAGAGAACACAAAGCCTGTACGCTCCTTCACCTCCTCTAAGCTAGAGTCAGGGTGCCAAGAGGCAAGAGCCAAACGCCCCTCTTGCTTAACAAACACAGCAATAGGCGTTACTACGCCGTGAAAGCCTCCCCAAGAGGTTCTAAAGTCCAGCTGCTCAACAAATGTACGACGCGAATGCTCGGTACGCCACGTACAAGCGCGTTTTGCCGTAGGCAGCATGACCGCTCCACCACCACCGCCTGGCAGGCGCACCTTAGGGTGATGCCAGTCGCCTATACATGAGTTGTTGGCGTTTCCCTCCCCATCAATCTGGGCAGCACCAAGAAACGTTAAATCCATTCGTCCTCGACTGCACAGATCATAGAAGTCCTCATTTGAAAAAATAGAGGCAGAATGCGCAGCCAAAACAGGGTCAGAGCTAGAAATGGGCACAGTAGCAGGTCTCGGATCCACACCACCAGCTACATTAATATATATAAAATCCCAATCATAGGCCCTCTTGGCCATTAAGCAGGCAAGCATAGGCATGGTCGAATTAACACCACTAAATGTGATTTCGTTCGGGCGTATAAAACGTGCTAAGTTAGTAACAATGTATGAAAATGGACTCCATTCGGTACTCATGCTTCATGCTCCTGTGATACTTCTGGGGCTCTGTTCAAATGTGCTTGGAGAGCGGACGAGCTGTCTTCCAGATAACTTTCAACGGCTGGGTAATCAATTTCGTAGTGAGGCCAACAAGACCCAGGCCAAGCTCCCTGCGGTACAACGGCAAAAGCTTGAGTCAGGAAATAAGGTATTAATGTCACTTCAGGCTGTGCCTCAAACACTTCTGTGTCAACCAGCTTTTCGGCAATCACCAATACACTTTTAGCGGCTCGGCTCATAATTCGATCCCAGTGGGCGGTACCCAGTACACGCACGTTGCCCTGACGATCAATTTCATTCGCGTGAATAATGGCAAAATCAGGCTGTATTGCTGGGATAACCCAAACAGGCTCACCTTTACCGTACGGATCCTCGAGTTGTGCCCAGGCATTAATCTCCGATAATTGGCTACCATGAATCCCCGCACAAGGCTGAAACGGTATACCGAAGGCCGCCGCTCGTAAGCCTGCTGTTAAGGTAGCGCACGCATGCTCCTCTAGCTTGAGGCGCCCCGACTCAACCGCCCTTCGATAATAAGGCGCTAAGCCAAAATTGCCCTCCATGGCAACTATCCCTGTTCGCGCTCTACTCGCCACTCCTGCGCGACACAGCAAATCAATGTCATAGCCTGGTGATTGCTTGATGATTTCGAGATCTGTTTTCCCTTGTCGCACTAACTCACGCACCAATGCAAAAGGGCCACGATGCAAAAAACTCCCTCCAAGAGCTATGGATGCACCGTCGGGAATCAATGCAGCAAGCTGCTGCACGGACATTTGCTTATCCCCATGATTAAAGCCAGAAGGCATGTTTTGTCTCCTTATTAGGTATATTTAGACACGTAGATAATTTCGAATTCGTGTTTTAAAGCCCGGCTCAGATGCTGAGCGTACCAACGCGGCCATATCGGCATCATCATCAGCACGGCTTAACACCTGATACAAGCTAGCGCGCGTGAGGGTGTCCAACGTTTCAGCACTCTCCCGCCCCTGACGGATGAGCTCCGGCCAATCACTTTGCGCTGCTATGTGATGAACAAACCCGATATCTAGTGCTTCGTTAACACTAAAACTACGCGCTGTTCCCAAAATCGATAAGGCAGCATGATCCCCCACCAAATTACGAAAACGCCTAGTTCCTAAAATCAAGCCAAATTTCAAACCTGGCATTCTGAATGCGGCATCAGCGGTGGCATAACGAAACTTACACGCGGCAAACAAATCTACACCCGCCCCAAAATTACCACCGTGAGCAAAAGCCATTGTCTGGCTAGGCAAGGCCATCACTTTCTGTAGCAAGGTCTCGATTCGAATCATTCTTAAAACAAGATCACCCTCGGACTGATCCTCAAATCCTGTGAAATCAAAACCAGCACTAAAATTTTTCCCCGCCCCTTTAAACACCAAGAGCGGCACACCCTCTGCATGGGCTGTATCCACGGCATGAATAAGTTCTTCGACGATATGCTCAGATAAAGCATTGCGCTTTTCTGGCCGAGACAGCTCTATTACCCAATGGCCCGCTTCACGATGCACGTTTAAACATGAGGACATAGATCACCCCTTAACCATGCGTCCGGCTTGTAGCTCGGCCATTACTTCATCGTTATGCTCTCCCAACTCTGGTGGTCGTCGCAAAATGCTGGCAGTACGTTCATTAAATCGAATAGGGGAAGCGAACGTACGCGTTTGAACACCGTTTGGCAGATCTAAGTTCTGTACCCATTCCATATGCTGCACTTGCGGATCTGCCAGCACACTCGAATAGGTATTAATTGGAGCGCAAGGTACCCCTGCATCTCGGAATCGTTGTAACCAAGTCTCTGATTCTGCTTGCACAAAGATCTCCTCAAGAATGACTCTAAGCTGCTCTTGATTGGTCGCACGATCAACGGTATTCACAAAACGGGAGTCCTGATAAAGATCAGCCCTACCCACAACATCACACACGGACTTCCAAAGCGAGTTATTACCCGCTGCCATTCCGAAATACCCATCTTTACACTGAAATACTTGATATGGTGCATTTCTAGGATGCGCTGAACCAAGTTTGACCGGATCAACCCCAGTACCAAAGTACTGAGAAGTCTGTAGCGCTGCAATTCCAAGTGTGGCACCTAGCATAGAGACATCAATATGCGTGCCTTGACCGTCAGCATCTACCCCACGCAAAGCGGCCAGCACTGAAAACGCCGCGTACAAACCAGCAGTAAAATCACACACAGGAACACCGCACTTAACTGGAGCTCCGTCTGGCTCTCCGGTCACGCTCATCAAACCGCTCATGGCTTGTAAGGTCAAGTCAAAACCACCCTCCTGACTGCGTGGCCCGCTTTGACCATAAGCAGAAATCGAACAGTAAACCAGCCGAGGATTCAGCGCTTTCATGGCTGTATAACCCAGCCCAAGACGATCCATCACTCCTGGCCTATTATTTTCAAGCAGCACATCAGCCGCGGCGATCATCTCCATGGCAAGCCGCTGATCTTCTGTGTTTTTTAAATTAAGGACAACGGAACGTTTTCCTCGATTTAATGATGCAAAATTTTCACTGTACCCCTGAGTAATAGGTGCCCAACTACGCAATGTGTCACCCGTTTCTGGTTGCTCAATTTTAATAACATCAGCCCCCATATCGGCTAATAACATCCCCGTAAAGGGTCCAGCGGCAACATTACATATTTCTATGACACGTACCCCGCGTAAAGTGCTTTCCTGTTTCATTATTACTCCAAGTAATGCTGTATTTACGTTGCAAGGCTTAAATAAGTACCTTGATAACCCATGTGCGTAGACAACTCTCGTGCGGATTGCTGTACGGCTAATGCGTACTCAGCCATCTTTTGTGGCGTAAGCCGACTTAACGGCCCTGACAGCCCCAAAGCCGCAACAACTTTATCCAAACCATTAAACACAGGTGCTGCCACACCTCCTATGCCTTCTCGCCATTCCCCACGATTAATGGCGTATCCAATACGAGTCACTTGCGCGAGTTCTTCTTTCAACACGGCTAAAGAAGTATGCGTGTCATTAGTGTGCTTTTCGATCGTATCCACGTAACGCTCCAGATAGTCTGGCGCCTGAAACGCAAGCAAAGCCTTACCGGTTGCTACCGCATAGGCGGGTGCTCTGCCCCCCACGGTGGAATAAGCAATAAGCGGCTGAGGACTATCTATCTTGTCCACATACACCACATCTACCCCATCTAAAACAGACAAATGGACTGTTTCTCCCGTCAGGCGGGCAAGCTCGCGCATAAATGGTGGCGCTAGCTTACGAGCCTCTAACTTAATAAGCTGGGTCACACCCAGCTCAAACATTTTTAATGTGCACTGATACACGCCGGTAGCTGAATCACGGCGTACATACCCTGTATGCACCAAAGTTTGCAACGTACGATGCACATTGCTGCGGGAAAGCCCGACCAGGGTTGCGATCTCATCCAGAGTCAACGAGTCATCATTCAGACGACTGATCGTTTCGAGCACATATAAGCCTTTAATAAGCGTCTTATCCACTTAAATCCCATTATTTGAATTAAAGAACCATTATTTTATCGCGAATCCTAGTTTTTCTTGGTAGAAGCTTTATAGGTATGGTATATATTCTTTTATAAAAAATCAAATTATGGAAAACAAATCCCATTAAATGGGATAACTAGGAGTGGACAATGAAAAAGCATGTAAAGAAATTCGTTTTAGGTCTGCTTATTGCAGGAGCAAGTACGACCGCCCTAGCAAATAGCTGGCCTTCTAATCCCATCAGAATGGTGGTTCCCTACCCCCCTGGCGGAGCAACAGATTTTTCTGCTCGCGCCTATGCCGACGAGCTCAGAAAAGTCCTCAAGCAAACCATCATTGTGGAAAATAAGGCAGGAGCAGCGGGGGAAATAGGTGCACAATTTGTAGCGGCCGCTAAAGCAGACGGTTACACCATACTGCTTGGTGCTTTAGGCAGCTTGGCCATTAACTCTTTGCTGCCCTCAAAAAAACAGCAATATGAATTCCCAAGTGCTTTTGAAGGAGTCTCAATGGCTACTTCGACTCCATTAGCCATCGTTGTACGTAGCGATTTACCGGCTAAAAATGTACAAGAGCTCATCGCTCTAGCCAAAGATAGGAAAGGCGAGCTCTCCTATGGCTCAGCAGGATATGGCTCATCTCAGCACATGGTGGGAGAAAAATTCCAACAAGCGACAGAGACTGAGCTCTTACACGTCCCTTATCAAGGTAGTGGACCCGCACTCAGCGATTTGATCGGCGGACAAGTTGACCTTATTTTTGACACGATGCCCACCTTAATGGGGCATGTAAAAAATCCTAAATTACGCTTCATCGGTATCACTACAAGTGAACGCTCTAGCTCCTTGCCCGAGGTGCCCACTTTACAAGAGCAAGGTGTAAAGGATTTTGATATCAGTACGCGTTATGTCCTATTAGCCCCTAAAGGTACTCCCAAGGACATTCTTGATCGCCTTTCGGATGCCATGAAACAAGCAGCACAAGTTAGCAGTGTTCAGTCGGCAATGAGTACACAAGGTGCTGACGCTGTACCGTCCTCACCCTCGGAGACTAATCAAGCCCTACAAGAGGAAGTCGCTATTTGGACTGAAGTCGTCAAAAACGCAAATTTGAAATAATTTTCTGTAACGAAGCGCGCCCTACATGAGCGTGCTTCGTGCTGGAGCTCAGCATGGATCAACGAGCAGATTTAGCAATTATAGGTGGCGGCTCAACGGCCATTTCTTTTCTAGCCCAATTTATCGATCTCATTCAAACGCAAAGCGACAACAGTAACCTTCACATCATCGTATTTGAGCCATCCCCCACTATTGGCCCAGGCGGGCCATATGGCAGTGACCTGAGTAGTAACCTGTTGAACATTCCAGCCGGAAAAATGTCGGCCTATGCCCAACATAGAGATCATTTCTTAGCATGGATGCAACGGCAATCTGACGTATTGCTACAAAACTATGATGTGAAAAAAATAAATGCTGACGATTTTGTCGCACGTCCGCTTTTTGGACTGTATTTACAAGATGTGTGGCAGAAGACTTTACTTAAAGCCACTAAGATGGGGATAACGTTACGGCATGTACAGGATACGATATGCCGTATTACGCGCTCACCCATTGATGGCCCACAACTTCATACACCACAAGGGTCACTGCACTGGGCAAGCCGTGTTGTTTTGTGTAATGGCAATCTACCTTCCATTGCTTTTCCTCATCTGGAAAAACACCCCAACTATTTCAATAGCCCCTACCCGGTCCGAACTTTAGTCGATACTATCCCCAAAAATTCGAAGGTCGGAATCATAGGGACAAGCTTAAGCGCCATTGATGCCATTGTCGCACTGAAACAGCAAGGACATACCGGCGAGATTATCGCTACCTCACGAAATGGACGTCTACCCTCTGTGCGCAGTCAGCTAGGTATTCCACGTCAAGTAGAGCCGTTAAACATTGAACAATTCCTTGCGCTCTCGAAAGACAACAACGGCTCATTAACCCTTAGCGATGTCTTAACAGTCTTAACAAGCAGTTTGGCTAAAACAGGGACTACCTACAACATGAGCGAGATGATGGGAGCGGACCTGCACCCACACGCCGCACTTGAACATGAAATATCTGTCTCACTTAACTCGCCACGCCTATGGCAAAACGTTGCTATCTCACTGAATGACGTTATTGAGCAAGTCTGGCACCTCTTGGCCCTACCAGAGCGAGAACGATTTTATTCTGAGTGGCGATCACTGTGGATGACAAGGCGAGCCACCTTTCCTCTAGCAAATGCTATGCGACTACAGCAATACATTAGCACTCAGTCATTACAGATTTTGCCAAAGTTTCATCGCTGCTTTGACACCGAAAAAGGCCTTATGATTCAATTATCAGGAGCCAATAACGCCCTACACTGCCATTACGTTGATTACCTGATTAATGCCACCAGTTTTTCGCTAGACATAACGCAAACTAAAGACCCTCTGATGAACTCGTTACTGCAGCAGGGCTTGGTTTGTCCTGATCCATATGGTGGGTTGCGCTTAGACTTCGATACAGGCTGTTTGATCAATAGCAGCGATGAACGTATTGCTGAAATAAGTGTATTAGGTAGTTTGGCCACAGGCACCTATTTCTGGACCGTCTCCTTAGACGTTAACGCTAGGCTTGCACTCAAACAAGCAGAGCGCCTTGCTGTGGAACTAAGCCCAAAGACCGAGTCGCATCACTGTATGTAAGCGCTCCCAATACTGCGACCAGTCAAACTAACAGGCCAACATCAAACTCAAAGGGAGAAACAACGTCTCTGTGCTTTGTCGTAGTGCGGCAAAAAAACTGCCGCACCACCTTTGCACTCTCATAACTTTTACTGCCAAAAACGCGAGTTTGCATACCTTGATGAGAGAGTGTCAGTATGTTCTGCAGATTAAGAGAAAGGTAACCACAACACTAATGCTGGAAACATCAGTGCTAGAACCATGACAAACAGTTGCAACAAGACAAACGGAATAATGCCCCGGTAGATGTCATGAATACGCATTTCAGGAGGGGCTACGCTGCGTAAATAAAATAGGGCAAAGCCAAAGGGAGGCGTCAGGTAAGAGGTCTGTAAATTAATGGCCACTAGTACCGCAAACCAGACCAATAAGTGTGCCGAGTCGACATGCGTACCGAAATCCAACGTAGCAATGATGGGCCCGAAGATGGGAAAGATAATTAAAGCAATCTCAATCCAATCAAAGAAAAAACCCATAACAAAAATAGCTACTAGCAAAATAATAAGCAAGCCCCAAGCGCTCAGATTCAAGGTCTCAATGAGGGTGATGATGGCCTGCTCCCCCCCTAACAAACGAAAGATGTACGCAAATATCGTTGCGCCAGCAAAAATCATGAAGATCATGCCAATGGTAATGGCGGACTCTTGCAAGGCTTCCTTGAGCACGCGAAGATTCAAGCTTTTATTACAAGCCGCCAATACGATTGCCCCAACGGCACCTACACCGGAGGCCTCGGTCGGCGTGGCATAGCCCATGAAGATAGAACCGAGCACGGCACCAATCAAAAACACCGGGGGTAACACACCTGTGGTGACCAGACGTAGTAGCTGTCCCAAAGGCAAGGTATCGCTCGTCTTGGTGGGCTGAGGCACACTATCCGGGCGGAGCCGGAAATACACCCATAAAAAGATCAGGTACACACACGGCAAAAGCAGGCCGGGTAGCAAAGCCCCCAAGAACAGGTCTCCGACGGAGATGGACAGCATATCGGCCATAATAACCAGCATGATGCTAGGCGGAATGATGATCCCCAAGGTGCCCGATGCCGCGATGGTTCCTGCCGCAATAGGGCGTGAGTACTTCAGCTCCATCATCATAGGCAGTGCCAGCACCGCCGTCATAATCACCGACGCCCCCACTATGCCTGTTGTGGCGGCCAATACGGTCCCCATAATCACCACCATATAGGCCATACCGCCACGGACATTTTGTAGCAAATATTTGAGCATTTCGAGCAAGTGCTTCACGATGCCCGAGCGCTCCAGCATATTGCCCATAAAGATATACATGGGCACGGCGACCATAATCAAGTTGTCACCAATACTTCCCCAAATTCGTGGGGCAGATAAAAATAAGCGACTGGCGGGAATTTCATCAAGGTAGATGCCCAGACCGGCAAAAGCGACCCCTATGCCACCCAAAACAAATGCAACGGGAAATCCGCTAAAGATCAGAACGAACAGGGCAAGAAACATCCCCGCTGGAAGAATATACTCAAGAGGCATCAGGATTTTGTATCAGAAAGAGAAGGTTGATACTTAGCCGGTAACACTGCTATGACCTGGCGTAGCAATCGGCTAATTCCGGCCAGCAACAACAGTGCAAAGCCTATGGGCTGACAAGCTTTAATAATCCAGCGATGTGATAGACCCGTCGCCGAGGGCGATGCCTCGCCAGCTACCCATGCATTATGCGCAAACAAGGTGCTGTAGTACAAAACGACTAGCACCATAGGCAAGAACAGAAATAGCAGACCAGCTATCTCGGTATACGCTCGACGTTTAGCAGACCAATGATCGCGCAATAGTTCGACCCGCACATGTCGATCAGACACCATGGTGTAGGCAAATACAAAAAAACAAATACCTGCATGCACATGCCACTCTAGTTCTTGCAAGCGGGTTGAGTTTGCCCAAGCACTTCCGCGACTTAATACATCCAACAAAATGAGAGCAGCCAAGAGCAGCAAAAACACACTAGCCAGCTTTCCTATGGCAAGTACAAAACGATCTATGCCATGGCTAAGACGTAAAATTAAACGCATAAAAGTGCCTGAACAAACCTGTTAATAGCGCGTGAAAATCACTCAAGGATCAAGTTTTTGTAAGCTATCCCACTGTTTCTGAGACTGTACAAATTGATTTAAAGATTCAAATGCTCGCTTAAAGTTAGGGCTCAGTTGCATCTGTTCTGCAGCGACCTCATCCCATGTAGTACGCAGGGCACGCAGCACGTCGTCCGGCAAGCGCTCGATCACTGCACCTTCAGCCGCAATCTTTTTCAAGGCTTCGGGCTGTTCCCATAGACCTTGCGCCTGAGAGTAGCGCACCGCATCACTACACACTAGCTCGATAAGTTGCTGTTGCGGTTTTTCCAGCTTATTCCACACGTTTTTGTTAATGAGCAAATCCGTGAACGTCGTGCGTTGGTGCCAGCCAGGAAAATAGTAATGCTTAGCTAATTGGTGAAATTTGAATTGATAGTCAATCGACGGCACAACCATTTCTGCGGCATCAATGGTGCCCAATTCCAGCGCAGGAATGGTATCACCGACCCCCAGCAACTGTGGGGACGCCCCAAAGCGCTCAAGCACCAATCCACCTAGGCCAAAAATACGCATTTTTAGCCCTTTAAAATCACCCGTGTTCTGGATCTGCTTGTTGAACCAACCTGCTGCTTCGGCGGGGATCAGTCCACAAGGAATGGCATGCACCGAGAACTTGTCATACAGGGACTGATAAATTTCACGCCCTTCACCTGCATAGAACCAAGCTAAAAAGGACTCAGGATCGGGACCGAATGGCAAGCCACCAAACACCTGTAAAGCGGGCTCCTGCCCTGCCCAAAATCCGGGGGCAGAATACGCCGCGTCAATAGCGCCCATTTGCAGTGACTGCAAAATTTCATTAGGTGGCACCAAAGCACCTGGCTCAACAAAGCGCAGTTTTACTTGCCCTGCACTGACCTCATCCAGGTACAAGGAGATACGCTTCATCGCAGCCCCCGTTAAGGGCATCGTAGTGGGAAAGTGTGCTGCCACATCCCAATTAACGCGTTTGGCATAAACATTGGGAGCCGCAAGCGCCAACGCTACACCTGCCGCCGCAAGTACCTGTTTCAAGCCACGTCGAGTCGACGAAAAAGAAGAACGTTTCATAAGATTTTCACCAGCGTAAGAAATAAGCCGTCTATCAATTAAGGAGCTACTGGACCGAGATGGCGCAAAGCACGACGCGCGAACATGGCAAAGCTAGACTTGACCACACCCGGCAACAAGAGAAAGTCGTGTGACTCCCGGGCGAGTACTGGGTCCACTTCTTTGAGCGTACCCGCGCTCATTGCGACCAATTGATTCCGAGCAGCACGCTCGATTAACAGACTTAAGTACGCTGCCTCTTCGACAGATGAGCAAGCAGTTAAAAAACCGTGATTTGCCAGCAAAATGCTGCGCTTATCACCAAGAGCAGCAGAAATAACTGCCCCCTCGTCATCCGCAATAGGTAAGCCTGGCCATTCTTGTAAAAACGCACAATCGTCAGCAAAAGGCGTGGCATCCATATGTGCCACCACCAGTGGTTTACCAATCATGGATAAGGCAGATACATAGGGAGGGTGAGTGTGCACAATGCAATTCACATCAGGACGTTTATCGTATATCCAGGTATGGAAGCGCACTGCAGGATTCGCCATGCGATCACTATCCAGCACTTCTAGGTCACGATTAATACGTATGACATCACGCGTAGTGATTTCATCAAAACCCACCGCCATAGGCGTAGTCAAAAAAGTACCCTCTGTACTGCGGACCGTAATTTGCCCAGCCAGCGTTTCGGAGTGATTTTCCATCGCTAGCATGCGACAGGTCAGAGCCACTTTTTCCTCTACTGACCATTGCCCAAAATCCAAGCCTGTTTTCATGCGCTCAATGCTTTGTCGAGTCGCAAGATCGATATCAGTGTGTTCCACCTTGTGTAATCCCCCAATCATTTGCCCAAAGGGCGACTGTGTTGTCCTTTATATTAAGTATAAAGATAAGCACAATGACGTGGCAATCTCAAACCGGCTATTTAATGCAAGGGTTTATACTCAGTACAGTATGATTACTGCGACAAAACCCCATTCCAAGAGAAACAAAGCGTGAGCACAACAACACACAACACAGCGGCTACTGACAAACAGCTGCTAGGCCAAAGGGTGCGGGCAGTACGTATGCAACGGCGGCTGACCTTAGAACAACTGGCCTTAAACGCCGGTATCAGCAAAAGTCACCTGTCACGCTTTGAGCGAGGTGAAAAGACCGTCTCGGTCGCTGTGCTGATCAGACTAGCACAAGCCTTACAAACCTCGACGGCAGCTTTATTGGGTGAGCAAAGCAGTGGGCAAACGCTGCCCTTCCATCGCGTCATCGCTGAACAGCGCCAATACCAGCAAGCCAGCAAGGGGGACTACGAATATGCCCCGCTGAGCCGGGCCGATGGTGGCGTCAATCCCACTGCATTCTTTCTGCGCATGTCGCAACGCTCCGAAATCAAAGAACTGGCCTTTCATTCTGGCGAAGAGATATTTTTTGTTATCCAAGGCGCCTTGGAGATTCAGCTTGATTCTCAGGTCATGATGCTGAGAAAAGGCGATTATTTGCAGTTTTTAGGGGTAGTCGGGCACCGTTTACGCGCCCTTGAAGACAACACTGAAGTACTGGTAATTATTACTGGAGAAGAACACAAATAAGTCAGCACACTTGCCCGCTTAGCGGGCAAGGAAAAGCGTTTATTGCGACGTCATATAATGCTGAAAGGCTGCGCCAATCGCCTGCCTATCTGTGCCTCGCGGCAAAATTGTGGCCAATAACAAACGAGCTTTCAAAGGATCTAATAGGCCAGCAGGAATCACACCTCGTGCGATCAAATCAATTTCTGACCCTTTAAATCCATAGGTTCGAGTAAACACAGCTCCCGCGGCCGTGCGTACTGCCAACACCACGGGTAAACGCGCTGCTATTTTTTCAACGCTATCCGCCCAGTCCTGCGGCAGATGGCCAGCACCCATTGCCTCAATCACAATCCCCTCATAGCCCAGTTCTGCTGCCGACTCTAATAATGCGGCAGACTCACCTAAGCTGGCTTTCACTATCGCCACGGGTGCTAATCGTTCAGTCTGTGGAAAACGCTGACGCCGGGTTAACGCTGGGTAATAGAACACCGCCTGACCCTCACAAACCATCCCCACAGGACCGGTAGAGGGTGAGCTAAATGCAGAAGTAAAGCCAGTGTGACTTTTTTGTACCGTTAATGCACTATGAATTTGATCATTTAATACCACCATCACGGAACGTGAACAGGCCTGAGGCGTCCCGGCGGTAATCACCGCCGCGAGCAGATTCGCAGGGCCGTCGGCACCCGCTTGACTGG
Organism: Pseudomonadota bacterium; assembly: GCA_023440825.1. Lineage (GTDB taxonomy): Bacteria > Pseudomonadota > Gammaproteobacteria > Burkholderiales > Burkholderiaceae_B > Alcaligenes. The sequence goes on along the minus strand of JAEXRL010000023.1, from coordinate 95,524 downwards.
CTCCTCGCATCGCACCAGTCACCACTACAGGCTTATCGCTGTCCAGCAATAAATCCAACAAAAATGCTGTTTCCTCGATCGTATCGGTGCCTTGAATAACTACTGCCCCATCTATGTCTAGAGCCAAGCGGTGATTAAGAACATTCGCCAGCTCCACCAAACCTTCCAAGCTCAACGAAGCCCCCGGAACCGTACTAAAGGTTAGTGTTTCTAACTGCGCACATTCTTGTAGAGCTGGAACCGCAGCCAGCAAATCATCCGCACTTAACGTTGGAGTCAGGCCACTGCCTGCCCCTACAGTCATGGTGATCGTTCCCCCTGTGGAGACAATCAGCACCTTAGGTAATGAACTCGACATTTTTTATCTCAATTATCAAAAACTCCCCAGACAAGGTCTGGGGTATAAAACACGATCAGGTCACTTAGTTAGTCTGTACACCTGCTGTCTCAACAATCGTGGCATAACGCTGAATCTCGCTCTGCAGCAACTGCGTAATTTGCTCTTGCGTCATATACGCGGGACTCGCCCCCAAATTACGATATACATCTCTGACAGCCTGACTTTGAGAGGCTTTCTGGAATGCTTTATTTAACGTATCAGCCACATCCGTAGGCACGCCCGCTGGCGCTAAAACACCGCTATATAAAACGAACTCAGCTTCCGGTACACCTGCCTCCCGAATCGTTGGCACGTCTGGCAAAATACTCACCCTTTCCGGGGTCGTCACTGCTAAGCCCCGAAGCGAACCGGCCTGAATCTGCGCAACGGCAGGAGGCATGCTACTGAAGGCATACTTAAGGTCTCCCGTCATGGTGGCAGTGATCAACGCTGCACTACCTCCATACGGAATATGCACGACATCAAGCTTATTGGCCTGATTCATCGCCTCACTCGCCAAATGAATAATGGTGCCATTTCCCGAGGTGCCATAAGAGTAGTCGCCGGGTTTAGCCGAAATCTCGTCGATCAACTGCTTTACACTCTGGGTCGGTGACTTGCTTGAAGCCACCAACAGCAAAGGCGAGGTAGAGACTGTAGCAATCGGGGTAAAGTCTTCGATCGTATCGTAAGCTAGCTTTTTGTATAAGCTGGCGTTAATAGCATGCGTAGTGAGATCCTGAAATAATAGGGTATACCCATCCGGTTTGGCTCGAGCCACCTGCCCAGCGGCAATCGTCGTACCGGCCCCGGGGCGATTCTCAACGATGATGCTCTGTCCCAATTCTTTGGCAGCCTCGTTAGCAACAGCACGTGCTAAGACATCGCTAATACCACCAGGAGGAAATCCCACCACCATACGCACAGGCGCATTCGGGTACGTATTTTGAGCTTGCAAGGTCGCGGAAAATGCGAGCCCTGCTCCCATGATGGCATAAGCCACTATTTTATTAAGCTTCATCACTGTCTCCTAAAATACACTTTATTAGTAATTCGTTTTTTGCATTAACACTTCAATTGCTTCCCACAACTTCTCCACCTCAGACTTCTCCATGTTTTGGACGATAAAGACCAAGGTAGACTCCAGACTTTGTACCGATACGTTTTGATCTAATGCCAAGGGCTTATCAAAAACATGGCGCACCCCCTGAATCAGATGCACTCCCGGCTTGCCATCGAAATACACTAAGCCCTTAACGCGCAGTAAGTCACTCCCTCTAGCCCGGATCAGCGTATTTAAAAATAGCGTAAACGTGTCATAGTCCAAGGAGGCTGGAAGCGTTAGGGTGAAGCTACTGACACTGCTAGGATGCAGGCTCATTTGGCGCTGCAAATAAGCCCCGGCTACTCTAGGCTCTGACGTGGTACTTTGATCGGGTTCAGGCTGATCCAAGAAACGACCAAACAAACCTTGTCCTGCCCTTCTGAAGCTAGGGCTTTGATAAGGATGAGCATCAATCAGACGAGCCAGATCAAATTTCCCATGCGCAACGCTAATACAATCGGCATAGGCATTGATGGTCTTAGCCCACGTTTTCGCCGCTTCTATTTGCGGAGCGCTCACCAAATCAGCCTTACTAATGATTAACAGGTCTGCATGGCTAATTTGCGACTCCGCAATGTTTGGCGCGGCCGCGCGCAGTTCCCCGTGCAAGGGGTCCACCAGCACTATGGTGTGTGCAAGCCGGAATTCACGTGCCAATGGGCCGTCGCTATAAAGGGTTTGCGCAATCGGCCCCGGCTCGGCCAAACCACTCGTTTCAATAATGACGCGATCAAAACTGGGCAAGCTTCCGGCTCTACGCCGCATATCCAGATCAAGCAACAGCTCTTGCAAATCACCGCGTAGCTCGCAACACATACATCCGTTATCTAACAAGACAGTTTTGTCGTCCGAACTATCTAATAACTGATGGTCTATACCTACCTCGCCGAACTCATTCACAATCACCATGGAATTGCTCAGCTCTGGTTGCGAGAGCACTTGCTTAAGCAGCGTGGTCTTCCCACTGCCTAAGAAGCCCGTTAGTATCAACACAGGGGTACGTGGATCCGTACGCATACCTACACCTTCATTTCCAATACGTACAAACCACCGCTATGACGATCCACCGCGAATACTAAACCCCTGTCATCCACAAATACGTCGTTAAACTGTATCGCTCCTACCGGTGAGTTAGCAGGGGCGTCGGGAACGTAATAAGCGATTTCTCTGGGGCTGTACTGATCGCGTATATCGTATGCTCGGATACCGCCATTAAAATAGGAGCAAACAATAATCTCATCCGATACCCACGAGCCTGGAACAGGCGTATTCTCGTGTATATTGTGCGCGCCATAACGCCCACCGCGCTTGCCATACACCTCTACTGGCGGCATAGGCAAAGTCGATACACTTACCAGATTACGCTCATCACTCATATCAACTAGCCAGACAAGCTTGGGCCAGTCTTTAGCATTGTCCTGTACCGTTTCATCACTGATTACCAGCAGTTCACGATCGAACAATGGCATCGCTGTATGGGTGAAACCCTTAAAAGGTGGCGAATGCACAAAGCTAGAAATAGGCGTAGGACGACTCAGGTCTGAAATGTCCATAATGAACGCGCCTGCATCCAGATATCCTAAATAACATCTGTCCGGGCGCTGAGGGTAGACATTCGTATTGTGGGCACGAAATCCTGAATCGAATTCAGGTGCCAGTCGCTCAGGCGGAGGCGCTGAGTCGCCCTTCATCGTGCCAGGCAAATGCCAGCGCCCGACTGCCTCTGGCTTACTCGGATTACTGACATCCACAATCCGGTAAATTTGATCATCTTTTTGGTTATGGGGAACGAGCTCTGGGTCACTACACGCCATATGTATAGTTTTGCCGTCCACAAACCATAAACAATGCGCTCCACGTGAGTGCGGCGCCGAGGCATCGAAATGGGAAATCAAGCGTGGTTTTTCCGGAATGCTAATGTCAAACAGATCAAAGCCGGCCGGAGCTAAACCGGGCTCGCTGACCTGATAAGCCACGGCCATGAGGTCTCCCGATACCTCCAAAGAGTTAGAGCGGATTTTTGCGTGCGGCAAGTCCGTCTGCACGATTAGCTTCATGTTCAACGGGTCGGTCACATCGACTGCCGAAAAATTCTTCGGAGCATTTTCATGCGCTAACCATAGAATTCGACGACCATCACTATGCATTTGCATAGCAATCCCTTCACCGATACCACCATAATTATTCAGAGTATGCTGCGCTAACAGCTTCATGTTTTTTTGTTGTGGAAAAATAGCATCTTGCATCAGTAAACTCCTAAACAGTTTGAGGGGCAGCGACTTGCTCGTACCAAGATGAGATTTGCTCTCCTGTCATAAAACTCACATCAGCATGCTGATGCATATAGTCAAACGCTTCTTCGATAAAACGCATGCGATGCGGCACACCACTTAAGAAAGGATGCAGGGCGATACCCATAATGCGCACGCGCTCCTCGCCTTCGCGATACAAATAATCAAAACTATTTTTAATCCGGTCACGGAACTCGCTAGCACTATGATGCTGAACGGCAATCACGGGAATATCGTTGTGCTCTACCGTATAGGGCAAAGCAAGCATTGATCCTGAGGTAGTACGCAAGCGACATGGCTCATCGTCCAGTACCCAATCAGCAATGTATTGAATGCCCGAGGCGCTTAATAGGTCGACCGTTTCCATGGTCTGCGTCAGACCCGGGCCTAACCATCCACACACTTGCTTACCAGTGAAGGTGTTCAACACCTCTAGCGTCTGCTCGATCATGCCCAACTGGTCAGCCACGGCGTGCACAGGCATTTGGATATAACCATGCCCCATAAATTCCCAGTTTTTCTCCAGAGCTGCTTCTGCAATGCGTGGATAGCTGTTACATACATTCCCATTAATAGACAAGGTTGGCGTAATGCCCAAGCGATCAAACATGGCCTTTAAGCGCCAAAATCCAACTCGCATGCCATATTCATGCCACGACCAGTTGGCAATATCCGGCAAGCTTGTCACCCCTGTTGGAGGCGGGATCACTTGTCTAGCCATGGGACGACTAATATCCCAGTGCTCCACATTCACAATAGGCCAAACGATAATCTTGGCCTTGTTGGGCGCGGGCAAAGCAGGACGATCTATGATGGCCGAATAAGGCAATCGCTCACTAGGCGTCATCGCAGGTGTTACTGTATTGACCATAATGTGGAATATCTCCTTGATAATAATGTGTATATAAATTATTTTTTAATGTATACACAGCATCAGAGTCAAAACCGACAATCATTCAATCCACTATATGGATATTTTAATGAAAGCCGAAAAAATACAGGGCACCCAAGTCATACAGCGTACGTTCACCCTTCTGCGCTTACTGGCCGATAATCAGGATCAAGGGTTGCGTATTGTTGATATGGCCAAACAATGCCAAATACACGCCCCAACAGTTCACCGCATCATTGCAGCCTTAATCGCCGAGCAAATGGTTGTGCGTGATAAGCACTCGCGTCGTTACCGTCTAGGTCCAATGGCTTTTGAGTTGGGCTCATCGGCCTCGCCCTCGTTCAATTTATTAGAGCTGTGCTCGCCCTCGCTTCAGCGACTCGCCCAAACCAGCGGAGATACTTCGTTCTTATTTTTACGTAGGGGAAACGATACGGTGTGCATCGATCGAACTCTGGGTGGATTTTCTATACAAACCCCTGTCGTGACGGTAGGCAGCAGACAACCTCTAGGTGTCAACGCTGGCGGACTAGCCATATTGCTGGCCATGGCAGAAGACGAAGTTCGCTTAGTCCTAGATGCCGTAAGCCCTAGATTGGACATTTACGGAAACTGTGATGTGCTGGATATCAAGCGCGCGATTAACCATAGCCTGGAGCTGGGTTACGCAGTAATTGGGGAGCGGGCTGTGCCCGGAGTGACCGCCATGGGCCTAGCCATTTTGTCGCCATCTGGCTCGCCCGTCGCCGCCTTAACGCTAGCGGCCACTACCGGAAGATTGACACGTGAACGCCAAGCAGAACTATTGCCCGTTTTACGTGAAGAGGTTAAATACGTCGAAAATCTGCTGTATGAGTCCGAGAATGAGCAGGCTAGAGTGGATTAATCAAGCTGAATATTGCCTTGTCTTACTACCTGCTTCCAAAGCCCTAGCTCTTTCTCAATCAAGCTTTCGAACTTAGAGGCATCCACAATCCTACTAGCGACAGCTCCTTGCTGAGCCATGGCTGTAATCAGCTCTGGATTTCGTAATACCTCCGTTAAAGCAGTATCCAGTTGCTGCTTAATCCCTGCAGGAGTCCCGGCTGGGGCCAATATTCCTAACCATAACTCTACGTTTACATCCTCCACACCTGCCGCCTTCATACCTGATACCGTTGGCAATAAATCACTATCGTCCGCAGTAGACAATGAGAGTATACGAATGCGTGGATCCTCAATAAATGGCTTAATTGCTGATAATGTAGGCATAGCCATATCCAATGTCCCAGCTACCAAATCACTCACCACAGGACTACTCCCACGATAAGGAATATGACTGACATTGAGCTGGTTCTTTTGTAAAAACAACGCCATTCCCAAGTGTGTAGAGGAGCCAACTCCGGCCGACCCGTAATTTAGCTTTCCCGGATTCTCACGAATATAATTGATCAACTCCAGAACATTCTCAGCAGGTACATCTGAATGAATAGCGATCACTAGCGGCATCGTTCCCACTAATGCTAAAGGCTGAAAATCTTTAAGTGGATCATAAGAAACAGTAGAGCTAACTGCTGGAAACTGTACGACTTCCGAACTCGAACCTAACAGCAGCGTATATCCATCAGAACGACTACGTGCAACATAAGCCGCACCTATACTCCCTCCTGCTCCAGGCCGATTCTCCACCACTATGGACTGCCCCAATTTTTGGCCTAGATGCTGAGCCAGAACTCTCGCAACAGCGTCTGAGCCTCCTCCCGCACCAAAAGGCACAATCAACTTTATCACTTGTTGCTTAGGCCAATTGCTCTCGGCTGAAGCTAAAATGGGGGACTGAACAAACAACAATAAAATAGCCAAGCAATACAACTTCGATTTCCACAATAATAAATAACGCATACCGATCTCCTAATTTTTTAATTAATTGGCGAGTAAACACAAATCTCTATCTGGACTTTGGCATGTTCACTGGGTAACGCATTTACCTCATAGGCTGTGATAGGAAGAGGCTGCTTCTCCAAGTATGTTTCCCACACTTTCGCACTAAGCAAAAAATCAGCCATATCAGTATGAAAGTGTGTCACTTTCACTGCCCTTTCTAAGCTTGTCCCCTCCGCCAAACACACCTTTTGTACACCTTCCAAGATCCATTCAGTTTGCCTCTCCGCCAAGCTCACACAGTGGTTGCCACGCTCAGCAACACCTACAACACCCTCATTACAAATAGCTAACAAGGCTGAGAAAAACAAAAAATCCCCTGAGCGCCTATAAACGGGCACCCCCTCTGGCAAAGCTGACGCGAAATAAGCACTTGCCGACACCTGTTTTCCGTCAGACAGCTCCCTATTTGCTATAAGATTTATTTCAATCCTTGCATCTTCTATTGCAAAACCTGGGTTACTAGTTGGTATCACGCAAATTGCAGGAGGCACTTCATTAAAAGCCTGTCTCCAAGAAACTAACATCGCTGATAAATCGTTCAAATCTCGCAAAGCAATTGTCGCCTTACATACATGCTGCAGCCCTAAACCTGCAGCCTTCAGGGCCGGCTTCAACTTTTGCTCAATGATGTAAGTCGTTTCCAGTTGAATACGCTCCCCTTTCCATAAATGACCTTCAGGAACCTTAGCCTCTGGTGCAATACCTAGTAAGTCACCCACACCGTGAGCTGCCATGAAGCCGGCTACAAATATACGTTCACCTGCAATAACTACTGGAGCGAAGGCAGACGTAGCAGGGATATCTAAAGATTTAGGGAAAACAAATTCCGGAGTACGCCCCGGAGACGCCCAAGCGTATGCGTCAACCGCCAACAATGCTTGGCGATGCACTAGACCAGGTAGCAATAAAGATGTACTAGGGGGACTTAAAGGCACACTCTGACGACGGACATGATGATAAAAAGGCACTACATGCCAATCAGGATAAAACTGATCCATGCGAACTAAATGCTGTATCCCCAAGCTTGCCTCAGCTAGCAACTCATACAATCGCTGCCATACTCGTTCCGCTTGCCTCAATCCCAAAGGTTTACACCAAACACCATCATTAGTAAGCGGCGAGTGCAAACCATGAAAAAACATCAAATCACCCGCTACCGTCGCCTCAGCAAAAGCGGGCGCCCTATTTCCAAAGTTTCGCACACCAAAGTGCCGTACTGAGTTTGTTTCTCCTCGCCCCATTCGGCCTCCTTTTTAATAAAAACCCGTTAAAATAATTGAAATTAGATTTTTATCATCAAGGCGTGCAGAGACCTACGTCAACTCACATCAAAAAAACATCCATCATGTGGATAAGAAATAGAAAAAACAAAAAAACTCAATAAAAAAATCCCAAAAAAACTATTTTTTTAAAATTCTATTATAATTAATTATAAAAAATTTAATTAAAAAATAAAAACACTTACCACAACAAAAAAATCATAAAATTATCGGCCACCTATATTACAAGCAACCGATACTTTTGAAAACAATCCTTTAATTCGATAAAACATATCCTGCATCAGGCACCTGTGTCTGTAAACCTAATGTCTTTAACATTTGATAAACAGTTGCTACAGATGCAGATAACACAGGCTTACCAATCATATCTTGGGCTCGCTGTATTACAGCTAAAGATGGCATTTGCACGCAAGCGGAAAGTACCACAGCATCCACATTTTTATGATCTAAACGCTTAATATGTTGAAGCAAATTTTCTGGGTTTAGCAAACCCACCTCAAGATTATCTGCAATCTCCAAACTTAAGTAATCATGGACATTAACCCCTTCCGCCTCAATATAATCAACAACGCGTTGAGTCAACGTTTTTACATAAGGTGTCAAAATAGAAATTCGCGAAAACTGAAAATCATGCAAAGTATCAACAAGGGCTCCAGCAGAACTTAAAATAGGGATAGAAACGCCACTTTCCGCTACTGTTCTTTGCAAACGATTTTGTGAAACTCTATGATAACCATTGCCTTGAGCCATAATAGCAACTAAACATGCATACGCCATCACATTACACCTGGCATCACTAAGCTCTAAAGCACAGCGGTCACTAGCTACGTCCATTGCCTTTAATTCTTCCGGCGTCACACTCATCATGCGCATACGTGAAGAATGGAACGTAAAGGATTCCTCTGGAAATTGCGCAAGGCGGGAGGACAGCATTGCAGGAATTTCTGCCTCCATAGTAGTATTTGAACTAGGAACTATTTGACCAATACGGTAAACTTTCATCATTGTCCTTTCTATTTATAAATTCAAAAACAAATAAGGCTAAACGACGCGCTATTTAGACTAAATCAGATAAAAAAGTGTTTAAGTCCATGACATGCGCATATTTCTGCTGCATATCAAATAAGTTCGCTTCATGAGGTGCTAAAGCTCTATCACCTACACAGTCCTCAATCACCAAAGGCCTAAATCCTAATTGCATAGCATCCACGACCGAGGCACGAATACACCCACTAGTCACTGCTCCTGCAACAATCAAAGTTCTTACTCCACGTTGAGTTAACCAAGCAGCCAAAGAAGTACCAAAAAAAGCAGATGGTACATTCTTACGAACCAGCAACTCTCCTTGAATTGGTTGAAGCTCCGGAACAATCTGGCTAATGTATTCTTTTTCTTTTAGAGACAACATACTTGGAACCTTCAAACTAAATATATTTTCATCAGCCCCATCATCCGAAAAAACAATTCTAGTATGAGCTACAGGCCATTTTTTTTCACGCGCAACCTGCAATAAAAGCCGTGTATTTTTTATAGCACGAGGTATATTTCCTCCACCAAACACAGCTGGGTTAGAAAATCCATTCACTAGATCTATAATAACCAAACCAAAGGGAGGCAGAAGCTCCAATTCAGCTCCAAACCCCTGTTCTTTATAAATATCATTTTTCATAGCTATCCAAATCCACTACTCGACCAAGCCTTACAACATCCATATCGTCTAGCTTTATGGAACAATTACGTAAAGGAATGTCTATATGACAAGCAGTCGTCCTTAACCCTCCTGCCTCGTTATTTGGCCCTAAGGAAAAAAGAAAATTACCCTCAAAAGCGCGTGCATCCATTCCTATGGTTTGCTCTCTGTCGTATAGACCCAAAGTTGTCCAACTAGCACGAGCCTGTAAGCCCCAACCAATATGAGCGATTGCATAACCCTCAGGATCCTTAAATGAGCGCATATATTCATCAAGCAACTGCGCATCCATAGCACCCTCAATGTTAGTCACATAGCCATCTTTCACAGTCAATACAATCGGCTGCGCAACATATTTTTTCTGAGGTAACAAAATATCGCCTTGGTCAATAACAATACGCCCTTGAGCTGTACGCTCATTTGGCCAAGTTAAAGTGAAGCCACTGGGCCAATGGTCCCATCTGCCAGGTTCGTCCACAAAACCATACTCGCTAATAGCAGGGAACTCACCTAATTCGCAATGTAAATCTGTACCTGCAGCAGAAGATATACGCATACTCTTCGCCAACATAATTCTCTTTGATGCAGCCTCAACTCGAACTTTGTCTGCCAAGGTAGGTAGCATGCGCACCAAAATCTCTGGGGGCTCAACAGCTAACAAAATTTTAGTCCCCCCCTCTAAAATCTCCCTTTGCTCAGGGGAAAACAGTAAGGTCATAAGATCTAAAACCAAATCACTGGCTTTAAGTGCGGCTATTGCCGCTTTATTACCTGTTAATGGCGTAGTACCAAGATACGCAAGAGAATCTCGGCTGAGGGCCTTATCAGCATTAACCGGAGGTAAATCTAAACGATTGACAATAGCTCCCATAGACTGAACTGCTATCAACGCGCAGGACAAGGTTTGCGGATGCGTAGCAGCACTAGTCAACACAGTAACCGTTTGACCGGCTTCCAGCTTAGACAGATACAGCACCTCTTTCCAAGCCTCAATAAGTTGATAATCACTAACAGCCATATCACTTCCTTTTTAATCGCTTCACTTAACTCACGTACTCAAACTGATCAGTACAGGCTTATTAACACAACGCTACGCCAAGAAAACTCTCAAACGCAGCATAAAAGCCCAACTCGTTATCCCATGGGATCATGTGTCCAGCATCCCGAACACGACATGATCGCACCTGAGGAATTAGAGTTTTAATCTCCATCAACTCGGACTCACGGATCACATCACCTCTTTCCGCCGCAATTAATAACGTAGGAATACGAAGCTGCTCAAAGTCAGCGTGCACATCTTCCGTGTGAAAATCCTCAAAGCTTTTGATCACCGCACGCTCATCACAGGTATGTAACCACTCTGCACGTAGTTGCAACTGATCGGTAGTCCAGCTTGGACAATACGCTCGCATGGCCTCTGCCTTACAGCCTTTTCGTGCTAAAGCTATAGAATCCAAGTACCATGACAAATCAGCAGGATAAGCTCGTCGCGCTGGACCTGAAACAGGCGGATCCACCATCACTAAGCGCTGTAATCCAGATGGATGGCTCGCTGCTGCTCTTGCTCCAATACGAGCCCCCATAGAATGGCCAACAATTGCATAGTGTTTAAGACCCAAGGCATGCGCTACTGCAATAACATCACTCGCTTGAGCATCAACACCGTAATTCAATTGATCTGAGGCCTCACTCAAGCCTCGCCCCCTAACATCCAGAATATACGTATCAAAATATCGGCCAAACCGCTCCCCCACAAATCCCCATGTGATAGCGGGGCTTGTAATCCCCGGCACAATAATTACTGCATCCTTGTCTGACCGTCCTTGTCCAACACCACCGTAGCGTAAATAGTGCTGACGAATTCCATTTGCCTGCACATTAGCCCCGTAAAGAAAATGACTCATTTGTCTCCGCCCTTACTTATGTAGTTTGAAAATTCGCTCTGCATTGCCATGGCACACTAATGCCCGCACTTCCTCGCTCAACGGTGCCCGCTCAATAAAATCTGCTGCAACACTGGTAGACTCATAAGGGTAATCCACAGAGAAAAGAACTGATTCCGCCCCCATCTCACCAACAGCTCCAAGCAAAGTAGGCACTGAACATACTCCAGAGGTAGTGATAAGAATATTCTTGCCTAGGTAATAGGAGGGTAAGTGCTTCAATCGGACGCCATGCGGATACACCGCAAACCGGCTGTCAAAACGCCAACGCTGAAACGGTAGCCCCTCACCCATATGTCCTAAAATAATTTTTAATTCAGGGAAACGATCAAAAACACCTGAAAACAGTAGTCTTAAGGCGTGAGTAGCCGTTTCTACGCCCCAGCCCCAAGTCGCTCCAGCTATTTCTGGATGACCTCTATAAGCATGAGGCTGGTCATAGGAATCAATCGGATGCAAATATACAGGGACGGCAAGCTCTTGTACCGTCGCCCAAAATTCATCATATTCCCTCCCATCGTAATAACATCCAAAGGTGTGCCCGTTAATCAACGCACCCTGCAAACCTAACTCTTTAACGCAACGTTCAAGTTCTTGACGGGCAGATTGCTGACAATGCATAGGCAAAGTAGCAAACCCGCCAAAACGAGTGGGGTGCATAGCTATCTTCTGCGCTAAGTAATCGTTATTTTTTTTTGCTTTACTTATTGCTAATTGCTGATTTGGCTCCGCTTGTACACTTGGCCCACTTTGAGAGAGAATCACATAATCTATCCCAGCAGCATCCATAGTTCGCAAACGTAACTCTCCAAAGTCACTCAGTGCCTCACGTAGCGCCGATAATGACTCTGGCGCAATATGTTGAGCAAACGCCTGAGAATATTGCTCAAAACCCAAGGCATTAAAATGCTCCTCAATCGCAATTTTTCTAATTCTACGCATACTTATTTCCTACTTTGACACCCTTGCTAAACTTGCACTCCAGCAAGGGTAGGCTTATGTCGAAACCATCACCAAAAAGCTCATACTCTTATACTGGAGTTGGCTCTGAGCCAGAGCCTAAGCTAGCAAGGTCGTAACCTGCTACCACCTTGTAGCCATCAACAATGTCGCGTAACTCCTGAGCTGAAATAACATCATGTATGCACTTAAATGGTTGATCATTTGAACGCTCATACACCTCTCTCAAAATGGCATCTGGTGGATTCTTACGGTTCATACGCACGACACCCGAAGTAGCTGGTAAACGCTCTTGCTCATAACGCTTTAAAGCCAACTCCTCATCCTCTTCTTGACTTAATGCTGTCGCTAAAGACTTAGCGTCAAGAATGGCCTGTCCTGCCCCATTAGAGCCTCGCGGTACCATAGGGTGAGCAGCATCCCCAAGCAATGTCACCCTCTTATCCGTCCACCAGGGCAAGGGATCCTGATCCACCATCGGAAACTCAAGAATTGTGTCAGCAGCTCTTAGCATGGCCGGCACATCGAGCCAATCAAAATGCCAGTCTTCAAAAATAGAGATGAAATCGCTCAACTGACCCGACCGATTCCAATCGCGTTTCTTGTAATGGGGGGTAGTAACCTCCGCCACCCAGTTGATCAACTGATTACCCTCGTTATCTATATTGTTTCGAATAGGATAAATGACCATTTTTCCTGGTGTCAGCCAGCCTGCTCGCACCATGCTGGCCTCACTCAAGAAAGGTTTCCAGCGAGTCACACCGCGCCACATATTCACACCAGAATATATAGGCGCACCTTCATGAGGATGCAGCTGCTTACGCACAACAGAATGAAGGCCATCACATGCAATCAGCACTTGTCCGGTTTGATCAGGTAAAGCGTGTCCCTCGGAGTCACAAAAGCTCGCCGTCACTGAGTTTTTAGTTTGCGTAAACCCTGTGCAACGATGGTCGGTATAGATATACTCCCTACCGAGCCGCTCCTCTACCGCTCGCAGTAACACCATTTGTAGATCTCCGCGGTGGATAGAAAACTGCGGAAAGTCATATCCTGCATATATTCCAGAAGGCTCGTTATAGACTAATTGACCAAATCGATTAAAAAACGCAGCTTCTTTAGTTATGACTGCCACTTTAGCCAACTCTTCAATCAAACCCAGCTCATGCATAAATTGAGTAGAGTGCGGAAGAAGATTTACCCCTACCCCTATCGCATGAATTTCCGGAGCTGATTCAAAAACTCTAGCTTTGATCCCTTTTTTTTCAAGGGCAAGCGCTAGGGTCAAACCACCTATACCACCACCAATTATTAATACGTCCTTCATCTTTGCTACTCCTAACTTCTACTTTGTTTAATCAACACTGATCGCTGACTCTTTAATTAACGCTCCCCAGCGCAGAAAATCTTTACTTGTCACATCTCCAAGATATTCACTAGTACTGGACTCAGCCATGAGCCCCTGTTCAGATAAATGTGCACGTACAGCCGGTTTCGCTAAAATATCGCCAATCGCCTGATTAATTTTGGCGACAATCACATCAGGCGTTCCAGCAGGGGCATACACCCCATACCACATATCCACATCTACCCCTTCAAACCCGGTAGCCTCTTGCAAAGAGGGAGTTTCAGGAGTCGTATTCGTACGCTGCACACCACCCGCCGCCAATACTTTCAACTGCCCTGCTTTGACCTGTTGACTCACTTGATGCACAGGCATAAAACCAAAGTTCACACGACCACCCATAAGATCTACTAACGCGCCAGCTGAGCCGGTATAAGGGATATGCTGTATATCAATATTCGCCTTTTGCTTTAGTAGCTCCATAGCTAGATGATGAGGTGTACCCACACCTGGAGAGGAATAGTTCAACTCGCCCGGATTATCTTTTGCGAGACGGACTAAATCTTGAAAGTTATTCGCCTTAAAATTAGGATTTGCAACAAGAGCCAAACTTCCTATCGCTACATGACTCACTGGTTTAAGGTCTTTACGTGGATCGAACCGAACCGAAAACAAATGTGGCGTCATCGTTAAGGTATTAACTGTTACCAATAGCGTATATCCGTCTGCCACGGAGTCCACAGCTAATTGAGTTCCTATATTTCCACTTGCCCCTGCTTTGTTCTCAACAATGACTGGAACTTTCCAGCGCTCTGAGAGCTCCTGAGCCATCACTCGTCCCAAAATATCGATACCACCACCCGCTGAGAAAGGCACGATAAATCTAATTGCCTGCTTAGGGTAAGCCTCTACGTCAGTCGAAGTAGCCAAACAGGAAGATACTGTCAACACTGTGCTAGCTAAGCCGAATAAGAGCTTTCTGATCATTTTGTGTGTCTCCTAATGTCCGTATAGTGTTTTTTTTGTGCCGCAAGGTCATAATAGGCATCTATCTTTTATTTGTGAAATTTTAAAATTCAATCATTTAACAATAATTTTTTATGAATATAAGTACGCGCCAGTTAAGAGCATTTATCTCTACAGCGAAGCATCGTAATTTTTCTAGAGCGGCTGAAGAGGTCTTCATGACTCAGGCAGGATTAAGCCTGCTAATTAAGGAGCTTGAAAATCAGATAGGATTTCGTTTGTTCAACAGAACCACTCGTCAGGTAACTCTTACAAATAGTGGTGCTAAATTCTTTCCCATAGCTACTCGACATCTAGAACAGCTGGATACCGCTATCCATGAAATATCAGACCTTTCTGCAGAGCAGAATAAATGGGTATCAATCGGAGCTCCTCCAATGACCTGCATGTACTTTCTATCGCATGCAATTTCGGTGTTTAAAAAGAAGCATAGGAACTACCAGATACAGCTATATGACGGTGATCTTTTACAGATTGCCGATAAAGTCAGTAAAGGGGAGTTAGATCTGGGTTTAGGCATGTATTTAAAGTCTTTGCCGGACGTCAACACGACTGTGCTTATGAAATTTCCGCTATATGCGTTACAGCAAATCGACGATGTAAACCACAACGTGAGCACACTCACTTGGGCGGCACTAACGAACGAGACATTAATCGCCTTACCACCAGAAAACCCTTTTCAACAGCTAATTAGCAAAACGCTAACAGACAATCAACGAATTGCTCCACCCGAGTTTGTCGTTAACTATATTGGCACGCAAATAGCCTTAGCTGAAGCGGGTCAAGGCATCGCGATCGTACCTGGCTGGATTGCAAAAACACGGCAATCTAGTCAGGTTTCCGCGACTAAATTAGTTTCACCTGTTGTAGAAGTAAACCTCTCGCTTATACAAGAAAGAGGCAAAGAAAGTACTAAAGCAAGCCAAGCTTTTATAAAATTCTTGCAAAGGCATGCCATTGACCAAATGGGTTCATATGATGAACCCTAAAATATGAATATATTAGCGGCACAACTCCTTAACCCCAGCGTTCTATTTGAACAAATATTCGAGCCCGCTGCCCAACCTAATCCATTATCTGTTGGCTTAATCGCTTAGTCGCTTCGTTCAGCGCTTGTATCATCATGGCTCGGTTTTCCGGGGTGAAACGCGTAATAATGCCAGACAATGTTAAGGCGCCAATAAACACGCCAGAGCTACTGAATAAGGGCACCGCCACAGCGGCCAAATCAGGGTCTCGCTCTCCTAAGGACACCGCGTAACCTTGCTCACGAACTGTTTGTGCACTTTGCTCCAAAGGTTCGCCAAACGCCGCCAAAATATGCCCGGATGCTCCGCTAGTCAAAGGAAGAGTGACGCCCTCTTCGAGATGGTGACGAGCGGCGCGACGTGAATTCTCACGATACAAGCACACTCGCAAATTACCTTCGCGAACATATAAGGAAGCGGTCTCTCCGCTTAACTCCATCAGTTCAATAAGCTCGGGCCTGACGTTTTGCTCAACATTAAACTTGCTATGGTAGAGCTGTCCCAAACGCCACAACGACTGGCCCACGCCATACCGTCCATCTTGCCCACGTACCAAAAAATGAAATCGTTCTAATGAGGCGGCCAAACGCAACACCGTACTTTTATACATCCCGGTAGCTTCGGCCAACTCAGTCAAACTTAAAGAGCGCTTTTGCTGGTTGAAGCACTCCAGAAGCGTCAAAGCTCGCTCGACAGCTTCCACACGGTGTTTACTCATTGATTTCTCCATTTTTTAACAAGCTCCCATTATGGCATTGGACGATGTTGTACGGCTTTGATCCGGTTTTCGGTATTGACTTTCCAGCTCGCTGGTCTATTATACGCAACTAGAGTTGCGCACAGCGGTACTCAAAGTTGATATTACGCTAAACGAGGAGAAATATGTCCATACGCTCATACAAACGCGCCTTTGCGTTACTTGCCTTCACCGCTTTTACAGTAAGCACACAAGCAGAAGTGGTGTTTAGTGGCGTGTCTGCCACCTCAGACGACTATGCATTAGGCGTAGTGTGGTCAGGCATTGCTAAAGACGCAGGTCTAGCAATGACAGTCGTGGAAAATGGCACCGTCGCAGGAATGCGCAAAACCGCTCAGGAAGAGGTGGACTTCGTCGCAGTCGGCTCACCCCATTACTTGGATGCTGTAGCAGGTGAAGGTGCATATGCCAAAGACCCGTCGTCGATCCGGGATAAATACAAAACAATGAAAGCCGTATTAGGGCTGCCTTCAGGCATGGCTCAATACGTAGTAAATGCAAACAGCAGCATTAAAAACTTTTCTGACTTTGATGGCAAAAAAGTAGGGATAGGACGACCGGGTGGCAATGCGGGTAAAGTATCCAATGATTTATTTGATCTGCATTCTATTAAGGTCAGCGGCCAGCATCTGGAGTATGGCCCAGCGCTAGAGCAACTAGTAACAGGAACGCTGGACGGCACGCTAGTCTGGGGCAGTATCCCCAATGCGTCCATCGATAATGCTTCACGTGGTAACAAGTTGCGCTTTGTCTCACTGGACGAAGACGCGTTTGCACAACTGCAGGACAAGATATCTAACGGTAAGTTCTATATTTTGCAGTCTGTACCAGCCGCTACTGTAGAGAAAGTCTATGAAGGACGTGTACAGGTTGAGGGCGATCACGTCAACTTCTGGACGTTTCCATGGCAAGTCATGGTGAATGAATCGGTGGACGAAGAAGTGGTATATCAGCTCACCAAGGCCTTGTGGGAAAACATAGAGAAAGTGCAGGCCAGCAGTGCCGCCTTATCCCTGATTCAACGCGACACGGCCTTGAAAGGAATCTCCGCGGATCTACACCCAGGCGCAGAGAAATACTATCGCGAAGTAGGCATGCTCGATTAATTACCGAGCCTATTCAGGCAGTGCGCACATTCGTAGCGCATTGCCTACTTGATGAACTGCCTATTCAAAAACGCAGGACCTCAGATGTCAAAACTAGATAAAACCATACACACTCTGGGCGTGTGTGCCAGCGCTACGCTCATTTTACTCATCGTATTAACGCAGATATTCGGACGCTTTCCGTCCCAAGTACAGTATGGCACCGCGTTAATGTTGGCAATCGTCGCCATCACTGCTCGATCAAAGGCGCAAAACTCTACCGGAGCCAATCGTCGTACTCTGTTGGCCAATATCGTGCTTATTCTAGGGGCGGTATTAAGCTGGGCGTATTTTACCCACCAGTATGATGCGATCGCCAACTATCGCGAAGGCCTGCCTAACTCACTGGATTTATGGTGCTATGCCATTGGCACCTTAGTCGTCATCTGGGCTGCACACCGTGCAGAGGGCTGGTTTTTAACCAGCGTCGTTCTACTGGCTGTCGCTTATTTAGCCTTTGGGCACTTATTACCCGGTATTTTTCACCATCGTCCCTTTTCCATCACCCGTATCTTAGAAGTCTCCTACAGCTACCGAGGTATTTTCGGTGTCGCTCTGGCCTCTGTAGTAGATATCGTGGTGGTCTTTGTTGTGCTCGGAACCGCCTTGCGTTTAACAGGAGCCGGCGATTTATTTAACGATTTGGCCTTATTGCTGACGCGCGGACGTCGTTCAGGCCCCGCACAAACAGCCATTATTGCCTCCGCTTTCTTTGGCTCCATTAATGGCTCTGCACCGGCCAACGTTGCGGCAACAGGCGTGCTAACCATACCCATGATGAAACGCTCGGGTTTCTCGGCCCGATTTGCTGGCGGTGTAGAAGCCACCGCTTCGTGCGTAGGGCAAATTATGCCCCCCGTTATGGGAGTGGGGGCATTTATTATGTCTGACATCACAGGCATTCCTTACGTTACCATTATGGTAGCAGCGATACTGCCTGCCCTTCTTTACATCCTATCCTTGTCGATCACTGTCGCCTTGGAAGCGGGGCGCATACAAATTGCTCCCTTAAGCGATGAGGGAGCACCGGCATGGAACCGCACCATGAGTCTACGAGCCGGTCTGCTCGTTGTGGGCTTTGGTACCTTGCTCACTTTGCTCATCAGCGGTTACCCGGCTCCATTTAGTGGCTTAGTGGCAACGGGTGTTTTACTCGTAGCAGCCAGCCTATTTCCAGAGACTCGTTTAAGCCGTGCGAACTGGTTATCCATGCTCACAGACAGTGGGCGCGATTCATTGTCCGTACTACTTTCCTGCGCGGCCATCGGCATTGTCATTGCTGCCATTTCCTCCACAGGCTTTGGCATTAAGCTTAATCAGGAAATTACCGCACTAGGACATAGCTCCTTACTGCTTGCGCTCTTCATGGCGGCTGTTTGTGCCATCGTGTTAGGTATGGGTCTGCCCACCGCTGCTTCATATTTGATGGTCATTTTTGTAGCGGGTCCAGCCCTTATGGATCTAGGCATCGATAAACTCACTGCTCACATGTTCGTGTTTTATTACGCTGTGCTATCGGCGATTACCCCGCCCGTTGCCTTAGCGGTGTTTGCCGCAGCGGCGATTGCCAAAACCAACCCCATGGGATTAGCAGTCACCGCCGTACGTATTGCTGCAGTAGGTTTTTTCCTACCGTTAATTTGGATTTACCACCCTGAGCTTTTAGTACAACCAGACAGCGACCTGAGCGCCCTATTTTTGTACCTACCCGCCGCGCTAACGGCCATTGTGGCCTTTGCCGCTGCTCAGATCGGTTATCTATTCAGACCCTTACACGCCCTAGAACGTATAGGTCTGGCCACAGGAGCAGTGCTAATTGCTATGCCCTCTGGTGCTCTTAACGGCGCAGCTGTTCTGGGACTAATCGTTTATTTTTTATGGATATTTAAAGGAAGTAAGCAGCGTGGCTAAACAGCTTGAAGGTTTACGCATTCTGGATTTAACGAATGTTCTGGCCGGCCCCTTCTGCGCATATCAATTGGCTCTGCTAGGCGCCGAGGTGATCAAAGTAGAGATGCCTGCGTCCGGCGATTTGGCCAGACAACTTGGCGCCGATCCGGAGTTAAACCAAACCTATATGGGAGCCTCCTTTTTAGCTCAAAATGCGGGCAAAAAATCACTCGCCCTGAATCTAAAATCAGCGGCAGGCAAAGAGATTTTTAAACGACTGGTCGCTACCGCGGATGCGCTCATAGAAAATTTCAGACCAGGGGTCATGGATCGCTTAGGCCTTGGGTACGACACCTTAAAAACCATTAAACCTGATCTGGTTTACTGCGCAATTTCGGGTTTTGGCTGTGACGGTCCGCTTAAAGACAACCCTGCTTATGATCAGATTGTTCAAGGTATGGCCGGCGTGATGAGCGTAACTGGCGACTCCAACAGCGCACCGTTACGAGTAGGCTATCCGGTCGCTGATACCATGGGCGGTATAACAGCCGCGTTTGCCACTACAGCCGCCTTACTCAAACGCGAAAGGACGGGCGAAGGTGACTTTGTAGATGTCTCTATGCTTGAGTCCACTGTCGTGGCCATGGGCTGGGCAGTCTCAAACTGGCTGATTGCTGGCGTACCTGCTCAAGCCATGGGCAACGAAAACATGACGGCCGCCCCTTCTGGAACATTCAAAACCGCTGACGGCCTACTGAATATTGCTGCCAATAAGCAAGCTCAGTTTGAACAGTTGTGCCATCTGCTCTCTATGCCTGAACTCATTACCGACAAGCGTTTTTCCGAGCGTGAAAGTAGAAAAACGCATCGAGAAGCCTTACGTCAAGAACTGGAAACAGCGCTGCAAACTCAGCCCGCCACACACTGGGCCAAATTACTCAATGCGCACAATGTGCCGGCCGGTGAAGTACTCAGCGTGGCTGAGATTCTTGCGCATGAGCAGATCCAGCAACGTGGTTTGCTTCACACGTTTAAGCAAGCACCCGGCGTAGGCAAAGACGTACAAGTCGTACGCTCCGGTTTCAGGCTGGCCAGCGGCGATCCACGTCCTAGCTCGCCCCCACCCATTCTGGGACAAGACACCCTAGCGCTACTCGATTCGCTGGGCTACGACGCTCAAGCTATAGATGCATTTAAAAATGAGGCGGTGATATGAGTACCAATGACCCTAGCGTTCAACAAGCCATGCAGGATTGGTGGCGCACCGATATCATCGACATGCAGCCCGGCTCCATCCGCTATCATGGCTACGCCATCCAAGATCTCATCGGACACGTTAGCCATACCGAAATGATCTGGCTAATGCTACGTGGGGAGCGCCCCAATGCGGGACAAACCTCTTTGCTCAATGCAGCGCTAGTGGCTGGCGTGGACCACGGGCCTCAGGCGCCTTCCATCGCCATCGCCAGAATGGCTGCCACATGTGGTGTGGGACTCAATAATGCCATGGCCTCAGGCCTGAACGTGTTGGGCGACGTACATGGTGGAGCGGGCGAACAAGCAGTCGAGCTCTATCATCACATTGACCAATTGGTACAACAAGGAGCTACGCTAAGCGCTGCGAGCCAGGAAGCCTTGCATGCCTTCTGGGCTGGCGGCAAAAAGTATGTACCCGGCTTTGGCCATCGTTTCCACCCCGTTGATCCCAGAGCTCCGCGCTTGCTCGAACTGGTGGAGCAAGCCAAAGCAGAAGGCGTCGTTGACGGCCGTTTTGCCGCCATCGCACGCGAGGTGGAACGCACCATTCATCATAGTAAAGGCCGGCTTATTCCTATGAATATTGATGGTGCTACTGCTGTCATCTATGCCGAGCTCGGCTTCCCTGCTCCTTTGGCACGCGGTTTATTCTGTCTGTCTCGGTCCGTAGGCATCCTGGCTCATGCTTGGGAGCAAATGCAGTTGCCTGCCCGTAACAAAGGCCCGATACCACGGCAGTATATTTGGAATTACAGTGGTCACGCCCCACGCGAAATCAAGGAGAACGAGTAATGAGCCTTTATCCTCCGCCAGTTCAACGCAGTACTGAGTTATTCAGTCGTCTTCCAGAGGCTTTCTTTCTGGCAGGTACCCCTTCAGGCTGGGTCCAGGCAAATAAGCCTGGCCAAGCCGTCAACTCTTTTTTAGAAGGTCCCTCATTCGATCGAGACGGACGTTTATACGTCGTTGATATCCCCTACGGACGTATATTCCGTATCTGCCCAGAGGGTCAATGGGAACTAATCAGCCAATATGATGGTTGGCCCAATGGCTTAAAAATTCATGCTGATGGACGTATTTTTCTAGCAGACTATCAGCACGGCATTCTGCAACTCGACCCGAAAGATGGCAAGATCAGTCCGGTACTCACACACCGCCGTAGTGAGGGCTTTAAAGGAATCAATGATTTAATTTTTGATCAGCAAGGCAATTTATACTTTACCGATCAGGGTCAAACCGGCCTGCACGATCCTACAGGCAGAGTGTTTCGCTACAACCTGAAAAATGAGCGTCTAGATTGCTTGCTGGATACTGGCATTAGTCCTAACGGCTTGGCGTTAAGCCCTGATGAAAAGACCTTGTATGTGGCCATGACTCGGGGTAATGCCATTTGGAGACTGCCTTTATTTGCTGACGGTTCTGTGTCTAAAGTGGGCATTTTCGTACAAATGGCAGGTGGCGTGAGTGGCGCAGACGGCCTTGCCGTAGATCAGGCTGGCAATGTGTTTGTGGCCGACGCCGGTAATGGCTGTGTCTGGTCATTTAGTCAGTATGGGGAGCCTTTACACCGCTATATGGTCTGCACAGGAGGCCGTACAGTCACTAATCTGGCCTTTGGGGGTGAGGACTTACGCACCCTATACATGATTGACTCCGCCTCAGGAGCAATCGTCAAAGCACGCACTGAACATCCTGGCATACGCTTATTTTCACACAGTGACACCTACTAAGACTGCACGGCTTTACTACATAAAAATGCCACTACACAGTTACTCCTGGTCGTGGCATTTTTCTTCACCCTCGCCACCCCACTGTTTAATCAGTCGCATCCCGTCAACATTACCCAGCAAGATGCACTAAATAGTGCTGCTCAGACATAAAAAGTAGATTTCCCGCACTTATCCATGCCCCCCAGGCTTCGTTCAGACTCGTTGTGCGCTATGATCTTTGTACTTCATCAATCTTCAATGTTGGCCGTTCACTATGGGAACCATTCTTACCATCGTTTTAGTATGTGCTGCCATAGGCGCCATAATCGGCCTGCTTAGTGGTCAAAAAGAACAAGGGGCCAAAGCGGGAGCCTTAGCAGGTGCCTTTGGCTCGCTAGGCTGCATGATTCAACTCATGATTATGGCCTTACCCGTCTTGCTAGGGCTATGGTTATTGGGCCTTGTGTTTGGGTAATTCATGTCCCTGCCAATAACTGGACGCTATCTGCCTGATGGCTTGCCGCTGTAACACTACGTCCAGACAAGAGCGACTTCAGCCTGCACCTGCCCAAGTCCATTAACACCCCGTCCCGTTGTGGCTCTATAGCGTGACAGAATGACCTGCTCAATATCGTCATAATCAGACTGATGTAAAAATTGTTTTTTATCGGCCGCATAGACGATCATAGTTACTGTCTCCTGGCAAAAGTCAGCATTAAAGCTGCGTGTACTTTTTGCTCGTCCCCCGTGCTTTTTCAGTTGGGTATTTGCTCTCGTTTTTTTTCAGTTTTTGCTGCACGGCCTCATCTAAATCTACTCCCAAAGCAAAAGCCAAACGTACTAGGTACAGTTGCACATTAGCCAACTCATCTTTGATGGCCTGTGCCGTTTCAAAATGAGTGCCTGCGCTACGTGACTGCTCCTCGGTCATCCACTGAAAGATTTCCACCAACTCCCCGACTTCCCCGGTCAGCGCCATCGCTAAATTTTTGGGGGAGTGAAATTGAGCCCAGTCACGGGCTTTGGCAAAATCCTCCAGAACCTGGCTTAAGGGAGCCACGTCGATTAAATAGGAGGCAGAAGTAGCGTCTTTTTGTATGCTCACGGGAGTTGTCCATATTCGTAATATTACTTATACGATATGTTAATCGAGCACGCAAATATTAAGAGGAAGAACATATTACTTCTTGCCCACAATTATGTAGCTAGCTACAATTTAGCTATCGATATATTTAAAAAGTGCCATGTTTGAACTTAAGGATTTGCCCAGCTACGACACCCTAGTACAACTGGGCAAGCAATATCAAAACCCGGATGTCGACGGGCTGCAAAGCTGGCTTATCTGGGCTTCGGCTACCAGCGAAATGCTCTCTGCCTTCGAAGCTAACCTAAACACGCATTGCGGTCTGAATCAAACTCAGTTTTTTGTACTCATTTTGCTCAAACGCAATCCTGACGGCTTAAGCATAGGTACCTTAGCCGATGGAGTATCAGTGACCTCGCAAACCATGACCCGCACGATCGATCGTATGGAAGCCAAGGGCTGGTGCGAGCGAGAACCTGATCCTACAGACCGTCGAATCTGGTTAATACGCTTAAGCAGTGCAGGAGAAAACATGCTGAGCAAGGCCGTACCTCTTCATTACCAGTGGGTGGCCAAGTTGATGAGTCACTTTAGTCCTGCCGAAAGGCATACTCTTAAACAGTTAATGCTCAAACTCAATAAAGCGGGCGTTTTGCCATCAGGCAATAGCAATTAACTGCTAATTTTTCATTTAGATGTAATGAGCTGTTTAGCAGCAAAGACAACACTATGGCCTCGACAACAATGGACACACTCACAACGACTCTCAGAATACTCCTGATACTGTGCGCGTTAGCTGTGGTGTCCTTGCTCTACTTACCCCTGCCCCTCATGTCTCAAATCGAACAGGCTCACGGTGTCAGTGCTACCGGGGTGATCAGCAGCTTTAGCCTGTCCTACGCATTCGGTTTTCTGCTATTTGGTCCGCTCTCTGACCGTATAGGACGGCGTGCGGTTCTGGTAGGCGGTTTGCTAGCGCTCACCGTCATTACTTTACTGTTATTGGCCGCACACACGCCAGGCCTGTTTATTACCGGACGTGCTGCCCAAGGCTTCGTGGCGGCCTCCTTTCCTCCTGTCGCCATCGCCTACCTAGCCGAACACGGCAACACACGCCAGCGTAGTTGGAATGTCGCCTGGATGAGCACGGCGTTTTTATCGGCCGGTCTATTAGGGCAAATATATGGTGTCCTGACTGCACCGTATTGGGACATCACTACGGCTTTTTTACCTTTATGCGGCGTTTACCTATTGACCGCCTGGCATCTCTGGAAAACACCTGCCGACAAAGTAGACAAACATGCACTATCAGGCTTTTGGAGCGCATACCGATCGACCAATCGTTTACTGGCCGACACGCGACTACGACGTGTATACGCGCCCGCTCTATCGCTACTGTGTTGCTTCGTCACCTTCTACATGGCCTTAGACATGAGGCTAGGTACTTACCTAGCAGAACAAGGTCTATCTGCTCTACTAATTCGAGCCTTAGCCGCCCCCGCTTTCTTGACACCGCTGGCCGTCGCTCTGGCCCTACCCCGCTTTGGCGCACAGCCAGTCCTGCGCACTGGCTTAGCCTGCGCCACTACAGGCCTGCTTTTTTGCGCCCTCATTGGCGATACACACATCGGGCTACTGCTGGCCAGCAATTTTCTTTTTGTCGCCGGCATAGGTATTACTGTCCCAGGCCTTATCGCCCGGGTCGCTGAAGTCAGCCTGCCATCTCAACGTGGCATGGCACTGTCACTGTACACGTTCATACTGTTCATCGGAGCCAGCCTTGGCCCCTGGCTTGCTCAGCACACTGCTGCTCTTAGCCTGAGTCAAACGTATCTGTTACTCGCTACGCTATTGGGTGCGTGTTCACTGTATGCAGCAAGCCGCGTCAACACTTAACAAAACACTACCTAAGACACTCATTCCCGCCTAATTTTTTATGTACTCAAGACAAATTACTCTCTGCCCTCTTGGGTATTAAGCGTGCATGAAAGTAGCACCGAGACACCAAATCCTTTGAGCTTAAAAACCTAAACAAGCTTTCAAGGACGATATGAACCTTTTTATTGATGCTGAATATAAAAATAATGATTAATTTATTAACCTGTTTGGTAAATTGCTCAGTACACTGACATAAATCGTGTGAGGATGTTTTGAGATGAATATTGGATTAATTGGGATTGGCCTAATGGGCCATGGCATAGCAAGCAGTTTGCAAAGACATGGGCATCATTTAAATTTATGTAAACATGCTGGCAACCAGCCCGTTGAGCGCCTAATAAGTGCAGGCGCACATGAGTACGACACGCCCGCTGAGGTAGCAAAGAATTCCGAAATCATATTGCTTTGTGTCACGGGCTCGCCACAAGTTGAACAAGTACTCTGTGGTCCTGGCGGTGTTTTAGAAGGTTTAGCCCCTCACTCCATAGTCATTGATTGTTCGACCTCAATTCCCTCCTCAACGGAGAAAATGGCCGTTGCGGTTAAAAATCACGGCGGACAATTTTTAGATGCTCCCATGACCCGTACGCCTAAAGAAGCGGCGGAAGGACGTTTAAATCTATTAGTTGGCGGAGACCCCGAAACTTTCGAGCAATGCTTAGCTGTGTTGAAATGCTTTGCCGAAAATATTACTTTGGTGGGCGGTACGGGCGCAGGACACAGAATGAAGCTATTGCACAATTATGTGTCACTGGGATCTATTGCTTTGCTGTCAGAGGCGGCAGCTATCGCGCTTGATGCTGATATTACAGCCGAGGCTTTTGTTGAGGTTTTAGCAAAAGGCGGCGGTGCAGGCGCCGCATTGGATCGGGTCCAACCTTATTTAACCCAAGGTGATGTGTCAGCCTTGCGCTTTGCCATGAGCAATGCACTGAAAGATATTAGCTACTTTACGAATATGGCTAAAGAAAGTGGAGCACGCCATGAAATAGCGAGTGCGGTAGAACAAACCTTTTCGGCGGCGACAAATGAATCAGAAACTGAACGCTTTGTGCCCGAGTTAGTGGATATTTTACGCCTTAGGTAATACTAGATTCGGCTATCTGAATTGTTAGCTGCATTATTGTTCTGGGCGGTGAGGCAGTAGTGAATAAACAAACATTGAGGCAATAGTGTTGAGCATTAAGCCACTAAGTTTGTCGGTGTTGAACCAGACCACAAAGCCTCCAGCCCTGAACAAAGAAGCTCAGCCATAGCAAGCCGCGTATCGATAGTGCTGCTGCCTATATGAGGCAAACCAAAAACATTCGGTAAGCTGCGATAAGCAGGGTGTATATTCGGCTCTTGGTTAAACACATCCAGCCCGGCTGCTGCGACCTTGCCTGCTCGTAAGGCTTGAATTAAATCCTCGTCCTGAATAATGTCGCCCCTTGAGATATTGCACACAATGGCATTGTTGGGGAGCAAACT
This sequence comes from Pseudomonadota bacterium, assembly GCA_023440825.1. Taxonomy (GTDB): domain Bacteria; phylum Pseudomonadota; class Gammaproteobacteria; order Burkholderiales; family Burkholderiaceae_B; genus Alcaligenes. The sequence continues at coordinate 68,412 of JAEXRL010000023.1, read as the reverse complement.
CAAAATACGACCGTCTACAATGCCCCTTGTGGACGGGCTGGCTGGACAGGCTATACAAAGAAAATCACTATTCGACGCCAACTTGGCCAGGCTGTCGTGATAGATGGCACCTGCCTCGCGATCTTCTGGTAATTGAGTCCGATTATGATAGTGCACTTGCATGCTAAAACCGCGTGCACGCTTAGCGAGCGCCTGCCCTATACGTCCCATACCGAGTATGCCCAGCCGTTTCCCCCAAACATCTAGGCCAATGAGCTGCTGGGGGCTCCACCCTGACCAGGTTCCTTCACGAATCAGGGCAGTGCCTTCCGTAACACGTCTAGCTGCGCCAAGCATCAATAAGATTGCGGTATCGGCACACGACTCGTTTAAAACATCGGGAGTATTTAATACTCTGATATTTTTGGCTGCCAAGGCCTCTACGTCAAGATGATCTGTGCCCACCGAATAGGTGCAAACAGCTTTCACCGAAGGTGAAAGCTGTCTGACTACCTCGGCATCAAGTTTATCTGTGGCCGTAACAATGAGTGCGTCCTTCCCCTCAGAGTGAGCGATAAGCTCACTAGCGGTTAAGGTACGACCATAATCATTATGCGTCGCACAAAACCGCTGAGTAAATACACTCAGTACCGGAGCAGTAAAGCGGCAGGCCACATAGATGCGTATACCATTTGGCATAAAGTCTTACTTACTCTCAGCAGCGGAAGCTTTAACAATAGGCTCCCATTTTTTATAGTCATTCTCAATGGTCTGTGCGAACTCCTGAGCTGTGCCGCCTAAGGGCTCGGCACCTTGAGCATACATAGCTTGCTTAACACTTTCAGAAGAGAGCGTTTTATTCATCTCGGTATTGATCTGTTGCAGCACAGCGGGAGGCGTCCCTGCTGGTGCCAATAGGCCATACCAAACGGTGACATCAAAATCCTTATACCCATGCTCTGCGATAGTAGGTACCTCTGGAAGGATTGGACTTCGGGCTTTGGATGTCACAGCCAAACCTCGTATGGCTCCTGCTTGTAGTTGCGGGAAAGCTGAAGGAACCGACGTGAACAAGATGGGTACTTGCCCCCCCAGTAAGTCAGCCATTGCAGGCGAGGAGCCTTTATAGGGAATATGCTGCAGTGATATACCCGCTTCCTCTTGAAACAGCACAGCGGCAAGATGTGTGATAGTTCCTGCTCCAGGAGACGCATAATCAATTTTATTTGGCTCCCGTTTTGCCGCCTCGATTAAGTCCTCAAGGGTTTTATAAGGAGAGTCGGCTCTAGTGGCTATGATGACCGAAGTGCCCGCTACATTAATGATGGGAGCGAAGTCCTTCAGTGAGTCATAAGACAGGTTGGGGTAAAGCCAAGGCGCGACGGCCAGATTATCAACTTGCCCCATCACCAGGTTATACCCATCAGGAGCTGCACGGGCTACCGTGGCCAAGCCAATTGTCCCCGCAGCACCCGCACGGTTTTCAGCAATGACATTCCAATTTGTCGCGTTCGCCAAATGCTGGCTAACCAGACGAGTCATGCTGTCAGTCCCACCACCGGGGGTGAATGGAACAGTAATGCTAATGGGATTAACGGGATACGTTTGTGCCACGGCTGATGTGGCGATAGCCAGAGGCACCAAGGCAAGTAAAATTTTATAGTTCATGGTTTTGTCTCCTTTGGTTTTATGGGTGGCGTTTTAAGCGCTTATACACCAGTCTGAAATAACGCCACTTCTTTGTAACTGCTCGATTTGCTCTTCATCAATGCCGATCGACCTTAAGGTATCTGTAGTATGTGCTCCCAGCTCAGGTGCTGGCAGTCGGCATGAACTGGGTGTACTGAACTTGATTGGAAAGCCAAGCATACGAACACTGCCATGCCCTGGATGCTCAACGGATATGGCCATTTCCTGGTCTTTAACTTGCGGGTCATCAAAGACATCGGCTAAGGCTAAAACAGGCCCACAAGGCACCCCAAACTCGTTTAAACGCTCAATCCAATAGGCGCTGGAATGGGCACGTGTTCGCTCCTGAATGATTTCCTTGATCGCTTCTCGGCGCGCAAGACGTTGCTCATTGGTTTTGAACTCGGCGCTAGTACGAAGCTCGGGTAAGCCAATAGCCTCAAGTAATTTGTGATAAACACTGTCGTTACTGGGGGCAATGGCAACTTGTCCATCGCTAGTTTCAAAAAGCCCATAGGGAGCCGCTATACCGTGATCATTTCCACTACGCGCTGGAGTAGTACCACTGGCCAAATAGTTGGATGCATGAAAACTCAGCATACTGATCATACTGCTTAGCAGGCTAACACTGATGGTGTCACCTTTACCGGTATGACCTCGTTGAACCAAGGCTGCTGTTACACCTAATGCACCATGCAAGCCGGCAACAAGGTCACTAATAGGGGGCCCCGCGCGCAGTGGAGGGCCGTCTTCGGTTCCATTTAGGCTCATGAACCCGCTCATCGCTTGAGCGATAAAATCAAATGCCGGACGATCTTTGTATGGGCCTGTGGTGCCAAACCCATTGATACTGCAATGAATAATATCAGGGCGTAATTCTTTAAGACGCTCTGGGCCAAAACCCATTTTTTCCATAACGCCAGGGCGGTAGTTTTCTACGATGACATCGACCGTGGCGATCAGGCGAGCCAAAATGGATTTACCTTCTGGCGTGTAAAGGTCAATGGCAACAGATTTCTTATTCCGGTTGTAGTTGGCAAAGTACCAACTTATTCCTTCTTTCGTAACACCTTGTGCACGCACAGGGTCACCGCCACCTGGGGACTCTATTTTTATCACTTCTGCACCCAGGTCGGCGAGTAGAGCTGTGCAGTATGGTCCTGAAATAATACGTGTAAGATCGAGTACTTTAATACCGTTAAGTGGCATGGCTTTAACCTATTGCAGACATAGTGTCTTGGAGCTTATGTAATGTTAAACGTGGCCCTGCCTTCATCACTTGACCTGCAAGGCTGCGGCCCAAGATAGACTCCATACGCTGAGCAACCTCAATGAGCGGCTCCAGCTTAATGCCGGTGTGAATGCCCATCTCATCAAGCAAGTACACCAGGTCTTCCGTGCTGATATTTCCACTGGCTCCCGGCGCAAAAGGGCAGCCCCCCAAACCGCCTATCGACGACTCGAAACTATCTACCCCTGCATAAAGCCCTGCCATAACGTTTACTAAGCCCAAGCCGCGCGTGTTATGAAAATGCAAGCTCAATTTCATGTCAGGAAAAGCGGCCCTTAACTCAGAAACCGTTTGTGTCACAAGCCTAGGCGTAGCCATTCCCGTGGTATCACCTAAGGTAAGGGCCCTAAAGCCTAGGCGATAATAATGCGCTGCAATGTTATTAATCGCTTGTGGCGGGAGCTCGCCCTCAAAAGGACATCCGAAAGCACAGGCAATAGCCCCTTTTTTAGCGATATTTTTGTCTTCAAGATAATCGGAGATGGCAGCAATATCGTCTAGAGAACGAGCTATGGAGCGATTGAGATTTTTTTGGTTATGACTCTCAGTACTCGACACAAACACAACGACCTCATCTGCGGCAGCTGCTATAGCGCGCTCTACCCCTTTTATATTGGGCGCCAGCACAGATATTGTTGAACCCGGCCTGCGTTGCAATTTGGACAGCAATTCGGACGCGTCAGCCAATTGCGGCACAGCCCTTGGAGAGACAAATGACGTGGCCTCCAGGTGCAGCACACCTGCGTTCATTAAGCTATTAATAAGATCGGCTTTAGTCTCAGTATCTATAAAGACGGACTCCATTTGCAAGCCGTCTCGCATGCCTACCTCAACTACCTCGACACTGTTAGGTAAATTCATTTTTTCTCCATGAGCGGCAGTGTGAATACTCGCTTGAAGGCAAGGTATGCTGATAGCGTATGAACTATAAACCTATCTCACAATTAGTGTTTTTTCATGCAGGCATCGTCTTTGACGATGGCCTACTTTTGAATAAGATGGAGAAGAAGAGACTGTGTAGCGGCCGATAGGTTTTTACCTGGGCGAATGCAAATTTTTAATTGGCGCCAGGACCATTGATCATTAAGCAATATGGTTTTTATTTTACTCGGAGAATAAAGACGGGTGGCTTGTAAGGGCATGATACCTATACCTAATTTCGAGCTGACCATAGACACTAGCGCGTCGTACGAGGTCACCTGAAATTTGAGCTTTAAAGGACGCTCGGCCGCAATGGCTTCTCTGGCCAATAAAATATTAGCGGCACTGCCTGGATGCATGCCCACATGTTCGTACATCAGTGTTTCGATAAAATCCACTGACACGCGTGATGCTAGCGCATGATCATGGGGCACGATTAATACCATTCTATCTTTATGATAAGGATGAATGGCCAGACCATATTGATCATCCGCCTGGCTATAAATACCGAGATCAGCATTGTTTTCGGCTACCGCACGAATCACATCGGTACTGACCATTTCATTCAAATCAACACTCACACCTGGATTCTTATCAATAAACTGATACAGATCCTCCGGTAAAAACTGGGAGATCGACGACAGGTTCGCCGCAATACGTACGTGACCACTGGTCCCTACTGCATACCCATTTAACTGCTGGGTCAAATCAGATGCTTGATGAAGTAGATGCCGCGCACCACGCGCTAAGGTATGAGCAGAAGGCGTTGCCTCAACACCTCGCGCTCTTCGTATAAATAACTGCACACCTGTCATGCGCTCTAGCTCCGATAAGCGCTTACTCAAGGCCGAGGCGGCAATATGCTCGCGTTGCGCGGCAGCGGCTATGCTGCCCTCTTCAATCACGGCGATAAAAAGTTGTAAGGTATATAAATCGAAGCGGTAGGACACTCAGTCACTCCAACGTAAGCGACACGCCTAGTTTTTGTCGAGCCATGAAAATTATGAGCATAGCTCATGAAAACACCTTCAATCGCTTAATTTGTTATGGCTAGGTAGCGAAGTTTGTTCAAAACACGATCGTACTCGACAAGCAAGTGCGTAACGAGACTTTACTGAATAGTATTATAGTCTGCAGTTTTTCTCGTGCTAGGCGGGCACGGTAGCCAATTAACCTTGATACCGTGCCAAGCCGAGTAAGAAGGATCAAATGCACTTCAAGGCACTTACATCGCCGGTATACGGAAAACGCAGCTCTTCATAGCCAAAGGGCTGAAAGTGTACGGTCAGGCCATCTGCATTGGGCAAGATCACCGCATAGCTGGCCGGCTCAAAGGTAGACGTGGCCGCCCCCTCACGCTTCAGGTCAAGTTCGTGTTGGTGGTTGGTACCACTCACCGTCACAAAATGCAGACCATTCCATATGCCACTGGCACAGCGATGCACGTGACCAGAAAATAAATGTACGGGCGCTGGATGAGCTTTCAATACAGGTAGCAGCTCGGGGGCATTGCTCAAGCGTAACCAGTCCATCGACGGGTACTGCAAGACTGGCAAAGGATGGTGGGAAAACAGCATCACCGGCCCGTTATGCGCCGCCAGCTCCTGCTGCAACCACTCCAGGCGTGGCGCGCACAAATAGCCATTGGTGTAACCGTCCTCCAAGGTGTCCAGATAAATAAGACGCCAATCGCCCAAGGTTTCGGCATACTGCACAAAATCAGGTAAATCGCTCGTAAGCTGTGGGAACACGCTGTAAAAAGCACTGCGGCTGTCGTGATTGCCCATCATCAAACGCACAGGTGGAATCAAGTCCTGCAAGCCTTCGCGCAAACGCTCGTAAGCACGGGGATGACCAGCATGAGTCAGGTCACCCGTCAGCACGCACAAGTTCGCATCAGCATGATGGCGATTGACATGCTGCACACAACGACGCAAACGATCCAAAGGGTCCGAGCCAAACAACAGGCCATCGGCTGGAGTCATATGCAGATCCGAAAACTGGATGATCTTCATCAGAGTTCCTTATCGAATGCCGGCACGTAAAAAGGCCTGCATAAATTGCTTTTGAAACAACAAAAAGCCCAGTAAAAGCGGCAAGATAGTCATTAGTGTGGCGGCACTGATCAGCGAAATACTGACACCACTTTCCGGTGCGCCAAACAAAGATAAACCCACTGTCAAAGGTCTTGTGTGATCAGAGCTACTGATCACCAAAGGCCATAGGAAATTATTCCAATGCGTAGACACAGACACCAATGCATAGGCCAAATACACGGGTTTGACCAGCGGCACGTACACGCGCCAGAGCACACCTAGGCGACTGCACCCTTCCAGAAGTGCCGCGTCTTCCAGCTCACGCGGTACCTGCTTGAAAGCCTGACGCAATAAAAATACGCCAAACGCACTGGCCATATATGGCACACCCATGCCCCAGACTGTATCCGTCCATCCCAGCCAAGCCACCATGCGGTAGTTCTCTACGATCAACACTTCGGGCAGTATGAATAACTGCAAGAGCAGCAACATAAACAAAAACTGACTACCAAAGAAACGAAAACGAGCAAAAGCGTAAGCAGCCAGAGTACACAGCACAAACTGCCCAAGCAGAATGCTCAGTACCAGTGCTGTGGTATTAAAGATGTAGCGCAGCCAAGGCGCACGATCCCAGGCCACGGCAAAGTTCTCCATCGTCCAGCCAGCACTCCAATCAAAGCTCAACGCGGCGGACGGATCACGAAATGCAGCCCAACAGGCATACAGCAAGGGCATAATCCACAGCAATGCTAAAACGTGCGCTCCTACCGTATCCAGACAAGGCAAATGGAGCCGGCGGTCAGGGGCATTCAAAACAGTGTCCATAGTCATCACTGGTAGTGCACGCGTCGTTCGGCGTAGCGGAATTGAAAAATAGCGACAGCGCCCAAGCCCAGCAAGAGCACAACCGTTAACACAGCGGCATTAGGCGTATCCATATAAGCAAAGGCAGTTTCCCAGATCCAGTACAGCATCAGCTTGGAAGCATTATTAGGGCCACCCTTGGTCAAGATAAACAGATGGTCCACCAGCTTGACCGAATTAATCAGCGCATTGATTAAAATGAACAAGGTCGTAGGTGCCAGCAAGGGCAAGAGCACACGTCGACCATACTGCCAGCGGCTCGCTCCTTCTAGGCGTGCAGCATCTCGTAACTCCGGTGGAATAGTTTGTAAGGCAGCCAAATAAAAGATCATGAAAAAGCCGGCCTCTTTCCAGATTGTCACGACCATGACTGCCCCTAAGGCGGTGTGTGGCTGGCCCAGCCAGTTGGTGGCTCCTGCGCCAAACAGTTTGGCGATCTGATCGAGTAGGCCCAAGTCCGGTGTGTAGAAAAACAGCCATAAGTTCGCAGCGGCAATCATGGGTAGCATGGTGGGCGTAAAGTAAGCGCAACGCACCCAGGCTCGCATACTCATGGCACGATTGGCCCACAAGGCCATCAACAAGGCCAATGCCATGGACACTGGTATCACAATCGCGGCGTACCAAAGATTATTCTTCAGCACCAGCCAGAACGTCGGATCAGCCCACATAGCATCATAGTTGTCCATGCCTACAAACTGGCTCGGACGACGAGCCGTGCCCTTGCTCAATAGACTGGACCAGAACGTGCGCAGCGCCGGGATAAAGGCAAACACGCTTAGCAGCACAAATAGTGGCGTCAACAAGAGATAAGCAAACACCCACTCTTTACGCAGCACACGTAATGGTTCCGCCATTCCTGCCTCTGCTTAGTTAAAAGGACGCAGTAGACGATCCGCAGCGACCTGAGCCTCATCCAAGGCAGCCTTAGGCGTCTTGGTATTGGTCAGCACAGCTTGCACGGCATTGGACAGAAGTTCACGTACACGCGCTGTTTCATATGTCGCAAACTCGGGCGAAGCCACCGCCAACTGATCACGCGCTACCACTGCCTGTGGAAAAGTTTTGGCGTACTCAAGCAGAGCGGGTGTTTCGTAAGCCGCGGGGCTGACACCCACATAACCCGTAGCCATGGACCACTTGGCAGCACGCTCAGGCGCAGTCATCCAGCGTACAAAGTCCAGAGCCGCTTTCTTTTGCTCTTCGTTAGCACCCTTGAACAGGTAAAAGTTGCCACCGCCTGTAGGTGAGGCCGCTTTTTCCTTGGCAGGTAGCATCGCCACACCAAAATCAAACTTGGCCTCATTTTTCACCGCAGTCAGGTTGCCCGTAGTGTGCCACATCATGGCTGTCTTACCCTGAACAAAAGCCTGCCGCAGCGTGCCCCATTCAATGGTACCGGTAGGGCTGACTTTATGCTTGTAGGCCAGATCATGGAAAAACTGCAAAGCTTCCACCGACTTAGGATCGTTGAAATAAACCTGAGTACCTTCCTCGTTCATCAACTGACGGTCATTTTGCAAAGTCAGGGCCTGAAACATCCAGTAGGGATAACCCGTCGAGGGGATCATCAAACCGTGGTGCTGATCATTGGTCAGCTTCTGAGCGGTTTGCACCAGTTCATCCCAGGTTTTGGGGGCTTGATCTGGATTCAAACCCGCTGCGCGGAACATATCCTTGTTATAGAACATGACAATGGTGGAGCGCTGAAACGGAATCCCCCACACCTTTCCTTCCAGAGTGCCATTAGCCATCAAGGCGGGATAAAAGCTATTTAGCCAATCCTGACTGGAGGCATCCTGAGCCACATCACTAAAGGCTTCAACCAAACCTTGCTCCACCAGATCATGGGTATCCAGAGCACCCAGCACAGAAAGCTGCACAGGCTCGCCCGCACGCAGCGCCGATAAGGCACGCACCCGAGTTTCATCGTAGTTGCCGGAGTACACCGCTTTTACAGTGACCTCTGGGTTTTGAGCCTGATAATCCTTAATCATTCCATCAACCACATCGGTCAGCGGCCCCCCTACAGCAATGGGGTAATACATGGTCAATTCCACCGCGCTATGAGCGTTAGCGCCCAAGGCCATTAATAGGGCGCTAGAGGTGGTAAGCAAACAATTCTTCAACATAAGTAGACTCGCAGTACGTTTAGGAAAAAACAGCGCAAGAAGTAGCAGCCAGAGCATCCGCAGACGGAATGGGCAGGCGAGCTCCGCTGTCCTGGTTAAAATAAAAAGCGTGAACGGGATTCCAGCTCAAACCACAGCGAGCGCCCGCCTCGACGCTGCGGCTGTGCGGCGCACGCACGATCAAGGTATGACCGTCATCAAGCTGCACATACACATAGGCATCGGCCCCCTGAAACTCCTGATGCACTACCGTGGCGGCCACATATTGCTCGCCTGCGTCATGCAAATTCAGGTTTTCCGGGCGCACGCCCACCAGCACACGATGCGGCTGATCATACTGACGACGAGACGGCCACAGCCCAATGGGGACGTGGTCACTGTGAATCATCATCATGGGTGGACTGCCGATAAAGCCGGCAGTAAAGACACTATTGGGCTGGCCATATAAATCCTGGGCACTACCCTGCTGCTCGATATGTCCGGCATTGAGTAACACCACATGATCGGCCATGCCCATCGCCTCAGTCTGGTCGTGGGTGACGTAGACCACGGTCAGGCCCAAACGTTGCTGTAAGGCACGGATCTCATGGCGCACGGTATGGCGCAACTTGGCATCCAGATTAGAAAGCGGCTCATCCATCAAGCAAATGCGATGGCCCGACACAATGCTACGCGCCAGAGCTACACGCTGTCGCTGCCCGCCCGAAAGCTGGCCAGGCTTGCGCCCTTCCAGCCCTTCCAGATTAGTCAGCGCCAAGGCTTCGCGCAGACGCTCTTTTTGCTGCTGACGATCGGCACGGCGCACTTGCAAGCCGAACAATATATTGTCAGCCACACTTAGATGCGGAAATAAGGCGTAGGATTGAAACACCATACTCAAACCACGCTTGGCGGGCTCCATATAGGTAGCATCCTGCCCATGGATCAAGAGACGACCGTGATCCGGTGTTTCCAGCCCGGCAATAATACGCAGCAAGGTGGATTTACCGCAGCCCGACGGGCCCAGCAAGGCCGTGAACTTGCCTTCCTGAATGGATAGATCCATATGCTTGAGCACAGCCTGCTCGCCCCAGGCTTTACCTATGCCTTGCAGCTCGATAGCGGCGCGACTCATGCCTGCACCTCATCAGCAATAACTACCTGAACGCGTGCAGGAATTTGCTTGCGATAAGGCTCGGGAATAAGCTGGTCACTGACCAGAATATCCACATCATCCAAAGAACCACTGCGTACGGGTGCACGGCGACCAAACTTAGTGTGATCCAGAACCAGAATTCGCACACGGCAATTGCCACGTAAAGCCTTGTGGCAATCGGACTCGGCCATATCAAAGTCCAGCAAAGCACCGTCCGAATCAAAGCCCCCTACTCCGGACACCCCGAAGTCGGCCTTGAAACTGTTGAACAGGCGTTCGGCACCTGGACCAAGAATTTCAGGATTGGGTTGACGCAGTTCCCCACCTGTCAGCACCACACGGTGACTCATATTGTGGGACAGAGCCAGAGCCGCGCTAATATTATTGGTGACCACGGTTAAATCTCGATGATCAGATAGCGCTAAGGCAACTTGCTCGGGTGTCGTGCCAAAGCCCAGTAGCAGACTAGCCCCAGGAGGAATCAGCTTAGCAACGGCCCGCCCGATACGAGCCTTGGCCTGCAAATGAGTGATGCGGCGCGTTTGGAAAGGCACATTGCGCTCGAGCACGTTTAGCTCGGCACCACCATGGCGGCGACGCACCAAATCCGCCTCATACAAATGATTCAGATCACGTCGGATAGTTTGCGGCGTCACCCCGAAATGCGAGGCCAAGCCATCCACTGACACAGCCCCTTGAGCGGCCAGTAAATCCACAATACTGCTTTGCCTGACGGATAAGTTCATAACACGACGTATAGGTTTCGTTTGAATACCCGTCAGTGTAGGAATGGGAAGTTACGAGTCAGTGACGCTCAAATGAAAGTTTTATGACGCAATAATGTTCATATGAACATTCTCAACAAGTAGAAGGCGTTCGTTTGGGGAAAGAGGACAAGGTGACAACTCTGTTTCCGATCAAAGATGAACGCTCCCCCCCCTCCATACACAAAACAAGCCGTATCTCGCCTAGGTAGCGCCGACCCACAGACAATGTGTCAAGTCACAGGCTCTTATCTATTTAGGGCTTCTCGTGCTGGCAATGGTTTGAGCCACTCACGCAAGAATTTCAGAAAACGCTCATCCATCGCGTAGGCAATATTGACTCGCATTGCTCTAACTTCTCGCTTGTCTGGCATAAAAATATTACCCGGAGCAATAAAAATACTACGCTGCGCGGCTGCACGGAGAAACGCTGCTTCGTCTAACTCTACAGGCAGTAATACCCACAAGTAAAAGCCACCAGAGGGTGGACTAAACACTGTTAACCCTAACTCGGTCAACGCCTGATAGACCTGTTTCTGAGTGCGTTCGACCAAAACCCTTAAGCGCCGCAAATGCTTTAAATACTGACCACGTATGATCAAATCGTATACCGTACGTTCAGCCCAATCCGAGGTAGCCACTAAGGTCAGCATTTTTAGATCGCATAATGCTGATAACAACTTCTCTGGTCCGGTTACATAGCCGACACGCACCCCCGCGGACAATGTTTTAGAAAATGTGCCCACATAGATCACTCGCTCTAACTGGTCTAATGTAGCTAAACGCGGGCTATCAACCGGCAAAATGTCTGCAAAGGGGTCATCTTCCACCACATAAAACTGATACTGTTCAGCCAAGGTCAAAATACGATGGCATACGGGCAAGCTGGCATTCGTTCCCGTAGGGTTATGCGCCAAGGTTTGTGTAAAAAACAACTTAGGTTTATGCGTTATACAAGCTTGCTCAAGCGCGGCCAAATCCGGCCCATCTACCGTACGCTGTACGCCTACGATCTGTATATTGCTGTACTGTAGCTTGCCAAATAATGGGTAATAGCCAGGACTATCCACCAACACGACATCACCTGGATGTAAACAATAGCGAGCCACCAGATCTAAAGCATGATTCGCCCCATAGGTAAGCAAGACACGCTCTGCGCCGATTTTAATGCCCCGCTCACGCAAACTCAGGGCTATATGCTCACGCAATGGCTCGTAACCCCAAGGGTTTCCATAGCCATGGTCCATCACATCACGGGTAGAGGCCTGATTCCTTACCACCTTGTCTAAGCCACGAGCCCAACTTGCCGGAAGACGACCGTCTCCCACGCGCACTTCATGCTGCCTGACCAATTGCTCACGCAATAAAGACACCGTATCCATAGCCTGGGCAACATGAGGCTGCACACTACCCGTATTCAGGGTGTTCGTCTCGGCGACAAAATAGCCTGACCCAGGACGAGAGACTAATAAGCCCTGAGCAACTAATCTGTCATACGCATCGGACATCGTATTTTTGGATACGCCATAACGTGTTGCACCACTGCGTATGGACAATAAACGCATGCCAGGCGATAAGCTACCTGCCTCTATATCGGCTCGGATTTCGTTAACAATTTTATAAACCGGTCTCATACCGCCCTCCTAGGGTTACTACGTACCTTCACAAAACCTGGGACAGTTTTCTTACTGACCCAACAACTGTACCTTGTATTGTCCCATTTTAATTTCTATTATGAGCTCATATTGTCGCTTTTAAGCATGACATTCCTATCTCTTATTACACCAAGAGATAAGCCATAAGCCCCATTTGGAGGAAAATATGAAACAGCTCTCTCGCCGTAACCTGATAAAAGGCCTAGGTCTAGCTAGTGTCGCCACCCTGGGCGCAGGCGCTCATATTGCACGCGCAGCTGACACCATCACTTGGCGCATGCAAGCGCTCTGGGACGGCGGTACCACACCACAAAAATTTGAAGAGTACTTTGTCAAACGCGTTGCAGAATTAACAGACGGACGCTTCAAAATTGATCTGTACTCCGCAGGCCAATTAGTCCCCGCCAACCAAGCATTTGACGCTGTGCGCGGCGGCGCCTTCCAAATGATGAAAACATTTGATGGCTATGAAGCTGGCAAAATTCCTGGTTTGGCATTCACCAGTACCGTACCCTTCGGTTTTCCCGAAGGTGACCAATACGAAGCCTGGTTTTATGAGTTGGGCGGTTTAGAGCTTGCACGTGAAGCGTATGCACCTGCTGGCCTGTTTTATATTGCCCCTACCGTGTATGGCCCCGAGCCCATTCACTCCAAAGTGCCGATTGAAAGCATTGCCGATTTCAAAGGTAAAAAAGGCAGATTTGTAGGCTTGGCATCTACTGTTATGGGCTCTTTGGGCGTATCAGTTACCCCATTGCCTACAGGCGAGGTGTACTCTGCCTTAGATAAAGGTGTGATTGATCTGGCAGACCGTGGCGATCTAACCGCCAACCTGGAAGCAGGTTTAGGCGAAGTGGCCAAATACATCATCATGCCAGGCCCTCATCAGCCCTCCACGGCCACTAGCTACGTTGCCAACAAAGCGGCCTACGATAAATTGCCGGAAAGCTTTAAAGTTGCTCTGGCCACTGCTGCTCGTGACACCTCGGCCGCTTTACGCCAACACATCATGGTGGCAGACGGTAATGCACTGGACGCATTCCGTAAGCAAGGCGTCAATATCAGCACATTAGATCCTGCTGATGTTGCTCAAGCACGCAAACAAGTCGTAGACGTATGGCGCAAAGCCACCAATAACAATCCCAATGCCGTCAAGATGCTAGATAGCCAAATTGCTTTCCTAGAGCGTCTCGGACTACTGGATTAAGCAGCACGCCTGCTTGCCATCGCCATCCCACAAAGGATGGCGGTGGCCCTTTTCATTTTATTTGATGCACCGGACTACAAGCCATGCTGCATGCCTTGCGTACTTATATACGCCTGATTACTACCCTCAATCGCTGGCTATTTAAGCTAGCCGCCGCCCTTATGCTGATCATCGTACCGGTGATGCTGTATGAGGTGACAAGTCGCTATGCGTTTAATGCTCCGACCACATGGGGCATGGAGCTATCAGTACTACTGTTTGGCCCCTATTTTCTATTGGGCGGCCCATATCTCATGCATATCGGTGGCCATGTCAATCTGGACATCGTACGCCGTCGTCTAGCTCCATTACCGGGAAGAGTCCTTGACTCCATCAACTTCACGGTCATTATTTTATTTTGCACCATCCTTATGTATTACTCTTGGCCGTTAGCTGTACAAGCCTTTGAATATAAGGAAACCACGTTCTCGGCGTGGAACCCCCCTTTATGGCCCTATAAATTCACTGTGCCGGTTGCCGCCGCCTTACTGGGTTTGCAGACCCTAGCTGAGTTCATACAAATATGGATTGATCCGACTGCACGCTACAAGGAAGAAATAGCATGACCCCCAACATGATCTTACTTCTCATGTTCGGCGGTCTCACGCTGTTCATGCTCACAGGCTTGCCTATTGCCTTTGTATTAGGTGGTCTTTCGCTGTTATTGACGGTTACGCTGTGGAATCCTGAGTCTGTCATTATCATTGTGCTGCAGGTGTTTGACACCATGCGATCCGAAGCGCTACTTGCCATTCCCTTATACATACTGATGGCGGGCATATTGCAACGCTCGGGGGTTATCGAAGACTTGTATCGCACCATGGAATTATGGTTCGGCCGCTTACGCGGCGGTCTAGCCATAGGGACAGTATTAATCTGTGTCGTCATGGCTGCCATGACGGGTGTGGTCGGTGCTGCCGTAACGGCCATGGGTGTCTTGGCCCTACCAGAAATGCTCAAACGCAAATACGACCCGGCCTTAGCGACGGGAACAATCTGCGCATCTGGTACCTTAGGCATCCTGATTCCCCCTTCTGTATTGACGATTGTCTATGCCATTACAGCTCAGGTATCAATAGGAAAAATGCTGATCGCTGGCATTATGCCCGGCATTATTTTAGCGGCGCTGTACATAGCGTACATCTTGATTCTGGCCTACACCCGACCACATTTAGTACCCAAAGGTAGCGGTGATGCGGTATCGCTGCGCACCAAATTAGCCAGCCTACAGAAGCTAATTCTGCCTATTTTGCTTATCGTGGTGATTTTAGGTTCTATCTTTTTCGGTATTGCTACTCCTACCGAAGCCGCTGCTGTGGGTGTGGCAGGTGCAGTGATTGCTAGCCTATGCCGCGGTCAACTTAACATCGCTAACTTACAGGCATCTGGGCTGCAGGCATTAAAAGCCACGGCAATGATTCTGTGGATTACGATTGGCGCTAAGGCCTATGTCGCTATTTTTACTGGCCTGGGCGGCGCTGACACCTTGATGAGCTTCATCCGAGATCTGAATGTACATCCCTACATGATCTTGGCCTGCATGATGCTGATTCTCATTTTTCTGGGCACTGTGCTGGATGAGATTGGCATTATTTTGCTCACGGTCCCCGTATTTTTGCCCATAGTACGCGCATTGGGTTTTGACGAAATCTGGTTTGGCGTACTGTATGCCATCACCATACAAACCGGCTATATCAGCCCGCCGTTTGGCTACACCCTGTTTTACATGAAGGGTGCCCTACCGCCTTCTATCAATATGACTACCGTCTACCGCGGTGTCTTCCCCTTCATGCTCTTACAAGTCGTTGCGTTATTCCTAATCGCTGCCTTCCCCGGCATGGTGACATGGTTACCTCGACTCATGAGCGGCGCTTAAGCTTTACACATCAAGGACTCACTGATGAGCAACACACTACCTAGCTCC
Organism: Pseudomonadota bacterium; assembly: GCA_023440825.1. GTDB lineage: Bacteria > Pseudomonadota > Gammaproteobacteria > Burkholderiales > Burkholderiaceae_B > Alcaligenes. The sequence goes on along the minus strand of JAEXRL010000023.1, from coordinate 52,776 downwards.
CGTATCTCGGGCTTTCATAAACTCAGCCCTGAAGAACGCTTGCAACGCACGGCTGCTTTTGCGCAATTGACCGACGATACGCAGGCTCACTTGCGAAATATGGGCAATATAGACCCGCAACTTGCTGATCGTTTAATCGAAAACCTAATCGGCACCATGAACATCCCCTTAGGGATTGCTACCAGCATGAAAATCGACGGCCAGGATCACTTGATCCCCATGGCTACCGAAGAGTCATCCGTGGTCGCCGCGGTCTCGAATGCGGCACGTCAATGCTATGAGCATGAAGGTTTCATTACCTCTATGTCGGGCACGCACATGATCGCGCAAATTCAACTGGTGCAATCACCCAATCCACACGACAGCCGCTTACGCATACTTGAACGCAAAGAAGAAATACGGCAGTTATGTAATGAGTGCGATCCGATTTTGGTGCAAATGGGTGGCGGCTTTCAAGATTTGCAAATACGTGTTTTGCAAACCGAAGGCGGCCCTATGGTGATCACTCATCTTATCGTAGACACCAAAGATGCCATGGGTGCGAATGCCGTCAACACCATGGCAGAGACTCTAGCCCCTTACATTGAACGCTGGACAGGCGGAAAAGTCTATTTACGTATTCTGTCTAACTTAGCCGATCAGCGTCTAGCCAGAGCCAGAGCAGTATGGCCATGCGAAGCCATTGGTGGCGCTGACGTGCGTGATGGCATTATTTCCGCCTATCAGTTCGCAGCGGCTGACCCCTATCGTGCCGCCACACACAACAAAGGCATTATGAATGGCATCTCGGCCGTCGTACTAGCGACAGGCAATGACACCCGAGCGGTTGAAGCAGGCGCACACGCCTATGCAGCGCGTCAAGGCCATTACGGCTCGTTAACCCAGTGGGAGATCACCCCCGAGGGCCACTTAGCGGGCAGCATAGAAATACCTATGGCTGTAGGACTGGTCGGCGGTGCCACCAAACTACATCCTACGGCGCGCGCCTGCTTGCAGATCTTACAGGTTCAATCCGCCGAGCGCTTAGCTCGTATCATCGCCGCAGTAGGACTAGCGCAGAACTTTTCTGCTTTAAAAGCACTGGCCACCACGGGCATTCAAAAAGGGCATATGTCGCTACACGCACAAAATATCGCCATGATGGCCGGCGCCCTTGGCGCAGAAATCGCCCTAGTCGCCGAGCGCTTAGTAGCCTCCGGCAAAGTTCGCGTGGACCTTGCTATGGAAGAACTAAAACAGCTACGCGCAAAATAAGTATCTGAGTGCCTCACGTCGCCTCTTATGGGCGACTCAGACTACTAATAACCCCCTGTTTTTTTTAAAGCGGGGGGTTATTTTTTGGGTGCTACACTTGGTTAACGTATAAGAGATATATAACTAAGCACAGGAATATGCGATAACGCAGCTTAACGCGTCGCCGAATGCATTGCACTACGTCAGCGTATGTGCTGTATCTAAACTAATTTGTAGAGCGCTCTGTATAGAGCCAAAGACTTAAATCGCGCTAAGTGTTTATGAACACTAGGGATTTTTGAGTGGTGCCCGGGGCCGGAATCGAACCGGCACGCCTCGCGGCGGGGGATTTTGAGTCGCGAAGAAACAGTGCGTTGTGAGGTAAAACCATTTATCTTAAACCAATACAATAACACTATAAATAACTTAAGAATCAGTTAGTTAGTCTACTTAAAGCAACTTAGTGAAAACTATGCACTGTACCGATACTGTACCGAAATCAAACGATAGTTTGGTATACCTACACAACTGCTTCTTGGCCGACCAAGGCAGAGAGAGAGATGGTTTTTAGATCACTGCATGGCTGATTGTGCAGATGGTGTATAGCCCATACACGAATGCTCTTGGCTAAGATGTGGGTTTACTGCATTTTTCTGTTTGTGGTTGCGCTGATTTTTCTGGTCCGCTAACAATACACAGCATCATGGGAATATAAATCATGAAAAAACAGGCTCAGCCAATACGAACTGAACAAGTCATTTTTGACGAACTAGCAAAACTATGTGTCTCACCAGGCTATATCCATGCCATAGCCTACCTTTGTTTTCGAGACAACATTATCCGATTTTCAGACGAAATAAAGTCTGATGATGTTCAGCATCTTTTCTCTAATAACCGGCTAATCAACACAGAAATATCAACGCTCATAGGATTAATGCTGAAGAGAAATATTGACTACAAAATACCTGAGCCGAAAAAACTTGAGTTTTACATTAAAGCCACAGAGACTTTACTTAAAGAGATTCATGATTCGATGTCATCTCAGGTTTGGGAGAATATTGACCTAACTAAAATCGCTGACGGCACCTTCAACCCATTTACAAGCGGCGCTGCTCTAAGAGAGCCAATCTTCTACGGCAGTGAATCTGCCTATAACTTCCAATATCGAGATTTCTCGACGGTAAAGTATAAAAAAGATGAAAGCTGGCTTGTTACGAACAAAGGGTTCTCCATTTTAGAGGCAAGCAAAATTGTTCAAGCAATCTCTCAACTGCTGAATCAGAAAACAGTTGACACTCTCCAATCAATGGACAAAATGGCACCGGAGTATTGGACATTTCTCCCCTGCAACACGTTCACAGCTGACGAAGTAGCCGAACTTGTAGACGCAAGCTCAACGGTCATCACATGTGTTTTAAAAGCCTTCGCAGTACCCCTAGAAACCTACAATGAACAATTTACGGCACTACACGACTTTAACCTTATCAATGGCTCTCCTCTCATTTCCACTCCTGACGGAAAGTATATTCTCCTCAATCCCTACAGCTTAGTAGAAGCGCTGTACGAGGCGCCATTTTATTGGATGGGGGCGGACAAAGCCTATGTAAACACGGCGATGAAGCATCGCGGCATGTTCACAGAGCAATTCGCCGTAGATAGATTGAAAAAAGTCTTCGGCGCGAGCAATGTCCTACCCAACATCGACATATTCGAATCAAAGGCAAACAAGATTGGGGAGATTGATGTCTTAGTACTTTTCGGCGATCGCGCCCTAGTTCTCCAGGCGAAATCCAAACGATTAACACTGGAAGCCCGGCGCGGTAATGATCTCCAAATCCAGGATGACTTTAAGAGGAGTATTCAAGAATCAAGTGATCAAGCGTACATTTGCGCTCAGCAATTAGAAACTGGAACATGCACGCTCCGGGATACTAGCAACAATATAGTGACGCTACCCAAGAGAATTAAGCGGATATACGTCCTGTGTCTTATCGCTGATCACTACCCAGCCCTCAGTTTCCAGGCACAGCAGTTCCTGAAGAGCACATCAACCACGACAATTTCATCACCATTTGTCCTAGACGTTTTCACGCTGGACGCAATGACAGAAATGCTTGATTCACCGCTTCATTTACTCAGTTATATAGATCGTAGAACACAGTACTCCGACAAACTGATGGCTTCACATGAACTAACAATCTTGTCGTATCACCTCAAGCAAAATCTTTGGCTAGAAGACAAACACGACATGGTGTGGCTACATGACGATATCTCGGCAGATCTAGACTTGGCTATGCTTGCTAGACGCGAAGGCATTCCTGGTAAACGTACGCCCGATGGAATCTTGACACGTTTTTCCGCAACAGCACTTGGCCGTCTAATGAGAGCGATTGAAGCCTCCAGAACGACTGCCACTATTGACTTTGGATTCTTATTATTAACTCTTAGTGAAGACACCGTCATTGACGTCAGTAAAGCTATTGATCAGATAGCCCAAAGGGCAATGACCGACGGTAAACATCACGACTTCACTGCTGGTTTCAGTCAAGACGGTACAGGGTTTACCATCCATTGCAACAACGACCCAGAGGATGTTGCGTTAGAGCGGTTACAAAGACACTGCGCCCTACGCAAGTACACTGAACAAGCCAAGACTTGGTTTGGTGTATGCCTTCGCCCGCACGACCAGTTTCTACGCTTCGGGATCAATTTAGACTCCCCATGGCAGCAAAGTAATGATATGGATATACTCGTGAAGGGCATGAGGAAAACAGGAAGCTTACAAACTACGATGCCACAGTCGAGATCGAAAAAAACAAAGGTCGGTCGCAATACGCCATGCCCTTGCGGTAGTGAGAAAAAGTATAAAAAATGCTGCCTTCCATAATGTTCTAGCTATTCATTACTTCTATTAAAGGCTCTGGTAGCAGTCATGGGGTGCGTACGATAATTTATTGCCCCATACTCGCTGCTACCGTGAGGCAGATCCTCCGGCATAAAGCAGAAACAAGCCACTGAAATCAGTTCATTTTAGATTCCACCGTTCAATATTTGCCCTGATACTGTCACTTGCTTTTTGAACGTGTGTGTCAATAATTTTTCTAAGTTCTTCAATAAGCTCAGCAGTTACAGGCTCATCTTTTCCTTCATTCAAGCGCCGGGCAATCTGGTTTAAATTCCGGCCCACTCCCAAAAGTTGAAAGTTCGACTCTCCCAAAATCTCAATCTCTTTCATTGAAAGCTGTGGCTCATGGGTAAGGATTGCTCGTAACGCATCACTCACAAACTGGCGTCCAGAAGTTTTTTCTTCCTTAGCTCTTGTCGCAAGCGCTTCTCTTTCAGAGTCAGTCAACATAATTTCAAAGCGTTTTTTCGCTACGTGCTGAACTTCCTCCACTGACTTAAAAACAGTTCGTGGCTTGCCAGCTTGTAACCCTGCAAGTTGTTTTTCAATCGCTTCACGCAACACAGCACCCGGTTTTTTACCTACGGATGCACAGTATTCGACCCAAGGGGTTTTGAGGTCACCCAAGTAAACGTCCATACGAAGGGACGACCCTTTTTCTTTTTGTCCACTCATAACTTTGCACACCCCTAAAAATGACCGAAATCGCTCGATTTCACAAACCATACGTATAGTTCACCGGCGGTTAGCCTATCCTGCAATAGTCCTTACCCCCGTCAGTTTCTTGATCATGACCAAGGAATCCCAATCCGACAAGTCAAGAGGTCTCCAACCGAGATTGGCGTCTATGGGTGTCAAGGGCAACACCGGAAGCCGCAGCGCCCACCAGGGCGACCGGGTGAGGATGTTGGGCGTAGCCTTCACCCTTGATGCACATGGATGCCTTACAGCCTGCTGGCAAGGGGCAGGAGCAAGGCAAAGCCGCTGAACCTGCCCCCGCAGCCTGTCCGGCAAGATCGGACGCGGGATGCAACCCGAAGAGGGTTGCTCTAGACACTACACGAATCAAACCCTCTTAGCGTTCATGCTCCTGGCTCGGTAGCGGATAGGAGCGGGCAATGATCTCCATAAAGTTTTCGTACTCACGGCGACCGAGGGTAGAAGGTTTGGCTCCAGTGCGATTTGCAGCCAGAGTTATTTCCTCAACGTCTCTAGCGCGGCTAAAGACAAGATCAGCCTGCAACGCAATTAATGATGCTGGATCATTCATGCGATCCCATTGCTGTAGCCAGTGAGCAATGGGTTTGCTATCTGGAATGCCGCCTATCGACACCCGCATTAGACGCAGTTGGGTGTGGTGCTCATCGATCGTAAATATCGCTAATCTTCTTTGCTCGCAGTAACGCTTTAGTAGTCTACGAGCTGAAGAACTTCGTGCCCATGCCAAGGACAGTGGTCACCACGACTATCTGCACGATGGGAGTCATCAGCTGCCCCAACCTACTAGCTAACACTTGACCGCCACCGGCAACATCAGCATTACGATGAAAAAGCCTACACCCAGTCTGACGATCAACATGCTTTTGGAGGTAATGAGCATGACATCGGCTGGAATGTCGATAAAGAAATATAGAGTCATGAGAACTAACGTTTCTCAAGGCCGCAACTTATCCCAAGAGAACGAACAGTCCTCAGAGCACAGAATATTTAGACTATAGAAAAGTAAGATAATTTTTAGACTGCTCTGTATAGAGCTAAAGACTTGAATCGCGCTAAGTGTTTATGAACACTAGGGATTTTTGAGTGGTGCCCGGGGCCGGAATCGAACCGGCACGCCTTGCGGCGGGGGATTTTGAGTCCCCTGCGTCTACCAATTTCACCACCCGGGCATTTCTAGATGTCGCCCAACTGTTTTGGTTAGGCGTGGCAGAAAAGAAAATTATTATACATAAAATTTTAACTTAAGGGAAATATTTCGTATGTATCTTGATACGTTGCACCAAGCGTTGCGATGCACCGACGGCGCTGGGCTCTGCCTGGCTGGCTGGCTGCCTGGCTGGCTTTATCTGCTTAATAGCCAAAGCTGCGGTTGATGATGCCCTCTACGGGCTGGCCCTGTTGATAATGCTGTATTTTTCTGACGATCTGGCATATCGCTAGGTGAACGTTGGTAGCACCTGCTATGTGGGGGGTGATACGTATACGAGGCTCTTGCCAAAAGGGGTGCTGGGCAGGTAAAGGTTCTTGCCGAAAGACGTCTAACACGGCACCCGCCAAATGACCGTTACGTATCGCCGCTAATAAAGCAGCTTCGTCCAAGTGTTCGCCTCGACCTATATTGATTAAAAAGCTGTCGCTACGCATTGCCGCAAAGGTTTGGGCACTGAATAAGGTATCGGTCTGGGCGGTTAAAGGCAAGATGTTAATCACGATGCGCGAGGACTGCAAAAATGCCGTCAACTGTGCCTGCCCACTAAAACAGGTGACACCGTCCAGCTCTTTCTTGGATCGCGACCAAGCCTGAACCGGGTAACCCAGTTTCACCAGCAAAGAGGCCACATAACTGCCAATTTTTCCTAAGCCCATAATACCAATGGGCCAATCCCCGAAGTAGGTATAAGGTCTGGGCGACCAGCTTTGAGACGGCTGAGATTCTTTATAGCTGTCCATGTCGCGCGTAATGTCTGCGATGGCGTGTATGACATATTCTGCTATTTTTTGACCTATTTCTTGGTCATCCAGACGCACAATATCAAGCTCTACAGGCAGCGTAGGCAATTTCAATATGGCGTCTGCACCTGCCCCCATATTAAACACGGCCTTCAAACCCTGCACTGATGTGAAGAACGACTCAGGGGGAAGCCACACCACGGCATAATCTGCCTGCACCGTTTTCTGGGGCTGATCTTCCTCCCAAATAAGGGGTTCGAACTGTATATCGTGCTCGGCCATGCTCTGCACCCACTCTTGCGCACGACCCGCATCGGGGCTATAGAATACAACTCTCATGCTTACCTCTTAACGTCCATCGCGCATGCGATACCAAGTAATAGCAGCCGCAACATACAGCTTGCGCAAACGATGCAAAGGTATGCGCTGTATTTTGCTGGTCGATAAAGGTAGTGCCTCGGGGTCTTCGGAATGCACATAGTTCGCCAAGGCCTTACCCATGGCCGTTTGCAAGCCCACTCCACGCCCCTGGCAGCCTATATCAATGAGTAAACCAGGAGCAGGCTCATGAATGTGAGGATAAAAATCGGGGGTAACGGCCACTCGCCCACACCAATGGTATTCCCACTTCACATTGGCTAACTGGGGAAACATGCGCACGCTGACACGTTTTAAATCTGCCCAATCGTCTTGAGAGCGCGGTTCACGGAAAGGGCCACGCCCCCCCATAATGAATCGTCCGGTATGATCTTTACGAAAATACAGCAATAAGTTACGCGTATCGGATGCCACATGACCTTGTGGAAAAATAGAGTTCAACACCTCTTGTGGTAGTACTTCTGTGGCCGTCTGATAGGTGTTGGGATCAATGATGGATTCTTTCAAGCCTGGCCATAAACCATCGCTATAAGCATTCGCACAAACCACAACTTTTTTTGCCGTGATACTGACCCCTGCCTCACTTTGCAGGCGCCAGCCTGTGGCGGTTTTGCTAATACTAGCTATGGGTGTTTCAGTGTGAATTGTCGCTCCCAATTGCTGGGCAACTCTGGCCAAGCCGCGCACATAACTTAAGGGCTGCAACGCACCGCCACGCCTGTCTATCCACCCTCCTACATAGGCATCGGTACCCAGCAAGGCGTGCAGCTCCGAATGACTTAGCACATCGACATCCGCCCCCTGCTTTTGCCATTGCTGCGCCCTTTTTTCTGCTAGCTGTGCCCCAGACTGATTGTGTGCGGGCTGTATCCAGCCATGGCGGGCAGTGGGTACCGTCATTTTGTAGCGATCAATAAGATCGAAAACCGTACTGACGGTATGGGCGGCAAAGTCAATGAGCTTTTGTCCTGACTCTTCCCCAAACTTCTGCAAAATATCGTCAGGATCGTGCTTGAGGCCAGGTACCAACTGCCCCCCATTTCGTCCTGATCCGCCAAAGCCGATATTACGCGCCTCCAGCACTAAAGGCTTATAGCCCAGTTCGGCCAAATGCAAGGCCGTGCTCAGCCCAGCATAACCAGCTCCAATAATCACAATATCCGCGCAGACAGACTCACGCAAAGGGACTGTGTCTGGGGCTGGCTCGGCAGTGGCAAACCATAAGGCGGGTTCAAGGGGGTAGCGTTCGGGTGGAAACATGCAGGCTCCTTAGCGACTAGGAATAGACGAGATCAAGCTTTGATGGGGTTGAGTACACGCTGTAAAAAGTCCTGAGTACGTGGGTGCTGAGGGGTATTTAGCACATCGGCCGCTTTGCCCTGCTCCACAATGACTCCCTGATCAAAGAACAGGACGCGATCAGCAACTTCTCGGGCGAACTCCATTTCGTGGGTGACCACCACCATCGTCATGCCCTGTTTAGCCAGACGAATCATGACATTCAAGACCTCGCCGACCAGCTCCGGGTCCAGTGCAGAGGTGGGCTCGTCAAATAAAATGGCATCTGGCCGCATGGCTAAAGCACGTGCTATCGCCACGCGTTGCTGCTGCCCGCCAGACAATGACCCCGGGTGAGCATCTGCCTTGTCTGCCAAGCCTATGGCATCCAGAAGCTCTAAGGCATGCTGGCGTGCTTCCGCCTTAGACTCCCCTTTCACATAAATCGGCCCCTCCATAACGTTTTCCAGCGCAGTTCTATGAGGAAATAGGTTAAAGCGCTGAAACACCATGGCGATTTTCATTCTTAAGTTGGCAATGTGTGCAGACTTACTATCGACAATTTGGTCATTAATAGTAATGCGCCCTTGCTGGTAGTCTTCCAAGCCATTGATGCAGCGTAAAATTGTGGACTTACCCGACCCAGAAGGCCCAATAATGCATACCACCTCGCCTTTCTGGATATGGGCGTCGATACCTTTCAAAACTTGGTTTGTACCAAAGCTTTTATGTACATTTTCCATCTTGATCATTTTTTGGCTCCTCGTTTTTCCAGGTGCTTGACTATCAATATCAGGGGCAAGCACATCACCAGATAGATGATCGCCACTAAGGTAAACACAGTCTTGTTATCAAAGGTAGACAGGGCTAAGAGTTTTCCTTGCATAGCCAGCTCGGCCACGGTGATGGTGGAGGCTTGCGAGGAATCTTTCAGCATCATAATCATGGTGTTGCCGTAAGGCGGCAAGGTAATACGAAAGGCCTGAGGCAAGATGACACGCCGCATGGCGGTAGACCAAGACATACCCATCGACATCGCCGCTTCGATCTGTCCGTTATCAACGGCCTCAATCCCTGCACGAAAATTCTCTGACTGATATGAGGAATACGCCAGACCCAAGCCGATAATGCCTGCCTGCATGGCGCTGAACGAAAAGCCCACATCAGGCATGACAAAGTAAATATAAAAAAGAATGACAATGATGGGGATACCGCGCAGAAAGTTAATAATCCATTCGCTCGTCACTGCCAGCCAGCGTATCCCCGAGACTCGCATTAAAGCCCAGACCAGACCGAGCACCGTGGACAGGGCTAACGAGCCTGCCGTTACGATTATCGTGCCTTTCACGCCTTCCATTAAAATAGGTAGATATGCGCTAACGTTACTCCACATGGTGCTCATCTCCGGTGCTTCAAATTATTTCCCTACGACCTGCTTATTCCAAACCCCATTTCTTCAACACTGAAGCAATGGTTCCATCTTTGCGTAACTTATCGATTGACGTATTTAATTGCTCCAGCCGCTCGGTATCGTCTTTACGTATCACCAGAGCAAAGTCCAAGGGCACAACAGAAACGTATGAATCCACCAGATGCATGCCATCAAAGGCGGGTTGCTCTAGCGTGCGCTGGGCAATGGGGTAGTCCAATAAAACGGCATCCACGCGTTTGTTTTTCAGGTCTCGCAGCATATCCGCAGAGGAGTCGTACTGCTTGATCTCTTTAAACATACCGCTGGCCTGTGCTGGCGCAACATACGCCGTCCCCAGCTGTATCCCAACCGTCATGCCTTCCATATCTGCAAAGCTCTTGTACTGCTTCGTATCAGAATTGGGCACCACAAGCCCTTCGCCATAAGACAAGATAGTGTCGGTAAACGTCACCACCTTCTCACGCTCCGCCGATTTACCCATAGCCGCGGCAATAATGTCGATACGCTTGGTGTTCAAGGCGCTAATTAGCGAAGCAAAAGTAATGGGGTTGATATTGGGTGTGAACCCAGCATCTTCACCAATAACCTTAATCAAATCGACCATAATGCCTTCGATCGTTTTCGTTTCAGGATCCAGATAGGTAAAAGGAACACCTGTGGGTGTAGAACCTATCTGAACCACGGTGTCAGCCGACGCAGTAAATGGCAGCATGCCAGCCGCGCCAATGCTAAGGGCTACAAGTAAGTTACGTATTTGCATAGTCTTTCCTCCACGATGGGTTTTGAACCTACGTCCGGGTAATGGCCCAGACCACGTAAGTCTCGATATTGCCTGGGTTACTCCACTTTCGTGGAGCTTGGCTCGGATAACAAAAGCTATCCCCCTCCTCCAACAAGATGAGCTGATTTTCAATCCACAACTCCAAGCTGCCAAATATGACGGTACCTATAACCTCGCCTCCATCCGTCATAAACAGATCATCTCCAGTCGACCCTCCTGGTCGAATCCGTACTCGATACAAATCAATAGCGGTGGCTTTTTCTGGGGTGACAATTTCTTTGAAGATCTTCTTGTCTTTCATCTCCAGCGTCTTATGTGACTTCGCTCTAGCGATCCAGCCGTTTGCCTCCCCATCCCGCTTTTCTAAATTACCCAGCAAATCATGAACGGACACCCCTAACTCTGCCGCGAGCAAGCTGAGGGTTTTAATCGAAGCGGAGGTCACACCTCGCTCGACCTGACTTAAGGTTCCGACAGACAAACCAGTACGATCTGCCATCACCTGCAAAGACAAGCCTTGCTCACGTCGATGCGCACGCAACTGTTGCCCTAACCAGAAATCGATGAAGGTATGCACATGCTTCGCCGGTTTGAAATGTTTAGATTTTTTCAATTTTCTAGCTTTTAACGATTTACTGAAATTTTCAATTTATAGTACGTAAGTACATATTCAAGGTTCAAGCTAGGTATAACCCTAGGCACTTCGGGGCACCGTTTCTCCGCTATTGGCGCCCACACACACCTCACACATAAAAATCGAGCACGCAAGGCGCAGCTCTAGTACATATTTAGGGGTTGACCCTGATAACAAAAACCAATCTCACATGACAGAATATCAGCACAGATGTATCGCTAGACGATTTGCCTGTGGCGAATACAAAGAAAATCATGCTCGGGAGATAATGTTGAAATCAGAATTAAAAAAGCTTGTGGAACCTTCAGCTAGCTTTATGGGTGTAGCCCACGGCCCTGATAATCTAGGAAAAGATGTCAAAGCGTGCATAGTAGGCATACCTTTTGACTGCGGTACCCACCCCTTTCGGATTGGCTCGCGTCAAGGCCCTGATGCCATACGTGAGCAGTCCAAGCTATTACGGACTGTCGATCAGTCCGGCCGTCACAGCATCGTGAACCCGACAGAACATCTGGGTCTAATTGATATAGGCAACATACGCTGCACACCTGGCGATGTGGTCTCTTCGTTCCCAGTCATCACACAAACTATCGATCTATTACTAGAGGCCAAGGTGCTACCCATTTCCCTTGGGGGAGACGGCGTTATCACCTTGCCACAACTGCGTGCCTTGGCAAAACACTATCCCGATTTGGTCGTGCTGCACTTGGATGCGCATACTGACACCTATCCATTAGAAGGCTACAACACCGCGACCACCTTCACTCGCGCCGCTGAAGAGGGCCTCTTAAACGTCAGTAGTAGCTTTCATATCGGCGCTCGTGGTTACTCGTTTATTCCTGACGTACTCAAGTACGGCAAGCAGGTGGGTTACCAAGTGGTCAGTTTTTCTGATTTTGATCAAGACATTCCTGGCCATATCCGCACCGTACGCCAAGAAATTGGAAATAAGCCCGTGTTCCTTTGCTTTGACATGGATATTTTTGATCCTGCCTATGCCCCCGGGGTCTGCACACCGGAATGGGGAGGCCTAAGCGCCAAACAAGGTTTGAACTTACTCAGTCAATTAGAAGGTCTGAATTTTGTCGGTTTTGATATCAATACCGTCTCCCCCCCTCACGACATCGGCGGTGCTACCGCCTTTTTGGCAGCAACTGTAGTGCAACGCTTTTTCGAGTTAATCGTACGCAAACAGGCCTAACACTCGTCTACCAGCGTACACATTATAAAAACACAGGAAGGAGATAGACATGAAACTGAAACACTTAAGTGCCAGCGTATTAGCCATCACCCTAGCACTAGGAGCGGGCGCCGCTCAAGCACGAAATTTACAAGAGGTGCAAGCGTCCAAAACACTCACTGCCATCACCACCGCATCGGCTCCGCCACACGGTTTTCTGGAGCCCAAAAGCGGCAAGCTGGAAGGCATTATGGTGGATGTGGTTGAACACGTTGCCAAGCACCTGGGTGCCACGGCTCAAGTAAGCGATGTCGCGTTTGCAGGCTTGATCCCCTCTTTAACCTCGGGCCGAGTCGACATTATGTCTGCACCGCTCTTTATCACACCTGAACGCAGCACAGCTGTTGACTTCACTGACCCAGTGTACGAATGGGGTGAGGGACTGGTACTGCAAGAAAAAACAGACAAAACATACACGAATCTGGAAGCGCTAGCTGGCTCCAGAGTGGGAGTATTAGTTGACTCCGTGCAATTTAATATGCTCAAAGACATGAGCGGCACCAAGGTGACCACCTACAAAGACTACGCTACGCTAATGACCGATTTACGGGCAGGCCGCATAGACGCCGGTGTGATAGACCCACCCAGCATTGCCTACCAAATTCGAGCTCGTGGGGTGCCTGGCGTTAAGCTGGACTCTGCCTACACGCCGAAAAACAAATGGCATGTAGGACTCGCCGTGGAAAAAGGGAATACGGAGCTCTTGCAAGCCGTAAATACCGCTCTGGCCTCCATGCGCAGCAATGGAGAAATGGCACAGATTCTTGAGAAATGGGGTGTGCTCGATTTAATGAGCCAACCGCAACGCTAAGCTTAAGGATCACCAAGCTATGGACTTCACAACATTCACACAATATCTTATTCCCTTGGCCGAGGGTTCGTTCTGGACTCTGGCCTTGTTTTTCTGCTCCGCAATTCTTGCCGTTATTCTAGGGCTGGTGGTGTGCCTGTGTCGCATGTCAAACGTCAAGGTATTACGACGTGGCGCTATTGTGTATATCGAAGCGATTCGAGGCACCCCTTTTTTGTTACAGCTCTTTTATATCTACTATGGATTACCCGAGCTAGGAATTGTACTGTCTGGTTTTGTTGCTGGAGTTCTAGGCCTGACCATAAATTTCGGTGCCTACTTAGCTGAACTGTTTAGAAGTGGCATACAGTCCATAGACTCCGGCCAATACGAAGCAGCACGCGCTCTGGCTCTTGGAAAATGGCAACGCTTAAAGCGCATCATCCTTCCGCAGGCTCTACGTACCATTTTCCCGGCACTGGGCAATTACACCCTGGTGCTCGTCAAAGAAACATCGCTTGTTGCTGTAATTAGTGTGTACGAACTGATGCGCGCAGGAGAGATGCTCGCGGGCGCCACCTTCCAGCCACTGCTGATCTACACCATGGTTGGCATACTGTATTTTCTGATGTGCAGTGCCCTGTCTTATGGCTTTCGCCGCTCGGAGCACTTGCTAAATGTGCCTGGCTACTGGGGTGGGTCTAGCACTAATAACGATATTTCGAGGACCTAAAATGAGCACACAAAACTCTGTCATCCGCATGCAAGACGTAGAAAAGTGGTATGGAGACACGCAAGTGCTCAACAAAATCAGCTTAAGCGTCAAACAAGGCGAAAAGGTCATACTTTGTGGCCCATCAGGCTCTGGAAAATCAACCACCATACGGCTGATCAATCGTCTGGAGGAACATGAGTCAGGGTCTATACACGTGCACGATCAAGAATTAAACGATGATCCGAAAATCATAGAGCGCATCCGGCAGGATGTAGGCATGGTGTTTCAGCACTTTAATCTGTTCCCTCACCTGACCGTGCTCGACAACTGTACTTTAGCCCCTGTTTTGGTCCGTGGTTTAAGCGAACACGACGCAAAAGATCGAGCCATGCACTTTTTAGAGCGCGTCAAAATTCCAGAGCAAGCGCACAAGTTTCCCGGTCAATTATCAGGGGGACAAAAACAACGTGTCGCCATTGCCAGAGCTCTATGCATGCAACCGAAAATTATGCTTTTTGACGAGCCCACCTCGGCGCTGGATCCGGAAATGGTGAAAGAGGTACTAGAGACCATGGTGGCTCTGGCTCAGGAAGGCATGACAATGGTATGCGTTACCCACGAAATGGGCTTTGCCAGTGAGGTCGGCGACCGCGTCATTTTCATGGATGAAGGGCGCGTTATTGAAACCAACACACCAGATGAGTTTTTCTCTGCCCCCCAAACTGAACGGGCTAAAGCCTTTTTAGGGCAGTTAAATTAAATCTACTCGTTGTGCCTGCCGTCTGGTGAATAGGGCAAGAGGACTCTGCGTAGGGCTTATAATATAGCCCTACGCTTTACTATGTCTGGCTGCTTAGTCCTGCATATCCTCGTAACGGCTCTCACACTCAAATAAATAAAAAGGCTGTTTAATGTGATTCAGGTTCAAAGCACTGATTGCACGTGCCGCTTCGAGTATTTGCGGTGCTAGTTTCTGGTGTACCTCGTCCAGCGACCAGCGGCTAAGCGGAACCGACACATTAATAGCGCCAATGGGCAGGCGTTCCGAATTAAAAATAGCCGCACTCACTGTCATATCGGCAACGTAGTATTCACCATTGGAAATGGAATACCCTAGTCGTCTGACCGTATCCAGCTCGGCCAACAAGGCATCCATATCAGTAATGGTAGTAGCTGTATGCGCTATACGATCGGAACTGCGTAATATTTGTGTTGCTACCGCCGGGTCAAGATACGCCAGTATGGCTCGTCCTGCGGCAGTGCAATAAGCTGGTAGTCGCATGCCTATAGGCATTTGCACAAACATTTCTTTATGGGCTGCGAAACGCGCCACGTAAATGACCTGCTGTCCCACGGGCTCAGAAAGGCTGCATGTTTCACCCGTCGCTCGATTCAAGGCGTGCAAATAGGTTTGCGCGTGCGAAACCAAAGGATTTCCCGTTGTGTACTCACGGCCAAACTCCAATGTTTGCGGACTTAATGCAAAACGTCTGGTGTCAGGGTCCTTGCGCAAATAGCCCATAACCCACAAAGTATGGGTAAACCGCTGAATAGCACTTTTCGTCAAGCCAGTTTCATTTGCCAGATCCTGCAAGCTCATCCAGCTATGTCCTTCTTTAAAAGCACGTAGCACAGTGAGTCCACGGGCAAGAGCATTCACAAATAAAGCGGACGACGCAGAATGAGTACTCACGACATTAGATCTCTGTATTGAATTAGAGCCCTATTGTATCGAAATACGGTACATTCGTCTCGAAACACAAGCTATAAAGCCATCATCGTTTACGCTTGCTCCTCGTTCACTCCCACTGCACATCATTCGCCGCCAGCGGTACCCGCGCAGGAGGAGACAATCTGAGACTAGCCGGAGTACGAGATAATTTGATCGGAGAGGCCAAGGTCTGAAACGCCCCCTGTTGCCACACCATTTGCCGGTGCTCTGTGTGGGGGTGAGCCAGTATTTGCGCGAGATTATTTACCGGTGCGGCGGGCACACCCGCTTGCATCAATTGCTTGGCCAGCGTGTCGGCCTCATAGCGCTTAAGAATATTCACCAGCGTATCGTGCAGTGCTCCACGATTCACTAAGCGATCACGATTACTTAAAAAACGCGCGTCTTGCGCCAGCTCAGGATGACTCAATTGTTCCACCAAGCGGGAAAACTGCCCGTCATTCCCTACTGCTAAAAACAAGGTTCCATTAGCAGTCTCAAAAGTTTCATACGGAGCAATATTGGGGTGCGCATTGCCGGTACGCTCAGGCACTGTATTGCTTAAAAAATAGTTCGCACCATGCGGATGCATGAGCGACAAGGCACAATCGAACAAAGTGATATCTAAAAACTGCCCTACACCGCTACCTTGCCTTTCTTGCAAAGCAAACATAATGGCCAATGCTGCATTTAAACCCGTAACCATATCGACAACTGGTAGTCCCACTCGTAAAGGCTCCTGATTTGCCTCGCCATTCACGCTCATCAAGCCCGCCAAAGCTTGTACGCAAGCGTCATAGCCTGGCAAGCCTCCTAACGGCCCGTCGGCACCAAAGCCCGATACACGGCAATGAATTAGACGAGGGAAATCATGGCGTAAGGTGTCATAACCCAAGCCCCAGCGCTCCATGGTTCCAGTTTTAAAGTTTTCCACTAAAATGTCCGCCTCTGCCAGCAAAGCCAAGATTTTCCGCTTCCCCTCAGGGCTGGCGATATCCACAGCGACACCCCGCTTGTTACGGTTGACCCCTAGAAAATACGAAGCCGTATCCCCTAGAAAGGGAGGCCCCCAGCCTCGAGTTTCATCTCCTTGGGGCGGCTCCACCTTAATAACATCGGCACCGTGATCAGCCAATATTTGGGTACAGTAGGGCCCGCCCAACACACGCGACAAATCCAGTACTCGCAAACCGCTTAACGAACTCATGATATTTCCCCTGCCTATGCTTAGCCTGTGTGCCGCGCTCCAGCACACATGGCTTGATCGCATCCGCATCACTAATGTGCTTTACTCCAGCACAATGCCTTCTTCTTTAATAACATTGCCCCATTTATCCAGCTCTGCGGCGATGAACTGACTCAAGCCTTCGGGCGTAGTGTCTTCCGCCAGAACTATCCCCTGACTTAGCAAGGTCTCCTTCACATCGTTATGCTCGAGCACTTTGGCAAAAGCAGCATTTAACGTGCGAGTGATCTGAGCAGGTGTGCCTTTGGGCGTCACTAAGCCAAAAAATACGCTGACGTCGTAGCCCTCTAGACCCTGCTCTGCTAGTGCGGGCAGATCGGGCACAGCAGCGGAGCGCTCTGCGGTCAGAATACCAATGGGCTTGACGCTACCACTTTCGATATGCGGCAACGCCATCATAATGTCAGTAAAAGTCATGTCCACTTGGCCTCCGAGCAAATCCGTCAAGGCCGGACCCGTGCCACGGTAGGGAATATGCAAGATATCGGTGCCTGCCATACGGTTGAACATTACCCCCGCCAAATGCGAAGAGGCACCGTTACCTGACGATGCATAGCTTAAGCTGTTTGGATTTTTTTTCGCATATGCAATCAGTTCCTGAGCATTACTCACTGGCAAGTCATTACGTACTACCAATACATTAGGTAAATGACCAATACGTATTAGTGGGCTGAAATCTTTTAATGGATCGTAACGCAAAGCGGGATACAAACTACGATTGATCGCCAGTGGGCCCGAGGTGCCAAACAAGATAGTTTTACCATCGGGGGCTGTATTGGCAACATGCTCGGCACCAATATTACCCCCTGCTCCTGCTCGATTTTCCACAACCACCGTACTATCCAGCTCTTTCGCTAAACCGTGTGCCAAACGCCTGGCCATGGCATCGGTAGGTCCACCCGGTGGAAATGGCACCACCAGCCTTACAATGCCGTCCGGTTTCCAGTCCTGTGCGTACACTGGAGCAGCCAACAGTCCTACAGAAAAGCTAAAAATTAAGGCTAAAACCTGTCTCATTATTGTCTCCTTGTGATTTTTGTGTCACTCATGTGCTCTTTGGCCACCAGGCAGAAATCAATGCCTGACTGCTCGTTTTCTCCAGCTCGGTATTAAGCAAAGGATCTTTAACTGTTAAACGATGCAGCAATACCAAATCGGCAATCTGGGCTCGTTGCTCCAGGCCCTCTTTTTTTGACTCCCAACGCAATGCAGCCAGTGTCACCACGTTATATAAAGCACTGGCTACCTGCCGAGCCAAATCTTCGCGTTTGTTTTCCACCGCGAACCGCGCTAGAGAAAATGCTTTCTTTACTGCCTCGTCCTGCAAAACACGTAGTTCAGCAACGCTAGGGGTACCATCGGCCAGCAACTGATGCACGTGGGACTGAAGGTCCTCGAGACAATGCTGACGCTCTATTGCACGCATCACATCCAAAGCCACGATATTGCTGGTTCCCTCCCAGATTGACCCTAAATGCGAGTCCCGCAGTAATCTGGGCTCCACCCATTCCTCGATGTAGCCACAACCACCTCGTACTTCCATCGCGTCACCACACACCCGACGTGCATCACGACAGGCACGAAATTTGATTAAAGGTGTCATGATACGTAGCAGCTTTTTTGCTTGCTCTTCACCCTGATCAGCACGCGCTAAAACATGTGCGGTCTGATACACCATGGTCCGGGCCTGCTCTGTAGGCACGATCAGTTTCAGCAACTGCTTTTGCATCAGGGGTAACTGCTGCAAAATACGCCCAAACGCCTGACGCTCTTGCGCCACATACAGTGCTTCGGAAACGGCTCGCTGCATCAGTCCCGCCGCTCGCACGCCATTTGACAGTCGCGAATTATTAATCATATCGGTCATATGATTAAAGCCACGCCCACGTTCACCCACCAGCCATGCCTTAGCACCTTCTAAGCGTATTTCCCCGCTCGCCATCGAACGCGTGCCCAACTTGTCCTTTAGACGCAGAACTCGGTAGTGATTGAATGCACCGTTCTCAAGGCGGCGCGGCAATAAAAATAAGGAAATTCCTCGTAAACCGGCCACATCCTCACTACGGGCCAGTACCATGGCATAGCCAGCATCCGGGTTAGAACAAAACCATTTATCCCCGTACAAGCTCCAACTGCCGTCGGCCTGTTCTTCGGCTCGCGTAATCGTACCGGCCACATCAGAACCGGCTGCCTGCTCGGTCATAAACATGGCCCCTTGTTGCATACGGTCAAAGTCAGTAGACGTTACCTCGGGTAGGACACGCTCTATTAATTCGGGTTGACCAAATTTGCGTAAAGTACGCGCCAAGGAGTCCGTCATGCTCACAGGACAACACAAACCGAATTCAGCCTGCACAAACAACATGGTCAAAGCATACTTAGCCACCGGCGGCAAAGGCTCATGCCAACCCAGTACACCAGATCGGTGTGACATCGCGGCCAGCCCCAGCTTCTCATAGGCATAGCGCTCTAGCTCCACATAGGCTGGATGTTTTTCAATCTGAGAAACATCTTCACTAGTCCGGGAGCGTATGCGTAAAGTAGGCGGATGCTGATCGGCGGTAAACGCGAGCGTATCCAGGCGCGCACCTGCTGCCGCACCCAGCTCGTCTAAATGGGGAGCCAGATGCGCATACATATCGGTCTCTAAATAGCATTTAGCCATCGCCGCAGCAAAGCGATCGACCTGATACAAATTGCGCCCCGCGCTGTCGGGAATATTCTGGGAGGCTGTGTGCATGCTGGTGTGTTGTCTCATTAGCGTTTTCCTTGATATACACGACCTATCTTAGAAACCACAATGAGACAAAACAAACACTATTTCCACCCACATTAAGTGGATAAAAATCTAAATGCTAGACCAGCGCCAATTACGAGCTTTTATTGCAGTAGCCGAAGAACTCAGTTTCAGTGCGGCGGCACGACGATTGCATATTTCTCAGTCACCGCTAAGCTTCACCATACGTGGTATCGAGCGTGAGCTAGGCGTTAGCCTGTTCACAAGGACTACCCGCAAGGTAGAACTAACACTAGCTGGTAAAGCCCTGCTTGCCGAGGCACATTCCTTGTTACGTCGCCATGAAAACGTCAAAGACCGGCTATTACGCATACAACAAGGCGAAGAAGGCAGATTACGTATAGGATTTGTAGGCAGTATGCTGTTCAGGGAGTTCGCCGCCTTGCAAAAGCAGTTGCACACTCAGTTCCCCAATGTTGCTTATCAGTACACCGAATTAAACTCGGCCTACCAGTTAGATGAATTACTCGCTGGCGACATAGACCTGGGGTTTATCCATGCATTGCCTTTGCCTGAGTCCATACACGCTCAGGTCATTTGGCAAGACGCCTTTATTATTTGTGTGCCGGATAACGCCGAGTTTTCTGACGTGCAGGACATACAAGACCTACGTCACGCCGAATTTATTTTTTTCTCTCGGTCCGCCGCGCCCAAATATTACGAAAAGCTGTTATTACAATGCGCCCAAGCTGGGCTAACGCCTAATATAAAGCTTGAGGCGCCACACTGGCTAAGTGTGCTCATGATGGTCTCTCAAGGCATGGGGGTTTCAGTGGTGCCAAGTTGTTTACAAAGCAGCGGCATACCGGGCTTACGTTATATCGCCATACCCGCCGGTCAAGTTACCAATATTTTGTTAGTACACGCCCGTCACACCCAGAACCGGCTCACTCAATTGCACCAGAACTTGATTAAAAATTATTATTCCCGCCTACGTACCCCGTAAGGATACCGCCTGCCACACAAGGTGGTGGCAAGCGGTAGCACGTCTTAGTCGCGTAAAGGCTCAATGCGATCTGGATCGCCAGACCATCCCCATGCAAGTGTGCTACGGGACACGCCCAAGAGCACGCCATTTAATACAGCAGGGTGAATCCAAAGGCCGTCACGCTCGACCGGCGTGGTCGTGCGGCGCGTGTAGGGAGCTTCTTTGCTCTCCAAACGCTGGATAATATCGGCTAGATCATTCGTTTCGATATAGCACATGTATAGCGCATCGCCATGTTTGGCTGTGTATCGACCCATAGGATAAGCCGGATCATGGGCCTCTGAAAGTTCTATCCTATCCAGTGCATCGGGATTGAACTTCATTAGATTACCTTCGTAACCGAAACGCTCAAATACAATACCAACCTCGTGTTGACGATCCAGTCCTAAAACATCGGCATAGTGCTGCGCCACCGTATTCCAGTTTGACTTCAGCACCATGGTTAACTCATACAGATCGTCGACCGGGCCTGGCTGTCTGGTCCGCTGCGACGCCTGGCTGACTGCCAGAGGTAATTGGTACAAGGCAGCAGCATCCGGGTACAAGCGATCGCCTTCGCGTACATACGCTACTTTCTGTTGCTTCAACTGATCTTCAAACAAAGACAGGTTCTCAGTTTCTACACCACCGATAAATAGGCCTTCCCCTTTTGTATCCAGTCGGCTTTGTGTCAGGCCAGGCCCCAAAGGACAACATAGCTCTACTTCACTGCCACCAATGGCCATGGTTCGTACAGTCGCATTCAAGTAAGCGCTTTTTGAATCGCCCACATGGACTGCCGCCAAGATATCTTCGTAATTTTTTTGAGCAATATCCAGATCGCGTACTGCTACCAATATTCTGTCTACTTTACTAAACATAACTCCCTCTCAATCACACCTTACCGGTATCTTTTATTGACGCTTGTGTTTCTTTACGAGCAAGACACTGCGCAAACATCGCGGCCTCAAAGTCAAAGGCTTTCTGAACGGCATCCGCCGACCCTTGACGCAACATATGTTTAGACAAACGTATGGAATATGATGGGTGGGTGCCCAAGAGCTCTGCCACCTCACGCGCTTTTACAAGAGCTTGACCCGGCTCAAGCAAAGCTGTCACAAAACCGCCTTCCAGCGCTTCCTGAGCACTGAAAAAGCGCGAGCTCAGTAGCCAGTCATTGGCACGTCGACGGCCTACAATCTGCTCTAACAATAAAGACGAGCCTCCCTCGGGACATAAACCCAAAGAAGCAAACGGCATACGGAAGCGACTATCGTTGGCCGCATACACAAAATCGCAATGCTGCAAAAGTGTCGAACCAATGCCAATCGCAAAGCCTTCAACAGCCGCAATCACAGGTTGTTCGGCCTTGCTTAGGGCACGCAAAAAACGCACAGCAGGAGGATCTTCTTTGCCACGTTTTTGCTGAAAATCCTTGAGATCAGCGCCCGCTGTAAAAAACCCGTTTTTTCCATACAAAATAATCGCATGGCAGGACTCATCCTGCCCATATTCAGTGAACAGGTCTCGCAACTGATCATACATAGCATGATTCAAGGCGTTTTTGCGTTCTGCACGATCAATAGCAATTTCCAAAATGCCATTGTTCATCGTTGATGTAATCATCTGTAGTTCCTAACAGTAAAGTAAGCGATCTGGTTTTTCTACCTATGCACTGCGCACATGCCCACTCTGGACTATCGCTTGTATTTCCTCTTCTGAAAAACCTGCGATTTCGCGCAACACTGCCTCGCTATCCTGGCCTCGTACCGGAGCAGCTGACGCCGCACTACCGATACTGCCATCAAAAAATATGGGCGTTCTCACATTCGGCACCCAACCCAAGGTTTTATGCGGCACGCGCTCTACTGCAGCCAGTTGTTCCGTCTCGGAACTGAGCAAGGCCGTTTTTAAGTCTCGCACCTGCCCGGCCGGCACTCGCGCCCGCTCCAGTGCAGGCTTAAGCTCGGCCCACGACCTCGTAGCAAAGGCTTCTTTTAATATGCCAAAAATGCTCTCTCGGTCCGCCAGACGGCCCGCTGCGGTTTGATAAGCGGGGTTCTCTGCTAAATCAGGACGTGCAAGTACCTCGCTAAATAAGCGCTTGGCTATCTCGTTATTTCCGCAATGCAGAAAAAAGCTGGCATCCTGACAATCAAACACCCCTGTCGGACAGCTATCCGGACTGGTATTTGCATACCGCTCCATGTTTTGACCTGAACACAGAGCCTGCATCGTGGCATAACCATTCATCAGTAAGGCACTGCCATACAAAGACACCTCAACATGGCGCCCCTGGCCTGTGGCTTGACGTGCATATAAAGCCGCCAAGATGCCATTAGACGCCAACATGGCGGTGCCTATATCCATGATAGATGAAGCCGTACGTACGCCTGGTCTATCCGCATAACCATTCATCGCGACAAAGCCGCTCTCGGCTTGCACCACAGAATCAAATCCTGGCCGCTCGGCAAATTTTCCCTGGCTACCGTAGGCAGAAACAGAGCAATACACCAGCTTGGGATTTAAGGCATGCACCTGCTCATAGCCAAAGCCTAATCTGTCCATGACTCCATGAGCGAAATTTTCAATTAGCACATCTGCCTTGGCCAGCAAACGACTGATGACCTGCTGCCCTTGCTCACTTTTCAGATTCAGCTCCAAACCCAGCTTATTTCTGTTCGCCCATAAATAAGCTGCGCCTTCTTCAGGGGCAGAGGCATCATGCGGCGGATAGGCTCTAAAGCGATCACCTCCGGGCGCTTCTACTTTTATGACAGTAGCTCCAAGGTCGGCCAAAAGCATACTGGCTAGCGGGCCGGCAATATAGTGGGTAATGTCCAGTACTAACATGCCCTTTAGGGGTAGCGCTGAAGCTTCCGATCTGTCATACACAGGCAGACTGTCGATAAACTGACGGTCAAACATATGAATACATGCCTTTTAAAAATTCTTGAATGACGTTGATCTAGGGATTGTCGTGGCCCTAGATCACGATTTTTTATTAGTTAACAGTAATATTTGCGTCTTTAATGACCTTGCTCCAACGAGTAATTTCATCTTGCAAGAACTGCCCAAATTCGGCGGAGTTACCTTGTGGCACCTCGGCGGCCAAGGCGGCGATACGTTCTTTGACCTTGTCGCTTTGCATCACTTGTTCCACATTCTCATACAGGAAGTCCACAACGGGCTGTGGAGTATTGGCGGGTACAAATAAACCGGACCAACCGGTTACCACAAAATCCTGCACACCGGACTCTTTCAAGGTAGGCACGTCTGGTAGTAAGGGCAGGCGCTCTTCTGTAGTAACCGCTAAGGCGCGCACCGCACCCGCCTGAACCTGAGCAATAGACGCGGGTAAGTTATCAAACATCAAAGGCACATTACCAGCGATTAAATCGACTAAAGCCGGAGCGCTTCCTTGATAAGAGACGTGCTCTAAAGGCACACCCGTTGCCAAGGCAAACATCTCACCTGTCAAATGCGGTGAAGTCGATGTGCCAGAGGAGGCATAAAACAAAGCATCTTTACCTTTGTATTGCAGAACATCCTCAATCGTCTTAAATGGCGAGTCCGCGCGAACTAAGATGACGTTTGGAATACCCACCAGGTTACGGATTGGTATCAAGTCCTTGACTGGGTCATAGGGCAAGTTTGGAAATAAGGCGGGACTGGTCGCCATGGGGCCAATATTGCCTGTGACTAAGGTGTACCCGTCAGGTTTTTGCCGTACCACATAATCGGTGCCTACTACGCCACCGGCTCCACTCTTGTTTTGCACGACAACGGCTTGTCCTATGCGCTGCCCTAACTCTGCCGCGACCAAACGCGCAACGATATCCGTGGTTCCGCCTGGAGCATAAGGCACCACCAAAGTTAACGGGGCGTCTGGATAATCAGCCTTGGCCTGCACGGTACCGCACAAGAGTGTCACACCTACTGCACTTGCTGCCGAAAAAAATTTACGTGTGAATAAATTCATTAAGGTCTCCCAAAAAAAAGAATCATGTGTTATTATTTAGATCACTAGGTGAACATAACATCCATTAAGTGAACATATCATGAAGCATAATAGATCAATACAACGGTGTCTACTATTGATGGAGCAATTTCGGGGTAATCCATACCCGACCGTGGCCGATTTGGCCAAGCTCACTGACTTGTCTCGTGCCACCGTAATGCGATTTCTCATTACTCTGGAAGAAGAAGGTTATGTTGCACGTAATGAAAATCGCTGGAGCCTAACCAGCAAAACCCTTGAGTTAGGCTTTGCCGCACTCGAGAGCCTAGGGATCACCGAAGTGGTGCAAACCATCGTGCAATCTATGGCAGACGATATTTTGGGAACCGCCAACATTGGCGAACATCACCCCGAAGGGGTGCTCATTATTGCGCGCGCTTTAGCACCTGCTCAGCGTAGACGACTGCATGTTGCCAACCTACGAGTCGGAAGCATTCTGCCCAGCGATAGTGCTCTGTACCAAGCTTTGCAAATGTCGCCAGGAATAGAACACGCCTCCA
The DNA here is from genome assembly GCA_023440825.1 of Pseudomonadota bacterium. GTDB lineage: Bacteria > Pseudomonadota > Gammaproteobacteria > Burkholderiales > Burkholderiaceae_B > Alcaligenes. The sequence continues at coordinate 27,478 of JAEXRL010000023.1, read as the reverse complement.
AGATTTACCCGCCTGTACATCAAATTTCTTTCGCTGTTCGAATTCCAAACAACAGCCCTAGAGTTTTATCTCTTGCCATTTCTACGAATCAAGATGACTTAGACACGCAAGAAAAACAGGCACAGCAAATAGCAATCCTGCACGAACAAGCCGTGCGTATAGGACAAATTATCGATATGGGTCCCATTTAATTCAGTCTTAACAACACCCATCACACATGGAGCGAGAAACAACAATGGCTTTAGATCAAGAATCATTCGGATTACTCCGAGCAGTGCTGCAACGATTTATCGTTGAACGTCTTATGCCAGCCGAAAACCAAGTCGAAGAAAATGACGCCGTACCCACGGACATCATCGACGACATCAAAGAGCTGGGCTTATATGGCCTATCCATTCCGGAAGAGTACGGCGGTATTGGGCTGTCCATGGAGCAAGAGTGCGAGGTCATTTACGATATCGGCCACACCTCTTTTGCGTTCCGATCAGTGTTCGGAACCAACGTAGGCATAGGCTCCCAAGGGGTGCTCATGGACGGCACGGAAGAACAAAAAGCCTATTGGCTGCCCAAGTTTGCCTCGGGAGATATCACCGTATCCTTTGCTCTGACAGAGCCAGGTACGGGTTCAGACGCAGCAGCCATACAAACCCGTGCAGTCAAAGATGGTGACCATTACATCATCAATGGCACAAAACGCTTTATTACCAATGCCAATCGCGCAGGTGCTTTCACCCTGATGGCTCGTACCAGCGATGATGGAGCACGCGGTATCAGTGCTTTTATCGTGCCTGCCGACTCTCCTGGTCTAACCGTAGGCAAGGCAGATCAAAAAATGGGGCAACGCGGCACCTTGACGGCTGACGTCATACTCGATGACGTGAAAGTAAAAGCAGAAAACATTATTGGTGGCGTACCTGGTCGGGGTTTTTACACCGCCATGAAAGTGCTAGACCGAGGTCGTTTGCACATCGCTGCGCAAGCCTGCGGTATGGCTGATCGTCTCATCCGGGATGCCGTCACCTATGCCAAAGAACGCCAGCAATTTGGACAACCTATCGCTCAATTCCAGCTTATTCAAGGCATGCTAGCCGATAGCCAGGCTGAACTGTTCGCTGCTATGTCTATGCTTAAAGAGGCAGCTCGCCAATACGACCAAAATCCCGTAGGCGCGCGCAACGATGAGCTTAGTATGGCCGCTGCATGCACCAAAATGTTCTGCACCGAGATGGTTGGCAGGGTAGCTGATCGAGCAGTACAAATCCATGGTGGAGCTGGATACATCAGCGAGTACAAGGTAGAGCGCTTTTACCGCGACGTACGTTTACTTCGCTTGTATGAAGGCACCACTCAAATTCAGCAAGTCATCATCGCCAAGCATTTAATTCAGCGCGACGAAAGCGTACAGTTTTAATCATTGGGCAGCTTGCCTATCCTTGCAGGACGTGGCGAGCTGCTCTCTACAGTCACCTACTCTAAGGAGGACGGTATGAATAAGCAGGATCAGTTCTATATCAATGGGCAATGGGTGCCGCCACACGGAAACAAAACACTTGAATTAATCAGCCCCACTACCGCCACGACGCTAGGCACACTACGTTTAGGCAATGAGCAAGATGTAGATCTTGCCGTTAAAGCGGCCCGAGCCGCCTTCAACACGTACTCACGCACTTCAGTCGCTGAGCGCATTGAGCTGTTAGAAGCCATACTGAATAAATACGAAGAAAAAAAAGAAGAGCTGGCTCAGGCTGTTTCCGCAGAAATGGGGGCCCCCTTGTGGCTGGCTCGCGCCGCTCAGGTTCCCATGGGCGCAGCGCACATCAAACAAGCCATACGAATTCTAAAGAATTTCGAGTTTCAAACAGTAAATCGTGGTACCGCGATCTGCTACGAGCCTATAGGCGTTGTAGGCATGATCACCCCTTGGAACTGGCCGTTAAACCAGGTGTTATGTAAGGTAGCTCCGGCTTTAGCCGCGGGGTGTAGTGTCATCCTAAAACCTTCCGAACAAGCGGCTTTAAGCGCGATTTTATTAGCCGATATCATGCACGATGCTGGAGTACCCGCCGGCGTATTTAATTTAATCAACGGTCAAGGCGATCCGGTGGGTAAAGCCCTAGCAAGCCACCCGGATATCGACATGATCAGCTTCACAGGCTCAACGGCTGCCGGTATTGCTGTCGCAACACACGCAGCACCCAGCGTAAAGCGCGTGGCTCAAGAGCTGGGAGGCAAATCTGCCAATATCATTCTACGTGATGCTGATCTGCCCAGCGTATTGAAGCAAAGCCTGCAAGCATGTTTTTTGAACTCAGGACAAAGCTGTAATGCGCCTACGCGACTGTTAATTCCTAGAGAGCAACAAGAGCAGGCTATACAGATTTTGCACGCGCAGGCCGTAAGTATTGAGCAAGCTAGCCTTAACCCTGACGATAAAAAAAGACTGGGCCCAGTAGTGAATCAAACGCAGTTCGATCGCATACAGGCTCTGATCCAGGCAGGTATAACAGAAGGCGCTCGCCTAGTATCTGGCGGTTTGGGTAAGCCTGAAGGCATCACAGAAGGGTATTTCGTCAGACCCACTATATTTGCTGATGTACAAAACTCGATGCGCATTGCACAAGAGGAAATCTTTGGCCCTGTCCTTTGCCTGATTCCCTACGACAGTGAACAAGAAGCCATCGATTACGCCAACGATTCGGAATATGGCTTAGCTGGCTACATCTACAGCAAGGATATGAACAAAGCACGTGCTATTGCAGCGCAGTTGCGTACTGGCATGGTACACATCAACGGAGCAGGCCCCGATGTCTCTGCTCCCTTTGGTGGTTACAAGCGCTCTGGAAACGGTCGCGAATGGGGCGAGTTCGGCTTCAAAGAGTACCTAGAAGTCAAAGCCATCATGGGCTACGAACAGCAATAATTAACCCGAGCCAGCACTCAATATGCTGGCTCTAGTTATGCAGACGGCACATCATCGTCCAGCTTAGAACCATTCAGTATCCACTCACGCCAGATAGCCACCAATAAAGCCATTAGCACGGGCCCTATGAACAGGCCAACCAGCCCCATGGTTTGTACGCCACCGACCAAGCCAAAAAAAGTGGGTAAGAATGGCAGCTTTACGGGCCCCCCTACCAGACGTGGGCGCAAGGTTTTATCTACGATAAATAGCTCTATAGAGCCCCATAAGAATAAGGCCACACCGGCCACCACTTGCCCTGAGCCCACCAAGTACAGGGACACCAGAGTAAAGGACAGGGGAGCACCGCCAGGAACCAAGGCCATCACACCGGTCATCACCCCCAGCAAGACTGGCGATGGCACTCCGGCTATCCAGTAAGCCACTCCCAGCACCACGCCCTCACCCAGCGCGATCAGGCCCATACCCGTTACGGTGGAGTTCACCGTAGCAGGCACTACCCGGGAAAAACGTTGCCAGCGCTCGGGCAAAACACGCTCACCGACTATATCCAACTGCCCTAAGAGGCGATCACCATCTTTATAAATAAAAAACAGGGTGATCAACATAAAAAGCACAGTCAACAACAAATGAAACACGTTCCCCGTGGCCGACAGCACCATGCGGTAGATATTACCCAGATGCTGCCCACTCACCATTTCCACCAGTTCGCCTAAGGCATGCGGCTCACCCAGATAGACCCGCCAGTACTCATTCAGACGTTCCCCCACCAAAGGCAGCGATTTGATCCAGTCTGGCACCGGCGCGCCGAAACGATTCACACTCAAGGCCCAGGTAATAAAGCCGCTGGCCTCTTTGATGGCAAACGACAAAGCCATGGACAAAGGCACAATCAGAACAACGGTAATGAGCAACAGCGCAATACTGGCGGCCAGCGTGGTGCGATCGTTACAATACACCAGTAAACGTTTATAGGCAGGCCACGAAGCCAGACCGATAATGAGGGCGGCCAATACAGGCACCAGAAAGCCACTCAAAAAATAGAGGCCAACCAGCAGAACCAGTATGAGTAACCAGCGAGCAATAAGATAGGCGGGAAGTACAGGCTGCATGATGTCTCGTGTTCAACTCACTGTCAGAAAGCAGGTTTTTGACCATAGCACGAGAAGGCCCTTAAGGCCTATCAAAAATTTACTCGCTTAGGCTGTGGCAAAAAATAAAAAAGCACATGCTGAACTACGGTATGGGCGGTACGGTACGCTTATGAGCAGACGCGCGATAGGTGCGAATAATAATGTCACTGACCTCATCGGGCACAGGCAGACCCTCAAGAAAATCATCGATCTGATCGTAACTGACCCCGAACGAGTCCTCATCTGGCTTTAATGGCGTCAAGGACTCCAAGTCCGCGGTGGGCACTTTGTACACCAGTTCGTGACTGCCACCCATCGCCGTACCTAAAGCACGCACACGTCGTTTGTTTAATCCGCCCAGGGGCATTAGATCGGCGGCACCATCCCCAAATTTGGTGAAAAACCCCATTAAGGCCTCGGCGGCATGATCCGTCCCAAGCACTAGGCCGCCATGTGCTCCAGCAATAGCATACTGCGCCACCATACGCTCACGAGCCTTGATATTACCGAGCAAAAAGTCTTGCTGCTGGGGATCGCGAAAGCTCAACCCAGAGCGCAATAGTTCGGCCAGCATCGCATCCGTGGCCGGCTGCACGTTAACCACCAAGGTCTGGTCAGGCTGGATAAGGTTCAGGCCAGCCTGCGCATCTTGCTCATCGGCCTGCACACCATACGGTAAGCGCACAGCTATAAACTGAGCTGCCTGGCCTTGCTCGCGCAAAGCGGTCACGGCACGCTGCGCTAAACAGCCTGCCACTAAGGAGTCCACGCCCCCGCTAATCCCTAACACAAGGGTAAAACAGTTAGCCTTACGCATAGCCGATTGCAAAAAATCTATTCGCTTGGCAAGCTCAACCTGCACATCAAAAGTGTCGCTGACACTTAGTGCCTGGCGTATTTGTTGCTGGATGTGGCGACGATCTTCAGTCATAAGGTACTCATAAGGGCGGTGACATACAGACACATTGTAAAAGACAGAAAGGCATAATATTGTAACTGGCAAAAAAACACCCCGATAGCGGCAACGCTATCGGGGTGTGTGCACGAACACTAGGGTACGCTTAGCGCTCTAATTGCGAGACATCACGTACCGCACCACGGTCGGCAGAGGTCGCTAAAGCAGCGTAGGCTTTTAGAGCCTGTGATACCACGCGCTCACGATTCACAGGCTTCCAGGCATCGCGACCACGCGCTTGCATTTGCTCACGACGCTGTGCCAACTGCTCATCGCTAACAGCCAAATGAATAGTACGGGCAGGGATATCAATCTCGATGGTGTCACCATCTTGAATCAAACCAATGTTCCCGCCTTCTGCTGCCTCGGGTGAGGCATGCCCGATGACCAAACCTGAAGAACCGCCTGAAAAGCGACCGTCGGTTAACAAAGCGGTACTCTGACCCAAGCCCATGGATTTCAGGTAGGACGTGGGATACAGCATTTCCTGCATACCAGGTCCGCCCTTAGGCCCTTCGTAACGAATAATCACGACATCACCCGCTTTAACCACCCCGTCCAAAATGGCAGTTACCGAATCTTCCTGACTTTCAAAGACGCGCGCCTTACCCGTAAACTTCAGTATGCTTTCATCCACGCCGGCTGTTTTCACTATGCAGCCATTAATCGCCACATTGCCATACAACACAGCTAAGCCACCGTCCTGAGAGTACGCATGCTCTTTGCTACGGATACACCCGGACTCACGATCGGTATCCAGGGTTTCGTAGTAACGATCCTGACTAAAGGCAACCTGAGTGGGAATGCCACCAGGCGAAGAGCGGTAAAAATCACTAATTGCTTTTACATTATCGCCCATCACATCCCAGCGGCGGATGGCTTCACCCAGCGTGCCCGCATGAATATTGCCGACATCCAGATTCAAGAGTCCAGCACGCCCCAGCTCTCCCAAAATCCCCATAATGCCACCCGCACGGTGTACGTCTTCCATGTGGTATTGCTGGGTAGCCGGTGCGACCTTACACAGGCACGGCACACGACGCGAAATGCGGTCAATGTCAGCCATGGTGAAGTCCACCTCAGCCTCCTGAGCGGCCGCTAGCAAGTGCAAGACTGTATTGGTCGACCCACCCATGGCAACATCTAAAGCCATCACGTTCTCAAAGGCTTCAAAGGTAGCGATATTACGCGGCAGCACCGACTCGTCATCCTGTTCGTAGTAGCGCTTGGCCAGATCCACAATCAAATGACCCGCACGCTCAAACAAACCTTGGCGACGCTTATGTGTTGCCACAATAGAGCCATTACCCGGTAAGGCCAGGCCTAGCGCTTCGGTCAAACAGTTCATGGAGTTGGCGGTAAACATACCCGAGCAAGAGCCACAGGTAGGACAGGCACTACGCTCTACCTCGGCCGCTTGCTCATCGCTCACGTTAGGGTCGGCAGCCTGAATCATGGCATCAATCAGATCCAGCTTTTGCACCACGGTTTTACCGTCAGGCGAGTACACCTTACCGGCTTCCATCGGTCCGCCCGAGACAAAGACCGCAGGAATATTCAAACGCATAGCGGCCATTAACATGCCGGGGGTAATTTTGTCGCAGTTGGAAATACACACCATGGCATCGGCACAATGCGCATTCACCATGTACTCCACCGAATCAGCAATCAATTCGCGAGATGGCAGGGAATACAACATACCCCCGTGCCCCATGGCAATTCCATCATCCACGGCAATCGTGTTGAATTCCTTCGCTACTCCACCCGCGGCCTCAATCTGGCGCGCGACCAACTGGCCCATATCTTTTAAGTGCACGTGACCGGGCACAAACTGGGTAAATGAGTTGACGACCGCAATAATAGGCTTACTGAAGTCTTCATCTTTCATGCCGGTAGCACGCCACAAGGCACGCGCACCAGCCATATTCCGCCCATGCGTGGACGTACGAGAACGATACTGAGGCATTGCAATCTCTGGACAAAAATAGACGTAAAGACGTTTATGATAATCGGGTCTGCGACTTTATGTGTAGTACATCACTGCTACGCAGGCTAGTTTTCCTGTAAAACTACGAATATATCGCATACATTGATCTATTTTCTCAACTCTAGCAAGGAGTGCCATATGCAGGACAAAGCAAACGGGGTATCCACACCACTGCGACAGGATATCCGTTTTCTGGGTAAGGCCCTAGGCGATGTGATCCGTGAGACAGAAGGACGTGCCACCTTCAATATGGTGGAATCCCTGCGTCGCTCGGCTGTTGGCTTTCGGCGCGCGCACGACCCGGCTATGGCAGAAATACTCGAAAAAAGCATACCCAAGCTGTCCGCAACCCAAGCTCGCTCAGTGGCCAGGGCCTTCGCTTACTTTTTACACCTATCCAATATTGCCGAAGATCGGGACCAGAATCGCCGCCGCCACCAAGCCCCCCCAGAGCAGACACCCGGTAGCTTGCAACACGCCGTAAAAGCCTTGCTGGATCAGGGTCTAAGCCCCAATCGTATCCGTCGATATCTACAACAAGCCCGTGTTATGCCGGTCTTGACCGCACACCCAACAGAAGTGCAGCGTCAAAGCACCTTAGCCGTACATATGGCCATTGCCGAGCAATTACGCAAGCTAGATACCGCTCAGCACGAACAAGGACGTTATCAAGCACAGGCACACCTAAATGGTCTGGTTGCCCTGCTCTGGCAAACTCGTATGCTGCGCGAGCACAAACTGACTGTACTAGATGAAATTGATAACGCGCTGGCCTACTACAACACCACATTTTTGCCATCTATCCCCCGTGTTTACAAAGATCTGGATCTACTGCTGAGCAAACCACAAAAATCCGCCCTAGCTGAAAGCTCCCCGGTCTTGCCCGCTTTTTTACGTATGGGTAGCTGGATTGGTGGAGATCGCGATGGCAATCCGAATGTCGATCAGCACACCATGCAAGAAGCCCTACAGCGTCAAAGCGCCTATGCCTTACGCCATTACTTGCAAGAGGTCAAAGCGCTCGCCACAGAGATCTCTGTATCTGATGGCCTGACCGAAGTCAGTGCTGAGCTGTTGCAATTATCCAAAAGCAGCCTAGACCCCTCCCCACACCGTGTCGACGAACCCTATCGTCGCAGCCTGATCCATATTTATGCACGTCTGGCCGCCACCTCAGTACAACTATTAGGCCGACAACTGGCCGATCGTCACACTTACCAAACTCAAGCCTATAACAGCCCCAAAGCGCTACAAGCGGACCTGCAAACCGTGGCTGACTCTTTATCTGCGCACTACGGTGGCCCCATCGCCGACTTGCGTCTACAGCCTCTCATTCAGGCCGTAGAAGTGTTTGGTTTCCACCTTGCCACACTGGACTTACGCCAAAGCTCCGACGTACACGAACGCGTACTGGACGAGCTGTTCCGCGTAGCCAGCACCGAGTACAAAGGCCAGTTGGTGCAATACCACAAGCTGGATGAAGAAGATCGCATTAGCCTGCTACGCCAAGAGCTTAAAAACAAACGCCCCTTGGTATCTCCCTGGTACCGCTACAGCGCAGAGACGGAAAAAGAGCTGGCCATTTTGCGTATGGCCGCCCAGTGTCGACTACGCTTTGGAGCACGCGCTATTGAACAAAGCATTGTCTCGCATACCGAGACTCTGAGCGACTTACTAGAAGTTCTGGTACTGCAACAAGAAACCGGCCTCATCGTTCCCGAGTCCAAAAAGCCCGAAGAAAAAGGTCTGATGGTAGTGCCTTTGTTTGAAACCATACCCGACTTGGAACGTGGTCCGGAAATCATGACTCGCTGGCTGGATTTGCCAGAAATTCGGCATCGTTTACGCGATGTACACGACAGTGTGCAGGAAGTTATGCTGGGCTATTCAGATAGCAATAAAGACGGTGGTTACCTGACATCCAACTGGACGCTGTATCAGGCAGAGCGAGACTTTGCCCAAGTATTCAGTCGACGCAAAATACGCCTGCGCCTGTTCCATGGCCGCGGTGGCTCGGTGGGGCGCGGAGGCGGCTCCAGCTTTGACGCCATTTTGGCTCAGCCACCCGGCACCGTGAACGGTCAAATTCGGCTCACAGAGCAAGGTGAAATGATTCAAAGCCGCTATAAAGACGCGGAAGTGGGCCATTGGCATCTGGAGCTATTCGTCTCTGCCACCCTTGAAGCCAGCCTAGCAAGCCCGAAGCAGGCAACACACACGGATGAGGCACACATTAGCCGATACGGTCAGGCCATGGCATGGATGTCTGCCAAGGCAGAACATAGCTATCGTGACCTAGTCTATGACACCCCTGGTTTTGAGCAGTACTTTTTTGAATCCACACCCATACGGGAAATCGCCCAGCTCAATATAGGCTCGCGCCCTTCTTCGCGTAAAACCACGCAAACCATACAAGACTTACGGGCCATACCTTGGGGCTTTTCCTGGGCACAGTGTCGTTTGCCTATTCCTGGCTGGTATGGAGTGGGTACTGCCTTAAATGAGTACATAATGCATGGCACTGGCGACGATAAAAGCACCCCAGAAAAGCGTTTAACGCAACTACAGGACATGGCTCAGTCCTGGCCGTTCTTCCGCACTCTGCTCTCCAATATGGAACAGGTTTTAGCTAAAACCGATTTGGATATTGGTAGCAAATATGCCGGCTTGGTAGCAGACAGTGCCCTGCGCGAACGCGTCTTCGAGCAGATTAAAGCGGAATTCGAGTTAACCGTGGCCTTGTTCAAAAAGATCTGCGGGCATGAACTGCTGGCCAAAGACCAGGCACTACAAGATGCTCTAACCGAACGCTTCGCCTACATTGACCCGCTCAACCACTTACAGGTCGAGCTTTTGCGTCGCTATCGTGATAGCGATAGCAAATCACGAAAAAAAGCCTCGAATAGCGTAAATAGCGAACACGTTATTCATCTCACCATTAACGGGATCGCGGCGGGCTTGCGAAATTCGGGCTAAAACGCTTGTTATCACTTATAGGTATATGTTAATTTCTAAAAGACATTAAGAAATGTCCGTCACGCTGTGTGACGGACGCCACTTTTAGAAAAGATCTATGCTCGCTCTACTCTTGGGGGCATTGACGGGCTTAAGTTTAGGCCTCACTGGTGCCGGCGGCGGTATTCTGGCTATTCCCGCTCTGGTATTAGGCCTAGGTTTTAGCCTTAGTCAAGCCACGCCCATCGCTTTGCTGGCCGTAGGCAGCGCTGCCTTGCTAGGTGCACTGGACGGATTGCATAAACATATTGTGCGCTATCGCGCCGCCTTATTCATGGCGGCTATTGGTGCACTTTGCACCAAGCTGGGCTTATGGCTAGGTCAAGAACTGCCCGAGCGCTATCTGCTGTTTGCCTTTGCTGTGCTTATGTTATGGATTGCCAGCAAAATGTGGCGTAAAACAGCAAGCACTGCGGCTGAGCAAATTAAGCCTTGCTCTGTAAATCCCAAAACAGGGCGTCTGTTCTGGACAGTACGTAGCAGCGCCACGCTGGCAAGCATTGGAGCCTGTACCGGCTTGTTTTCTGGCATGCTGGGAGTAGGTGGTGGGTTTTTAATCGTGCCGTCCTTGCGCCGCTATAGCAATCTCACCATGCATAGCATCGTTGCCACATCACTACTGCTGATCGCACTGGTCTCCCTAAGTGGCGCTGCGGTCGCCCTCAGTCACGGTGTGCTCATTCCCCAGACCGGCTGGCTATTTATAGGCGCTGCCTTAGTAGGCATGCTGATCGGACGCCTAAGCGCTGCTCGCATTCCTGCTCAAACTCTGCAAACCGGATTTTCTGTGCTCACCGCCACAGTAGCCATCGTATTGCTCTATAAAAGTCTCAACGGCTAAGTTGCTCAGGAACACAGAGGCATAGCATATGAGCAACCATCTGGGCGGCGCGCCACTATGCGCTGCACCACACGCTCCGGCTCAGGGAGTATCCCTTGCTGATAAGCAATTACTTCTAGCCCCTGACAGCGCTCCAGCAGTTCGCCGGCTTGCAACAAGAAGTCGGGGTTACTCGGCCTGCCGTAACGCTCATTGCCGCTAGCAAAAGTTTCATATACCAGAATGCCGCCAGGCTCCAGGCTATCCAGCAAGGTCGGCCATAATGGGCGCCACAAATAATTACACACTACTACTGCATTAAAACGGCGGCCACTAAAAGGCCATGGCCCATTTTCAATATCCGCTTGCACAATCTCGCCATACGGCGAAGCGGCAAGCACCGCCTCCGGATCCCGATCTACCCCCACGACCACATGACCACGCTGAGCGAACCAGCGTACATGTCGCCCCTTACCACAGGCTACGTCCAGAACTGTGCCGGGCACAGGCAATAAATGACTCCAGCGTCTTACCCATTCACTGACCGGTACTAATGCCGTCATTACTCATCCCATCCAATACCAAAAACTCTGTGATCGCCTGTACCTGGCATCTCGCCCAGCAGACGGCTTACAGTACAATTAGACCATTGTTCGAATTATTTGCTTGTTTTTATGAAAGCCTTGCTGCAAAAACCCTTGTTGCTGATGGCCGTACTCTGCCTGCCGTTATGGATTGTGATCGGCAATTTTATACTGGCCCTAATCAGTGCCATACTGATCGGCATGCTCGTTGGTATGCTGCGCAGCCTGCACCAGCTTTCTCAGGCCAACAAGCGGCAACCCCCGGATGACCCCACCGAGTAAACTATGACTGTACTGGCTGTACCCTCCCTACCGCACGGACTCCCTCCCTTATCGGCTTCCTTGCTCGAGCATCAGGCTCACGTGCATCAGTATTTGCAAACACAAATCGATGCAGCGCATGGTTTTTTACCGTTTGACCAATGGATGCAAGCAGCGCTGTATGCACCAGGTCTGGGGTACTACACAGCAGGCAGCACCAAGTTCGGTGGTAGCTCACCTACCGGTGACTTCACCACGGCGCCCGAGCTCAGCCCCTTATTTGGCCAAACTCTGGCTAAACAAATTTTACAAATACTGCAACAGTCCAGCAGTACCACCGTGCTAGAGTTCGGTGCTGGCAGCGGTGCCTTAGCGGCCGCCCTGATTCCTGCACTACGTGCGGCAGGCGTGGAGCCACACTATCAAATTCTAGAACTCTCACCGGATCTGCGCCAGCGTCAACACGCCCTCTTAGCCGACCTACACGCCAACATCGAATGGTTAGACGAATTACCCAGCCAATTCAGTGGCTGCGTGGTGGCAAACGAAGTGCTGGATGCCATGCCCGCAGCCCTGTTCCATATCGATGAGGACCTGAACATTATGGAGCTGGGTGTACAACACGCCAGTGCCGACATAGCAGCCGGCTTGCCAGCCCCTTTTGTACTGGCTGCCCGCCCTGCTCCCGAGCACCTGGAACAACTGGTTCGAGAGCGTGTACCACAGTTACCTGCTTATCAGTCCGAGCTGAACCTAAATGCCGAAGCCTGGATTCGCAGCATGGGCGAATGGTTGCAGCAAGGCGCCGCCTTACTCATTGACTACGGCTTCCCTCAACGAGAGTTCTATCATGTGCAACGCTCAGAGGGCACGCTGATGTGCCACTTCCGGCATATGGCACACGCCCAGCCTTTAGTTTTAGCGGGCATGCAAGATATCACCACACACATTGATTTCACCGCTATGGCCGATGCTGCTCTTGATGCTGGACTAGACGTACTAGGTTATACCTCGCAGGCACGCTTTCTGATGAACTGCGGGCTACCGGGCTTACTGGCTGCCAATAGTCCAGATCCAGCACAGCGCGACGACAGCGCGACAGCTATCGCCTGGAATCAGCAAATATCACAGGCACAAAAGCTCTTGTCCGAAGCGGAAATGGGGGAGCTTTTCAAAGTACTCGCTATAGGGCGAAACATAGATCCCCCCTTAATTGGGTTTATCAGTGGCGATCGTCGCGACCGTTTATAAACCCATTCCTTTACGCCAGGCTCTGCAAACGTGCATGGCGTAAAGCGGCTTTAATTTGTGCCCCCTGATTTTTATACACTTGTACAATCGCCGCTGCATCCACGGAGCGTATGCAATGCAAGCGCTGCTGCCACACCTCCGGGTCTAGACGAAGCAAGCCTTGTGCCGCTGCCAATAGCTGAGTAAATCGCTCCGGCCTACGCAAGGCATCGCATTGCTCCAGCAGATCCAGCCACTCATCAGGGCCAGACTGAGCCGCCAACGCTGGACTGCGCACCAGTAACTGCAATAATCTAGCCATGTCTTGAGCTTCGCGTGGGCTACGCAAGGCCTTGGCTACTGCCTCAAGCAGCACCGACTGTGAGCACAGCAAGGCATAGCGACTGGCCAATGGCAACTGGTGCAAACTGGCCCAGGCCAAGACCGCATCCAACTCTGGAATATAGCGCAATGCAGGCACGATATGCGCTAGGGCCTGCGTATGCTGCAAAACCTGTAACATGCGCCCCGGCGATCCGGTTTGCAAACCTTTGGCAAACTCTTGCCACACGCGCTCGGGCACCAATGCATCCAGCTCGCCTGAGGAGGCAAGCTGCTGTGCCATTAGCAACGTTTCGGGAGCAATCGAAAACTCGACAAAGCGTGCCGCAAAACGTGCTAACCGTAAGAGTCGTACCGGATCTTCACTAAACGCGGCGCCCACATGACGTAAACAGCGCTGCTCAATATCCGTCCAAGCCCCCAAGGGGTCATGCAAACGACCATCCAGCCCCAGTGCCAAAGCATTAATCGTCAAGTCACGCCGCTGTAAATCCTCACTCAGCGAGACATCAGTACCTGTGTAAAAGGTGAACCCCTTATAGCCCTTGCCAGACTTACGCTCGGTACGCGCCAAGGCAAATTCCTCTTTGCTACGCGGGTGCAAAAACACAGGAAAGTCGCCACCTACTGGTATGAAACCGCGCTGAGCAAGATCATCAGGGCTGGCTCCCACCACTACCCAGTCGCGATCACCCGCCTCCAGCCCAAGCAAAGCATCACGCACTGCCCCGCCCACCACGTAAGCATTTAAGCCGTGCAGTAATGGGTCTGCAAGATCAGCAGCACCAATAAGTTGCTGCAAAGCCTGCTGTTGTCGTTCACTTAAATCGTGCATAGGCAATAAACTAGACTTATTTTGGTGCCACAGTGCCCAAACGCTGCTTCAACGATTGCGGCTGACCACTAAACATCATGGAATAGTACGTGGCATTCGACAACACGTTTTTCACGTATAAGCGCGTCTCGGTAAAAGGAATGGTTTCCGCAAAAATAGCCCCTTCTACCGGCCCACTCAAACGAGAGCGCCAGTTAATCGGACGCCCTGGCCCTGCGTTATAGCCGGCTGACGCCAACACTTGTGAACCGTCCAGTTGCTGCAACACCATATTCAAATAGTTCGTGCCCAGTATTGTATTCACCTCGAAATCATTGACTTGGCTTAACGTGAACCCTGGCATATTGATGCGCTTGGCCACATGACGTGCAGTATCGGGCATTAACTGCATTAAGCCTGAGGCACCCACACCTGAACGGGCGTCCGTAATAAAACGCGATTCCTGGCGTATCAATCCATATACCCAAGCAGGATCTAGGGAAATAGTACGCGCCTGAGACGCTACTCGTCCTTCGAACGGTGCAATAAAACGCTGTGTGAAATCCACCTCGTGCTTGGTCAGCATAGACGTATTCACTACCCGATCATAAATCTGATTTTCACGTGCTAATTCAGCCGCTGCCCGCAGTTGCCTGTCGTTCATGCCGCGCAGGGCAAAAGCCCACTCACCTACTGCCTCAGGACGCCAGCCTAGCTTGAACAGCTCAATCGCCCTTTGTAAACCGGCATGCGTGCGAATATCTTGCATTTCTGCAGCACTAATCGGACTGGGAGCCGGAGGCAAGGCAGGGGTACGCCCTAACTCCTCAATCGCCAGTTGACCGTAAAAATTCAGATCTCCGGTAATAGACTCAAACTGGGCGCGTGCCTGCTCTGTTTGACCCTGCGCCTGCAAAGCACGGGCATGCCAGTACACCCATACGGGCTCAGCGCGCTGTGCCGCCCCCATTTTATCGATGGCGGCCTGCACCTGCTGCCAGTTAATCGAACTTTCACGCAATTCGGCGCGCACGCGCCATGCGTGGTTGTAATCTGTCATGGGAGTACTACCGGCTTTGCGATACCAGCGTGCAGCATCCGATTCGACCCGTAAAGCACTGATTAGGCCAAACTGTCCCCACACCCAATCCAGATTCGCAGTGGGCAAAGCTTTTGCCCACTGTTGCTCGATATACTTGGCATTTGCCGCCCTATCTGCACGTCCCAAACGTGACAGAGCCAAGGTAATCAACTCGGCTTGCCCCTGCCCCTTTGCTGTGCTTTGCGTATTTAACCACTTACGCGGGTCAGCCATAAGCGCCGTATAAGCACGCATTTGTGCCCCATCAAAAATTACGGCTGCCAAGCGGCGAGCTTCGGCTGTGCGAGCGGACTCTAGCGCATTACGCATCAGATCACTCACCTGAGCGAAACTGACCACCCCGCTACTGTAGAACTGATCCAATGCAGACCAGCAAGCCTGACCCGCGCTAAACGCGTCCAAAAACTCAGAAGCCTGTACAGTTTGACCAGTTACATGCTGGGCATGTAAATACGCGCAACGCACTTGTGAGCTTGGTCGCTCTACCGGCCACAATCGCTTGATCTGCTCAAAGTCAGACTGTCGTGCTGCCGCCAAAACCCAGTCAGATTTTAAACGGTTCGCTAAATACTCATCTTCATTGCTGGCCAGAAACAGCCCTAACTCATCACGCGGGATACTAAGCGTTGGGTCTTGCAAAACACGACGCAACTGCCAATACTGGGCATAGCCCCCCAGCACAGGGTCTGCACTGGCGGGTCTGACCAACCTTTCCAGCTCTGCCCAACGTTTTTTGTTCGTCGCCTCGCGTGCTTCAATCAAGGCATCGCGCGCTACATTTGGCACCGCCGGCACACTGTCCCAGCGACGCACAGGTACCAAAGCAGGACGAGTGTCTGTCGTTTGGGCTTGTGTAGCGATTGCGGCTACACTCTTTATTGGCGCCTGGTTTTCAGGCGTATGAGCAGAAGCGCAGGCAAACAAGCTAAACGATGTCAGCAATAGGGCGCTAATTGCGGCCTTTCGCGACCAACCTCGCCCCTGCTCCCGTATTACCCCATACTGTTGCTGTTTAATTACCATTGTTTCCAGGCCCATAAAGTACACCATGAATCAGAACGTAAAGCATAACGCAGACGAGCTGCGCAAGCGACTAAAAGACCTGCGCTCTCAACAAGCATCTATAGAAACCAATCGCGGGGGACTACTGATTCGCGGTCGCTTATTTACTTGGCTAGCCACTAATCGCACCCGCCTACAACAACAGGGAAAAACCGGCCCCCAGCATATTGCCGCTTTTTGGCCTATGCCCGCAGAGCCTGACTTACTACCTTTACTGACCCAGTGGGTCGAGGAAGAAGGCCTGCAAATTTCCTTACCGGTCGTAGAAACAGAGGACGCTCCTTTGCAGTTTCGCTTGTGGACACCCGACACCCCGATGGAAACGGGTCAATACGGCATCCCAATACCGCAATCTGAACTGGCAAGTAGCCTACCCGATATCGTACTGGTGCCTACACTAGGATTTACCCGCCAAGGCGACAGGCTGGGCTACGGCAAAGGATACTACGACCGCACACTAGCGCACTGGCGTGCTCAGCAACACCCATTCACCGCGGTGGGAATTGCTTGGGCGGTCGGCGACCTAAGCGATACTGACTATCAGCCTGCTGCCCACGATCAGCGTCTGGACACCATACTGACTGATAAAGGCTGGGCAGTACCCGCCACCGAACTCTAAAGCCACAAGGCTTGGCACATAGCGGGATCAGTATGCCGATCCCGCCACTTGCCTATCCAGCACACATTACTTCCAGCTCAGAGCAGGAACAATAGCTTGGCTCGCCTCTACTCCGTTCAAGGTGTACATATGCAATCCTGGTGCGCCACCGTCCAGCAGATCCTGGCACAAACGAGCAATTACATCGATTCCAAATGCACGAATAGATGCCCTGTCGTCACCAAAATCAGCTAATCGCTGACGTATCCAGCGCGGCACATCGGCCCCACACATGGTGGAAAAGCGTAACAACTGCGTGGAGTTGGTAATGGGCATAATACCTGGCGTAATCGGAATATCTATGCCTTTGGCCTGCACCCTCTCGACAAAATCAAAGTAGGCCTGCGCATTGAAAAAATACTGAGTGATCGCACCATTGGCACCTGCCTGTACTTTTTGCACAAAATGCTCGACATCCTGCTCAAAACTATCTGCCTGAGGGTGCATTTCTGGGTAAGCTGCTACCTCTAAATGAAAGTCATGACCAGAACGCTCGCGAATAAAACGCACGAGATCACTGGCATAACGCAACTCACCCGTCATGCCGCCCATACCCGATGGCAAGTCACCGCGTAGAGCCACCAGTCGACGTACACCTGCCGCCCGGTACTCATCAAGGAGTCGAGCCAGCTCGTCACGCTCAGCCCCAACACAGGATAAGTGCGGCGCAACCTCAAACCCCAATTTTTGCAGTATACGTACCGTATCTGCTGTGCCAGAGCGGGTGGAACCACCCGCTCCGAACGTCACACTGACATAAGCAGGGTTCAAACCCTGCAAGGTCTTCGCTGAGTGCACCAGTTTTTCCTGTGCCGCCGCATCTCGCGGCGGGAAAAACTCCAGACTCAGCGTCTGCTTCTGGATCATTTTTGAATTAACCCACTTAAGAAGCCGGAAACCAGGCTATACACAATGGCCCCCAGCACTGCCCACCAAAATCCATTTACGGTAAAGCCCTTAATAATGGATCCGGCCAGCCAGAACACCAGAGCGTTCAGAACAAACAAGAACAGACCCAATGTCACCACGGTAATCGGTAAGGTCAGTACAAGCAGTACTGGCTTAACCAAGGCATTCAACAAACCTAAAATAACCGCAGCAATTAACGCCGAGCCAAACGAAGCCACCGTAATGCCGGGCAAAACATACGCCACGATCAATAAGGCAACCGCGTTTAAGATCCAGATAAGCAGTAAAGACATGGTAGGACTCCTAAATAAAGGTGCCGATTGGCACCCATTCGTTTAGTAACGGTAGTGCTCTGCCTTAAACGGTCCTTGCACAGGCACATTAATGTAATCAGCCTGTTCCTGTGTCAGGGTGGTCAGGTTTACGCCCAATTTGCTCAAGTGCAAGCGAGCGACCTTCTCGTCCAGATGTTTAGGCAATACATATACTTTACCCGTTTCGTATTGCTCGCCGCGCGTAAATAACTCAATCTGAGCAATCGTTTGGTTAGTAAATGATGCAGACATGACAAAAGATGGATGACCTGTGGCGCAACCCAGGTTAACAAGGCGCCCTTGAGCCAACAGAATGATGCGCTTACCATCAGGGAAAATAACGTGATCTACCTGAGGTTTAATTTCTTCCCACTCCAGGTCGGCCAAGGAAGCCACGTCAATCTCATTGTCAAAGTGGCCAATATTACACACGATGGCCTGATCCTTCATGCGCTCCATGTGCGAGCGATCAATGACGTGATAATTGCCGGTGGCGGTAACAAAGATATCCGCTTTATCTGCCGCCTCTTCCATCGTCACTACGCGATAGCCTTCCATAGAGGCTTGCAAGGCGCAAATTGGGTCTACCTCGGTGACCCAAACTTGGGCACGCAAGGCCACCAAAGCTTGAGCACACCCCTTGCCCACATCGCCAAAACCACATACCACTGCAATCTTACCCGCCACCATCACATCTGTAGCACGCTTAATTCCATCCACGAGCGACTCACGGCAACCATACAGGTTATCAAACTTGGACTTGGTGACTGAGTCGTTTACGTTAATAGCGGGAAAAGCCAACTCACCTTTACGTGCCATCTGGTAGAGACGCTGCACGCCAGTGGTGGTCTCTTCCGTCACTCCCTGAATTTGAGCCAGACGCGTGGAGTACCATGTGGCATCCGTGCTCAAACGCTCACGAATCGATGCATATAAGGCGGTTTCCTCTTCGCTGCCTGGGTTGTCCAGCACACTAATGTCTTGCTCGGCCTCGGAGCCCAAGTGCAGCAACAACGTGGCATCGCCCCCATCATCCAGGATCATATTGGCTTGCTCGCCAGGCCAGTTAAAGATTTCGTGTGCATACTCCCAGTACTCGGCCAGTGTTTCACCCTTTACGGCAAAAACCGGAATATTGCGCGCAGCAATCGCAGCAGCGGCGTGGTCCTGAGTCGAGAATATATTGCATGAGGCCCAACGCACCTCTGCCCCAAGCGCCACCAAGGTTTCAATTAAAACGGCTGTCTGTATGGTCATGTGCAGACTACCTGCTATACGCGCCCCTTTTAACGGTTGCGACGCCGCGTACTCTTCACGTGTAGCCATCAGGCCTGGCATTTCAGTTTCGGCAATAGCCAACTCTCGGCGACCCCAGTCGGCCAGAGAGATATCCGCAATTTTATAATCGGAAAAAGTCGTCACAGTTTGAGCTCCGGTAAAACGGCACACAGACTGTCAGAGATGTAACACCCGCCGTCAGCCTGCTATGCAAGTAAGGCGAGCGTCGTTTATACAGGTTTTAACCTTGACGCGACCTGAGCCTGGCAAATCAGTATAGATTTGTCGCAACGCCCCTCAGGTGCGGTGGAAATAATAGTTTCGTATTGTACTCGTTTCGTCACTGAATATCATCGGCTACACCGAGAATATTTTTAGACTTAGTACTTATTACGGCGTGGGTAACCCTGTGCACTAATACGTGCCCAAATCAGGTCTTTGTCGTCTTGCGACATGAATACCCAGTTTGCTACCTCCATGGCCGTACGTCCGCAACCACGACAAATATCATCGTAAAGGGTAGAACATACTGCCACACATGGCGAATCACGCCGTGTGACCTTATGATCTTCACCCGCAGTGGGCAGGGAGGAAAGCAATACTCTAGACATAAATTCATCATAGCATCCCACCTTTTGCTACGGGCACTTAACCTTGCAAACAAGTGGACATGAAAAAAAAGGCCGAAACCCTAATGCAGGATTTCAGCCCCCGAGAAAACAATCACAAACTAGATAGACTGGCGTAACAAATGTGCTTTGTCCGTCGCTTCCCAACTGAACTCTGGCTCATTACGGCCAAAGTGCCCATAAGCCGCTGTTTTAGTATAGATAGGGCGCAATAGATCCAGCATATTAATTATCCCTTTGGGACGCAAATCGAAATGCTCACGTACCAAAACGGCAATCTGCTCGTCGGGAATCACACCTGTGCCTTCTGTGTAGACAGTGATATTAATAGGTTCTGCCACACCAATCGCGTAACTCAGTTGTACCTGACACTGCCTAGCCAAGCCAGCCGCCACAATGTTTTTAGCGACATAGCGTGCGGCATACGCGGCAGAACGGTCTACTTTGGAAGGATCCTTACCCGAAAATGCACCGCCACCATGTGGGCAGGCACCACCGTAGGTGTCCACTACAATTTTACGACCAGTTAAGCCACAATCCCCCTGCGGGCCGCCGATCACAAACTTACCGGTGGGATTCACCAAAAAGCGCGTCTTTGCCGTTAAAAGCTCTTCAGGAATACTGGGCTTAATGATGTGCTCGATGACAGCGTCACGGATATCGTCCTGAGAAATCTCAGGCGCATGCTGGGTAGACAGCACAACGGTATCGATTTCAACTGGACGCCCATCTACATACCGGAAAGTAACCTGCGACTTGGCATCTGGGCGCAGCCAGCTTAAACGACCATCTTTGCGTAGTTCGCTTTGACGCTGCACCAGCCTGTGTGCATACCAGATCGGTGCTGGCATCAGATCAGGCGTCTCATCGCAGGCATAGCCAAACATCAAACCCTGATCACCCGCCCCCTGGTCCAAGATATCAGCCTCATCGCGATCCACGCCCTGAGCGATATCGGGCGACTGCTTGTCGTAAGCAACCAGCACCGCGCAAGACTTGTAATCAATGCCGTAATCGCCATTGTCGTAACCAATTTTTTTTATCGTATCTCGCGCTACTTGTATATAGTCCACATTGGCAGTGGTAGTAATTTCACCTGCCAGTACAATCAGACCCGTGTTGCACAAGGTTTCGGCCGCGACCCGTGCCTGAGGATCCTGAGTAAAAATAGCATCTAGCATAGCGTCGGAAATTTGATCCGCCACTTTGTCTGGATGACCTTCGGATACAGACTCGGAAGTAAATAGAAAGTCGTTGTTAGTCACCATGGTGCACCTTTACACGCCTGCATAGTGTACAGGCTGAATTTAATTAAAAATGGCGTTGCACCTCGGGATCACCAACGTAATTCAAAGTCGATACAGGGCGCGACGCTTTAGCGGTATTTACGGGGTATCCCCATCGCTCCGCAAGTTGTCGTTTAACTCAGCGATACAATGCATTTTAAGCGAAAATAACGTTTAGTTTAAGAGTAACCACTAAATTCGGAGTGCCGAGGCCCATGTTGCTGGCATTATTGCGACTAATTGCCCGTCTACCTTTATCTGTGCTGCACCGCATTGGGCAGGCTATCGGCTTGCTTGTGTACGCATTTCCCGGTAAATACCGTCAACGTCTGCAAACCAACTGCAGGCAGGCCGGCTATTTTGAGCCTGCTTTTTTTCGTCAGGCGGCCGCACAAACAGGGGCTATGATCATGGAAACCCCAAAAGTGTGGCTACGCACGGACGACTGTTTGCGGCGTTGCCACAGCGACGAGACACATATAGTGCAAGAAGCGCTGGCTGAAAACCGGGGCATTTTGTACTTGACCCCCCATCTGGGCTGTTTTGAAATTACCGCTCGTTTTTTACTTCAGCACGGGCCCTTAACTGTTATGTTTCGCCCGCCACGCCAAGCCTTTCTTGAGCCAGCCATGATCGCCGCGCGAGAACTCCCCCAGCTGCACGCAGTGCCAGCCAACCTGCGAGGCGTACGGGAGTTTGTGAAAGCCTTACGCCAAAATCGGGCAGTGGGCATGCTGCCCGACCAAGTTCCTAGCGGCGGAGACGGCACGTGGGCACCGTTTTTTAAGCGCCCCGCTCTTACCATGACACTTGCAGGCAAACTAGCCTTGCAAGCGAACGTACCCGTTGTACTGACCGCGGGCGAGCGCTTACCCCATGGTCAGGGCTGGCGCTTACATTATCTGCGTCTGCCTGAGCCCTACCCCCAGGACGCTACCGCCATGGCCACGCTGATCAATCAGTCTATGGAGTCACTCATACGCCGTTTTCCGGCACAATACCTCTGGAGCTACAACCGCTATAAGGTTCCGCACGACGCCCCGCCCATCCCAGAAGCACAAAACCATGAAGCTCAATAAATACACCCTACTTAAACAACTGTTCCACTACTTCGGACGCACCTCCGTGAAGTCACGTTTGCGCTGGGGGGCAACAGTGGGCTGGCTCATTCCACGTCTGGCCCGTCGCAGGGCGCGTATCGTACAAACCAACCTAGAGCTGTGCTTTCCTGAAGTCGATCAAGACACTCGTGACGCTTGGCAAAAACGTCATTTCCGCTTGCTAGGCCAGTCGCTCATTGACCGTGGACTGCTCTGGTTCGGCCTTGAGTCCACCATACTCAATACCGTAGAGCTCCAAGGGCTGCACCACATCGAAGAGGCTCTGGCAGAAAAAAAACGTATTTTGCTGCTTGTCCCTCACTTCATCAGCATGGACGCCGTAGGCACCCGACTCTCCATGTCCATCGACCCGCTGGCCTGCTTTTTTGCCCGCCAATCCGATCCCGACGTAGACCGTCTAATTTACGAAGGCCGCAGCCGCTTTGCCAGCCATCCTCTGATGGACAGAAAAAAAGGCATGCGGCAGATGATCCGAACCCTGCGAGCCGGGAACCCGGTGTTTTATCTGCCCGATATGGACTTTGGTCGCGAAGGCAGTGTTTTTGTTCCCTTCTTTGGCGTGCCTGCCGCTACGCTCCTTACCACCGCCCAAATCGCAGCACACCAGGACGCCGTAATCATTCCGGTCATTGGCCGGCTTAACCTGGACACAGGACGCTACACCACTGAAGTCATGCCCGCCTTGGATGATTTCCCCGGCGAGGACCTCGAAGCGGCTACAGCACGCCTAAACCGACTCATTGAAGATTGCATACGAGTAGATCCTACCCAATACTACTGGGTACACAGGCGCTTTAAAACACGCCCAGAGGGCGAACCACGCATCTACTAATATGGCTCATACACTCCCCTCAGGCGAAATCTGGTCGTTCAGCAAAATGCACGGAGCAGGCAACGACTTCATTGTTCTAGACGGCGTACGTCAAACCATCACGCTCACCGCTGAGCGGGCTCGGACCCTGGCCAATCGACACCTGGGTATCGGGGCCGACCAAATTTTATTGGTGGAACCTAGCCAGCATCCTGAGGCGCATTTTCGCTATCGTATTTTTAATGCCAGTGGCGAAGAAGTTGAGCACTGTGGTAACGGAGCACGCTGTTTTGTGCGATTCGTGCACGAGCAACAACTCTCGGACGCTAACCCTTTAATCGCGGAAATACGTACTGGCCTACTCCACTTGCACGACACAGCCGAACAGGGCGTATGGGTAGATATGGGGCAGGTCGCTTTTGGCCCAGAGGCCGTACACTTTGAGCACCACGGGCTACTTACGCACCAAGAAGCTCAAGAGACACTCTGGGAGCTTCAGGCAGCGCCGCATCTGGCTAGCCAGCAGCTTGCCCTAGTGTCTATCTCCAACCCCCATGCCGTGATCCGGGTTGCCGATGTAGCGACCGCTCCAGTCGCCACATTGGGGCCTGCACTGGAAGCCCACCCCCGCTTTAAGCACAAGGTCAATGTAGGCTTTATGCAGGTACTCGATCCGCATCATATACGGTTACGCGTCTACGAACGTGGAGCCGGTGAAACGCTAGCTTGCGGCACGGGAGCCTGTGCTGCTGTATTGTCGGGAATACGCCGCCATTTACTGCAAAGCCCAGTACAAGTGCAAACGAAGGGCGGCACACTATGCGTACAATGGGATGGCACTCGTCTTACCATGAGCGGCCCAGTCACTACCGTGTTCACGGGCCAAATTGATATACGTAGCCTGAAGGCCTAATCTTGTCACAAGGAAATCGCCCCATCATGGACACCACTCCCCAACAACTGAATGCTGCCGACGTGGCCGAGTTTCTCCGCTTACACCCCGATTTTTTTCAGCAATATGCTGATGTATTTGCCCATATGGCAGTGCCTCACCCGCAGCAGGGGCGTGTGATATCTTTGGGCGAGCGGCAAATCTTACTGCTACGCGATAAAAACAAACTCTTGGATAAACAACTGGCTACCCTACTTCACAATGCCAGACGCAACGAAAACATCAACAAGTTATTGCATAAATGGTATTGCGACATGCTGGCCGAACCAGATGCCCAGCAGTTACCAAACCTGATCAGCACGAGTCTACAAACCGTTTTTGAACTGTCTTTGTGCCAGCTAAAAGTTTGGAGCCAACAAACGCCTCATACCGAACTGAGCGATTACCTGAAACAGCATCCCGAGATTTATTGTGGCCCGGCCCGTTCAGAAAGCATCTGGCACGACTTACAGCAATCCTGCCTCTCCGTAGCCATTGTCCCCATCACTGTCAGTAATGGCTTGCAAGGTGTGTTGCTATTAGGTGCCCACGACGCCACGCGCTTCACACGCGATATGGACACAAATTTCCTGGCACAGATTGGCTTGAGTTGCCGTGCTGCACTACAGCGTTTGACGCTAGACGAGCATGGACACAGCGAGTAAGCCCTCTCTACCAGAAAGTGTCCAGGAATGGCTCACGCACTTAGAGCAGGATAAGCGCTACTCGCCCCATACTCTGGACAATTATCGCCGCGATGTGCGCCACCTGCTCCATGCATTTCCAGATCAGCATCCCGACGCTCTTCAAGAAGCGCAGCTACGGCAGGCGTTAGCACGCCTGCACCAAAATGGCATGGCAGCACGTAGCGTAGCGCGTATATTATCTGCCTGGCGCAGCTACTATCAGTGGCGTAGCCTACTGCTACATTGGCCGCGCAACCCAGCCAGCACCTTAAAAGCACCGCGCAAGCCTAACTCTTTACCCAAAGCTTTATCCATAGACCAAACACAAGCACTGCTGGATCGCCCAGGCCTAGCAGCTCCCGATCACGCCCAAGCAAAGCGCGATCAAGCCATGTTCGAGCTGTTTTACTCCTGCGGTTTGCGTTTGTCTGAGCTAGTCAGTCTAGATACCCACTACCGTAAAACGCCGCACTACGAGTCACAAAGCTGGCTGGTGCTGGACGCCCAAGAACTGCTGGTGAGTGGTAAGGGCGGTAAGCGACGCAGCTTACCTATAGGCCGTAAAGCCCTGCTCGCTACCGAACAATGGCTACAGGCACGTTGCCAGCTTACTGGCCAGCAAGCCACTGAAGACGCTAGGGCTGCATTGTTTCTGGGAGCCAGAGGGGGCAGAATTCATCCACGTATCGTTCAGCAGCAACTCGCTCATATGGCGCAGCAAGCAAATTTGCCCGTGCATGTACACCCACATAGTTTGCGCCATAGCTTTGCCAGCCATTTATTGCAATCGTCACAAGATCTACGCGCAGTACAAGAGCTGCTGGGACACAGCAATATTGCTACCACACAAATTTACACGCGACTGGACTTTCAGCACCTGGCTCAGGTCTACGACCAGGCCCATCCCAGGGCCCGGCGCAAAAAAACAGATTAAGGCTGTAAGGCGTCCAGTAACTGCTGCGCATTCCACTTCACCATACCTAGGTAGGTATCCGCCCCGCCCCCTTTAGGGCCCAAGGCATCAGAATAAATCACGCCCCCGACTATCACACCCACTTCCCTAGCCATCTGTTCGGCCAGCTTGGGACTGACTACGTTCTCAGTAAAAATAGCAGCAATATTCTGTTCACGAGCCTGCTCAATCAGTTTGGCCATTTCCTTTGCCGAAGGCTCCGCCATATTGGATACCCCTAACAATGGCAAAAACTCCACATCGTACGCTTTACCAAAATACGTGAACGCATCATGCGAGGTAATCACTTTACGTTTGTGTTGCGGTAAGGAAGCAAACTTGGTCCGCAAATCTTGATTCAGGCTTTGTATGCGCTGGGCATAATCCTGTGCACGGGTTTGATAGTAATCAGCATTAGCAGGATCGACACTAGCCAATCCCTTAGCGATATTTGCCACATATACCTGTGCAAGCTCCAAGCTTTGCCAAGCATGTGGGTCGTGATCGCCGTGCGCATGACTATGCGCCTGCACCGCAGCCGCTTGTGTCTGTTTTTGTTCATGACCGTGCTCATGGCCATGATCGCGATTATGGCTATGGTCGTGGTCGTGGTCGTGGTCGTGGTCGTGATCAGCATGATCAAAATCCAAGGGTGTAATACCTTCTGTCGCCACCAACTGTGGCCCTTGGTAGCCCGCTGACTTTACCAAGCGAGGCAGCCACGCCTCGAACTCCAGACCATTTAAAATCAGCAACTGGGCATGCGTTAACGCCTTGGCATCACCAGGGGTAGGCTCAAAAGTATGCGCATCCGCATTCCGTCCGACAATCGTGCTTAACTCAATCTTATCGCCACCTACTTCCTTGACCATATCGCTCAAGATAGAAAAGCTGGATACCACCCGCAAAGGTTCTGTGGCTTGCGCGCAGACCACTCCCGACATTGTCGCTACTGCCAGAAACAAAGCCGTACGAACGAAACGTGAAGGTGCTTGTGTAGACATCATTCTTGCTCCAACTTAGAAGTCAAACGACGGCGTCGGCTCCGCATGGCCGATATGGCTCGATACAAGCCACCATGCGGACCGAAGCCTAGAGACAAAAAGTAAAACAAACCGGCCGCCAGAATAATGGCAGGCGAGGCAGGAACGTCGTAGTGATAAGAGAACAATAAGCCAGCGTATGCACTGACCATGCCCAGCAAGGCTGCTACCGTCATCTGACTGCCCACAGAATGTACCCAAAAGCGAGCCGATGCGGCTGGCAGCATCATGATGCCAACCACCATCAACGTGCCTAAAACCTGAAATCCGGCCACTAAGGTGATCACTAGCAGCAATAAAAAACCCATGTGCGCCAATGAGCCCCGACCGCGCTGGGTGCGTAAAAACACCGGATCCAGACACTCCAGCACCAAAGGGCGATAAATCAGCGCCAACACGACCAGGCTCAGAGTACTGGCGCTGGTTACTAACAAAAGCGAGTCGTCATCCAGACCCAGCACCGTACCAAACAGCACATGGATTAAGTCCATATTAGATCCTCGTATCGAGACCAATAAGACCCCCAAGCCCAGCGAAACCAGATAAAACGCCGCAAAACTGGCATCTTCCCGTAAGGGCGTCAAACGAGTGACAAGACCTGCCAACATCGCCACCACAATACCGGTGATCACGCC